>NZ_JARUXV010000004.1:1042053-1111761 GCF_031450975.1 Caballeronia sp. LZ065
CGTCGGCAGCGACACGGATGCGCTGAACGTGGCCGTCGAACTGATGGCGCGCGGGGTGCGCATTGTCGCGGTGATTGAGCAAGCGGAGGCGATTCTCGGCGATGCGGCGCTCGCGTCGCAACTCGAAGCGGGCGGCGCGCGCCTGCTCGTGCGTCATGCGGTGCGGCACGCGCACGGCGACGCTTATGGCGTGACCTCCGTTGAAGCGGCATCGCTGGACACAGACACATCGACCTCCTTCGATTGCGACACGGTCCTGCTTGGCATCGCCGCTTTGCCCGCGATCGAACTGCCCGAAGCAGCCGGCTGCGCAACGGCGTTCGACGCCGCGCGCAGCGGTCATGTCGTATGCGTCGATGCGATGCAGCGCACGTCGCTGCCGTTCATTCATGCAGCCGGCGATTGCGCCGGTGTATGGGCCAGCAAGAGCCGCGATGAAGACATCGCGCGGGAAGAAGGCCGCCGCGCGGCGCGGGCAGCGCTCGATGCGTTGGGCGCGACATCGGACAGTACCGCCGCAACGACGCCGATAGAACCCGACACGCCCGCCTACGACATCGCGCAGGCCCGCGTGGCATGGGTCCGGGCGAGCGTCGTGGGCGCGGCGGGCGAGCCGTTCGTGTGCCAGTGCGAGGAAGTGACCGCGCGCGAAATTCTCGATGTGCGTCCGCCGCGCTATCTCGACTGGCATCCCGCCGATGCCGCGCACGACACGCGCGGCGTCGCCGGGCTGGCGCGGAGCGGCCCGCCGAATCCCGATGCGGTCAAGCGCCTGACACGTGCCTGCATGGGTCCGTGTCAGGGCCGCCGCTGCCGCGAACAGGTGGCGGCGCTCCTGGCCATCGGCTCGGGCTGCGCGCTGCCGCAGATTCCGCTCGCCACCTTCCGAGCGCCAGTGCGTCCGCTCGCGCTGCGCCAGCTGGCGGAGGTCGCCGAAGCCTCATCGACCGCCGCGCATTGGGACAGCTGGTTCGGCATGGCCTCGCAATGGGTGCCGTTCTGGCGCGTCGAGCCGCTCTATCGTGCGGGCACGCGCCAGGTCGGCGAAGCGGTGGCAAGCGAATAGCGTTCGATGCCATGGCTTCCCACAGCAACTCTCAATCGCAATCGAGGCACGCAGGCATGAACACATCGGCAGCAGGCACAAGCACGGACGGCGGCACGGTCAAGGGCGCATCGGTCGTCATCGTCGGCGGCGGCGTGACGGGATTGTCGGCGGGATGGTGGCTCGCGCGCGAGGGCATCGACGTGCTGGTGCTCGAAGCAGGCATGCTGGGCTGGGGCGCGTCGGGGCGCAATGGCGGCGGCTGTTCGCATCATCACAGCCCGCTTTTCATGGAAGAGCAGCGCCTCTGGCCGATGATGGACGAACTGCTCGGCTATCCGACCGAGTTCTGCCGGGAACGCATCCGCATCGCGCTCGACGAACAGCAGTTCATCCTCTACCGGCGCGCGCTGGAGAACGGCGAGCATCACGGACTGCGCTCCGACGTGCTCGACGCCAAGCAGGTGCGCGAACTCGTGCCGCTCGCGGGCGACAACGTGCATGCCGGTTACTTCTATCACTTCGGCGGTCATGCGAATCCGCATCGCACGTTGCAGGCTTATGCGTGGGCGATGGAGGATCACGGCGGACGCATCCTGCAACATACGCCGGTGACGGGTTTCGTCTCGCAAGGCGGACGCGTTTCCGCGGTCAAAACGCCCGCAGGCGAATTTGCCTGCGACCATCTGGTGATCGCGGCCGGACCGCATACCGGTGTGCTGGCGGCGCAGCTCGGCATCGACGTGCCGCTGGCGGCCGCGCGCGCGGAGATGATCGTCACCGAGCCGCTGCCGCTCATGCCGCTGGGCGGCATCGACGGCAACGGACTGTATGGACGCCAGACGCTGCGCGGCAATCTCGCGTATGGCGGCGGTCCGCACGAATGGCTCGCGCTCGACGACGTCCCCAAGGTCCGCCCGCATTCGACGCCGCTCCAGTGCAGCATCGCGGCCCGGCTTGCGGCGCTGCTGCCGAAGGCCGCGCATGCGAAGGTCATCCGCAGCTGGGCGGGCTATATCGAGAACACGCCGGATGGACGGCCCGTGATCGATCGACCGGCAGCGCAGGGCAACGTGACGGTCGCGACCTTGTCGAGCGTGGGCTTTGGGTTGTCGCCGGCGAGCGGGCACGCGATCCGCGATCTCGTCGTGGACGGGCATTGCGGGTTCGCCGATTTGTCGTCGTTGTCGCTCGCGCGCTTCGCCGAGCTGGAGCCTGAGTGGCGCGAATTGCAGGGCTGGCTGCCCTTGCCGTTGCGCGCCACGGCGCCGGTGCTCGAAGCGGCGTAGAGGCTCAAGACCGCGGCTGCGCCGCGCGCAACTCCGTCGGACTGATGCCATACGCCCGGCGCACCCAGCGCGCCAGATGTGACGGCGACGCAAAGCCCGTCGCCACCGCCACATCGGCTACGGGCACGCTCGAATATGTCAGCATGTCGTGCGCGCGCTCCAGCCGCAATTGCACGTAATAGCGCGCGGGGGTGGCGTTCAGATGCCGCAGGAAGAGCCGCTCCATCTGCCGCGACGTCATGGCGATCGCCGAGCCGATATCGTTGATCTGCACCGGCGTCTCCACGTTCGCACGCATCATCTCGATCGCCCGGCGAATGCCGCGCGGCAGGCTCGCGTGATTCTGGTCGCGCCAGCCGCGCTGGTTGTCGGCGGTGTCGCGCATGCGTTCATGGTGGAACTGGTTGGCGACGCGCACCGCCAGATCGCTGCCATGCTGCGTCTTGATGAGCTGCAGCATCATGTCCATCGCCGCGATGCCACCCGAGCACGTCATGCGGTCGCGGTCGATGTCGAACAGCCGGCTGCTGCACAGCAGATCGGGAAAGGCCTCCGTGAAGGCCGGCAGGTTCTCCCAATGAATGGTGCAGTGATAGCCGTCGAGCAGGCCCGCGAGCGCGAGCAGCCAGGTTGCCGTGGACAGCGAGCCGATCACCGCGCCCGTGCGCGCCGCCCGCTTCAGCGCCGCGACGAAGGCCGGTTCCTGCGCGGGCGCGAGACGCAGGCCGCCGCAGATGAACACGTAGTCGGCCTCCTTGACCACGTCGTCGAACCGGCGCGTTGCCAGCGTAATGCCGTTCGATGACTCGACCGGCTCGCCATCGAGGCTCGCGAGCGTCCAGCCATACAACGTTTCTCCAGCAAGGCGATTGGCCGAGCGCAGCGGCTCGATGGCGGACGAAAGGCTCATCATCGAGAGGCCTTCGGCCAGCAGGAACACGAACCGGCGCGGCGGCACGGCGGCGGATGAAGAAGAGTGAGTGACCAAGGCGCGCGACGTGGGGTTGACGATGCATGCCTTCGCTGAGCAGCAAGCGCACCCGCGAAGACGCCGTGTTCGAAGCTTGTGCCCGCTATTATGGCGCGCAGGAGGAAGCCATGCGAAATACATTCGTCGGGGTGGACCTGCGTGCCTTGCAGGCATTCGTCGCCGTGTGCGAGACGCGCTCGATGACCGAAGCCGCCCGCGTGCTGGGCGTCACGCAGAGCGCAGTGAGCCAGCTGATCGCCGCGCTGGAGCGTGAACAGGGCGTCGCGCTGTTCGACCGCGAGTTCCGGCCCGTGCGGCCCAACGCAGCGGGACGCATTCTGTTCGAGCAGGCGGGCGGGTTGCTCGAACATGCGCAGGCGGTCTCGCACAACGTGCGGACGGCGACGAGCGAAGGCGTGTCGAGCCTGCGCATCGGCTGCGTGGATTCGTTCGCCGCCAGTGTCGGGCCGTTCATCGTGCAGCGCCTGTCGGAGCGCATGAAGACGCTTTCGATGTGGTCCGGTCTCACGCCGATCCTGAGCGAACAACTCGCCAACCGCGAACTCGATCTCGCCATCTGCACCGAAGCGACACTCGATCCACGGCGCGTCGAATTGCGTCCGCTGTTTTCGGAGAGCTTTGTCGCCGTCGCGCCGAAGGCGTTCTGCGCGGAACGCACGCCGCGCGACTTTCATGACGTCGTGCGTGAACTGCCGCTGCTGCGCTACACCGGGCGCTCGTTGATCGGGCAACAGGTGGAGCGGCTGGTCAAGCACATGAACTTCCATGCGCCGAACCGCTACGAGTTCGATGACACCGATCCGCTGCTCAGCCTCGTCGCGTCCGGCTTCGGTTGCGCGATTACTTCGCCGCTGTGCCTGTGGCAATCGCGTGCGCATCTGCCGGACGTGACGGTCGTGCCGCTGCCTCTCACGCGCATCGGGCATCGTGACTTTTACATCCTCACGCGGCGTTCCGAATGGTCCGCGATGGCCGAAGCCGTGTCGCGCGAGTCCATCGCCGTGACGCGCGACGTGATCGCGCCCAGACTGCATGCGGCCCTGCCCGGCATGCCCGCGCATCTTTTCAATGCCCATGCGGCAGAAGCCGAAGCAGCGTGCAATGCAGCATCGAATTAGCCCAACTGCTTCAAAACATAAGAGTTGCTGATTCGGCAAACCGCTTTATGGCGAGCACGCGTTCGCCCCTACCATCGATGGCGGACCAGACCACGCCGGGCACGCCGCCGGTTCAAACCTTTCATTCGGACGGACATAACGATGACCAGCAATCGCCGTACATTTCTGAAGCAGGCTTCCTGGATCGGCGCCGCCGCGGCCACGGCGGGCATCTCGGCGGGCTTCGCACCGCTGGCGCGCGCGGCGGCCGTCCCCGTCAACTACGGCGGCTCGGCGTGGCTCGGGCATTACGCGGCCTATGTCGCGATGAAGACCGACATCTTCACGAAGCTCGGCATCGACTGTCGCTGGCAGTCTTTCTCGACCTCCTCCGCGCGCATGGGCGCGGTGATGTCCGGCAACCTCGATATCGCGGGCACGGGCGTCGTCTCGGCGCTCGCGCTGATGGCCAACGGCGCGAAGCAGTTCCAGCTCATCACCACGCCCAACAACTTCGGCAAGTCCGAAGGCCTGCTGGTGCATGCGAATGTGAAGTCGCTCGCGGACCTCAAGGGCAAGAAGATCGGCGTCACGTATGCGTCGAGTTCGCATGTGTTGCTGCTCGACGTGCTGCGCCAGGCCAACATGGACCCGAGCAAGGACGTCAGCATCATCAACTTGCCGGCCACCGAACTGCTCACCGCCTATCGCGGCAACCAGATCGACGCCGCCGCTGCGTGGACGCCGACCTTCGACCGCATCCGCGCCCTGCCCGACACAAAGCTGCTGCTCGACGACTCGTCGTTCTCGCTCTACAAGCAGTTCCAGCTGACGCCGGGACCGGACGTGCTGCTGGTCCGCACGGCGTTCGCGAGCGCGCATCCCGAGGTGCCCAAGGCTTTCCTGCAAGGCATCGCGCAAGCCAACGACCTGATGACGCAACAGCCCGAGAAAGTCGCGCCGATCCTGATGACGCTCACCAGCCTGTCCCAGGACGAGCAGATGGCCGTCCTCAAGCAGACCCAGTGGTATTCACACGCGCAGCAAAAGGCGCTCTTCGTGGGCAACGGCGGCAAGCCGGGGCCGTTCGTGGACGGCGTGCAGAAGCTCTCGGACATGCTCGTCGATTTGAAACAGATCGATCAGTCGCCGAAGGTGGCGGACTGGATCAACGCCACTTATCTCTGAGCGCGCGCGGATGGCCTCCAATCGTAGATGGCGTGACGGCGGCGGTCTCTTCGTCGTCAGCGCATGCTCGTTGATCGGCTTCCTGCTGCTATGGGAACTCATCTGCCGCGCGGGACTGGTCGACGCCGTGTTCCTGCCTGCGCCGTCGCAAGTGCTGGCGCGCGGTATTCGCATGTGGAACCAGCATGCGCTGCTCGATCACGTGCTCGCTTCGACGCGCCGCGTGATGGTGGGCTTCCTTGCGGCCGCGCTGGTGTCGATCCCGCTTGGCATCATGCTCGGCACGTCGCGCGTGGCGCGCGCCGTGTTCGATCCGCTGCTGTCGTTCCTGCGCCCGCTGCCCTCGATGAGCTGGATCCCGCTGTCGCTGCTGTGGTTCGGCATCACCGAAACGCAGAAGTACAGCATCGTGTTCATGGGCTCGTTCGCGCCCGCGCTGCTCTATGTGATCGACGCGACGCGCAGTATCGATCCGATCTTCATCCGCGCGGCGCGCAATCTCGGCGCGAACCGCTGGCAGGTCATGGTCGAAGTGATCCTGCCGGGCTGCATTCCGCAGATCCTGTCCGGCATGAAGGTGATTCTCGGCCTCTCATGGACCTGCGTGATTTCCGCTGAACTCGTCGCCGCGCAACAAGGCCTCGGCTTCATGATCATGAACGGACGCGAGTTCTTCCAGACCGACACGGTCGTGCTCGGCATGGTGCTCATCAGCATCACGGTGCTGATTACCGATGCCGTGTTTCGCCTCATCGAACGCGGGGTGCTGTCATGGCAACGATGAATGCGCCGATGATCCGCCTCGAAGGCGTCGCGAAAAGCTATGGCGCGCTGCAGGTGCTGAAGGAAGTCAACCTCGATATCGCCCGGGGCGAATTCGTCGTGCTGCTGGGCGCATCGGGTTGCGGCAAGTCGACGATGCTCAACGTGATCTCCGGCTTCGAGCAGCCGACGCAAGGACGCGTGCTCGTCAACGACAAGGTCGTGAAGGACATCGAGCCGGCCTGCGGCATGGTGTTCCAGCAATACGCGCTGTTCCCGTGGAAGACGGTCAGCGAGAACGTGGCGTTCGGTCTCAAGATGCGCGGCGTGAGCAAGGCGGAGCGGCGCGAAGCCGCGCGCCGTCATATCGAGGCGGTCGGCCTGAAGGGCTTCGAGGACAGTTATCCCGGCAGGCTCTCGGGCGGCATGAAGCAGCGCGTGTCGATTGCGCGCGTGCTCGCCAACGACCCCGACGTGATGCTGCTCGACGAACCCTTCGCCGCACTCGACGCGATGACCCGCCAGGTGCTTCAGGAACAGCTGCTTTCGCTGTATGAGAAGAGCGGCAAGACCATCGTCTTCATTACGCATTCGATCGACGAAGCGCTGATGCTCTCCACGCGCATGATCGTGATGGGCGCGAAGCCGGGGCGCATCGTGCAGGACATCCACAACGACCTGCCGATGCCACGCTCCGCCGAAGTGCAGCTCTCGCCCGCGTATCTCGAGATGAAGAAGTCGATCTGGGAAACCGTGCAGGCCGAAGTCATGAAGGGGCTGGAAGGCACCGTCTGACACCGTGGCGTGCCCGCGCTTCTGCTTAGCATCGTTGTTCCTTATGCACGCCGCGCGGCAGAGGCGGCGCGGCACACTGCATCCATCATCCGCATCACAAAGGAAGCGCAACCGTGAATACTTATGACGTGGTGGTGATCGGCGCCGGCGTAGTCGGCACGTCGGTCGCGTTCCACCTGCAAAAGCTCGGCGCGAAGAACGTGCTCGTGCTGGACCGCGCGACCATCGGCGCGGGCACGACCTCGCAATCGTCGGGCATTCTGCGCACACATTATTCGGTGAAGGAAAACGTCCAGCTCGCGCGCAAGTCGTGGGCCGTGTTCAACGACTTCGCAGCGTATCTCGGCGATGACGAAGCGTCGTGCGGCCTCGTGAAGAGCGGCTACATGATCGTCGCGGCCGAGGGCGACAAGGTCGAGCCCCTGCGCGCCTCGCTCGAACAGCAGCAGCAACAAGGCATTCCGCTCGAATTGCTGAGCGCGCAGCAGGCGCACGAACTGATGCCGATCGCCCGTTTCGACGATGCCGCGCTGATCGGCTTCGAACCCGAAGCCGGTTTCGCCGATGCCTACCTGACCGCGACGAGTTTCGCGCGCGCCGCACGGCGCGGCGGCGTGACGATTCGCGAGAACGTCACGGTGAACCGTCTGTTGATCGAAAACGGCAAGGTGCGCGGCGTCTCGACCAGTGCGGGCGATTTTGCCGCGCCGATGGTCGTCAGCACGCAGAACATCTGGACGCCGGAACTCGCCGGCTGGACCGGCCAGGCCTTGCCGGTCTCGCCCGAACGTCACGCGGTGCTCGCGCTGGAATGCGAAGGCGCGGCTTACACGTATCAGATGCCGGTGTTCAAGGACCTCGCGTCGCCGGGCATGCTCTATTACCGCAGCTACGGCGGCAATCAGATGCTGGTGAGCGAGGGCACCGCCGGCGAAAAGCTCGACCACGCCGACACCGAACAAGGCGACATTTCGATGGACTATGTCGTCGAAGTGGGCGCGCAGGTCGCCGAGCGCTTTCCGGCCTATGAGGCGGCGGGCATTGCCTCGTCGTGGACCGGCGTGTACGACGTCACGCCCGACTGGAATCCCGTGCTTGGCGGCTTGCCCGGCATCGAAGGGCTGGTGATCGGCTACGGCTTCTCCGGTCACGGTTTCAAGCTCTCGCCGACCGTCGGCCTGGTGCTCGCGCAAGCCGCGCTCGGCCTGCCGACCGAGGTTTCGCTCGCGCCGTATTCCATCGAACGTTTTGCGACTGGCGCCTTGCTGACCGGCAAGTACGGCGTCGGCGCGGTTTCCTGAAGGAAGGTCCAGGCATGAAAGTCATGGCAGCAGTGAAGCGTGTCGTCGATTACAACGTGAACGTCCGCGTGAAGGCGGACCACAGCGGCGTGGAGACGAGCAACGTGAAGATGTCGATGAACCCGTTCGACGAGATCGCCGTGGAGGCCGCCGTGCGGCTGAAGGAAGCCGGTCACGCCAGCGAAGTAATCGCGGTGACCTGCGGCCCGGCGCAGAGTGCGGACACGCTGCGCACGGCGCTGGCCATCGGTGCGGATCGCGGCGTGCACATCCACACGGATGTCGAATTGCAGCCGCTGGCCGTCGCGAAGCTGCTGAAGGCCGCGGTCGAGCGGGAACAGGCGCAGCTGGTGATTCTCGGCAAGCAGGCCATCGACGACGATGCGGGCCAGACCGGCCAGTTGCTCGCCGCGCTGCTCGACTGGCCGCAGGCCACGTTTGCCAGCCACATCGAGATCGGCACGGACACGGCCACGGTCACGCGTGAAGTGGACGGCGGGCTTGAAGTGATCGAACTCACGTTGCCGGCCATCGTCACCACGGATCTGCGTCTGAACGAGCCGCGCTACGTCACGCTGCCCAACATCATGAAGGCCAAGAAAAAGCCGGTCGATACGCTGAGCCCGGCGGATCTCGGCGTCGATCCTTCACCGCGCCTGAAGACGCTCACCGTGAAGGAACCGCCCGCGCGTCAGGCGGGCGTGCGCGTGACCGACGTGGCCGCGCTCATCGACAAACTCCGCAACGAAGCGAAGGTAATCTGAATGACCACTCTCATCATTGCCGAACACGAAGGCGCGCGCATCAAGGCCGCGACGCTCAACGCGGTGAGCGCCGCGCAGCAGTTGCAGAACGGCGTACATGTGCTGGTCGCGGGTCACGATGCACGCTGCGCGGCGGAAGCGGCGAGCGCCATTGAAGGCGTGGAGCGCGTGATCCTGATCGACGCGCCGCAACTCGCCGACGGCCTCGCCGAACCGCTCGCCGCGCAGGTGCTGATGCTGGCGCCGTCGTACACGCATCTGTTCTTCGCGGCGACGGCGACGGGCAAGAATGTCGCGCCGCGTGTGGCCGCGAAGCTCGATGCCTCGCAGATCTCGGATGTCATCGCCATTCATGACGCCGATACCTTCGATCGCCCGATCTACGCCGGCAATGCGATCGCCACCGTGCAGTGCGGCGATGCAATCAAGGTCGCGACGATCCGCACCACCGCGTTCGATGCAGCCGCCGCGTCAGGCGGCACCGCGCAAATCGACACGCGCGAAGCGGTGAGCGTGACCGGACGCGCCCGTTTCGTGCGCCGCGAGATCGCCGTGAGCGAGCGGCCCGAACTGACCTCGGCGCGCATCGTCGTGTCGGGCGGGCGCGGACTCGGCAGCGCGGATAACTTCGCCATCCTCGACCCGCTCGCGCACAAGCTCGGCGCAGCCGTGGGCGCGTCGCGCGCGGCCGTGGATTCGGGCTTCGCGCCCAACGACTGGCAAGTCGGGCAGACGGGCAAGATCGTCGCGCCGCAGTTGTATGTCGCGGTCGGCATCTCGGGCGCCATCCAGCATCTGGCCGGCATGAAGGACTCGAAAGTCATCGTCGCGGTCAACAAGGATGGCGAGGCGCCTATTTTCAGCATCGCGGACTATGGACTCGTCGGCGACTTGTTCGAGGCCGTTCCGCAACTCACGCAAGCGTTATGACCCGCGCGCGCCCTCACGCGCCCGTCAGATAGCCGCCGTCCACGGGCAAGGTGACGCCCGTGACGAACGCGGCGGCCGGCGACGCGAGAAACGTCGCCGCGCCCACCAGATCGTCCGCCTCACCCCAGCGTTTGAGCGCGCTGCGCGCCGCGATCTTGTCCGCCTTCGCCGGGTCCTGCCACAACGGCTTCGTCATGTCCGTGCGATGGTAGCCCGGCGCCACCGCATTGACGCGCACGCCCGCCGGTCCGAACGCATGCGCCAGCGCGCGCGTCAGCCCGACGATGCCCGACTTGCTCGCGCAATACGCGGGCACGTCGGCGTCGGCCATGAAACTCAGCATCGACGCAATGTTGATGATCGCGCCGCGCCGGGCTTCGAGCCGGTCGCGCGCCGCCATCGAAAGACGCATCGCAGCGCTCAGGTTCACGTCGAGCACTTCCTGGAAGACGGTGTCCGTGTACTCGTCTGCGGGACGCGCGACGCCCGCGGCATTCACCAGCACATCGAGTTCATCCAGTTGCGCGACGAAGTCCACGATGTCGCCGGGACTACGCACGTCGAGCTTCTCGAAACGGATACCTTCCAGCGTGCGGTCCGCGCGCAGGGCCGCGAGCTTCGTATCGGAACTGCCCGTGGCAATCACCCGCGCCGAGAGCGCCGCAAAGCCGCTTGCAATCGCGAGGCCGATACCGCTCGTCGCGCCCGAGACGAGCACCGTACTGCCTTCAAAAAGTCCTGCGCGAAATGCCTGTTCCATGTGATCGTCCTCGTTCAAAGGGTGGTGGCAGGTTCAGCGTGATCCATCAACGCGGCGTAACGGTCCATCGCGTCGAGCGCGGCGACGACCATGCCGGGATGCACCGGATACGGCTCGTTATGAATGATTTCACCCTCGCGGCACGCACGCTCCGCGACGCGCAGCAAGGCCGCGCGGTCCGCCCCGTCAACGTGGATGTCGGCGAGACGCGTCGGCAAGCCCACCGCCTTGCAGAACGCGAATACGCGGCGGCGTTCGCTGTCCGCGCACGGCCACAGGAACAGCGAAGCCAGCGTGCCGATCGCCACCTTCTCGCCATGCAGGACGCCATGCGCGCTGTCGAGTTGCGCCAGTCCGTGATGGATCGCATGCGCCGCCGCGACGCCGCCCGATTCGAAGCCGAGTCCTGACAGCAGCACCGTGGCTTCCAGCGTCGCGTCGAACGCGGGCGTCACCGTCTTGCGCCTGCAATCGGCGACAGCATCGACGGCATGCGCGAACAGCGTGTCGCGGCACAGCCGCGCGGCCTCGAAGGCGAGCGCGGTGCCCACGCCGCCGCATAGATTGCGCGCGCCGGAGCGCCGGCAGGCATCGGCTTCGTAGAAGGTCGCGAGGGCGTCGCCGATCCCCGCGATGAAAAAGCGCACCGGCGCCACGACGATCAAGGCAGTATCGAGCAGCACGAGATCGGGATTGCGCCGCACGAAGCGGTCGCGCACCACGCGCCCCGCTTCGTCGTAGATGACGGCGAGCGCGGAACACGGCGCATCCGACGCGGCGATGGTCGGCACGCAGACGAACGGCAGCCGCAGATCGTCCGCCGCCGCGCGGCCGATATCCACGACCTTGCCGCCGCCAAACGACACGACAATATCCGCGCCGCATTGCCTGACCCACGCGGCAGCATCGGCGATGGCGCGTTCGGTGCAGGCGGCGTCCTGCTTGCGCATCTGCACGCGCACGCCGTTGGTCTTCGCCAGCGCGGGTTCGAGCAACGCGGCAACGCTGCTGTCGACGAGACACGCCGCCTGCGTGCCGAGCCGCGCGAGTTCCGCGCCGAGTTGCTCGAGCGCGCCCGCGCCCTGCACGTAGCGCGACGGAAAGATACTGGTTCTAGGCATGATCGTCCGTCTGTCCGGAGAGGGAGAAATCAGTGAGTCCAAGCGCCCGCGCCAGTTCGTGCGGCGTGAAGACGATCTGCGCTGGCGGCGGAAACAGCGCGGCGCCGGCTTCGTCAGGCGGCCAGCCGAGCACGCGCATGTTCGCGGCGATGGCCGCGCGCGCGCCGGTCGGACTGTCTTCGACGACGATCACCTCGGCGGGCAGCGCGCGCATCAGCCACGCGGCGCGCTCGTAGGGCTCGGGGCTGGGCTTGCCCATGCGCACGTCGTTGGCGCTCACGGTCACGAGTTGCGGCGCTTCGAGGCCGAGCGCGCGCAGGTTGGCTTCAAGCAGCATGCGCGACGCATTCGACACGATGCCCTGCGCGATGCCTGCCCGTTGCGCCGCGCGATACACCTCCAGCGCACCCGGACGCGGCACGAGATGCGGCGCGCCGTCGAGATAGGCGCGGGCGCGAAACGCCGACCACGCGGCAAACGGCGTGGACAAACCGAAACGCTCGCGGCACAGCGCATGCACTTCGCGCCCGGTCTTGCCGAAAATGAGCGGATGCATTTCGTCGCCCGCTTCGATGCCATGTTCCGCCAGCACCGCGATCAACGTGCGCAGATGCAGCGCCTCGCTTTCGGCGAGGGTGCCGTCCATGTCCCAGAGAATGGCTTTGATCATTGTGCGTGCTCTTGAGAGTCGAGGGCCAGCCGGTCGAGGTCGTCGTAGAACTGCTGCGCGTTCAGGTACAGGCGCTCAAAGATCGGCATCATGCGGTCGTAGGTGTCGCTCGCGCGCTCGTCGGGCAGCACTTCCTGCTCGAAGCTCACGAACGCGTCGACGGCGTCGGCGAGACGCGCGAATTGTCCGTGCGCGGTGGCGGCGAGAATCGCGCAGCCCGTCACGCCGCATTCCACCTGCGTGGGCACCAGGATCGGCGTGCGATACATGCTCGCCTTGATCTTCAGCCACAGCGATGCCTTCGCGCCGCCGCTCGCCGCCACGAGCCGATCCATCTTGGCGCCGTCCGGTTGCAGCAGCGCAATATGCCGCCGCACGCCAAACGCGACGCCTTCCAGCACCGCGCGATGCAGATGCGCCAGTCCATGCTTCGCCGTGATGCCGAAGAACTGCGCGCGCGAATTGGTGTGCTCGCCGAGACGCTCGCCAGTCAGGTACGGCAGGAAGAACAGCCCTTCGGCGCCCACCGGCGCGCTCGCCGCCTTCTGCGCGACACTTTCGTAGGACAGCGCGTTTTCGTGGAAGGCGCGGCGCGCCCAGCGCATCGCATCGCCGCCGGAATCGAGCAGCATGAAGCGGCCCCACGAACCATCGCAGGTCACGAGGTTCGATACTTCGGGATGCAGCATCGGCGTATCGGCGATCACAGTAATGATCGACGACGTGCCCGTGATGTCCGACGCCTGGCCCCCGCCATACACGCCCGAGCCCAGCACCGACACTGGATAATCCGCGCCGCCGACCAGCACCGGCGTGCCTTCGCGCAGGCCCGTCGCGGCGGCGGCTTCCTTCGTCACGGCGCCGAGCAGGTCGAGCGGCGCGCGGATCGGCGCGAGCTTCGCGGCATCGAGTCCGAGCAGGTCGAGCATGTCGCGCGACCACGTGCGCGTGACCGGGTCCATCAGGAAGCTCGTCGATGCATCGCTCCAGTCGCAGGCGCGCTCGCCGGTCAGGCGGAAGTTCACATAGTCCTTCGGCATGAACACCGTGGCCGCGCGTTCGTAGGCCTCCGGATCGTGCTCCTTGATCCATTGCAGCTTGAATGCGGGCCACGCGGGCGTCGCGGGATTCGCGGTCTTTTGCAAGTACGATGCCGCATCGTGCTGCGCGCGGAACTGCGCGACCTGACCGAAAGTGCGCTTGTCGTTCCAGAGCGGCGCGGTGTCGCGCGTGAGCTGCCCGTCGGCGTCGATCAGCACCGTGCCGTGCATCTGCCCGCACGCGCACACCGCCACCACGTTTGAAGCCGCGCCGGGCACGCTGTCAAGCGCCTGTCGGATGGAACGCGCCGCGCCCGCCCACCAGTCGGCGGGACGTTGCTCCGACCAGCCGTAACGCGGCACGATCTGCTCGTGCTCATGCGCCGCGATGTGCCGCACCACGCCGCGCGAATCGACGAGCGCGGCGCGCACGCTGCCCGTGCCCACGTCGATCGCGAGATAGAAGGTCTCCATGTCATTTACCCATTCTTGCGCGCCGAAGGTCCGATACGCCACGCGCAACCGGTCTGCGCGCGGTGTATCGACAGTGCGCCGTGTTCACGTTCAATGTCGATGCGTAGGTCGATCGCTTCGGGCGCGAGCGTATTGAAGTCGAACAAGCCGTGATGATGTGCGATCAGCGCGGGAATGTGCGCGGCGCGCGCGAGTTCCACGGCTTCGTCGAGCGTGAAGTTGCCCGGCACGCCGTTGCCACTGCGCGCGGCGTCGCGGCCATTCACCGGCAACAGCGCAACATCGGGCGCGGCCTGCCGCACGCGCTCGTGCAACTGCGGATACGGCACGCAGTCGCCCGAATGATAGAGACGCACGCCATGCAACTCGATCACATAGCCAAGCCACGGATGACGCCCCGCTTCGTCCGTGTCGAGCGTTTCATGCGCGGACGCGATCGGCGACACCGTGCAGCCGTCGAAGAGCGGCACGCGCTGTCCCGCATCGACCGGGATCAGTCGCTCGCGGCCCGCGCCGGTGCGCCTGAGCGCTTCATCGAGCGACGCTTCCGGCACGACGAAGCGCAGCGACGGAAAACGTTCCGCCAGCGGTTGCAGCGTGCCCGGGTCCATGTGGTCCGTATGCCGGTGCGTGCACAACACGGCATCGAGGCGGTCGAAATCATGCGGCGCGATGGGCGCGGGCATCATGCGCTCATGCGGAAAGCGTGTGCCGCGATACTTCTGCGCGAGCGAGTCCGACAGATACGGATCGATCAGCAGCCGCGCTTCCAGCGTCTCGATGACGAAGCCCGCCTGGCCCAGCCAGTACAGCACGACCTCGCCTACACCCGGCGCATGACGGGCATCGGTCAGACGCGCGGCGAGCGGCGTATCGAAGGGTTCGGCGTGCATCACCAGCACACGTAGCCGCCGTCCGCGAGCACGATGGCGCCCGTCATCAGACTCGCCGCATCGCTGGCGAGGAACAGCGCCACGGAGGCCACTTCGTCCACGCGTCCGAGACGATTCATCGGCGTGCCGCCCACCCAGTGGCGATACATCTCCTCGTTCTCTTTCTTGTACACGTACTGGTTCATTTCGGTGTCGATATAGGTCGGCGCGACCGCGTTCACGCGCACGCCGCGCGCGCCCCATTCGGCAGCCAGCGAGCGCGTCAGGTGATGCACGCCCGCCTTCGACGCGTTGTAGTTCGCTTGTTCCTGCGGCCGGTTGACAATGAAACCCGACATCGAGCCAACGTTTACGATGCTGCCGCCGCCGCGCTCCAGCATGCCCTTGCCGAACGCGCGGCAAGCACGGAACACGCCATTCAGGTTCACGTCGATCACGCGGTCCCACACTTCGTCGCTCATGGTTTCGGCGGGATGGTTCGAGATCGCGATGCCCGCGTTGTTGACGAGCACGTCCACGCGTCCGTGCCGCGCGACCACGGCGTCGTTGACGCGTTGCGCGGCGGCGGGATCGGTGACGTCGAACAACTCGCCTTCCGCCTGCGCGCCCGACGACGTCAGTTTCGCGAGCGCTTCGTCGAGCGCTTTCGCGTCGAAGTCCGTCAGCACGACGCGCGCGCCCGCTTCGGCAAGCGCTTCCACAATCGCGAAGCCGATGCCGCGCGCCGCGCCCGTCACGACCGCGATCTTGCCGTCGAGCCGGAATTTGTCCATATACATGTTCAGCGTCCCCTTGGTGACGAGTGCCGTTACGAGCTTGCGCGCGGCGCGGGCTTGCCTGCGTCGGCGGCGATGCGGCAGATTTCATCGAACGCCGGACCGCTTGACGCGATCTCCCGATGAAACACTTCCGCGATCACGCGTGTCCAGCCATAAATGAAGTAAGTCCAGCCGTCTTCCACCTGCAAGCGCCGCTCGCGCTCCTGCGCGCGCGCCTGATCGAGAAACACCAGGTCGCCGCGATAGTTCAGATCCCACGCGATAGCGCGTTCAGGAAACACAGCCGCATCCGTCAGCGGCGAACCGGGCGCGTCCTTGCCCAGCCCGGTCGCATTGATCACGAGCGCGCCGGGAGACAGCCGCGCGAGCACTGCGTCATTGTCCTCGGGGCGCGGCGCGGTCACGTACTCGCACGGCACGCCGAGATCCAGTTCGCGATGGATGCGTTCGATTTCCTCCAGCCGCCCCGCCGAACGGTTCGACACGATCACCTTCGACGGCCGGTCCGCGCCGCGACTGCGCTGCATCAGATGCCAGGTCAACGCGATGGTCGAACCGCCCGCGCCCATCGAGAAGACTTCCGCGCCCGTGGCCGCGAAATGCCCCTCGGGCAGGAAGCCGTCGAGCGCGAAGCCCGACGTGATCGGATCCTTCGCGTGGCAGACGAACTTGCCGTCGCGCTTCGAAAGACAGCTCGTCTCGCCCATGATGCGCGCGTAGTCGTCGATCTCATCGAACAGGTCGCGGCAGGCCGCATACAGGTCGATCTTGTGCGTCGTAACCAGCGCGCCGACTGACAACGGATCGTCGCGCAGGAAACGCACCGCCTCCCGGTAGGCTTCCGGGCTCGAATGCGGCTTGAAGTCGATGCCCTTGATCTCGACATCGCCCAAACCCAGATGTTTGGCCCATGCCGGAAACACCCGCATGATCGAACTCTGCGCCGTCGTCACGCCGATGAAATAGAAGGTCGGCCGGCGTGCTGCTTCGTATGTCGTCGTTGCAACCTGACTCATCGCGGGGCTCCTTCGCTCGCGCGCTCGATCAACTGGTCGATGTCCGCGCCGCTGCGCGCCACATATGCCGGATTCGGTTCGGTGCGATAGCCGCCCGCGCCGTCATCGACGACGCGCAGCTTCATGCCGTTCGACTTCTCGATGATCGCGTAGTCCTGGCCCGAATCGGCGGGATAACAGAACAGCATCACGAAATCTTCGCCGCCGAGATTCACCGAGCGATGGATCCAGCGCGGCGGCACATAGCACACCGTGTTCGCGCGTATCTCGATGATGCGCGTGTCGCCGTCCGGCGACTCCATCAGCATCAGCCCCGAGCCCTTCAGGCCGAAGTACAGCTCCGGCCGGTCGATGTTCGCGTGGATATGACCGCGCGTCATGAAGTACTCGTTGCCCACCTTGCCCGGGCTCATGCGGGTCACGCCGGTAATGAGATCGCCGGGCGCCGCGCTCGGGCGATGGTCGGTCACGTCGTACACCACATCGTCACCGCGTTGGGCCGCGAGCGCGGCGAAGGCGGCGGCGTCGGCATAGAGGCCGTCGAGATCGCGCAGGTGCTTCCGGTAACGCGTGTCCGTGCCGTTCATGAGACCGGTCTTCAGATCGACGTCGAATGCTCGGGGTTCAGGCCAGCTCATGAGGCGCTCTCCAGGATCAATGTCCCGCCGATTCTAACGTTACTTTTAGTAAAGTTAAAAGATAAGTTTTTGCGTTTTATGACCGGGTTTTCCCCAGCAAATTGCTGCTTCACAGCAATCAAACGCTAGTGATACGATCTGTCAACGTTCACATAACTAACGATATTCGTTGGCGCTAGGGCAAGCATGTCCGCCTCGCCGGGAGACATCCATGCACGATTCAGATTTGCCTGCGGTAGTGGCCGCGCTGCATGAGGCGCTCGGCGCCGGCATCGTGACGCTGCCCGCTGATTTCGCCGGCCGCAAGCACGCCGACTGGAGCCGCACGCCGAGCGCCGATCCCATCGCGTTGATCCGGCCGCGCACGACCGAGCAGGCGGCCACGGCGCTGCGCATCTGCCATGCGCACCGGCAAGCGGTGGTCACGCAAGGCGGCCTGACGGGCCTCGCGGGCGGCGCGTGCATGCTGGGCGGTGAGGTCGCGCTGAGTCTGGAGCGCATGACCGGCATCGAGGAGATCGATGCCGTGGGTGCTGCGATGACGGTGCTGGCCGGCACGCCGCTGCAAACCGTGCAGGAAGCAGCCGATGCCGCCGGCTTCATGTTCCCGCTCGATCTCGGCGCGCGCGGCAGCGCCACCATCGGCGGCAATCTCGCGACCAATGCGGGCGGGAATCGCGTCATCAAGTACGGAATGATGCGCGAGCAGGTGCTCGACCTCGAAGCGGTGCTGGCGGACGGCACCGTGGTCGGCGGCCTGCGCAAGATGATCAAGAACAACACCGGCTATGACCTGCGCAATCTGTTGATCGGCAGCGAAGGCACGCTCGCGGTCATCACGCGCGCGGTGCTGCGGCTGCGTCCGAAGCCGCGCGCCGTTTCGACCGCGTTCTGCGGCGTGAGCAGTTACGACGCGGTGACCGCGCTGTTGCACGCCGCGCAGGCGCATTTGCCCGCGGGCGTCTCCGCATTCGAAGTGATGTGGCCGGGCTATTACGACTTCGTGCTCAGCCGTCTGCCGGAATTGCGTGCGCCGCTCGAAGAACGGCACGCGTATTACGTGCTGCTGGAGAGCAGCGGCGCGGACCCGGCGCGCCAGGCGGAAGCCTTCGAGGACTTCCTCGGCGAGATGCTCGAAAACAGCGTGATCGCGGACGCGGCGCTGGCCGCGAGCGAAGCGGACGCCGCCGCGTTCTGGGCGATCCGCGACGCGCCCGGCGAATATCCGCGCCTGATTCCAGGCCGCGTGTCCTTCGACGTGAGCTTTTCGATCGCCGATGTCGGCGCAGCGGCGCGCCGTGCCGAAGCGAAACTGCGCGAGCAATGGCCGCGCGCGACGATCCTCATCTACGGCCATCTCGGCGACGGCAATCTGCATATCGTCGTGCAGGAACCCGACTGGCCCGCCGATACCGCGCCGCGCGTGCAGGCGGTCGTGTATGGCGTCACGGCGGAGTTCGGGGGTTCGGTGTCGGCGGAGCATGGCATCGGGCTCAAGAAGCTCGGCGTGATCGCGCTGTCGCGTACGCCCGCCGAACTCGCCGCCATGCGCGCGGTGAAACACGCATTGGACCCGCTGAATCTGCTGAATCCCGGAAAGCTGCTTCCGGCCTGACCCGCTTCATTCGACGACGCAGCAGTCGATCACTCGCATCACACCCGCGCGCTCGCGCTCATAAAGGAGGAGACATGTCCCGAGTCATGAAGAAAGCAGCCGGCGCCATCGCACTTGCGGTTGCGGCCCTTGCGCTGTCGTCGTCCGCGTTCGCCGCCGACAAGATCAAGGTCGGCATCTCGATGAAAGTGCTCAACGCGCCCTACTTCGCCGCCGCGATGGAATCCGCCAAGGCACGCGCCACCGAACTGGGTCAGGACGTCATCGTCGCCGACGCGCAGGGCAAGATGCAGAAGCAGATTGCCGACGTGGAAGATCTCGTGACGCGCGGCATCAAGGTGCTCATCATCGATCCCGCCGATCCGAAGGGCCTCGTCAACGCGGTGAACGCCGCAACGGCTGCCGGCGTGAAAGTTGTCGTGATCGACAGCACGCTCGATCCGAAGGCCAACTATCTGACGCTGGTGCAATCGTCGAACCGCGAGAACGGTTCGCTGGTCGGCCAGTGGGTCGTCAACACGATGGGCGACAAGCCGCTCAAGATCGCGCTCATTTCCGGCGAAAAGGGCAATCCGGTGGGCAAGGAACGTCGCGACGGCGTCCTTGAAGGCATCATCGAAGCGCAGCTCGCGAAGACCGGCAAGGTCAACGTGCAGGTGGTCGGGCAAGGCTGGGGCAACTGGTCCGACGAAGGCGGCCTGAAGGCGATGGAAGACCTGCTGGTCGCCAACAAGGACATCAACATGGTGCTCGGCGAGAACGACAGCATGGTTCTCGGCGCGCGCCGCGCGATTGAAAGCGCGAACCGCCAGGGCATCACGCTGGTGGCGGCGGCGGACGGCCAGAAGGAAGCGCTCGCGCTCATCAAGCAGGGCAAGTACGGCGCCACGGCGCTCAACGACCCGGCGCTGGTCGCGCGCACGGCCGTGGATATCGGCGTGAAGGCGGCGCAAGGACAGGCCGTGAGCGTGCCGAAGATCTCCTATACGCCTTCGGCCGTCATCAGCAAGGACAACGTCGACAAGTTCTACAACCCGAAGGCGATCTTCTAAAGCCGGACCGACCGCACGCTACACGCGCCGTCATGCGCGCGCAGCGTGCTGGAGAACCCATCATGCTTCCGTTTATCGCTCTCTCGGGCATCGCCAAGCGCTTCGGCGGCGTGCACGCCATCGAGGGCATCGACTTCGACGTCCACGCGGGCGAGGTCCATGCGCTCGTCGGCGAGAACGGCGCGGGCAAGTCCACGCTGATGCGCGTGATCGGCGGCGGCCATCAGGCGGATGCGGGCACGATTCGCGTCGAAGGCCGCGAGATCACGTTCCGCAATCCGCATGCGTCGCTGGCCGAAGGCATCGCCGTGATTCATCAGGAAACCGCACTCGCGCCCGATCTTTCGGTGGCCGAGAACGTGTTCCTCGGCGCGATGCCCGCCGTGCTCGACTGGCGCGCGCTGCGCACGAAGGCTCGCGCGTTGATCGAGAGCCTCGGCTTCGAGATCGATCCGGCCGCGCTCGTCGAAACGATGTCGGCGGCGCAATGCCAGGTCATCGAGATCGCCAAGGCGCTGAGCGGCACGCTCAAGCTGCTGGTGCTCGACGAACCGACCGCCGCGCTCGCGCCATCGGACGCGAACCGTCTGCTCGATATCGTGCGCGACCTGAAGGCGCGCGGTGTGGGCATCGTCTATATCTCGCACCGGCTGGAAGAAGTCTTCGCGATCGCGGATCGCATCACCGTGCTGAAGGACGGCAAGCGCGTCGATACCGTCACGCCCGGCGAGATCACGCGCGACGAACTGATCCGCAAGATGGTCGGCCGCCCGCTGTCCGTTCTGTTTCCCGAACGCCATGCGACGCTCGGCGCCGACGTGCTGAAGGTGGAAGGGCTGACGCGCGGCCGCGCCGTGCAGGATGTGTCGTTCTCATTGCGCGCCGGCGAAGTAGTGGGCCTGGGCGGGTTGATCGGCTCGGGACGCACGGAAGTCGCACGGCTCATCTTCGGCGCGGATATGCGCGATGCGGGGCATATCGAGCTGAAGAACAAGCCTCTCCACGCGCGCTCGCCGATGGCCGCAGTGCGCGCGGGCATCGGCTTCGTGCCGGAGGACCGCAAGGGCCAGGGCGCGGTGCTCGGGATGCCGATCCGCATCAACGCGACGCTCGCCGCGCTCGACTCCGTGAGCGGCCCGTTCGGCTGGCTGGCCTTCCGGCGCGAGCGCGCGGCGGTGGCGAAGCTGATGGACGCGCTGCGCATCAAGGCCCGCTCGATGGACGCGGATGTCTCCACGCTGTCCGGCGGCAATCAGCAGAAGGTCGTGCTGGCGAAGTGGTTCCACGCCGACGGCGATCTCATCATCCTCGACGAACCTACGCGCGGCGTCGACGTGGGCGCGAAGGTCGAGATCTACACGCTGGTCAATCAACTGGCGGAACGCGGCAAGGCCGTGCTGGTGATCTCGTCGGATCATCAGGAACTGATGGGCCTGTGCGATCGCATCCTCGTGATGGGCGAAGGCCGCATTCGCGGACAACTGAATCCCGACGACTACAGCGAGGAACGCATCCTCGCGCTGTCGCTGCAACGCGAGGCCGGCGAAGCGCCCTCGCTCACTCATACCCATGCGGAGATGACATCATGAACCAAAGCGCCGCCACGCCGGAATCGTCCAACGCGCGCACGCAGCGCGCTACGGCCGCCTCATGGTGGACCGCCGCGCGCCGCTTCAACACGGTCGCGATTCTTCTCGTGCTCGTGATCGCGGCGTCGTTCGTCTCGAGCGACTTTCTCTCCGTGCCGAACCTCGCGAACATCTCGCGGCAGGTGGCGGGCGTCGGCATCATGTCGGTGGGCATGCTGCTCGTCGTGCTCACGGGCGGCATCGATCTCTCGGTGGGGTCCGTCGCCGCGCTCGGCAGCGTGCTGTGCGCGCTGCTGATCCCCGAACACGGCCTGTGGTTCGCGCTGCTCGCCACGCTCCTCACCGGCGCGCTGTGCGGCTTCGTCTCGGGCGCGCTGGTGGCGTGGTTCCGGCTCACGCCGTTCGTCGTCACCCTCGCGATGATGACCGTGGCGCGCGGCATCGCGCTGATCGTGTCGAACGGCTCGCCGATTCTCGTCGACGATCCCGGTCAGGCGCTGCTCGACTTCGGCCGTCATTCGTATCTCGGCATTCCAGGTCCGACACTCGTCATGCTGCTGGTGTTCATCGGCGGCGGCGTTGCGCTGAACCGGCTGCGCGCGGGCCGCGTGGTGCGCGCGATCGGCTCCAACGAGGAAGCCGTGCGCCTGTCCGGCGTGCCGGTCGCGCGTCACGTGCTCGGCACCTATGTGGCGTCCGGCGTGCTCGCGGCAATGGCCGGCATCATCTCGACCTCGCGCGCGGGCGTCGGCGCGCCGACCGTCGGCGTGGGCGACGAACTGACCGTGATCGCGGCGGTGGTGATCGGCGGCGCGAGTCTCGCGGGCGGCAAGGGCGGCGCGCTCAACACGCTGATGGGCGTGCTGATTCTCGGCGTGATCGGCAACATCATGAATCTCGCGAGCGTGCCGGGCTATCACCAGCAGGTGGTGATGGGCGTCATCATCGTCGCGGCGGTGCTGTCGCAGCGCGGCGGCGGCTTCTGGCGCCGTTTCACGTTCCGATAAACTGTTCCTTTCGTGTGACCCCGCGTGACCCCGCCGGACGCGCCGCTGTTGGAGCCTGCGCGTCCGGCGTCCTTCAAAGGAACATCGAGTGTCCGACATCAACGTTCTCGAACTGATCGACCGCGCACGGCCGGGCCTGAAGCGCGGCAGCCGGCAGGTCGCCGAGTTCATCCTCTCGAATCTCGATACCCTCCCCGACCTGAGCCTCGCTGAACTCGCGCGGCTCGCGAACGTCAGCGAGCCGACCGTGCTGCGCTTCTGCACGACGCTCGGCTGCAACGGCTTTCGCGACTTCAAGATCCGCGTCGTGCAGAGTCTCGCGCTCGGCGCGCCCGCCGCGCACTCGGTGCTCGCCAACGACGACACGCCTGAGGCCGTCGCCACCAAGATCTTCGACTACACCATCACGAGCCTCGACTGGGCTCGCAAGAAGCTCGATTTCGCGGCCGTGGGACGCGCGGTCGATCTGCTCGCGAAGGCGCGCCGCATCGAGTTCTTCGGCTTCGGGGCGTCGGGCATCGTCGCGCAGGACGCGCAGCAGAAGTTTCCGTTGTTCGGCGTGCCGTGCGTCGCGCATCAGGATTCGCATCAGCAGTTCATCGCGGCCTCGATGCTCCAGGCGGGCGATGCGGTCGTCGCCATCTCGAACACGGGTTCCACGCGCGGGTTGATCGAGATAGCCCGCACCGCGCGCGAACGCGGCGCGGGCGTGGTCGTCATCACCGGCTCGGACAGCCCGATCACGCGTTACGCCGACGTCGCCGTGATCGCCGAAACGCTCGAAAACACCGACGTCTATACGCCGACCACGTCAAGGCTGGCGGCGCTGGTCGTCATCGATATTCTTTCGACCAGCGTGGCGCTCAGGCGCGGCGAGAACCACACGCGTGACGTCATGCACATGAAGAAGCGGCTCGCGCATTTGCGGGCTACGGGGGAAATCTGAGCCTTAAGCGAATGGCTTTCGAAGCATAAGAAAGCGTAAAGCCGGCACGGAGTTCAGCCCGTGCCGGCTTTTCAGGTGTGAAACTTGAAGTTATCACCTGCGGCTGTTCACCAGCGCCGCAGGCACGAACAGCACCAGCACCCCGCCGATGACCAGACTCACCGAGAGCGCCAGCACGCCCGCCCCTGCCGATCCTGTCGCTTCCTTCACCAGACCGATCAGCGACGGACTCACCACACCAGAAATACTGCCGACCGAATTCGCCAGCGCAAGCCCCGCTGCCGCCGCCGCTCCGCCGAGGAACGACGGAGGAATGACCCAGAACTGGGAGATGGTGGTCATGACGCCCATCGTACCGATGGTCAACGCAATCATCGCGAGCATCGTGGAGTGGGCGAACACGACGCTCATCGTCAGACCGAACGCAGCCACCAGCCCGGGCACGATCAGATGCCATCTTCGTTCACCGGTCCGGTCCGAGTTGTGGCTGACGAACACCATCGCCAGTGCGCCGGCCGCATACGGAATTGCCGTCAGCAAGCCGACATGCAATGGATCAGCCACGCCGCTGGACTTGATGAGCGTCGGCAGCCAGAAACTGACCCCGTACAGTCCCATGGTGTAGAAGAAGTAGATGACGCTGACGAGCAGCACCTTCGGGTTCATCAGGCCATCTCGCATCGAGTGCAGCCCGCTCTTGGGCTGTTCGGCCTTGAGCGCGGTCTCGAGCGTGTCTTTCTGCGACTCGGTAAGCCATTTGGCGTCGCTTACCTTGTCGTCGAGGTAGAAGAACGCCATCACGCCGAGTACGGCCGTTGGAATGCCTTCGACCAGAAACAGCCATTGCCACCCCGCAACACCATGCGAGCCGTTCATCGCGGTCATGATCCAGCCGGACAACGGCCCGCCGATCACCCCGGACATCGGGATGCCGGTCATGAACAACGCCGTCACCTTCGAGCGCCGCGAAGCCGGGAACCAGTACGTCAAGTAGAGAACGATGGCCGGAAAGAACCCAGCCTCCGCGACACCGAGGAAAAAGCGCATGACGTAGAACATCGTCGGTGTCTTGACGAACATCATCGCCGCTGAAATCAGGCCCCACGTGACCATGATCCGCGCGATCCAGCGGCGCGGACCCACGCGGAGCAACAACAGGTTGCTGGGCACTTCGAACAGCAGATAGCCGACGAAAAACACGCTCGCGCCGAATCCATAGATGGCCTCGCTGAAGCCGAGGTCGCTCAGCATCTGGAGCTTGGCGAACGCAACGTTGATCCGGTCGAGATAAGCGAACAGGTAGCAGACGAATAGAAAGGGAACGAGACGCCACGCTGCTTTGGTGAAAACAGACGTGTCGGCGCCTTCCACGAAGGTGGCTGGGCTTTGGGAACTCAAGGTGTGTCTCCTGTGGGGCCATCGTGTGACCAGCGGGTGTCCTGTACCGGACGCTTCTCCGCCAGCGCTGGAGACGCACGCGCCAGAACTGGCGCGCGCATCCCGCACTTCCTGCGTACTCAGTCGAACATGTCCGGCTGGGTTTCGACCAGCTCGCTCCAGATGGTCTGGAAGTGCAGCCAGCCGATGTAGTCGCTGCCCACGTGCTCGCGGCTATAGCGGGCGCGCTCGGGCGTGACTTCCTTCGGCGTGATGCCGGTGGCTTCGATCATCAGTTGCTGCTGGCAGCAGCGCTCGAGCGCGATGAACCAGAACGCGGCCGAGTCGATGCTGTGACGGCTCGCCGTCAGCAGGCCGTGATTCTGGTGAATGGCCGCTTTCACGCCCTTGAATGCGTTCGCGACCTTGTTGCCGCCCTTCACTTCCACCGCGACCTTGCCTGCTTCATCGCCGATGACCACGTGGTCTTCGAAGAAGGCGGCCGCGTCCTGCGAGATCGGCGCCAGCGGCTTGCCGAGCGAAGCGAAGGCCGTGCCGTAGACGGTATGCGCATGACACATCGCGACGATGTCCTGATGCTGCTCGTGCACCGCGGCATGCAGGACGAATCCAGCGCGATTGATCGCGTATTCGCCTTCGACCACCTTGCCCTCGTGATCCGCGCAGATCAGGTTCGACACCTTCACTTGCGAGAAGTGGACAGCCATCGGATTGGTCCAGTACAGACCCGGATGCTCCGGATCGCGCACCGTCAGGTGACCCGCGAAACCGTAGTCAAAACCTTGCAGCGCGAAGGCGCGACATGCGGCGACGATACGTTCCTTCAGATACTTGCGATGTTCGGCGTGGTCCTTGAACTCGGGCATGCGCGGGAAGATCACGCCTTCCTGATCCGGCTCGTAGATCGAGATCTTGCCGGGCTTCAGAATCGATTCCTGCGTGGCTTGCTTCGGTTCATCGATGGTGGACATCAGATACTCCTGTTGTTGATTGGGGGACACTGAGACTTCAAGAGAGCGGCGGCCTAGTTTCTGGAGCGATCGACCAGCGCGTCCCGCGCGATCCACGGCATCATCGCGCGCAGTCTGGCACCGACGATTTCGATCGGATGCGCGGCGGTGATACGGCGACGCGACTGAAGGGTCGGCGCGCCCGCCTTGCTTTCGAGGATGAATTGCTTCGCGTACTCACCCGTCTGGATGTCGTGCAGCACGTCCTTCATCGCTGCCTTGGTCTGCGCGGTGACGATGCGCGGGCCGGTGACGTATTCGCCAAATTCGGCATTGTTGGAAATGCCGTAGTTCATGTTGCCGATGCCGCCTTCATAGATGAGATCGACGATGAGCTTCACTTCATGAAGGCATTCGAAGTACGCCATTTCCGGCGCGTAGCCGGCTTCCACCAGCGTTTCGAAGCCCGCCTTGATGAGGTCCACCAGACCGCCGCAGAGCACGGCCTGCTCGCCGAACAGATCGGTTTCAGTCTCCTCCAGAAAGCTCGTCTCGATGATGCCGGCGCGACCGCCTCCCGTTGCCGCCGCATACGCGAGCGCGATGTCGCGCGCCGAGCCCGAGCGGTCCTGCGCCACGGCGATCAGATGCGGCACGCCGCCGCCTGCGGCATACGTGCTGCGAACGGTATGGCCCGGCGCTTTCGGCGCGATCATGATGACGTCCAGATCCGCGCGCGGGCTGACCTGGCCGTAGTGGATGTTGAAGCCGTGAGCGAAACCAAGCGCCGCGCCTTCGCGGGCATGCGGTTCGACTTCCGCGCGATAGACCTCGGCAATCTGCTCGTCGGGGAGCAGCATCATCACGATGTCGGCTTCCTTGACGGCATCGGCGATGCGCTTGACGGTCAGGCCGGCGCGTTGCGCCTTCTCCCACGAAGGGCCCTGGCGCACGCCGACGCAGACGTTGACGCCGCTGTCTTTCAGGTTGAGGGCGTGCGCATGACCCTGCGAACCGTAGCCGATGATGGCAACGCTGCGGCTTTTCAAAAGGGCAAGGTCTGCATCCTTGTCGTAAAAGACTTTCATGCTGTTTCCAGATAGGTGCGATGAAGCGTTGATGTCCGGCCACGCGAGATGCGTGGTCTACAGGTCCAGGATCAAGGTCTTGCTGATCGGCCTGGAAACGCATACCGTCAGGAATTCCTTGCGTTCGTCCTCGTCCAGAATGAAGTCGTTGTGTTCGACTTCGCCTTCGAGATAGCGGACCTTGCAGGTTGCGCACAGACCGGCGCAACAGGACGTGGGCACTTCGACGCCCGCCTCGCCCAGCGCTTCACTGAAGTTTTGCTCCGGTCCCACATGAATGACCTGACCCGTGCTGGCAATGGTGACGTCGCAACCCTCGGCGTTATCAGTGCCCGAAGGCTCGCGCTTCGGCTGGTCGGGCGCCTTGAAGTGCTCGAAGTGCACGGTGCCCTTCGGCCAATGACTCGCCGCGTCCGCGCAGGCCGCCATGAATCCGCCCGGCCCGCAGTAATAGACATGCGCGTCCGGTTGCGGCTCGGCGAGCAGCGCGCGCAAGTTCAGACGATCGGCTTCCGCGCCATCGTCGAAGTGATAGTGCAGCTTGCCCGCGCTCAGCATGCTGGCGAATTCAGGACCGAATGCCGCCGCATCCTGGCTGCGCGCGCAGTAGTGCATGTCGAAATCCACGCCGCGCTGATCCAGTTCATGCGCCATCGCCTTCAACGGCGTCACGCCGATACCGCCCGCAATCAGCACGACCTTGCGCGCGCCTTCGGCCAGCGCAAAATGATTGCGTGGCTTGCTGATGGTGACGATGTCGCCAGCGCCGATGCTCTCGTGCACCGCGCGCGAGCCGCCGCGCCCGCCTTCATCCTTGAGCACGGCAATGACATACCGGTTGCGCTCGGCAGGCGAATTGCACAACGAGTACTGTCGAATGACGCCGTTCTTCAGATGGACGTCGATGTGCGAGCCCGCCTCGAAGCGAGGCAGCGCCTGGCCGCCCGGGTTCGTGAGCTCGTACGAGTTGATGCCCTTGCCTTCATAGCGAATCTGCTTCACGCGGACATCGAGCGTACCGGCTTCGATGTCCGCGACCGCTTCTTCCTGTTCCAATCGTTCCAATACCGTGTCCATGATCCTTGCTCCGTGGCGGATGACCGGCCGCGCGTACAGGCGACCGGCACCGAGTGCGCCGATTAACTCTTCAGCGACTGTTCGAGGTCCTTGAACTTGTTGCGCACGAAGTCACCGCGCGCTTCGCCCTTCAGGCTGTCGCTCTCGGTCAGGATCTGGACGACGGTCTTCAACACCTTGCGACGGCGCGCCACTTCTTCTTCGACCGTCGCGCCCTCTTCGATTTCGAACACGTTGCCCGAGCAGAAGCTGTTGGGCGCACCACCCAGGGCCCGGAACCATTCGGCGAAGCCCTGCGCCGATGCCGCTGCGTTCGTGCCGCGCACCGCATCGCGCAGCATCTTGCGGAACTGATACAGGCCCGCGTCGAACTTGGTCGGATTCTCGAGTGCATGAACGGCGATGGACCGCTGGCTGATGATCGCCTCGTAGTCGCCCGGCGCGTATTGAGCCTGCTTGTAGATGTCGCGTTCGCGATGGTTCGGGGGAATCGGCGGCATGTCTTCAAGCTTGTACTTGCCGAAGCGCTCGGGACGGCGCATCGCTACCTGTCCTTCGAGGAAGTCGATGGTTTCGTAACCGACCATCTCCTTGTTGCCGATGCCGCGCGTGTCGATTCCCGGGCCCATGACGCGCCAGCCGATCATCTTGCTGTTCTCGTCATCGACAGGCACGGTCCAGCGAATGATGTGGAAGCGGCTGAAGTACTTCTTTTTCGAACCATCTTCCGACGTGTACGCATGCAGGCTCAGGTTCGGCAGCACCTGATGCTGGACCCGGACGAACAGCCGGTCCTTGTTGACGCGGCGCGCGCCGGCGCACGCCAGACTGCGGCCGCCCTGTACCGGCACGAAGTTCATGTCGGGCGCCACTTCCATGGACGCGGCGCCGACTTCGTCGAAGGTCGTACCCTGATAGTTGCCGTCGACGACGTTCTTGCCGGCGTGCAATGCGGTCGGATGATAGTTGTCCGCCGCGTTGTCCTGAACCTGCAGCCAGTTGCAATGCTGGAAGTTGCTATAGGGCACGAGCTCGTCGCCGGGCGACACCGTGTAGTCGCCTTCCCATTCCGGAAACGGCGGCTCTTCTTCCGGCGGCCCCATGTAGGCGAACACGAGGCCGTTGCGCTCGACCGCCTTATAGGCGCCCTGACGGATCGAGCAGGCATAGCGCTCAGCTTCCTTTTCCTCGCCCTTCGGGAACGGCACGTGGAGGCAGGCGCCGTCCACGTCGAACACCATGCCGTGATAGCAGCACATGATGCCGCGTTCCTGGATCGCGCCGTATTCGAGCGACGCGCCACGGTGAACGCAGTGCGCATGCAGCACGCCGACGCGGCCGCTCTTGTCGCGGAACGCGACCAACTCTTCGTTGAGGATCTTGAGGAAGCGCGGCGTGTCGGTCAGTTCCATCGACATGCAGACCGGGTGCCAGAAGCGACGCATATATTCGCCCGTCGGCGTGCCCGGACCGGTTTCCGTCAGTTCGGGATCATGCTCCGGCGTCTTGTTGGCGTAATAGCCACCGAACGGAATCAGCTTCTTCGCCACCGGCGCCGACCCTCCGGTGCGCTTCTGGTCGTCCATCTTGTCCGATTTGACGCTCATGTCCTGCCTCCAATGATTGTTAGGGACCACATCGGTTGTTGTCGTCAGAGCTGGTTTCCGTCGTCGGTGTTCCGTGCTCTGAACTCTGTATCCAAAGATTAGGCGCATGCGACGGCCTTGTCTCTATGGGTAAACACGGATGCGCGTCGTGTTCAGGAAATCGTGAAGGTGCTTCACCTGCGAGTGACGACGACGCGCGACATCACGCAGGTCTTTGCAGATGCTGCATGAGGCGGGAGAGTTGACGGACGCCGAGGGAGATGAAGCGAAGAAGGCCGCTTGATGCGCGTTCGACGATGCGCCGAACCGTCAAGCGGCCGAAGGACTCATGCAATACGTATTGCGACTCAGGAAGTAGCCTGAGCGATTTCGCTGTTCGTGCTCATATGCTTCACGAGATTGGCCCGCGCCGCTTCGACGTGCAGCACGCTCAGGCGCGCGGCGAGTTCTTCATCGCCTGCCGCGATCGCGTCCGCGATGGCCGCGTGCTCGTCCCAGACCACCTTCCTCTGGCCGACCACCTGATGCACCGCGCCCATTACGCGCCGAAGGTGCATCCAGTGAAGGCGGGCATTTTCCAGAATCAGCGGATTGCCCGAAGCGGCGTAGATCGCCAGATGGAACGCCATGTCGGCTTCGACCATGGCCTTGATGTCGTCGCCTCGCATCGCCTTGCGACCGTTGGCGATCAGCGACTTGTCGAGCCGTACGGAACGCCGGGCGGCGAGCTTGGCGGCAAGGCCGTCGAGCGCTTCCCTGAATTCATACAGATGACCGACCCGCTCGACGTTGAGCGGCGTGACCTGCAGACCGCGCCCCGGAGCGTCCTCGACCAGCCCATCCTTCTTGAGCAGACGAAACGCCTGAAGCACGGGCGATCGGGATACCGAGAGCTGCTCGGCAATCTCCTCCTGCACGATCCGCGTGCCAGGCGCGATGGAACCTTCGCTGATGGCGTCGAGAAGAATGTTGTAGACCTCGTCGACGTAATCGGTACGAGCCTGAATCTTGACGAGTTTGGCCGGCATGGCAAATCAGAATCGATATTGAATACCGAATCCTATCAGCTTTCCAGAGGGTCTTTGCTCGCGCAATTCGTCGCGCAATGGCGTTCAGCCCATCGACAGGAGCGCGACGCCAAGCGTTTCGTTTTCGACGGCATGCTTTTCGTAGAGCACGTCCGGCGCGACGTCACGCACCTGCAACACGTCCTCCATGACCACCCGCGCGCGTGCCAGACCGGATTCGGAATTGGCCTGCACGAGCACGAGCGATTGCGACGCGAAGTAGCGTCTTGCCTGCTTCAACACGAGATTCGCATCTTCGATGAACGCTGCTGCGGTGAAGTCGCGCGCGTCACGTACGAGGATCGACACCAGGCCGAACTTCGAGCGCGCCAGGATCCATGCGGCCTCGTAATCCGTCCGCGTCTCGGATCGCATGAGCACGCGCGAGAGCCCTTCGAGTTCCGTCAACGAGTCTTTTGCATTCAAAACGCATTGTGCCGAAGCGGGAAACGCGTCGGACTCCGTCCACTGTGCAAGGGCATGAGGGGGCCGACGGAGACCGCCGAAAGCGCCATCGCTATGGCTCAGGGTCTGACATTCGACAGGAACACTCGCATCGGACCGCAGAATGAGGTAGTTGGGGACGTCCATTTTCGGATCTGTCGACTGGCGCTGTGGAGATGTGCGATTGTCATGGCTTGAGACTTCATGACTACGGTACTCTAAATTCTGTATACAAAGAGTACGTTCGCAAAGAGGTCACTCCCATCAGGGAAAACACCATCTCTGTCGATGCGAAAGGGGTGAGTACTGAGGGCGGAAGAATTTGCGCAAGACAGAGTCTGGGAAAAGCCGAACGGGTTGACGACCCCTTTCTCAGGCGACGCTGATCTCCAGCCGTTTACCCAGCACAGCGAGCGCGTGCGCGATCGTGTCGATCTTGGTCGCATGGTTCAGCGTCATGATGCGGTTGACGTCTTGCGGCCTGGTGTTCAGCCGGCGCGCGAGCTCCGACGGCGTAACGCCCTGCGCGATCATCTCATTGAGAAGCAGGATCTTGACCGAGACGCTGGTCGGCAACGCAACCAACACTTCGTCCTTCTTTACCTTCGACGGCAGCGGCACCAGGCGCTTGTCCTCGAAGTAAAAGTCCATCGCCGTCAGCAGCGCGTCGGCTGCCATTTCACACGCCTCTTGCAGGCTATCGCCCTGTGTGATCGCTTCCGGTATATCCCGGAATGTCACTACGAAGCCGCCTGTGTCCGGCTCGAACCGGGCTGGATAACGCAACATATTGCACTCCATTGCTTGAGAAACGGTGCAGAGCGGGTCCTTTACTCAAGCGCGAGACCAGGTTGACCTGAGGGCCTGACGAAACAGAAGACAGGGTCCCATCGATCCCATACTGCGCCGGGGACGTACTCGCACCGAGTCATCCGGGCAGCGACTGCTGCCCAGCCAAGCGTGATGGATCGCATTTGATGCGCGGAATCAGGACTCGGCGAGCGCCATGATGTCCGGCAGCCCCATGTAAGGGGCCTGTTCCGCGAGCTGGCCGATGAAAGACTTCCAGTACAGATCGCCGTGATCCGTCCTGAACGGATCGTAGCTGCCATATCTTGTGGCGACGTCAGCCATGGCGACGGCATCAGCGAAATCGAGGAGGGCTTGGGCTTGGAGCTTATTCATGCCCGCAGTATCGGCACGTCCATGCACGAACTTTAGGAAGTGACATGCAGCAGCCTATCCAAGGATTCATGCGCGTCACGCGCGACTATCTGGAGAAGCACAATAAGTGACGCCTTCCTCAGCGGAGAAGAAGTCGCCGACTTCGCCAGCCTGAATGGCGGAAGGCAGCCGGAGTCGAACCGACCTGGGAATGTCTGACATTCCCAACTGAGTTTGAAGCTCAGCCGCACCACCGGATACGGATGCCTTCCGTGTTTCACACTGCGCCGCCCAACTAGAAACCTGCAGGGCGCGACCGATTATAACTACGTCATCCGTCAAGCATGAGTCAGGGTCCGCCGCCTTTGTCCTTCAAGTGCCGTCGCGGCTGACGCCTCCTCAGCAACCGATAGACGCAATAGAGCAACGCGACGGCCACGAGCAGATCGACCACAGTGGTGCCGTGCGCCTGCAATTCGAGCAGCGCGAGATGCAATTGATGCTCGAAGAGCGCGCCGCCCAGCAGCCAGAACGCCGCCCACGCCACGATCCCCGCCGTATCCCACATAAAGAACGCCGGCACCGCGATCTGCGTCGTGCCCATCAACGGCGGCGTGACCAGTCCGAGACCCGGAACGAATTTCGACAGCGCCACGATCGGCGGCCCATGCCGCTCGAACAGTTCGCCGGTCGTGCGCATGCCCGAATCCACCGCATACGACCTGCGCGACAGCGCCGCGACTAGCTTGCGTCCATAGATGCGTCCTGCGGCGAACCACACGCCGTCGCCCAGCAACGCGCCGCACACCGCCGCGAACAGCACGTGCGTGAACGCGAGCCGCCCGCTCGCCACCGCCGATCCCGCGAATATCAGCAACGGCGCCGACGGCAACGGCACGCCAAGACGCGTCAGCAGCACATTCGCGAAAACGGCCGCGCCGCCCCATTGCACGATGGCCGACGGCGGAATCTGGATCAAACGGCACCTCGCCAACACTGAAAACCAAGCATCATTGCGCCCTCGATTCGACGAGCATGACCGGCACATCGCCGCATCCCGCGCTGCGCGCAATTTCGATGCCTTGCCACGGCGAATTCTTGCCGTGGTCGAAGGCCATCGGATCGACGCGCCGGTCGGGCCTCAGCACGTTGAATGGCCACGATGGACGGCGAATCCGCTCGTGCACCACGGCGCCGAGCCAGATGGGCGTCGGCGCGGCGCCTGAGCGCTCGCGGACCTCGTATTGCGTCGACCAGAAGCGCAGCACGTCGCGCTCGTCAGTGCCGTAGGGCGAGCGCGCGAACACGAGCTTGGACGGCTCGCCATTGTTCAGGCGCGGCAGCGCGGGCAGATCGATGGCGGGCGCATTCGGCAGCACCACCGACAGCACGCTCTTCAGCGATACATGCGACACCTCGGTCCAGCCGCGGCTCAGCAGCTGCGCGCGGATCTGCGCGGGCGTCGCGGCCCATTGCACGGTGATCGGCTCGCGCCGGTCGCCCTCCATGTTCGCGCGGTAACACGAGAAAGTCCGCCACACCGTGTCGGTCCATTGAATGGGCGTGATGACGACAGACGCGGGCGGCGCGCTGCGCGCTTCGGTGTCGTCGCTCAGTTGCAGCGCCACGCTCGCGCAGATCACGACGAGTACCGCGACCGGCATCAGCGGCCGCGGCTTCGGTTTGGACGGATTGCGCCACACGGCCGTCAGCGCGATCAGGAACACCCACACGGCCGCGAGCGCCGCGCTGCCGAGCGCATCGGAGATCGTGAAGCGGCCGAAGTAGAGCCCCGCGAGCGCCACCGCCGTCACGATGGCCGACGTCGCCGTCGCAACCAGCACGCCGGTCAGCAATCGAACGCGGCGCAACAGCAGGAACGCGAGAAAGCCGTAGATCACGACCGTCGCCGCGACGTGACTGCTTGGAAAGCGATGCGTCGAAGGCGCGAACGACACGGCCAGGGGCTCGTGCGCGGTGAAACGGATCGCAACCACGAGCAGCTGCGAGAACGCCAGCGCCGCCACCCAGTAGGCGACCGTGCGCCAGCGCCGCTCGATGCTCATCCACACGATCACCATCACGCCGAGCACGAGCAGCGTCTCGGTGCTGCCGAGCGTGGCGGCGGCATCGAGGATGGAGTCGGTCCAGGTGGAACGGAACGATTGCAGCAGCCGATACACCGACACATCCACCTGCACGATCGACGCCCCGCGCGCGACATTCGCGAGCACCGAGAAGAAGATCACCGCCGAGACGAGCAACAGCGTCGAGATCATCACGATCAGGCCGGTGGCCGGATTGGCCGGATCGAGCGCGCGTGCGACGAGCCGCGCCGGCAAGCCGCGGCTGTTCCGGGCCCAGGCGAGCAACGCATCGCGCGACAGGATGCTCCAGCGCATCGCATGCGAAACGAGCACGCGCACGATGTTGAACACGACCCACGCAAGCGCGGTGAGGATGATGAGGATCACGACGAGCCGGATCGAGACCGCGCCCGCCAGTTCGATCGACGCGCCGAACACCACGCCCGGCAGGATATGCGTCGGCGCCCAGATCAGCGCGCTCAGGATATTGACGGCCAGGAAGCGCGCGGGCGACATGCCCGTGACGCCCGCCACCACCGGCACGACAGCGCGCATCGGCGCGACGAAACGCGCCAGCACGACGCTCTTCGCGCCGTGCTTCTCGAAGTACTTCTTGCCCGCTGTGAGCGCGCCAGGATGCGTGCGAAACGGCCACATCTGCGCGATGCGGTCGGCATAGCGCTGGCCGAACCAGAAGCTCGCGGCATCGCCGGCAATCGCGCCCGCAATCGCGCAGACGAATACCCAGCCGAGATTCAGCGCGCCCGTGCCGACCAGCGCGCCCGCGATGAACATCGCCGTGCTGCCCGGCACGAAGGTGCCGATGAACGCGACCGACTCCAGGAACGACGCAAGCAGCACCACGGCGAGCGCCCATTCCGGGTAACTCGACAGGACATGCAAGAGCTTGAAGTAGTAATGCTCCATCGCGGTCAGGGGTGAACGCGGCCAGGGATAGGATGGATCAGACGGACTCGTGCCAGCGGCTGTCGGTGCGCAACAGGTGGAGGTCGCGGTGGAATCGAGTGTATCCAACCCGGTCGAAGAACTCCAAAAGCTGTATGGCGCGCTTGCGGCCGAGGCCCGTCGCATCGCGGAAATGGGCCGCACCCAGCGCGCCGCCCTGCGCCGCCGCCTGTTCCGCCACGAGCCGCGCCAGTACGCCGATCGTCGCGCGGTCGTAGAACAGGTCGCGTACCACCTGGTACGCGTCGCCGCGTCGCCCGAGTTTCTTCAGCAGCCGGCGCATGTCTTCTTCAGCAACGCCGTGCGTTTTGGCAAGATCGCGCACCCACGGCGGATCGAAACGGCCTTGCTGCAGCGACGCCAGCACCGCGCGCGCCAGCGTGTCCTCGCGCGCATCGAGCGTCATCGCATGCGCCGGCAGATGCAGCCACGGACCGCTTCGCGCAAGCGTCTTCTGCGCCACGGCGTCGTCGACGAGCGCGCGCCACAGTGCATCCGGCGCAAGCGGCGCGGCCATGCGGCGCAGGCGCGCGACGTCGGGGCCCTGTTCGTCGGGGAAGCGTGCATGAAACGCGCCCAGCGCGTCGATGAGGCGTGCATGCAGCGCGTTCCAGTGCGCGGCCGACACATACAGGACATCGTTCTGCAGCGGAATCTCCCGCATATCGGCCGGCAACGCGAGCGCCGCCATCGGCAGGCCACACAGATGCTCGATCTGCGAGCGCGGCAGCCCATACGGCGCCTGTTCGAACAGCGCATCGACTCGTTGCGTATCGAGCCACGCCGCGAGCGCATCGAGCCAGGCGCGGCGCTGCGGCGTGCGGCGCTTCCTGGCCGGCGCGAACGGATCGAGCACGCGGCCCCCGCCGACCGTGCGGCTCGCCTGGGCATTGCGCACGATGAATCGGTCGCCGGGCAGCGCGCACACCGGGGTGTCGAAGACCAGCTGCACGCGCGCCGCGTGCCCCGACTGCAAGGTGTCGCCATCGAGCAGCGCGACGTGCGCCACCCGATGTGTCGTGCCGAGATGAATATGCAACGGCGACCAGTGCGCGAGCGTGACGGCCGCATCGTCGAGCAAACTCAGTTCGACATCGATACGCTCACACGCACGCGCCAGCCGCGCATCGACGATCCAGTCGCCGCGACCGAGCGCATCCTTCTCGATGCCGGCCAGATTCAATGCGCAACGCTCGCCCGCGCGGCCCGTCTGCGTCGCGCGATTCTGCGCATGAATGCTGCGCACGCGCACGGCCTCGCCCGAGGTTCCGCGCGGCGCGAGCGCGCACACGTCGCCCGTTGTCACGCGGCCCGCGAACACCGTGCCGGTCGCGATCGTGCCTTGCCCCGCCAGCGTGAACACGCGATCCACCGCCAGCCGGAACAGGCCGTCGTCACGGCGAGTACGCGCGTGCGCCGCCGCTTCGTGCAGATGCGCGGCCAGCGCGGCAACGCCTTCATCGTGTTCGCGGGTGGCGTTGGTCTCGAAGCGCGGCGCCGCATGCAACGGACTGCGCGCGAGCAGCGCGTCGATGTCCGCCTGCACTTCGCGGCGGCGCGCGGCGTCCACGCGATCGCCCTTCGTCACCGCCACCGCGCCCTGCGTCACGCCGAGCAGTTCGAGAATCGCGAGATGCTCGCGGGTCTGCGGCATCACGCCGTCGTCGGCGGCGATCACCAGCAGCGCGAAGTCGATGCCGCACGCACCCGCCGCCATCGTATGCACGAGCTTCTCGTGCCCGGGAACGTCGATGAACCCGAGCACGCCGCCGCTGGTCAGCGGCACATACGCATAGCCCAGTTCGATGGAGATGCCGCGCGCCTTCTCTTCCTTCAGACGGTCGGTATCGACGCCCGACAGCGCGTGCGTCAGCGTCGTCTTGCCATGATCGATGTGCCCCGCCGTGCCGACGATCATCCTTCTTCGCCTCGCGCCTCCGGCCCTCGCAGTTGCGCGATGAACGCGGTTTCGTCGGCTTCCTCGAGGCAGCGGAGGTCGAGCCGCAGGGCGCCGTCGGCGATGCGTCCGATCACCGGCCGCGGCAACTCGCGCAGCCGCTTCTCGATGCGGTTCAACTGGCTGCCCGGACGCTTGCCGTTCGCGAGACGCACGGCGAGGCCGTAGCTCGGCAGGACATCGACGGGCAATGCGCCGCTGCCGATCTGGCTGAACATCGGTTCGGCGCTCACGACGAAGGCGTCGACGATCCATTGCTGCAGCGCGGGCTGGATGCGTTCGGCGCAGAGGCGCATGGCGTCGGCGGGACGCGTGAGCAGGCGTAGCGTCGTCAGGCGCTCGCGGAGGTTCTCCGGCGTCCGATAAAGCCGCAACACGGCTTCGAGGGCCGCGAGCGTCAGCTTGCCGACGCGCAGCGCGCGCTTCAGCGGATGCTTCTTGATCTTCGCGATCAGCTCGCGACGGCCCACGATCAGCCCGGCCTGCGGGCCGCCCAGCAACTTGTCGCCGCTGAAGGTGACGAGATCCGCGCCAGACTCGACGGTCTCCCGCACCGTCGCTTCGCGCGGCAAGCCCCACTGCGCGAGATCGACCAGCGTGCCGCTGCCCAGATCCACCGCGATGGGCAGGCCGCGCGCTTTGGCAAGCGGCGCGAGTTCGGCGAGGGTCACTTCCTTGGTAAAGCCGGTGACCGCGTAGTTGCTGCAATGCACCTTCATCAGCAGCGCGGTCTTCGGGGTTATCGCTTCGTCATAGTCTTTCAGATGCGTGCGATTCGTCGTACCGACTTCGCGCAGTGTTGCGCCGGCGCGGCTCATGATGTCGGGAATGCGGAACGCGCCGCCGATCTCCACCAGTTCCCCGCGCGACACGATCACTTCCTTGCGCGAGGCAAGCGCCGACAGCGTCAGCAGCACGGCCGCCGCGTTGTTGTTGACGACAGTAGCCGCCTCTGCGCCCGTCAGTTCGCAGATCAGGCCGTTGATGAGGTCGTCGCGATCGCCCCGTGCGCCGGTTTCAAGATCGAATTCGAGGTTCACGGGCCGCGTGAGGATCTCGGCCACCGCGCTGACGGCTTCGTCCGGCAGCAGCGCGCGGCCGAGATTCGTATGCAGCACGGTGCCGGTGAGATTGAACACGCTGCGCACCGCGCTGCGCGCACGCGTCGAGAGCGCCGCGTTCACCGCCTGCGCAAGCGCGGCGTCGCTCAATGCGTCGACCGCCGCCCGGCCGGCCTGCGCATCGCTTCTCCATGTGTCCAGCGTGGCGCGCAAGGCCGCGAGCGTCTGCGTGCGTCCATGGGCGGCGATCACGGCCGTGAATTCCGCCGCCGCCAGTACGCGCTCGACCGACGGCACGCGTGCCATCAGCGCGCGCAGTTCGCCGCCGTCGCTTCCCCGGACGTCGCTCATGATTCGTCAGGCTGTTCGGGCCACAGCCACGGATGAGGCGCGGCACGGCGATAACCGGCATCGCCCATCAGGAGATCGAGTGTGAGGCTCGCGAGATCGTCGGCGTAGGGCTCGAAGTCGAACGCCTTGTCCTGGTAGCCAATCTTGCGATACGTGCCGCATTCGTCGCACGACTCCGCCTTGATCGCCGCACGCCTTGCGTGCGCGGCCTTGTCGTCCTCGCTTTCGTCGCCCGTGCCCATCGCGTGATAGGCGATGCCCTTGGTCGAATCGCAATTCGTGCACTTCGCGCGGACCACGTGCAGCTCCGTCGCGCACAGCCCGCACTGCGCGTAGCGATACCCTTCATACGGCCCGCCGACGCGCACGATACTCGCCACCGGCACCGAGCCGCACACCGGGCAGACGCCGGGCGCGTCGAGGTAAGGCACGTCGCGCGTGTTGACGCGGCTCGCCAGGTCCGTCCACACGACTTGCAGCGCCGCCGCAACGAAGGGCGCAGCAGCCGGGTCGATTTCAACGAAACGCAGCGTCAGGATGGCGTCGGCCTGGTTGTCGAGCGTGGCGGCATCCAGCGTGCGCAGACGGGCCACGAGTTGCACGAGCGCGGGAGTGAGCGCGCCGGCTGCCTCGATGCCGCCGAGCAGCATGAACAACACGTCACGCCAGGCGGGATCGCGATGATCGGTGAGTGCGGGGATGATCGGCATCGAATGCCGCTGATTCAATTCGATCGACTCGCGCGCGGGCATCGGCGCCTGGAACTGGGACAGGACGCGCTGCTGGGTGTCGGCGAGCGCGGACATCAGCCGTAGATAGCCGCCGATGGGACTGCTCGCCTCCGCGAGTTGCAGCAGACGCGCGGCGCGGGATGCGAACACCGTGGCACGCTCGGGCATGCGCAATCTAGGAATCGCCGAGGGATCGAGCGACTCGATCTCAGCGGCTTCGATGATGCGTTGGACCACACGCGGCTCCTGGGGAAGGAAGTATCGGGCAACAGACAGTCGGTTCGAACAGACACGCGCGTCAAGCATAGCAGTATCCATGCGCGCGCTCAGAGCAGTCTGAAATCACTGTGTTTTGCTTAAAAACACGGTAGAAACTTCTCTATGGAAGAAGAGACGCTTCGATGCGCGCTACGATTGAATGTAGACACATCGAGGAAATCGGGATGGAACTGTCGATTCAGAAGTGGGGAAACAGCGCCGCTCTGCGATTGCCCGCCGCGCTGCTTGAGCAAGTCCGCGCCGCCATAGGCGACAAATTGATCATCGAGATCCGTCCGGAAGGAATTCTGCTTGCGCCCGCACGGCCCAGGTACTCTCAGGTTCAGCTCATTGCGCGATGCGACGAATGCCTGGCCGAATGGACAGGCATCAAAGACGAAGGACGTGAAGCATCCTGCTTCGATTACCGCGAAGTCATTTGCGTGAGCCCAAGGCCGATTCCCTCTTAGCTCCCTACTTCCCGATCATCTCCCGAAACCACTTCGGATGATGCTTGCGCGCCCATCCGAACGTGACCGTGCCGCGCGTCATCGCACCGATGGATCCCTTGATCCACAGCGCCGCATAGATGTGCACGATGATCGACACGATCAGCACGAAGGCGGTCGCCGCGTGCACGACCGACGCCACGCGCACCACCGTGATCGGAAAATAAAACGCGAAATACCGCCGCCAGATCACGATCCCACTGAGAAGCAGCAGCACGAGACTCGCCACCATCACGAAGAACAGCAGCTTCTGCCCGGCGTTGTACTTGCCGATTTCGGGCAGCCGGTCCTCGCGATTGGTCAGCACGTCGCCGATCTGCTTCATCCACTGCACGTCGTTGCGGTCCAGATAGTTGTGATGCCAGAACCGCAGCGCGAGTATCAGGAACGACACGAACATCACGCAGCCGACGAACGGATGCAAAATGCGCGTCCATTGCCCGCCGCCGAATACCGCATAGAGCCACGCCATCGATGGATGAAACATCGCGAGTCCGGAGAGCGCGAGCAGCACGAACGTGATCGCGGTGATCCAGTGATTCGTGCGCTCGTTCGGCGTATAGCGCTGTATCAGCCGATGTCCCTTGATGTCACGCAATTCGCTATCGTGCTTCATCGCTTCGCTCCTCTCCGCCTTCACGGCGGCGACGCACTTCATCCGCCTCGCGCTGCGCTTCGACTTCGTCTTCCTCGCTGACTTCGTTCGGCCCGATACGCGTGTAATGGAAGAACCCCGCCAGCGCCGCAATGCCGATGCCGATCATCGCCAGCGGCTTCGTCACGCCCTTCCAGATCGACACCAGCGGACTGATGTGCGGATCCTTCGCCAAGCCGTGATAAAGCTCCGGCTGATCCGCGTGATGCAGCACATACATCACATGGGTGCCGCCCACGCCCGCCGGATCGTACAGTCCGGCATGCTCGAAGCCGCGTTCCTTCAGGTCCTCGATGCGGTCCGCCGCCTGCTGCTGCATGTCGACCTTGGTGCCGAACATGATCGCGCCGGTCGGGCAGGTCTTGACGCACGCAGGTTCCTGTCCCACCGCGACCCGATCCGAACAGAGCGTGCACTTGTACACGCGATGATCTTCCTTCGACAGCCGCGGAATATTGAACGGACAGCCCGTGATGCAATACCCGCAGCCGATGCAGTTCTCTTCATGAAAATCCACGATGCCGTTGGTGTATTGCACGATCGCGCCCGGCGACGGACACGCCTTCAGGCAGCCCGGATCCTCGCAGTGCATGCAGCCGTCCTTGCGGATCAGCCATTCGAGATCGCCCTTCGGGTTCTCGTATTCGGTGAAGCGCATCACCGTCCACGAGTGCTCGGTCAGGTCGCGCGGGTTGTCGTAGATGCCGGTTGTATGACCGATGTCGTCGCGCAGGTCGTTCCACTCCATGCAGGCCGTCTGACACGCCTTGCAGCCGATGCACTTCGACACGTCGATCAGCTTCGCGACCGTGCCCGTAGCGGGCACGCGGTCGCCGGGCGACGGCGTGGTGGTGGCCGAGAGGCGCTTGATATCCAGCGATTGCAATGCCATGCCGTCCTCCCTATGCCTTTTCGACTTTCACGAGGAACGACTTGAACTCGGGCGTCTGCGAGTTCCCGTCGCCCACGGAAGGCGTCAGCGTGTTGACGAGATAGCCCGGCTGCGCGAGGCCCTTGAAGCCCCAGTGCAGCGGCAGGCCGACGGTATGCACCTTCTTGCCCTCCACCATCAATGGCTTGATGCGCTTGGTGACGAGCGCCACCGCGACGATATGGCCGCGATTGCTCGATACCTTTACGCGGTCTCCCGCCACCACGCCCACTTCCTTCGCATGTTCCTCGCCGATCTCCACGAACTGCTGCGGCTGCACGATCGCGTTCAGGCGCGCGTGCTTGGTCCAGTAGTGGAAGTGCTCGGTCAGACGATAGGTCGTGCCCGTGTTCGGGAACTTGTCGGCCGTGCCGAACGCCGCGCGATCATCCGGAAACACGCGCGCGGCCGGATTGCTGGTCACCAGCTTGTTGTCCGGGAAGAACGGGTTATAGCCGATGGGCGTCTCGAACGGCTCGTAATGCACGGGGAACGGCCCTTCGTTCATGCCGTCGCGGGCGAAAAAACGCGCGACGCCCTCGGGATTCATGATGAATGGGCTCATGCCCTTGTCGGGCGGTTCGTCGACCTTGAAGTCGGGGATGTCCGAACCGGTCCACGCGCGCCCGTTCCATGCGATCAGCTTGCGCGACGGATCGAAAGGCTTGCCGTTCACATCGCACGACGCGCGGTTGTACAGCACCCGCCGATTCGCCGGCCACGCCCAGGCCCAGCCGAGCGTCTGGCCGATGCCGGTGGGATCCGCGTTGTCGCGCCGGCCCATCTGGTTGCCCGCCTGCGTCCACGAACCGCAGAAGATCCAGCAGCCGCTTGCCGTCGAGCCGTCGTCGCGCAGCAGCGCGAAGCTCGCCAGTTGCTCGCCTTGCTTTGCCAGCACCTTGGTCTTGTCGGTGGGATCGGTGACGTCGGCGAGCGCGCGGCCGTTGAACTCCATCGCGATCTCCTCCGGCGTCGGGCTTTCCGGATCGGCGTAGGGCCAACTCATCTTGAGGATCGGATCGGGATACGCACCGCCCTTCTCCTGATAAGCGCGACGCATGCGCAGCCACAGACCCGACATGATCTCCAGGTCGCTGCGCGCCTCGCCCGGCCCCGCCGCGCCCTGCCAGTGCCATTGCAGCACGCGTGACGAACTGACCAGCGAGCCGCGTTCCTCTGCAAAACATGTAGTGGGCAGCCGGAACACCTCGGTCTGGATCGTCGATGAATCGACATCGTTGAACTCGCCGTGGTTCTTCCAGAATTCGGACGTCTCGGTCGCGAGCGGATCCATGATGACCAGCCACTTCAGCTTCGAGAGCCCGAGCCCGACCTTCGCCTTGTTCGGCGTCGCGGCCAGCGGATTGAAGCCCTGGCAGATATAGCCGTTCATCTTGCCCGCGGCCATCAGCTCGAAGACCTGCAGCATGTCGTAGGGCTTGTCGAGCTTCGGCAGATAGTCGAAGCCGAAGTTGTTGTCGGCCGTCGCGTTGTCGCCCCACCATGACTTCATGAAACTCACGTGGAACGCCCGATAATTCTTCCAGTAGCTCAGCTGGTTCGGCCGCAACGGCTGCGACGCGCGCTGCGTGATGTATGTGTCGAAGTCCTGTTCGGCTTCCATCGGCAGGGTCATGTAGCCGGGAAGAAGATTCGACATCAGGCCGAGATCAGTCAGGCCCTGGATGTTCGAGTGCCCGCGCAGCGCGTTCATGCCGCCGCCCGCAATGCCGATGTTGCCAAGCAGGAGCTGCACCATCGCGCCCGTGCGGATCATCTGCGCGCCGACCGAGTGATGCGTCCAGCCGAGCGCGTAGAGAATCGTGCCCGCGCGATTCGGCGCGGCGGTCGTGGCGAGCATCTCGCAGACCTTGAGGAACTTGTCGGTCGGCGTGCCGCAGACCTGGGTCACCATCTCCGGCGTGTAGGCGGCGTAGTGCTGCTTCAACAGGTTGTAGACACAGCGCGGATGCTGCAGTGTTGGATCGGTCTTCACATAGCCGTCGTCGCCGCGCTCGTAGTCCCACGTCGACTTGTCGTACTTGCGATGCTCGGCGTCGTAGCCCGAGAACAAGCCGTCCTTGAACACGAAGTCCTCGCGCACGATGAACGACATGTCCGTGTAATTCTTCACGTACTCGTGCTGGATCTTGTCGTGCGTGAGCAGGTAATTGATCACGCCGCCCAGGAACGCGATGTCCGAGCCGGTGCGGATCGGCGCGTAGAAATCCGCCACCGATGCCGTGCGCGTGAAGCGCGGGTCCACCACGATGAGACGCGTCTTGCGATGCGCCTTTGCCTCGGTCACCCACTTGAAGCCGCACGGGTGCGCTTCGGCCGCATTGCCGCCCATCACGAGAATCACGTCCGCGTTCTTGATGTCGACCCAATGGTTCGTCATCGCTCCACGGCCAAACGTCGGGGCAAGACCTGCCACCGTCGGGCCGTGTCAGACACGCGCCTGATTGTCGAATGCGAGCATTCCCCAGCTGCGCACCGTCTTGTGCGTCAGATAACCGACCTCGTTGCTGCCCGCCGACGCCGCCAGATAGCCCGAGGTCAGCCAGCGATTGACCGTCTTGCCGTCCGCCGTCTTCCCGACGAAATTCGCATCGCGGTCTTCCTTCAGCAGCGTGGCGATGCGGTCGAGCGCGTCCTCCCACGACATCCGTTTCCACTCGCTCGACCCCGGCGCGCGATATTCCGGATAGAGCAACCGGCTCGGGCTGTGAATGAAGTCGATGAGCGAGGCGCCTTTCGGACAGAGCGTGCCGCGATTGACCGGATGATCCGGGTCGCCCTCAATGTGGATGATGCTCGCCTTGGCGTTCTTCGCGTTGTCGCCCAAGCCGTACATCAGGATGCCGCATCCGACTGAACAGTACGGACAGGTATTGCGCGTTTCCGTGGTGCGCGACAGTTTGTATTGCCGGACTTCGGCAAGCGCGGGAGCCGGAGAAAAGCCCAAGACCGCCAGGCTCGATCCGGCGAGCGTGCTCGCGGAGACCTTGAGGAACTGTCGACGTGACATTTGGAGCATGATTGCCCTCGGCGCGTCGTAGAGTGGGTTTCCAGAGTGTAAGGGCGCTCGATGACGCCTGCAGTAAAGATGCAGTTGCTTTCTGTACCGGTGTGCACCGGCGGCTCATGTCCGCAATCGTCAGAAGGGAGCAATGCGCGAGCCTGAGCCGCGCGTGCCGCCTCCAGGACTCTCCAACACGTTCTGGAATGGAACCTGCTCTCCCGCTTACGTCCGAGCGCCCCGCGCGTCGTATCGAACCGAGAGGTCCGCCATGAGTTCCGTATCAACGCAGAAGATCGAAGCCGTCGTCAGGAAAGATGCCTCATGGGCCGTCGGCGCACTCAAGAAATTTTCCGAGGACCGCTGCGCCGCCATGGCGGCGAGCATTGCCTTCTACTCCGCCTTCTCGCTCGCGCCGACGCTCGTCATGGTGATCGCCGTCGCGGGCTGGATCTTCGGCCCGGAAGCGGCGCGCGGGCAGTTGTTCCATCAGGTCAACGGGCTGATCGGCGATCAGGCGGCCGCGGGCGTGCAAAGCATCGTCGAGAATGCGCACCGCAGCAGCGGGACGGGCATCGCGGCGATCATCTCGTTCGTGCTGCTGGCCATTGGCGCATCGGCTACCTTCTCTTCACTCAACACCGCGCTCAACCTCGTCTGGCCGACGGCCGGCGAACAGCGCTCCGGCGTCTTCGCGATGGTCCGCGTCCGGCTCGTGTCGTTCGGGCTGGTGCTGGGCGTCGCTTTCCTGCTGATCGTGTCGCTCGTGCTCGATACCGCCATCCAGGCCGTCGGCATGTGGTTGTGGGGCGAGTCGCCGTTCGTGATCATCGGTGACGTCGTGCAGATGGTGGTCGGGCTCGCGATTTTGTCGGTGGCTTTTGGCGGACTGCTCAAATTCCTGCCGGACGCGCCGGTCGAATGGCGCGATGCGCTCGTCGGCGGTTTGGTGGCCGCGGTGCTTTTCTCCGCAGGCAAGAAGTTGTTCGCCGTCTATCTGACGCATGCGGGCACGGCCAGCGCATTCGGCGCGGCCGGTTCGCTCGCGGTGCTGTTGATGTGGCTGTATTTTTCCGCGGCTGTCCTGCTGCTCGGCGCGGAATTCTCGGCCGCGCGGGCGCGGCTGCATGATCCGCGCGGCGCCTGGGGCATGCAGAACAATGGCAAGGTGCCGCCCGGCAGCCGCGCGAAGATCGGCTCGCTGCTCGCGTCCTCGACGCGTCCCGCGACGCCCGCCAATGCGGCAACTGCTGCCGCCTTGCCCGTCACGCCCGCCAGCATGCGTCCGGACGCCCCCGTCAGCGCGAGCGCGCGACGCGCCATCGGTGCGCGCGCCCAGCATGCACAGCAATTGACCGGTCAGGCCCGCAAGAAGGTATCGGCGGTTGCGCGGGCGCTCGAACTGTCGCGCAAGATCGCGCGGGCCGAATCGACGGCAACACGCGCCACCGCGATGGCCATGATCGGCGCGAGCCGCAAGGCGTCGCACGCCAACCAGGCGGTGCGCCGGCATCCGTGGCGCGCGGTATTGGTGGCGGCAAGCGCCGGTATGGCAGTCGCGCTGCTGTCGCGCCGCGATACGCCCCGATCGTCAGAGGAAAATATCCGCGACTGACTTCGTGCGGCAATCATCCGGAACGGCCGAAAAGATCAAAGACAAGAAGGCCGTTTGTTATTCGAATCGAAGGTAATCGAATAAAGCCGTGTGAATGCTGTTTCGATGTTCAGCATTCGCGCGGAACTTTTCGAGATACCTTCTGTCCTCACTCGTCTGCTTTCAAACTTGCCGCAAACCCTTGACTGGCTTGCGTTGCGTCAAGTGTGTGTTTTTCGAGACAATCTATATTTTTTCATTTCTAATGTTTCGAAACGTTGCGTTATTCTCTGCGCCAGCAACAACATATTAAACATTCGCGTGGAGAATTCGATGAAGAAATTCGCACTGACGTCCCTGTCGCTGGCATTGCTCGGCGCGGCTGGCGCGGCTCAGGCCCAAACGAGCGTGACGCTCTACGGCGTGATCGATGCGGGCATTGGCTATGTGAGCCATGCTAACGCGAACGGCGACAAGCTGGTCGGCATGATCAACGGCAACCTGTCCGGCGACCGTTGGGGCCTGAAGGGTCAAGAAGACCTGGGTGGCGGTCTGAAGGCAATCTTCCAGTTGGAAAATGGTTTTGATGTCGGCACGGGCCAACTGGGCCAGGGCGGTCGCGAATTCGGCCGTCAGGCATTCGTCGGTCTGTCGGGTAACCAGTGGGGTACGGTCACCCTCGGTCGCCAATACGATCCGCTGGTCGACATGGTCCAGGGCATCACGGCTGACAACTACTGGGGCGCCATCTTCGCAACGCCGGGCGACATCGACAACTACGACAACTCGCTGCGCGTAAGCAACGCGGTCAAGTACGTTTCGCCGAACTTCGCAGGCTTCCAGGTTGAAGGTCTGTACGGCGTGTCGGGCGTTGCCGGCGCAACCGGTCAAGGTCAGACGTGGTCGGGCGCAGCGACGTACAACAACGGCCCGTTGGCTGTCGCAGGCGGCTACTTCTACGCGAACAACCCGAGCGCCGGCCGCACGCCGCCGACGGGCGCAAGCGGCTGGACCAGCTCGACATCCGACGCCCTGTTCGACGGCCCGATCAACAACGCCTACGCTTCGGCGCATGCCATCGGCATCGCTCGCGGCGCGGTGCAGTACTCGATCGGCGCATTCACGGTCGGCGGTTCGTACAGCAACTCGCAATTCAAGGCTGACGGTGGTTCGCGCTTCGGTTCGGAACACTTCAACACCGGCAACGGCTTCGTGAACTTCCAGGTCACGCCGGCTCTGTTGACGGGTCTCGGCTACACCTACACGAAGGCAGGCGGCGATACGTCGGCGACCTACCATCAGGTCAGCCTCGGCGCCGACTACTCGCTGTCGAAGCGCACGGACTTCTACGCTGTTGCGGCTTACCAGCACGCAAGCGGCGACCAGCGCGATGCAACGACGGGTGGAGTCAACTCGGCACAAGCGTCGATCGGCTCGTACGGCTACGAAAGCGGCCGCAGCCACCAGGAAATGGTCATCGTCGGCGTTCGCCACAAGTTCTAAAAACAACCGGCTCGCGCGGCATGCAGATGTCGCGCTGGCAGGACCGCAAGACGCTCGAACAGCCATCGGCATGCCGATGGCTGTTTTTTTTGCGCATCGGGAACGTAACAAAGAGTCGAATCGAGCGGGTCGAAGATCACATCGTTCGATGATCGCGGCAGAATCTCCCGAACCTCAAGCCATTCGGAGTGTGATTCGATGCCGCTTCGCCACGCCGCCACATTCGCCGTTGCGCTTGCCGCCTGCATCGCCGGCGCGGGATGCGGGGCCGCCCGCAGCAACCATTCCCCCGCCGCGCCGTTGATCATCGCGCATCGCGCAGGCGCGGCCGATTTCCCCGAGAACACGCTGCTGGCCATCGAAGGTGCGTTGAAGAATCATGCCGATGCCATCTGGCTGACCGTCCAGCTCACGCGCGACGGTGTGCCGGTGCTGTATCGACCGGCGGATCTGTTGGCGAATACCGAAGGCCAGGGCGACATCGCGGACACCGATCTCGCCTCGCTCGACCGTCTCAATGCAGGCTGGCGCTTCGCGCGCATCGATGCAGCAGGCGTCACCCGTTTTCCGTACCGCGAAGCGCCGCTGCGCATTCCCACGCTCACGCAAGCGTTGCGCGCGATTCCGCCCGGCGTGCCCGTCATGCTCGACATGAAGGCGCTGCCGGCCGAGCCGCAAGCCGCCGCGGTTGCGCGCGTGCTGAACGAGGAAGGCGCCTGGCCGCGCGTGTTGATCTACTCGACGGACGCGTCCTATCAGAAGGCCTTCGCCGCCTGGCCGCAGGCCGTCCTGTTCGAATCGCGCGATGCCACGCGAGCGCGGCTCGCGGCCGTCGCGCTGGAACAGACCTGCGAAGCGCCCCCGCCGCCCGGCACGTGGACCGCGTTCGAGTTCAAAAGGAAGGTGGAGCTCGTCGAAACCTTCACGCTCGGCGAAGCGCGCACGGCAGTGACGGCGACGCTCTGGACGCCTGACGCCGTGCAGTGTTTCGGCACGCGGGGCAGGACGCGGATCGTCGCGATCGGCATCGACACGGCGGACGATTACCGCGCCGCCGCGTGTCTGGGCATCGATGCCGTTCTGGTGGATTCGCCGTCCAGGATGAGCGCCGTGAAAGCGGCGTTGCCCTCGCCCTGTGCGGCGGGCACGAGCTGATCACTATTGCCGCGGCGCGTTGCCGGAGGGCACGTCTTCGGCCAGTGTCTGCGCGGGCGCCTCGGGACACGGCAGATCGCCGATGATGAGCCGCGGCACTGTGTTGCGTGCATCGCGAGGACGCAGCGGCACGTTGCCGGGCTCGGTCCAGGCAGGGTTCGGGATCTCGCCGAACAATTGCCGCAGCTGTTCGCCCCAGGTCTTGTTGATCATCTGGTAATAGGCGCTGTTGCTGTCGAGCGTGGCGAAGCGCGTCACGCACAGCGCGTCCTTCTCGTACACCAGCAGATCGAGCGGCAAGCCAACGGACAGATTGGAGCGCAGCGTGGAGTCCATTGAAATAAGCGCGCACTTGGCGGCTTCGTCGAGCGGCGATGCCGGCGTGATGACGCGGTCGATGATCGGCTTGCCGTATTTCGATTCGCCGATCTGGAAATAAGGCGACACCCGAGTCGATTCGATGAAATTGCCCGCCGCATAGATCATGAACAGGCGCGGCGGCTGACCGCAAATCTGTCCGCCGAGAATGAAGCTGCAATTGAAGTCGACGCTGAACTCCGCCAGCGATGACGCATCGCGCCGATGCACCTCGCGCACCGCATCGCCGACGACCCGCGCCGCCTCCGGCAGGGTCGCGACGCTGTAGAGCGTGGGCGCGTTCGGATCGGACGGTTCGGCAAGCAGTTGCGTGACGGCCTGCGTAATGGCCAGATTGCCCGCCGTGAGCAGCACGAGGACGCGCTCGCCCGGCTGTTCGAAGACCACCATCTTGCGCGCGGCGCTCACGTGGTCCACGCCGGCGTTGGTGCGGGTATCGGAGAGGAATACGAGTCCCTCGTCCACGCACATACCCACGCAATAAGTCATGTCGATCCGTCCTGAAGCAAGCAAAACGTCATTGTACTGAGCGCGCCGGCGCATTTCATCCGGCGTGCTTCTGAGGACTTATCGGCACGGCACGAAAGCTTTTTCAGGGCGTTCGGAAGGCAAAAAGGCGTTTCGCGCTAGACTCCCTGCTTCACGCCCCACGCCTCATCATGTCCGAAGTCCCCGACGCAACCGAATCAAACGACGTCCTCGCCGACGCCCTGCTCGCCGGACTGGCGCGTCCTATCGTGTTCGTCGATCTGGAAACCACCGGCTCTAATGCGACGGAAGACCGCATTACCGAAATCGGCGTCGTGGAGGCGAGCACGGCGGGTATCGAGCGCTGGAGCGTGCTGGTCGATCCCGGCGTGCCGGTGCCGCCGTTCATTGCGCGGCTGACGGGCATCGAAGACGCCATGCTGCGCGGCCAGCCGAGCTTCGCGTCGCTGGCCCCCGCGCTGGCCGAGCGGCTGCAAGGCAAGCTCTTCGTCGCGCACAACGCGCGTTTCGACTACGGCTTTCTCAAGAACGAATTTCGCCGCGCCGGCATGGCCTTTCGTGCGGATACGCTCTGCACGGTGCGGCTGTCGCGCGCGCTGTTTCCGTCGGTCGAGCGGCATGGACTCGACGCGCTCATCGCACGGCTCGACCTCGCGCCGACGGGACGCCATCGCGCGCTCGCCGACGCCGATCTGCTCTGGCAGTTCTGGCAGAAGATCCACGCGCTGTATTCCCAGGATCTCGTCGATAGCGCGATCAAGGCGCTGGTGCGCCGCGCGAGCCTGCCGGCCGCGCTGCCCGAAGGCGCGCTCGATATGCTGCCCGCGACGCCCGGCGTCTATCTCTTCCACGGCGCCGACGACATTCCGCTCTACGTCGGCAAGAGCATCAACCTGAAACAGCGCGTCGCGGCGCATTTCTCGGGCGATCACAGGCTTGCCAAGGACCTGGCGATCTCGCAGTCCATCCGGCGCATCGAAACCCGTGAGACGGTCGGAGAACTCGGCGCGCTGCTGCTCGAAGCGAAGCTCGTGAAGGATCTGAAACCGGCGCATAACCGGCTGTTGAAAGGCGCATCGGGTGCGTGCGCCTGGCAATGGCTGCCGGGCGCGCCCGCGCCGGTGCTCGTGAAGGCGAGCCGGCGCGATCTGTCGCGCGAGGATCACCTGTTCGGCGTCTTCGCGACGCGCGCGAAAGCGCATGCCTTCCTGCGCCACCTCGCTGATGAACACACGCTCTGCCCCGCGACACTCGGTCTCGAGAAAGCGCCGTTGTCGCGCGGACGCGGCTGTTTCGGCTATCAGGTGAAACGCTGCCAGGGTTCGTGCGCGGGCGTGGAAAGCTTCGCCGATCACGCCGCGCGCGCGCTCGACGCGCTGGAGAACGCGCGTCTCGTGCGCTGGCCGCATGAAGGGCCGATCGCCATTGCCGAACGCAACGAAGGTTCGACGCAGGAAGCGTGGCATGTGATCGATCGCTGGTGCTACCTCGGCACCTGTGCGAGACGCGAGGACATCGCCGCGCTGCTCGCCGATGCCCCCGACCTCCGTCCGTTCGATTGCGACGTGTATGCGCTGATCGCGAAACGCCTCGCGGCGGGCCGGCTCGAATGGATCGCGTGCGATGCGCGGCCGGGCTTCCATCTCATCGCCCAAGAGGTGCCCGCTGGCGTGCGCCGAGCGACGCATGCGGCAAAGGCAAAGGCAACGCACCCGGCGCGACGCCGCGCCCCCGCTGAGGCGCAGTTTGCGCTGAGCTTCTGAGCTTCGGAACGCGCGTTACGCGAGACCGCCGTTCGCGCGCAGCACCTGGCCGTTCACCCAGCCCGCGTCAGGCCCGACCAGGAACGCGACCACCGATGCGATGTCCTCCGGCTGCCCGAGCCGCTCCAGCGGCGCCATTTTCGCCATGCCCGCGATCTGCTCGTCGGACTTGCCGTCGAGGAACAGCGACGTGGCCACCGGCCCCGGCGCCACCGCGTTCACGGTGATGCCGCGCCCGCGCAGTTCCTTCGCGAAGACATGCGTCATCGATTCGACCGCTGCCTTGGTCGCGTTATAGATCGCATAGCCGGGCATGTTGAGGGCGAGCGCCGTGCTCGAGAAGTTGACGATGCGTCCGCCCTCGCCCATGCGCGCAGCAGCCTCGCGCAACGTGTTGAAAGTGCCGCGCACGTTGATGTCGAAGGTCTGGTCGTAGAGGGCATCGCTGGTGTCGGCGATAGGCATCGTCTTCATCACGCCCGCGTTGTTGATGAGGACATCGACCGTGCCGAGTTCGGCCTCGACCGTCGCGAACATACCGCGCACTTCCTCGCCATTCGCGACGTTCGCGCGCACCGCAAGGGCCACGCCGCCCGCTTCGCGCAACTCGGCGACGAGCGCATCCGCCTCTGTCGCGCTCGACGAATAGTTCACCGCGACTGCAAGGCCATCACGCGCGAGACGCCGGGCAAGCTCCGCACCGATACCGCGCGATGCACCCGTGACGATGGCAACGCGCTGACGTTCCGTCTTGTTCATGCTGCTGCTCCTTGAAGAGTGAGTTTCGATGAGCAGCATGATGAATCATTCCGTTTCCGCGATCATTGCGCGTGGCTTAGTATCATCGTTCCATCTGCTTCAACAATCCTTCATCGACATCGAACCACCATGGATCGCTTCCAGGAAATGCAGGTCTTCGTGCGCATCGCGGAGCGGCATAGTTTCACGCAGGCCGCCGACGATCTGCAGATGCCCCGCGCCACCGTCACCAATCTGATGAAGCGCATCGAGGAACGGCTTGGCGCGCGTCTGCTCGAACGCACGACGCGCACTGTGCGCCTCACGCATGACGGCGAAGCGCATTATCAGCGCTGTGTGCGGCTGATCGCCGACCTTGAAGAAGCGGAAGGATCGTTCCGTCATGCCGAACCCAAGGGTCTGCTGCGCGTGAACCTGCAAGGCACGCTCGCGCGCACCTTCATCATGCCTGGGCTGCCGGCCTTCATCGAACGCTATGAACAGATCGAGCTGCATATCGGTGAAGACGACCGGCTCGTCGACCTCGTGCGCGAAGGCGTGGATTGCGTGCTGCGCGCGGGCACGTTGCAGGATTCGTCGATGATCGGCAAGCGCGTTGCATTGCTCGAACAAGTGACGGTAGCGAGCCCCGCGTATCTCGCACGCGCGGGCATGCCGCACGATCTCGATGCGCTGATGTCACATCGCGCGGTGAACTATGTGTCGAGCGCGACGGGGCGCGTGGTGCCGCTGGAGTTCAGCGTGAAAGACCGCATCGAGGCGGTCGAACTCAAGGCGACGGTCTCGGTGACCGGCGTGGAGATGTACACGCAAGCGGCGCTCGCGGGCTTCGGCATCGTGCAGGTGCCGCGTTATCACATCCATGATGCACTCGCTGAAGGACGCCTTCAGCGAGTGCTTCCGGACTTCGCACCGCCGCCGATGCCCGTCTCGGTGCTCTATCCGCATAGCCGGCAGTTGTCGGCCCGCGTACGGGTTTTCGCGGATTGGGTGAGTGCGGTCTTCAGCCAGACCGATCACGCGTTGCTTGGCCGAGCGTCGAATCACGCTTGAAAACAAGCATGAAAGTCAAAGAGGCCAGTACCCCACGCATGGGGTACTGGCCTCTTTTCACGAAGCTTTGCGTGCGCCGAACCTGACGGACGCGAACTTCGAACGCAACGTCAGCGCGTCAACACACTCAGGCTGCTGCGTCCTTCAGCTTCTTCAGCGCGCGTGCCTTGATGCGGACGCTTGCCGGCTTGGCCGGGAACCAGCGCTCGGTACCCGTGAACGGGTCCTTGCCGAAGCGCTTCTTCTTCGCCGGAACGGTTTGAGCCGAGATCTTCAGAAGACCCGACAGCGTGAATTCGCCGGCGCCCTTCTTGTGGATCGAACCGAGGATGGTGTCTTCCAGCGCGACCATCACGGCCTTGACGGCCTTCACGTCCACCGCTGCACGCTCGGCCAGATGGTTCGCGAGCGATGCCTTCGTGAACGTATCCTTGACCGGCGACAGTGCGCCCGTGGTGGTCTTCTTCGCAGCGACTTTCTTGACGGCAACCTTCGGTGCAGCAGCTTTCTTCGCCGGTGCGGCAGTCTTCGCCGTGGCTTTCTTGGCCGGGGCTTTCTTGGCAGCGGTTTTAGCGGAAGTCGGCATGTTTCTCCTACCTGTTTTTTGGTCAGTGATATTCGAATACGTTCGCACCGATGCGTTCGTATCACGCCGGATTCTACATACGCCAAGCGAGTTCGTGCGAGTCTTTTGCGTTTTTATATCGCTTTTACAGGGGTTTTTCGTGGCGCCGCGCAAACATGCGGCTCATGAAGGCATCTCGATGCATGCTTCCTTGATGTTTACCGCGCGCCATGCGGGCGCTTTCATCATCGATGAGCGATGTGCGCGATGAGCGGATAGTGATCCGACGCGACGCGCGACAACGGCGTGCGATGCACGTCCACTCGCATCAGACGCTCGCCCGGATGCACCCAGATGCGGTCGAGCGCGAACAATGGAAAGCGCGTCGGAAAGGTACGCAGCGCAGTGGCGCGATGAAAGTGCGTGACGAGCCGCCGAAGCGTGCGGCCGTAAACGAACCATTCGTTGAGATCGCCGAGCAGGATCACGGGCAGTGCGGGCGTGTCGAAACTCTGCAGCACTTGCTGCACTTGCGCGCGCCGCTCGCTCGACGCCAGGCCGAGATGTGTTGCGACCACGCGCCACACTTCACCGCCGCAATCGATGTCGGCATCCAGCGCACCGCGCGGCTCGCGGCTCCTGAACGACAGGTCGAGCGTGCGCACCGCGCGCACCGGATAGCGCGTGAGCACCGCGTTGCCGTAGCGGCGCTCGGGCGTATCGAGCGTCGGCCCGGCGACGGCATGCAGACCCGTCATGCGCTGCAACACCTCCAGCACGTCATGCGCGCCGCTGCCGCCAAGCGGCACTTCCTGGAGCGCGAAGACATCGGCGTCGATCTCCGCAAGCACTTCGCCGATGCGCTGCGGCGCAAATTTGCCGTCGATGCCGACCGCGCCATGCAGGTTGTACGTCGCGATACGCAGTTCGCGCGCACGGCTATCGCTCTTGTTCTGCAAGTCGATCACGGGTTCGTGCAGCGGAGTCATGAGTTGACCTCGTCGGGCCGCTCGTTGTGCGCCGCCGGGTCGCGCGGCATCGCGCCGGTCTCGTGCAGCTCGCTCGCGCGCTTCGCTTCTTCGCTGGCGCGTGGCTTGTCGGCGTCGCCGGGTGCGCCTTCGTGCGCGTCAGGCTGAGCGCCGCCGAGGAAGCGCTGCAACAGCAGCGACACGCCGATCAGCGCCGCGCCGATGCCGATCAGCACCGCGAACGAGCCGACCGTCGGCTGGTGCAGGGAGGCGACGAGTTGATGCGCGAAGGCCACCGTGAGGAAGATGCCAGGTCCCATGCCGAGCATCGTGCCGATCATGAAGTCGCGCATGCGGATATGCGAGGCGCCCGCCACGAGATTGACGATCGAGAACGGCGCCACCGGCAACAACCGCAGCACGACGACGGCCACGATGCCGCGCTTCGCAACGCGTTCGGAGAGACGGTTGACGCGCGCCCCTGCGACTCTGCGCACGACATCGCGCCCGAGCCAGTTGCCCAGCGAATAGGAAATGGCCGCCGCGGCCATCGTGCCGAGGAAGGCGTACAGCCCGCCCCATGCCGCGCCGAACACGAGTCCGGTGGCCGCGATGAGCAGTGTGATCGGCACGGAAGCGACCGCCGCCACGACATAGGCCAGCACGATCCAGAGGGGCGCGAGCGGCAGCGCGTCGATGCGGCGCGTCGCGGTCGTCAGCGAGCGGAGATTCACGTAGTCGCCGAGCGAAGTCCAGTGCAACAGGCTCGCGACCACCACGACCAGAAGCGCAAGCACGCCGAGCAGCGCGAAGCGTCCGATCAGCGGCCGGGTCTTTTCCGCGGGCACGAACTGGTCGACGAGTTCGTCGGCGGCGATCGGCGTTTCCGGATCGATCAGCGCTTCGGTCGGAATCAGTTGATCGAGCTCCCTCGATACCAGCGGGTCCAGCGGCACCAGCGTGCGATGGTCGTCGCGCTCGCGCAGCAGCGCCTGGATCGCCGCGTTCATGCCGCCATGCGCGGCGCGTTCACGTTCGATGTCCGCGATATCGCAACCGAGATGCTCTGCGAGCAAGGTGTCGCGCATGCTGGCGATGGCGCGGCGGATGCGCGCGTCGGCGCGGGCATCGATGGAGATATTGCATTCGCTGTCCAGCACCATCGAACGATTGTTCAGGTTGGCCGAACCGACCATCAGCAATTCGTCGTCGACGATCATCAGCTTGCTGTGAACGTTGACGATCTCGTCGCCGAGCTTGGGCACGCTCGGACACAGGAGCCGGTAGCGGTCATGCGTGTCGGCGCGTTTGAGCAATGCATGCAACCGCGCCCGCAACACGCCCATCGTGACTTCCTGCAGCCAGCCGCTCTGATTGCGCGGCACGACGATGGCAAGGTCCGGACCGTCCTCGCGCGCGAGCGATTTGGCCAACGCCGCGCCGATCGTGCCCGACGTGAAGTACTGGTTCTCGATATAGATGCTCTGCCGCGCCCGCGCGATGGCGTCGAGATACTGCGTGCGGATCTGTTGCACGGGCTCGCGGCCGAGATAACCGGGCTCGGTCAGCGAGATGGCAATCTCGACATCTTCGAGATCGACCCGCCGCGACGGCGGCCAGGCATCGTGTTCGAGGTTCGCCCGATGCGCCCGGATCGCCAGCTGCTTGCCGCAGGCGCGCGCCCAGCGCTCGCGTGCGAGCAGGCCAATTTCGCGCGCGGCCGCGCCATCGAACATCGTGTGGACATCGTGAAAGGGTTGATAGCGCGTGCCGTTCGCATCGCGGCGCAGTGGCTCGTCGGGCGCATGCGCGGTGCTGTCCCAGCGCGAGCGCGTGAGATCCAGACCGCCGACAAAGGCGAGCCGGTCATCGATCACGACAATCTTCTGATGCTGCGAAGCGCCCATTGGATGCTTGCCGTCCATCTGGAACGCAATGCGCCGGCTGGTGCGCCAGCCCATCTTGTAGACGGGTAGCCACTCGCGCTCGAACGCATAGAGCATCGCGAAGTCCCACGCCAGGATGTAGATGCGCAGACGCCGCCTGTGATTCGCGACCGCATGCAGGAAGTCGCCGAGCGCTTCAGGAAAGCCGTCGTTCGCGCCTTCCGGCGTGAGCTTCATGCGGCTGTCGATGTCCCAGCCGAGGATGAACACGGTGCGCTCGGCGCGCGTGATCGCCTCGCGCAGCACGCGAAAATAATCCGCGCCGTCGATGAGCAGGCTGAAGCGCTCCGCGTGACGCACGCTCGCGCAGTTGCGTCCCGGCTGGAAAAACGGCTCGTCGTCGCTTGCCTGATTCATGCGTGTCTCACGCCTTCGCGTTCCCTTGCGTCGAATGAGACTTCTGTTTTGCAAGCAGCATGCCCGGCGCGATGCTACCCTTCGCAGCACATGCCGATGCGGAGCTTCATGCGCGATGAACGACACCGACTCCCTCGAACAGAACGACGAACGCGCAGGACTCATTCCGCTAGCGGTAGCATCGGTCATCGTCGGCTCGGCGACAGGCGCCATCGGCGTCGTTTTCCGCTTTTCCCTCGAACGCGCGGAGGCGTGGCGCACTGCGTTCGTCGCGTGGGGCCATGCGGGGCATGAGGCCGCTTTTGTACTGGTCGTGCTCGCAGCGGCCGTGAGCACCGGGCTTGCGACCTGGCTCGTCGCGCGCTTCGCGCCGATGGCAAGCGGCAGCGGCATTCCGCATGTCGAAGCGGTGCTGCACGGCAAGCTGCCCCCCGCGCCGCTCGTGCTCGTGCCCATCAAGTTCGTGGGCGGCGTACTCGCCATCGGTGCAGGGCTCGCGCTGGGACGCGAAGGTCCGACCGTGCAGATGGGGGCATCGATTGCGCATGCCATCGGCCAGTTCATGCGACGCACCGGCGGCGATTGCCGTGTGCTGCTCGCGGCCGGCGCGGGCGCAGGGCTCGCGACGGCCTTCAATGCGCCCATCGCCGGCGCGGTCTTCGTGCTCGAAGAACTCATGCGGCGCTTCGACACGCGCACGGCGGTCGCGGCGCTTGGCGCTTCGGCGAGCGCCATCGCGATGGCCCGTCTGCTGCACGGCGATCTACCCGACTTCCACGTGCCCGCGCAACCGTTCCCCGGCTTCGCGATGACCGGCGCGCATCTGCTGCTCGGCATGTTGCTGGGGCTGTTGGGCGTGGCGTATTGCCGCGCGATCCTGTGGACGCTCGATATCGCCGAGTCGCTGTCGAGACCGCTGACAGTCGCGCATGCGACAGCGCGCGCGGCGCTCATCGGCGCGGCGGTCGGCGTGCTCGCGTGGTTCGCGCCGGATCTCGCGGGCGGCGGCGATGCGCTGACCGAACGCGCGCTGCTCGGCGCAGGCACCATCGCGGGCGTGCTCGCAACGCTGGCGCTGCGCTTCGTGCTGGGGACCGTGTCGTATGCGGCGGGCACGCCTGGCGGTCTGTTCGCGCCGCTGCTCGTGCTCGGCGCGCAGACCGGCCTTGTGTTCGGGCGCCTGTGTCTTGACTGGTTTCCGGGCATGTCGGCGGTGACAGGCGACACGAGCACGTTCGCGGTCGTCGGCATGGCCGCGTTTTTCGTCGCAGTGGTGCGTGCACCCTTGACGGGCATCGTGCTCGTCACCGAGATGACCGCGAGTTTCACCCTGCTGCTGCCGATGCTCACGGCCTGCTTCACCGCGATGATCGTGCCCATGCTGCTGCGCGTGCCGCCGATCTACGACTCGTTGGGCGAGCGCGCAGCGGCGGACAAGCGTTGATGCTGCGTTTTGCGTTTTGCGTTTTGCGTTTTGCGTTTTGCGTTTTGCGTTTTGCGTTTTGCGTTTTGCGTTTTGCGTTTTGCGTTTTGCATGCTGCGGGCTGCGGGCTGCGGGCTGCGGGCTGCGGGCTGCGGGCTGCGGGCTGCGGGCTGCGGGCTGCGGGCTGCGGGCTGCGGGCTGCGGGCTGCGGGCTGCGCGTTGGCATTATGCGTTTTGCATTCTGCATTCCGCGGGCCATTGCGGTAGTCTCGTTCGCTGAACACGCGCGCGCCGCTCGCCCCTGATAAGGAAAGCAAGCGGCGTCTCTTCGACTTCATCTCAACGAGGACACGCAATGGAATATCGACATCTCGGCGCTTCCGGCTTCAAGGCTCCGGTCCTGAGCTTCGGCACCGGCACGTTCGGAGGCAAGGGCGAATTCTTCCAGGCCTGGGGCGAGACCGACGTAAGCGAGGCACGCAAGCTGATCGACATCTGTCTCGACGCCGGCGTCACCATGTTCGACACCGCCGACCTCTATTCACGCGGCGCATCGGAATCGATTCTCGGCGAAGCCCTCAAGGGCCGCCGGGACAAGGCCATCATCTCGACGAAGGCCACGTTCCGTTTCGATCCCGATGAACCGAATGCCGTCGGCTCGTCGCGCTTTCATCTGATCGAGGCAGTGAACGCCGCGCTCAAGCGCTTGCAAACCGATCACATCGACCTGTTTCAGCTGCATGGTTTCGATGCGAAAACCCCCGTGGAAGAGACGCTTTCCACACTCGACGACCTCGTGCGCGCGGGCAAGATCCGTTACACGGGCGTGTCGAATTTCTCGGGTTGGCATCTGCAGAAGTCGCTCGATGTCGCTGCTCGCTATGGTTATCCGCGCTATGTCGCGAACCAGACGTACTACTCGCTGATCGGCCGCGACTACGAGTGGGAGCTGATGCCGCTCGGACTCGATCAGGGGGTCGGCGCCGTGGTGTGGAGTCCGCTCGGCTGGGGGCGTCTGACAGGCAAGATCCGGCGCGGCCAGCCTCTGCCCGAGACGAGCCGTCTGCACAAGACGGCCGACATGGGGCCACCGGTGCCCGACGAGTATCTGTACCGCGTCGTCGATGCGCTCGACGCCATCGCCGAGGAAACCGGCAAGACCATCCCGCAGGTTGCGCTCAACTGGCTGCTTCAGCGGCCGACGGTTGCAACCGTGCTGATCGGCGCGCGCAATGAAGAACAGTTGCGGCAGAACCTCGGTGCGGTGGGCTGGAATCTCACGCCCGAACAGGTCAGGAAACTCGATGAGGCGAGCACGGTACGGCCGGCCTATCCGTACTGGCATCAGCAGGGCTTTGCGGAGCGCAATCCGTTTCCTGTCTGAGTGAAGGAGAAGGCGCGCATTTTCCGGAATCGCGCCTCTATTCCGTACCGGAATTCTGTTGGCGATCTGTACCGTTACTGTACCGGACCACTCCAGTACACTGGGTTCATCGAATCTCAGTTCAAGGAGCGCGTCATGCCACAGGAACTCTTCAACGCTCTGCCCGCCGCCGCGCTGTTCGCCTTGGTCACGACCATCACGCCCGGCCCGAACAATACGATGCTGCTCGCGTCGGGTGTCAATTTCGGCCTGAAGCGCACGCTGCCTCACGTGCTCGGCATCAGCACGGGCGTCGCGATCCTGATGATTGCGGTCGGGTTGGGACTCGCGCAAGCCTTCGAGCGGTTGCCCTGGCTCTATACCGTCCTCGAAGCCGCGAGCGTCGCGTATCTGCTGTATCTGGCGTGGAAGATCGGCACGTCGTCGTCGGTGCAGCTGCGCGACGGCCAGAGCCGCCCGATGCGCTTTCACGAAGCCATCGCGTTCCAGTGGATCAATCCAAAAGCATGGATGATGGTGCTGACCGCTGCAACCACCATTCATCTGCATGCCAGTCTCTCGTTGAATGCGGCGTTAATGGCGCTCGTGCTGGTCGTCATCGGCCTGCCTTGCATCACGATGTGGGCGGCCTTCGGCATGTCGCTGCGGCGCTTCCTGGCCAATCCGCGCTGGCTGCGCATGTTCAACCTGTCGATGGCGCTGCTGCTGGTCCTTTCGTTGTACCCGATCGTGGCCCATTTTTCGCATGATGCACACCAGCGCCACGCGCTTTGCCGGATCGCCGGGACCGGTGCATACTGGTCCGACGCGCCAGCACGCAAAATCTGCCGTCCTGCTTGCAAGTTTGGGGCAGGTCGGGACGGCAGCGTCCAGCAAGCATCTGTGTGACTGCTTCTGAGACGGTCACAGGCTGGCGCGTACATGCCTTGCTTGTTCGTCAATTCGCGCCGAATTTCCGGCGCGGCTTTGCAATCTGTTCAAGGAGTACGTCATGTCTGGAGCCAACCGCCCGTCCGGTCCCGCCACGCGCAAATCCCTCGATCTCGCCGATCAGATCGAGCGCGATGAACTGGAGAACAACCTGCCGGATGCGCTAAACAGCGTCGATGACGAGGACGATCTCGACGATGAATCCGACTCCGAACGCACAGTAGGCCGTTAGCCTTCTCAAGCCGTGCCCCCTGCGTCTGCAATGACGCACCCAGCGACGCCGCACTGTCATCCTGACGTGCGGCGTTTTTGCTTCTGGGCACAGGCGTTGCTTGATGCCATCGCGCGGCATGCATGCCATGAGCGAAGCGGCATCGGCAACAGCCCGGCTGCGAATCATTCGATCAACCGATCCCGTGGAGGACTTCATGCTTCGTTACGCTGTCATCTTCTTCATCATCGCGATCATCGCTGCCTTCTTTGGCTTCGGCGGGATCGCAACAGGCGCGGCTGAGATTGCCAAGATCCTGTTCTTCATCTTTATCGTGATCTTCCTCGCGACCTTGCTGCTGGGCGTGTTCAGGCGATGACCCTGAAGTAACGCGAAACGCGCGGACCTCTCTGGAGTCCGCGCGTTTTTTCATGTCCTTGCGATTCAGCGACCGGTCGTGTCGAGTTGCAGCGTCTCGCCAAATTTCAGCACCGTGAACGCATCGGCGGGCAGACCGGCACGCCGCACGGCTTCGGCCAGACGGCGCGGAGGTTCGTCGAGCGGCTCATCCGTGAGTTCGAATGTGCCCCAGTGAATGCCGATCGCCTTCTTCGCGTGGATATCCTGGAAGATGCGCACGGCTTCCTCCGGATCCACATGTTGCGCGTGCATGAACCAGCGCGGGTCATAGGCGCCGATCGGAATCAATGCGAGATCGAAACCACCTAACCGCGCGCCGATGTCACGGAAGTCCGGTGAGTAGCCAGTGTCGCCCGCGAAATAGAACGAATAGGGATGCGCCGCGCCCGCAGACGTTTTCACCACCCATCCGCCCCATAAGGTTTCAGAGCGATCGAACGGCGTGCGCGCCGACCAGTGCTGACTCGGCACGAACCAGATATCGAGCCCCCGCGCCTGCGCTTCATCACCCCAGTCGAACTCCTGCGCGTTCGTAATGCCGATGTCGTTCATCCACGCTTTCACGCCCAGGGGCACGAGAAAGCGCGGCGGGCCGCCGGCCTGGCGGTTCAGCGCTTCGACAGTGGGCTTGTCGAGATGATCGTAGTGATTGTGCGAAATGAGCACGATATCGATGTGCGGCATTTGCTCGAGCGTGAGGCCCGGAGGCGTCTTGCGTTTCGGACCCGCGAACGAGAACGGCGACGCACGCTCGGACAACATCGGGTCCGTGAGGATGTTCACGCCGCTGATCTGCACGAGTGCGCTCGCGTGACCAATCCATGTGAGCGTGTCAGCCGTGCGGTTCGCCTTGAGCCACGCGACGTCGGGCTGCACGGTCGGGAAGTGGTAGCCGTTCGCTGGCGGCTTCGGCAGGCCTTGTGTGAAGCGCTCCCAGCGCCATTTCAGCAACGATTCACGCGGCAACGTACCGTAGTTGTTCTCGAAGCCCGACGCCGTGCGTGTCGCGTGATGAAGAGGTTGGGATTGGGTAGTGTCGAACGGATCGGGCCGTTGTTCACTTCGTGCGGACGTATTCGAAGTACAACCTGCCAGCAGTGCGATCGTGCAAAGGGCCATGCGATTGGTATGCATGAGTGCGTCGGCGAGGGTGACGGAAAACCACGGCATGTCGTTGTGCCTTGAAGTGCGAGTGGGTTCGATTGTACGAAAAGCCTCCCGGACTCGAGGCACCGCGCGCAGGACGGGGTTTCGTCCATCGCCGCTTGGCAGGCGACGGACGATATCGGCGTGTTTCCGCTTCTTTAAAGTTGATACACGATGAAGCTGGTGGCCGAAAGTGTGGCCGGGAACGCAAAGATATTCGACAGCGTGTTCCCGGCAAACGGTTCGAAATACCGGACCTTGGTCAATTCGTCGCTGGCCGTCCCTACCTTCGTGTATCCGATGTTAAAGAAAGTAATACTGCCATAGTTCGCCACCGGCGGGCGACCCATGCTTCCCACGGTGCCCGGCTGCTCCATAACGAATTCCGCGGATTTATTGCCCGGATCGGCAGCACTCGAGCCCGGCGCCGAACCCTTTGCGCTGAATGTCCATTTCGGCAAGACGGCGCCTTTGGCCGTGGCCGACTCCAGGAGTGTGTAACTTCCATCAAGGTTTCGGATGACCATTGCCGTCACCGTATCGCCCGCCGAAAGAGGATAGTCGGCGCTGCCGAACTGCGGGCCGGCTGGAAAAAACTCATAGAAGACCCCATAAACTGGCGTCGTTCCGGAGCACGCTTGTGCAGTCCCGATTTGCTCGAGCGAATTTTGCGTGAGCAATACATCGCTGTACCCGCCCAACCCAACCCACGCGTATGACATGCTTGCCTTACCAGCAGCCATCTTGCTGCAATCTACAGTCGGCACGACCCAGGACGCGTAAACGTTCGAATACGTTGCGTCGTTTATGACGTAGCCAGCCCAATTCTCCACGGTTGTCTTCGTCGTGCTGGTTTGCGCATGAGAGGCAGTCGCATCCATCATGATCCAGGAAAACGTTGCAAACATGAATAACTTCTTTACGGTCGACTTATCCACTTCCGATTCCTCAGGTTAGTCAAGGTTCTTAAAAATCCCACTTGAAGCCTTGCTAATCTATGATTTTCTCTGTTGACACATCTACCTCATGATTCGCACATCACAAAATTTGGCAGATTTAATTCAATTACACGGTGAGTTAGTTATCGAAAAAATCGACATCAAATCGCCAAAATGTTCGGCATTTTCGAACGATAAAAATTGAGACAAGAACGATCCGAAAATCAAATCGACCTTCGACTTGACTGCCCATAAATAATGCGGATAAAAATTGGAAACCGTTCGCGAATGACTTTAGAATGCCGAGCCCCTTTTCGAAAACCCGTATTAATCTCGAATCATTCCGCGATTACACTTACTGATAATTTCACAAGAAAATCCGCATTTGCATTTTGAATCAAAAATTCATAATGCAGCGTTAATCGCCTGCGCCGGGAAGACAGATCAACCCCACATCTCTGCTCCGAGTGCTCACCTTGAGTCCGAATCCTCTCGCCGGCCCGCTTCTTGCAATGCACACGCAGCGCAAAGAATCGCGCCTTCAAAAAACCAATCGCCGCACGCACTCCGATCAGCGAGATCTACCCGGAGCGCACAACACGCGGATGCCAAAGACGGGGCCTTCATGGGAAGCAGTCGACGAAAGCACGCAATGCGCACGTTCAACCCGCAACTCCACGCGATGCACGCGATGCTGGTTTCACGCGCCGCATCGCATGTGGCAAGCGCGTTGCGCACCGAGGGGCGCGCCGAAGCGCTCGCTGAGGGAATCGCCGAAGTAATTGCCCATTGCGGGCATGCCGGGCTCGGGCTGTTTCTTGCCGCCGTCTGGCACTGGCTCGATGAACGCGATTATCACGAGGCTGCGCACAGTGCAGCATTACATCGAGACCGGCACGGTGCCGACTGTCAAATCAGCGCAGAAGGTCTCGCGCCGGCGCGACGCGCGCATCTGAAGCAGGCCGCGTTACGTTACGTGACGCGATGCCGTAGCACCGCCGTAACGCTTCACGCGCCGAACCAGCCTGCATCGACGTAATACTCGCGGGCGGTGCAGCGCGCGGCGTCGTCGGAGGCGAGGAACAGCACCATGCGCGCGATGTGCTCCGGATCGATGCGTTCGTGCAGGCATTGCTGCGCGAGAAGCCTGGCTTCACTCTCCGGTGACTGCCACAGCTTCATCTGGCGCGGCGTGCGCACCGCGCCTGGAATCACCGTGTTCACGCGGATACCGTGTTCGCCCAGGTCGCGCGCAAGCCCGCGCGTAAGTCCTTCTATCGCCGCCTTCGCCGTCATGTAGAGCGTGAGCTCGGGCAAGGCAAGGTGCCACGAGATCGAACCCATGTTGATGATCGATCCGCGCCGCTGCGTCCGCATGCGTTGCGCCGCGGCCTGCGCGCAGAAGAACTGATGCCGCAGGTTCACGGCCATGCGCTCGTCCCAGTAAGTAGCGCTGACGTTGTCCCACTGATGACGATCGTCGTTCGCGGCATTGTTGACGAGCACGTCGATTCGCCCTGCCTCGCTCGCGATGGCATCGAAGGATTGTTCGATGGCGGCGGTATCGCGCAGATCGCAATGCAGATACTTCGGCGCGTGTCGTTCACGCGCGAGCGTCTGTTCGAGTTGTTGCGAATCGGCGTCGGCCACGTCGAGGAAGAACACGCGCGCGCCCTGCTGCGCGAAAGCCTCGACCATCGCCGCGCCGATACCGCTCCCGCCGCCCGTCACGACGACGCACTGGTCCTCGAGGCTCGGATAGATGGCAAAGGACATGTTGGTGCGCTCAGTGTGAGTGACGCGGGTTGCCGCGCGTTTCGATCACTTTCAGATACAGCGTCGCGGGCTCCAGACAACCGCCCGTCGACAACTGCCCCACCGTCTGCCGATACAACTCCTGCCATGGTGTTTGCGCGACTGGCGCGGCGAAGGCGCTCTGCGCGCGACGGCTGTCGAGTTCGGCCTCGCCAAGCAGCACGTTGACGGAGCGCGCGTTCAGGTCCACGCGGATCCTGTCGTTCGTGCGCAAGAGCGCGAGGCCGCCGCCCACGGCCGCTTCCGGCGACATGTTGAGAATCGACGGGCTTGCGGAGGTGCCGCTCTGCCGTCCATCGCCCATGCAAGGCAGCGAATCGATGCCTTGCTTGATCAGTTCAGCCGGCGGCGCCATGTTCACCACCTCCGCGCTGCCCGGATAACCCACCGTGCCGCAACCACGGATCACGAGAATGCAATGCTCGTCGATGCCGAGCGACGGATCATTGATGCGTGCGTGATAGTCCTCCGGACCATCGAACACAATCGCACGCGCCTCAAATGTGTTCTCGGCACCGGGCTCGCTCAAGTAGGTCTTGCGGAACGCTTCGCCGACCACGGACATCTTCATGATGGCGCTGTCGAAGAAATTACCCGACAGCACCATGAAGCCCGCGCCATGTTTCAGCGGATCGCTTGCGGTGCGGATGACGTCGTTGTCGGCGGCGGGCGCATCGCTCGCAGTGTCGCCGATGGTGCGGCCCGATACCGTCAGGCACTGTCCCGCGATCAGCCCCGCCTGGTCCAGTTGCCTGATGACCGCCGGCACGCCGCCCGCGCGATGAAAACTTTCGCCGAGATAGTCACCGGCCGGCATGCAGTTCACGATCAGCGGTACGGGCTCGCCATGACGCTGCCAGTCACCGAGCGTCAGTTCGATACCCATGTGACGCGCAATCGCGATCAGATGCGGCGGACAGTTGGTCGACGCCCCGAGCGCCGAGGCCACCACGATGGCGTTGATGAAGGCATCGCGCGTCATGATCTTCGAGGGCTTCAAGTCCTCGCGCACCATCTCGACGATGCGCTTGCCGGTTGCGTATGCCATCTGTCCGCGCTCGCGATACGCGGCGGGAATGCTGGCGCAGGTCGGCAGCGACATGCCGAGCGCTTCGGCAAGGCTGTTCATCGAGAGCGCGGTGCCCATCGTGTTGCAATGACCGATTGATGGCGACGACGCCGTGGTCAACTGCATGAAGCCTTCGTAATCGATCTTGCCTGCCGCGAGCAGATTGCGCGCATGCCAGATGACGGTGCCGGAGCCGACCCGCTTGCCTTCATGCCAGCCATCGAGCATGGGGCCGCCCGAGAGGACGATGGCCGGCATATCGACGGTCGCGGCCGCCATCAGACAGGCTGGCGTGGTCTTGTCACAGCCGGTGGTAAGCACGACGCCATCGAGCGGAAAGCCATGCAGGATTTCAACCAGCCCGAGATAGGCGAGATTGCGGTCGAGCGCCGCTGTCGGACGACGGCTCTGTTCCGCCAGTGGGTGAACAGGAAACTCCATCGGGATGCCGCCCGCGTCGCGGATGCCCGCCTTCGTGCGCGCGGCCAGCTCGATGTGATGACGATTGCACGGCGCGAGATCGCTGCCCGTCTGCGCAATGCCGATGATCGGACGGCCCGACTGCAGTTCTTCTCGCGTGAGGCCGTAGTTCATGAAACGTTCGACATACAACGCCGTCATGTCGGCGTGAGAGGGATCGTCGAACCATTCCTGGCTACGAAGCCGTTGTACCTTCTGCTGGGGCATGATTTGTCTCTCCATGTGATGCGCCTCGTCCGGCCCACATGCCGGCGCTGCTGTTTTCATGGTTCCGTTACCGGTAACATCGCAATGCATGTTAGCACGCACCAGCGAACCTGCCGCGGCTCAGGCGCTTTCCCGCGGCACCACGGAGTACGCTACACGTTCGCGTTTTCCTGCCGGCTCGACCATGCCATTCTCACGCATGTCGAGCGCCGCAAGCAGCATGGCGCCCGCGCGCCGGCCGATGCCGTATGCATCCACGGATACCGTGGTGATCGACGGCGTACAGCAGGCCGCGACCTCGAAATTGCCGAAGCCCGCCACCGCGACGTCGTCCGGCACCGAGAGCCCGCGCCGATGGCATTCCATGATCGCACCAAACGCGGACATGTCGCTCACGCACATGACGGCTTGCGTGTCGGGCCAGGCATCGAGCAACGCGGCCATCGCGGGCCCGCCGTGACTCATGGTGATCGGCGATTCGCCCAACCGGATGACGCGACGATCGTCGAGACCCAGTGCCTTCATTTGCGCACGGAAGCCCTTCAGGCGATCGAGGCCGCGCCGGTCGAGCTCGCTGGCGCCGCCGAGAAAGCCGATGCGTTCGTGCCCCTTGCCCGCCAGATAGCGGACCATTTCGCGCGCAGCGCTGACATTGGAGAAACCGACAGCGGCACCGATCGGATCTGTCGTCGCGTCCCACATCTCGACGACGGCAACGCCCGAGCGGCGCAGCAGCGTGCGCGTCGCTTCGGTGTGACGCGATCCCGTCAACGCGATGCAACGCGGTTGATGACGCAGCATCGAACGCACGAGGCGCTCTTCGCGGTCGAGATGGTAGTCGGTATCGCCGATCAGCAATTGCAAGCCATGCGGCTCCAGCGACGCTGACAGGCCACGGACGGTATCGGAAAAGTTGGAGCTTGCGAGCGACGGCACCAGCACGGCCACGAATTCGGACCGGCCCGAGGAGAGCGCGCCGGCGGCGGCATCGGCGACGTAGCCGAGTTCATCGATGGCCTTCTGCACGCGTTCGCGCGTGGCGAGCGCAACGCTGTGGCCCGCCAGCACGCGCGACACAGTCATCTTCGACACACCCGCGCGGCGAGCGACGTCGGACATGCGCGGCGGGTTCGCTTGCACGAATGTCGGAGGCTTGAGACCGCGGGTCAATCCACCCGCACCCAGCCATCCTCGCGCTGCTCAAGCGTGATGTGTAGCTTTGTCTCGCCCGCTTCCCGATCAGACGCCGTCACTTCGGAAAACGCTCGCTTGACGTCGCGATCATCGGCCCAAGGGGCCACGTTCTCGAGCTTGTACGTGTAGGTGACATCCGAGCGGTGCGCAGTCGGCTCCGGCTCCGTCCAGCTAGCTACTTTGTCGAGCTTGACGTGCGCGTAGCAGATCTTCCAGGTATGCGGGTCGTTCGTGGCATTGGGATCGCCCGCCGGCCGATTCGTTTCGACCGCGTATTTCTGCCCTTCGCCCGTCAGGCTATAGGCGACGCCGTTCTGCTTGGCGCTGGCGTTTGCGGGCGTGGTTGCCGCGCGAGCGATCAAGCCGGCCTTCTCCAGCGCGGCAAGTTGCTCGCGCAAGGCGCCGGCAGCGTATTCGTTCAGGTCCTGGTTGCTATAGACCGATGGAAACGTATAAGGACCGCGGCCACTGCGGTTCAGACAGAGCAGACCGCGGCTGGTTTTCATGTCGGCGGATATTGCATCGCCCAGGCTGGACTCGCTCGCGTCGTTCTTCTTGCCGCATGCGGCAACCAGCAAGGCGGCGCTCAGGGCTGCGATCAACAGGCTCGTTCTCATATGCGCTCCAGTGAGGGTCGACATGATGGCTCTCATCGTCATTCTACCGACAGAAAGCGAGGGTCGAACATCGAGATGGTGACAGAACGAGATAACGGGATGCAAATGCCAGGCCAGATCTTGGTCCAGGCCCTGAAACGCAAAAACCCCACCTTTATGGGGTGGGGTTTTTGTTTGTAGCATGAGGAGCCTGACGATTACCTACTTTCACACGGGTGATCCGCACTATCATCGGCGTGGAGTCGTTTCACGGTCCTGT
>NZ_JARUXV010000004.1:1111861-1334814 GCF_031450975.1 Caballeronia sp. LZ065
CGACATCGGCCGCGTATGGCGCGTGGCCGAAGCGCTCGAATACGGCATGGTGGGCATCAACACCGGGCTGATTTCGAACGAAGTGGCACCGTTCGGCGGTGTGAAGCAATCCGGCCTCGGCCGCGAAGGCTCGCACTACGGCATCGACGACTACGTCATCATCAAGTATCTGTGCATGGCGGTCTGAAGCGCACGCTGATCAACTCGATGCAGGCAAGCCTCGGCATTCCGGTGCCGAGGCTTTTTTCTTTGCACGGCCCACAAGTCGCGCCCCGCCGCGCCAAACGGCGTCCCGCGCACTGGCACGGTAGAATCGGTTCCCTATCCCGCACGGGCACTCGTGCCCAACGGCACGGGCATCCAAAGCCCGGGCCCGCCGCTTCATCGATCTTCCAGGGGCGCTATGCGACGCTCGGCTTTCTTCATCCGTTTTATCGGTATCGGCATTCTGTTTCACATTTATGTCGGCGTGCGGCTCATCCCGGACGCGCCGGTCGGCCTGCCGCTCAAGGTACTGGCTGTGGCGCTGCTGGTGGCATCCGTGATCCTGATTCCCATCGGCATGTCCGCGCGCTCGCTCGAAACCCAGCCGCTCGCCGATCGTCTCGCCTGGTTCGGCCTGACCGCCCTCGGCTTCTTCTCCTCGCTGCTGCTGCTGACGTTCGCACGCGACGTCATGCTGTTCTGCGTCCACCTTGCGGACTGGCTGCGCGGCGTGCCCGTCGGCTCGCCCACGCTCGTGGCCCGCAGCGCACTGATCGTTCCGCTGCTGGCCGTGCTGTCTTCGGCGATCGGCTTCTACAATGCGCGCCGTCGCGCGCCGGTCGTGGACGTGGACGTGCCCATCGAGAATCTGCCTGCCGCGCTCGATGGCTTCACCATCGTGCAGATCAGCGACATCCACGTCGGACCGACAATCAAGAAGCACTACGTGGAGCGCATCGTTGCCGCCGTGAACGGACTCGAGCCGGATCTGATTGCGGTGACCGGGGACGTGGTGGATGGCTCGGTGCCCCATCTCGCCGACCACACCCGCCCGCTGGCCAAATTGAGCGCGCGTCATGGCGCGTTCCTCGTCACCGGCAATCACGAGTACTACTCCGGCGCCGACAAATGGATTGCGGAGTTCCGCCGCCTCGGCCTCAATGTGCTGCTCAACCAGCATGTGGTGCTGGACCACGACGGCGCCCAGGCCGTGGTGGCGGGCGTGACGGACTACGGCGCCGGCAGCTTCGATCCCGCGCACCGCAGCGATCCGGCCCAGGCAATCAGCGGCGCACCGTCCTCCGCCGCCGTGCGCGTGCTGCTGGCGCACCAGCCGCGCAGCGCAACAGCCGCCGCCGACGCGGGTTTCACGCTGCAACTTTCCGGACACACGCACGGTGGTCAATTCCTGCCGTGGAACTTCTTCGTGCGCCTGCAGCAGCCCTTCGTTGCCGGGTTGGTGAAGTTCAACGGACTGTGGGTCTATACGAGCCGCGGAACCGGCTACTGGGGACCGCCGAAGCGCCTGGGCGCGCCTTCGGAAATCACGCGGATACGACTGGTTCCCTCGGCAGCGACGTGATCGCTTGACGCTCGGAAAGACGTAGAGAGTTAAACAATGAAAAGGTGGACACGCGCCGCAATGTGCGACGCGTGTCCTGCGCTCGGGGAAAGCGCTGCATTCGAACAGGGGTGGAACGAATGCGCCCGGACTGACAGGCGGGGTCCCGTCAACCGGTTATAGCAAGTTACGGGAACGTCAGCGTCAGGGCCATACGACTAGTCCTAAAAACACAGGCTGCGCCCGTCTCTCAAGCCACCGACTTCAAGCCAGCGCCGCCAGTACCTGCTGCGTCGAGCGAATCCGGCCAATGCGCGGAAAGATGAAACGACAGGTCGATTCATGCGTAGCGGCGTTGAGATCGCTCATGGCGTCTTCGGCGAAGATTTGCTGATAGCCGCGTTCATGCGCGCCGCGGGCGGTCGAATCCACGCCGATGGCCGTCGCGATCCCTCCCAGCACGATCGTCTCGATGCCGCGCCGCCGCAGATGCGAGTCGAGGTCGGTGTCGTAGAAGGCGCCCCACTGCCGCTTGGTGACGATGATGTCGGACGGCTGCACGGCGAGTTCCGGACACAATTCGCTCCAGCCGGCCGGCTCGGGCGCTTCCTGCGCCTGGCCTGCATCGGTGATCGGCCGCAGGCCGCCCGGGCCGTTCGAAAACGCCACCTTGACGAGTACGACCGGCGCGCCGAGCGCGCGAAAGCGGTCCGCGAGCGCGCGCGCATTGGCCAGCACGCTGGCGGCATCGTGCGGCTGCACGGGCAAGGCAGCGATGCCCGCCTGGAGATCGATCAGCACGAGCGCGGTTTTTCCGGCGGCAAGCTTGAGTTCGGGTGCGTTCATGTAAGGTAGCAAGAAGGAAGAATGGGTAAAACCCGCGATTTCAGGCGTCTTCCTGCCGGAAATCGAGCGCGGCGCCATTCAGGCAATAGCGCAGCCCGGTGGGTTTCGGGCCGTCGTCGAACACATGGCCGAGGTGGCCGCCGCAGCGCCGGCAATGTACTTCGTTGCGCATGTGGCCGGCGGCGTCGGGATGCGTCGCGACCGAGCCGTCGAGCGGTTTCCAGAAGCTCGGCCAGCCGGTGCCGCTGTCGAACTTGGTCGTGGATGAAAAGAGTTCGAGTGCGCAGCCGACGCACCGGTAGGTGCCCTCGCGTCGCTCCTTGAGCAGCGGGCTGGCGAACGGCGCTTCGGTGCCGCCGCGCCGCAGCACACGGAATTGCTCGGCGGAAAGACGGCGGCGCCAGCCGGCTGTCCCGTGGTCGATCTCATAGGCCAATGCGGGCGCGGACCGCGCTGCGCCGCTCGCGAAGAAACCGGTCATCGCACCCAGCACATGCCGCTTCGTGCGTTTCATGATTTTCATCCGATGAACGCCCTCTTTGCTGGCCACAACCACTGTCGGATCAGGTCTTGATCCGATAGCCCGTCTTGAAGATCCACGCGACGATCGCGATGAACACTGCAAGGAATACTAGCGTCATGCCGAAACTCACGCCCACCTGGACGTCGGCGAGTCCGTAGAAGCTCCAGCGAAAGCCGCTGATCAGATACACGACCGGATTGAACAACGCAACAGTCTTCCAGAACGGCGGCAGGATGTTGATCGAATAGAAGCTGCCGCCCAGGAAGGTGAGCGGCGTGACGATGAGCAGCGGAATGATCTGCAGCTTCTCGAAGCCGTCCGCCCAGATGCCGATGATGAAGCCCAGCAGGCTGAAGGTCACCGACGTCAGCAGCAGGAACACGATCATCCAGAACGGATGGTCGATCCTGAGCGGCACGAACAGGCGCGCGGTCAGCAGGATGATGAGTCCCAGGATGATGGACTTGGTCGCCGCCGCGCCCACGTAGCTCAAGACCAGTTCGAAATACGAGACGGGCGCGGACAGCAGTTCGTAGATGGTGCCGGTGAACTTCGGAAAGTAGATGCCGAAGGACGCATTCGCGATGCTCTGCGTCAGCAGCGACAGCATCACGAGGCCCGGCACGATGAACGCGCCGTAGCTGATGCCGTCCACTTCCGGAATGCGCGAGCCGATGGCCGCGCCGAACACGACGAAGTAAAGCGAGGTGGAGATCACCGGCGACACGATGCTCTGCATCAGCGTGCGTCCGGCGCGCGCCATCTCGAAACGGTAGATTGCGCGAACGGCATGAAGATTCATTTGGCTTCCCTGACGAGGCTCACGAAGATGTCTTCGAGCGAGCTTTGCGTCGTTTGCAGATCCTTGAAACGCACGCCGGCTTCGTCCACATGACGCAGCAGCGCGATGATGCGGCCCGGTTCGTCATGGGCGTCGTAGGTATAAGTGAGTTCGCTTCCATCCGCCGAGCGCGCAAGGCCATACGGCGCGAGCGGCGCGGGAATGGCATCGAGCGGGGTTTCGAGTTGCAGCGTGAGCTTCTTCTGGCCGAGCTTGCGCATGAGTTCGCGCTTCTCCTCCACCAGCACGATCTCGCCGCGGTTGATGACGCCGATGCGGTCCGCCATCTCTTCCGCTTCCTCGATGTAGTGCGTCGTCAGGATGATCGTGACGCCGTTCTGCTGCAACTCGCGCACGAGATTCCACATGTCGCGGCGCAGTTCGACGTCGACGCCGGCAGTGGGTTCGTCGAGAAACAGGATCTCGGGTTCGTGCGCCAGCGCCTTCGCGATCAGCACGCGCCGTTTCATGCCGCCCGAGAGCGTCATGATCTTGTTGTCCTTCTTCGCCCACAGCGACAGGGACTTGAGCACCTTCTCGACGTGCGCCGGATTTTTCGGCCGGCCGAACAGCCCGCGGCTGAACGACACGGTGGCCCACACGGTTTCGAAGGCGTCCGTGGTGAGCTCCTGCGGCACGAGACCGATCATGGCGCGGGCGGCGCGATAGTCCGTGACGATGTCGTGACCGGCCACGGTGACCTGGCCTTCGCTCGGATTCACGATGCCGCAGACCGTGCTGATGAGCGTGGTCTTGCCGGCGCCGTTCGGCCCGAGCAGCGCAAAGATCTCGCCGCGCCGGATTTCGAGATTGACGTTCTTGAGCGCGTGAAAGCCCGACTCGTAAGTCTTGGACAGATTGGAAACGGTGATGATGGTTGGCATGGCACGGACGATAGCAGATCGGGCGCGATCCGGCTTGGTCCACTGGGGTCGTCCGTTCGGCCGATGTTCAGCGCATCTCAGGCTGCCTACAATGCACTGCTGATTGCACGGAGCCGACATCATGCTGTTCGAACAGATTCACACCACCTGCCTCAATGACACGGACGTGCCCTGGGTGCCGTTCACGCCCTACAGCGAGCGCGTGCTGGTCAAGTACTTCAAGCTCGACCCAATTCGCGGTGAAGTCATCGCGCTGATGAAGGCGCCGCCCCGGGGCGAGATGCCGCGGCATCGCCATACCGGTACGGTGATCGTCTATACGGTGCAGGGGCGCTGGAAGTATCGCGAGCACGACTGGATCGCGGCGCCGGGCAGCATCGTGTACGAGACCGCCGGATCGAGCCATACGCCCGAGGCGCTGCCTGAAGACGCCGCGCAGTCCGACATCGTCACGCTCAACATCATCCAGGGCGAACTGCTCTTCGTGAACGAACGCGGCCAGGTGCTCGCCAGCGAGAACTGGAAGAGCGGCTGGGAGCGCTATGCCGCTTACTGTCAGGCAAATGGCATCGAAGCCAGGGACCTGACGGCGTTCGGCTAGGACCGCCCGTTTTCTCGCTGGTTAGAATCGAACTCTCTTCGAACCCTCCGGCGCACGCCGCGCCATTGACCATTCAGGCTTGCCGGCTGCCCGAGCCGGCGCACACACAGGGAGCAGCAGCATGAAGATTCAGACCGTCGGCATCGTCGGTGCGGGAACCATGGGCAACGGCATCGCGCAAGTCGCGGCCGTCGCGGGCTTCGAGGTCGTGATGATTGACGTCACCGAGGCCGCGCTCGCCAAGGGGGTCGCCACGCTCACCGGCAGCCTGGAGCGGCTCGTGTCGAAGGACAAGCTGGACGCGGCCGCGCGCGATGCGGCGCTCACGCGCATTGCCACGTCCACGGACTACGGGCGTCTGGCTGAAGCCGACATCGTGATCGAAGCCGCGACCGAGAATACGGATCTCAAGAACCGCATCCTGAAGCAGATCGAGGACGCGGCGCGCCCGGACGCGATCATCGCGTCAAACACCTCGTCCATCTCCATTACCGCGCTCGGCGCCACGCTTGCCACGCCCGAGCGTTTCATCGGCATGCACTTCTTCAATCCGGTGCCCTTGCTGCAACTGGTCGAGGTGATACGCGGCGTGCAGACCAGCGACGCCACCGCTGCTGCCGTGCGCGAACTCACGGAGGACCTCGGCAAGTCGCCGATCGGCGTGCGCAATTCGCCGGGTTTCGTCGTCAACCGCATCCTCGTGCCGATGATCAATGAAGCGTTCTTCGTGCTGTATGAAGGCGTGGCGAGCGCCGAGGAAATCGACGCCGGCATGAAGCTCGGCGCCAATCATCCCATCGGCCCGCTTGCGCTGGCCGACCTGATCGGCCTGGACGTGTGCCTCTCCGTGATGGACGTGTTCCTCAAGGACTTCGGCGATTCGAAGTACCGCGCGTGTCCGCTGTTGCGCGAACTGGTCGCGGCGGGCCGGCTCGGCCGCAAGGCGAAGCACGGCGTGTACCGGTACGACTGAGTACGACTGAGTTCACCCCGGGTCAGGTCGCGGCGGGTAGCCGCGCGCGGTCGTGCGCCGCGGTGAAATCGAGCAGCGGTCCGGCGGGCACGATGCCTGTCGGATTGATCGTGCGATGGCTCTCGTAATAATGCCGCTTGATGTGCATGAAGTTCACCGTGTCCGCCACGCCCGGCATCTGGTAGATCTCGCGCGCATGGTTCGACAGGTTCGGATAGTCAGCAATGCGCCGCAGATTGCACTTGAAGTGCCCGACATAGACCGCGTCGAAGCGCACCAGCGTGGTGAACAGGCGAATGTCGGCTTCGGTGAAGCGCGCGCCCGTCAGGTAGCGGCGCGACTGCAAGCGTGTTTCGAGGAAGTCGAGCGTGTCGAAGAGCGGCAGCACGGCTTCTTCGTATGCGCCTTGCGTGGTCGCAAAACCGGCCTTGTAGACGCCATTGTTGACGGTGTCGTAGATGCGCGCGTTGAGTCCGTCGATGTCCTCGCGAAGTTCGCGCGGGTAGTAGTCGCCGGGCAGTGCGCCGATGCCGTCGAACGCGGAGTTCAGCATGCGGATGACTTCCGACGACTCGTTGTTGACGATCGTCCCGCGCGCCTTGTCCCACAGGACCGGCACCGTCACGCGGCCGCTGTAGTTCGGGTCCGCCGCGGTGTAGACCTGATGCATGAAACGCGCGCCGTGGATGGGATCGGGCGCCACGCCCGGACCGTCCGCGAAGGTCCAGCCGTTTTCGAGCATCAGCCAGTGGACGACCGAAACATCGATCATCCCCTGCAAGCCCTTGAGCGCCCGCACGATCAACGCGCGGTGCGCCCATGGACACGCGAGGCTCACGTACAGGTGATACCGGCCCGCTTCGGCGCGGAAGCCGCCCGCGCCGCTCGGACCGGGCGCGCCGTCGGCCGTGACCCAGTTGCGAAAGGCCGCGTCCTTGCGCACGAAGCGCCCGCCGGTGGACGCCGTGTCGTACCACGCGTCCTGCCATTTGCCATCGACCAGAAGTCCCATTTCACACGCTCCCTGTGGTGTTCCCGCAGTGCGATGCAAGACGCGCGCCGCGGCATCGAGTGGATCAGTTGGACGCAGGCGTGTCGAGGAAACGCACGAGTTGCGCCATGGTCACGTCCGGCGCTTCTTCCATCAGCCAGTGTCCGCTGCCGGGCACGACCACGCCCTGCACGTTCGTCGCGACGAGCTTCGCCTGGTCGATCAGAAAGGTACTCGAAGCCCGCTCACCGGCGAGAACGAGCATCGGCATCGGCAGCGGCGTCCGGGCGAACGCGGCGAAGTCCTCCGCGTCCTGCGGAAACGCGTGGAAATACTCGAATCCCGCGCGCATGCGGCCGTGGCGTGCGTATTGCGCCGAGTAATAGCGGCGGTCGGCTTCGCTCAGCGAATGCGAGGAATCGGCGGCGAAGTCGTTCCAGAAGTGTTCGAAATACACGCGTTCACGCCCGCGCACCAGTTGCTCCGGCGTGTCGCCGTAGAAATTGAAATGCCATTTGTCGCGCAGCAGCCAGACCTTCTGCCAGTCGCCGACGCCAGGCAGGAAAGCGTCCATCAACACGATGCTGTCCACTTCGTCCGGATACTGCGCCGCGTAAGCATAGGCAACCATCAGCCCGATGTCGTGCCCCACCAGCTTCACCTTGCGAAAGCCGAGCGCACGCACCATCGCATGGATATCCTGCGCGAGCGTCTTCTTGTCATAGCCGGCGGTGGGCATCGCGGACTCGCCCGCACCCGGCAAATCGGGCGCCAGCACGACGCGGTCGGCGGCCAGTCGCGTCATCAGCGGCTGCCACATGCGGCTGGTCTCCGTGTAGCCGTGCAGCAGCACGACCGGCGTCGCGTCGCCGCTGCCCGCTTGCAGATAGTGCAGCTCGATAGCGTTCGCTTCGATCGAGCGCGACTGGATCGCAGTCGTGGCAGAGGCCGCCTGCGCGAGCGGCAAGAGCGCAGCCGCCGCAAGCAGCGCGCCGGCGGCACGGCGCAGGAAAGGCAGAATTGAGTTCATCGTTCAGCTCCGTCGAAAGGGGTGTTCTCCGATGACTCCAATCTTCGGCGCATCGCCCGCATTTGCCGTACGATGCCGCGGATGAACTCGTTCGATGGAGTCGAACATGTTGTCGGAGGACGAACTCGCACTGCTCGACGCCATCCGCGAGACCGGCAGCCTGTCGCGCGCGGCGGCCCGCCTGGGACGGGCGCCATCGACGGTCTCCCACGCGGCGCGGCAACTGGAAACGCGCTTCGACGCTCTGCTGTTCGACCGGCGCCGCTACCGCCTGCAATTGACGCCCGCCGGCCACCTGCTCGCCGATGAAGCCGCGCGCCTGATGCTCGACGTCGGGCGGCTCGCGCAGCGCGTCAAGCAGATCGCAAGCGGCTGGGAAGACCGGCTGTGGATCGTGTGCGACGAGATCCTTGAATTCGAGACGATGCTGCCCGTGGTGCAGGCGTTCGACGCGCTCGGGTCCGGCGTCACGCTGCGCCTGACGCACGAGGTGTTGAGCGGCACCTGGGAAGCGCTGCGCGACGGCCGCGCCGACCTGATCGTCGGCGCCACCAACGAGCCGCCCGCCATCCCGGGCCTGCGCTGGTTCGAACTGGGCGTGATGGAGTGGGTGTTCGCCGTCGCGGCGCGCCACCCGCTCGCGCAGGCGGCCGGCCGGCTGCGGCGTGAGGAGATCGCGGCGCATCGGGCGGTGGTGGTGGCGGATTCGTCGCGCGCCGCCGGACGCGCCTATGGCGTGCTCGGCGGCCAGGCGGCGCTCGCGGTGCCCAGCATGCGGGCGAAGATTCTCGCGCAGCGGCAGGGGCTCGGCACGGGCTGGCTGCCGCGTCATCGCATCGCGACGCTGCTGGCGCGCGGCGAATTGATCGAAAAAAACACCGCCGATCCGCGCGAGCCCAACGTGCTCTACGTGGCCTGGCGCGGCGATCACGAAGGGCGCGCACTGCAATGGTGGCTTGAACAGTTGCGGCAGCCGCGGCTCGCAAAGCGTCTCGTCGACGGGCTCGACACCTTCGCCTGACCGTCACCCGAGCTTTCCCGTAAAACCTCGTTACATCTTCCGGGCGCGGCCCGCGACGGATCGCCGGCGTTCGCTCCGTTCAAGTTCTCGTCACCACTCTGAAAAGACGAATCGCACCATGACGAACCGTTCTTCGCCCATGCGCGCGGCCCTGTCCGCTGCCGTTCTCGCACCGGTGTTGGCCGTTTCCTTCGGGGCGCTCCACAGCGGGCCCGTGCATGCACAGACCGTCATCGTTGCGGCGCCGGTCGCCGCGCCGCCGCCGCCCCGCGTCGAACCCCCGCCGCCGCCTCGCGCGGGCTATGCGTGGGATCCGGGTCACTGGCGCTGGGGGCCGGGCCGCTATGTCTGGGCACCCGGCCACTGGAGGCCGGTGCGCGTGGGGCACCGTTGGGTCCCGGGACACTGGGCGCAACGCGGGCCGAACTATTTCTGGGTCGAAGGACACTGGGCCTGAGTCGACGCCATGAAAGCTCGCGCCACTGCCCGGATCATGCGCAACACGTCATGCGGCGTGAGCGCCTATCATCTGATGGAAGGATTGCAACATGTTGAAATTACTGCTAGCCGCAACGCTCGTCGCCGCGACACTCGCCGGGTGCGTCGTCTATCCGGCGCACCCGGCCTACTATCGCGGACCGGTTGTCGTCTACTGACCATGCCGGCAAACATGGCACTTCGGCCGCCCACCGAGCGCAACAGGAACCGACACGACTTTGAACGAACCCGATCCGGATACCCGCCTCATCGCCCGCGTCGGCAAGCGGGAATCGGGCGCCGTTCGCGAGATCGTCGAGAAGAAGTTGCCGCGCATCGTTGCACTTGCAACGCGCATGCTCGGCGACCGCGACGAAGCGGACGACGTCGCCCAGGAAGCCTTCATGCGCATCTGGAACGTTGCGCCGAGCTGGCAGCCCGGTGCGGCGCGCTTCGACACCTGGCTGCATCGCGTTACGCTCAATCTGTGCTACGACCGGCTGCGCCGCCATCGAGAGACGACCATGTCCGACGAACTTCCGGAACAGGAAGACGCGGCACCGCGGCCCGACGAGCGCATCGAGACGAACGACACCAGCGAACGTCTCACGGCGGCGCTCGCCCGGTTGCCGGGACGCCAGCGCGAGGCCTTGGTGCTGCAGTACTACCAGGAGCTATCGAACGCGGAGACAGCCGATCTGATGGGCGTGAGTGTCGAAGCGCTCGAGAGTCTGCTGGCCCGCGCGCGCCGGAATCTCAGGACCGCTCTCGCGGACCTCGCCCGCAGTCAGGGCGGACCTGCTGACAGAGCCCCGAAGGAACAACGATGACCCCCGACCGATTCCGCTACCTCACCGAAGCCTACGGAGCGTCTCCGGAACGCTGGCCCGCCGGCGAACGCGACGCCGCCCTGGCCCTCCTTGCCGATGGCGACGACCAGGCGCATGCGGCGCTGGACCTGGCGCGCGCGCTCGATGGCATGCTCGACGCGCACACGGTTGCCGGACCCGCTCCGGCGCTCGCGCGGCGCATCATCGCTTCCGCGCCGATCCGGCCTGCGCGCGCGTCCTGGCGAAGTCCGTGCCTGTGGTTCTCGGGTGTGGGATTCGTCGGCGTGGGCGCGGCCGGCGTCGCGGCGGGCGCACTGCTGGTCTCGCTGCTCGCGCCGGTACCGTCCGAGCACGTGCACGGCGGGTTCGAACAATCCCTTTCGGACACCGCGTTCGGCGGCGCTTCTTTAGACGGAAATGATCAATGAGTTCACGCACGCTGAAGATGGTGGCGGGTGTGTCGATCGTGCTCAACGTGTTCCTGCTCGGCTCGTTGGCGGGCGGCGTGTTCTACCTGTCCGGCCCGCTCGTACAAAAGCTCTGCAACGCGGCGGCGCCACCGCGCGGCATCGGCCTGGCGGCGGCGGATCTTTCCCCGGAACGGCGAAAACAGCTGCACCAATCGTTACGGGAGATGCGTCTCGCACACCAGCCGCTGATACGCGAATCGCGTGAAGGCCGGATCGAGATCGCGCGCCTTCTCGCTGCGCCGACGTTCGACCGCCAGACGCTCGACGACGTCCTCGCCCGCACCCGTCAGGCCGATGTCACCATGCGCGCGCTGACCGAAGGCAAAGTGGCTGAATTTGCCTCGACGCTTACGTTTGACGAACGCCTGAAGCTGGTCAGCGCGATGGAACGCAATGGTCCTCTGCGCAATGTGCCGCCCGAGGATCGGCCCCAGACGCAGCCGCAGCCTCAGCCGCCACGCCAGCCCTGACGGCCGCGCGCCGCTGATAGCGACATGCCTCCGGAGAGCACCATGAGCGTTACGCCGCCGCTTACGCCCGCCGCCATCGCGGTGAACCGCTTCGGTCTGGGCGCGCGTCCGGGCGAGCCGCTGCCCGCCGATCCGCGCGGCTGGCTCACGCAGCAGCTCGATCCCGCGCCCGGCGTGTATCTGCCGATACCTGCCGCGCTGGCCAGTCAGCCGACCAGCGCGGCCCTCGCCGAACGTCTCGCGGAACGCCAGCGTGCCTTGCGCGATGCGGGCGACGCCGACCGGCCCGCGCTGCGCAAGCAATACGGCGACATGATCCGCGAGGTGTATGTGAGCGCCGTCGACGCCCGCGTGACGAGCGCGCTCACCACCGGGACGCCGTTCGTCGAACGTCTGGTGCACTTCTGGGCGAACCATTTCGCGGTGTCGATCGACAAGCCGCCGGTCACGCTGCTCGCCGGCTCGTTCGAGAACGAAGCGATCCGCCCGCACGTGCTCGGACGCTTCGAAGACATGCTGGTGGCGGCGGAGCGCCATCCGGCGATGCAGATCTTCCTGGACCAGCCGCGTTCGATCGGCCCCGACAGCCCCGCAGCCGAACGCGCCGCGCAGCGCGATCCGACGCGCAAGCGCGGTCTCAACGAAAACCTCGCGCGCGAAATCATGGAATTGCATACGCTCGGCGCGCGCACCGGCTATACGCAGGGCGACGTGACCGAATTCGCTCGCGCGCTCACCGGCTGGAATCTCGGCGCGATGTCCGCGCAGGCTGCAAGCAATCCCGCCGACCCGACGTCGCCCGGCCAGTTCGTGTTCCGCCCGCGCCTGCATGAACCGGGCGTGCGCACGGTGCTGGGCCGCCAGTACGCGCAAGACGGCGAAGCGCAGCCGCTCGCGATACTGCACGATCTGGCTGCGTCACCCGCGACGGCGCGCCACATCGCCGACAAGCTCGCGCGCCACTTTGTCGCCGATACGCCGCCGCCCGCGCTGGTCGAGCGGCTTGCGAAGGTCTTTGGCGCTACCGGCGGCGATCTGCCCGCGGTGTATCGCGCGTTGGTCGAAGCGCCGGAGGCGTGGCCCGCGACGCCGACCAAGTTCAAGTCGCCATGGGACTGGACGCTTTCCTCCTTACGCGGACTCGGCCGCACCGGCCTGGAAAAGATGCACGCCGCGCCGCTGCTGCGGCAACTCGGGCAGCCGGTATGGCGGCCCGGCTCGCCCGCCGGTTACGACGATGCCGCCGCAAGCTGGGCCGCGCCGGATGCGCTGGTGCGCCGCGTCGAGATCGCGCAGCGCTTCGCCGCGCACAGCAGCGCGACGCTCGACGCCCGCGCGCTCGGTCCGCAATTGCTGGCGGGCTCGCTATCGGAGGCGACAGGCAGCGCGGTCGCGCGCGCCGAAAGCGCCCAGACCGCACTGGCGCTGCTGCTCGTGTCGCCCGATTTCCTGAGGAGATGAACGCATGCTGACCCGTCGCCGATTTCTCCGCTGCGCGGGGGCAAGCGCCGGCGCGATGCTGATCGCGCCGCAACTCGTGCTGGCGTCGGCCGCCACCGAGCGGCGCTTCGTCTTCGTGATCCAGCGCGGCGCGGCGGATGGCCTGAACATCGTCGTGCCCTATGGCTATACGGCTTACGCGGCGCTGCGCGGACCCCTCGCCATCGACGCCGCGACGGCCAGCAAGCTCGACGGCACGTTTGCGCTTCATCCGTCCTTGCAGACGGCCGCGCAGATGTATCGCGACAGGCAGGCGCTGTTCATCCACGCGGTCGCATCGCCGTATCGCGAGCGTTCGCACTTCGATGGCCAGAACGTGCTCGAAACCGGCGGCGCCGCGCCGTACCAGTTGAAGGACGGCTGGCTGAACCGCCTCCTGTCGATGCTGCCCGCGCCGCGCGCCGACGCCGTCGCGCTCGCGCCAACCGTGCCGCTCGCGCTGCGCGGCCGCGCCGATGTCACTTCCTATGCGCCGTCCGGATTGCCGCAAGCTCCGGACGATCTCATCACGCGCGTCTCGCAGCTCTATGCCGGCGACGCGCAGCTGCATCCGTTATGGGACGCCGCGATGCAGGCGCGCGGCCTCGCCGCCGACGCCGGCGCGCGGCAGGATCCGGCGAGCCTCGGCAAGCTTGCGGCGACCTTCCTGAGCAAGCCCGACGGTCCGCGCATTGCGATGATCGAAACGGCTGGCTGGGACACGCACAGCGCGCAGAACCCGCGTCTCGCCACGCAGCTGAAAGTGCTCGACACGATGCTCGGCGCCCTGCGCGATGGGCTTGGCGCGCACTGGGCCGACACCACCGTGCTGGTGGCGACCGAATTCGGTCGCACCGCCGCGGCCAACGGCACGGGCGGCACGGATCACGGGACGGCGTCGGCGGCGTTGATACTGGGTGGCGCCGTGGCGGGCGGACGCGTGCTCGCGGACTGGCCAGGACTGGCGAGCGCTTCGCTGTATCAGGGCCGCGATCTGAAGCCGACCATCGGACTGGATGCCGTGATCGCGCACGCCGCGGGCGAAAGCTTCGGCATCGATCCACAACGCGTGGCCGCCACGCTGTTCCCCGAAGGCGGCACGGCGACGCTGCGAGAACGCTTGCTCAGAAGCTGAACCGCCCTATTTCTTTCGCACGCGCCTTAAACCTGACGCCCGGCAAGGCTGCGACAAATTTTTAGTAGTATGGATTGAGCCGCCGTTATGATGGCGGCGGCTTTTTTGCGCTCAACGCTTTTTTGCGCGCGAGCTTGCCGGATCGCCGGCTTTCGCATATCGCTGGTTCATCTCAGGCGCACACGTTCACGGCTTCGTCCGCACGTCTCGCGCTCCCGTCCAATTGCCTTCCTGGACCCATCATGTCCACCACGCCCAATCCCGCCAATACTCCCCCGCCGCGCCAGCCCGTGGACATCGCCCGCATCCTGCTCGTCATCACGATACTCGCGGCGCTCACCGTAGGCAGTCTCTACATACTGCGCCCCTTCCTGCCGGGACTCATCTGGGCCACCACCATCGTCGTGGCGACCTGGCCATTGATGGTCGCGGTGCAGCGCCGCGTCGGCAATCGCCGCTGGGTGGCGACGAGCGTGATGCTGCTCGGGCTCCTGATCGTCATCGTGCTGCCGCTCTATCAAGCCATTTCAACGCTCGCGCTGCATGGCGGCGAAATCATGGCCGCGATCAAGACCCTGCCCTCCTACGCGCTGCCGCCGCCGCCCGGCTGGATCCACGACGTGCCGCTCGCCGGCGAACGCATCGCGAAGGAATGGCAGATGCTCTCCGACGCCGGTCCCGGTGGCCTGCTTGCCAAGCTCGAACCCTACGTGACCGTCGCCGCGCGCTGGATGCTCTCGCACGCGGCCGTGGTCGGCGTGTTCGTCGTGCACATGGTCATCACCGTGATCATCTCGGGCATCCTGTACATGAACGGCGAAGCGGCGGGACGCTTCATCACGCGCTTCGCGACGCGCATCGCGGCGCAGCGCGGCGCCGAGGCCGTCAAGCTCGCCGGCCTCGCCATTCGCGCGGTGGCGCTCGGCATCGTGGTCACGGCCGTCACGCAATCGGCGCTGGGCGGCATCGGCCTCGCGCTCGCGGGCGTGCCCGCCGCGGGCATCATCACGGCTGTCATGCTGATGCTGTGTCTCGCGCAGATCGGGCCGCTGCTGCCGCTGCTCGGCGGCGTCGCCTGGCTGTTCTGGCATCACGCGCATGTCGCGTCGATCCTGTTGCTCGTGTGGTCGATCATGATCGCGATGCTCGACAACTTCCTGCGCCCCATCCTGATCCGGCGCGGCGTCAACCTCTCCATGCTGCTGATCCTGTCTGGCGTGCTCGGCGGCATGTTCGCGTTCGGCATCGTCGGGTTGTTCATCGGCCCGGTGATCCTCGCCGTGACGTCGACGATCCTCAACGCGTGGATCAACGAGCAACCGCCGCTGCCGCAAGTCGAAGCGATGCGCGGCGCCGCGCCCACGGGCGATCTCGCGGACGCCTCGAGAAGGCAGCCCTGACGCCCATGAAAGAAAAGCGGCGCAGCCTGCCAAGGCTCCGCCGCTTTGCTGCACCACGCGCGGTACGCCGCGCGATTATTTCACGCCGGTCAACGCCGAAGTCGCGATCGAAGGCACCGAGATGTTGTTGGCCTTCGCGTACTGCACGGCCTGCGTGAGCGTCTGCACCAGCGACTGCAACTGCCCCGGCGCGGACTGCGCAATATACGTGGCGGCCTGCGCGGTACCCGGATTCGAACCGGCTTGCAGCAGCGACGACACGTTCATCGAGTTCTTGACCGCGCCGAGACCGGATTGTAGGCCCGCGTACTGTTGCACGCCTTGACCGAGCGATGCGAGGCCGTCAGTGAAGGTCTGCTTGCTGGCCGCTGTCGGCGGCGTGGCCGAACCATTCGAGAATGCCTGCATCAGCGATTGGGACACGCTCTGCTGCGTGCCGCCGAGTTGCGACAACACGCTCGTGCTCGGCGCGCTGCCGGCCGTTGCACCCGACAGCAATCCCGCCGCCGACTGCGCCTGACTCGCGGCGCTCGACATGCCCATCGCCGATGCCAGGCTCGACTGCCCCGTCAGCACTTGCTGATTCGCGCCAAGATAGTTCTGCACGAGCGAACCCAGCGCCGAAGGCTGCGTGGCCTGGTTCGAGGCCGCGCCGGCGACATCCGGCTTGGCGCTGCCGAAGCCGAATTGCTGCAAGTTGAGTTGCGCGTAGGATGCGGCCGGGGCCAACAATGAGAATGCAATGCCCGATGCAATGATTGCGCGGCGCGATGCGGGTTTCGACATGATCCGTCCTCCTGTTCAATGGGTCCGATGCTGAATCAGGGCGGTTCGACCATCGGTCTGGAGGACGGTTCGGCGCGGAAACATTTGCTTGCGAAAATCGTCGGGAGAATGCTTTTTGCGCGGGTTATCCAGCGAGCGCGCCGCGTCATGCGACACGGCGCCTCCGAACGTTTCAACCTGCCTTGCTGGTCTGACGCAACTCCGGGAAATCCTCTTCCCAGAACTCGAATTCACCGCGCGCGCCGTCTTCGGTGCGTGCTGCTTCCTGGCGACGCAAATCGACACGGCGGATCTTGCCGGAGATAGTTTTCGGCAAGTCGGCGAATTCGAGCCTGCGGATGCGTTTGTAGGGCGCAAGGCGTTCGCGCGAGAAAGCGAACACGCTGCGCGCGAGATCCGGACCGATGGCATAGCCATGACGCAGCGTGACGAACGCTTTCGGCACCGCTAGGCGCAGCGGGTCGGGACTCGGCACGACTGCCGCCTCGGCAATCGCTTCATGCTCGATCAGCACGCTCTCCAGTTCGAACGGGCTCAGCCGGTAATCCGAGGACTTGAACACGTCGTCCGCGCGCCCGACGTAGACGAAATAGCCGTCGCTGCCGCGCAGCGCGACGTCCGACGTGCGATAGAAGCCGCCGCGCATCGCCGTCTCCGTGGCCTTCGGATTGTCCGCATAGCCGGTCATCAGGCCGAGCGGCGGCGGATCGAGCAACAGCGCGATTTCGCCCTCTTCCGTCTCGATGCCGTCCGGATCGAGCAGCGCGACGCGATAGCCCGGCAGCGGCCGGCCCATCGAGCCGGGCACGAGCCGCTGCCCCGGCGTGTTGGCAATCTGCGCGGTGGTTTCGGTCTGGCCGTAGCCGTCGCGGATCGACAGGCCCCACGCAGTCTGTACGCGCTCGATGATTTCCGGATTCAGCGGCTCGCCCGCGCCGACGATCTCGCGCAGCTTCACCGCATACGACGCCAGCGGCTCCTGCACGAGCATGCGCCAGACGGTCGGCGGCGCGCACAAAGTGGTGACTTCGTGCTCGACGAGCACGTCGAGCGCGCGGGTGGCGTCGAAGCGGCTGAAGTTGTAGATGAACACGCACGCCCGCGCGTTCCACGGCGCGAAGAAGCAGCTCCACGCGTGCTTCGCCCAGCCGGGCGAGCTGATGTTCCAGTGCACATCGCCGGGTTGCAGGCCGATCCAGTACATCGTCGACAGATGGCCCACCGGATAGCTCTGATGCGTATGCGCGACGAGCTTCGGCTTCGAGGTCGTGCCCGACGTGAAATACAGCAGATAGGGATCGGCGGCATTCGTTTCGGCATCCGGAGCAAACTCAGCCGACGTTTCGTAAGCGGCATCTTGATCCAGCCAGCCTTCGCGCGCGCCGCCCACGGCGATGCGCAGTCCCGGCACATCGATACCGTCAAACTTCGGCGTATCGGCGGCATCGACGATCACATGCTGCACGCGCCCCAGCGCGATGCGATCGCGCAGGTCGGCGGGCGCGAGCTGCGTCGTCGCGGGCAGGACGATGGCGCCGAGCTTCATCGCGGCGAGCATGACGTCCCACAATTCGACGCGGTTCGGCAGCATCAAGAGAATGCGTTCGCCCCGCGCGACACCCAGCCCGCGCAGATGATTCGCCACGCGCGCCGAACGCTCGCTCATCTGCGCGAACGAAAAGCGTGTCGCGCTGCCGCCTTCATCGACGATATGCAAGGCCGGCGCGTGATTGTCACGGGCCATCGGGTCGAAGTAATCGAGCGCCCAGTTGAAGCGGTCGAGCACGGGCCATTTGAAGTCGCGATAGGCCGTGTCGTAATCGGTGCGATGCGCAAACAGAAAATCTCGTGCTTCGATGAAAGCCGTGGCGTCGTTCATTGCGTCTCCGTGATTTTTATAGGGGCACCGCTCAGACGTTGCGCGCGATCACCATCCGCTGCACTTCGCTCGTGCCTTCGTAGATCTGCGTGATGCGTGCATCGCGATAATGCCGCTCCACCGGGTAATCCTCCAGATAGCCATAGCCGCCGTGGATCTGGATGGCATCGGAACACACGCGCTCCGCCATTTCCGAGGCGAACAGCTTCGCCTGCGACGCCTCCGACAGGCAAGGCACGCCTTCCGTGCGCATGCGCGCCGCGTGATGGATCAGGAGGCGCGCGGCGTTGATCTGCGTCTGCATGTCGGCCAGCTTGTTGGCGACCGATTGATGTTCATGGATCGGCCGGCCGAACTGCACGCGTTCGCGGGCATAGGCGCGGGCCGCGTCGAAGGCCGCGCGGGCGATGCCCAGCGCCTGCGCCGCAATGCCGATGCGCCCGCCCTCCAGATTTGACAGCGCAATCTTCAAGCCCTCGCCGCGCTGGCCGAGCAGATTGGCGGCGGGAATCGCGCAGTCGTCGAAGGTGATCGGGCAGGTGTCGGACGCGCGGATGCCGAGCTTGTGTTCCGGTGCGCCGACATTGAAGCCCGGCGTGTCCTTCGGCACGATGAACGCCGAGATGCCGCGCTTGCCCTGTTCCGGGTCCGTGACCGCGAACACGATCGCCACGCCCGAGCGCGCGCCGTTGGTCACGAACTGCTTGCTGCCCGACAGGACCCACTGGCCGTCGCGTTCCACGGCGCGCACGCGCAGGTTGTTGGCCTCGGAGCCGGCCTGCGGCTCGGTCAGGCAGAACGCGCCGATGACTTCGCCGCTCGCGAGCTTCGGCAGCCATTCGGCTTTTTGCGCGTCGGTGCCGTAGGCGAGGATCGGGCCGCAGCCGACCGAGTTGTGCACGCTCATCAGCGTCGCGCACGAGGCGCAGCCTGAGGCGATCTCTTCCATCGCGAGCGCGTAGGCGGTGTAGTCGCTGAAGGTGCCACCCAGTTCGGCGGGCACGATCATGCCGAGCAGGCCGAGTTCGCCGAGTTGCCGGATGACGCTGTCAGGCAGCGCGCCTTCGCGGTCCCACTGGCCCGCATTGGGTGCGAGGACTTCGGTCGCGAACTGGCGCGCCGCGTCGCGGATCATGCGCTGCTCTTCGGTGAGGAATGGGTCGATCATGGTTTGTGTCTGAAAGGACTGGGGGTCGATGCCGAGTCGCGCGGCATCGATCGTGTAAGCTTGCTGACCGCCAATGCTGGCGGACGGCGGCGGCCATCCGTTCGAGTCTAGGCAATCGCCGGACCATGGCCGATGCCCGAAACGATCACGCTTACTGAGCGCTTTGGCCACCTAGTGACAACCCCAAGTCCTGACAAGCGCGTCGAACACGTCGAGCCCGTCGAACGCGATTCGATCGCCGTGAGTCTCGTCGAAGCCGCGCTGCGCTGCGCCGAGGCGCGCGGCGTCGCGCGCGACGGCTTGCTGGCCGCGGCGGGCATCGCGCCAGCGATGCTCGCTTCGCCGCGTGCGCGCGTGTCGCCGGTGCAGTACGGCAAGTTGTGGCACGCGGTGGCCGACGCCCTCGACGACGAGTTCTTCGGCCAGGACGCCCATCCGATGCGCCGCGGCAGCTTCGTGCTGATGTGTCATGCGGCGCTCTCGTCGCGCGACGGCACGCAGGCGCTGACGCGCATCGCGGACTTCATGCGGCTGGTGCTTGACGAACTGCGCTTCACGCCCGACATCGACGGGACACGCGTGCGCATCTGGCTCGACGACCGTGGCGATGCCCGCACGATGTTCGCCTACGCGACCGGCTTCATTCTCGTGTACGGACTGCTGTGCTGGCTGGTCGGCCGACGCATTCCGGTGCTGGCCGCGCATCTGCGCTGCCCCGAGCCCGAGGCCGGCGACGAATACCGCCTGATGTTCTGTGAGGACATGCGTTTCGGCGCGGCGCGTTCGTTCGTCGATCTCGATGCCGGATGCGCGACGCTGCCCGTCGTGCAGACGCGCGCGACGCTCAAACGCTTCCTGCGCGAGGCGCCGGCCAACTTCATCGTGAAGTATCGCAATCCGGATTCATTGACGGCGCGTATCAGACGGCATCTCAGGGAGACGCCGCCCGCCGACTGGCCGGAAGCGGAGCCGCTGGCCGCCGCCCTCAACATGGCGGAGGCGACGCTGCGACGGCGGCTGAAGCAGGAAGGCTCGACCTACCGGGCGATCAGGGACGCACTGCGACGCGATCTCGCCATCGCGCGCCTCGCGCATACGCGGGAGACGATTCCGCAGATCGCCGACGCGCTCGGCTTTGCCGAACCGAGCGCATTCCGGCGTGCCTTCAGGAAGTGGACGGGCGTGCGTCCCGCGGATTACCGCCGGGGGCGCTGAGTGCGGGCACACAGCGGGGCTGCTATATTGAACTTTCGCCTCGCCTCATCGGCATGAACCGACGACCTGCACGGAGCGCACCATGACGAAGCCCAGCCGCGACGAACCTGCGAAGCAGGACCTCCCCGACGAAGATGCCTTGCTCGACGAGGCGCTGGAAGAAAGCTTTCCGGCAAGCGATCCCATCGCGGTTCATCCTGAACCGAGACGCCGCGACGAGGACAAGGAACAGTAGAAAATCAATCGCCCGTTTCGGGTTCGTCGGGCACCGTGAGCAGCGTCACGAGTTTCTCGACATGCTGATGCAGCAGCTTGACGTGCTTGTCGATCTGCTCCAGGCGTCCGGTGAGATCCGCCTTGGCCGCCTCGCTCATGCGGTCGGAGGCGATCAGTTCGTCCACTTTCGGCTGCATCGAATCGACCTGCAACAACCCGAGCTGGCGTTCAAGGCGACGCAGATCCTGCGACAGCAACTCGCGGTTCTTGCGAAACAGCAAGTCACGCCGATTGTTCTCCGCCTGCTGCTGCGCAATGTCGGCGACCCGGCGCGTCGCCTCGGTTTGCGACAACAGCGGTTCCGGGCCGCGCAGCACCGAGCGCTTCGGCGCCGGATGCGCGGTGCCGCGGAATACGGCCATCGGGGTTTCTTCATCGAGCGCGCGCTGCACGTCCGCCGGCACGTCGGCCGGGCTGTGGCGCTCATCCATCCAGTGCGGCGGCAGACCCGCCACCAGCTCGATGCCGCGCACGAATTCCTCATTGAAGTCGCGCTGACCCGCGACGATGAGCTTCATGAACGACGGCGAAAAGTTCATCATGCGCGCGAGGCGTCCGGCGCCTCCCGGCGAGCCGACCAGCACGCTCAGATTGGCGCGCCAGACGACAAACAGCGTTTCGTCGAAATCTTCCATGAACAGGCTCCAGGCAGACCGAGGCTCGACCCCGCCATCGGTGTAGCGCGCGGGGTGCGCGCGCATGCAACTCCGGTTCCCGATTACGCTGGCGCGCCGTGCATGGCGCGCCGTCACAACCCGCATCAAACACCATACTGACGCCATCGGCAAGCCCGGCGGTATGCGCGGCCTGCCCGGACGCGGCGCGGCTGCCACACTGCGATTCGCGGCAGCCGGTCCGCGACGCTTACGCTTCGTTGCGCAGATAGCCTTCCTTGCTCGGGTCGCGCATACGGAAGGACACGACGAACGAGATGAAGCACATCACCGTGACATACCAGAAGAAAGCGGATTCGTTGCCCGCCGACTTGAGCCACAGCGCGACGTATTCCGCCGAGCCGCCGAAGATCGCATTGGCGACCGCATACGACAGGCCCACGCCCAGCGCACGCACTTCCGGCGGGAACATTTCCGCCTTGATGAGACCGCTGATCGACGTATAGAAGCTCACGATCGCCAGCGCCACCACCACCAGCACGAAGGCCATCACCGGACTCGTGACGCCTGAGAGCGCATGCAGCAGTGGCACGGTGCCGAGCGTGGCGAGGCCGCCGAACCAGAGCATCGAGGTGCGCCGGCCGATCCGGTCCGACAGCGCGCCGAACAAAGGTTGCAACAACATGTAGACCAGCAGCGCGGCGGTCATCACGTTGCTGGCCGTCTTCGCATGCATGCCGGCCGTGTTGACCAGGTACTTCTGCATGTAGGTCGTGAACGTGTAGAAAATCAGCGAGCCGCCCGCCGTGAAGCCCACCACGGTCATGAACGCGGCCTTGTGCTGCATCAGGCCGGCCAGCGTGCCGGCTTCCTTGCGATCGCGCGTTTCGGCGGTCGAGGTTTCATCGAGCGAACGGCGCAGGTACAGTGAAATCAGCGCCGCGCACGCACCGATGAAGAACGGAATGCGCCAACCCCAGGCCTTGAGTTCGTCGGTCGAAAGGAAGAACTGCAGCACCACCAGGACCAACAGCGCGCCGAGCTGGCCGCCGATCAGCGTCACATACTGGAACGACGCGAAGAAGCCGCGCCGGCCGCGCAGGGCCACTTCACTCATGTAGGTGGCGCTGGTGCCGTACTCGCCGCCCACCGACAAGCCCTGGAACAGCCGGGCAATCAGCAGCAGGAACGGTGCCCATGCGCCGATGCTCGCATAGGTCGGCAGGAAGGTGATGACGAGCGAACCGCCGCACATCATCAGCACCGAGATCATCATGGCGTTGCGGCGGCCGTGCTTGTCGGCGATCCGGCCGAACATCCAGCCGCCGATGGGACGCATCAGGAAGCCCGCCGCGAACACGCCTGCGGTGTTCAGCAACTGTACGGTCGGATTGCCGCCCGGGAAGAACGCCGCCGAGAAATACAGCGCGAGGAACGAGTAAATATAGAAGTCGAACCACTCGACGAGGTTGCCCGACGAAGCGCCGACGATCGCAAAAACGCGGCGCCGCGTGTCCTCCGCGGTGTAGGCAGGAAAGTCATTCATGTCGTGTCTTGATCTCTTGGTCGTTGTGCAAATGACGCGTCCCAAGGTTCGTGACCCCGGTGCGGAATGCTCCTGACGGCATTCGGGCGCCAGTTTATACGACGATCCGCGCGGCGGCGCGCGCCGGACAGGCGGGCAAACGCCCATTGCGGGCGGGTCGGTCGGCGCGTTTGCGCGCTGCGCGTCACGCGCACAATGGCTGCTGAAAGCGCCCGCAGGCTTGTGGTAAAGGCATTCGCGCGGCTTGCAGAAGTTTGTTTCGCGGCTTTCAGGCAATGATCCGGCCGCGTCCCACATGTCGACTTAGGTAATTACCCTTATTCGAGACTTTATCCATCACTTATCGATAAAGTCTCGGAATCCAGAGACAGCCCACGTGAGGTCCGCATGAATCCACACGCTCCGATCCTCGACGCCGCGCTGGCGTCGAAGTTCGCCCAGGTCGCGCTTGGCCACCTGACCCGCGAGTATCCCAACAAGCTCGATCACGTCATGGCCGACGCAGCCGACGTGCAAAGTCCGCGCGCGTTGCATCCGATCTTCTACGGCAGCTTCGACTGGCATTCCTGCGTCCATGGCTACTGGCTGATCGCGCGTCTGCTCAACCGCTTTCCGGATCTGCCCGAGGCGACGCGCATCCGCGCGGTGATCGACGAACATTTCACCGAGGCGAACGTCGCGGCCGAGGTCGCTTATCTGCAGCGCCCCGCTGCGCGCGGCTTCGAGCGGCCTTACGGCTGGGCGTGGCTGCTCGCGCTCGCGGGCCAGTTGCATTCGATGACCTCCGCCGATGGCCAGCGCTGGGCCCGGACGCTACAACCGCTCGCGGATGCATTCGTTGCGCGTTTCGTGGAATTCCTGCCGAAATCGACCTACCCGCTCAGGGTCGGCACGCACTTCAACATGGCGTTCGCACTGACGCTCTCGCTGGGCTATGCGCGCGTGGCGCAGGACGCGGACTTCGAACAGTTGATGAGCGCGACCGCGTTGCGCTGGTTCGAGAATGACGAATCGTGTCAGGCATGGGAACCCGCCGGAGACGAATTCCTTTCGCCCTCGCTGATGGAAGCCGTGCTGATGCGGCATGTGTTGCCGGAGGGGCGCTTCGTCGGATGGTTCGAGCGCTTTCTGCCACAGATTGCCGAGCGCGAGCCCGCGACGCTGTTCACGCCGGCCACCGTCACGGACCGCAGCGACGGCAAGCTCGCCCACCTCGACGGCCTCAACCTGAGCCGTGCCTGGTGTCAGCGGACGATCGCACGTGCCCTGCCTTCGGGCGATGCGCGCGCCGCCGTGCTGAACGCGAGCGCGGACGAGCATCTCGCGTCGGGGATTGCGCACGTCGCGGGGGATTACATGGGCGAGCACTGGCTCGCGACTTTTGCGCTGCTGGCGCTCGAAGCCTGAGCAGGCAGGCTCAGCGCGGCTGACAGAGGTTCAAACGCGCGGCTGAAAGGCGATCACGCTCATGCCCGCGAGCGCGATCGCCGCGCCGGCGAGGTCCCACGCGGTAGGCCGGATGCGATCGACGGCCCATAGCCACATGATCGCCACGCCGATGTAGACACCGCCGTACGCCGCGTACACGCGTCCCGCCGCTGCGGCGTGCAACGTCAGCAGCCACGCGAACAGCGCCAGCGACAGCGCGCCCGGCACGAGCAGCCAGGGCGAGCCGCCCTGCTTGAGCCATCGATAGGGAAAGTAGCAGCCGGCAATCTCGGCAACGGCCGTGATGACATAGAGCGCGAAGGTTTTCATGACGCGCATTATCGGCGTTGAAGCGAGGTTGCGTCGTGGGCGCGCGCTCCGGACAATGACGCCTTCCCCACGAATCCACGAAACGCGCGCATGAACGCGCGTTCGACCGCTGTGCAGACAACTTCGCAAGATCCACGCGGCCAGCCGGCCGCGCTGCCCGTGCATTGGCACAAACGCGTGCTGATGCTGGCGTTTCCCATCGTCCTCGCGAATCTGACGCAGCCGATTCTCGGCGCCGTCGATACGGCCGTCGCCGGTCATCTCGACGGGCCTCAGTACCTCGGCGGCGTCGCGCTCGGCGGGCTGGTGTTCAGCTTCGTCTTCTGGGGTTTCGGCTTCCTGCGCATGGGCACGACAGGCCTCGTCGCGCAGGCCTTCGGCGCACATGACGACGAGGCGCTGCGCGCCAGCGTCCTGCGCGCGATGTTGCTGGCGTTCGCGATCGGCATGGCCGTGCTGGCGTTGCAGTTGCCGGTCATCCGCTATGCGCTCGCCGCGCTGGGCGGTAGCGCGGCCGTGCAGGACACTGCGAGCGCCTACAGTCACGCGCGCATCTGGGCCGCGCCGTTCGCGCTCGGCAATTACGTCGTGCTCGGCGCGTTGCTCGGCTGTCAACGCGTGCGGCTCGCGCTCGTGACGCAAATCTTCATCAATCTGGTGAACATCGTTGCGGTACTGCTGTTCGTGTATCGCTTCGGCTGGGGCATCGCGGGTATCGGCGCGGCCACGGCATTCGCCGACTTCTGCGGCTTCGTGCTCGGCGTCGCGATCCTGTGGCGCCTGCGTCCGCGCGGACTCGAAGCGCCTGCCTGGCGCAGGCTGCTCGACGGGCATGCGTTGAAGCGTCTCGTCGCGATCAATCGGGACATCTTCGTTCGCACGATCTGCCTGCTGGGTTCCTACGCGTGGTTCGCGCATCTCGGCGCGCGACAGGGCGATGCCGTGCTTGCGGCCAACGCCGTGCTGCTGAATTTCCAGACCTTCATGGCGTTCGGCCTCGATGGCTTCGCGCATGCCGCCGAAGCGCTCGTCGGCGCAGCGGCCGGCGCGCGCGACCGGCATGCGTTCCGCCAGGCCGTGAAGGTCACGATGTTATGGTCGATTATCGGCGCGGCGGGGTTTTCGGTCGTGTATGCGCTAGGCGGCGAGTGGATCATCGGCAGGCTCACGGATCAGGCAGTCGTGCATGCGGCCGCCATGCGCTATCTGCCGTGGGCGGCGGTGCTGCCGGTGGTGTCGGTGGCGGGGTTTCTGCTCGATGGCGTGTTTATCGGCGCTACGCGTACCCGGGAGCTCATGCAGGCGATGGCGGTGTCGCTTGGGGTGTTTCTGCTGGCGGCGTGGGGGCTGGCCGGGACGCTCGGGAATCACGGCTTGTGGCTCGCGCTGGTGGTGTTCATGGTCGCGCGAGGGGTCACGTTAGCCGTGCAGGTGGCGGGGGTGGAGCGCGCGCTTGGCGCTCCGATGCCCGATTGAATCAAGGCGCGGTTGATTGGAGCGCGCCGAGTCCCTCCAGCAACGCCCGATGAAACCCCTCCGGATCCTGCATTTGCGGCGCGTGCCCGGCATCCGGAAATTCAACCAGCGTCGCATTCGGAATCCGCTCCTTCGCCAGCTTCGCCAGTTCCGGATACCGCCCCAGCGTCGGCCGAATCTCCGCAGGCGCGAATTCCTTCCCAATCGCCGTCGTGTCCTTGTCGCCGATCATCAGCAGCGTCGGCGTCTTCAGCTTGTCGAACTCATACACCACTGGCTGCGTATAAATCATGTCGTACAGCAGCGCCGAATTCCACGCGACGATCTCCTTCCCCGGCCCGCGATACATCCCAGCGAGCATCTGCACCCACGGCTCGTAGGCATCCCGCCATTGCCCCGCGTAATACGTGTTCTGCTCATAGCGGCGAATGCCGTCGGCGCTCGTCTTGAGTTCACGCGCATACCAGTCGTCGATGGACACCGACGGCACGCCCTTCGCCTTCCAGTCCTCGAGCCCGATCGGATTCACCAGCACAAGCTGCTCCGTCTCCTGCGGATACATGAGCGCATAGCGCACCGCGAGCATGCCGCCAGTCGAATGCGCGATGAGCGTCGCGCGCGGCACGCCGAGCGCGGTCAGCAGCGCATGCGTGTTACGCGCAAGCTGCTGGAAGCTGTACTGGTAACGCTCAGGCTTGGTGGACTTGCAGAAGCCGATCTGATCCGGTGCGATCACGCGATAACCCGCGCCCGTCAACACGTCGATAGTCTGCTTCCAAGTGGCCGAACAGAAATTCTTCCCATGCAGCAGGACGGCGGTGCGACCGTTCGGATGCGGCGGATGCACATCCATATAGGCCATGCGCACCACCTGCCGTTGCGACGTGAACGCAAAGCGCGCGACCGGATACGGGTAATCGAAGCCTTGCAGTTCCGGACCGTAAGCCGGGCCGTCGTTGCTGCCGGACGGCGTGACCGGCGCTTCATCGGCATAAGCATGAACTTGAACGACGCACGACAGCGCGACACACGCCATGAACGACGACAACACAAAGCGGAAGACGGACGATTTCATGTTCGCTGAATGACCTGACGGGTTAGTTTCAAGGCCGACGCATTCTAGCGCGCCACTCCCGCGCACGCCGGATGCACCCCGCGCACCGGGTCCTGCGCTTATACTTTGCAGCCCGCTTTCCGCACCCGTCTGCGGTGCATCAACCCGGCACCCTACCCGCATGCAATTCCGCTTCAAGGCACTCGCCGCCGCGCTCGGCCTCGTGTGCATCAGCGCCGCCGCGAGCGACTGCCCGCAGTTCAGTCCCGGCGGCCGCGAGCCCGTCGTCGTCAACGCGAAGATGCGCGCGGCGACCCAGGAAGTCTGCTACACGGATTTCGCGCTGCTCCATTCCGGCGTCACGCACGGACCGCTGTGGTCGGCGGAACACCTGACGACCCAAGGCATCGATCAGGCGAAGAACAACACGCGCACCAACCGCTTCTTCGTCGAGAAGCGTCTGCCGCCCGGCGCCAGCGCGCAACTCGCCGACTACAAGAAAAGCGGCTTCGATCGCGGCCACATGAGCCCGGCCGGCGACCGCGCCAGCAAGAAAGGCATGGCCGAGTCCTTCTCGCTCGCCAACATCGTGCCGCAGGACCCGTCGAACAACCGGCGCATCTGGGCGCGCATCGAGGAAGCCGTGCGCCGCCTGACCGAGCAATCCGGCGAAGCCTGGGTCGTCACCGGGCCGCTGTTCTCGGGACGCCAGTTGCAGACGATCGGCGAATCGCGCGTCTTCGTGCCGACGCAACTCTATAAAGTGGTCTATCTGCCGCAGCGGCAGATTGCCTTCGCGGTCGTGGTGGACAATGCCTCCACCGAGACCTACACGATGAAAACCGTCCGCGAACTCGAAGCCATGAGCGGCCTCGCGTTTCCCGGCATCCCGGACGGCCTCAAGGACAAGCGAATCGGAGGACTGAAAGGTGTTTAAGCCATTTGCGAACGATACCGACGCCCTGAACATCGCCGGCGATGCCATCAACATCGTCAACGGCACAACCCGCGTGACCCTCAGCGGCGACCTGACGATCACGCGCGACAAGGCCGGCCTCGCCAATGCGCTCGCGCTCTACAAGGCGCTGGGCGCCGTCGTCGAGACGCTGCAAGGCGACGCATCCTTACCCGCGAAACGTCCAGATGAACCTGACGAACCCGCGGACAAGCCCGCCGGGAAGGCCGACAATCCGTTCATCTGAGCCGCCAGGCGCCGCACACCCGTGCGGCGCGGAGAACCGAAGTGATCGAATGTCATGTCGGCCCGAGTCCGCTCGGGCACATCCTCTACCGCGCCGAGCACGACGCCCTGACAGGCCTGTTCTTCATCGGGCAGAAGCACTTTCCCGCCCATGTTCACGAGCGTGAGCAGACGCTTTCCGACGCCCCGCCGGTCTCCCGCGCCATCGCGGCGGCCCAGGAACAGATCGCCGACTACTTCGCGGGACAGCGCGCGAGCTTCGACCTGCCGCTGCGGCTCGGCGGCACCGAATTCCAACGGCGCGTCTGGGAACTCCTGCAACAGATTCCCTTCGGCGACGCCTGGACCTACGGCGATCTCGCCCGCCGCCTCGGCTTGCCGCCCGGCGCCGCGCGCGCGGTCGGCGGCGCGAACGGCCGCAATCCCGTCGCGATCATCGTGCCGTGCCATCGCGTGATCGGCGGCGACGGGGAATTGACCGGCTATGCCGGCGGCGTCGAACGCAAGCGACACCTGCTGACGCTCGAAGGCGGACCCGGCCGCGAGCAACTCGCGCTGTTCTGACCGCAGCCATAGGCATGTCCGAAATCCATGCCTTGCATCGGGCCATGCACTGCGGACGTCAGGCGCGAAAAATGCGGCGCACGAACATCCCTGTCCGGGACATTCTCGCAATCTTGCTGCGTCAGCATGGTGAGCGAAGTGCCCGCGACGCCCGCAAAGCCACGCCACAGCAGGATCGGCGCACACGGGCAAGCAGTGCTTCTGTCATGGCCAGCGGACATTTCCCGACTCGAGTCAGCCATAATCGCGTTCGCCCAACGCCGATGCCCAAGTAAAAACGACATTCCATGACTCAAGACGACCACCAGCCAGCCGATTCCTCCGCCCTCGACCCCGACCGCAATGGCAACGTCACGACCGGCGTCACCGGGCTGGACGACATTCTCGGAGGCGGGCTTGTCGAAGGCGGCCTGTATCTGATCGAAGGCATGGCGGGCGCGGGCAAGACGATCCTGTCGTCGCAAATCGGCTTTCACCGCGTCGCGCAAGGCGACATGGTGCTGTACATCACGCTGATCGCGGAATCTCACACCAAGCTGCTGGCGCATCTGAAGCCGCTGTCGTTCTACGACGCCGATGCCATTTCCGACCGCATGCTGTTCGTTTCCGGCTATCACGAGCTGATGCGCGACGGCCTGTCCGGCTTTCTGTCGCTGATCGCCGCGACGATCAAGACCAGCCGCCCGCGCTTCATGGTGATCGACGGTTTCCGCAGCGCCCGCGAGTTCAGCTCGACCGAACTCGAACTGTCGCAGTTCATTCACGAGTTGTCCGCCTTCGTCAGCGCCGCGCGCTGCACCACGCTGATTCTCGCGCCGCTCTCCGGCAACGAACCGCATCCCGAACACACGCTGGTCGACGGCCTCATCGAACTGAACCGCTACAACACGGGCATGCGGCGCGCGCGCGAAATCGAGGTGCACAAGCTGCGCGCCCGCGATCATCTGCTCGGCAAGCACTTTTTCAAGATCACCGAGCGGGGACTCGTGACGTTCCCGCGCATCGAGGCGACCGCCGCCGACGATCTCGACATTCCGGACTTCAAAAGCCGGCTCAGCTTTGGCTTCCCGGATTTCGACCAGATGCTCGGCGGCGGCGTGGTGCGCGGGTCGACCACGACGCTCGTCGGTCCCTCGGGCGTCGGCAAGACGCTGATGTCGCTCAAGTTCCTGCAATCGGGCATCGAGCATGGCGAGCGCTGCATCTACTTCGGCTTCTATGAATCGCCGTCGCGGCTGATCGCCAAGGCGCGGTCGGTCGGCGTCGATCTCGAGCCCGCCTTGCAGGACGGACGGCTCACGATCCACTGGCATCCGGCGGTGGAACTGGCCATCGACGAACTCGCCAACGAACTGCTGAGCGCCGTGAAGAACGCGAAGGCATCGCGCCTCGTGGTGGACGGCATCGACGGCTTTCATCAGTCCGCCAACCGCGTGGAGCGCTTCGGCCTGTTCCTGAACGCGCTGTCGCACCGCCTGCGCGAAGCCGGCGTGACGACGGTCCTGACCGAGGAAATGCCGCTCTACGGCGAGACGCGGCAGCCGTCCACGCTGCGCGCCTCCGCGATGACCGAGAACATCGTATTGCTGCGCTACATCGAGGCGAATTCGTCGCTGTACCGCATGGTGTCGATCATCAAGCAGCGCGAAGGCGCGCACGACACCGCCATTCGCAGGCTCACCATCGACGCACGCGGCCTGCACATCAGCGACGGCTTCATCGGCCCAACAGGTCTCTTGTCCGGTCATCCGTCGGCCGGGCCCGCGCTCTCCGTGTCCGATCCCGGCGCGCGTTCATGAAAAAGATCCTCGTCGTCGACGACGAATTCGACATCCTGACCACATGGCGGCTGGTGCTCGAAATGGAGGGCTACGAGGTGTCGACCGCGTCGAACGGACGCACGGCGCTCGACGCCGCGCGTTCCAGCGCGCCCGCGCTCATCATCACCGACTGGATGATGCCGCACATGAACGGCGTCGAGTTCATCAACGCACTCGCCGCCAGCGACGGCCTGGCCCACGTGCCCGTCATCCTGATGAGCGCGGCGGCCCACGCGCCCGAGATCAGCCATCCGCACGCGCAGTTCCGCCGCAAGCCGTTCTCCATCGACGATCTGATCGACACGGTCCGGAGGCTCATCGGTCCGGCGTGACTACGCTGGGCACGAACCGTGCTGCTGACATGCGTTCCCTCGTGGCGGGATGCACGAGGGTTTTCTTGGAACCGCTCAACCGAATGGAGGCACCATGGTGCAGGATCAGATTGAAGGCGCGGCGCAAAAGGTCGCTGGCAAGGTGCAGGACACGGTCGGCGCGCTGACGGGCGACGAGCAGATGCAGGCCGAAGGCAAGGTGCGCCAGGCCTTCGGCAATCTGCAGGAAAGCTATGGGCAGACCGTGGATCAGGTGCGCGTGGCTGTGGCCAGCCAGCCCATTCAGGGCGTGCTGATTGCCGCCGCCGTGGGCTTCGTGCTCGGCGCGTTGTGGAATCGCGACCGCTGATGCGTTCGGCGCGCTCATCCCGCGCCGGAGAGATGGACCCGCAAGCCGGTGCCTCGTTGCACCGGCTTCGTTTTTTCAGGGCGCCTCGCGCGCGATGCCGGCAAACGACACGCCCCGCGCGCAACTGATGCCCAGCATGGCGCAGGCAACGGCGAGCACGCAGTGCGTGCCGTCGATGGTCAAGGCCGCGGCGAGGCCTGCCGCCGCCAGCGCGCTCAGCAGACTCGAAACGGGTACGCCGCCCGCGCCACCGAACGCAAGCGCCAGATGCGCGCCGATCAGCATCAGCATGGCGACGGCCATCAGCACCGCGAGCCCGCCGGGCCGCGCGCCGAGCGCGTAGGCGAGCGCCGCGCATGCGCCGGCCATCGCGAGGTGCAGCGGCGCGCGCCAACGCGTCCCGTCCTGCAAGCGCAGGCACGCCGCGAGTACGCCGCCTGTGCCAATCGCCAACGCACCATCGGGCAATTGCGCGGCGACGAATGCAAGCGTAACCAGCACGCTGTGCAGCGAGACATGCGGCCGCCGCCAGCCGATGATCGCCAGCACGAGCAACGCCGCGCCCGGAAGATCCGACATGCCGCGCTCCCTCAGGCCGCCAGCACGTTCGACAACGTGCCGATGCCCGCAATCGACACGTCCACGCGCGCCCCGTCCTTGATCGAGCCGACGCCGATCGACGTGCCGCACGCGATGACATCGCCGGGCACGAGGGTCATGTCCTGCGACAGCAGGCTCACTTGCTCGGCGGGCGAAAAGATCATGTCGTCGAGCGGATAATTCTGCCGTTCGACGCCTTCGAGCGTCGTCACCACGTTCGCCGTGCGCCAGTCGAAGCCGTTGCCCGGCGTGACGATCGCCGGACCGAGACAGGTGAACGTGTCGAAGCCTTTCGAGCGGCACCATTGCGCGAAGTTGGGATCCTCCTGCAACAGCTCGATGGCCGTCACATCGTTCACACAGGTATAGCCAAAGATCGCCGCCTCGGCCTCCTCCACTGAAGCCCCGCTCACCGTCCTGCCAATCACGATGCCCAGCTCGCCTTCATACGCGATCTTGCCGTGATAGCTGCGCGGCCGCCGGATCGACTCGTGCGGCCCGATGACCGACATCGGCGGCTTGATGAGGAACAGCGGATGCTGCGGCGGCGCCTTGTCGAGCTTGCGCGACAGCGCGTAATAGTTGTTCCACAGCGCAATGACCTTGCTCGGCTGACACGGCGCGAGCAGCGCGAGGTCATCGACGGCCCAGGTGATCTCGGTCGGGCGCGGTTGATCGAACATCGCGCCGTCATGTTGCACCACGCGGCCCGAATGCGGGTCGAGCGTGCCGAAGCCGATGCGGTCGTCGGCATCGCGGAAACGAATCCAGTGTGTCATCTCTGTCTCCCTTTGGAAAAAGGAGCGCGGGCATGCGTGGCCCGCGCTCTCTCGTCCCCTCCTCCATGCTCCTCAGATCAGACCCGCGCCGCGCGCCCACTTGTACTTCGCGCCGAGCACCGCGACGGGCAGCTCGGTGGAGTATGCATAGGCCGGCACGCCGTGCTCGTACAGGTACTCGGCGGCTTCCTCCACCTGCACGTCGCCCGCGAGCGACGCGACGATCGGCTTCTCGATGCCGCGCGCCTTCATCTCCTCCTTCACCTCGATGACCAGCTTCGCGAAGACCATCGGCGGCGTGATGATGGTGTGCCAGTAGCCGAGGATGATCGAATGGATGCGGTCGTCTTCCAGACCGAGGCGGATCGTGTTCTGGTAGGTTGCAGGCGGTTCGCCGCCCGTGATGTCGACCGGATTGCCCGCCGCGCCGAACGGCGGAATGAACTTGCGGAAGGCCGCGTCGAGATCGTCGGGCATGGTCATCAGCGAGAGACCGTTGTCGACGCACGCATCCGACAGCAACACGCCCGAGCCGCCCGCGCCGGTGATGATGACGGTGTTCTCGCCCTTGGGAGTCGGCAGCTTCGGAATGCCGCGCGCGAATTCGAGCAGGTCGCGCAGCGAACGCGCGCGGATCACGCCGCATTGCGCGAACACGTCTTCGTAGATCTTGTCGTTGCCCGCGAGCGCGCCCGTGTGCGAACTCGCCGCGCGTGCGCCGAGGCTCGTGCGGCCGGCCTTCAGCACCACCACGGGTTTCTTCTTCGACACGCGCCGCGCAGCTTCGGCGAAGGCACGTCCGTCTTTCAGATCTTCGCAATGCTGCGCGATGATCTCGGTGTTGTCGTCCTGCTCGAAGAAGGTGAGCAGATCGTCTTCGTCGATATCGCTCTTGTTGCCAAGACCGACGATCGCCGACACGCCCATCTTCGCCGAGCGCGAGAAGCCGATGATCGCCATGCCGATGCCGCCCGACTGCGACGACAACGCCGCCTTGCCCTTCACGTCGTAGGGCGTGCAGAAGGTCGCGCAGAGGTTCTTGGGCGTGTAATAGAAGCCGTAGATGTTCGGGCCCATCATCCGGATGTCGTATTGGCGCGCGATTTTGACGATCTCTTCCTGCCCTTCGTGATTGCCGGTCTCCGCGAACCCCGACGGAATCAGCACCGCGCCTGGGATCTGCTTCTCGCCCACTTCCACCAGCGCCTGCGCGACGAACTTCGCCGGAATCGCGAACACGGCGACATCGATCACGCCGGGCACGTCCTTCACGCTGCGGTAGGCCTTGCGACCCATGATCTCGTCGGCTTTCGGATGGATCGGGTAGATGTCGCCCTGATAGCCGCCGTTGATGAGATTCTTCATCACCGAATTGCCGATCTTGCCGTCCTCGTTCGACGCGCCGATCACCGCGACCGCATCCGGCTTCATGATGCGGTTCATCTGTGTGACGATCTGTTCCTGCGTCGGACGGTAACGCGGCGCGGCGGGTTCGAAGTCCATCACGATGCGCACGTCCGCCGCGACCGCGCCGCTCGGGCTCGCGAATACCGGATTCAGGTCCATTTCGGAGATCTGCGGGAAGTCGTCGACGAGCTGTGAGACGCGCTCGATCAACGTGACGAGCGCCTCGCGCTGCACCGGCTCCGCGCCGCGCACGCCACGCAGCACTTCGGCGGCCTGGATGCCGTCGAGCATCGATGCCGCTTCGTCGCGCGTGACCGGCGCGAGGCGGAACGTGACGTCCTTCAGCACTTCGACCAGCACGCCGCCGAGGCCGAATGCAATCAGCTTGCCGAAGGACGGATCCGTCACCGCGCCGATGATCACTTCCTGTCCCGCGCCGACCATCTCCTGGACCTGCACGCCGATGAGCGTCGCGTCGGGCGCGTACTTGCGTGCGTTCGAGATGATCGTGTCGAAGCCGGTTTTCACATCAGCCTCGTTCTTCACGCCGACCAGCACGCCGCCCGCCTCGGTCTTGTGGAGAATCTCCGGCGACACGATCTTGAGCACCACCGGAAAGCCGATGAACGATGCGAGCTTCGCTGCATCTTCCGCGGATTTCGCCACGCCTTCCTGCGGCACGGCGATGCCGTATGCATCGCAGACGAGCTTGCCTTCGGGGGCCGTGAGCGAAGTGCGGCCTTCGGCTTTCACGCGATCGAACACTTCGGCGACGCGGCGTTTCGCATCGGGCGCGTGCAGCGGGACGACATTCGTGACGTGCTGCGAAGCGACGTCGCTGCGTTCCTGGACAACCGTGCTGTTCATTTTTTCGTGTCTCCGTCTGATTCAGGCGTGCAGAGGTCCGCGCCGCCCTCTTTCGAAGGCGGACGTCGGTGCAGGTTGGAAGAACTTAGATCGCGCCGAGGCTCTTCAGCGTGGCGATCTGGTCAGGCGTGTAGCCGAGTTCGGCCATGACTTCGTCGGTGTGTTCACCGAGCAGCGGCGAGCGCACGACTTCGGTCGGGCTGTCGGAGAGCTTGATCGGGTTGCCGACCGTGAGGTACTTGCCGCGCACCGGATGATCCACTTCCACCACGGTGCCGGTCTTGCGCAACGACGGCTCTTCGGCGATTTCCTTCATCGAGAGAATCGGGCCGCAGGGAATGTCGTGCTTGTTGAGAATTTCCATGGCCTGGAACTTGGTCTTCGACATGGTCCAGCGCTCGATCTCGTCGAAGATATCCTTCAGGTGCGGCAGGCGTGCATTGGGTGTCTTGTAGTCCGGATGATCGATCCATTCCTCGCGGCCGATCACCTTGCAGATCTCGCCCCACACCGGCGCCTGCGTGATGAAGTAGATATACGCATTCGGATCCGTTTCCCAGCCCTTGCACTTCAGGATCCAGCCCGGCTGGCCGCCGCCCGATGCATTGCCCGCGCGCGGCACCGCCTCGCCGAAGCTGCCGTTCGGATACTGCGGATATTCCTTCATGACGCCGGTGCGTTCGAGCCGTTGCTGATCGCGCAGCTTCACGCGGCAGAGGTTCAGCACGCCGTCCTGCATCGCGGCGAGTACGCGCTGGCCGCGCCCGCTCGTATTGCGCTGATACAGCGCCGTGACGATGCCGAGCGCCAGATGCAACCCCGTGCCCGAATCGCCGATCTGCGCGCCGGTGACGGTGGGCGGGCCGTCGTCGAAACCGGTGGTGGACGCCGCGCCGCCCGCGCACTGCGCGACGTTTTCGTAGACCTTGCAGTCTTCATACGGTCCGGGTCCGAAGCCTTTCACCGATGCCACGATCATGCGCGGATTCAGTTCCTGGATGCGCTCCCACGTAAAGCCCATGCGGTCGAGCGCGCCAGGAGCAAAATTCTCGACCAGCACGTCGCATTGCTTGACGAGCGTCTCGAGCACCTTCTTGCCTTCGGGATTCTTCGTGTCGATGGTGATCGAACGCTTGTTGTGGTTCAGCATCGTGAAGTAGAGGCTGTCGGCGTCGGGGATGTCGCGCAACTGCTCCCGCGTGATATCGCCCGCGCCCGCGCGCTCCACCTTGATGACGTCCGCGCCGAACCAGGCGAGCAGCTGCGTGCAGGTCGGTCCCGACTGGACGTGCGTGAAGTCGAGAATCTTCACGCCGTCCAGCGCCTTGCCCGATGTGTTCACTTTCACCGTCATGGCTTGTCTCCGAAACTCAATCGATGTTTATAGGTTCGACGTTTATTTGTACATCGTCTGCGCCATCGTGCCGGGCGCATAGACGGTCGGATCAACCCAGATGTTGATGACCGCGCTCTTGCCCGTCTTCGCGACCGCTTCGCCCGCCCGTTGCAGCGCGCCGGCAATCTTCGAGGCTTCCCGGACTTCCTCGCCGTAGCCGCCGAGCATCTCCGCGAAGCGGCCATACGGCACGTCCGAGAGCAAATTGCCCACGTTGCCGCGCTCGTCGCCGTACTTGGCGAGCTGGCCGTAGCGGATCTGGTTCATCGCGGAGTTGTTGCCGATCACCGCGATATACGGCACGCCGAAACGGTTCGCGGTTTCCATGTCGAAGGACGTCATGGAGAACGCGCCGTCGCCGTAATAACAGAGTACTTCTTTCTCCGGATTGGCCAAGCCCGCCGCGATCGCGAAGCCCGTGCCGACGCCCAGCGATCCCAGCGCGCCCGGATCCATCCACTGGCCCGGACGGCGCGGACGCACGGCCTGCGCAGAAATCGTCACGACATCGCCGCCGTCGCCAATGTAGATGGTGTCGTCGGAGAGGAACTGGTTGATTTCATGCGCGACGCGGTACGGATGGATCGGGCTCGCGTCCGAGGTGAACAACGGCATCAGCTTGGCCGTCGCGGCTTCTTCCAGCGCCGAGAGTTCGCGCATCCAGCCCTGGCGCGCCTGGCGCTTGTCGTTTTTCAGGCGGCCGCTCGCGGCTTGCAGCGCGGCGCCGAGAATCGCGCCCGGATCGCCGACCAGACCGAGATCGATGTCGCGATTCTTGCCGACCGTGCGGTAATCCATGTCGATCTGCACCAGCTTCAGGTCGCGGCTGATGCGCTTGCCGTAACCCATGCGGAAGTCGAACGGCGTGCCGACGATCACGATCAGATCCGCCTTCGCGAAAGCCTGCGAGCGCGTGCGGTCGAAATGATGCGGGTCGCCCGGCGGCAGCAGGCCGCGGCTCGCGCCGTTGAAGTAGCCGGGAATGTCGAGGCCGCGCAGCAAGGCGATGGCTTCCTCATGACCACGCGCGGTCCACACTTGCTGGCCGTACAGAATGGCCGGCCGCTCCGAGTTCACCAGCAAGTCGGCGAGTTGCTCGATGGAGGCCGGATCGCCCACGGATTTCGTCGACGCCCGATAGCGGCCGGGTTGCGGAATCACGGCGCGCGTCACGTCGATTTCACGGTCGAGCACGTCACGCGGTATTTCCAGGTAGGCCGGGCCGGGCGCGCCGTTGAAGGCTTCGCGCGCGGCCATCGAGATCATGTCGGCGACGCGTTCGGTGCTCGGCACGGTCGCGGCGAACTTGGTGATGGGCGCCATCATGTCGACGTGCGGCAAGTCCTGCAGCGAACCCATCTTGTGCTGCGTCAGCGCGCCCTGCCCGCCGATATGGATGATCGGGCTTTCGGAGCGGAACGCCGTGGCCACGCCGGTCACCGCGTTCGTGCAGCCGGGACCGGCCGTCGTCACGACGCAGCCGAGCTTGCCGGTCTGGCGCGCATAGCCGTCGGCCGCGTGCGCCGCCACCTGCTCGTGACGCACGTCGATGATGCGGATGCCTTCGTCGACGCAACCATCGTAGATGTCGATGATGTGGCCACCGCACAGCGTGAAGATCGTATCGACACCTTCGTTCTTCAGCGCACGGGCAACCAGATGGCCGCCCGAAATCACGCCGGCGCCGCGTGTCTTCGCCTTCAGGGTGTCATCGGCGGTGGTGGTGGCGGGGGCGGTTTCGGGGCGGCTGCTGACGACTTCGGACATTGTTGTCTCCTCCTCGATGGGATGGTGTGCGGTTCCGTCGACCTCGATTGGGTCGCCGTTGCTGTGATATACAATATTCCACACACAGTATTAGTCAACTGTATCCCGCTCGTCGAAAACCCTGTGATGCGGTGCGTCATGCGTGAAAAACGCCGTCCAGCGGGCTAATCGGCCTTCGGTGTTGCGCACCGCGGCAAATCTGTGCTCCCTGACGTCGGCTTATTCGCTCATTTCAAAACCCGTTGCCGCGCCTTGATATGTGATATATCGTATTTCAGCGCATGACGGGAGCCGCTCGTTCCGTTTTCGCGCCATTCCCATCAGAGGATTCTGGAGACGAAATGAATATCCACGAATATCAGGCGAAGGCACTGTTGCGGCAGTACGGCGTCACGGTGCCGGAGGGTCGCGTCGCCTTCACCGCGCAGGAAGCCGCCGACGCCGCCAGCGCCCTCGGCGGGCCCGTCTGGGTCGTCAAGTCGCAGATTCACGCGGGCGGGCGCGGCGCGGGCCGCTTCTCGAACGACCCGGAAGGCAAAGGCGGCGTGCGCGTCGTGAAGTCGGTGGAAGACGTGCGCGAGAACGCGCGGAAGATGTTGTCGTCGGTGCTCGTGACCAAACAGACCGGGCCGGCGGGCCGGGAAGTGAAGCGTCTGTATGTCGAGGAAGGCTGCGACATCGCGCGGGAACTCTATCTCGGCATGCTTGTGGATCGCGCGACATCGCGCATCACGATCATGGCGTCGACCGAAGGCGGCATGGAGATCGAGGAAGTCGCACACCGCACGCCGGACAAGATCCTCAAGGTCGCGATCGATCCGGCTACCGGCCTGCAGCCGTTCCACACGCGTCAGATCGCTGTCGGGCTGGGGCTCAACGGGAAGCAGGTTAAAAGCGGCATCGACGTTCATTTCGGCGCTGTACCGCGCGTTCGTGGATCTCGATGCGTCGATTGTCGAAGTGAATCCGCTGGTGGTGACCGGCTCGGGCGACGTGATTGCCCTCGACGCCAAGCTCAATTTCGACGACAACGCGCTCTACCGTCACCCGGACATCGAAAAACTGCGCGACGAAGACGAGGAAGATCCCGCTGAAATCGAAGCGGCGAAGCACGGCCTGAACTACGTGAAGCTCGACGGCAATATCGGCTGCATGGTGAACGGCGCCGGGCTCGCGATGGCCACGATGGACATCATCAAGCTCTATGGCGGCGAGCCGGCCAACTTTCTCGATGTCGGCGGCGGCGCGACGCAAGCGCGCGTCGCGACGGCGTTCAAGCTGATCCTGCGCGATCCCAAGGTGCGCGGCATCCTGGTCAACATCTTCGGCGGCATCATGCGCTGCGACGTGATTGCGCAAGGCGTGGTCGCGGCCGCGCGCGACATCGACCTGAGCGTGCCGCTCGTCGTGCGCCTGGCCGGCACGAACGTCGATGCAGGCCGCGAGATTCTGCGCACGTCCGGCCTCACCATCATTCCCGCCGACAACCTCGCCGATGCCGCCGACAAGATCGTCAGCGCCGTCGCCGGCGCACGTCACTGAGGAGCACACCGACATGAGCGTTCTGATCGACAGAAACACCAAAGTGATTTGCCAGGGCTTTACCGGCGCGCAGGGCACGTTTCATTCGGAACAGGCGGTCGCGTACGGCACGCGCATGGTCGGCGGCGTGACGCCGGGCAAGGGCGGCACGACGCATCTGGATCTGCCGGTGTACGACACGGTCGCGGAAGCCGTCGCCCGCACTGGCGCCGATGCCTCCGTGATCTACGTGCCGCCGCCCTTCGCCGCCGATGCCATCCTCGAAGCCATCGATGCGCACGTGCCGCTGATCGTCTGCATCACGGAAGGCATTCCGGTGCTCGACATGCTGCGCGTCAAGCGCGCGCTGAGCGGCTCGGCCAGCCGGCTCGTCGGGCCGAACTGTCCGGGCGTCATCACGCCGGGGCAATGCAAGATCGGCATCATGCCGGGCCATATTCATCAGCCGGGGAAGATCGGCGTGGTGTCGCGGTCGGGCACGCTCACGTATGAAGCCGTCGCGCAGACCACCGCCGCCGGGCTCGGGCAGACGACGTGCATCGGCATTGGCGGCGATCCGGTGAACGGGACGAACTTCATCGACTGCCTGTCGCTCTTTCTGGAGGACGACGCCACCGAGGGCATCATCATGATCGGGGAAATCGGCGGATCGGCTGAGGAAGAAGCCGCGCAGTTTCTCAAGGACGCGCGCACGAAGAAACCGGTGGTCGGCTTCATCGCCGGCACGACCGCGCCGCCGGGACGCCGCATGGGTCACGCGGGCGCGATCATCTCGGGCGGCTCCGGCACCGCCGGGGCCAAGATGGATGCGATGAAATCGGCGGGAATACGCGTGGCGGATTCGCCCGCGGCGCTCGGCGAAACGATGCTGCGCGCGATGCGTTAGTCGCCCCGGACGCGCGGCGGGGTCGGCCAGATTCCGCCGTCATGGATTGTGTCAGTCGGTGTGAGCAGAAGTCGTAACCTAAGGATTCCGTCCGACGATCCCGGCTTCGACATGACCCGCTTCCCCTCTGGTGCAATCGCCGCCGCGTTGGCCCTTTCGGCACTCAGCCGGGAGGCGCCAGCGGTTTCCCTCAGTCCTTCCTTTAACGATAGCGCTTCGTCCGTGCGCTTCGAAAGCAACGGCAACGCCAATATCGCGGGTCCGCCCGATGCCGCCGTGGCGTCGCGTGGGGGCATGAGCACCCGTTGCAAGGAACTGGCCTCGTCGATTGCCGCGGCGACGGCATCGCCCGAAAGACGGGTCGAAGTGAACGTCAGCAAGCTCGACGATCAACGCTTCGTCACGCAGTCCGTTCGCGACACGCGCGGCGAGCTCGAAGCGCAATCGATGAGTTCCGGTCGTCCGAAGCCTTGATGGCAGCGCACATCAAAAAACAAAGGCCGCCTGACAAACGCCAGGCGGCCTTCCGTCACAACCGAACCATCCAGTCCGACGATCCGACGATCCGACGATCAGTCCAGAAAGTCGCAATTGGCCTCGACGAACGCGGCCAGATCGAGCGAATGCTGCTTCACGAGCCGCTCGACGAGTTCGGTATCGCGTTTCTCGAGCGCCTCGATGATCCGCATGTGATCGACGATCGAACGCGATGCGCGGTCGCTCTGCGCGATCGTCATTTTGCGGATGGCGCGCACGTGCACGAAGATGTTCTTGATGGTGTCGAAGATGATCTCCGACTTCGACAGCCGCACGATCGCCGAGTGAAACGCGATATTCGCTTCCGAATATTCGTCGATGTGTTCGGCCGGCGTGGAATCGCGGAAGTTGTCGAACATATGGCGCAACTGGGCGATTTCCTCGTCCGATGCGCGCTGTGTGGCCAGTCGCGCCGCCATGCTCTCCAGCGCCGCCCACATGTGGATCATCTCGACGATTTCGCGCTTCGTCTTGCGCAGGATATACACCCCGCGGCGCGGCACCGTGCGCAGAAAACCTTCCTGCTCCAGCAGTGTCATGGCCTCGCGAATGGGCGTGCGAGACACGCCCAGCGCTTCGGTCAGCTCTTTTTCGTCGAGACGGATCTCTTCCCGCGAACGGTAGATGTCCGCCTCGGCAATAGCCTGCCGCAGCTTGGCATACGCCTGGTCGCGCAGCGACACCGTGGCGTTGATCGGCTCCAGCGAGAGCGTGAGTCCGGAGGTGCGGACTTCCGGCCGTTCTACCGATTGAGTATCAGATGGCATTGATGGCTTGATTTCCCAAGTGCGGACGGCCAGCGTCGATACGCTTGCCCGAGCCGCCGTTCTGATCGTCCGCCGCGAGACCGGCAAAGCGACCGTGATTCTGCGCGCGCTGCAGCATGCTCTGCGGCACCGCCGATGCAATCATAAACGTAACACCCATACCCACGGCAACCAGCGCAAAACCGACGACAACCAACAGGGCGATGCTCATTTCAGGCTCCGGTCAAATCACTCAAGAGCCCTCAGTATATGTTGCGTCGCAACAAGACGCAACATATTTTGCATCTTGTATATCAGAAACAACGCTGGCACCGTAAAGGCAGTTTAGGCCGCTTTCTGCGGCTGCGGGGGCGACACGGGCTTCGCGGTGCCCTGGTTCACGCCTTCGCGCAGCTTGATCAATGCGAGAACCGCATCGAGCATCGGCGTTTCGACGTGCACCAGGCGGCCGATTTCCTGCACGACGGTCATCAGCGGATCGATTTCCATGGGCCGTTTGGCCTCGCAGTCCATCAGCATCGAGGTCTTGTGCGCGCCCACCGCGCCCGCGCCGTTGATGCGGCGCTCCACGTCCACCCTGAAATTCACGCCGATCCTGTCGCCGATGGCCTTCGCCTCCAGCATCATCGCCTTCGAAAGCGCGCGGGTGCCGGGATCGCTGGTGAGGACGTCGAGCGTCGCGCCGGTGAGCGCGCTGATCGGGTTGAAGCAGAGATTGCCCCACAGCTTGAGCCAGATTTCGTCGCGGATGTTGTCGCGCATCGGCGCTTCCATGTCCGCCTTCGCCATCAGATCGTGCAATGCCTGCAAACGCGGCGTGATCTCCCCGCTCGGCTCACCGATCGGAAACTTCTTGCCGTAGTGATGTTCGATGACGCCCGGCTCCGCGATTTCCGCCGCCGGCAGCAGCACGCAACCGATGGCACGCTCCGGCCCGAACACATCCCATTGCCGTCCGCCTGGATCGACGCTTTGCAGCTTCGTGCCTTCGAGTTCGTTGCCGTGCTTGTAGAAATACCAGTAAGGCAGGCCGTTGACCGCAGTGACGATCGCCGTGTCGGGGCCGAGCAGCGGCGGAATCAGGTCGACGACGCCCGGAATCGAGTGCGCCTTGAGCGCGATGATGACGAAGTCTTGCGGGCCGAGTTCAGCGGGATTGTTCGTGCAGCGCACCTTGACGGTGTGCTCCTCGCCATCGATACGCAGCTTGACGCCCTGCGCCTGCATGGCCGCGAGGTGCGGCCCGCGCGCGACGAAACTAACATCGGCTCCCGCGCGTGCCAGTTGCGCGCCCATATAGCCGCCGATCGCACCGGCGCCGTATACGCAGATCTTCATGGTTCGTCTCCTGTTTGTAGCTTGATCCCTTCTGATATACAAGATACTACATTCCGTATGGAGCTGGAACAAGGCGTAAAGCGCACCGGCAAGCACGCCAAAACCCGCATGCGCCGTGAACGCTGCGAGTTGCAAGGACGAATGAAAGACGCCGCTCAGGCTTCGGCGATCTGACCGCTGCCGACAGTATGCGACGCCGATGCGATGACGTGTGACCACACGCTCGCCGCGCTGGCGCGCAGCGCGTGGCCGCGACGGCGCACCAGCACCAGCGCGCGTGCGGTGGCGGGAATGAGAGGAAGGAGATGAAGCGCGGCGGGATCGCAGGCCGTGCGCGCGTGCATCGGCAGAACGCCGACGCCGAGGCCGGCCGCGGTCATGTGCGCAATCGCCGACGCCTGGGTGAAGCGCTGCCGCACCGCGCCGGTCACGCCGTGCAGCGCCAGCGCGGCCTCGATGGCGGCGAGGCTGCCGGTGTCGTCGTCGAGCAGCAGCAAGGGCGTGCAGCGCAGCTGGCGCCAGTCGAGCGCGGCGACCCCGGCCCATCGATGCGACATCGGGACCACCGCCGCGAACACGTCCGGATACAGCGGCTCGGCGGACAGTTCGTCCAGCGTCTCGGGCGCAATGACGAGGCCCATATCGGCCTCGCCCGAGCGCACGAGCTGGAGCACGGCGTTTTGCGGACGGTCCAGTACGACGACCGTGACATGCGGAAGACGCGCACGGCACGAGGCCAGCATCGCGGGCAGCAGGCTTGCCGCCAGTGCGCCGCTGCACGCGAGATTCACGACGCCTGGCTCGGCGCCGGATTGGCCGTGCGGCCGCAGCGTCGCCTCCAGTTCCTCGACGAGCGGCGCGACCCGCGCGAGCAGCTTGCGGCCCGTATCGGTGAGCGTGACGTGACGCGTCGTGCGATCGAAGAGCCGCAGCGCGATTTCCTCTTCGAGCTCGCGAATGCCTCGGCTGACCGCCGATTGCGTGACGCCGGATGCATCGCCTGCGCGGGTGAAACTGCGATGCCGCGCCAGCGTCACGAACAGCCTCAGTTGATGCAGCGAGACACTGAGCGCCGGCGCGGCATGATCGCTCGATTCGTCCAGATCGCTCATGCCTGCGCCGCGCTGCTTACTGCACCGTCTTGTGCGATCCGTCCCAGCCGGCCTGGAACGACGCATTGACCGACGATTCACTCGAAGCCTGCGCCACCGTATTGTCGATCCAGCGCTTTCTCATCGGCGCGAGCACGAACTTGGCGCACAGCCCGGCCGCGATCGACGTCACGGCCGCCGCGATGAACACCGCGTTCCACGAGCCGATCGACGCAAGCACCGACGCCAGCGGCACCAGCATCGACGCCGTGCCTTTCGCGGTGTACAGCGTGCCGGCATTCGCGGCGGCATACTTGCTGCCGAAGGTATCGGCGCAAGTTGCCGGGAAGATCGAGAAAATCTCGCCCCAGCACAGGAAGGTCAGCGCCGCGAACAGCATGAAGAGATACGGGTTGTGGCCGAACTCCATCAGCCCGAGCAGCGCAATGCCCTCGCCCAGGAAGATGATGAACATCGTGTTTTCACGGCCGATCTTGTCGGAGATGAAGCCGCACAACGGACGCGTGAAGCCGTTGCACAGATTGTCGATCGACAGGGTCATCGCGAGCAGCGGCAAGGTGATGCCGAACAGGTTGACCGGCATTTTCGCGAAACCGTATTCCTTGGCGATCGGCCCGAACTGCGCGGTCGCGATCACGCCGCCCGCCGCGACGAACACGAACATCAGGTACAGCACCCAGAAGATCGGCGCGCGCACCATCTGGCTCGTGGTGTAGTCGATCTTCGTCGCGACGATACGCTTCGCCGGAACGATGCCCGCCGGCGGCTTCGGCCGCACCAGCATCAGCGCGAGCACGAAGATGCAGACGCCCTGCAGGATGCTGAAGAACATGAACGCATGCTCATAGCCCGAGCGCTGGATCATGTTCGAGATCGGAATCACCGTGACCGCCGCGCCCGCGCCGAAGCCGGCCGCCGTCAGTCCCGCCGCGAGGCCGCGTTTGTCCGGAAACCACTTGAGCGCCGTGCCCACGCAGGTCCCGTACACGCACCCCGCGCCCACGCCCGCCACGACCGCGCCGATGTAGAGATGCACGAGGCTGGTCGCGTGCGCGTCGATGATCCAGCCGAGCGCCGCGCAAAGCGAGCCGCCAATGACCACCGGCCGCGGCCCGAACTTGTCGACGAGCCAGCCTTCCACGGGCACGAGCCAGGTTTCGGTGACGATGAAGATGGTGAAGGCGGTCTGGATCGCCGCCTGACCCCAATGGTGCTTGGCGTCCATTGGCACGACGAACAGCGTCCATGCGTACTGCAGGTTGGCGACCAGTCCCATGCAGAGAATGCCGATCACCAGCTGAAACCATCTGTTGTGATGACGCCCGTGCGATTGCCCGGACACAACCGTGTCTGCGCTTGCCATGTCTGTCTCCGTTGTCTTTTCCAGCGCTCGTACGGCGCTTGATGTGCTGCGAGAAGCCGGCGCGACGCGTCGGCGGCGGGCGGTCGGTCAGGAGAAGGGTTCGGTCCAGGCGGCGTGGGCGGGCGGCCGCCGGTCTGTCTGCGTGCGGCGCGGGGCGCGCGCGATGAAGCAGGCGATCGATTCGCACATCGGGCAAACATCCGCGTCAGGCGATCGAAGAATCATGTCGAGCGATTCCCAGTTGAGTCCGGGTGATTCGAACCAGCCTTTGCAGGCTTCGCATGCTGCTGATTGATCCTGCTTGATGCGTGCTGCGGTGATGCGGGGCGCTTCTGTTCTGCCGCGCGAGCTTCGGTCGATGCCTGGGGCCAGCATGGCCGGTCGCGCTCTCTGTGACTGTCCGCCTTACAACTCACGGAGACGTGAAAGCATCGTGGGGGAGAAAAACGATTAAGGAAAGTTAGAAAAAATTATTGTATAAATTCAGTATCGTTAATGGATGAGGGATTGCCGTGCTCCGCAACGCCACCCTGCGTCAATTGAAGATCTTCGAAACCGTCGCTCGGCGACTGAGTTTTTCCCGCGCCGCTGAAGAGCTGTACCTCACGCAGCCAGCGGTGTCGACGCAGGTGAAGCAACTCGAAGAGCACGCAGGACTGCCGTTGTTCGAGCAGTTGGGCAAGAAGATTTACCTGACGCCGGCCGGCGACGAAATGCTTCATCATAGCCGTGCAATCCTGGAGCAATTCCGCGAAGCCGACGACGCCATGGCCCGCCTCAAGGGTATTTCCGGAGGCACGTTGAATGTCGCGGTCATCAGCGCCGGCGATTACTTCTTTCCGCGTCTGCTCGCCGCCTTCACGCTGCGCAATACGGACGTGCGGCTCAATCTCGCCGTTCACAATCGCGAGGAGCTGCTGCACCAGCTCTCCGACAATCTCACCGACCTGGCCGTCATGGTGCGCCCGCCGCGCGACATGGATACCGTGAACGTATCGTTCGCGCCGCATCCCTATGTGATCGTCGCGCCGCCGGATCATCCGCTCGTCGGGCGGCGTGATCTACCGCTGGAGGCGCTGGCCGACGAGCCGTTCATCGTCCGCGAGCGCGGCTCCGATACCTGGAATTCGATGGAAGAAGGCTTCGCCGGGCGCCTGACGAAGCTCAACGTGGCAATGGAAATCACCAGTACGGAGACCATCAAGCAGGCGGTGATCGCCGGCATGGGGCTCAGCTTTCTTTCGGCTCATACCATCAGCATGGAGTTGCAGATGGGCAAGCTGGCGGTGCTCGATATCGAGGATTTTCCGGTGATGCTCAACTGGTTCGTCGTGCATCGCAACAACAAGCGGTTGCCGCCGGTCGCGCTGGCGTTCAAAGATTTCCTGATTCAGGAAGGCGCCGCGCAGATCGAGGCGATCACGCAGATCGTCGCCACGACGGGCAAACCGAACGCATAAGGTTTGATCAATACATACCCGAAGAAAGTTTAACTGTCGTGTATGGATCGATTTTTCTATCCTGCCATGAAGCCCCCTCGGCCAACAGGAGACGATCATGATCCATGCAACGCACGGCGATGACCGCGAAGTTCAGGCGCAGGTCTGCGCATTCAATACGGCTTTTGAAGAACTCGATCTGATGTTCCGCTGGGACGCGCAGACGTACCGTTCGCTGGCCTCCGCGGACAGCGACTACGGCAAGCTCGCGCATTACATCGAGATGCATTGTCCGCATCTCCTGAAGGCGTACAGCGCTGAATTCCTTTGCCAGGCTATCGTGGAGCGAAAGAACTCGATGGTCGAGGCCTGCCGGCAGAACACCGTTCAGTATGAAGACAGCGCACAGCGCGCGCGGCTCTGGCGGGCGCGCGACCGGAAAGCCGCGCAGTTCTGAGTTTCTCTCGCAACGAAAACGGGCGGCCCGACATTCCGGGCCGCCCGTTCTGCATTCAGCGCGTTCAGGGCGCGAGAGCCACCCAGACTGCCTTGGGCTCCGTGAAGTTTTCGATCGCGACGTCGCCGTGCTCACGGCCGAAGCCGGAGTCGCCGCTGCCGCCCCACGGCAGCCGCACGTCGGTGTAGCCGTAGGTATTGATCCAGACGGTGCCCGCCTTCAATCCGGCCGCCATCCGGTGCACCCGCCCGATATCCGCGCTCCACACGCCCGCCGCGAGGCTGTACGCGGTGCCGTTGGCGATGCGCAGCGCGTCGGCTTCGTCGTCGAATGGAATCACGCTGGCCACCGGTCCGAAAATCTCTTCCTGCGAGATCCGCATCTCGTGCTCGACGTTGGCGAACACCGTCGGCTCGATGAAATAGCCGCGCTCGCCGACACGTCGTCCGCCGGTCACGAGCGAGGCGCCCTCGCCCTTGCCGATATCGACGTATTCCAGAATCGCCTTCATCTGCTTGGCGGAGATGACGGGGCCCATGTTGGTTTCGCGTTGGGTGGGATCGCCAAGTTTGATGGTGCGGGCACGTTGCGCGAGCCGCTCGACCACCTCGTCGTACACCGCGCGCTGGGCCAGGATGCGCGAGCCCGCCGAACAGACCTGCCCCGCGTTGAAGAAGATGCCCGATGCCGCCGCGCGCACGGCGCCGTCGAGATTGGCGTCGGCGAAAATGACATTGGCCGACTTGCCGCCCAGTTCGAGCGTGACGCGCTTGAAGTTGCCCGCGGCGCCCTGCAGGATGCCGCGTCCGACCGACGGCGATCCGGTGAACGTGACCTTGTCGACGCCCGGATGCGCGACCAGCGAATCGCCGACGACCGAGCCTTTTCCAGTCACGATATTGAGCACGCCGGGCGGAACGCCTGCTTCGAGCGCCAGGCGGCCGAGCATCAAGGCGGACAGCGGCGTGATCTCGGCGGGCTTCACGATCAGCGTGCACCCGCAGGCGAGCGCCGGAGCGATCTTCCACATGCCGATCATCAGCGGGAAGTTCCACGGCACGATCGCCGCGACCACACCGACCGGCTCGCGCACGGTATAGGTCAGCGCATCGGGCCGCGCGGGCACGACCTGACCGTTGATCTTGTCGCACCAGCCGGCGTAGTACGCGAGTGTATCGATGGCGGCGGGAACGTCCTGACGCTGCACCGCCGCAATGGGCTTGCCGCCGTCGAGACTTTCGATTGCGGCGAGTTCGTCCTGATTCTGGCGCAGCAGTTCGGCGAACTTCATCAGGATGCGGCCGCGTTCGGCTGCGCGGATCGCGTTCCAGGGTTTCAATGCGGCGCGCGCAGCCTGTACCGCGCGATCGACATCGGCGGAGGTGCCCTGCGCGACCTGGGCAATCGGGTTTTCGGTGGCCGGATCGAGGTTGGTGGAATAGTCGCCGCCGCCCGGCGGAATCCACTCGCCGTTGATCAGCAATTCATAGCGCTTCAGGTCAGTCTTGCTTTCCATGTCTCGCTCCCTGTGCTTTTCCAGACTCCGTCATGGTGGGCCAGAAAGACCATTCATGAAAGCAAGACATTCTTATCGTTCATATAGAGCGGGATGAATGGATGGACCCTTGGCAAGGCGCCCTGACAACCTCATTAGTGGGCACGATAGTCCCATGCAAGGGAATCCAGCTCGCCATTCATGAATTTCTCGTACCGGGCGAAAAAGCTGCCCAGGCTGTCCGGATCGTTCTTGAGATAGCCCAGGCCCAGCACGACGAAGCTCACGCTATCCGGATTGAACTGCATCTTGGGCGCGTAATTGTCGACGACATCCTGTAGCTGGCGCGTGACCTTGCTCTTGTCGGCATAGAGCGCTTCCAGCGCTTGTGTTCCGAGCGGCTCTTCCGTGCCGGGCACACGATTGCGCAGCCTCCATTTCCGCCGGGTCGGATCCTTCTCGATTGCGAACTTGAGCGTCTGCAAGACGACGTTCTTGAACTTCGGATCGGTTGCCAGAACCTCTACCGGGATCCCCCTGAGCTTCTCGCCGCTGTTCACCACGAGTCTTTCAACCGAATTCCGTGTTCCTGTCCGTGAGGCATAAACGTCCAGCAAGTCTTCCGCCGACATGTGATAACTCTCGTGAATCAACATCCTCGACATCACCTGATCGAACTGCGAGCCCATCGTCGCGACTTCATCCATGCCCTTCTCGAATGCGGTCAACAGGAAGGTCACATCCTTTGACGTCGTTTTCAGGGGGTGATAATCCTGATGGGGCTGATAGAGAGGCGGCGCATTCGATGGATAGGTGGTGATCAAAACGTCTCCCTGATACCCCTGCTTCGCATAGCGTGTCGTGGTGGAAACGTTCAGCTTGGCCAGTGAAGCGCCGCACAGCGGGAGCCGCGTCTCCAGGAAATGCTCGAGCACATCGTCTCCGGAAGCGCCGAAGAATATCTCGAACAACCTTGCTATCGGCAGTTCCTCCCGGCTCTCCCGCAATGCAAAGCCGGCGTCCTCCAGAAGGCTCATCGCTGTATTCTTCGCCCTGGCCAACACGTCACGCATCTCCTTGGCAGTTTGCAGGTTCATGCCTTCGTCAATGTGCGTGATCGCAAGTCTCAGCATCGAAGAACACACTGGCGTCGGCTCCGGAACCATCTTCCACTCGCCCCCGGAAAATCTCAGCGACGGGCCATCCAGACGGCTGACCGGATGAACGGCGTTATAGGCGTTGGTCCGCCAGTTGAATCTGACCTCGCAAAGTCCCTCGCCTGACTTGACATATTCCGTGTACTTCTGGACAGGCAAGGCTTCGCGCAACGTATAGGTATGGCTTGAGGGATTGAGTTCCAGCCGGGGCTGGGCTACCACGGAAGTCAGATACTGTTTGTCAATCTTGATACCGCGCACGTTCCAGTCATCCGGGAGATACAGTTCCGCCTTCAGCCGGGCGGGCCGGATGATTCCCGCCTTCGATGCTCGCCCGATATCCGCTATATCGATGGGAAGCGGAACGAGAATGTCCAGCAAAGCGGCCGCAATGGTTTTGGAGACCTTGGCCACGTCCGCTCCCAAGTCGCTCACCCGGATGACCCGCAGGACGTGATTGGCCAGCGCGGATCCGGATAATCCAAGCACCCTGCCCGAATGCACACTTTCCCGCAATGCGCTTCGACAGATCACCGCGCCGATCCCTTTGCTCGCCGGATACAGAGACAGTAAGACCGTGAAGATATCAACAAGGACCTCGAGCGGACTCACCCGATAGTCCTTGTCGAACGAGATCATGTATCCCAGCTTGTAGAAAGGCACCAGATCGAACAGCAATCGTTGAGCGAAGCCTGGCTTATGGAGCTTGGTCCTGTAGTGCGGGACCCGGGCTTTGATCAGTATCGCCATTTCAAAAGACAGGTAGCCCGCAATGCTTGCATGCTTCTTTTTATCCAGATTTCCGGCACTGATCTGGCGAAGTGACCTCTGCGTGAGACCGCCAGGGCAATTCTTGAGAATCCGTGGGTCACTGCATACGAATATTTGCTCGAAAACGTAATTGAATATCTGCTTGCTGGAATCGTTTAGCGCACGAGCATCCTTCCAGAATTGATATTGCGGGGCGACCTTGGCGTTTCCGGCGTCCTTCGCCGTGATCCTGAGACTGCTTCTGTCGGCGCTGTTCGCGCCGAGTTTCGCGAGAATCCAGTCCCCCCCCGCAAGCTTGATGAAGAACTCGTCAGACTTGTTGATCTCATTTCTGACGTGAATCGCCTTCGTCATCGAGTAGTATTCACGCATCGAAATCTCGAGCGGCAGCAACAGCGTCGCTGCGGTCCACGCCGCATCGTAAGACAGGCTGTTCGCCTCATAACGTTCGAATTGAGCAAAGAACTCCTTGTCGTTCGCGCATAGCGAACTCGGCTTCAGATTCATCAAGGTCCGGTAGCCTTCCGGCGCCTGGCCTATCTCGCTCAATGGATGCGATGCTTGCGACCGCTCAGAGAAATGATCCGCAATGAGGACGTGATCCAGCGGCCTGATGGACGCAATCGACACTCCCTTTTCACAGGTCCATAGCGCTATCGCGGCGATGGTTTCCCGGTGCGATGGATTCAGGCCGGATGAATGCGGTGACGAAGCGATAACCCAGTCCGCCTTTTCCCTGGCGGCAAGAATGTCCAGATAATTTCGGGCAAGACTGATCGCAAGCTGTTTCGCATCGAAGCGATTCAGTTCGAGCAGAATCTCGGAAAAGTTATCGGCTCGCTGCCACTGCCGGGAAATGTACAGGCGCGCGTTGCGCAGATTGCCAATCCTGACCCTATCGGAATCGCTCAGATTCTCGCCTCTCTCGTTGCGGCGCCATGCCCTGAAAATCTCCCATTCCAGATCAGCAAGAATGCGTGAATAAGCGATTCCCTGACGTAGTTTCTTGCCGAAATCGTCACTGATCCATTGCTTCGACAGTTCCTCCTTCTCCTTGCTTCGTCCGATCCTGTAGCCTGCAACGTAGTCATTGGCTCGGATTCCATCCTGCAGGGCACTGAGGTCGGCACTCCGGCATTTCAACTTCTCGCCCAGGCGAAGCAGACGCCGGTACTCGCCGGACCACCACTCCGTCTTGGCATCCATGTCGGCGGCCAGTTCATAGACCTCACCCAGCAAAACCAGCACGAGCGGCTTGGCCTCGGGTCCATCCGCGCATGCATCCGGTTCGGCCTTGGCTCGGTTCTCCGCGAGGACAAAATTTTCAGCGTTCTTGAGTTCGACGCCCGTCGCCGTGATTTTCGCGGTCAGATCATCCAGCTCGTCCTGGATCTCCTGGTCGGTCAAATCGCATACGGACAAGGCAAAAGCGATATCCGGCTCGTTGACTGGCTCGTCGCGTCCCAGTTCCAGACCAATCTGCTGCATCAGATCATTGCTCAACGACCTGTCCGTCGCGATGGCCAGCGACCACTGTTTCCCGGGAGGCGTCAACCTTTGAAGGAACCATACAAGGGATTTCCTAAGCAAGGCGATCCTGAATGCCTCCGTGTCCGGCGTTTCGACGTTTTTAAGAAGCGACTTCGTGGCGAGATCATCCAGTCCGATCAACATCTGGGACCAGGCCATGGGACCTGCGCTCGTGAGCAGCGAATTCGACCATTCGAGAAGCTCCGACATCCGCGAGCCCTGTAGAAGCTGGTAGATGTTCTGCATCGCCACGCTGGCATCGAGGGGAAGCCATGCGCCCTTGATGCAGACGAGCGTCCGGGACTGCGTCATCTTCTTTCCGGTGAAAAGAATGCCCAGCACCGGCGTAAGCATGACGAATGGCCAGAACTTTCCCATAAGATGCACATATAGCTTTCGATCAGATTCATAAATGCCACCCGGCATAGGAGGTTGCGCAACATCCGGGTTATCCAGTGCGGCTGTGTCGTCGAGATCGGAAAGCTGCGTCAGCAGTTCGGCTCCCGCCGTCGTGTTGATGCGCGTGAATTGTCCATGCGACGCAAGCTCATTTGCGTCGAATTCGGGTGTGCAGTGCACCTTGTCAGCGAAGCTGACTCTTCGCCATTGTCCGAGGCTTTCATCCCAAACCGCGTGGATCGTCGGTGTGGCCTGATCCTTTTGAACAAGCGACACTGCCTTGATGGAATTCCCGTCCTGGGTGTCGGCACAAATGACCAGAAGCTTCTCGATGCATCGGTAGAAGGCCGCTTCCAGCTTGAGATACAGGGTTTCGTTCTTGCGCGAACGCTGGTCGACGGAATTCGAATAGAGTCCTGGATAATCTTTCACGCTGTGCAATGGATTGGGTGGCTGAACCGGCACGAGTTCTTCCACAATCGCTCGCTTCAGCTCATCCGTGTAAATGCGATCTGGCAAGGGCAACGGACTCGCGACTTGCGCCAGATACCACCGGGAGTATTCGGACGACCATGCAAGATAAATGGTGTCCGGACGCGCCTCCATTCCCCCCATGACTGCGATCAGCCCTGGATGGAACAACACGCAGCGCCAGAACCGTCGGTTCAGGAAGACGAGTCGATTTCCTTGGGCGTCCGCATACAGCCTTCCATCCGCGCCGGCGCCTCTGGAGTACTGATAGGCCGACTCTTTGCTCCACTGGCCGATTACGGATATCACCTCCCTGGCAACAGGCGCCGGCGCAGGTTTGCTCCTGATGTCGACACCCACGTTGGCTCCGGGCTTCAGCTTCCAGTTGTTTCCGTCGAATGCTATGTAGAGTTGCTTGCTGCCTGCGGAAAGAATGGCGTCTCGCTTCGCCAATGCCTTTCTCCCTGAACCCGTGAGCTCGACGGCGTCATGATGCTCCACTCCGGTACTCGGGGGAAAATCTTCAAACTTATGGCAGACCCAGAAGCGCCCGTTCGCGAACAAAAGCTTTCGCGTGCCGGCCATGTTGGAATACAGCCTGTCTTCGATCTGCGGGAAGTATTCGGCTTCCGGTGCATAAGCGTCCGCCGCGGAGAATTCATTGGCCACGGCTGCTTCGAGGCTGGCATCGACCGCCGAATCACCCGGCATGGGCCGGAATTCAGTTCTTGCTGCCGTGGATTTCGTGGATCGCCGCTTTCTCGCCTTGACTTCGCCAGCTCCTGCTGCATCCCCCATTGCGCCGTCTTCCGGATTGGCCGCGCGAATCAGACGCAGGTCGATCGGAGCGTCGATCACAATCTGATGCGACGGTGCCATAGGCGACTCGATGCCGCACAGGTATTCACTCGCCAGAAGGTCGAATCTTCCGGCCATGCCGTCGCCGGGCGTTGCGTCCTCTTCAGTGCTTGCGTCGTCGAGTGGCTTCACGGAGGCCCAGACCGATCCTGCCGCCATCACCGCTGCCAGCGCGCCGAGCAACACGGCGTATCGGTTCCGTCTTGAAGCGCTGCTGCCGTCGATTCTGCTGTCGCTGCTGACATCGACGCCGCCGACGTCACGAGTCAGTGGCTGTAACTCCATGGACGATGGCGCGTTTTCAGAGAGTTCGACGCTCGACGACTCGCTTTTGCGCGTTGCCGATGCCGAGCGCCAGCCTTCTGCGCTGCGTCTTTCCGACCCCGGCACATCAGCGCCGCGCGTCGCGCGCCAGACGAAGAACAGCGTCAGCATCAAGGAGAGACTTGCAGCAAGTCGAGCGGCACCGGCCAACCGCGTCCAGTTCGTGCCGGTGGCTTCCTTAGATCCGGCATCCGTGACGAGAAAGTCATGGATGGTCAGGTCGTCGCTCGCGTCCTGGCGTACCGACGTGCCGGGTTCGGCGGTCGTCGAGGGCTGTTCATCAGCTGAGGTGGCATAGCCGGCCGCGCCCCCGGAAAGCTTGACGGTGCGTGGTTTGACCCACCAATGTCCGCCTCTGGATTCGATCGGCTGCCACGCCATCCGATCGTGCTCCCGATTATTCGACAACACACACAAGACGCCTTCTTCGCCATCGTAACGCACGCGATAGACACAGCCCTGCTCCTCGACGAATCGCCTGCCCTGTATCGTATAGATGCCTTGCTCGGCGACGAGATCACGCACGGACACCTCGACGGCCCATGCCCTGTTGAGCGGCACCCACTCGGCAAGCGTCGAAGGCACAGCCTCGCGCTGTACGGGAAACCGGCTCAACAGCGCATTCGTCGCCTGATGCAACTTCCCGACGATCCACGCTTCGGTCTGCTGTTCCAGGTTCTGCCTGAGCCGCGCGATGACGGGCACCTCGCTCGCCGCCAGCGCTTCGGCTAGCCTGGCCGCCCATTCCAGCCACGAACCGGCTTGCGGAAGTTCGATGTGCTCGCGCGCCGCCATCAGATCGGGCAATAGGGGAAGTATGTGCCGCAAGCCGGCGATGGCATCGCGCTCCTCGAAGGACGCATCGGCGACGTGGCTCAATTCCCGTGTGAGCTCATCGAGCCGGCAGGCACGTTCGGTGGGATCCGCTGTGGCCAGCCGCACAGTGAGCCATGTAAGCCTCATCACGATGAAGGTGCGATAAAGAGGTTTGGTCTGCTCGAATCCCTGGAATCCGCTCAGCATGGCCTGCCAGTCCTGCGATTCCGGCTGTGCCGGGAACCGGCGGATCGCCGTCAATGCGTGACTGAAGCGGGCCTCGCTGAATGACTCCAGGATCGGCGGGTAGAGGTCCTTGGTCGCCTCGATGAGTAACCTGATATCGTCCGTGACGTCCACGTCGCGTGCGATCTCCCTGATTTCGCCGAACGTTTCCCGAAGAGCGACGAGGCCGCTTCTCAGATCGGCGAGATTCGGGCTGTCGCCCAGCGCCTCCGCGCGTTCGCGGATGCGTTGCCGAAGTTCGCCGACGCGTTCCGCGAGCAGCTTGTCTTCGGGACGCGTGACGTCGGTTCTGCTGGCGTGTGTCAGCATGAGCGGCAAGCGCGCAACGATCTCCCTGCCGATACCGTGTATGTCCTCGATGATTCCTTTGATCGCCGCGACATCCTGGGCCATGCCCGAGAGCAGCTTATTGACCGTGGCCTGCCATGAGTCTTCTATCGTTACTTGGCTCAGCAAGCCTTGCAGGACCCGCTCCACGCCGAAACATGGCGCGCACCCCAACGCGTGCCAGACGACCGCCGCGCCGGCGCGCGCGATGATCTTGAAATTGGCCAGGGGCATGAGCGCGACTTGAACGCTCGCAAGAGCGGAGTCTGCACGGGTCGCTTCGATGAAGCCCTCGAACAGTTCATGAGCCAGCGCCGTATCGACGAAGCCATTCATCCACTCGTCTGGTGACACCCCTCCGAGCGCGAGAAGCTCGCGCATTTCGGCGCTCTGTATCAGGCTCATGAGCCATTGCGCCCGCGCGGGTAATGCGTTGCCTTGCGGACCCGCGCACATCTTTTGCAGCAGCACCGAACCTGTTCGCACCATGGTCCGCGTTTCCGGCGGCAGATGCTTCAGCAAGCCTTCGATCCGTTCCGGGTTCTGCAGTGCATGCGCGAGCCAGCCGAGCTGTTCGGGGAGGCCTGCGTCCGCTGGATACGCGGGAAGATTCGAGCGTTCGAATTGCTCAGCGACATTCGAGAGCATTCGCGCCCATTCCAATACGGGCTGAAGGAACTGAGGAAGCCACGCGGCCAGCCCGTCGTCCCTCAATAACGCTTGCAGGAATTCGGCGAAGCTGCCGTGTTCGTGCGCTTTGAGCAGAGCGCCGAGTTGTCCCGTCAGCATCTGGCAGGAACGCAAGGCTTGGCTCACGCCGGCCCGCGCGCTTTCGGGCAGCACGCGAGCCAGGCCGGGATCGCGCACCGCGCGTTCCAATTGCGTGACGGTGCGCTCGATCAACCTGACACGCGCTTCTGCCGATGCACCGTCGCCACCCTTCCACACCGCGAGCAGACCATCCAGCAGGTCCGCGATGACCCTGAGAGGCACGCGCGCGACGTCGGGCAGCAGCTGGCCCGATTGACTCCTGATAAGACTCGACGATGCGCCGAGCTTCGCGGTCAATGTGCCGGCGCTGTTGTGAATCTCGTGAAACGCACCATAGAGACGCTCGCCTGTCTGATAGAACTCCATCAACACGTTGGACGTGTCGATGACGATCAATACGGGTTCCGGTATGTGGCTTCTCAACGGCGCGCCTGCCGGGCCGCCGAGGAAGCCGACCAGCGCCGCAAGCCGGTGATGGAGCGCGCCCGCTGCGCTGGGTTGATCGGCGGAACCCTCGCCGCCGAGGCGATTGCTCACCACCAGGTAGGCCTCGCTCAGAGCCCGGCAATAGGTGGTGAACGTGGTGAGCCGGTCGAAGGATGCAAAGCCCGCTCTTTCGTCGTCGCCGAGCAGCGTAATCAGGGCTTGAGCCAGACCCGTGAGATTACCCGTACGCTCAAAGATGGCGCGGGCATCGTCCATACGCCGCACGCATGCTTGCAGTGTCGCCAAGGATTGCAGCGCAGCACGCATCGATGCATGCAAGGTCTCCGGCAAGCGGCCTGCCTGCAGGTCGATCAGATGACGGGCCTGCGCGAGCCTGTCGTCCATCGAAAGGCACTCGTTCGTCAGCGTGGGCTCGAGGCTTCGAGTGAGGGCATCGATGGCTGAGTAGCTAGCGAGTCCTCGCTTGAGCCATTCGATGGTTGATCGAGCGATGTCGCGCATGTCCTCCGGCAACACCGCGCTGCATCGATCGAAAAGCGAGAGCCAGGCGACCACGTCTTCGAGCCAGGATGCATGGGGCCGTTCGTCACTTCGCGTCGTTCGATACAGACTGTCCGCCGCGCGCCAGAGTGTCAGGGCATCGGCCAGTTGTGCGGCGGCGCGGATGGCTTGCGGCCGGTATGCATCAGGAAGGTAGGCGACGTAGGTTGGCAGCAACTCGCCGAGCTGCAAGAGCGTGGTGAGCCAGTCTTCGCGGCGCGTGTAGATGGGCTGGAGATCGCGAAAGGCCGTTTCGCCGGCACAGCACTGTTGAACGACATCGTGGCTGAAGCGCAAGGCGATACGCGCGACCAGATCCTGGACGGTCCGGATGAAGATGCCGTCTGTGGGGGCGGAGGAGTTGGAGCCTCGGGACGCGTCATCCTCATCCGGCATTGGATCGTGTTCAAGCGTCCAGGGCGACGCGTGCGGACTCGTGTCTGTGAACGCGCGGAACGAAGCACCGGGCGAACCGACACCTCTTCGTCGTGGCTGGCATTCGTCCCGCCTGTCCCGTTCCCACATCGCGTGCTCCTTCGCTTGTCACGAGCGCCGGGGAGCGCTGCTGGAAAAAAGCGGGTCGAGTGATGCCCAGCGCACCATGCGGAAGCGACTGGTGAAACGGATGATTCAGGCTCGGACGCCAAGTCGCATCGCTGAGGATGCGCGCGGGATTGACCTGTCGATTTAGTTCGGCCGGCGTAGTCAATGTCACCGATGCTACGCGCACGAATTCGCTGGGTTTAAATCAGGACACTAATCCACAAAGCACGAGCATCGCGTTGAAAACACAGGATGTTTTGATGAATCTTCAGGAAAACCGGATGGACGAATTTTCGTCCGGATGCCTTATCGTTTGCTTGAAGTGAAACGGCATGGAGTTCAAGAGGGGATTCTTGTGGCGACGCGAACGAGCGGCAGGCCGCTAAACAGGGCCTTTCCGATGAATGGAGCATAATCTGTTTGCAATCCTGGAGTTTCCGCACTACTTCTCACTATCGATAGTGCGCAAATCGTCCAAACGTGACGAGATAAGGCATGACGTGCCAGGGCACTCACAACGCTGACAGTTGGAGATTGCCTCGACAACGGGTTGAACGCGCAGCAGGTCGAGAAGTCGACGCGCCACGGCTACTAGGTCGCGGTGAAGTTCTGGAGACGAGCAGTCTGCGACGATCGGCAGCGTCAGGCGGGCGATGTGACACTCCGCGGTCTGAAGCTCTCTCGCCGAGGCTGCGAAAGTTCACCCGCAGATTCACAACCTGGTTCTGGACCGGACTTCGCACGTCGGAAATCAATGGACTCGAATGGCGGTATGTCGACTTCAGGGACGACACCATCGGGATCGAGCGCGTGCTGGTTTCAGGAGGGGCGAAGGATCGCACGAAGACTGCCGAGCCGCGCTTGGTGAGATTGAACAGCCGCTCGCGCGCAGCACTACAACGGCAGCGTGCGCTGACGCAGATGGCCGGCGACCGGCTCTTCCAGGATCCGCGTCACGGCGAACCGTACCACTGCGAGGAAGCGTTTCAGCGCGTCTTCTGGGCACGCATGCTCAAGAGACTCGGCATCCGCTACCGCAGGCCCTACAACATGCGCCAGACCTACGCGACCAGCATGCTCATGGCCGGCATGACGCCGACGTTCTGCGCACGCCAGGTCGGACACACGATCGCGATGTTCTTGGGGATTTACACGCGGTGGATCGACGGCAGCCAGAACGACATCGAGATGGCGCGGCTTGAGAGCGCCCTATTGTCCCCGGAAAGTCCCCGAGCGAATGGGTCAGGAAGCTAAGCTATTGATTATAAGGAAGGATTCATGGTGGGCCGGGTGGGATTCGAACCCACTATCGGTCGATTATGAGTCGACAGCTTATACCAATTAAGCTTCCGGCCCTTTGGCCCTTTGGCCCTTTGGCGTCCAGGCGCGACGGGCAAAAAGAAAGCGCCTCGATCGGCGCTTTCCTGACTTCTGAACCGTGCGCTGGGCGATTCCGAAGGCTAGCGAGTGTGCCTCACTACGCCTCTCAATACAAGCCCGCCGTGCCCGTTCAATTGCCTTCGAGGAACGACTTCAGCTTGTCCGAGCGGCTCGGATGACGCAGCTTGCGCAGCGCCTTCGCCTCGATCTGACGAATGCGCTCGCGCGTCACGTCGAACTGTTTGCCGACCTCTTCCAGCGTGTGATCCGTGCTCATCTCGATACCGAAACGCATGCGCAGCACTTTCGCCTCACGCGGCGTCAGCGAATCGAGCACGTCCTTCACGACATCGCGCATGGAGGCGTGCAGCGCGGCATCCGACGGCGCCACCGTGTTCGTATCCTCGATGAAGTCGCCGAGATGGGAATCGTCGTCGTCGCCGATCGGCGTTTCCATGGAGATCGGTTCCTTCGCGATCTTCATGATCTTGCGGATCTTGTCCTCCGGCATTTCCATCTTCTCGGCGAGCGTTGCCGGATCCGGCTCGAGACCGGTTTCCTGCAGGATCTGACGCGAGATGCGGTTCATCTTGTTGATCGTTTCGATCATGTGAACCGGAATGCGGATGGTGCGCGCCTGGTCCGCGATGGAACGCGTGATGGCCTGACGGATCCACCATGTGGCGTAAGTCGAGAACTTGTAGCCGCGACGGTATTCGAACTTGTCCACCGCCTTCATCAGGCCGATGTTGCCTTCCTGGATGAGATCGAGAAACTGCAGGCCACGGTTCGTGTACTTCTTCGCGATGGAAATCACGAGGCGCAGATTGGCCTCGGTCATCTCGCGCTTCGCCTGACGCGCCTTCAATTCGCCCGCCGCCATCTGGCGGTTGGTTTCCTTCAAGTCCTTGAGCGGCAACACAACGCGCGCCTGCAAGTCCAACAGACGCTGCTGCTGCTCGCGAATAGCGGGAATATTCCGCTCCAGCACGGCGCTGTAATCGTGCCCTTCAGCAACCACTTTCTCGGACCAGTCGAGATCGGTCTCGCTGCCCGGGAAGCGCGTGATGAACTCGGCGCGCGGCATGCCGCACTTGTCCACCACCGTATGCAGGATCTGCCGTTCGACCTGACGCACTTCATCGACCTGGGCGCGCAGCGTGTCGCACAGGCGCTCGACGGTACGAGCCGTGAAGCGGATGTTCATCAGCTCGGTCTGGATGGCTTCCTGCGCCTTGAGATACGCCTTCGACTTGTAGCCTTCCTTCTCGTAGGCGCGACGCATCTTGTCGAACCATTCGCTGATGAGCGCGAATTTTTCGAGCGACTGGAGCTTCAGCGCTTCGAGCTGGGCGGCGTTGGCGTTGGCCTGGGCGGCGCCGTCGTCCTCTTCTTCCTCTTCCTCGTCGCCGTCCTTCTCTTCCTCGGCTTCCTCGTCTTCGGATTCGATCGCCTCGGCTTCCTGCTCGGAAAAGCCGTCCGTGTCCTGAGCGTTCGGATCGATCAGGCCGTCGACGAGTTCGTCAACGCGAATCTCCTCGTTCTGCACGCGCTCGGCCATGGCCAGAATATCGGCGATGGTCGTCGGGCAGGCGGAGATCGCCATGACCATGTGCTTGAGGCCGTCCTCGATGCGCTTCGCAATCTCGATTTCGCCTTCGCGCGTCAGCAGTTCGACCGTGCCCATCTCGCGCATGTACATGCGGACCGGGTCGGTCGTGCGGCCGAATTCGGAATCGACAGTGGAGAGCGCGACTTCGGCTTCTTCCTCGACTTCGTCGTCGGAAGAGGCATTGGGCGCGTTGTCGTTCAGCAGCAGCGTTTCGGCGTCGGGCGCTTGCTCGTAGACCGCCACGCCCATGTCATTGAACGTACTGATGATGCCTTCGATCGCCTCGGTTTCCGTGAAGTTGTCCGGAAGGTGATCGTTGATCTCGCCATAGGTGAGGAAGCCGCGCTCCTTGCCGAGCTTGATGAGCGCGCGCAGCTTGCCGCGCCGCTCCTCGAGTTCCTCGACCGTGCCCGGCGCGCTCGACGAGAACGCATCCTTCAGAAGTGCCTTCTCCTTCGCGCGGCGATCGCGAGCCCTGGCCTTTTCGACCTTCGCCGCGGGAGCGGCGGCGCCAGACTCTGCGTTTTGCACTGCGTCGTCTTCGACGGATACATCGTTCAGCTTTTTCGTCATGGAGTTCGCCATACCGGCTTTAGTCTCGACTCGCGGCTGCTGGACAACAGCCGATGGAACCGTGAATACCCAATATGCGCACGCTGCTTCGTCCTGCGTGCCCTGCCCGGAGCGCTACCGCCGATCCGACAAGAATGAACCGCCTGTCTCGCCCTACCCGCAATAGCAGCCGCTTCCCTTCCGCCCGTCTGTACGCCGGCGTGCCTTTCCGTCTGTTTCGTCTGATTTATGCGGCCTGTGCCACGCAAATCGACGAACTCACGACAGATACCGCCGTGAAAACCGCCCGGTCAGCCAGCGCCGTTGTGTGCTCCGCGTGCCGCCTGCTGTTTCCGTGGCCCGCAAAAAGCCGCTTAAATGCCCCTTCAAATGCCCTTTTTCAACCACTCCACCGATGTTGCGCCGTGGGCGTTAAACAACAGTCCTGCGACACAAGCAGTTGACAAAAAGCACTTCCATTTGAACTTTTAATTATAGCATTTCACTTTCCGCTATCCGGACTGGCAACGCGCCTGGCCTTGATCTGCGCGACCCGCGCGGAAAGGTCCGAAAACTCCGCCACTTCCTCCGCCGACAGATTCGCTTGCCGCGCCAGTTGATCCAGCCGGGCGCGATAGCTGTCATGTCTCAGCTTCACGACGGTTGCCTGCAACTCTTCGGCAAGCAGACGCTTCTGTTCTTCGACCCGCTGTGCCGCATCCTCGTCGGATGGATCGCGCAACAGCAAATCGCGAACGTTTTCATCATAGGCGAGAATTTCCTGGAAGATATCTTCGTACGTGGGCGCATTTGCTGCATTTCTCAAGACGTCCGAGAGCATCTGGAACTCGGCTTCACCACCCAGTTCACGTGCATGCCCGATCACCTCGCTGAACAACTCGCCGTGTTCCGTCATGGTGACGAGCGTGCGCTCGCTTTCCTGATCGAGTCCCACGCCAATGCCCGGATACATCACCAGGTTGCGCAATGCCCGCTGTTCCTGGCCGGTCACCCGGCGGCGCTCGCTCTTCGGCACGTTCGCGCGGGCCACGGCGGCCGCGCGTGAATCGATGTCGCACAGCGCGGCGATCTCGGTGAACGGCGTGCTCAGCCGGTCCGCGAGCATGTGCAAAATCTGCACGCGCAACGCGTTCGCGGGCAAGGCCTGAAGCAGCGGCTTGGCGTCGAACAGCGCCTTCGCGCGGCCTTCGGGCTGCTCCAGCTCCTTGTCGTTCAGCACTTCGTTCAGCAGGAACTGCGACAGCGGCATCGCGCGATCGACCTGCTCGCCGAAGCCATCCGTGCCGAACTCGCGGACATAGCTGTCCGGGTCGTGCTCCTTCGGCAGGAACAGGAACTTGATCGTGCGGTTGTCGGCCGCGTGCGGCAGCGCCGCTTCCAGCGCGCGACGCGCGGCGCGTCGTCCCGCCGAATCGCCGTCGAAGCTGAACACCACCGTGTCCGTCTGCCGAAACAGTTTTTGCACATGAACCGGCGTGCACGCGGTGCCGAGCGTCGCGACCGCGTTGGCGAAGCCGAGCTGCGCCAGCGCAACGACATCCATATACCCTTCGACGACCAGCACGTAGCCCAGTTCACGCACGGCGAGCCGCGCCTCGAACAATCCATACAGTTCGCTGCCCTTGCTGAAGAGCGGCGTCTCGGGCGAGTTCAGGTACTTGGGCTCGCCACCGTCGAGCACGCGTCCGCCGAAGCCGATCACGTTGCCCTTCACATTGCGGATCGGGAACATCACGCGTTCGCGGAAGCGGTCGTAGCGGCGCGCCTGCCCTTGCGAATCGGTCTTCTCGCTGACGATCACGAGGCCCGCTTCGACCAGGTTCTCATCCCGATAATCGGTAAACGCAGCCTCGAGGTTCTGCCATCCGTCCGGCGCATAGCCGAGGCCAAAGCGCGCTGCCACCTCACCCGTCAGCCCGCGCTTTTTGAGATAAGCGATGGCATTCGGCGCGCCCCGCAACTGCTTGCGATAGAAATCGCAGGCGGTCTGCATGACGTCGGTGAGCGCGACGCTGACGGCCCGGCTCGGCGCGCTTTCGCCGCCGGATCCGCCGCCGCGAAACGACGGCTCCTGCGGCACGGTCAGTCCCGCGCCTTGCGCGAGATCCTTGACGGCTTCCGGGAAGGTCAGGCCGGTGTGCTCCATCAGGAAGCCGATCGCTGTACCGTGCGCGCCGCAGCCGAAGCAGTGATAGAACTGCTTGGTCGGGCTGACCGTGAACGACGGGCTCTTCTCGTTGTGGAACGGACAGAGGCCCATGAAGTTCGCGCCGCCCTTCTTCAGCTGGACGTAGCGACCCACCACGTCGACGATGTCGACGCGGTTGAGCAGGTCTTGCAGGAAAGCGTGAGGAATCACCGGGCGGTCGGCAGCTGATTTACTTGGCGAGCGCCGCCTTCACCTGTGCCGAGACGGCCGTCATGTCGGCCTTGCCGGCGAGCTTCGGCTTCAGCACGCCCATTACCTTGCCCATGTCCTGCGGACCGGCCGCGCCGCTTGCCGCGATGGCGGCCTGCACTTCGGCGGCGATGGCGTCGGCGGAAAGCTGTTCGGGCATGTACGCGGACAGGATGGCGAGTTCCGCCTTTTCCTTGTCGGCGAGATCGGTACGGCCCGCGCTTTCGAACTGGCTGATGGAATCCTTGCGCTGCTTGATCATCTTGTCGATGACGGCCGTGATGGCGGCGTCGTCGAGTGTGACGCGATCGTCGACTTCACGCTGCTTGATTGCCGCGAGCAGCAGCCGAATCGTGCCGAGGCGCTCGGTTTCGCGCGCGCGCATGGCAGTCTTCATGTCGTCGTTGATCTGGTCCTTGAGGCTCATCGTTCACCCGGTGCAATTGCGATAAATGGCGATAACTGGATTCCGGCTGGCCCGGCGGTGTCGTGCTCGTGAAAGCAAAAGCCCGCTTGGGAACGCATCCTCAAGCGGGACTTTTCTGCGGGCCATTTCGGGCCGCGGCAAGGCGTGCCGCAACGACGCTCCCGCGTGCCAGCCAGAGCGGAGGGTTTCCTCCGATGACCGGTTGAGTATAGCAAACGGGTTCGCGTTTCGAGACTCGCCAAAACCCCCGCTCCGGAACAATTGACCGGCTTTCCGCGCGGCCTTCCGAAGGGGCTCAGCCGGCCGTCGTCGCGCTGCGCGCATGCTCCGCCGCCGCCTGGCCTGCCGCGACGCCCGAGGCCCACGCCCACTGAAAGTTGTAGCCGCCGAGCCAGCCGGTCACATCGACCACTTCGCCGATGAAGTACAACCCGGCGACGCGCGCGCTCATCATCGTCGCCGACGACAGCTCGCGCGTATTTACGCCGCCGCGCGTCACTTCCGCCTTGCGATAGCCCTCGGTGCCGCTCGGCGTCAGCGTCCAGTTCGACAACGATGCGCCCAGCGCGCGCAGCGTGCGGTCGGGGAGATCGGCGAGACGGGCGTCGAGGGCGACCTTGTGCGCCGCGAGCCACGCCTGCGCGAGACGCGCGGGCACCTGCGCGGCCAGCAGGGTGCCGATCTGCTTTTTCGAGCCGGCCTTGGCCTCGAGCAGCATCGCAGTAGCGTCGATGCCGGGCAGCAAGTCGATCTCGACCGGCTCGGACGTATTCCAGTAACTCGAAATCTGCAACACGCCCGGCCCGGACACGCCGCGATGCGTGAGCAACAGGTCTTCGTCGAACTCGCCGCGCGTCTTGCCCTTGCCCGCGCCGATGCGCACCGGCAGCGACAGCCCCGACAGCGCCGCGAACGGCTCCCAGTCCGTCGATGTGAAAGTGAGCGGCACGAGCGCCGGCCGGGTGTCGACCAGCGTGTGGCCGAACTGTTTCGCCACGCGGTAGCCGAAGTCCGTCGCGCCAATCTTAGGAATCGAGAGCCCGCCCGTCGCGATCACGAGCGCCGCCGCGCCGAGCGCGCCCGCGTTCGTGTCGAGCGTGAAGCGCGCGCCGTCGTGACGAATCTCGTGAACCGTCACCGGGCGCCGCCAGGTCACGCCGCCCGCGTCGCACTCGCGCTTGAGCATGTCGATGATCGTTTCGCTGGAGTCGTCGCAAAAGAGTTGGCCCTTGTGCTTCTCGTGCCATTTCACGCGGTGCTGCTTGAGCAGCGCGAGAAAGTCGCGCGGCGTGTAGCGCGCCAGCGCGGAGCGGCAGAAGTGCGGATTCTCCGAGAGAAAGTGGGCCGGCTGCGCGTGGCTGTTGGTGAAGTTGCAGCGCCCGCCGCCGGAGATGCGTATTTTTTCGGCGAGACGCGCGGCGTGGTCGATCAGCACGACGCGGCGCCCGGACTGCGCGGCCACGGCCGCGCACATCATGCCGGCCGCGCCCGCGCCGATGACGGCGATATCGAAGGATTCCATGGCGCGCATTCTAACCGCTGCGCCGGGCCGGCTCGTGGCGACGGAACGCGCGCGGGCCGCCGCTGCTATACTTTTTTGTTCCCTCCGAAGTCTCACTCCCATGCTCGTTCTCGGCATCGAAAGCTCCTGCGACGAAACCGGCCTCGCTCTCTATGACACCGAACGCGGCCTGTTAGCCCACGCCCTTCATTCGCAGATCGCGATGCATCGCGATTACGGCGGCGTCGTGCCGGAACTGGCATCGCGCGATCACATCCGGCGGGCGCTGCCGCTGCTCGAAGAGGTGTTGGAACAATCGGGCGCGGCGCGCGACGACATCGACGCCATCGCCTTCACGCAAGGCCCGGGGCTCGCGGGCGCGCTGCTGGTGGGCGCAAGCGTCGCCAATGCGCTCGCCATGGCCTGGGACAAGCCGACCGTCGGCATTCACCATCTGGAAGGGCATCTGCTGTCGCCACTGCTGGTGGCAGAGCCGCCGCCGTTTCCGTTCGTCGCGCTGCTGGTTTCGGGCGGGCACACGCAGTTGATGCGCGTGACCGGTGTCGGCGTCTACGAAACCCTCGGTGAAACGCTCGACGATGCCGCCGGCGAAGCCTTCGACAAGACTGCCAAGCTGCTCGGCCTCGGTTATCCGGGCGGCCCGGAAGTCTCGCGGCTGGCCGAGTTCGGCACGCCGGGCGCGGTTGTGCTGCCGCGTCCGATGCTGCATTCCGGCGACCTCGACTTCAGCTTCAGCGGGCTCAAGACAGCCGTGCTGACGCAGAGCCGCAAGCTCGGCGCCAATGTGTGCGAACAGGGCAAGGCGGATCTGGCGCGCGGTTTCGTCGATGCCGCCGTCGACGTGCTGGTCGCCAAGTCGCTCGCCGCACTGAAGCAGACCGGCCTCAAGCGGCTGGTGGTGGCGGGCGGCGTCGGCGCGAACCGGCAATTGCGCGAAGCGTTGTCGGCGGCGGCGAAGAAGCGCCGCTTCGACGTCCATTACCCCGACCTCTCGCTCTGCACCGACAACGGCGCGATGATCGCGCTCGCCGGCGCATTGCGCCTGTCGCGCTGGCCGGAGCAGGCCGTGCGCGACTACGCGTTCACCGTGAAGCCGCGCTGGGACTTGTCCTCGCTGGCGCGCGCCTGATTCTGCTTATCTCGGCGGGTTGAACGGCTGCACGATCGCCGCGAACACCGGCAGCGTTTCGCACCGGTCACTGTGGGCGATCAGCGCGGGCCATCGTGTCGACGTAAAAATCTCCGGATGCGCCTCGCGCGCGAAGCGCAGCGCGCAGGCCACGGCGATATCCGCGTGGCCGATCGCATCGCCGAACCAGAACGCCGCCGGACGCGCGGCGCGATCCGATTCCAATGCATTCAGCACGCGTTCGACCTGGCCGGTGCAGCGGTCGAGCCATGTCTGCGACCGCTCCTTGTGCAACACGCGTTCATAGACCAGCGCGACGGCCTTGTCGGCCAGGCCGGTGGCCAGCGCGCACACCTTCAGCGCGTGACGCCGTTCCGGCCCGTCCGCCGCAATCAGCGCGCGCGCCGCACCGGCTTGCTCGTCAAGATAGTCGAGGATCATCGCGCTTTCGATCAGCACGTCGCCGGAATCGAGCACGACGGTCGGCACGCGGATCAGCGGATTGAACGGGGCGATCTTGTCGGCGTCGCCGAAGACGGACCACGGACGATGCTCGACCGCCATGCCGTAGAGACTCGCCGCGATGGCGACTCGCCGCACGAACGGGGAATCGTATTGGCCGATCAGGATCAAGGTGCACTCCGCAGCTGTTTTGCCGGACGGTCAGTTTAAGCGCGTGCGGGCCTCGGAAACAACGGCCACGCGAGCGACGCGCACACGCCCGCCGCCAGCCAGACCAGCGGCCAGGAGCCCAGCGCGAGCACATGTGGAATGGCGAGCGGCGTCAGGAAGAAGCCGACGAACACCGCCGTGTTCGCCATGCCGAGCGCCGTGCCGGCGCGCGCGGTGCCCGCGAGCGTCGCGAGCTCGGTATAGGCCACGCCATGCCACGCGGACACGCATACGCCCGCCAGGATCAGCATCGCGGCCAGCAGGACCGGCAGATGGACCGCGCCAAGCGCCGTCGCGAGTCCCAGCACGACGAACGACGCACAGGCGACAACCGTGGACATTTTCAGGTAAGCGCGACGATTTCCATGGCGGTCGGTATGGCGTCCGCTCCAGACGCGCATCCCGATGGCGCCGAGTTGCAGCGCGCCCATCGTCACGCTGATCGCGGTCACGCCGAAACGTGCGGCGTCGTGCAGGAAAATCGTCGCGAAACTCAGCACCGCGAATTGCGCCACGCACAGCACGCCGATGCCGAGCACCACGCGCCACACCTGCACGTCGCGCAAGGGCGTGCCTTGGGCGGGCCGGACCTTGCCTTCCGTTGGCTTGTGCTGCGCCAGCGGCGGTTCATGGAGCCAGCGCCACGCGAACACGGCCGACAAGAGACACATCGCGGCGAGCATGCCGAAGACGGCCGTGAATCCGTGCGTCGACGCCAGCCACGGCAGCAACGCCGCCCCGATGCCGCCGCCGAGCGGCACAGCCGTCTGGCGAATGCTCATCGCAAGGCCGCGCTCGCCTTCGCCGAACCACGCCATCACGGCGCGCCCGCTCGAACCGTTCACGCTGCCGCCGAGCAGCCCGAGGCCGCACATCGCTGCGACCAGCCAGGCAAAACTCGCCGTGGCGGGCGTGGCGAACAGGGCCATCGCGATGAGCGCAGCGGCGGTCGTCAGCAACCCCGTCAACAGCACCGGCCGATCGCCCCAGCGGTCGGTCAGCACGCCCCACGGCAGTTCGGACAACGCGACGCCCAGTCCCAGCGCGCCCAGCACGACGCCCAACTGGCCGTTAGTAAGGTGATACGCCGAGCGGACCCAGACGGCGGTCGTCGGAAAGCCGGTTGCCGCCGCTGACACGCTCGCATTCGCCGCAACGCCCACGCCCAGCACTTTCCAGCGATGCCGGCTGTCGAGCGCGGGCGACTTGATCGAGTTTGATACCCAGGAAATATCCATGACGCAGTCCGCAAGAAGTTTGACTGCGACCAGTCTGAAGGCTTAGGATCATCCTGAAAATCGCAAAGTTTTTCACCATTCATTCAGATAAACAGGATGATTTCATGGGCCAGACGACTTTCGATCTCGCCGTGCTGCGCAGTTTCGTCGCCGGCATGGATCTGGGGAGTTTTGCGAGAGCGGCGGATCGTGTCGGCCGCTCGACCTCGGCGGTGAGCGCGCAGATCCGCAAGCTGGAAGAACAGGCCGGCACGCCGTTGTTTCGCAAGGCCGGCCGCGGGCTGGCGCTCACGGATGCCGGCGAAGTGATGCTCAACTACGCGCGGCGCCTCGTCGAACTGAACGATGAAGCGGCCGTGGCGGTGCGCGGCGTCGATCTGGAGGGCTGGATCCGGCTCGGGCTACAGGAAGATTTCGGCGAAGTGGTGTTGCCCGACGTACTCGGACGTTTCGCGCGCGCGCATCCGAAAGTGCGCATCGAGGCGCGCGTCGCACGGAATACCGAACTGCTGGAGCGCATCGACGGCGCGCAGCTCGATCTCGCGCTAGTCTGGGGCGCGGCGGGCGTCAGCGACGAAAGCCAGGCAGCCAATCTGCCGCAAGCAATCGCCGCCCCGCCGATGCGCTGGATTGCTTCATCGAGCGTGCCGTGGCACTTCGACCTCGACGAACCGTTGCCGCTGATCGCCTTCGACCGGCCGTGCCTGTTCCACAGCGCGGCCGCCGCGGCGCTCGACCGCGCGGGCATCCGCTGGCGCGTGGCGTTCACGAGCCCGAGCCTGTCTGGATTGTGGGCGGCTGCCGCAGCCGGATTGGGCGTGACGGTGCGCACGAGCTACGGCCTGCCTGCAACTGTCCGTCCGCTCGACGCCGACGAAGGCGGCCTGCCCGCGCTGCCGTCCATTCCGCTGGCGCTGCATCGCGCGTCGGGTGTCGGCTCGCCGCTGGTCGAACGGCTAGCGTCGCTCGTGGTGGAATCGGTGCGGGAAGCGCATGTTTCGTCGGAAACCGCGTTCGCATAAACAAAGAGCCGGTGCGAAGACCGGCTCTGCTGGAGAAGTTGCGCGAACGATCAGGCGTCGAAACGCTTGTCCCGCTCGATCACCGCATACGCGCTGTGGTTGTGGATCGACTCGAAATTCTCGGCTTCGAGCGTGTACGCGACGATGCGCTCATCCGCGTTCAGGCGCGTGGCGACATCGCGCACGAGGTCTTCGACGAACTTCGGATTCTCATACGCGCGCTCGGTGACGAACTTCTCGTCCGGGCGCTTGAGCAGTCCCCACAGTTCGCAAGACGCCTCTTCCTCCGCGATGCGGATCAGTTCCTCCACTGCCACTTCGCCCGCCAGTTCGGCCGTGATGGTCACGTGCGAACGCTGGTTATGCGCGCCGTACTGCGAGATTTTCTTCGAGCACGGGCACAGGCTCGTCACGGGCACGAGCACTTTCATCGACAGACGGGTTTCGCCGTCGCGCCGTTCTGCGATGAAGGTCGCCTCGTAGTCGAGCAGACTCTGCACGCCGGACACCGGCGCGGTCTTCATTACGAAGTAAGGCAAGCTCACTTCGATACGTCCCGAATGCGCTTCGAGCTTGGTCAGCATGTCGGCGAGCAGCGTGCGCAGCGTGACCTGGTCGAGCGGCTCGCGATTGTCTTCGAGCAGCGCGACGAAGCGCGACATGTGCGTGCCTTTCTGGTCGGCGGGCAGATGCACGTCGAGATTCCACACGCCGACGCTCGGCTGCACGCCATTCGCCGTACGCACCGACAACGGATGCCGCACACATTGCACGCCCACGCGCTGAATGACGAGCTGACGCGTGTCGGGCGTGCTCTGGACGTCGGGCATCACGAAGGCGGGATTCATCTGGTTCATTTGTTATGTCCTTATGCGCCGCGCGTCGTGACGACGCGGGCGGTTCGATGCTTGAAGCGCACACGGCGCGGATTGGAGCCCGCGCCGTGTGTGAAGCGATCCAAGAAACGATTCGTATCGTACGGCGCGCCCCGAGCGCGCCGTGTTGTCTCAGGCCACGCGCTTGGTCAGCTTGCCTGCCTGCTCGCTCTCGACGGCGTCGAGGAAGCGTTCGCGAATCGAGCGGGCGATGCCGGCCGCGTCGAGGCCCACGCTCGCCAGCAGCTTCGCGGGGTCGCCGTGATCGATGAACACATCCGGCAGACCGAGTTGCAGCACCGGCTTCAGCACGCCGCCCGCAAGCAGCGCTTCCACGCAGGCCGAGCCTGCGCCGCCCATGATCGTGCCTTCCTCGATGGTGACGATGGCGTCATGCGTGGCAGCGAGTTCGCGCAAGAGGTCGGCATCGACTGGCTTCACGAAGCGCATGTTCGCGACGGTGAGATCGAGCTCCCCGGCCGCAGCCAGCGACGGCGCGACCATCGTGCCAAACGCGCAGATGGCAATGCGCTTGCCCGAGCCGAGCTTCTGCGACGACTCGCGGCGAATCTCGCCCTTGCCCACGGGCAGCGCGGTCATCTGCTTGACGGTCGCGACACCGGCGCCCGCGCCGCGCGGATAACGCACGGCCGTCGGGTTGGATTGCTGCAACGCCGTGTAGAGCATCTGGCGGCATTCGTTCTCGTCCGAAGCCGCCATCACCGTCATGTTCGGAATGCAGCGCAGGAACGCGAGGTCATAGTTGCCCGCGTGCGTGGCGCCGTCCGCCCCGACGATGCCCGCGCGGTCGATCGCGAACACGACCGGCAGGTTCTGCAGCGCGACGTCGTGGATCAACTGGTCATACGCGCGTTGCAGGAAGGTGGAGTAGATCGCGACGACCGGCTTCATGCCGTCCGCCGCCAGGCCGCCGGCGAACGTCACCGCGTGCTGCTCGGCAATGCCGACGTCGAAATACCGTTCCGGGAAGCGTTGTTCGAACTCGACCATACCCGAGCCCTCGCGCATCGCCGGCGTGATGCCGACCACGCGCGAATCCTGCGCGGCGGCGTCGCACAGCCATTCGCCGAACACCTGCGTGTAAGTCTTTTTCGAAGGCGCCGTCGACGGCTTGATGCCTTCGGCCGGATTGAACTTGCCCGGGCCGTGATAGAGCACCGGATCGGCTTCGGCGAGCTTGTAGCCCTGGCCTTTCTTCGTCACCACGTGCAGGAATTGCGGACCGCGCAGTTCCTTGATGTTCTGCAATGTGGGGACCAGCGAATCGAGATCGTGACCGTCGATCGGGCCGATGTAGTTGAAGCCGAACTCCTCGAACAGCGTGGCCGGCACGATCATGCCCTTGGCGTGTTCTTCCAGCTTGCGCGCGAGGTCCAGCATGGGCGGCGCGGCGCGCAGCACGCGTTCGACGCCCGCGCGCGCGGCGGCGTAGAAACGCCCCGACATCAGACGCGCGAGATGGCGATTCAGCGCGCCGACCGGCGGCGAAATCGACATGTCGTTATCGTTGAGGATGACGAGCAGCGGCAGGTCGTCGGCGACGCCCGCGTTGTTCATCGCCTCAAAGGCCATGCCGGCGGTCATCGCGCCGTCGCCGATCACGGCGATGGAGTAGCGGTTGTCGCCCTGCAGCTTGTTCGCGACCGCCATGCCGAGCGCCGCCGAAATCGACGTGCTCGAATGCGCGGTGCCGAAGGTGTCGTACTCGGACTCGGAGCGGCGCGGAAAGCCGGAGATGCCGCCCAGCTGGCGGAGTCCCGACATCCGGTCGCGGCGGCCGGTGAGGATCTTGTGCGGATAGGTCTGATGGCCGACATCCCAGACGATGCGGTCAGCAGGAGTATCGAACACATAGTGCAGCGCGATCGTCAGCTCGACAGTGCCCAGATTGGACGACAGATGCCCGCCCGTCTGCGAGACGCTGTCGAGCACGTAGGCTCGCAGCTCGTCGGCTAGCGGTTGCAGTTGGCGTCGATCGAGGGCACGCAAATCGGCCGGATCGTCGATGGATTTCAGCAGGTCGTACATCGTCGTCCCATTTTAGGAAAACTGGCGTGATTCGTTCAGCGCGATGCTTCCGGGTTGGCCCGCTCGCGCCGTGGGGTTCGTCACGCGTTCAACAATCAATTCACCCGGTTCACAACCAGGTCTGCAAGCTCGGCCAGCCGCTGGCCGCGCGGGCCGAATGGCTGGATGGCGCCGTGCGCGTCGCGGCCGAGTTGTGCGGCGAGTTCGCGCGACGCGTCGAGACCGATGATCGACACGTAGGTCGGCTTGTCATGCTGCGCGTCCTTGCCCGCCGTCTTGCCGAGCGTGGCGGAGTCCGCGGTGACATCGAGGATGTCGTCGACCACCTGGAACGCGAGGCCGACCGCGGCGGCGTAGTGATCCAGCGCCGCGAGCGCCTCTGCGTCCGGCGTTGCGCCCGCCAGCGCACCCATGCGCACCGACGCGCGCAACAACGCGCCTGTCTTCTTGCGATGCATGGTCTCGAGCTCCGGCCGCGACAGCTTGCGCCCGACGCTCTCAAGATCGATGGCCTGCCCGCCCGCCATGCCGAGCGAACCGCTCGCGACGGCCAGCTCGCGCACGAGCGCGGCCTGCTGGGTATCGTTCAGACCGTTGCCGGCCGCGGTCAGTGCAACGAAGGCCTGCGATTGCAGCGCGTCGCCGACGAGCAATGCCGTCGCTTCGTCATATTGGATGTGTACCGTGGGCTTGCCGCGACGCAATGCGTCGTCATCCATGGCGGGCATGTCGTCATGCACCAGCGAATACACGTGAATCATTTCGAGCGCCGCGCTGGCCGCTTCCACCGCCTGCGCGCTCGCGCCGGTCAGTTCGCCGGCCGCATGGACCAGCAGCGGACGCACACGCTTGCCGCCGCCGAGCACGGCATAGCGCATGGCTTCGTGCAGCCGCGCAGGCGCGACATCGGTACCCGGCAGATAGTGCTCCAACGCTGTCTCGACGCGGTCGAGCGTCGCACGCATCCATTGTTCGAAGGTCATAGGTCGTCGTCCCCGTCGTCTTTCGTTGCACCCTGGGTGGCGCGCTGTACCTCGGCGGGCAGCGGCTTGAGCGTCTCGCCATCGAGGACGCGTACCTGCTGCTCGACTTTTTCGAGCTGTTGTTGGCAAAACCCTACAAGCGCCGCGCCGCGGCGGTACGCCGCAAGCGATTCCTCGAGACTCAGCGCGCCCTCTTCCATGCGCGCCACGAGCAATTCGAGTTCGCTCAGCGCCGCTTCGTAATTCTCCGGAAGCCGCGCGGCGTCCGCGCGGGGCGCTTCGGTGTCGCTCGCGCCGGTGACCTCACCTGTGTCCTGAACAGCGGTTTTCGCCATGAATCGTGGATGTGCAGTTTAATTTTTTGGAGCCAAGTCGCACATTCTACGGCAAAAGACAAAATTTCGACCCGCATCCGGGCTATCCGGAACTGCTAACAGTGCTTTGCCGCATCGTTCGTGAATTCATTGTCGGAATGCGAAACGTGCGCGCCCGCGGCGCAATCGCGCGGAACTCCCGGCACAATTTATACCCAAATCAAGACCTTAAGCTCCCCAAGGAGGGGGATTTCGGTATAATCGCGGGCTCCCTAAATCGAATCCATCGATGGTTGGGTTGTTCACTGCTTTCACGTTTTCATCGGGAGTGGGAATGTCCAATCTGAGCAATGCATTGCAGCTCAAGGCTGTTCATAGCCAGCTGCCAGTCACGGCTTACTTTGACGAAGCGCTTCTGACGCGCGAACTCGACATACTTTTCAAGCAGGGTCCACGCTATATCGGGCACGAACTCATGGTGCCGGAAGCGGGAAACTATTTCGCGCTTCCGGGGGAAGGCGAAGGGCGCGTGCTTGTTCGTAATCAGCAGAACAATATCGAATTGCTGTCGAATGTGTGCCGCCATCGCCAGGCCATCATGCTCAATGGCCGCGGCAGCGCGGACAACATCGTCTGCCCGTTGCACCGCTGGACCTACGATCTCGACGGTCAGTTGCTCGGCGCGCCGCATTTCGCGGACAAGCCCTGCCTCAACCTCGGCAAGACCCCGCTGCAGAACTGGCAAGGGTTGCTGTTCGAATCGGAGGGCCGCAACGTCGCTGCGGATCTCGCGAGACTGGGCACCGCCCGGCATTTCAACTTCGCGAATTTCATGTTCGATCACGTTGAAGTGCACGAGTGCAACTACAACTGGAAGAGCTTCATCGAGGTCTATCTCGAGGACTATCACGTCGCGCCGTTCCATCCGGGACTCGGCAGCTTCGTGTCGTGCGACAACCTCGAATGGGAATTCGGCGACTGGTACAGCGTCCAGACGGTCGGCGTCCACAAGAATCTCGAGAAGCCGGGCAGCCCGACGTATCGCAAGTGGCACGACGAGGTCCTGCGCTTTCGCAACGGCACGCCGCCCGAATTCGGCGCGATCTGGATGGTGTATTACCCCGGTCTGATGATCGAGTGGTATCCGCACGTGCTAGTCGTGTCGTGGCTGATTCCGGAGGGCACGCAGAAGACGCGCAACATCGTCGAGTTCTATTACCCCGAGGAAATCGCGCTGTTCGAACGCGAGTTCATCGAGGCCGAGCGCGCCGCCTACATGGAAACCGCGCGCGAGGACGACGAGATCGCCGAACGCATGGACGCCGGCCGCCGCGCGTTGATGTCGCGCGGAGAAAACCAGGTTGGTCCGTACCAGAGCCCGATGGAATCCGGCATGCAGCACTTCCACGAGTTCCTGCGGCATCAGCTCGGGACGATCTGAACGTCGTCACGCAAGCTTCGGAATGACGCATGGCCCGATCGGCGCAAGCTGAACGGGCCATTTGCTTTCTGCGCAGGCAAAGGGCAGCCGCGCGGTCTGGCTTCAATGCTTCTGTTCACTCTTCGTGATCGCACCCGAATGAGGATCGACGTGCAGTTCGTAGATCCGTCCGCCCTTTGTGGCTTCGCCTTCCCAATGACCATCGTCAGCCTTCAGATAGGCGTTGGCATAGCCCTGTTGCGTCAGCTTCTGAATGGCCTGTTCCTTTGGCATCCAATCCGCGCCGGGGGTATCGGCGAATGCGGTCTGAGCGGCCAATACGGTCGCCGTCGCCAGCAGGATCCGCAGTTTAGTTGTTTTCATTGAAGCCTCCGTCGTATGAATACCCGGCGCAGCCGCAAGATCCGCGCCGTACCGCCCCATAACCCATGACGACGCACCCCGCATTTGTTTAGACTGACACCTTCCCTCGCCCACAACGAGCGCCGCTCCAGGAGCCGCCATGCAGCACACCCACTACACCACGCTCATCTCCGCCGCGAACCTCGCTGAGCGCCTCGCCGCCGCGCCCGGCAGCGTGCTGGTCTTCGACTGCCGTTTCGACCTCGCGGCGCCCGAAGCAGGCGCGGCCGCTTACGCCGCCGGCCACATTCCCGGCGCGCATTACCTGCATCTCGATCGCGACCTGTCCGGCGCGAAAACCGGCACGAACGGACGGCACCCGTTGCCCGAGCGCGCGGCACTCGTCGAAAAACTGGCGAGCTTCGGACTCGACGAAGGACGCCAGGTCGTTGCCTATGACGCACAGGGCGGCATGGTCGCGGCGCGTCTCTGGTGGCTGCTGCGCTGGCTGGGACACGATTCCGTCGCGCTGCTCGACGGCGGCCTGAACGCCTGGGAAGCCGCCGGACAGCCGCTGGAGACCGCCGTGCCGGCGCGCACGCAAGGTTCCTTCAAGGCCGCGGCGCCGTTGCAAGTGACCATCGACGCAGCGGCCATCGAGCGCAGCATCGGCACCCGCGATCATCTGCTGATCGATGCCCGCGCCGCCGACCGCTATCGCGGCGAGAACGAAACGCTCGATCCCGTCGGCGGCCACATTCCGGGGGCGCTGAATCACTTCTTCAAGGACAACCTGAACGCGGACGGCCGCTTCAAGACCGCGCATGATCTTCGCGAGGCCTTCGGCACGCTGATCGGCGCGACTTCGCCCGAGCGCATCGTCCTGCAATGCGGCTCGGGCGTGACGGCGTGCCACAACGCCCTCGCGATGGAGATCGCGGGGCTGCACGGCGCCGCGCTCTATCCCGGCTCGTGGAGCGAATGGAGCGCCGATCCGGGCAGGCCCGTCGCGACCGGCGCGAAGCCCTGAAAGGTGTTATCGGACGCCGTGCTCGCGGAACCACGCGAGCGCGCGTTTCCAGGCGTCTTCCGCGTCCGCCTTGCGATAGCTCGGCCGATAATCGGCAAAGAACGCGTGCGGCGCGTCGTCGTACACGACGAACTGCGAGTTGCGGGCGGGCGGCGGATCGTTGGCGAGCGCCTGCTTCATCTGCTCGATGGTGTCCTGCGGAATGCTCTGGTCCTGCCGGCCGTACAGCCCGAGCACCGGCACCTTGAGCCCGCTGGCCAGATCGAGCGGATTGCTGGGCGTGTTCTCCGTCTTGTTGCCGACGAGCCGTCCATAGAACGCGACCGCCGCCTTGAGCGACGGATTGTGTTCCGCATAAAGCCACGAGATGCGTCCGCCCCAGCAGAAGCCGACGATGCCCACGCGCTTCGGATCGCCGCCATGCTCGCCCGCCCACTTGACGGTCTGGTCGATATCCGAGATCACCTGCGCGTCCGGCACCTTCGACACGAGTTGCTCGTTGAGTTGTTGCATCGACTTGTAGGCCGAGGCGTCGCCCTGGCGCGTGTAGAGGTCCGGTGCGATCGCCAGATAACCCTGCTTCGCGAAGCGCCGGCACACGTCGGCGATGTGCTCGTGCACGCCGAAGATCTCGTGGATGACGATGATGACCGGCAGATGCGTCTTGCCCTTCGGCTGCGCGCGATACGCCGGCACGAGCGTGCCGTCCGCGCCGCGCACGCCGATTGCGCCGGCTTCGAGGCCGCCGCTGTCGGTGAGGATGGTTTGCGCGGAGACCGGCAGCACCGCGGCCGCGAAGCCGGTGCCGATGCTTGCCTTGATGAAGTTACGGCGATTGAACGGGACGTGCGGAATGAGGCTGTCGACTTCTGGGTCTAGCATACGTGGCTCCCGCGGCAAGGCCGTCGCATTGCGCTTGCAGTGTCAATGCGCGGCACGGATCCTTGAAACCGCGCGACGTGCTCAGGGCTGCACGCGGCGCGGCGCTGCACGACAACGAACGTGCGCTTCGGAAAAAGCGCGCCGCTCATTCTAAACAGCTTTGAACGAACGACGCAGCGGTTCTATTCCATGGCCGTGCGCATCAATGCAGCTTCACGCGCGGCGCGGTGGAGCGGCGCAGCCAATGCGCGATGGTATCGAGCACCATGCGCGCATAGCCGTGCAGCGCGGCGACATGCAGCCGGTACAGCGACATGTACATGAAGCGCGCGAACAGCCCTTCGATCAGCATGTTGCCGCCGATCAGCCCGCCCATCAGATTGCCGACCGCACTGTAATGCCCGAGCGACACCAGCGAGCCGAAGTCGCGATAGGTGTACTCCGGCAGCGGCTTGCCTTGCAGCAGCCGCTCGAACGACTTGAACAGGAAGCTCGCCTGCTGATGCGCGGCCTGCGCGCGCGGCGGGACGTTGCGCTCGTTGCCGGGCCACGGACACGCGGCGCAGTCGCCGAGGGCGAAAATGTTGTCGTCGATTTCGGTTTGCAGCGTGCGGCGCACGTTCAGCTGGCCGAGACGATTGGTCGGCAGGCCGTCGAGGTTGGTGAGAATCGCGGGCGCTTTGATGCCCGCCGCCCACACCGTGAGGTCCGCGCGGATCATCTTGCCGCTCGCCGTGTGGATCGAGTCTCGGCTCACATGCGCAACGGTTTCGCCCGTCAGGAGCTTCACGCCGAGCTTGGTGAGCAGTTCGGCGGTCGCGGTGGAGACGCGCTCCTGCAACGCGGGCAGCACGCGCGGACCGGCCTCGATCAGCACGATGCCGATATCGTGCTTCGGGTCGAGCTTGTGCAAGCCGTAGGCGGACAGCACCTGCGCCGTGTTGCGCAGTTCCGCCGACAATTCCACGCCCGTCGCGCCGGCGCCGACGATCGCCACCTGGATGCGCGGCACCGGATCGACGCCCGGCGGTTCTTCGGCTTCGTCGATGCCGGCGGCCACCGGCTCGGGCGCGACGTGCTCGGCGCGGATGCACGCCGCAATCAGCCGCTTGCGAAACAGCTCGGCCTGGCCGACGGTATCGAGCGCGATGGAGTTGGCTTGCGCGCCGTCGACGCCGAAGAAATGCGTCGTGCTGCCGATGGCGATGACCAGCGTGTCGTATTCCAGGTCGCGTTCCGGCAGGAGTTCGCCAAGTTCCTCGTCGCGCAGCGCGCTGATCCTGATGCGCCGGTTCGCGCGGTCCAGTCCGATCAGATCGCCCTGCTGGAACTCGAAGCCATGCCACAGGGCTTGCGCCGCGTACTCGAGTTCCTGTGTGAACGGATCCATGCTGCCCGCGGCGACTTCATGCAGCAGCGGCTTCCAGATGTGCGTCGGATTGCGGTCGACCAGCGTGATCTGCGCTTTCGGCGGCGTCTTGCTGTCCGTGCTGCCGAAGCGGTCGCCGAGACGCGTCGCGAGTTCGAGGCCGCCGGCCCCTCCGCCGACGATGATGAAGCGATGCATGGAACTCTCCCTGTGCTTTTATAACCGGTCGGCTGTCGTGCTGGTGTGTGCTCGTTTCCTTGAAGAACGGATTGTGCGCGAGGCCCGATGACAGTCACAAGCGCGTCGATGACATGCCGGGCATATGCGTCCGAAGCAGCATAGGCCTTCGCGCGGCGTGTGTCAGCAGGCCTCGATGATGCTCACGGCGTCAGTGCGCCTCCTCCCAGTTGTTGCCGACGCCCACTTCCGCGATGAGCGGCACCTTCAGCTGCGCGACGCCGCACATCAGTTCCGGCAAGCGCTTCCTGACTTCTGGAAGCGCTTCCTCGGGGACTTCGAGCACGAGTTCATCGTGGACCTGCATGATCATCTTCGCACCGGTGCCCGAGGTTTCGAGCCAGTCCTGCACGGCGATCATCGAAAGCTTGATGAGGTCGGCGGCGGTGCCCTGCATCGGCGCGTTGATGGCCGCGCGTTCCGCCGCCTGCCGGCGCGGACCGCTGCCGCCGTTGATCTCGGGCAGCCACAGACGCCGGCCGAAGACCGTCTCGACGAAGCCATGCGCCTTCGCGGCGAGACGCGTGTTTTCCATGTAGGCAGCGACGCCCGGATAACGCGCGAAGTAACGGTCGATATACAGCTTCGCCGCATCGCGCGTGATGCCGAGGTTCGACGCGAGACCGAACGAGCTCATGCCGTAGATCAAGCCGAAGTTGATGACCTTGGCGATGCGGCGCTGATCTTTGTCGACTTCGAGCGGCGTCACGCTGAAGACTTCCGAGGCGGTGGCGCGGTGCACGTCCTCGCCTTCCTTGAACGCGCGCATCAACGAGGCGTCGCCGGAAATGTGCGCCATGATGCGCAACTCGATCTGCGAATAATCCGCGGAGACGATCTTGCGGCCCGGCGGCGCGATGAACGCTTCGCGAATGCGGCGTCCCTCGCCGGTGCGCACCGGGATGTTCTGCAGGTTCGGCTCGTTCGACGACAGCCGCCCCGTCACCGCGACGGCCTGCGCGTAGTTCGTATGGACGCGTCCGGTGTCGGCGTTCACCATGCGCGGAAGTTTGTCCGTGTAGGTGGACTTGAGCTTCGACAGACCGCGATGTTCGAGCAGCACCTTCGGCAGCGGGAAGTCTTCGGCGAGCTTCTGCAACACTTCTTCGTCGGTGGAAGGCGCGCCGCTCGGCGTCTTCTTCACGATCGGCAATTGCAGCTTCTCGAAGAAGATCTGGCCGATCTGCTTTGGCGAACCGAGATTGAACTCGCCGCCCGCAAGCTCGTACGCCTGTGCCTGCAAATCGATGAGACGCTTCGCGATCTCGGTGCTCTGCGCATCGAGCCGTTCGCGGTCGATCAGCACGCCGTTGCGTTCCATCTTGCGCAGCACGCGCGACGTCGGCAATTCGATGTCGCGATACACGCGCAGCAGCCCTTTTTCCTGCTGCACTTGCGGATACAGCGCATGATGCAGACGCAGCGTGATGTCGGCGTCTTCGGCGGCGTAGGCTGCGGCCTGTTCGAGCGGGACTTCGTCGAAGCCGATTTGCCCGGCGCCCTTGCCCGCGACGTCTTCGTACTTGATGGTCTTCACGCCGAGATGGCGCAACGCGAGGTTGTCCATGTCGTGCGGACGGTGCGACTCCAGCACGTACGATTGCAGCAGCGTGTCGTGCTCGACGCCGCGCATCTCGATGCCATAGTTCGCGAGCACCTGCTCGTCGTATTTCAGATGCTGGCCGACCTTCTTCTTCGATGCATCTTCGAGCCACGGCTTGAGCTTCGCGAGCACTTCGTCGCGCGGCAACTGCTCAGGCGCATCCGGCCCGCGATGCGCAACCGGGACATACGCCGCGTGACCCGGCTCGACCGAGAACGACATGCCGACGATCTGCGCAGTCAATGGATCGAGCGAAGTGGTCTCGCTGTCGAACGACGTGAGTTCCGCTTCGTTGATGCGCTTGAGCCACGCATCGAACTGTTCCCACGTCTGCACGGTCTCGTAGTGATGCTCGATCTCGGTGACTTCGGCGGGCGGCGTGTCGCTCGGACCTTCCACGGCATCAGCGATTTCAACTTCGCGCAGCCAGGTCTTGAAGCCATGACGCAGGAACACGTCGCGCAGTTCATCGCGTGATTCGGGACGGCTGGCGAGCGTTGCATCGATCGATTCGATCTGCGAGGCAAGGTCGCATTCCGTGTGCACGGTAACGAGTTTCCGGGCCATGGGCAGGAAGTCCAGAGCCTTGCGCAGATTGTCTCCTACCGCACCTTTGATCTCGCTGGCATGTTCTACGATGCCATCAAGGGTGTCGTATTGCGTGAGCCACTTGAGCGCGGTCTTGGGTCCGCATTTCTCGACGCCCGGCACGTTGTCGACCGTATCGCCGATGAGAGAAAGATAGTCGACGATGCGCTCCGGCGGCACGCCGAACTTGGCCTGCACGCCGGCGCGGTCGAGCGTTTCGTTGGTCATCGTATTGATGAGGGTGACATGATCCGTCACGAGCTGAGCCAGATCCTTGTCGCCCGTCGAGACGATCACCTTCATGCCGCGCTTCTCGGCCTGCACGGCGAGCGTGCCGATGACGTCGTCAGCCTCGACGCCCTCGATCATGACGAGCGGCCAGCCGAGCGCGCGCACGGCAACGTGAATGGGTTCGATCTGCCTGGAGAGATCTTCGGGCATCGAGGGCCGGTTGGCCTTGTACTCGGCGTACCAGTCGTCGCGGAAGGTCTTGCCCTTGGCGTCGAAAATGCACGCGCTATACTCTGCATTGATTTCGCGCCGCAAGCGCCGCAGCATGTTGATCATTCCATACAGTGCGCCAGTGGGACCGCCGTCGGGGCCTCGCAGGTCAGGCATCGCATGGTAGGCCCGGTACAAGTAACTAGAACCGTCGACCAATAGCAGGGTCTTACCTTCAAGACTGAGTTCTTCAGGCATTATGAACAAGAGAAAAGTGATTCCGAGTCTGCGATCGCTCGCAGATCAAGAGCGCGCGACAGCCAAGAAGGCTCGCGCATCGTGGCAGATGTTCACGATTATGGCAGAGTTTATCGAGGCGACCGAGTACCTCTCGGAGATCCGGCCTGCCATCAGCATCTATGGTTCGGCCCGTCTCAAACCCGAGTCGCCGTACTATCAGCGCACCATCGAAATCGCGCAGAAATTCTCCGACGCGGGCTTCGCCGTGATCTCGGGCGGCGGCCCGGGCATCATGGAAGCGGCCAACAAGGGCGCGCATGCGGGCAAGTCGCCTTCGGTCGGCCTCAACATCGAATTGCCGCATGAACAGTCCGGCAATCAATGGCAGGACATCTCGCTGCGCTTCCGTCACTTCTTCACGCGCAAGGTCACGTTCGTGAAGAACTCGGACGCGGTCGTGGTGATGCCGGGCGGCTTCGGCACGCTCGACGAACTTGCTGAAGTCCTCACGCTCATCCAGACGAAGAAGTCGCGTCACGTGCCCATCGTGCTGGTTGGCGGGGAGTTCTGGGCCGGCCTGCTCGACTGGTTCAAGCAGACGCTGCTGACCAATGGCGTGATCGGCGAGAAGGATCTCGACCTGATGCAGGTCATCGACGATCCCGATCAGGTGCTCGACGCCGTACTGCGCTTCTATGAAGACCGCGAAGACGCGCCCGAGCAGCCCGCCGAAGGCAAGTCGGACGAAGACCGCATGTTCTATCTGTGACGTTTTTTCGGGGCGGGCGCCGCTCGCCCCGATGCGAAGCTTCTGACTTACTGGAACGCCACTTCGGCGAAGCTGCGCAGCTTGCTGCTTGTCTCTTGTCTGTAAACAATGAGTTACGCTCTTTTGTCAAACTTGCTGCTCAAACTTCGAGCAGGTTGCATCAAGCTTTTCCGGGCTTTCCCGAGGCCTTGTTAGACAGCGTCGCACCCGTTCTATTGCCTCCGCTATACTGTACATCCATACAGTATTTCGGAAGGTGGCGAGAATGGCGGCGACGTCGATGTGGTGCCCGCTCTGCGCGCGGCGGCTTGAGCGCGACGAGTTCCAGCCGGCGGTCGGTGACGTGCCGAACCGTTGGATGTGCGGCGACTGTGACTGCGTGGTCAACGAGTATGACGACGAGTACGAGCCGCCCGACTGGATCGAGCCAGCGCCGGCAGATGCCCAGACGCAGGGTCAGTCATGAGGAAGGGAAGCGTTTCGCTCGGCGAGGTATTAGCCCGAGCGAGCCACATCAACATCGCCTGCTCTCGTTGCGATCGCAAGGGGCAATACCGGGTCAGCAGATTGGTCGCCGAATATGGCGAGGACTTCGCGATGACAGATCTCGGCGCCGAGCTGGCCGTCTGTCCAAGGCGCACAGCCACCGCGCAGCACGAGCGATGCGACGTCTACTTTCCGGGATTGCGCCTGCTCATGGATTCGACAAGCGAGCCAAGTGTCGGCTGAGCGCCGTACTTGGCTACCTGAAGAGATTCTTGCCGAGCGCGCTTGGGCATCTGTGTCCGCGAAGATCAGTCGCACGGTTCGTACTCAATGCGGGCCGTTGCTAATACCGCGCTGTCGGCACTGCGAAGCTCGAACTTCAGTCCGCCTTGGAGCCATTTAGCAATCTCCGCGGTCCCGATAGACTGAGATAAAGCAAGGCGATTCCATGCCTCGCTTGGCGGATTATTCACAAACAGTTCTGTCTGATCCGTACCGACGACCTTCCAATCCACTCGTGCGGTCCCGTCCAACAGCTTTGCCGGCGCACATTGCTTCACCGGTCGAACATTCAGTTGCGCCTCATTTACCGTGACCACCTTTGCCACGAGCTTGAACTTGCTAGGGGCGTCTCCCGGCACGCCGTTCAGATCGGCTTCGCAAAGCGCAATGTCTGCCGAGACGTTAGTCGATATGGATCGGCACCGCTTGAAGTCTATCCGAACTCCCATCTTCGATAGCCATTCGAAAGATGGCGGTGTCTTGAAATAGTAGGCAACAAACAACGGCCCAGCGGCGTTCCGAATCTGCTTTGCGATGGCCTTGGACACACCATAGCCTCGGAAGTTATATAGGTACCATGGCGTCCCGACGAAGCTGACCGATGGTTGTCTCTCATGTAAAAACGGAGCCATGAAGGCTATCGGTTCGTCTGCGAGAACAACAAGGGAATTCCGCGGTAGTGTAGGAGCATCGATCGAAAACACCCGATCTGCGTACGCAACTCGCTGAGTATTGGGCGGGACCGTGAAGAGCGTCGAGGCTATGACGAGCAAGGCCGCGGCGATGACGGCGGCACTCTTCGCTCGAGAACCAAAATTGTCGCAAGCCCGGCCGATGAAGACCGGCACCAAAACGCAGATCAGGCTTTCAACGGGGATCGCATAACGAAGGATGGAAAACAGGGCGAGCCAAGTGAAATATGAGAACGTTGCAATGAAAGCAACGAGAAACATTGACCTCTCTACAGCAGACGTTTGCCCTATTCGCTGGTCATGTACCTTGGTCACGCGAGCGACTACGCCGAGAACAATCACCAAATATAAAAAAGCAATGCGAGGGTCTCTAGTCGGCAACTCGCTCACCGTATTACTCGCCGACAGAGCCCACTTCAGTGGATAGAAAGCCCAATCGGCAACAGTCTTAGGGAGATAGCGCGTGTCCCGACTGCCAATCTCAGCCCACAGCGGAGAGTGAAAGACGTTATTAAACATCGGGAAGAGCGGATTGCCCGTCTCCCGGTACAGATGGGCTCCCCAAGGCAAGTAAGACAAGCCGAATGCAAGTCCAACGCCAAGACCAAATGCGCCGAACGCGCGTAGCCGCTTTTCGAACACCGGTGTCGAGAGAAGGATTGCTAGTCCTAATGCTGGAACATACGTTACTGCCGTCAGCTTTAGGCCAACGGCGGCCCCCACCAGCGCCCCAATGATCATAGATCTGCGCGTGGAGATCGGGCTTGGCTCTGATTTGGTCACGCCACGGAGAAAAATTAACACGGCGAGCAGAACGAATACTGCGAGTGAAACCTCATTCGTCGTGGTGCCTGCTTGAGACCATAACGCCGAACCGCCTGCAGCGAAGCTGACGCAAATCAGTGCGAGCGTTTGTTTCTGCCATTGGCTGAATCCAACTAGTTGCGAAACAAGCGCGTCGCTTATCAAATACAAAATGTACAGAACTAAACCGTACTGCATTCCCATTACGGCAGAAACGACCTTCGGCCATTGCCCTAGGTTCGCAACAAGGAAATAGTATGGGAGATCCAGAGCGGGATCAAAATAACTCTGAAACTCTGCAGCGAAACGATCGATCCCATAACGAGAATGCGCAAACGCCCACGCATTGTAGTAATGGTAATTGAGCAAGTCCCAATTTGCATCCTGACCTCTGAGAACTGATGCTATTGCCCCTATCGCGATAAACATTACGAAACAAGCAATATTTAAGCACGCCGCCGAGAGGCAATATTTACTGCCGCGTTTCCTGTCCATTTTATTTCGATCTTTCGTTCTTATCCACGCGACACAAACAGCAGAAATCAACGATTGGATGTAGTTTTCGAGCGCCGCAAAGGAGAAACGGAGCTTAGGTCAACCACTCGTACTTGCCGCAACGAGGGTGCAGGCGGAATTATACGATACATGATCGCCTGGTCAGGAGATACGGTAAGATTCGCGTCTTTGTGAACCAGTAGACGTGGACCGTTGTACTGGCGAGCTATCCCCACCCGAAAGCGCCTATATGATGAAACTCCAAGACACAGCTCGCATAGCTGTACTAGTCCCGTGCTACAACGAAGCGACAACGATTACGTCCGTGGTCAAGGATTTCAAGGCGGCACTTCCAAACGCTAACGTCTACGTGTTCGATAACAACTCCACAGACGACACCGTTGCACGAGCTCGTGACGCGGGGGCGACGGTCCGGCGAGTTGGGTATCAAGGCAAGGGAAACGTGATTAGGCGGATGTTTGCTGACGTGGACGCCGACGCCTATGTGCTAGTCGACGGTGACGATACATACGACGCGACTGCAGCTCCGGCGCTCGTGGAGGCCTTGTTCACTGAAGGACTTGACATGATCGTGGGCGCACGGAAGTCAGACGAGCGCGAAGCCTATCGTCTCGGTCACCGGTTAGGCAACAAGGTATTGACACGGTGTGTCGCGACCGTTTTTGGACGCACATTCTCCGATATGCTTTCCGGGTACCGCGTATTTTCACGACGATATGTGAAGTCTTATCCTGCGCATGCCGCTGGCTTTGAGACCGAGACAGAGCTGACTGTTCACGCCCTTGAACTCCGCATGCCGGTCGCTGAGATTGAAACCCGGTATAAATCACGTCCGGCTGGTTCCACTAGCAAGCTCAACACTTATCGCGACGGATGGCGGATATTGCTTACCATCATCAAGCTGTTCAAGACTGAAAGACCGCTTCTGTTTTTTTCGTGCGGCCTTGCGGCTTGTGCAGTGGCTTCGACTTTGCTCGCGTTGCCACTCCTGCGCGACTACTTCATAACAGGCCTGGTACCACGGCTACCTACTGCCGTACTCTGCGCAGCATTGATGCTTCTCGGATTCGTACTCCTCACGTGTGGGATCGTTCTTGACACCGTGACACACGGTCGTCGCGAAGTGAAGCGCCAAGCTTACCTCGATCAGCCTGCCCCCTCCGTTGACTTAAATCGATTCTCCACGTGAAAAGCCAATCTCTTCGATGCGTGGGCTTCCAAGCTTCGAAACTAGTCTGAAAGAGCCGAAACGTCGGTTCCTTTGTGCATCTGATCATAAGTAATAGAGATCCCGCCCTGTGGAATAAGGAAGGTAATAATGGCTCCAAAATTGTCGACGCCCAACGTTTCAGTTTCAAAGAAGCTTATCCGGGGCATTGCCCTTACGATGCTCACATGCGCATTTCTTTACGGTGCGATCATTCTCGCTGGGTCAGGTTTTGCCGGCTTGCAGCTTTCCGACGCGCTGCGCTGATTGTGCAGGGCGACGCGCAACAGTGTCGCCGGAGCCGTAGGTTTTCCACGAAATTGGCGAGTCGGCAGTGGAAGATGCGTTAAACCGGCCCCACCCGGTTCTCATCCGCTCGGCGGGCGGCACTACCGTTCTTCCTCAAGACGCTCCAGCGTTCACAGAATCGAAACGCTGCGTTTCATACTAGTGCTTGAACAGCGACTCGTGGCGGCCATACTGACAGAGGACGCTTGCATGGCGTCTGGTTGCATTCAACCCTCATTGCCCGGCCGCGAGCCGGGCTTTTTATCGGTCCTGTACCGAAATTTGAATCCGGCGCGTCTCTATGCGACCTGCCGACGTCTTGATGGCGCATGCGACGATGTACGAGTTGCCCACCGTGCCACCCGATAGCCATGCGACAACGATACCGTTTCCGATGCTCGACGAGTCAACGTTCATTCCAGCGGCCGGCGCCACTTCCTGCTCGACAATTGATTCGTCCGTGCCAAGCCACGCCGTCCAGTCCCAGCTGAAGTCCAGCACTGCGGCCGGGTCTTTCGAGAAGCCCGGAATATAGGAATATGCCATCTGCAGCTCCGGTGAATTTATGCGACCTGTTCATGCTCGATCACGAGCACTCGTGCGTCGGCCGGCACGACGAACATGCGCCCCTCGTTTTCGATGAATAAGCGCCGCGCCTCAGGCTCTATGGCGTACGCAACCGACATCACCGGGATAACTGACACGGCTCCAGAGGCCGCGCCACGGTTCGCGCCCTGACGCGCCGCTGCCGCGCCCGCGACAGAGATCGCGCCGGAGGCGGCTGTGCCATTGCGAGTCGACGCGGCCGCGTACCCCCCAGCGACCGTGTTGCCGGTCGACCAAGCAACGTCGGCAGCCTGCGCTGACGCCGCCGAACCCGAGCCGCTCACCGCGCCGATAGCGAACGCAGCGTTGGCCTGCTGCTGGCTCGCCGCTGCCCCCTGGGAGACGCCTGGCAAGATGTCCGTCGTGCCTGTCGCGCGCGCCGCGTCAGGCTGTTGCACGCCTGCCGCCGCGCCGCTGATCAAGACCGTACCCGAGCCCGATCCTGCGTCTGGCTTCTGCGATCCAGCGCCCGATCCTGAGATCGAAACAGCGCCTTCGGCAGCCGCGAAGTCTGCGCGTTGCGACGACGACGCGATGCCGCCGACCGACACGGCCCCGACTGCTGCGCCAGTGTTGGACGCCTGCTGGCCAGCGGCTGACGCAGTGATCGAGGTCGTGCTGCTCGCGTTCCCCGCGTTGGCGCGCTGCGCGCTCGATGCGACGCCACCCACGATGGCCGAGCCGGACGCACCGGTCGTGTCCGCACGCTGACTAGCCGAAGCCGCACCGGTTGCTGTCGATCCGCCAACGGCGGCCGCCGCGTTTGTCGACTGCACAGCGGCAGCTGCCCCCGAGACGCCGACAGCACCAGATGCTGCCGCACTGTCCTTGGCCTCAACCGCCGCGCCGTTGCCGGTGCGCGTCGTCGCCACGGCTGACACTGTCGCGGCGTAATACCCGACATTGGCATTACTATCACCGTCCGCCGTTTGGATCGTTACGTCAACGGTGAGCGTTTGCCCGGCTGACCCCGCAGCGTAGGTGACTGTGGAGACGTTCTCATTCTGGCCGTATTGACCAGGGGAGGTGAAGTTGTTGGTGACGGTTGGGGCGGAACCATCAGACAACGTGGCGACTAATCGTGCGGTGCCGGAGTACGCATTCCAGTACACCACTGCGGTGCGCGTGTTGGTGTCCGCGGGAAACGTTGTTCGATACCCGCCCACCGCGAACGTGGACGTTTGGGTAAGGTAGATGTCGAAGTGACCGGAACCTGAGGCGCTGGGCGAGCCGCCGGACCAAATCACATTGCGCGGATCGCCGTTATAGTTGCCGTGGCCATTACTCCCGATGAAGCTGAAGCCGATCGCGCTCCCACCCGCCGCGCGCCGATTAGGCGTGAGGTTGGTCGGGAAGTTGATCCAGTCACCGAATGTATCGTTGAGAACTATATCAGCGGTGCTGATCGTGTTGACGACTCCGAGCGAGGCCATGGATCACGATCGCCTTAGTTCTGATTCGCCAGCGTGTACGAATTGATCTTGACGGCTTGGTTCTGAGCGATCGACGGGTTATCCAGGTTGAGGTCGCAACCCGTTTGACCCACCGTGCCGTCCACCACCGCGGTCGTACCATCCGCCTTGAAGATGCGATACCACGTGGGGGTCTTACCGGTGCCCGCCGCGGCGGTCCCGGTGCCGCTGGCGATCGTCCCGGCGGTCAACACGCCGTTGGCCGACGCGGGCGCGAACGGAGACGCTCCGACGCACTCGACGAGCATGTTCTGCGTGGTCACGGCCACGTCCGGCGAGGCGGGTTGCGTCCCATCGTACAGCCGGGCTTTGCCGCCATTGCCGATGAGAGTGGCGATGGCGTCTTGTTGGGCATTCTTCGCGGCCGTGCTGTATTTGAGGTTCGATGCCATGGTTCATTCCTTCGCGAGGTCAATAGAACAGGTACCCGCAATCACTCCTTGCCGCTGGAGGACGCAGACGTAGTGCTGGAGGTAATCGGCTTTGGCGCGGGCGTCGCTGTCGGCGTCGTCGACGATGCCGAAAAGAGCTGATCCAAACGCTGGTGATAGTTCGGCTGTGCCACCGGCACCATCGCCCACGCCGCTGGCGCCTGCGCCTGAATCTGCGGCACTGCTACCGCCTGCGGGAGTGTAGGCGGTGACTGCGACGCGCAGCCGGCGAGCGCCGTCAGCAATAGCAGCGCGGTTCTTCGCGTTGTCGGCTTCATGGGATGCTTTTTCCTGGCTGAGTTGAGAGTCCAACGCCGCCAGCTGCCCGGCCGCGTCGTTCTGTTTCGCGATCGCCGCGCGCGCCGCGCTCGCGGCCGCGTCGGACACGGCCTGAAGCTTCTGCGCGTTCGTCTCGTTGTCGCGCGCGTGCGCCGCCTGTTCGGCTGACAGCTTCGTCGAGTCGACGGTGTGCAGCGCAGCGCCGCCGATGGCGATTCCGAGCGCGCCCGCGATGATTCCCGTGATGAGGTATGGAGACATGGTCAGTTTCCTCGGCAGGCTCGCGCCTCGAGCTGGCGCCGCGTCACGATGCCACCGCACCTGTTCGCCGCAATTGCGCAGTCCTTGCCGGCCACGAAGCGCCACTTGATGAATTCGGTGCATGCGCCGGGGAAGTCGCGCGCGATGTAACGCCGGCGGAGCGTCGATCCCTTGTAGTTCGGCACGCCGATGTTGTAGGCGAGATCCACGACGGCGACCTTCTGCCCATCGGTCAGCGTGTCAAAGCCGGGCGTGACCGCCTTCACCTGGTCGGCATAGCCCGCGAGGCTGTCGCTGAGCATCGACTTGCACTCGGGCAGCGTGTACGACCGCATGTCGACGTTCGTCTCGCCGAAGCAGACCGTCTGGATGTTGTTCGCCAGCCGGTCGTTGTACGGCTTGAGCGACACGCCCTCCTGTGACGCGGTGAGCGCGACGAGCGCGGCCGCCGCCGCCGCGCCGACCGTCGCCGCGAGGGTCTTCTTGCCTGGGCGCTTACTTGGCTGCTGCGCTTGCGTCGCCATTCGCTTCCCCAGTGGTCGTTTCCGCTTTCGGCGTCGTGGTCGTGTAGCGGGCCGCGATGATGGCCATGCAGCCGATCGCAATCGCTATGGCAAGCCGCCAGCTATTCGGCAGCAGCGACTTCACCTCTTCAGGGATGCCCGCCCAGAATGCCGTCACGAACGGTGAAGCGATTGAGATCGCGCCGAGCGCGGCGGCGATCTGCGTCGATGAGTAGGTGTGGACCTTCGACGCGTCATCGACCAGGCGCAGATTCAGGATGCTCATATGCGCCCCATCAGCAGAAGAACGATGACGACGATCAGGACGATGCCGAGCACGCTGGACGGGCCGTAACCCCACGACCGGCTGTAGGGCCACGAAGGCACGGCACCGAACAGCAGCAGGATCAGGATGATGAGCAGGATGGTTCCGATGGACATGACTTTTCCTTCGCGCCGCACGGCGCTAAATGACATCGCAGAAAAGGGATTGGACTATCGGCGGTTGCCGATCCAGGGCTGCGCAGGAAGTGCGGGATGCACAGCGGTTTCGAGCTTCTTGTCGACGGCCTTCGCCGTTATCGCTGCCTCGTCTGCCTTCGACGCGGCGACGTTCACCTTCTGCTCGACGACTTCAGTCTTCGCGGCTGCGACGGTCGCGGCGGCGGCGGCCTCGCGCGTCTGTTTGATCAACGTCGCCTGACGCGCGTCAGTCAGCTTCGCGCGGTCACCGAGAAAACGCAGCGTGTATTGCGCGACGTCGTGCGTGTCGGTGATCAGCGATCGCAGGTCCGACAGCGCCTGGGCGTTCTGCTGGTTTTGCTGCTGAAGCTGCTGAACCTTGCCCTCGTACTCCGCAACGCATGCGTTGCGCGTCTCGGTGCGGACCTCAGGGAAGCGCTTGATGTACCCTGCCCGTTCCTTCGCCCATTCAGATCGATCAACCGCCATACCCCACTGTCCGATGAAGAAGCCGAAGGCGGCAACGCCGGCTAGGCCGCCAATGATGCAAATTCCAAGAACCCACCACCGCCAATCACGAATTCGGAACATCTGAAGCCCTCCGGTTACCGATCGCCGACTCTAGGCGCTCGATTCGATTCTTCAAATCGGACACTTCCGCTTCGGCTCGCTGAGCTCTGCGATTCGCTTCATCAGCACGTTGCTCGGCGTCGCGCATGAGCTGCTCCGCACGGTCCGCGCGTTGCACAGCGAGAAGCTCACGAGCCTCTGCGCGGCCCGCCCGTTCCTCGGCCAACGTGGCGAGCCGCTCGAACCTCGCAATCGCCTCGACCTGTCCCGCAGAGTCGGCTTTCGTGATCTGCGCGTCGCCTTCGCTCGCCGCTTGCTTGCGGCGGTCGATCTGCCGCCACATGCGGCCGCCGACCCAGAAAGTGCCGACGCTTCCGAGAGCCGTCACGATCGACTTGACGCCTTCATTCCAGAAATCCGACATCGGTACTGCCCTCGTAATCTCGCCGGTCGTCCGGGCATAAAAAGCCGCCCGAAGGCGGTTGTTCCACGTCTTGGATTAAGTGGTTGGCGCGGCCGGCCAGACCGGCGTGGCTTGCGTGAGATCGACCCGATTGACGGCGACGCGGTACTGCTTCCACTGCTTCAGAAGGGCCGTTTCTTCGTCGGTCGCTTCGTCGAGATCGACGGCATCCTGCAGGGGGGCGATAGCGAGCGCAGCGGCGGCGAGCAGCGCGTCGCGTGCGTTCGTGTTGAACGCCTTGATTTCATCTGGCGTAGGCGGCGGCGGATCGACTGCGATCGGCAGACCATCGCCGCCGCGCACCAACCTCTTTCCATTGGCCTGCGCGTCGAGCAAGGCTGTCCACTGTTCGTCGCTGATGTCCACGGTTTGAATGCCCTCAGGTGCCGGGCTGTCCTCGGTGTCGTAGAAGGCGATCAGCGCGTCAGCTTCGTCAAATGCCGCTTGTTTTTGGCTCATGGCTTCAGTATCCGATTGCAAGAAGTGAGGTGTTTCCAGATACCGCCGCGCCAGAGCTATTCCACCGATAAAAACCAGCGCTCGAAAGACTCCAAACTGAAGTCGTTGCGTACGTCGCGCCGGTATCGGCGTTATTAACGAATACGCGTGCCACAGCAGTCGGAAAGGCAATGGGGAACGTCCAAGTGCCGCTTGCACCGTTGGCCGTGCCCCACTGAATGAATAGCGTTCCGGCAGGGGTCGGTATCTTCAAATATCCATTTGTGCTGAGGACAGCCGCGAAGAGAGACTTCAGCGGAAAGAGCGCTTGAAGTGCTTGATAGACCTGGTTGTACGTCGTTTTGCTCGGTGTGAGGCCGCCGGCGACTACGACAGCCCGCAACTCCTCCTGAATCATGTTCAGCCACGCCCCGCGAACATTCGTCGCGGGCGTTCCTGACGTGGGGTTACCTTCCGTGAAATAACCTTCGGTCCCTGCGGCTTCGGGCGTCGGCAGACTCGTTGCTGCGGTTGCGTCATCAATGCGGAACATGTGGCCTCTTATGCATAAGCGAAAATTGGAATCGTGTGCGCCGGCATGATTGCGCGGAATTCGCACTCGAGTACTTTATTGCCCCACGCGGCGAGCGGGTCGCCAGCGGCCATCGCGCCAGCGACTGCGCGCACCACGGTGTTCAGCGGCGCTGTGATCTTCCACGCGAAGTTCCAGTCGTAGCCGCAGCAAGGCTGACCAGCCTTGAGCATGCCCGCCCGCGCCTGCGTGTATTGAGTGATCGTGACCGTGTAGCCAAGGCTGGCGGCGAACCCAATCAGGTACGGAATCGACGCCCCTCCAACGTTCGTGAGCCGCGCTACGACCTGCGCGCGTCGCTGCTGTATCGTTGGCGCAGCACCGGCGCACGGATCTGGAAGGCCGAGCGTCGCTTCCCACTCGGGCAGCAGTTCATACGTCGTCGCGGGGTACGCGTCGACCAGCAGATAGTTCGCGCGTGCCGTCTGACGCTCATAGCTCGGCGCGAGCCCAGCGATCACCTTCGCCTGAACTGTGTCCAGATCGCGAGGCCACACGCGCCCGCGCGGCAGAAGCGCCTGCATCGCCGCCAAGAAATCAGCAGCCTTGAAGTTCGGTGCAAGCATGTGGCCTCACACGTAGATCACGCTTGCGAGGACCGGCAGCTGGCCGGTACCGCTCGTGATGTTGCCCGGATATGTCGTGGTCGTCGTTCCGACAACACCTTGGACGAGCGTAATGACGAAGCCGCTCGTGCCCGACACCGATGCGATTGCTGATTCGATGTCCGACCGGTTGATCGTGCCTGCGAGCGGACTTCCGTTGCGGAATAGAACGTTGGCAATTTCCGATGAAATCGCCGCGCGCGTGGCCGCGGACGCCCCGAGAAGTCCAGAAAGCGTGAAGGTGAGGCTGTTCGGCACCGGCGCACATGAGTACACCAGCGCAGTGACAGGCTGTTCGTTGACGATGCTGTCTGCAACCACCAACTGATCGCCAGTGGCAACCGTGCCGCGCGGCGTTCCGCCCGGCCCCTTGTCGAACTGGGAACACCCATTTGTGCCCTGCGGAAAGCCGTTATTCGAGGCCTCCGCCACATCCCACATCGTGTACAGGACGACAGTCCCGCCGCCGAATCCATTCGGCGCCACCCATGCACGCGTGACACCGGGAACGGCCAAAGACCAGCCGATGTAGTCGTTGGCATCGCCGCCTTGCGGCGTGTTCTGGTATGCCGCGAGCATTCGGGTGCGCAGATCGTCGTTATCTTCGACGTCTGCCCCTGAAGCGACCGTGGCGGTGATAGTGCCCGTCGACTGCAGTCCATCTACCGCTGACCCGAGTGAGACCGTCGTGCCAGGGTCAGAATTGCCTGCCGCACCCTTGACGGTCGCGACGATCGTGACGGACACGAACCCGGTACCGTCCACGGTTGCTGTCGCGGCGGTCGTGTACCTGGCGCCGTCGCTGCGCACCACCTGCGTGCCGGCGCTAAGCGGCTTCCCTGTCACGCCTGGGAAGGTGGCTGTCAGCTGGGCCGCGGTGGCTTGCTTCAGATATACCTTCTTCAGCGCTGCCCATCCCTGAAGGTATTCGTCCTCTGCCGTGAATGGGACTGACTGCTTTGCAATCCAGTCGAGATACCCCATCTGCAGATTCGACATCCCTGCCTGGATCTTGCCGATCACCTTCAAAACGGTGAATCGGAGCAACGCGTCGGCGCCTTGCAGCGACGAGTTGATGTCGGCCGCCACCTCCGCAAGCAGAGTGGAGAGCGTCTTTCGTTGGAATGGCATGTCAGGAGAGCTGTTGCCACGCCCACGCGTATTGAAGCGATACGCTGGGCCCGGCGGGTTGATAGAGCATGATCTGCGCGCCGAGAAACGTGTCGCGCGTCCATTCCGTCTGAACGTCCATGCTGGCCACTACGCCGTCATCAACGAGCCACTGAAGTGCCTCGGTGATGTAGTCGCGAGCGTTGTTCAGCACCTCCTGCGTCTGCTTCGAGCGATCGAGCAACCAGAGCCGCGAGCCGATCGGCGCATCTTCGCCGAGGTCGCCCCACCATCCGCGCGGGTCGCCGGTGCCGTCGGGGATGACGTCGTCGCTATTGGCGACGCGGTCAGTGAAGAGGCTGAGCAGCACAGCCGTTTGCAGATCATTACCGGTCAGCAAGCCCGGCCCGAGCTGCTGCCAATCGCCGCGGCTATTCGCGACGTCCCAGACGATGCTGATGTCAGACATGCGTTACTCCAAAGTCGTCGGTGGATCGGTGTTGGAGCCGCCACGCTGCACGCCGCTGTGCACGTGCGCGTTGTCGTGGGCGCGCATGTCCGCCATCGAGTGAGCGTTCGTGCCGTAGTTGTCGATGATGTCGCCGGTGCACTTCAGCAGCGGCGTGTCCGCGAGAATGTCCGGCGTGTTTGTGATGGTCACCGGCTTGCCGCCGCCGTCGAGAACCATGCCAGCCTGCGAGAGATAGACCTTCTGGCCGGTGTTGTCGTGCAGCACGACTTCACCGCTCTTCAGCGCCGTGACGCGGAATGTCGCGTTCGATGTTGCGATGACGATTCCGTTCGTCCTCTCGCCGTTGCCGAAGACGACAAGCGCCTCCGAGCCGATTGGCGGATTCGATGACAGGCCGTACTCGACATACCGCGGGATGTCACCGACCGTTTCCAGCGCGTTGATCCTCGCCTGCAAGTACTGCACGGTCCTCGTATCGTCAACGAACGAAATCACCGCGCGACTCACGAACAAGCAGATCCGCCGCGACAGCGCGTTCAATGCATCGATCATGCATGGGCCTCTATGCCGGCGCGATGTCCGGGTCAATGCGTTGAAGAACGAGCGGTTCCGGCAGATACGCCTGCCGCGGCGCGAGCAGCAGCTCAGTGTGCGTGCCGTTCTCGTCGAGGATGAAGCTGATCTCGGTGATCAGGAGAAGCGTCTTCTCTGGAATCTTCAGCAGCGGCATCGTCACCGGCACCTGATAGTTCAGATACCATGGCGACCCTTCTGCGTCCGTCCAACTGTCAACCAGCGCGCGAACCTGACGCGACATCCCATAGGCACGAGCGATCTGCCAGTCGACACGCCGCTGCAGGTACGTTCGGTCAGAGGCGGGCTGTTCCGACACGATGTACTTCGGGCGCCACCGCTTCACGCCCGGATCGCTCGCCGTGTATTCCGGGAGCAGATTGACGCCAATGTCGGTCGCGTTGTTGTAGTTGGTCAGCACGCCAGATACGCTCGAGAAGCGTCCAAGCGAGCTTTTGACTGACACCGCTGATTCGACATTGGCCCCCAGTTCGAGACCGGTTGAACCCAGCTCGTCGCCGGCGAGCGCCAAGCACAGCGATCCGTCTTCAAGTTCGAACGCGAGCACGCCGCTATAGCGGCAGCATCGTTCGATGACCTCCCAAGGCGTTTCGGTGATCGAGATCAGTTGGAAGGGAATCGTCGGCAGGTCGTCGATGGTCGCCTGCAGGCTGGACGACAGCACCACGTCGATGTCGAATTTATCCACCAGCGAACGACAGACCGCGTCGATCCTGCTGTTCGCGAGGATGCGATCGACCGGCGCGCTGCAGTCGATCAGATCCTCGCACCGGCCACGTCCAGTCGCACGGATCAGGTGTTCATGCGGCGTGATGATGTATTCGACCGTGTCGACATATCCGGTCAACAGCAGATTGTCTTCGTCGATCGCGATCTGGATGGGCACGCCGCCGATCAGCGAGGTTTCATTGACCTCATCAGGAAAGCGCTCGGTCATTTCCAGCACGAATGCGCCCGTGCAGTTCTCGATTGACCGCGTGACGCGCGCGGCCTTCCACCCGCTGATCGACAGGCCCGCATCCGGAAGCGTCACGACAAGCGAGTTCATCAGTACGTCGCCCCGAGTGCGAATTGGCTGGTTGATCCTGTCGAGCCGCGCTCCACAGTCGATTTCACGTTCGGCGTGCCGGAGACCTCCGCGCGCGATCCCTTCGGAAGATTTCCGAGTTCCACCTTCACACGAAGCTCGCCGTCGGCGCGCGCCGGCGACTGATCCTGCTGTGCGGCAGCTTGCTGCGACGTTCCGCCTGAATACAGCCCGGCGATTCGTTCCGCGGTCGCAGAGCGCGCCGCAGCGGCCCCGTCTGCATCGGCAGGACGCTCATACAGCCGCGAAACTACGTCGGCTGCCTGGCGCGCCGTGTTTGCCGTCTCCAGTTCCGCACCTGCTCGCTGCTCGCCGCCCTGCCGCAACTCGTAGTCGACGAAGCCAAGCTGTTGTTCCAGAGTCGAATTGCCGATCCAGTTGCCCGCCCAATTTTGGAACGCTGCTTGCCGGTCAGCATGCCACTGCGCAATCCCGTAAGCTTTGCCGCTGTCGCCGGAGGCAGAAGGATCGATGCCGCTCTCGTGCTGGAGATTCGAGACGATACCGATTGCTTGCGCGCGCGACCAACCTCGTGATTCGAAGAATTCGACGGCGCGCGGCACGTTTGCATTCGGTTCCGCGCCGACCTGCGCATTCGTGCGAGCACCGTTCCCACGCAGGAAATTGCCGAACTTCTCCAGACCGTCGATCGCACGGTCGCCTACGTTCGCCGCCGGCGGCGCATCTGGCGCAGACGCGGGCACATACCCTTGCCCATTCCAGCGAGTCGGGACGTATTCCTTCCCGTTCAGCCGCGCCGTGACGCGCTCCACTCCTTCAAGGAAGGTCGTCAACGCAGGCGCGAGGCCTCCGAGGATGGACTGTTTCGTTTTGTCGAACTGCGCGTCGAGCCGCGACATCGCTTCGGCGTAGTCGTTGGCGTGCCGGATGTCGTCTTCCGTTGGCGCGAGGGCCAAGCCGCGTGAGTACCGATCGCGAACGCCGCCGGCGCCCTTGTTGAGCAGATCCTCAAGTCCGCCAGCGTCGAGCGCCTCGAATAGCCGATGCCGCGCGAGAGGCCCGTTTCGACCGTTCACGCTCTCGCCGGCGGCCGCGATTTGCTCGAGGAGGCGCTCGGAGCTGAACTGCCCGCGCTCGTCCTGACCGTTGATTCCATACGCCTGGTAGATCATCCGCTTCTGCGGATCGCGGCCCTGAGTCGACTCGTAATAGCCCCGCGTCACGCCTTCGACGGATGACGTCGCCTGCTCGGCGTTCAGTCCCACCGATTTCGCCGCGTTCTGAATTCCGAACAGTTGCTTCGCGTCGATGCCGAGAGACAGCGACTTGTTGCTGACGCTGCGCACAGTGTTCGCCCACGCGGATTCAATCGACAGAATCTTCGACGTGACGAGCGCGGCCGCTCCCAAGACCCCGGCAAACAACGCGGTACTGAGCGCGCTCGCGCGCGTCGCGCCAGTGACGAAGCTCTGCACGGCGGACATGCGCTGCGACGAACGAGACGTGCGCATCATCGCCTGATCGATGGCCCGCAGGTTCCGGTTCGCCGATGCGAATCCGGCGCCGGTCCTGTCGAGCGCAGAAATGACGATCGTCAGGTTATTTGCCATGGTTCAGGTCGCGAGTGCTTTGAAGCTGGTCGGGAAAAAAGCTGGATGAATTGGGTCGGCCTGCGCTGTCAATTCGTCCGCGCGCGCCGCGTCTCGATAGATGCGATTCGCGAGCGTCAGAGACGGCAGCGATGCTTGGAACAGGAAACTACGAATCGCTGGCAATCCCGCCCCGCGCTGATTCAGATCCGAGACGACAGCCCTTCGGAGCGAGCTGAGCGCTTCATAGGTTTCGTCATCGTTCTGATCGCCAGCAATCGACATTTCCGTATCGATCAGGGCCAGTACCTGGCCGCGAACCCGAGCGGCGTCATCGCTCGACGTGGGCTCGTAGCTCGAGGCCGCCACCGCAACCGCTGCGATCGTGCTGCGACGGAACAGGTCCGCCGAAGCTGACTGCATCGTCGCCATGGCCGTCCCGATCGTCGATGACGTAGTGACGCCGCTCGGCGAATAGCCGGCCAACGATGTCAGCAAGCGCATCGAGTCGGCTGGATCAGGGGTTGCCGCGAGCATCGCGCTCGTGACGCCCTGAACCGCCGTGGTGAAGTCGTCGACTGACGATGCATCCAGGCCGTGCGCCGCCGCATCTAGACTCTCGGCAGCTGCATCGAGATTCGCGCGCGCAGCCGCGGCGGCGAGCGTGAGACTCGCCACAGTGGCGCCGCTCGTGTCGACGGACGAGCTCGGGTACTTGCTGAACGTCGGCACGGTCGCGCTACCGGCAAAACGGCCAAAGTCTCCCGGCAGGTTCGTGAGCAACCGAAACAGGTTGCGGGCGTCACCCACCAGATTCTTTGCGGACGTGTACCAGCCGACAGCCGTGTCCACGGCCTCGCCGAGCACCGCGGCGCCGTAAGCAAGGGTGGTGAGCGCCGTGCGAGCGAAGTTCAGCGCGGCAGCCACGTTCAGGCCACTCGCGGCGCTCTCCACCAGGCTACCGCTTGCGACCGATGATGCGGGGAAGACACGTGGGCCGCCCTCGATGAAGTCGAACTCGACTTCAAAGTAGCGGCCCTTCTCCCACCGCTCAATCCAGCGGCTGTCCATCAGGCTCACGTCTCGACGGCCATAGGTCGGATGGACGAGAGCGCCTGCACCCTCCTTCTCGCATGCCGCGATCATCAGATCACGCTGAGCAATCACATCGTCGCCGACGAGAAACCCGAATACACGGAATCGTCGCGTGCCGCGGCCGAGGTCTTCAACCCACGGATCGGCGCGAAGCGGATATTCGTGAACCTCGTTCCTACGCCCGAATGATCCCTCCCCACCCAGCGAGACGAATGGCACGCCGCGAAACGACGCCGGCCGCAGCTGATCGAAGTACGATCCCGCGGATCCGCCGAGTCGCGCGGCGAGCGAGCTTGCCAGATTGGAGATGCCCGAGGTCGTGCCGAGCACTGCGCCTGCGCCGCCTCCAATGTTCATGCCTTCGCTCCAATCTGTTGTTTCATGCGTTTGGCCTGGTCGAGCCAGCGCAATGTCTCGGAAACCGTCATGCCGTCGACGTCATTCGGCCCCCAGCACATGAAATGCGTCAGGTCGGCGAGAACCTCGTCCCATCCGTCCGGCATGGCCGTGACGGCGGCAATCAGTCGTCCGAGTCCGCTGTCCGCCGAAGCTGAAAACCGTTGAAGTACGCGCATGCGGCCATGAAGTCGCGCGCTGTCAGCGCGCGCACCGCGTTCTTCGGCACCTTGGACACGATGCTGATGAGCGCGATGCTCGATGCGAACGTGCCGCCGGCTTTCGACGCCTTGCGCTTCTGCTGATTCGTCGGCTCGCTCAGGTCTAGCGCCGACACGTTGAGCGGGCTGTCGTCTGCCGTCAGCTTCACCGGCGACTGCAGGGCCAGCGCATATTCGTCCTCGCTCGGATTGAGGCTGCTGATCGCGTCCTTGCCGAAAGAGCCGATGAAGTCTGCCGCCTCATCAATCTGACTGGTGTACATCTGGTCGATCACATCGACCGGCACACCGCTCAGCAGGGCGATCAGAGCAACCTGCAGCCCGTACACCCCCGCTGCGCTCTCTGCCTTTTCGTACTCACCGGCCGTCGGCTCTCGAAGGGTGATCGATTCGACGGTCGTTGCCGCTTCGCCCTTTCCGTAGGTGAGCGGCTTGCGCAGTTGAATGGTTTTCGTGTCCGACATCGATCAATTCTCCGTGACCGCGCCTTGCAGCCCTTCCCATTTGACGGTGAACTTCGCCTCCGTCGTATCGACTTCCTGCGCATCCACCGTCCACATGTTGCGGCCGATGATCGTCTTGCCGTTCGCCAGCTCGAGCACCACCGTGTTACTGCGCATCGCATTGAACGCCGCGAGGCTGACGCCGCCCGAGTCGCGAATCGATGCAGAGATCGACGGCGCCTTCGGCTTCTCGCTGAATCCGTGAACGGTGTCCTGGCCCGCGAGCGACTCGCGCGTCACGGTGCCGACGTCGTACTTCAGCTCACCTTCGAGCTGGTAGTTCACGCCGTCGATCGTGATGTACGCGGTGCCGGCGATGAAATTCGTGTTGTTCGCCATCGTTGGCTCTCCACAAATGAAAAAGCCGCCCGGTCAGGGCGGCGCACAGCGTTGGCGAATTACGTCTGGCTGGTCGACAGGCGGAACTGCGCAAGCAGCGCGAAGATCCGCAACTGATTGATCAGCGTGCCAGGCCACAGCACGTCCACCCGGTTCGGGTTCTGGGCATTCTGCTCGACGATGATCGCCTGCGCGAACGCGTCGCTGCCTTGGACATAGCCCTCGTACTCCATCGCCTGATACTCGGCGATCTGGTCGGCCTTGATGATGTTCGGCGTCACGATGCCGGAACCCGGCCCGAAGCGGGTGCCGTTCGCGGCGAGCTTCACACGTGCGTACTTCGACGTCACCAGCGTGCGTAGGCGGCGCAGCACATACGCCAGCAGGAACATCGTCTCGATCTCGAGATAGCTGTTGTCGGGCTGGCCGAAGGCGTTGAGCTGATAGGTCGTGATGAGGTTCTCGATCGCGACCGTGCCGTCTTGGGCAACCGTGAACGTCGAGACGCCGTCGTACAGCAACGTGTTGCGCTGGCTCAGGTTGAACCGGGACTGCAGCGGCGGCGCGAGCACGCCGGTCAGAGCGACCGTCTGCATGGGGACGCCCGGGTCGGCGCGCACGCTGACTGCGGTCACCGCTGCGATCGCGGCCGCCCATTGCCAGGCTGGCGTCGGCGAATCGTTGAAGCCCATGACCGACTCGTGCTGATTGTTGCGAGCCGTGCCGAACGTCGTCAGGTTTGCCCACGTGCCGCGATATGCGGCGAACACGTGCCCGTACACCTGCTGCTGCCAGCTCCAGCGGCCGGTCGAGTCGTTCAGGAACGCCTTAAGCGCATCGAGAGACGTCACATCCGTGAATGCGCACGCGATGAAGTCGAAGGGCATGTCCTGCAGATTACCCAGCGCCGTCGTCAGCGTCGGATTCGTCGCGCCGCCAGCCATCGCGGTGATCGTCGCGGCGAGGCCGGTCGGCAGCGCTTCACCAGCAGGAGTGCCCTGATAGTTGAAGCGGATGTCGATGTCGTTGCCGACGAGCCCCTTGTTGTCCGCGGTCAGCGTGACGGTGCTCGTTGCCGCGCTCGCCGTGACCGGCATGGCCGGGATCAGGTTGATCGCCGCAGCAACAGCGGTTGCGATCTGCGCCGTGGTCTGGCCGGCGGTCACCAACACCGTGACCAGTTGGCCGGCGATGTACAGCGAGATGGTGCCGTTCGCCGTCGGCGCCGCCGTGAAGGCGATCGACCCGCTCGCCGCCGTCGCGCCGGCCGCATCCTGGACTGGCAGATACCAGACCTCGCCGAACTGATCGTTCTGGCGATACGCTGCGGTCATGAGCGCCAGCACCGAGTTCGCACCCGCCTGCACGTTGGCGTCGCCAGTGCCCGACGAGATGAGCGGCACGTTCGGCGTCGCTGCGCCCGCCGATGTCATCGGCCCGATGATCAGCGCGCGCTGGTTCGCCACTGCCGAATTTGCGTGCGAATTGTCGATCTCGGCATAGAACAGCGGCGTGCGGATGTTCTGCGGGATCTGCTTGAACGGAATGGTCATTCTGCGTCACTCCCCGACTGCTTCGGTGCGGGCAGTGCCGCGTTGTCCGCGAGAACGACGTCGCCGTCATTGAGCACGCGGGTCCAGAAGATGTCGCCGTCGGGCACTTCGATGCCTTCGGACGGCAGCAATTGCTTCGTGACCGGATGCCGCACACTGAGGCCCGGTGCAGGTTTGACGATCATTCGTCGCTCCTATTGAGGAAATTGGACGTTCACCGCGCCTTCCGCGCGACCATCTGGGCCCTGCGTTCGCGGGGCCGGCGTGACGGCGTCTGGGAAGGGCGGGTTCGGATAGGTGCCGTTCGGATCAGCGACGTTCACGAGGTCCGCCGTCAAATCCATCTCAAGCAACTGCGTGTTGATGTCGGGCACGAACGTCTCCATCATCTCGATCCCGAGAAGAATGGAGAGCCCGGCGATGTGCGATGCTCCGTCTGCACTCACTTCGGTCTCGGTGTCACAGAACGGGAAGTTCTGCGCACGGCTCCTCAGCGGAATGCTCTTGAATATCGCCGCCTCGATCTCGGCGCCGAGCGTCTCGACCGCCAACATCGCAGCAGGGCCGGAGTTTGCCTGCAGTTCCGCCTTGATTTCGAACGCGGCGACCGTCGTGAACGACGTCTGCCCGTTTCTCCCGTTCGATTCCTTGCGCTCCTTCGCCTGCCGCAGCTTGATCGCTGGCAGCTTCGGCGCCGGCACGTTCCAGTCACCAGGCGAATACACCGTAACGTCTGGAATCGTCTGCAAGATCGAAAGAAGCACGGCGCGAAGCTCCGCGCGGCCAGTCGGGTCAGGCATCGGTTTGTCCCGGAACGTTGAGCATCAGCCGGCCGCCGCCGTGGCCATCGAGATGAACCTCGCGCACCTGCCACTGCTCGCCCGTCTTGTTGATCATCAGCGTGTCTTTTTGCTGCGGCACTATCCCGGCCACCGCGAACTGCGAGACCTGAATGCCGATGGTCGGCTGGTTGGTGACGACCGTCGAGCCTGTGACTGCGTCGACGCCAAAGAACGCTTTGTCGTAGATGCCGCTGATCTGAAACGACCCGCCGACGGCTGGCATGTACGTGATCGCGGTGCCGAACTTCTCCACCAGCGGGCCGAGAATCTTGCCGTCGACGATGTCGTCCCAGTCCATCGCTCAGTCCGCCTCGTTGATCGACACCTGCCCGCCGCTGATGCGAGCACCCTCGAGAGTCACTTCCTCGACCTTGGCGGGCAGCAGATAACCTAGCGCGCGCAATCGTACGACCTCGGACTCAGGAAGACGGACCTTCTGGCCCGCCGTCTTGATCACATCCGCCACCTCCAGCGCGATGTTCTTTTCCTTGTCGGCTTCTCGCACGATCACACAATCGTGGATCGTGCGATTGCGCGCGACGACGGCTTCAACCATTTTTTCGTTGGTAGCCATCAGTCACCTCAAGCGACGGTTGCGGCGAGCGCAGCGTTCACGCGGCTCGGGATGATGATCGGTGCCGACTGCATCATCATGAAGCGCTGCGCCGGGTCTTCCTTCACCCAGGTCTTGGGCGCAAACGGCAGCGAGGCGTAGTTGAACTGCGGGTCGATGATCATGCCGAAGGCGCGCGTACCATCGAGGTCCGGGCCGGTCATGATCAACGTGCCGTCCGGAATCATCGGCTGCTCGACGTTGTTGTCGTCGACGAACCAGTCGTTGTAGAGCCAGAGGTTGTACTGCCCCCAGATCCCCTTCGACACCGCGCCTTTCTGAATCTGCGGACCGACGTTCACGACGTTGCCGTTCTGGCCGAGCGCCGGGTAGTAGATCGCGCCCTTGAGCAACGGATCGAGCTTGAAGCCGTTCCATGCCTTCGGCGTGAAAATGATGTCCGTGACGCCAGCGCCCGAGGACTTCAAGACCTGCGTTTGCCACGCCTCGATGTTGGCCGTCGGATTTGCCGTGCCAGCCGTGATGTTCGCCGCCGTCCACTGCGCACCGCCAGTGAGAGCGATCGTCAGCGAGCCGTCGCGGCCGAAGTCGATCACGGTCGTCGGGAAACCTTCACCCGAGACGGTGAGCGTGCCGGTGACGAGCACTTGCGCGGCCATCCATTCCAGACGCCGCGTGAGCATGTCGATCTGATCTTCGATCTCGAACGCGATGTTCTGTGCTTCGCGCTCTTCCGGCGCCATGTCACCACCGATGCGCTCGCCGATCATGCGGCGAACGGGCTTGCGCAGATCCGGGGCGCGCTTGTCCTTGATGTACGGCGGCTTGAACGTGTTCGTCTGGTAGCGCCGGCTCTCGACGAGCTTGCCTTCCACCAGCGGCGAGCAGAACGGCGACATCCGGCGCTTGCCGACGTCCACGTCGATTGCCACGAATTCTGTGTCCGACATGATCATGTTCGGGAAGAACCGATCCAGCATCCAGCTCTGCGCCGTTTTGAGGTTGCGAACGACTTTGATCAGGGCGATCGTGTCGTAATTCAGGTTTCCGGGCATTGCTCTCTCCGAGTGTGTGGCCCAAATGAAAAGCCCCGCTCAATGGCGGGGCCTTCGCATCAGTCAGTTGAGGGTTTTAGCTCGGGTCAGCAGCCGTGACCGAGGACTTGAGGTGGATGCCGAGCGGGCGCAGCGCATCCTGGGCGGCAGTTGCCGTGATGCCGGTACCGAGCGTGACCGCGTTGACGTTGAATTCGCCTTCGAGGTACACGCCGGCAACCACGTCACCACCGCTGCCGTCGGCGTAATCGGCGAGGATCGCCGTCGGCGTCTGGCTGCCATCGGACGAAGCCGAGAGCGCCGCCGTGTACTTGCCGCTGGCGGTGATCTTGCCGAGCACCGTGCCGCGCACGAACGGGCCGCCGGTGATCGTGACGTTGCGGGTGACCAGTTGCTTCGGGCCCGCGATCAATTGATCGGGTACGAAGGTCTGGGCGGATGCCGACGGAACCTGCGGGTTCTCCCCGACAGTGGTAGGAATCAATGCCATCTGAATTTCTCCGGGTGTGGGGAGGGGTTACTGTTCGACGTGGCGCCGCTTGGTCGCCGCGAGGATTCGATCGGCGGCATCCGGCTCAGCTGCTGCCGGCGCGGAATTGCCAGGATTGGCAGGACGGGAACGCGCCATGCGCTCGTCGAGCGACGGCGTGCGCGCGGCGGGAACGACGGGCGCAGAGGCTGCCTGCTCGGGCTGACCGTACGACAGCGCATTGATCGCTTCGCGCGCGCTCATGCTCGTGTCGAACGCAAACGCGCATGCTTGCTTCACCATGCCGCGCTTCACGCCCTCCGCGACGATGGCGGCACAGCGAACGCGCTCGCGCTGTCGCGCGCCGTTCGCACGGCCGGCCCGCTTACCTTCTTCCTTGTCGTCCTTGTCGTCGGCCTCTGCGTCGGCGTCATCGTCGTCCTGCTCGGCGCGCCGCGCGTCCTTGTCCCTCTCTTCCTGCTCGGCCTTCTTGGCCTTGTCCTTCTCGTCCTGTTCTTCCATGCGCTTGGCATAGTCGTCGTCGGACTCGCCTTCGCGCTGCTTGCGATCCTCGTCTTCCTCCGCGCGGGCAGCCGCGCTCGGCGACGATGCGGACGCGCTGGGCAGCCCGAGGAAATGGGCGAACGGCATCGCGCTCGCGATCTTCGAGAGCTTCATTTGATAGCTTCCCTTGAGTAGAAATTTAAGACCGGATCGACTGGATCAGGGCTCGAAACGCGGCATCGGGCGCCGCCACTTCATCCGCCAGGCCAAGAGCGACACCCTTGTCACCCATGAACGTGGCGGCTTGCGTATCGCGCACCGTGGCGGCCGCGATATTCCGGTTGCGAGCGACTGTTTCGACGAACAGTTCGCCCATCGTGTTGATGTCCGCCTGGAACCTCGCCAAGGCGTCCGGCGCCAGCGGGACCTCCGCATGACCGTCGGCTTTGTAATCGCCGTAGGTGATGAAGGTCACCTTCATGCCGGCCTTCGACAGCGCTTCCGACAGGTCGACGTGAGCGCAGATGACGCCGATGCTTCCGACGCCGCCGGTGCGCGGCACGATGATCCGATCCGCCGCGCTCGCCAGCGCGTACGCGGCGCTGTATGCCGACTCATTGAGGATCGACCACATCGGCTTCACGCCGCGGGCGCTGTGAATCATGTCCACCAAGTCGAAGCAGCCTGCCACCTCGCCGCCGGGCGAATCGATGTCGAACGCGACTGCTCGCACATCCGGATCGTCGAGCGCCATCAGCAGGTTCTGGCGGATGCCGTCGTAACCCGTCATGCCGCTATACGGCCGCAGCGATCCGAGTTTCTGCACCAGCGTGCCCTGGACTTCGATGAGGGCGACGCCGCCGACGTTGTCGTACCCCGCGCGCGGCGTGCGCCCGGGCTCGGCGAAGCCGTATTCGTCATCTTCCATCGCTACTGGAACGAGCCCGGCGCCATCCAGCCGCACCATGCTGCCGATGCCAAGCCGGTCCGCAAGCGCCGCAACGACGATCTCCGCCTTACGGGGATGGATGGCGACGGGCGTGTTGAACATGCGCGTCGCCAGCCGCGGGAGAAGGTTGTTCATTGCGCCTGTGGTTCCTGTGTGACCTCTTCCGCCGACGCATCGTCCTTCAGCGTCGTCGGAAGAGGTATGCCGCGGTCCTTGAAGTACTGGATCTCGATCGCGCGCTGATCGATGTTGTCGCGCCAGTCGTTGCCCGACAGTTGCGCCGACTCGTCTTCCAATGTCGAAAGGCCCGACTCGATGCCGAGGGCGGCGCCTTGGCGCTCCTTCAGCGGATCGACATAGCCGCGGCCCGGACCAATCCACCATGCCCGCGTGTATGCCGCACGCGCGCGCATGAACTCAGGCGCGCCGGCGGGCAACGGCAGCTCGCCGAGGTCCATCGCTTCTTCCGCAATCGCGCAGAGGATCGGTTGGCCGAAACCGCGACCGAAGTCGCTGCGGCGCCGGTCGAACGTCTTCCATGCCTCGAGCGCGGCGGCACGATACGAGCTGTAGTTCACGTCGGCCCAGTTCTGCGTGATCTGCTGCGCGGACATGCCGGTACCGGCCGCGACGTTACGCAGCATGGCGTTCTCGAACTCAGCGAAATTGCCTGCCGGCCGCGTCGCCGAAACGGTATTGATCTGTTCCCCAGGGAACAGGATCGGCAGCCGCGCGCCGCCGAGGCGCAGGTCGGTCTTGTCGTGGAAGTCGGCCCGGGTGTCCTGATAGCCGTTCATGGCAAGTTCGTCCTCGCCATCACCAAGTGCTTCCGTTACCAGCTGTTTGTCAAACGGGCTCGTGACATACGCACCGAAGATCGCGTTGATGATCGCCGCGTCGAGCTCCGTGCCGTCGTACTTGATCAGCATCTTCAGCCGCTGCAGCACTGGCGTCAGAATGCCCGCGCCGCCGCGGTGCTGGCTCGCGCGGTCGAAGTCGTAGTCGTGGACGACGATCGGCCGTCCCCAGTCTGTCTCGAACGGGATCCGCTCCCACGACACTTGCTTGTTGCCACTGAACCAGTCGCCCTGATGCGCCCTGCGGATATGCGCTGCCACCGGTGCGCCATATTCATCGACCTCAACGCCACCGCGCATTGTCTGATTGTCGAAGTTCTGTTGAGGATTCGACAAGCGGTCCGGATCGATCAATTGCAAGACCGTCGCGAAGTGCGCGCCGCGGGGCAGGCGTTCCGGCATCCACTGCAGGATGCCAAGCGCGTCGCCGTCCACGATCTTGTGCCGGAACGCCAGCCGCATCAATTGCGGGATCGTCAGCTTGCGCTGAGCGTCGCAGAAATGCGCTGGATCTTCGGCCCAAGTCCTCCATCCGGCCTCAAGCGCGCGGCCGAATTCATCGGCCCACTTGTGATCGAATGCTTTGATGCCAGTCATCGCCGCGAGCGCGCGATAGTCGGGCTTCGAGATCGGCCGGAAGTCCGCGCCGATGACGTTGTCGAGCGTGCGCGTGACGGCAGCCGATGCCCATCCGTCGTTCCGCACGAGATCGCGCACGCGCGAGACGATGCGGTCACGGTACGGGTTGAGTTCGCCATCTGGCGACCACAGCACCGGATTCCACTCGCGCATGTGCTGGCCGTACATATCGGCCGCGTCATAGGCGCTTTGGCCGCCGTAGCTGTTATAGCTGCCGTTCAGCGCGAGCGCACGGCTCTTGCGTTCCGGCAGCGGTTTCCCGTCCGGACCGAGAAGCTGTACGTTCGATTCCATGCGTCATCGCCTGGTGAAAGAGATTCGGTTTGCCCTGCGGGGCGAGTCGACAATGCCGAGCTGCGCCTGCATGAGTTGGATCGCTGCGGTCAATTCCGCAAGGTTCGCTCGCGTGTAGGTCACAGACCGCGTGCCGTCGCCCTGCGTGTACGAATACGACTCGCCCTGCGCGCCGCTCATCAACTGGATGTAGATCTGCTGCGCCTGCGCGAGCGACTGCCGCAAGGCCGTCTCGTCCATGCCGGCGAGAAGGCTGCGGCTCGGGTCGAAGCGTCGCAAAATATTTCTCCTCTGCTTCAGCCGGCGAGCCGCCGAATCCGAGAGCGTTTCTCAGGTTGTGCCTGCTTGATGACTGGTCCGTCTGGCCGCACCGGCCGGGACGCGCTCACGACGTCAAGCTCGACCTCCTCTTTTTCCGCGGGTGCAGGCGGCACGAGATCGCTCGGATCCGCCTGCACCGCCTCGACCCGCCGATTCAGCTTCAACCCCATGTGCATGAGGCCGCAGAGCGCCGCGTAGCCGTACACGCGGATGTCGAGCGCTTCGTTTGCGCGCCCGGGTGGTAGCTCCCACACTCGGAACTTCTGCCCGTTGGCAAACTTCGTCACCGAGCGCTCCGAGATGAGCTGCGCGAAGTAGTTGATGTCCCGATCGCTCGGGAAGTGCATGTACCCCGCGGGGTACGTCAGCACGCCATCGGTGTCTTCCGGATCGCGCCGCAACCGCTCGCGGACGACGTCCTTGGCCGCGTTCACGCCGATGATGATCGGGCGGAACGTCGACTTCGTTCGTGACGACGGGCGTTTCGTTGGCCACACCGGCGATCGCGCGCCGCCGCGCGCCGACTCGCCCTTGATTGCCCAGATGCGGCGCCCGAGCCGCGCCTTCGCGAACTCGTACACCTTCTGAGTGTGGTGTCCGCCAGAGTCGATGCACGCAGCCGAAACCGCGAACCCGCGCCCGTCCGCCCGGCGCCACACGCGCTTCAGGTACTCGTCGACGCGCTTCCACAGCTCTGCGCTTTCGGGATCTCCTTCGATCACCGCGTGGTCAATCGACCAGCTTTCCTCGTTGTGCCCCCAGCCAATCGTTTCGAGCTCGACCCGATCATCTTGGACGTCGCCGCCGACCGTGATCAGGCCAACGCCGTCAGGCACTTCCGCGTCCCACACCTCGGTGCGCGCCGCCAGGCGCGTCTCGCTCAGTGCGCGGTCGCCGCGATCCTCATATGGCTCGCCGAGCACGAGGTTGATGAAGGTCTGCCGCGCCAGCGGATCGTCCTTCACGCGCAGCCATTCGGCCACGAGGTTCGCCCAGCACGCATTCGGGAACAGGCTATACCCGGCCCAGATATGAAATCCGGCGTGGCCCTTGAACGGCTTCGTCGCGCGCCACTCACCGCCCGCCACCATGTCGGCCTTGTCGACCTCCTGGATGATGCAGCCGTTGTGCCGGCAGACGTAGTAGACGCTGTCCGGCAGACCGTTGCCGTGCTCGTCTCGATCCCACTTCATGCCGTGGGGCGTGTCCGGACCGCCCCACTCGAGCACCTGGTGCTCGCCGCAGTGCGGGCAGGCCACGAAAAAGTAACGCTGGTCGCTCTCGTTGAAGCTTTTCTCGATGCGGCTGTAGCCCTTCACCGTCGGCGTCGAGCCGAGCACAATCTTGCGATTCCAGAACGTCTCCGACCGCTTCGTGCCCAGCGCGATCTGATCGCCTTCGTTCCCGGCACCGTCCACCGGATAGGCGTCGACCTCGTCGAACATGACGACTCGCGACGTGATCCGCCGGAAGCCCGCGGGGCTGTTCGCGCCGACGAGCGTCAGGCTGGAGCCATTGCGGAACGTCTTCGCGAGGATCGTCTGATCGCTGTTCTTCGCCTTCTGGTCGCCCGCGATGGATGCGAGCACCGGCGTATCGCGCAGCATCGGCGCGATTTCCGTCTTCGAGTAGCTTTCCGCATCCTCGACGCGCGGCTGCACGACAAGAATCGGCGAAGGGTCCTGGTGGATGAAGAAGCCGACCGCGTGGTCCATCAGCTTCGTATAGCCGACCCGGGCCGACTTCATGACGCTGATCTTCTCGACGCTCGGATCAGTCACTGCATCCAGCATGCCCCTCTGGTAACCGAACGCGCGAAAGCGGCCGGTCTGCGCACTCGTCTCCCGCGACAGCACCGCGTAGCGCTCGGCCCACTCGCTCAGCGTCAGCTTGGGCGGCGGCGTCAGGTTCTGCCGGATTGCCGCCGTCAAGCCCGAGCGCAACGCCTCATACCCGCGCGCGTACCGCCGGGTGCTATTTGGGGTTGCCTGCTCCATCGCGAGTGAGTTCTTCGAGCGCTTCTGTGATGACCTCCTGCAGCATGTCCTGCAGCTCGGCAGGCGTCTTGCATCGGTGGAGACGCGGAGCCTGCTCCGCCGGAATCGACAGCAGCCGGGTTCTGACCTTGGCGTATTCGGCGCCGACGGCCTTCGCCACTTCGGCGACGTCGATCACCAGACCGGAGTCGCGGTCATATTCGAGCTGAGCTTTCAACCCGAGGTAGTTTTCTTTGAAGCAGCGCGCTTCGTCAAAGTCGAGCAGCTGCACGTTGCCCGACAGGATGCGATCGGCCGCGTCCGCCGCGCTCTCGCGCGCACCGAGCGTTACCTCACTCGCCGCTTGGGTAACGGTCTTGGGCTTGTTACCCTTCGTCGGCTGGGTAACAGGCTGGGTAACAGCCGGCGTGCCGTCGCGGCGGTACCGTTTCAGCAGCGCATTCGACGCATCGACGTCGACCTCATCGCCCGCAAACACAAGCCAGCCGCGCTCCTTCCACTTCGTGACCGTCTTCCGGCTGACGTCGTGGAGTGCCGCGAACTCGCTCTGGTTCATTGCCCGCTCGTGTTACCCGAATTTGAAAATTTCATGCCTAGAAAAACATCGCGCGCGCGCAGTGCCCTCGAAGAGAAGGGCGCATAGAGGGACCCCGCCGCTTATAGCGGGCACGACATCGACACGCTTCGCTGCAGAAGAGAGCCCCCGCGCGCTTTGCGATGAAGAGTTCCCCGCATTCTCGGCAGTTCGGGAAGTGAACAATCGACGATGGCATTCCGCCAGCATGTTCTTGAACGCAGTCGTCGCATGACATCGCCGTCTTGGCATGTGACAGCGTCACAAGACGCGTGAATGAGACGGCGCAGTGCTGGCACGTCGCAACGCGTTCGATCGTGAGTGTATTCATCGCGTTCGTGCGCCGGTCTACAGCACGCAGATTCGCTCGCCGATTGTCGAGCGCGTCACGATTGATGTGATCGGCATCGCGCGTATCGCTGGCGTCCATGCCAAGCACAACCCGATGCATCCTGATCGTGCGGTTCTTGCCGTTCTCGACGACGTTGCGCACGGCATACACGTGATTTCCAGCGCCGTTCGGCTTCGCCTTCCACTTCCACTGCGACAGGAACGCGACCATGTCGTCATCCACAAGGGCGAATTCGTGCCGCCCGACAGCATGCCTGCCAGACAGTTTGATCAAAGCCATATGGAATCTCAGTAGTCGCCGTTCTTCAGCATTACGATGCCTGGCACGCCCGCATCGACAGCACTTCCCTCGTCGATCTGCGCATCACCCGGAAGGCCCACCGCCTGCAGCGCAACATTCAGCAGATGCTCTGCCGCCGATGCGCATTCCGCTACGATCACTGCGGCAACGCCCACCGGGTAGAAGCCGGTGAAGTTGGAGCAGGTGTAGATCTTCATGGCGATCTCAGCGAGCGGTTGCAAGGGCCGTGGCAAATGCGGCAGCGAACTCCGCGCGGTAGGTTGATGCAACGACCTCGCGGCCGCGCTTCCCGAAGTCGAGATGCTGCTTGACCGGCTGCGCGTCACCGAAGCGGATCAGTAGCTTCAGGTGGCCCGTCTTGTTGACGCCCCGCAGCGCGACACCGCGCTTTCCGCTGCGCTTCACCGTCTTGACTTCTGTCGGGCGCTGCCAGACACCGCCGATCGACTCGCCGCTCTTCGTCTTGATCGACCCGACGAAGATGTCCGGCCGCCCTTCCAGACGTTTCAGCGCCGCACGGCTGAAGTTGCCGTACTGGTTCAGTAGCGCCATGTCTTTCGGGTTCAGCCAAGTCTTGCCCGAACCGATCAGCTTGTGCGTGCCGCCAAACTCGTAGGGCGCGAGGTAAGCGGCGGCGATGTCCTTCACGAACACCAGCGCTTCCTGCGTGTTCTTCTTCGCAGCCTTGACGCCGATCGAGTTGACCGTAAACGGCGTCGGGCGGTCGAACACCTGTGGGAGGGCCGCTTTCTCGGCGGCCTGAACGCGTTTTGCGACTGCCGTCAGCGCCTGTGCAGACGCGAACGGCAGCTGCTTGCGTTCGAAATCGTTGAGCCTCCGCGTCAGCGCGTCGAGATCCGACTGAACGCTGATGCGGATAGGGCTCGGCATCACTCGTCCTTGATGGCCGGGTGGTTCTTCAGATCCGCCAGACGCTGGATCAGGCGCTGGTACTCATGCACCGCGGCGTTGCCGACCATGCGCACCAGTTCTTCGATCTCGCCGATGATCGTCAGCGGATGCTCTTCGCTCGGCTGCGCCGCCGCTGTGCTGTCGACGGACACATCAGCGTCGCCACCAGCGGCCAAAGGGACAGCGCTCGATTGCGCCTGCGCGTCGAGATTCGGCGCTGCGGGCGTGGGGCTGAGATCAGCCGACCCTGCGCCGCCGGGATCTGCTTGCGCATCGGTCACAACCGGCTCGGGAGCATCGACCACTGCGTCAGCAGTCGATTCCGTAGACACCGAGGTAGAACTCGCGGCGCCGGCCGGTTGCGTATCGACGCTCGATGCGAAGCTCGCATCCGAGGCGGCGGTCGCATTGGGCGAGCCAGCGACAACCGCATCCGCGTTTCCCGTGTCACCTGCGACCGGAGTCTCGCCCGACACCGCAGCGGGCGCATAGGTCGTAGCGGAAGTATCGACGGGTGCCGCCTCCGCAGGTGCCGCATCGATCTTTCCCGCATCAGCGCCCGTATCCGAGCCGATCACAGGCACAGCCGGGTCCTGAACAGCCTGGACATCGCCAGCCGTCGGCACGGCTGACGAGGTTTGCTCCCCCACGTTGGCGCTCGCATCGACGCCTGCTCCATCGGCGATCAGGTCGGGGATCTCATCGCGCGTGATCTCGCGAATCGGCGCGACGGCCGCTTCGTCGTTGTCGAAGATAACCTTCGTGTCCGGGTTGTACTTGAGCACAGCAACCTCCAGAAAAGAGAACGCCTCGGCTGTTGACGGCCGAGGCGTCAAAATCAGGGCAGTTGCCCCGCGAGGAGACACGCGCGAACGTGTTCGAGCGATGCGCAAAGCAAAAAGCCCGCTGTCTTTCGACTAGCGGGCTTTCAGGGCGCATCTTTCCGGCAGTTACTCTATCCGAATTGGAACGCCTGTGCAATACGTAATTGGAGCCTACCTTTTCACTGGCGGGTCGATGCGCATGTAGTTGTCAGAGCCAGCCTGGACAGAAGCGTAGAAATATTCTGCGCCCTGCTTGCTTTCTGCTTCGGCCCGCGCCTCCTCTTCGCTGGAGAAAAGACCAAGCATCCGCTCGGGCTGGCGTGCTAAAGCGACCCAACCCAATACCCATCCAGGATTTTCAGGGTCTTGCTTCAAGTTCGGTGATCCGCTCATTATCTTCTCCTTGACGAGGCGAGATTATAACGAGAGCAACACCTCGACCCGAATGAGATGTCGTGCGACCAGCATGGGGAATAGTCGCTCCTTCGCGGCCTGATACGTCTCGTGCTGGTCTCCCGCGCGCCCGCTGCCCCACACCTTCCAACCGCATTCCTTGTTGCGCATGCTGGTGCTGATCGCCGCGCGTTGCTCCGCCGTCAGCGCGTCGACACAAAGCTGAACTTGCTCCGATTGCTGGTCGTCCGCCCATTGATAAGCGGCTTCGCTATCCTCCTCCGCGTTCGCCGGCGTCTCGTATCCGCGGCACGTGCGGTCCTCCGGCCGATAGAAGTGCGACAGCGTCTCGCGATGCGACTGCCGGATTTGCCACTGATACCAGACCGACAGCAGTTCTTCGATGTGTTCGCTCTGTTCGCGCGTCATGAAAACCCCCTCCTCGTATTTTCGGCATCGCCGCATGTCGTAGACGCTCAGCGCTGCTTTCTGAACCGCGTTGTTGCATATGAACTTCGTCGTGCCGCCCCAGCGCGACCGGATCAACTGAGCGCAGCCGAGGCACGTGCCCGCCTGCCGCTCCTCGAGCACGATCGCCGGATCCCGGTAGTCGCCACGTCTCATCGCTTGCTCCCGTAAAGCCGCTCGATCGTCGCTGCCAAGCAGTCGAGCTCGCTGACCTTCGCAACCTCCCACATGCGGCGCTGCCCGTGGATGCCGTTGAAACTTCCCTGATGGCAGTCCTTGCACAGCGGGATCACGCAGAAGTTCGGGCTCTTGCGGCCCGGCGTGCGGCCAGCGAGTATGTGGTGAGCATCGCTGGGGCCTGCGACGCCACAGACCGAGCAATCAAGCTCCTTCACCCTGTAGATGTGGCGTTCCTCTGCGGCGCGCGTCATTCGAACTCTCCAATGACCGCCTCAACCATCTGCTCGCGACCGGCGTCGTCCAGTTGCGGCCAAAGGAACCGGTATGCGTGCGGCTGACGCAGGAACGCAATCACAGCGTCGTGCACGTCGCGGAATGCCGCGTCGTCGAGCGCCTCGTATGCGATGGACTTCGGCATCGCGATCCAGTCACCGTTCGGACCGGGAACGAACTCGCAGTGCCCTGCCCCCACTTCCAGCCACTTGCGCATGCGCTCGGCGTCGTTGAACACCTCTTGCGCGGCGAAGAACGCACCGAGCATGGCGAAGTGCAGACGGTGGAAGCGCGGCGAGCGCGGGATCTTGAACTCGAACGCCAGCGTCTCACCGATCCGCAGCTCGCCGAGCTTCTGGCGGAAACGGTCATATGCGCGCTCCTGCCGATCGTCGATACCGGACAGTCGCCCCGTTTCGTCCTTTCGGAGAATCACCTTGCTCATCTCGCCACCTTCGCGGGCTTAGTCCAGTCGCGCCGCTTCACTCCCATCACGGCGAAGTAAGCATCGAAGTCTGCGGGGATCATGCGGCTCTCCCGAAAAAGGCTTGGGTCAAGTCATCAACCTTCGGAATCGCCCGGCGACGACGAACGTTGTACTTCTTCTTCATGATCTCTAGCTCGACCGGATCGACGCGCTCAAGGTAGCGAAGGTTGCGTTGGCGCTGTGTCATGGGACTGGGCTTCTTCGCGCTTTCGCCTTTTCCGCCCAAGTAGATGGCCTGCCATTGCCCCTTTTTTCCGACTTGTCTCCAGACGGCTATATGCGCGCGCTCTTCGTCCACAACGCGAGTCATTACTTCGTGCAGATGGCCCCAGCAGATCGCTATTTCCTTGAAGACGTCAAGCCTTGTTCTAGGCTTACAGTCGGAAAGCAGTTTTTCGACCTCGAATACCAGCTCTGAGTAAGAACGGGGCTTATGGGCAAGTCCGAGCTTAAAGGCCTTCCGTTCAATGCTATGCACGGCACGCCCCGGAAGCTTGTGCGCCTGTAATTTTGTTGGAATAGGAGACTTCCACATTTCCTTCAGCACTTCAATTTCCTCGTCACTCCACAGCGCGCGCATTACGCTCCCCTCCCCGTCAAACACTCAATCGCCTGTTCCGGCGTCTCGACTACGTACGCTTCGCCCTTCCAATTCCCGAACCACACTGCCTCGTCGTCTGTCAGCTTTCGCGCGCTAGGCGGCTTCTTGCCGTCCTTCACTTCAAGCACCAGAGTTCTTCCGCGGAATCCGACGAGTAGGTCAGGACATCCGTTTCCGACCGCATGGATCGGCGTTACGCTTGCCCCCACCTTTCGCAGCGCCGCCACGATCTCGGGCTGATTGACGTCGATCTTTGCTGCGCGCCTCATGCGGCGACCTCGTTCCGCTTGTGGATGACGCTGGCGCGGATCTTTGCGAACTCGTCGTTCCTGTATGCGGCCTGCGCACCAGAGCCTGACAGGACCGCATCCTCGGCGTGTCGCAGCACTTCTGCCGTCAGAGACGACCCGTTGCGCGCTCGCCCCGTACTCACCATGTCGAAAGCCCATGCGACCGATCCGACCAACCGCGCTGCGCGCGCCGCAGCCTGGCGGATCTGAGGCATGGCAGCGCCGACCGTCTCAGCCGATGCCCGAACACCGTTCTCAAGCTGCGGTGCAGTGCTTGCCGCGGCCTCGACGCGAGCTTGCTTGCAATGCGCGATGAACTCGGGAAGCGTGGGCGCCTTAACAAGCGCTGTCAGGTTGTCGCTGCCCGCCTTTAGCTGAGCCTTCGACAGCTTCGCGAGCTCGACGGCCCATGCCTTCTGCACCTCGACCGGGTTCGTGCCGCGCCAAGCATCCGCAAACCGGGCGCCGTAGAACGCGCTCATCTTGGAAAACAGAACTTCCATCCACTTGAGCGGCAAAGCGTTTTCCGGCCATTCCTCACGAAAGTCGGGTTGCTTCAACGTCGACAACTCGGTCATCTGATTCATTTCGTCGGCTCCGGCCGGTCAGTGCTGCGATGGTTTCTGCGCGTTCGTCGTGGTAGCTGCGGTGCTGCGGTCGAGATCGGCCAGAGGGAGGCGGCCTGGCGGCATCGGCTGTCCAGCGCTGAGCAATCGCGACAACGAACCCGGCTTTGATTCGGCCGCTCGTGTCGGAGGCCTTGGCTTCAGCACAAGCTGCCTCGATGGTTTCGACGCTGATGCCGGCCTCTGCTGCGGCAACGATTCGCGGATCACCCGGTTGCGCTTCGATTGAATTTCTCCGCATCGCGGCGGACAGGTCGGACGGTCGGACGGGGGCGCGAGTCTCACCACCTACGTCCGTCCTTGCCCCTATGTCTTTATCTTCTTCTCTTCTCTTCTCTTCTCTAGCGTTACTTGTGACGCTCACCGTTACGTCACCAGTAACGTTATGCGTTACGTTACTGGTGACGGTTTCTACGTCGTCATGCTGGCGAGTAGATCGGTGTTTTTGACGGTATCGAGCTTGCCGTTCAGCATTGGTCGATCTGGCGTTGTCCTTTGCTGGGGCGTTGTTCTCAAGGAAGTTGGGCATTTCTACGGTGCGACTCTCAGCATCGAAAATTGCCCACCCCGCGGTCTGCATCGCCTCGCCGAATCCGGGTATTCCTGCAGCCTGGTCAATCGTCCGGAGCGTGCTGTTTTTCCACACGCCGTCATCTGTGTGTTCGTTCGTTGCACACCAGACACGTAACAGAGCCGCGAGCGTAACGTCACGCGTAACGTCACGCGTAACGATCTCGTCGAGACATCCATTGAATCCGGTTGAAAGACGACGCCCCACCTCGGTTGACTCGCCGACGATCTCGGCGATCAGCAGAACCTTCGGGTGAGTGCAAAGAGACGCGCGCATCTTGATCCAGTCGCCAGCCATGATTAAGCCTTCGGCAGCCCGATGAGTTCTTGAGACTTGCCAGTAGCGGCGTCGCGACGCGTGTCGCGCTTCTGGAGCAGACTTGCATCCAAGAGCGAGCGCACGCGTCCACAGACGCTGGAGAGTTTGAGATTGGTGCACGCAGCGATTTCCTCGCGCGTGAGAAGCGTCTCCTGACCGATGAAGCAGTCCATCACCATTCGCTGCGTGTGACAGAGCTGCTTCGTCGTCAGAGAGTGAAACGACGCGTGCTGGGTCTCAGCGACGCGCCTGCCCGATCTCGGGCTGTAAAAGTCAGGTTCCATCTGGGCCTCCATTGAGGAGTACTGAAATCGAACAGAAGCAGCCTCTGAATGAAACGGCTTTTGTTTGAACTCTTCCCAGCAGTTACCGGCCTCGTACCGGTGCTTAAATCAGCCAGTGGACTGGCCAGTCATTTTCCCCGCGCGATCCCAATGTGGGCCGCGTAGAAAGCTGCTACTTCAGGATGCAAGACACCGTAAATCGACCGCAAAACGTGATACCCGACGTACTTCTGAATCGAAACGCCCAATCGAAGCGATTCCGCGACCAGTTCTGCAGCCTCTGGGACGGGAATTTCCGCTGCGAGATGCGTTCTTTCATCGGTCATGCGTGCACCGCGCTCCCGTGTTGGGACGGTTCAGCACTGACGCCGATCAAGTTAGCCGGCAAAGTGCCAACTGTGCCGAACAGAAACAGCTTCGTGATGCGCGCGAGCGCAGCCGAGTCACTGTCAATGCCGTAAAGCGCCTTGAAGGTCTGCATGCCGTCGTACACGGCATCCTCCAGGCGCGTCTTTACTTCGTTTCGAAACTCGGCTCTTCGGGACATGCTCCTTTCTCCAGTAGAAAAACAACAATGAAACTCACGCAGAAACGGGTGCGCAAGATGATGTCAGGCCGGCGCCGGCTCGGACTGATGCCGGTCGACAAGGAAGATCTCGGGGAACTCCAGCTTGACCGCGGCGGGGATACCTCGCTCCTTCCAGTTGTAGACGCGCTGAACCCCTCCGCGGGTGGTGAACCCAAGAGTCTTGGCGAGCTGAGCAGGGCCACCGAGTCTTTCGATCAGTTGCCGGTCAGCCAGAGTAGAGAGAGTTTTCTTGTCCATGCACCATTAAACACCGCGTTTAAACAAAAGTCAAACGCTTTGTTGAACAACAATTTGTTTAGGTGCGGGATGATGTCGCCCATGCAAGATTCAACAAAACGCCTCTATGAGGCAGTCGACGTCATCTCCCCTTCGCCGCTCCTGTCGAAGGCCGACGTCGCGCGCTTCCTGAACGAGTCACAGCAAAGGGTGAAGAACTGGGAAAGCCGAGGCGTGCCCTCGAATTTTGCGATGGAATTCGAGAAAGCCCATGGGGTCAGTGCGCGATGGCTTCTCTTCGGGGAAGGAGCGATGCAAGTAGGAGCGTCGCAAGCGGATCCCGCGCCCAGGCCGATGGTCCGAGCTCAAACCCGAGACAGCGCAGAAAATTTGCCTCTGATCGATGATTCGGCCGCCGGTAAGCTTCCGCATAATAATGGCCAAGCTGCCGATTCACGGACAGGAAATGTCCCGATCCCGATCCAGTATTCGGTAGACAAATCGAAGTTTCGCCCCATCCCCGTCGTCGGACGTGCTCAGGGCGGAATGCCTGAGAGAATCTGGACTGATGGGGACTATCCTGTGGGAGCCACAGATAAATACGCTGAGGTCGCGACGAGCGATCCGCACGCCTTCCTTACGCCGATCGTCGGAACGTCGATGTCGCCGAGGTATAACCCGGGCGAGTTCGCGCTGGTCGAGCCGGCAACTGACCCAGAGCTTGAGGATGATGTCTTGGTGCGCCTGACGACCGGCGAGACCATGCTCAAACGGCTCGTGTCTCGGCGCGGTGGCGTCCAGCTCGCGTCCTACAACGAGCCTGGCACGATGCTCTACGACGAGACTGAAATCACGTGGATGTATTACGTCGCGCACCCGGTCCCGGCCCGGAAGATCAAACAGCGAGTCTGACGCCCAGCGCAGCCTTACGCACAGCCTGTCACAGACGATCGCCTCCCCAACCCGCTTCGGCGGGTTTTTTGTTGCCCGCGCAACACAGCAGCCTCCTCCGACTTCTCCCTGTTACAAATTTCTTCAACGCGATTAAACAAAACGTTTTGACTTCTGTTTAAACATCGTGTTTAATACAACTCATGCGCTGAACGAACAGCGCGGCGCCAGACGGCGATGCTCTTTAACAAGTTGGAAACGATAAACCAGCCGAAAGGCTGTACACGCCGATGGCTCGCATGAGCGACTAGGCGCAGGACGTAACCCTCGACTCCTGATGAAAGATCCGAGGCTATCCGCCAGACGCCTGGTTGCCAGATGCAGCTATAGAACGGCTGGCGGATTGATCCCATGCACTAGACCCGGAGCCGACGCGATCGGGAGTAGCCGGGCTGATGCATGACAGTGGGCTTGGAAATGCCCGTTCGGGGAGCGGTCATTTCTTAGTCCATTGCGGTAAGCACTACTGAGTCTTATCAAGACGCCGTGACAGGACGTCGTGACAAGACCACACGAGGTGACCATGAACGTCCTTCACAACTGGATCTACATCGGCGCGAACGCGTATCAGGAATACACGTTCGTTCCATGGCTTAACCGCTCCGTGTACCGGAGAACAGTCGATCTCAACAGCATCTGCCTTCAGTGAGCACGCCATGCGAAGAAAAGAACCTAGGCCGGGCCGCTACGGGTGGTGCTGGCACTGCAAGACCAATGTCGAGAGCGTGATCGTAGACCAAGGATTTGGCTACGACTACGGCTCGATCAGCGAATACCACGCGGTTGAAGACCACGTCTGCCCTAAATGCAGTGAGCGTGTCAACGAGCCCAAGGATGAGGAGGTCGAGTCATGAACCAGCACGAGATGAGAGCGGTACTCGACACCTTGGAGATGGCCCGCGACGCGCTGACTGTCAAGGTGACAGAGCGCGAGATGGCCCAGACAAAAACGATGCTCAACCTGCACATCCTTCAGATGCAGCGCGAGCTGATGACCGTGGAGCGTCGCTGATGCGATCCGTCACTGAGCAAGAACTCAACGATGCCGACGTCTTCGCATCTGCCATCACTTTCTGTTTCGGCGCCGTGTTTTTCGTCGGCGTCTTCGCAGTCTTCTTCTCGTAGGAGCCAGCCATGAAAGACATGTTCACCGAGCAGCGCAAAGCGCTTCTCAAGGATTGGTCTGAGTACGTTGACAGCCACGAAGAGCGCCTGGAGCGCGCGAAAGAAGCGCTGGGCGATCGCTACCTGCTGGCACCGTGCAACCGCGTTCAGCGGCTCGCGAAGCCCTACGGGAGCATCCGATGAGCTACGTCTTCGTCTGGCTCGCCCTTCAACTTCCCGTCGGCATCGTGCTCGGCAAGTGGATCAAACATCGAGGTTTCGCGTGAACAAGAATGAATTGAGCGTGCCTGAACGCGCAGCTGTAGCGCTTGGTACGTCTGAGCATGAAAAGAAGTTGCGCGAATTGGTTACACAGTCCGGATCGATCGTCGAGATCAAGAATGCAGACGCCCGTACGCAGTGCCATGCTGCGTACATGGTCCTGAAGAATGCGCGCGTCGCAATCGAGAAGGTCGGCAAGGAGGCTCGCGAAGATGCGACGGCATTCTCGAAAGCGGTTATCGAAGAGCAAAAGCGGCTTTGCGCGATCACCGAAGCCGAAGAAGCGCGCCTGCAAGGTCTGCGCGACGAGTGGGACGAAGCGCGCGAGGCCGAGAAACGTGCAGCCCGAGAAGCGGAAGAAAAACGCCTTGCCGCGATCCAGCGCGCAGTGAACGACATCCGCACGACGCCGGTCGACTACGCCGGCAAGTCATCGGAAGAGATCCAAGGCGCCTACAACCTGCTCACGTCCCTTGAGATCAACGTCGACGTGTTTGACGATCAATGCGGCCACGCCGAGATCGCAAAGACCGAGACGCTCAAGAAGCTGGAGCAGATGTTCGCTGATGCTCAGACGCGTGAGGCTGAGGTGAAGCGTCTTCAGGCAGAGCGAGAAGAACTGGCAAGGATGCGAGCCGAGCAGGAAGAGCGTGATCGCCAGGCAGCCGCCGCGCGAGCAGAGCAAGAACGCAAGGCTGCAATCGCACGCGCCGAGGAAGAGCGCCGTGCGCGCGAACTTCGCGAGCAGGAAGAGTCTGATCGCCGCGAAGCGAAACGCCGTGCTGATGAAGCAATTCGCGCCGAGCGTGAGGCGCACGAAGCTGAGATGCAGGCTCAGCGCGACGAGATCGCCCGCCAGCAGGCAGCGATCGCGGCGGCCAAGGCTGAGCAGGAGCGAGTTGAACGCGAACGTCAGGAAGCGATTGAGGCCGAAGAGCGCCGCAAGCGCGATGAAGCAGAGGCAGCCGCGCGCGCCGAAGCCAGTCGTATCCGCGCCGAGCAAGACGCCAAGCTCGCCGAGCAGAAGCGTCGTGAGCGCGAAGAGTTTACCGATAAAGGGCCGGGTGACGTCGAGATCGTGCGAACGTTGGCTTCGCACTATGACGTCACTGTTGGCGACGCACTCGAATGGCTGAAGCGCTTCGATGCGAAAGCCGCTGACGAGCAATTCGCTGAAAACCGAGATCTTCAAACCGTCTAAATCCACAACGCCCCGCCTAGTCTGGGGCAAAGGAGAAATCATGTCTGAACTCATCCCGGCGCAGTCCTTTGACCTGTCGCCCAAGTCGCTCGACGAGGCCCTGAAATTCGCTGATTACCTCGCCGACTCCAGCATCGTGCCGAAGGACTTCCAGCAGAAGCCCGGCAACATCCTCGTCGCCATCCAGTGGGGCATGGAGCTCGGCCTGAAGCCGATGCAAGCCATGCAGAACATCGCCGTGATCAACGGGCGTCCGTCACTCTGGGGTGATGCCGTTCTCGCCCTGGTGCGCGCCTCGGCGCTGTGCGAATACGTCTACGAGACGTTCGAGAATGGAACGGCAATCTGCCGCGTGAAGCGCCGCGGCGAAGAAGAGCAGATCCGGACATTCAGCGAGGCGGACGCCAAGCAAGCCGGTCTGATCGGCAAGCAGGGACCGTGGGCGCAGTACCCGAACCGTATGAAACAGATGCGCGCTCGGGCGTTCGCACTGCGTGACGTGTTCCCGGACGTGCTGAAGGGTATGCCGATCGCTGAGGAAGTCGGCGATTATCTGCCCGCTGAACGTGACATCACTCCACGTGAGAAGCAGTCGCCGGCGCAGATCGCTCAAAGCGCCGCACAGTCGTCGCGTCCCGAACGCAGCGAGCATCACGAGAAGATCATCGCTGCGCTTGAGACGGTTGCAAAAGAACTCGGCTTCGAACCGTTCAAGGAAGAGTGGTCGAAGCTGTCGAAGGAAGACCGCGCAGCCATCGGCCTGAACGAGCGCAACCGAATCGCAGAAATCGCCAACTCAACGCCGGTTGATCCGAATGAAGGAGCCAGCAATGAGTGACGTGATCGAACAGCGCACCGATGCCTGGCGCGAGGCGCGCGCCGGCAAGCTCACCGCATCGCGCTTCATCGACGCCATCGCGATGTCGAAGGTCGAGCCGGGCGACATGTACAAGTCTGGCCCGCGCAAGGGACAGCCGAAGATTGCTGAGTCGCTGGCGCCGCGCGAGAAGTACAAGCGCGAGGTTGCGTTCGAAAGGCTGGCAGGCATGCCCCGGCATGAGATCAGCGGCCACGCGCTGCGCTACGGAAGCGAGGTCGAGCAGTTCGCTCGTGAGGCTTACGAACTGCACACCGGGAACATCGCAGTCGAGGCGCAGTTTGTCTGCCACCCGGACTACGACTTCATCGGCGCGTCGCCGGACTTTCTTGTCGACAGCGACGGCGGAGGCGAAATGAAGTGCCCGATGGATGAAGGCGTGCACATCGGCACCTGGCTTGAAGGCGTGCCGCTTGATCACATCCCCCAGATCCAAGGCGGAATGCTCGTGACCGGACGGCAGTGGTGGGATTTTGTGAGTTACGACCCGCGCCAGTGCGACCGCCTCCGACTCTATGTCCAGCGAATCCCGCGCGATGACGACTACATCAATGGAATCCTGCTTCCCGGCCTTCTGCAGTTCAACGCGGAGGTCGAGCAGATGATCGCCGAGCTGAATCGGCGCGCAGCCTGATTTCAACGGGGAGCGGCCCGGCGCTCGAAATCCGGGACTAATTCAAACCCGCCGCGCGTCGGTCCACGCGTAATCACGAGGAGTTTCACATTATGTTCCGCAAAATCATCGTCATCGCAGCAGTCGCAACTCTCTTCACGGGCCATGCACAAGCAAGCGGCTTCCAAGTTGGTGGCGGATTTGGTTCGTCGGCTGACATCTCCGGCGGCTCGCAAGCAACGGCCGGCAGCAACGGTAACGGCTATTCGTATCAGACGTCGGGATCGAGCGGCACGATGTACAGCGTAGGCGGAACCGCGCTCGGCGCAGGGGTGAGCTACGGCGGAAACGTAGGTGCAATTGGTGGCGTGTCGGGCTCGTATGCGACCGGCGGCTCGGTGACGAACGCCACGGCCTACGGCACGACCGGATACGACGGCTACGGCGCGACGAAATCGGGCGCTGGCGGCGACTACAGCAGCTACGGCAACAACGGCGTGTCTGCTTCGTACGCGTACTAAACCCAGAAATGAAGAGGCCCCGGGTGCTAGGAACACCCGAGGCCTGACTCCACACGAGGAAGGAGCCCCATGAACACGAAGTCCACGGCAGTCGCCATTCTACTCGCTCTGAGCATCGGCCATGCTCAAGCGCAGTCCAGTTCGACCGCGCAGCAGTCGAGCAACTCTCAGTCCGTCGCGCAAGGAAGCATCACCTTCTCGCAGTCGCCCGCCGACCAGCATCTCTCTGAGACTGTTCGCAATGTCCCTTCGATTGCACTCGGCTCATACGCGAGCAGTTTCAGTCAGATGAACTGTGCAAGCACTGCTCAAGCGGGGATGTCTGTCGCAGGCTTCGGTATTGCAGGCGGCGCGAGCAAAGACAGTCCGTCGTGCGTGCTTGAAGTGGCTGCCGCCGAACTTACGCGTCAATCAACCGTTGACCCGAGCAACGCTACGAACCTCCAAAAGGCAGCTATTCAAGTTCGTTGCCAAATCAACGAGCAGATCTACAACGCGATGATCGACGCGGGCTTCGACTGCAAGCGCAAGCCGAAAGACCTCACCTCCCGCACGGACACCCAGCCCGAGTCGACGCGCGTCGCATCTGGGAACTGACACCACCCGGCCGCGCGCCGGACCTAGATACGAGGAAGAAATGAGCGAGAAGACGGCCTCAACGAAGAACAAAGAGCAGATCTACGACGAACAGATCTCGCCGCTGATGGTTCAGATCATCGCGATCTGCAAAGAACACAACATCGCGCACCTCATGTCGTTTTCGATTCCGACCGACGAGGATCCGGATCTCGCAGTGACGACGGTGCGCCTGACGTCAGAGTGCAATCCTCCCGAGGAACTCAGGAACGCGCTGCGTGCTATCCGTCCGGATCTCTTGCCCGCGGCCCCAATGATGATTCGAACCGATCACGGCGACGGGTCGACAACCATGACCTCCATCATTGGATAACCCCACCGCGCGCTCCCCGACTCCCTCGAAGCGCGCGAAACAAAGAATGAGGACAGCATGAACTGCACTTGCATGAACGATCTGGAAAAGAAGCTCGCGGAGAAGTACACGGCGGATCTTGGCAAGCCAGCAGAGGCGAAGTGCGAAGGCGTCGCGATCGTCTTCGGACGGTCCGTGTCAGCGATGCACCGGACGCCGTTCCGCATCAAGGCCGACGTGCCCGGCTATCGAAAAGGCAAGGAGGTTTCATTCTTCGCCAGCTTCTGCCCGTTCTGCGGGAGGTCGACAAAGAATGAAGAAACGCCAGCATGATCCGCACGCTCCACACCTTCCGCACGCTGCTCGAAGCACTCGACGCGCTCGGGAAGGCCAAGAGATCCACTGACGCGCTTTTGCACCGCGCTTGCTCGGCATTCGTGGCGATGGTCGCGGAGATGACCAATCAGCGCGTGACGATCACGATCGGCGAAACACCTATTGCGAGAGATAGATGAGCCTGCAACTTCAGACGGACATTTTCGCCGAAGGCGCGCAACGCCTGCAGATGACCGAGTCGATCGAGCTGACGACCCAGTCGTTGCAGGCCTACGGCCCGGATCACGAGCACTGGGGCATCGCTTGGTCCGGCGGGAAGGACAGCACCGCGACGCTCACGCTCATCTGCTGGCTGCTCGACACCGGCAAGATCGCGCGCCCGAAGACACTGGCCGTGTTCTACGCCGACACCCGGCAAGAACTCACGCCGCTCGCGATCTCGGCCGAGCGGATCATGGACGAGCTGCGCGAGCGCGGCATCACGATCGAGGTCGTGCGCGCGCCGATGGACAAGCGCTTCATGGTCTACATCCTCGGTCGCGGCGTGCCGCCGCCGAACAACAACACGCTGCGCTGGTGTACCCGGCAGATCAAGATCGACCCGATGGAGGAAGCGCTGCGTCAGCGCCTCGACGGTATCGGCGGCAACATCCTGATGATCACTGGCGTACGTCAGGGAGAAAGCGCGATCCGCGACCGCCGCATCGAGATGAGCTGCGGGAAGGACGGCGCCGAGTGCGGTCAGGGTTGGTATCAGCAGGTGCTGCCGAACGCGCGCGGTTTGAAGGGGCGACTCGCGACGCTCGCGCCGCTGCTTCACTGGCGCGTCTGCCACGTCTGGGAATGGCTGCGCCACTGGGCACCGGCCGAAGAGTTCGGCGACTGGTCGACGCGCGCGATCGCGGACGCATACGGCGGTGACGAGGCGGAAGAGCTGAACGCACGAACCGGCTGCATCGGCTGCCCGCTCGCCCAGGAAGAAAAGGCGCTGGAAACCGTTTTGCGGAACCCGCAATGGGCGTATCTCGCGCCACTGCGGGGCATCAAGCCGCTCTGGCGCGAACTGCGCGAGCCGCAGCATAGACTACGCAAGCCCGGCCTCGAACTTCTGAAAGACGGCTCGTTCGCAAAGAATCCGCAGCGCCTCGGGCCGCTGACGTTCGAAGCCCGGCTGATGGGCCTCGATCGCATCCTGTCGATTCAGGACGAATGCAACCGCGCAGCGCGCGCCGCCGGCCGGCCGCTCATCAACCTGATCGACGACGAGGAAGAGGCGCGAATCCGCGAGCTGATCGCGGCGGAGACGTGGCCGCAAGGCTGGGAAGGCGACGAGCCGACCGGCGACGTGATTCTCGACGTCGTCTATGCCAACGGCGCCGTGCAGCCGCGGCTCTTCAGCGAGGAGGACGCGTGAACGCACCCACAACTCAGCGAGAGCTTCAGCTTTTGCTCGACGGCGGCTTTGACCCCGTCGCCTACTGGGCGGACAAGCCCTTTAAGAAGTGGGTCGTCGACGTCGGCTTCTGGAATGGCAGTCGATGGAAAGGCGAGACGGTGCTTGTGCGTGCGTCGTCGCGCGACGGCGCCGAGCGCACCGCGATCGCCAACGTCCGCCGCGCGAAGAGCGCGAAAGCCCACGCCAGACTCGCAACGCCGCGTGATCTCGGCTGTGTACCCGCCTGACCCGCTGTCTCGACGCAGCGACAACGAGGGGATTGAGATGAAACTGACTGACGTTCAAATTGTTGAGTGCCTGGATGCGGCTGATAAATCACTCAAGGGGAAAGTATTCGAAACTCCGGGTTTCCGAGATATTGCGTGGACCCGCGCGCTTCTCTCCTCCGCGCTTGCCGCAGAAGGCGGAGAGGTTTGCGGAAACTGCAACGGTACGGGCCGGATGGTGCGCGATCCTGACATTGGAATGGATCAGGAATGTTTCTCTTGCGATGGCACAGGGAAGTTTGACGCCGCCCCTCAATCTCAAGTCGATAGCGGCATCATCGATTGCGGGGAGTGCGCCTGCCTTCCGGGCTTCTGCGACAAGCAGGGAGACGTGCGGAGCGTACTACGTTTGATCGTGAACAAGATCGATGAAGAAGGCCCGGCATCGCACGATTGGAAGGGTTTCAACCATCTGTGTGAATTAGCGAAAGAGTTGTTGGACGCCCCTCAATCTCAAGTCGATAGCGGGAGAATCGCCGTGACTTATGAGGAGGTTCGAGAGCGCATTGAACACCATACCGATTGCAATGGGCGCCTCGACGAGCACGGTCTCGCGATAGACCTCTCCACGATTACGGGCGTAGCCGCCCCTCAATCTCAAGGAGAGAAGGCGGTGGCGAGCGAGGATGCGCGGGATGCGGAGCGCCTCCGCGAGCTAACGAAGACGCTTTCGAACATCCTTCACGACTACACCACCGCCATGCAGGCAGCGCTGATCGAATGGAAGCACGGTAAGGGCGCGGACGCCGGCTTCGATTGGATCATCAACACGCTCGACGGCCCCGGACTTCTGCCTGATTTCGACGCCGAGCACGGGACGAACGCGCAATTCTGGTTCAGCGCGAACTGTGCAGATCCGATGCCGAAGTGCTTCTGCGGAAACCCTTCCAATACGCTCTGGATGGGTCAGGGCTTCTGCTGCAGAGAGCACTACGCCGAAGCCAAGGCGAAGTACGACGCCGCCACTGCCAAGGAGAAGCAGGATGGCCCGGCTGAATAAGGCGGACCGCGAGGCCGTGCGCGCCATGTTCGGCGGCCGGTGCGCGTACTGCGGCGCCGAGCTTGCCGAGCGCTGGCACGTTGACCATGTCGAGCCGTCGCTGCGCAAGCTGGAGATCGTCAAGACCGACCGCGGCGCCCGGTGGAGAGCCGGGCCGACCACGCGCCCCGATCGTGATGTGCTGACGAACTACATGCCCGCGTGCCCGCCCTGCAACATCGACAAGCACGCGATGTCGCTGGAGAACTGGCGCGGCAAGCTGCAGCGGACCATCCAGGTGCTGACGAACAACTCGCCCACCTTTCGGCACGCGCTCAGGTTCGGGATGCTCCACGTGCTGGAAGCGCCTGTCGTGTTCTATTTCGAGCGCTGCGCGGCACCGCGCACGCCGAGCCAAGGGGAAAACTGATGAAAAAATTGATTCTGGCCGCGTCCTGCATGGCCGTGCTCGCTGGCTGCAATGACGCAGACATCGCCTCGAGCAACCTGTCCAAGGCTGCCGACAACTTTCAGATCCAGCGCCGCATCGTGTTCTACAACACGCAGAGCGACACCATCATGCTGACCATCGAGGGGCTGTGCTCGCTGGGCAACCAGGACAAGTCCGGCGAACTGTCGGTCGTGTGCAAGACCGGCCCGACCCGCTTCCACAAGGAATTCCTCGGGCTGTCGCGCAACGTCACCTACGTTGTTCAGCAGCTCGAGGACGCGTCGGTCAGCGACTACCACTACAAGGTGGTCTGGAAGCCCGCCGTGCTCGTGCCGAACATCGAGATCAAATGACAGCAGAGTGCATCGAAGAATTCATGCGCTTAACGCGCGAAGCCTGGGGACTGGAATGGAATCATTGACCCTGACCGAACAGGAGATCGTCGAGGCGACCGGGTACCGGCAGCCGATTCGACAGATGGAAGCACTCGCGCGGGCCGGTATCCCGGCAGACAGACGACCCGATGGCAGCGTGCGAGTCTGGCGTCACCACATCACCGGCGCCGCGCCCAAGAATGAACGCTCCCGGCGCCGCCCGCAGCTCACATCGGACATGAAGGCGGCGTAAATGATCGGGAGAAGAAAGAAGCCATCGCATCTGCCCGCGCGCGTGTACGAGAAGCACGGCTCGTGGTGGTTCGTCGATCAGCAGAGGAAATGGCACAAGCTGTGCCGCCTCGACGAGGGCATCACGCGTCTGTATGAACGGCTTGCCGACTTCACGAGGGTCGGAGATCAGTTGCGCTCGAGCACCGGCACGATGCCGGCACTCATTGACGACTGGATCATGACGAAGCTGTCGGCGTACTCACCGAAGACGAAAGGCCAATACGTGCGCATGGCCGCGTTCATCAAACAGGAATTTGGTCCGCAGTGGATGATTGAAGACGTGCGGCCTGCTGACGTTGCGCGCTTTCTCGACAAGCATTTCTCCGGGAAGGCGAACACGAGCAACAAGTACAAGGCCCTGTTCTCGCTGATCTTCGCACACGCGATACGGAAGGGATTGCGAGATCGCAACCCGGCCCGAGAGGTCGAAGGCGCCAAAGAGAAAAAGCGTGATCGCTACATCACGGATGCCGAGCTCGACGCTATCCGCGCAGCCGCGCTCGTCGATAACCACGGGCGGCCGGCAGTTTCTGGACGCGCGCTTGTCTGTTTGGTGGATCTCGCCTATCAGACGGCACAGCGCTTCGGCGACCTTCTCGCGCTGAACTGGCAAGACGTGACGGACGAAGGTATCTACTTCCATCCGAGCAAGACCGTCAACAGCAGCGGCGTGCGCCTCTTGATCGAGATGACACCCGATCTTCGGACAACATTGGAAGGCGCCAAGCGCGGGAAGATCAAGGCGATTGGACCGGTTATCTGCACGAGCACGGGCGGACGCTATACGTACATCGGCGCCCAATCAGCGTGGCGGCGTGCCGTCGCGCGCGCACGCGAAGAGTACGAGAAGCTGTGCAGCGAAACAGGCGCCCAGCCAGAACCTCGCTTCCTTAAGGGAATGCATTTTCACGATCTGCGCGCCAAGGCGCTCACCGACAAACGGCGGCTCGAAGGTGCTGACGCGGCGCAGGCGCTGGCCGGTCACACCACTGCTCAAATGACCGCGCACTATACGAAAGCGCGCGAGGTTGAGAGGGTATCGCCAGTGCCGATGAAGCGTGCAAGTTAGACACCCCTGCCCAAGTTAGACAGGGATGGAAACAGCCACGCGCCAAGATCAACACAGCCGGGCCTCCTCACTGGAACGCCACTTCGGCGAAGCTGCGCAGCTTGCGGCTGTGCAGTTGCGACAGCCCGTTCATGCGCAGCAACTCCATCGCCTTCACGCCGATCTGCAAATGCTGATCCACCTGCGCGCGATAGAACTGGTCGGCCATGCCGGGCAGCTTCAGTTCGCCATGCAGCGGCTTGTCCGACACGCATAGCAACGTCCCGTACGGCACGCGGAAGCGGAAGCCGTTGGCGGCGATCGTTGCGCTTTCCATGTCGAGCGCAACTGCCCGGCTCTGCGACAGCCGCCGCACCGGCTCGCGATGATCGCGCAGTTCCCAGTTGCGGTTATCCACGCTCGCCACCGTGCCCGTGCGCATCACGCGCTTCAAGTCGGTGCCTTCGAGCCGCGTCACCTGCGCAACCGCCTTCTCCAGCGCCACCTGCACTTCCGCCAGCGCCGGCACCGGCACCCACAGCGGCAGATCGTCATCGAGCACGTGATCTTCGCGCACGTAACCGTGGGCGAGCACGTAGTCGCCGAGCCGCTGTGTATTGCGCAGCCCCGCGCAATGTCCAAGCATGATCCACGCATGCGGGCGCAGCACCGCGATATGGTCCGTGATCGTCTTCGCGTTCGACGGCCCCACGCCGATGTTCACCATCGTGATGCCGCTGCCGTCCGCGCGCTTCAGGTGATACGCGGGCATCTGCGGCAGGCGCGCGGGCGACGTGCCCTCTTCGGGCTGTTCGCCGAGGTTCGAGTTATACGTGACCACGTCGCCGGGTTCGACGAACGATGAGTACTCGCTGCGATAGGCGCGCGTGGCTTCGTCGTCGGCACGCGACATCATCGTGCGGCCGAGCTTCACGAATTCGTCGATATAGAACTGGTAGTTCGTGTACAGCACGTAGTTCTGGAAATGCGTCGGCGAAGTCGCGGTGTAGTGGCGCAGCCGATGCAGCGAGAAGTCCACGCGCGCCGCCGTGAACAACGCGAGCGGATGTGGCTCGCCAGGTCCCGGCTCGAAGGTGCCGTTGACGATGCGGTCGTCAAGCAGCGCGAGGTCCGGCGTGTCGAAGATGTTGCGCATCGCGAGCAGGCGGTCGCGATCCAGGTCGCCCTCGAGATGAATGCCTTCCGCGAACGCGAAGTGAATCGGGATGGGTTGCGCCGACACGCCCACTTCGATGCCCACATGATGATTCTTCGCGAGCAGGCGCAACTGCTCGCGGTAATAATCGCCGAACAGGTCGGGGCGCGTGAGCGTCGTTTCATAGATACCCGGACCGGCGACGAAACCATACGAGCGGCGTGAATCGATCTGCGTGTTCAACTCGGTCCGCACGCGCACGAACGGATAGCACGCGCGCACGCGATGCGTGAACTGCTCGTTACGCCGGTAGCGCGCGAATGCATCGCGCAGGAATGCGGTGTTGGCTTCATAGATCGCGGAAAGCCGCGTGACGGCCGCGACGGGATCTTCGAAAGATTCGGTCGGGAAGTCGTTGGCAGGCGTGCCCTGGGTGCTTTGAGTCCGGTCGTTTGTCATGATCTTGTGTCTTTTTTTCGATGCCCTCGATGAATCGACATTAACACGGAAGAATGCCCGATCCATGAAGCCCCTGATCGCGTGAGTGCGTGCGATCACATCGCACCACAGTGTTTTTTCGGCGCCACGTCGAAACGCTGAAAACCGGCGCACAATAAGGCGTTCCACTGATTCGGCAAGGCTTTTTGCTAGAATTCGGCCATCGCCTGGAGAACCATCATGAAGCTGCACCTTTGCGCCGCCGTCGCGGCAGTCCTCGCCGCCGCAAGCCTCGGCGCAGTTGCGCAGCCAGCGCCGCAAGCCGCTCAGATCGAGCCGCAACCCGCTACACAGAAAATGTCGCCGGAAGAAGCAGCAGGGCTTCCGGACCTGAAGTCCATCAACCGGCCGCCGGCCAACGTCAGCTCGAAAGTCGAAATCTCGCCGCCGCGCACGCCCAGCTTTCACGAACTGAGCACCAACGGCACTGAAATCACCGAATTCCGCGACAAGGGCAAGCCTGTCGAGATCGACGTGCGCTCCAACTTCGGGACGCGCTATCAGATGAGCTCGCCCGCCGATACCTCGCCGCAAGTGCGCGACAACGGCAAGGCCAGCACCCGCCTGCCGTCGATCAACCTGCGTTACTGATCCTTCCTGATCACGCCGGACTCGCTGCGAAAGCGGGTCGCGGCCTCGCGGCGCGGCGTCCGACAGGCCGCGCCGATCTTCACAGGCCCGCTCCGGGCCGTCCAACCTGACCGACGCTTCCCTGCATGGCCGTCTTTACCCCCGTCACCCACGCCGAGCTCGGCGACTGGCTGCAAGACTACGATCTCGGCGATGTCGTCGAATTGCGCGGCATTGAGTCCGGTATCGAAAACAGTAACTTCTTTCTCACGACCGCGCGCGGCGAATACGTGCTGACGATCTTCGAGAATCTGAGCGCCACGCAGTTGCCGTTCTATCTCGATTTGATGCGCCATCTGGCCTCGCATCGCGTGCCGGTGCCCGATCCGATGCCGCGCCGTGACGGCACGCTGTTCGGCATGCTGCATGGCAAGCCCGCTTCGGTGGTCACGAAACTGGAAGGCGCGCCCGAACTCGCGCCGACGCCGGCGCATTGCATCGAGGTCGGGCAGATGCTCGCGCGTCTGCATCTTGCCGGACGCGATTTCCCGCAGCATCAGCCGAATCTGCGCAGCCTGTCGTGGTGGCAGGAGAAGGCGCCGTCGATCGTCGAATTCCTGAGCCATGAGCAGCGCGAGCTGTTCGAGGGCGAGCTGGCTTGGCAAGCGGCGTTCTTCGGCTCGGCCGATTACGCTGGACTGCCCGAAGGCCCGTGTCATTGCGACCTGTTCCGCGACAACGTGCTGTTCGCGCCCGGGCTCGAACACGCGCGCCTCGGCGGTTTCTTCGACTTCTATTTTGCGGGCGTCGACAAATGGCTGTTCGACGTTGCCGTGACCGTCAACGACTGGTGTACGGATCTCGCGACGGGCGCGCTGGATGCCGCGCGGGTCGATGCGTTGCTGCGCGCGTACCAGACCGTGCGGCCGTTCACGCCCGCCGAAGAACGTCACTGGAACGACATGCTGCGCGCCGGCGCGATGCGCTTCTGGGTATCGCGGCTGCATGATTTTCATCGGCCGCGCGAAGCGCAAATGCTGAACGCCCACGATCCGGGTCATTTCGAACGCATCCTGCGGGCGCGCGTCCAAGCTGCTGCCCCATCCGCACAAGGCTGATTCTCTCTATGCGACTGATCGAAGTTCCGGCCAAGACTGGCTACGTGTGGTTCCGCCAGGGTCTCTGGCTGTTTCGCCGCAACCCTTTTGCGTTTCTCACGGTGTTCTTCGCGTATTTGTTCGTGATGACGCTGATCTCGCGCGTGCCGCTGATCGGACCGGTGCTGCCGCTCCTGTTCATTCCGGGCGTGGCGGTTGGTTTCATGGCGGCGTGCCGCAACACGATTGCCGGCAAACCCGTCTGGCCGACGGTGCTCGTCGACGGCTTCCGATCTTATGGGAGCGTCGTCGCGCGCAGGCTGCTCGCGCTCGGCGCGTTGTATGTAGTGGCGATGGCCGTGATCTTCGCGGTATCGGCGCTCGTGGACGGCGGCACGCTGCTGAACCTCATGATGGGCGACGCGCCCGCGGGCGATCCTGAAACCGTCGCGGCGAGCTTCAGTCCGCTGGCGGTGCTCGTCGCGCTGGCGTGCTACATCCCCTTCGCGATGCTGTTCTGGTTCGCGCCGATTCTCGTCGCATGGCACGACGTGCCGCCTGCGAAGGCGTTGTTCTTCAGCCTGGTCTCGTGCTGGCGCAACCGTGGCGCGTTCGTGTACTACGGCGTGTTGTGGATTGCGATTGCGCTTACGGTGTCGTTCGGCCTCACCGCGTTGATGCAGGCGCTCGGCGCCGGACAGGAAATGGCCTTGGCAGTGCTGATGCCGGCGTCGATACTCGTCACTACCGCGCTGTATTGCTCGTTCTATGCCACGTATCGCGGCTGCTTCGGCGTGCAGTCGCCGGATACGCCGGATATCCCGGACGCCTCCGATACCCCGAAGGTCTAGAACACCACGCGCGAGGATTCGAGACAAAAAGAAGCCGGCTCAAGCAATTGAGCCGGCTTCTTGGTTTGTTGCTGCCGGATGACGATCCGGCAAACGACTCAAGTCAGAGACTTAGTTCGCCATCCACGACGGATGACGCGCCTTGACTCGCTGATCCAGCTTCTTCATACGATATTCGAGATCGTAAACGTCCGTGGCTTCGGCGAGATAGGCGTCGTCGCGCTCGCGGTCACGCTGGTCGGCGGACTTGGTCAGGAACAGGAAAATACGGCTGAGCAGGAACATGGTGGGCCTCGCTGGGATACTAGGGTTACTACCTATGAAGCGATTATAGGGTAATCCCTGATCCAGCGCCAGCCCTGAACAAAATAAATCGCTGATCTAAAACACAATTTTGCGACACTTCGAGGCTGTCAGGCCACGCGGGCCTTGCTGGCGGCCTCGCCGGCGCGCCGCTGGTGCTTGAAAAATTCCCACATGACGGCTGAGGACTCCGGCCCCTTTGACGAATGGAAGGCCACCGTGTCGTCGCCGCCTGCCCATGCATGGCCGAGTCCGCGCACGATCGACGTCTTCACGACCCGCCGGCCGTTCTTGATGTAGTCGCTGACCACGCCGTCGGCGAGCTTCTCCTCGCGGACTTCGCCCGCGCGGCGATTGCCTTCCGCGTCGATGAAACCGTTGAGCCGCAGGAACTGCCGGGTCAACTGCTCGGCATTCGCGGCCGTGACGACGGAATCCAGCTCGCCATGCACGATGATCGCCGGCATGCCGGGGTAATCGCGAACGTCGACGGCGGCATCGATCAAGGCGACCGGGTCCGTGCGGCTGCCGCGGCGCATGACATCCATCGCGCCGATGGCCGAATGCGCCTCGCCGAACACGACGCCGGAATGCAGCCCGACCGCCGCGAACGTCTGCGGATGGCGGATCGCGAGCAGCGCGGCAAGCCCCGCCCCGGCCGACATCCCGGCAACGTAGACGCGCTCTTCGTCGAGATCGTGTTCCAAGACGATCGCCTTGACGAGCGAGATCACGGAAGCCGCCTCGCCGCCCCCGCCGCCGCCCGAGTCGTCGTACCAGTGCCAGCAGCGATGCGCATGCTCGTGCTTGGATTGCTCCGGATACAGCACCGCGAAGCGGTATTTGTCGGCGAGTAGATTGATGCGCGTGCCTTGAGCGAACTCGTCCGCGTTCTGCTGGCAGCCGTGCAGCATGACGACGAGCGGCAAAGGCTCAGCGCTTTCGTTCGGCGGCAGATACAGCGCGTACGACAGATGATTCACAAGACGACCGGCCGAAGTCGGCGGCGCTGAGTGATAGGAGCGCGCCCACTTTCCGCGCGCCCAGGCCGACGCGCGCGGGCGCACCCGCGACTCACGTGCGGCCGGCCGCGCGCCGGTGCGCGGCGACGACGCCTTGGCGCTCGCGCCGGACTGGAGTTTCGTCTTGACGGTTTTCGCCCGCGTGGGCTTGGCCTTGGGCTTGACCCGAGGCTTGGGCGCGTGAACCGCTTCCGCATGACTGGCGACCAGGCGTCTCAAGCCGCGCAGCCAGAGCTTGGTAAGGCTTTTCGACATTCGGCTGGATCCTTTGCAAACTGGCAATTGAACGGCGCAAGCAGAAATTCCACGCCGGGTTGTGCAATGCACAATAACATCTTTTGCTCGGGCGAACGCTCGTCCTTGCGTGACATACCGGGACGAATTAACAGCAATTCAACAAAATAGCGAAAATTAAACGAAAGTTACGCGATGTAACGGGCCGACTAGTCTCGCGTTGGCACATAATTGCGCGTGACGGCAGACCGTTATACTGCTGAAGAATGGCCTGCCAACTTACGTCCTGACAGTGCAAGCCGTCGGCTACCGCGCTGCAGCAACCCCTATTCCCAAGCCATCAATGACCCTGGAGCTTCCCGTTTCCGTCTGGTACTGGATCACCGCGCTCGGCAGCGTCGGCGTGATGGGCCCGGTCGCGCTCATCATTGCCGCGTGGCTCGCGCTCGGCTATCGCTGGACCTACGCGGGCGCATGGCTCGCGCTGCTCGGCGTGGCAAGCGGCCTCGTCGCGTTGAGCAAGATTGCGTTCATCGGCTGGGGAATCGGCATGCGCAATCTCGACTTCACCGGCATCAGCGGACATGCGCTCATGTCCACGTCGGTGCTGCCGGTGGCCGTTTTCGTCGCGCTGCTGCCCGCGCGGGGTCCGCTGCGGGCGCTCGGCGTCGCCGCCGGATTGCTGCTGGGGCTGGCCGTGGGCGCATCGCGCGTGGTGCTCGATGCCCATTCGGTGTCGGAGGTGGTCGCGGGTTGCGCGCTCGGCGCCGTAGTCGCGCTGGCCTTCGTGCGCTTCGCGTGGCGCACCGAGCCCGGGAAGCTGGCGCCGATGCCCGTGGCCGCGAGTTTCGCCGCGGTCGTCATCGTGTTGCACGGCGTGCCGGTGCCGACGCAGCACTGGATCACCGAAATTGCCTTGGGTTTGTCAGGCCATGCAAGGCCCTATGTGCGAGCCAGCTGGAAGGTCAAAGGCCTGCGCGCGCCGGAGCATCGCACGGAGGTTCCGGCGGCGGACCCAAACGCCGCCTGAGGCTCAGCCGAAAGAAGAAGCTCAGTCGTTCACGCCGATGATCACGCTCGACGCCTTGATCACCGCCACCGCCTTCTGACCTTGTGCGAGTCCGAGCGTGTCGGCGCTCTGGTTGGTGATGATCGCCGTGACGGTGGTGCCGCCGTCGAGCGTGAGCGACACTTCCGCGTTCACCGCGCCTTTCGTCACGCTGCTGACGGTGCCGCGCAACTGATTCCGGGCCGAAAGCTTCGCGCTCGTGTCTTCCATCAGCATGACCCACGATGCCTTGATCAGCGCGAAGGCGTCGCTGCCTTCCTTCAGGCCGAGCGCCTGCGTGCTTTCGTGCGTCACGACCGCGACGATGGTCTGGCCGCCCGACAGGCCGAGCTCGATTTCATCGTTGACGGCACCGCGCGTGACCTTGGTCACCTTGCCGGCGAGTTGATTGCGTGCGCTTGTTTTCATCCCCAGTCTCCCGATTAGTTGCCAGTCATGGGCAAAGCCGGCGATCGCCGCGCCCGCCCGTTGCAGAAATTTGCGATGCTCGCGCTCGACCACGCGATACGTCTCGATGAGCCGCAGCGCCGCCGGCGTGAGGGTCGTGCCGCCGCCGCCCCGGCCGCCGCTCGACGTGGTCACGAGCGGTTCGCCGGCGAGGTTGTTCATCGTATCGACGGCGTCCCACGCCGCCTTGTAGCTCATGCCGATCCGCTTGGCGGCGGCGGTGATCGATCCGGCGTCGCGAATCGCGGCGAGCAACGCAATGCGCGACGCGCCGCCGAGCGTTTCCGTCCCGTTCGTCAGCCACACGGAACCGCCGAGTTCCAGCGACTCGCGCTGTGCGAGCGGTTCGTCAGCCTTCATGCGTCGTCTCCAGAGGTCGCGCCGTTACTGAAACCGAAACAATCCGGCGTGCCGCATTATAGCGACGCCTTCAGCCGCGGACGACGCAGCGCGCGCAGCAAGCGCTCGCCTTCCTGCGCGTCGACGCGCGCTGCGGCTGCGCTCCACGCACGCGCGAAACCGCGCTGATAGTCGGTGGCTTCGGGCAGCGCGGCGAGCCGGTCGGCGGCGACGGCGGCATCGTTGGCCTCGCCCAGCGCGGACTGGAGTTGCCCCAACAGCGCACCGGCATGCTTGCGGGTTTGCGACGACAAGATCGAGCGGAAGAACTCCAGCGCGTAGCGCAGCCGTTTTGCGTGAATGCGCACGCGATGCCGCTCTTGCGCCGGAAGCCGGACGAGATCCGGCACGCCCGCCATACGGCGATAGTCCTTGCGGATCCGCCGCGCCGCGAACGCGATGAAACTCACCGGGGCGGCATCCTCTTGCACCGCGAAGCGCGCGAGCCATTCGATGAAGGCCAGCGCAAGCCGCGCATGCCGCTTCGACGCCAGCGCATCGCGCAGTCGTTCGCGTGCGTCCTGCCGCCGCGTGCGCGCCGCCGCGATGAGCGCTTGCCAGCGGGCGGCGTCATCGTCGGAAGCGGCGTAGGCCGGCAGCGTCTTGCCGACGAAGACGTCCCAGTCGCGCGCTTCGGCGAGCAGCCCGCCGAACCAGGCGAGATCAGGAGCAATGCGCGTGTGCCAGGTCTCGTCGATATCATCGCGAAACAGCTTCAACAGCGTCTTCAACCGCCGCTGCGCGACGCGCAACTGATGCACGTGCTCGTCGCCGAGACCGTGACGCGCAGCGGCTTCGTTGCCGAACCACTGCCCGGCCACCGACGCCGCCATCGCAACGAAGGCCGCTCGCCGCGTCGCCGAAGGAGGCACGTCGAGGCCGGTCGCGTGAACCGGATCGGTGTTAAAGGAGGAAGTCGCGCCGGACGCAATGACGAACGGCGTTGCGTCGATGACCGCGCCGGCGAGTCTGAACAGCGCATCCAGCGAACCGTCCACAGCGGGTGCGGCCAGACGCAGTTCCGGATGGCCGTCGGCGGCGGTGTCGAGCAGCGCGCGCAGGAACATGCCGTCCATGTCGATGCGCCATTCGATGCGCTCGATTTCACGACCGTCGCAGTCAGCCGGCAATGCCTGGGCCGCAAACCCGATCACACGATGCGCCTTCGCCAGCGGCGCGCGCAACGCGGCTTCGGCTTCGGCAAATTCGCGCAGCGATGCGCCGAGATCATCACCCGCCGGTCGCGCGAAGCTCCGATAGCGCGTGAAGCCGGGCAGCGCCGGTTCTTCCGTCTGGATCGCATGCAGCGTGCGCGCGCCGTCCCGCGTCTCGACCGTGAGCCGCCAGTCTGACGCTTTCAGCGGAATCTCGCGCACGTGGAGCAGCGCGCGCGCGGATGATTGCCCGGTGAATGCCGCAAGCCGCGCAAGCGCCGCTGTCAGCGCAGCCGTCCCGTCCCCTGGCTGGCCCGCCCGCAACGCGATTTCGATCCACATCGTCATGGTGTCTCCCGAGCGGGCTTGCGCCGCCGTTCAGATCATATGAATCCACGATTGATCCGCGATTGATGCGTGTTTCATGAAATCGACACATGGCGGGTGAAACATCACCGATTGTGCTTTGCAACGCACCCATCCGCCGTTTCCCTATTTGCCGCCCACTCGCGCCACGCGCGCAAGCCCAGCCTCAAGGACGCGACATGAATCAGGTTGTCTTTCCCCAATCCCAGGAAGGCCGCTCTCCCGGCCAGCGCTACGCCCTGCTGATCTTTCTGCTGGTGATCGCGGCAGGTGTCGTCTATTGCGTGATGCATCTGCTTGACGATCTCGCGCCGGTGCGGGAATCGTCAGTACTTCCGTATGTCCTGCTCGGCGTCGCGCTGCTGATCGCGCTCGGCTTTGAATTCGTCAATGGCTTCCATGACACGGCCAATGCCGTCGCCACCGTCATTTACACCCACTCGCTGACGCCCAATCTGGCCGTCGTCTGGTCCGGCATGTGGAACTTCATCGGCGTGCTGGTTTCGAGCGGCGCGGTGGCCTTCGGCATCCTGCAACTGCTGCCGGTCGAACTCATCATCGGCGTCGGCAGTTCTCAGGGCTTCGCCATGGTGTTCGCGCTGCTGATCGCCGCGATCATCTGGAACCTCGGCACCTGGGCGCTCGGCCTGCCGTCGTCGAGCTCGCATACGCTGATCGGTTCCGTGATCGGCGTCGGCCTGATGAACCAGATGCTGCATGGCACGAACGGCACGTCGGGCGTCGACTGGAGCCAGGCAGTGTCGGTCGGCAAGTCGCTGCTGTTTTCGCCGATCGTCGGCTTCGTGCTTGCGGGCTTCCTGCTGTACGTGCTGAAGCTCGTCGTGCGTGTGCCCGCGCTCTACAAGGAACCGGAAAAGAACGCGCCGCCGCCGTTCTGGATTCGCTGCCTGCTGATCCTGACCTGCACGGGCGTCTCGTTCGCGCACGGCTCCAACGACGGCCAGAAGGGCATGGGGCTCATCATGCTGATCCTCATCGGCACCGTGCCGACCGCCTATGCGCTCAACAAGGCCGTCACCGCCAACGAAACCCAGACCTTCCTCGCCGTCAGCCACAGTGCGTCCGAGGCGTTGCAGCGCTACAGCAACGGCGTCGCGCCCGCTGCCGACGCACGCGCCCAGGTTGAAAAGTTCGTCCAGACGAGGACCTTAGCACCGGATTCCGTGGCGTCGCTCAAAAGCCTCGTCGATTCGATCGAATCGCAGGTTCGCCCGAGTCAGACCATGGCTGAACTGCCGCAAGGCAACGTGCGCAACGTGCGCAACGAGATGTATGTGGCGTCCGAGGCGCTGCGCATCATGGAGAAGCAGAAGACGCCTACGTTCTCGCAACCCGACCTCGCGACCCTCGACAACTACAAGAAGCAGCTCGATCACGCGACCAAGTTCATTCCGACATGGGTGAAGGTGGCGGTCGCGGTGGCGCTGGGGCTTGGCACGATGGTCGGCTGGAAGCGCATCGTCGTGACGGTGGGCGAGCGTATCGGCAAGACGCATCTGACGTACGGACAGGGTGCATCGGCAGAACTCGTCGCGATGCTGACCATCGGCGCCGCCGATGTCTACGGCCTGCCGGTCAGCACGACGCACGTGCTTTCGTCGGGCATCGCCGGCACGATGGCCGCGAATGGCTCCGGCCTGCAATGGCGCACGGTGCGCAGTCTCGCGCTCGCATGGATTCTCACGCTGCCGGTCTCCATCGCACTCGCGGGCTTCCTGTTCTGGGCCTTCCGCAGCATCTTCTGAAGAGCCGCCTGAACGCCTGCACGGCGGGAGCGCGACGAACCGCGCTCCCGTCCGTTTGAAAGTTTTGCGTTTCCTCTATCGTTCGCTCGTCCTTTTGACAATCCGCCTGTACCGGCGTCTGCCTTGGGCAATGCCGAAGCCCTGTGGCGCTTGGGTTTCAGGTGACTGGCACAGCCATTGCTCTACTCTCCTCGTCGATCGCACCTCGGACCGGACGGCAGTCAAGTTCCGCCGCCCCGGCGCACTGTGCTGCAAGGCAGTTGGGAGGCCGCGCCGGGTGTCGATTCGTCAATCGCGATCAATTAACAAGGAGACGTCAAAATGACGATCGGAACCATCCTGCTGATCATCCTGATCCTGATTCTGGTCGGCGCCATTCCGTCCTGGCCGCATAGCCGCAGTTGGGGTTACGGGCCAAGCGGTATTGTCGGCGTCGTGTTGATCGTGGTGATCGTGCTCTTGCTGATGGGACGGCTGTGACGTCCCGCGCGCCCGTGCTGCACTGAACGGGTCGCGACTTGCGCAAACAGAAAGGGGCGCCCGACCGGGCGCCCCTTTCTGTTTTTTTCGAACCCGTCCGGCGTTGTCAGACGCGCATGACCTGCCCGTTCGGCTCAATCTTGCGCGGAATCATGGGTTCGGACTGCGGGTTGGACTGTTTTGGAGACGATGCCTTCGGCGGCGCCGCGACAGCGGGCGCTTCGATCGCAGCCTTATCGGCCACCTGTTTCACCGCCGGCGCGCTCTTGCGCTTTTTCTTCGCGGCGATCTGGCTGCCCGTGCGTGCCTTCGACTTGCCCTTCACGGCTTGCGCCTCGGGCGGATTCCAGACTTCCGTGTAACGCTCGGCGGCAAACAGCGACGACGAACCGAAGACCAGCAGAAGAATGAGCAATGCGCGCTTCAAAGGTTTCGCTCCAACGGTAGGTGGCCCGCTCTGCGCGAGAGGATGGCGTCGAGCGAGCGCTCGGAGGTGTCCAGTTCGTGTAACGCGGCGTCGAGTCGACCGATTGAACAGGCGGCGGACTGGCCGCCTGCTTCGAGACCGGGCTCGCCTCGCGTGGCGTCGAACGCTGCGTGGACGGCTCGCGTCGCGCGCATGAAACGTTCGAGTGCGGCGGCTTCGGGCGAATCGCTGGGTCGATTCATCAGCAAGCTCCTGTTACGAACAAGCTGTACGAATATACAGTAATCGACCGGCACGGCAAACCCGTCCAATCCGGCGTGGTGAAAATACCGCAACCCTCTTGACCCGCCCGCCAACGCCATTTTCCGCTGTCCCGGTGACATTTCGACGCGCTTCGCGACCCGCTATCTCGAAATTAAGTCGCGCTTAATTCTGTGTCGACACACTCCAAGCGCGATCCGGCTCCGCTGGCGCCGTCTGCACGACGGCCCGAGCCGCCCACGATGAGGAATGTGCCATGCCCGCCAACACCACTGCGCGCCCGTCTTTCGCCAATCTCGCTCCGACGCTGCGCAAGAAGCACGCACTCGCGTTGCGCCGCTGCCGCCTGTCCGCGCCGGTCGAGCCGCTGTTCGGACCGGCTTACCGGATGGTCGAATGGGAGGACAAGAACGATCCGCGCGTCCAGTGCCGCATCTTTCCCGCCGATTGCACGTCCAAGCAGATTGCCGAAGCCTTGAGAGCGCATGTGCCGGGGCGTCGCTATGGTTCCGGCGATGAAGACGCGTGATCCGTCACGCCGAGCCCGAAAGTTCATGCATCACTTGAATTAATCCATATATGGACTAATATAGTCATCAAGTTCTTTTGGAGACTTGATGACATGTCCCATGCCGCACGCGCCCATTCAGCGGCGACAGGCCACACGCCGCCGCCCCCGGCCCTGCATACAGGCGACCTTTCGGCTGCCGGCCTGCGTGCCTTTATCAACATTGCCCGGGACTGGTCGCTAACGGCCGAAGAGCAAATCGTCCTGCTCGGTTCGCCCGGGCGCTCCACCTATTTCAAATGGAAGAACGCGCCTGAATCAGCGCGGCTCGAACGCGACAAGCTCGAACGCCTGTCGCTCATTCTCGGCATCTACAAGGCGCTGCAAATCCTGCTGCCGGACCCCGGCGCCGCCGACACCTGGATCCGCCGCCCCAACACCGCGCCGCCCTTCGGCGGCAAGCCGGCGCTCGATCGCATGCTGGCCGGCAACATCAGCGACCTGCTCGCCGTCCGGCAATACCTCGATGCCATGCGAGGCGGATGGGCGTGATGGGCATCGACTTCGGCAAGAACCCGTCCGACTGGCGGGAACGCTGGCCGCATGGCCTGCTCGACTGGTCGCCTGCGTATCGCGTGATTCCCACTCGTTTTCCTGCTGTGAACCTGTTCGACCGCGTGGCGTCGCCGCACGATTTCGAAGCGTTGTACGCACTGGAGGCGATGACCAACGACCGCCTGCGGACCGAACTCGGCGAACTGGATCTCGTGCCGCACTACGAGCGCTGCTTCGGGCCGGGCAGTGGTCCGATCATGGCCGCGTTCACGCATCTGAATCCCAACGGCAGCCGCTTCTCCGACGGACACTATGGCGTGTTTTACTGCGCCCGCGACCGGCAGACGGCCATCGAGGAAACGCGTTATCACTCGAGCGCGTTCTTGCGCGCCACGAACGAAGCGCCACTGCGGCAGCAGATGCGCCTCTATTCGGTGACGGCTTACGGTGAAGTGGTCGATCTGCGCGGGGACGCCATTGCGCGGAATGGTCTGGATATGCGTCTGCTTGATCCCGTCGATTACAGTGCGGGCCGCGCGCTCGGCCGTGCGGCCCGGGCGGCAGGCGCGGCGGGGATTGCGTATCCGTCGGTGCGCGATCCGCAGGGCGAATGCCTCGCAGCCCTGCGCACGACGATGCTGCGCGACTGCCACCACGCGGCCTATCTCGAATACAACTGGAACGGCCACGCGATCGATTACGTGTTCGAGCTGAACCAGGTGGGCTGAACGCCCCGCTGTCAGTGCCTGTCAGCGGATGGCCAACGCCGTGGACGAACGCGTCCGCGCAAGCTTCTTCGACGCCGGCCGCGCCGCCTTGGGCGCCGGCTTCTTCGCAACGCGCTCCAGCGCCTGCGCCGCTACGTGCTTGCCGCTCGTCTTCAGCGCTCCGGCGCGCGCCTCGCGGCTGGATGCGTCGAGCAGGTTCGTGAGACGCGCATCGCTCGGGTCGGCGCCCTTGCGATGCTTGCGCGCCGCTTCACGCGCGCGGCGCTTCGCGTCCATTTCGAGAAAGATCGCGAGCACGGCTTCGTCGGTCTTGAGTCCGTGACGACGGCTTGCCGGCATCGATTCAGCGAGTTCGCCCGCCTCGAAAGCCTCGATCACCGCCGGATGCACATAGCACTTGCGGCACACCGCCGGGGTATTGCGCAGCAGCTGGGACACTTCCTTGATCGTGCCGACGACATGCTTGCGCGCCTCCGTCACCGTGTCCCACTTGAGCCTGCGCAGCGCCGCAAGTGCGAACACGCTGCCGGCCCACGTGCGATAGTCCTTCGCGGTGAAGTCGGCGTCGGTGATCTCGTGCAGATAGTCGTTGATGTCGGATGAACTGACCGAATGACGTTCGCCGTCGGCGTCGAGATACTGGAACAGGTCCTGCCCAGGCAGATCCATGCAGCGCTTGATGATGCGCGCAAGCCGCGCGTCGCTCACCGAGACATCGTGCTCGATGCCGCTCTTCCCGCGAAACCGGAAGCGCAGCGTGCCGGCTGAAACCTTCAGATGACGCTTGCGCAGCGTCGTCAGGCCGTAGGAGCGGTTCTCGCGCGCGTATTCCTCGCTGCCGACGCGGATCAGCGTCGTATCCAGCAGCCGCACCACCGTCGCGAGCACCTTGTTGCGCGGCATGCCGTCCAGCGCCAGATCGCGCGTCACGCGCGCCCGCAGCTTCGGCAGCACCGCGCTGAAGGCCAGCATGCGCTCGTACTTGGTGGCGTCGCGGGTCTCGCGCCATTGCGGGTGATAGCGATATTGCTTGCGTCCGCGCGCATCGCGGCCGGTGGCCTGCAAATGACCGCGGGCATCGGGGCAGATCCAGACATCGGAATAGGCGGGCGGAATCGCGAGCGCGTTGATGCGGCGCACTTCGGCTTCGTCGTCGATACGCTTGCCCAGCGTGTTGAAGAACGCGAACGCGCCGTCGATCCACTCGCGCGTGTAGCCGCGCCGTGAGTCGTCCATGTAGCGCAGGCCCGGCGGCAGATCTTCCGGGCAACCCTGCACGCCGCCGGCCGGCACGTCGCTCGCGCCGCCGCCCGCTTCACCATTTCGTCCGATTCTTGCCACCGTACGCCTCGCCTTGTTCTCGTTCGACTGATGGCAAGACATCGAGCAACGGCCGTGCCGGGCGCACGGGCTGCGACGATGGAATCAGGGCAGCGCGAGTGTGCGGGCGCCTTCGGAGGCGGCCCAGCGTTCCTTCACCGACCAGCGTTCGTCCGTGCCGGCCTGCACGATGGTCAGCCGCCCTTCCGACGCGAATGCGCCCGTGTCGATGAAAATCTGCGAGCCGATCTGCTTGATCGCGCGCATCGGCGTGTGGCCGCAGTAGGTGGGCGACAGCCCGCGCTGCTGCCCCGGGTCCGCCTGGCCCAGCGCGAGATCGCGTCCCCACAGCATTTGATTGCGGACATCGTCGGAGTAGTCGGCGGCGTCGAGGTCGGCGTCGCTGCCGAAGAACTCCGCGTGCAGCACGTTGAAGCGCTCCGCGCCCTCGCCGACGATGCGCACCAGCGGCAGCTTCGCGAGCCGCACCGCGAGTTCGCCGAGATGATCGTCGCCGAGCGTCTCGGCCCATGCGCCGCCGATGGCATACCACGCCTGCCTTCGCATCGCGCCGGTCGCCACGGCGATCAGTGAATCCTCGTGATTGCCGAGCACTGGATAAAACCACGGCTTGTCGATCAGATCGACCGCCGCGAGCGAGTCCGTGCCGCGATCGACCAGATCGCCGACGGAGAACAGCCGGTCCCGCGAGCCATCGAAGTGGATCTCGTGCAGCAGATAGCGCAGCGCATCGACGCAGCCATGCAGGTCACCGACCACGAAATCGCGGCCCGCGTTGTTGGCGGGGTGTCGGCAAACGACAGGATAGGTAGGACCATTCATGCGTCGATCTTAGCGCCGGTGGATGACAGCGTGTGCGGGGTGGCTCGCTTTCGGGAGTCGAATGGTGCGCGCGCCAATGACCCAAAGCACACGCTGCGCTGTTTGAAAGCCGCATAGGCAATAATCCCGGCATCGCGCGCATCCGTCTGGACTTAGTGCATGCCGAATAACAAGCAAAAAAACGTCCTCCCGTCCGTGCTGCGCAACCGTCCGCGAATGCTGATCGGGCTGATGGTGGGCTGTGTGGCCGCCGCGCTGCTGCCCGCGCATTTCCGTCCGACCGCGCGCGCCTTGATCGGCTGGGATACGGCCGTGTGGCTCTATCTCGTGCTGATCTGGCTGCAGATGGCCACCGCCGGCCAGAGCGACGTGCAGGCGCTGGCCGAGCGCGAGGACGAAAACGCGGCGATGGTCCTGATGATCGTCAGCGTGGCGGCGCTGGCGAGCATCGTGGCGATTGTCGTCGAACTGGCGTCCGCGAAGAGTCTCGGCGTCAAGGCAGTGCCGAACTACCTGCTCACCGGCGCAACCATGCTCGGCGCCTGGTTCCTGATCCCGACGATGTTCACCCTGCATTATGCGCGGCACTATTATCAGTCGCCGGACAACGAGCCCGCGCTGCGCTTCCCTGACAAGCACCTGAAGCCCGACTACTGGGACTTCCTGTACTTTTCCTTCACCATCGCGGTCGCCTCGCAGACCGCCGATATCGCGCTGGGCTCGACCGCCGCGCGCCGCAGCGCGCTCGCGCAATCGGTGCTGTCGTTCTTCTTCAATCTCGCGGTGCTGGGTCTCTCGATCAATATTGCGGCCAGCCTGGTCGGCGGCTGAAGGCGCTGACGGGAGCACGCAGCGCTTCATCACGCCGCTGTCACGCGGCTTCCCCACACTCATTGAGCACGCGTGTAAAAACGCGGCGCGCGCCGCTGTCAGTTTTACACGCGGCGCCGACGCCGTTGCGCACCGCACCCGATCAGCGCGGTCGGACGCTCTTGTCGAACGAAAGGCGGACATTCCCGTGCTGCACCGCACATAGACCGTGAGCGGGTGGCACAGCGATTGCTGCATTGCGCCAGCCAGTCCCATTCGCATATCCCGATCAGCACTCGCCGGCGCGGCGCATCGACCGCGCGTTCCTCTCGCTCAGGAGCCCCATTTTGCCTTTGAACGTTCTGCTGGTCGCCTCTGAAGCCGTCCCGCTCGCCAAGACCGGCGGACTCGGCGACATGGTCAGCGCCTATGCCGCCGCGCTGCGCCAGGCCGGCGTCGATGCCACCATCCTGCTGCCCGCTTATCCGAACGCGATCGCGCAGGCTGAAGGTCTCACCAAGGTCGGCACGCTTGCCGGCCTGCCCGGCGGCGACGCCGATTTGCTGCGGGGCCGCATGCCCGATACCGGCGTGCCGATACTTTTGTTGCGCTGCGATGCGCTGTACGCACGCACCGGCCTCTATCAGGACGCGCAAGGCCGCGACTATACGGACAACGCCGTGCGTTTCGCGACGCTCTCGGCGGCGGCAGTTCGAATCGCACAAGGCGTGCGCAACGTGAAGCGGCCGGACATCGTCCATGCGCACGACTGGCACACCGGTCTCACGCCGCTGCTGATGAAGGCTGCTGGCGTGCACGCAAAGAGCGTTTTCACGATCCACAATCTCGCATTCCAGGGCAACTATGCGCTCTCGCTTGGTGCGTCTCTCGGCGTGCCCGACAACTGGCTCGTGCATGCGCTGAGCGACCCGAAGAGCATCGAGTTCTACGGCGCGTTGAGTCTGATGAAAGCGGGCATCATCCACGCTGATCGCGTGACGACCGTCTCCGAAACCTACGCGCGCGAAATCCTGACGCCGCGTTTCGGTCATCTGATGGAAGGCGTGCTGCAAAGCTGCGCGGACAAGCTGTCGGGCGTGGTGAATGGCATCGACGAACACGTGTGGAATCCCGCCACGGATCCGACCATCGAGCGCAACTATTCTTTCGACGACATGCGCGGCAAGCATGCCTGCAAGCGCGCGCTGCAACGCAAGTTCGGCCTGCCCGTCGATCCGTTCGCGCCGGTGATGGCCATCGGCAGCCGCATGACCAGCCAGAAGCTCGCCGATGTCGTGCTCGAAGCGCTGCCGCGTCTGCTGGCGCAGCATCCGCGCCTGCAACTGGCCGTGATTGGCAAGGGCGAAGCGCATATCGAAGCAGGCTTCCGCAAGCTGGCGCAGGAATGGCCGGATCGCGTCGGCGTGACGATTGGCTATGACGAACGGCGCGCGCACGCGCTGCACGTCGGTGCCGACATCCTGCTGCACGGCAGCCGCTTCGAGCCGTGCGGCCTGACGCAGATGTATGCGATGCGCTACGGCACGCTGCCGATCGCATCGCGCGTAGGCGGCCTCGCCGACACGATCGTCGATGCGGCGCAGAACGCCGATGTCATCGCGTCCAACGTGCTGCGTCCGTCCGTGTATTTGCGCGACGGCACGCACGACCAGCCCATCGCGCACGCCTCCGTGCAGCGGGCCGCAGACGCGCCCACGGGCTTCCTCTTCGACGGCGAACGCGCCGACGACATTCTCCACGCCGCCGCCCGTGCGCTCGACGCCTACATGCGTCCGCAAGTGTGGCGCGCGCTGCAGCGCAACGCGATGTCCTGCGATTTCGGATGGAACGAAGCCGTCGCGGAGATGGTCGCACTGTACGCCGGCGTGAGCGATGCCCGGCCGAGCCGGACAGCGCTGCGGCCGCGCCGTGCCGCCGAGGCCGTGCCCGCGCCGGTGTCCGTGCCGGCGCAGGACGCGCATGCACTCACAACCGACAAAACGCTCGTCGCGCGCAGTGCGTGAGCGCGACGCCTGCACTTGCTCCATAGTAGTGCCCTGATGCAGAGCTGACGCGGCCGGCGTGCCGGGCGCGGCACGCAACGTGCTCCCTCCCCGTGCGATGTTCCTGGGGCATTCGTTCGGGATCGACTGCCGGGACGCGTGGCGCACCGCGAGCGCGAATTGCGCCTGGCGCACGGTATCGCGCGACAGGCGAACAGGCCGATGTCGACATTCGACCGGTTCCGCGCCTATTGCCCGCACGCGAGCAGCAGTGCGCCATGCGCCGGAACGTGCGGACCGGCTCTTCAGCCGTTTGGTCCGTGAGCGCGATCGCGATCGAAGTCCGCATCCCCGCCACCGCAGGACGACTCTGGAAAATACGAACGATGGAAAACCATCAAGCTCATCATGCGTACGCGCCGCGTATCTACTTCATCGATCCCCTGCTCGTCGGCCCTCTTGCGAACTGGGCGGCCCAGTTCGAGCATGCGGCCGCGCTCGGCTTCGATCACGTCCTGATCGGCTCGCCGTTCGTGCCCGGCAGCAACGGGCATCGCGAGGCCGTCGCCGATCATCACCGTCTGCATCCCGTATTCGAGTTCGACGGCAACGCCGCCGAAGGGCTGGGTCAGCTCGCCGCCGCCGCGCAGAAGCACGCGCTCACGCTGCTGGTCGATATCGTGATCGACCGGGTCAGCGCCGAAGGCGGCCTGTACCAGGACAACAAGCACTGGTTCCAGCCGTTCGAAAGCGCCGATGCGCGCCTCGACCCGCGCATGCCGCCGCGCAAGCGCGACGTCGCCTGGGCCGACTTCACGAACGGTGAAGCCGCGGACCGCCTGACCGAATGGTGGGCGCGCGAGCTGAACCAGATGTCCGATGCGGGCGTCGGCGGCTTTCGTTTCGATGCGCCGCACGCCGTGCCCGCGCACGTGTGGCGACGCCTTGGCGCGGCGGTCCGGGAAAAGCATCCGGAATCGCGCTGGCTCGCGTGGACGGTCGGCGTCACGCGTCACGACCTGCACGGCCTCTCCGACGCCGCCTTCGACGCCGTGTTCACCTCCACCCGCTGGTGGGACTTCAAGAGCGCCTGGCTGTTCGACGAACACGCGGCGCTGGCGCGCATTGCGTCGCCGGTGGCGTTTCCGGAAGATCCGTTCGGCACGCGTTTCATCGGCGACCTGACCGATACCAGCGACACCGCACTGCTCGAACGCGCCTATACGCGCGTGCTCGACACCGCCGCCGCGCTCGGCACCGGCTGGATGGTGCCGATGGGCTTCGAATACGGCATCGGCCTGCCGCTGTCGCCGCAGTATGGCGTCGCGGCCGAATACGCGCGCGCGACGAACGAGAAGCGCATCGACCTGACGGCGCGCATCCGCCGCGCCAATGATCTGCAACGCAATGTGGCGACGCTGTCGAGTGTCGGCGAACTGCGTTCGCTCACCGGCGCGGGCACGCCCTACGCGGCGCTGATCCGCGCCGACGGCGGCGATCTGCGGCGCAGCGAAGGCGCCGTGCTGGCGGTGTTCAATCCCGATCTCGTCGCGCCGGTGCAGGTGGATACGCTGCATCTGCTCGAATCCGTGCCGGGCAACTACACGCGTTTCGCACCGATCGACGACACCCTCGGCCAGGCCGAACGCCTCGCGCCGTTCACGCTGCACGCGGGCGAAGTGCGCCTGTTCCGCGCCGAAGCCGAGCCGTTCATCCTGCTCGCGCAGCCGCAGGTCAAGCGCGGCGCGAAGGCCGCCGACAAGAAATCGGTGGCCGAGGCGATCGCCGCGTCGCGTGTGTCGATTGAAAGCGTTACGCCGTCGGTGGATCACGGGCGCTTCCCGGCAAAACGGATCGTCGGCGAGGCGTTGGAAGTGCAGGCCGCGATCTTCGCCGAAGGTCACGACAAGATCGCCGCCTCGGTGCAATGGCGCGCCGCGGATGAAACCGACTGGCACGAAGCGCCGATGACCGCCGTGCAGCCCGCCGGCCTCGATTTGTGGCGCGCGCGCATTCCGCTGGAACGCGTGGGGCGTCACGAGTTCGTCGTGATGGCGTGGCGCGACGACTACGCGTCGCTGGTCGATCACATGCAGAAGAAGCTGAAGGCCGGGCAGACCGTCGAGCTGGAAGTGGAGGAAGCGAAGCATCTGTTCGCGCTGATCCTCGCCGAAGTCAAGACCGCCGGCGACGTCAACTCCGACAGCGCCTCGCTCGACGCCATCGTCAAGGAATTCACCAAGGCCAACGACGCGCGCAAGCTGGAACTGGTGCTCGCACCCGCGACCGCGAAGGCAGTGGCGGCGGCGCGGCACCGTCCGTTCCTGTCGCGCGATCCGGTGGTGTATCGCGTGGACGCCGAACGCGCCGCCGCGCGCTTCGCGAGCTGGTACGAGATCTTCCCGCGTTCGATGAGCGACGACGTGAACCGTCACGGCACGTTCATCGACGTGATCGGCAAGCTGCCGCGCATCCGCGAGATGGGCTTTGACGTGCTCTACTTTCCGCCGATCCATCCCATTGGCGTGGCGAACCGCAAGGGCAAGAACAACACGCTGACGACCGAGCCGGGCGACGTGGGCAGTCCGTATGCCATCGGCGGCAAGGAAGGCGGACACACGGCGGTGCATCCGGAACTCGGCAATCTCGATGACTTCAAGCGCATGCTCGAAGCCGCGCATGAACATGGTCTCGAGATCGCGCTCGACTTCGCGGTGCAATGCTCGCCAGACCACCCGTGGCTCAAGGAGCATCCGACGTGGTTCGCGTGGCGTCCGGACGGCACGCTGCGTTACGCGGAGAACCCGCCGAAGAAGTATCAGGACATCGTGAACCCGGACTTCTATGCGCAGGACGCGAAGCCTGAACTGTGGACTTCGTTGCGCGACGTCTTCCTGCACTGGATCGACGCGGGCGTGCGCATCTTCCGCATCGACAATCCGCACACCAAGCCTTTCCCGTTCTGGGAATGGGTGATCGGCGACGTGCGCGCGCGCCATCCCGACGTGATTTTCCTCGCGGAAGCTTTCACGCGGCCGCGCGTGATGAACCGGCTGGCGAAGCTCGGCTTCTCGCAGTCGTACACGTACTTCACCTGGCGCGAGAGCAAGCGCGACTTCATCGAGTACATGCACGACCTCGCGCAGACCGACGCGAAGGAATTCTTCCGTCCGAACTTCTTCGTGAACACACCGGACATCAACCCGCGCTTCCTGCAAAGCTCGGGACGGCCGGGTTTCGTGATCCGCGCGGCGCTGGCGGCCACCTTGTCCGGCTTGTGGGGCGTGTACAGCGGCTTCGAACTGTGCGAGTCCGCCGCGCTGCCGAACAGCGAGGAGTATCTGAACTCCGAGAAGTACGAACTCCGCGCGTGGGACTGGAACCGGCCCGGCAACATCGTCACCGAGATCACCGCATTGAACCGCATCCGCCGCGCAAATCCCGCGTTGCAGTCGCATCTCGGCATCAACTTCTTGCCCGCGCATAACGACAACATCCTGTTCTTCGAGAAAGCGAACGCCGCGCGCGACAACGTCGTGCTGGTCGCGATCAATCTCGATCCGTTCAATGAGCAGGGCGCAGACATCGAACTGCCGTGGCAAACGCTCGAGGCCTGGGGCGTGCGCGAATGGGATGCCGTGGGCGTGGAGGACCAGGTGACGGGCGAACGTTTCGAATGGCGCGGACGGCGTCAGCACGTGCGGCTCAATCCGCATTCGCTGCCGTTTGCGATCTGGCGCATCGCGCCGACCTGGGGCCTGCCGAAGCCTCAGCCGGACACGGCGGCATGAACCCATAAAACACAGACAGCAGCGCCGAGAAAGCACACCAGAAACAAGGGCGAACCGACATCGGCGAGCCCGACAGAACATTGGAGCGAAACCGTGGATACAAGGGTGAAGCGCAACAAGAAGGCGTCGATTCTCAGCGACGATCCGCTCTGGTACAAAGACGCGATCATGTATCAGGTTCACATCAAGTCATTCTTCGATGCGAACAACGACGGCATCGGCGATTTTCCCGGCCTGCTCGCGAAGCTCGATTACATCGCGGAGCTGGGCGTCGATGCAATCTGGCTGCTGCCGTTCTATCCATCGCCGCGTCGCGACGATGGCTACGACATCGCCGACTATCGCAACGTGCATCCCGACTACGGCACGATTGCGGACGTCAAGCGCTTCATCCAGGAAGCGCATGCGCGCGGCATTCGCGTGATTACCGAACTGGTCATCAATCACACGTCGGACCAGCATCCGTGGTTCCAGCGCGCGCGCCATGCGAAGCCCGGCTCGGCGCACCGCAACTACTACGTGTGGTCCGACACGGACAAGAAATACGAAGAGACGCGCATCATCTTCATCGATTCGGAGCCGTCCAACTGGACGCATGATCCGGTCGCGGGCCAGTACTACTGGCACCGCTTCTATTCGCACCAGCCGGACCTCAACTTCGACAATCCCGCGGTCCTGAAGGAAGTGCTGTCGGTGATGCGCTTCTGGCTCGACATGGGCATCGACGGCCTGCGGCTGGACGCGGTGCCGTATCTGGTCGAACGCGAAGGCACGAACAACGAAAACCTGCCGGAAACGCACGACATCCTGAAGAAGATCCGCGCGACCATCGACGCCGAGTATCCGAACCGCATGCTGCTCGCGGAAGCGAACCAGTGGCCGGAGGACGTGAAGGAATACTTCGGCGATGAAGATGAATGCCACATGGCGTTCCACTTCCCGTTGATGCCGCGCATCTACATGTCGATTGCAAGCGAAGACCGCTTCCCGATCACCGACATCATGCGGCAGACGCCGGACCTCGCCGAGACGAACCAATGGGCGATCTTCCTGCGCAATCACGACGAACTCACGCTCGAAATGGTCACGGACTCCGAGCGCGACTACTTGTGGAACACCTATGCGAGCGACCGCCGCGCGCGGTTGAACCTGGGCATTCGCCGGCGGCTCGCGCCGCTGATGGAACGCGACCGACGCCGTATCGAACTGATCAACTCGCTGCTGCTCTCGATGCCGGGCACGCCGGTCATCTATTACGGCGACGAGCTCGGCATGGGCGACAACATCCACCTGGGCGACCGCGACGGCGTGCGCACGCCGATGCAATGGTCGTCGGACCGCAACGGCGGCTTCTCGCGCGCCGATCCGGAGCAACTGGTACTGCCGCCCGTAATGGGCTCGCTCTACGGCTATGACGCGGTCAATGTGGAATCGCAGAGCCGCGATCCGCATTCGCTGCTGAACTGGACGCGCAAGATGCTCGCGGTGCGCCGTTCGAAACATGCGTTCGGACGCGGCACGATCCGCTTCCTGCGGCCCGCGAACCGCAAGATCCTGGCTTATGTGCGCGAACTGGAAGGCGAGCCGCCCATCCTGTGCGTGGCGAACCTCTCGCGTGCGCCGCAAGCGGTGGAGCTGGACCTGTCGGAGTTCGCCGGCTCGGTGCCGCTGGAAATGACCGCCGACTCGCCGTTCCCGCCGATCGGCCAGCTGACTTATCTGCTGACTTTTCCGCCGTATGGCTTCCTGTGGTTCCAGCTGTGTCCCGGCAACATGCGGCCCGCATGGGCGCAGGCGCCGTCCGAACAATTGCCGGAGTTCGTCACGATGGTGATTCGCGCCGGCCAAACCGGACCGACGCCTGAGAACGTGCGCCTGCTCGAATCCGAAGTGCTGCCGAGTTATCTGAGCAAGCGCCGCTGGTTTGCGTCGAAGGATCAGAAGCTGCATGCGGTGCGCCTCGCCGCGCTGACGACGATCGAGAACGCGGGCTTTGCCTTCACCGAGATCGAAGCCGATGTCGGCGACCACTGTGAACGCTATGTGCTGCCGCTGTCGATTGCGTGGGGCACGGAAACCACCTCGCCGCTGTACATGCAGCTGGCGCTGGCGCGCGTGCGGCGCAATCGCAACATCGGTCATCTGACCGACGCGTTCTCGGTGCCGCAATTCGCCTACGGTGTGTTGCGCAAGCTCAAGGAACGCGCGGTCGTGCCTACCGTGCAGAAGAGCGAAATCCGCTTTCTGCCGACGGAACGCCTCGACCAGCTCGACTTCAATCCGGCCCAGCCGCCTGAGATCCGCTGGCTTGCGGCCGAGCAGAGCAACAGCTCGCTCGTGGTCGGCGATACGGTCGTGCTCAAGCTGGTGCGGCGCGTGGTCGGCGGCATTCATCCGGAAGCGGAGATGAGCCGCTATCTGACGAGCCTCGGCTATGCGAACACGGGTCCGCTGTATGGCGAAGTGGTGCGCGTCGATCCGGAAGGCGTGCCGCATACGCTCGTGATCCTGCAGGGCTTCATCGACAATCAGGGCGATGCGTGGAACTACGCGCTCGACTATCTGCGCCGCACCGTCGATGAGCTGGCGGTGGTCGTCGAAAACGAGGAGAACACGCAGGAACGCGATGCCCAGGCCGAAGGCTTCACCGGCTACTCGAACATTTCGGGCGTGATCGGCAAGCGGCTGGGCGAACTTCACGTCGCGCTCGCGAGTCCCACTGACGACGCGGCGTTCGCCCCGCAGCGCGCCAGTGAGGAAGATGTGAAGAACTGGATGGACGGCACGCTGAAGCTGCTTGAATCGGCGCTGGATATCGTGGCGCAGAAGATCGGCGAGTTCAACGAACACGATACGTTCCTCGCGCAGAGCCTGCTGGACCGGCGCGACATGCTGGTCGATGCCGTGAAGAAGCTGGTCGCGCCGTCCGCCGATGCGCTGTGTATTCGCATCCATGGCGACTTCCATCTGGGTCAGGTGCTGATGGCGCAGGGCGATGCGTATCTGATCGACTTCGAGGGCGAACCGGCGCGCGCGCTGGACGAGCGCCGCAGGAAGACGAGCCCGCTGCGCGATGTCGCCGGCTTGCTGCGTTCGCTGTCGTATGCGAGCGCCGCAGCGCAGTCGACGACTGAAGTGGCGCCCGCGCTAACCGCCGACCGCAAGCGCGCGCTGTTCGAACGGCTGCGGGCGATTGCCGAGGAAAGCTTCTTGCGTGAGTACATGGCAGCCATCGCCGCATCGCCTGAACAGATCGCGGCTGACGATGTGTTCGAGCCCTTGCTCGATCTCTTCCTGATCGAGAAGGCCGCCTACGAAATCCGCTACGAAGCAGCGAACCGGCCGACCTGGATCGGCCTTCCGTTGCGGGGTCTCGCGTCGCTCGCGAGCCGCCTGCTGGGCGACACGGGCGAGCCGCCCGCACCCGGCACGCGACCTGTGTACGGAGCAACCAAGGACAATCCGGATGGAACCCACCATGAACAATCGTAGCGATCCGGCGGATACCAGGAATCCGGCGCACGGCCTCAATCCGCTCGATATCGACGCGCTCGTCGACGCGCGCCATCCTGACCCGTTCTCGATGCTCGGCATGCATCAGACCGATGTCGGCCACGTCGTGCGCGCCTATCTGCCGGGTGCATCGGGCGCGAGCGTCGTCGATGCGAAGAGCGGCGAGCATCTCGGCGCGCTGACGCGCATTCACGACGCGGGACTGTATGCGGGCTTCGTCGAGAGGCCTGCGGCGTACCGGTTGAAAGTTGACTGGCATGGCACGCCGCAGGAAACGCACGATACGTATTCCTTTGGCCCCACGCTCTCCGATGAATGGCTGACGCGTCTCTCGCACGCCGATCCTTATGCCGTGCTCGAATGCCTGGGCTCGCGACCGGTCACGCATGACAATGTGGCGGGCGCGCGCTTCGCCGTGTGGGCGCCGAATGCACGGCGTGTGTCGGTGGTGGGCGACTTCAACACCTGGGACGGCCGTCGTCATCCGATGCGCCTGCGTCACAACGCGGGCGTGTGGGAGCTGTTCATTCCGGGCATTGGCGCGGGCACGCGCTACAAGTACGAGATTGTCACGCGCGAAGGGCATACGCTGCCGCTCAAGGCCGACCCGTGTGCGATGCAGAGTGAGAAGCCGCCGTCGACAGCCTCGGTGGTCGCGGATGCGGATGCCATCGATCATTACGCGTGGACCGATGCCGACTGGATGGCTTCACGTGGCGGCAAGCAGACGGCGCAATCGCCTATCACGATCTATGAGGCTCATGCCGAATCGTGGCTGCGTGTGCCGGAGGAAGCCAATCGCGGCATGAACTGGCACGAGCTGGCGGAGCGTTTGATTCCGTATGCGAAGGGCATGGGTTTCACGCACCTCGAATTCATGCCGATCGCCGAGCATCCGTTTGGGGGTTCGTGGGGTTATCAGCCGCTTGGGCAATTCGCACCTTCAGCGCGCTTCGGCACGCCGGAGCAGTTCGCCGAGTTCGTGAACCGCGCGCACGAGGCGGGACTGGGCGTCATCATCGACTGGGTGCCGGCGCACTTCCCGAACGATGCACATGGACTGGTGCAGTTCGACGGCACGCCGCTCTATGAGCACGCGGATCCACGCGAGGGCTATCACCAGGACTGGAACACGATGATCTACAACCTCGGACGCAACGAGGTGAGTGCGTTCCTGATTGCATCGGGTCTGGCTTGGCTGAAGCGCTATCACGTCGATGGTCTGCGTGTGGACGCGGTGGCGTCGATGTTGTATCGCGACTATTCGCGCAAGGCGGGTGAATGGGTGCCCAACATTTACGGCGGACGCGAGAATCTGGAATCGATTGCATTTCTCAAGCACCTCAATCATGAAGTGCGGCAGATTCCGGGCGCGATCACGGTGGCGGAAGAATCGACGGCCTGGCCCGGCGTGACGGCGAGCGTGGAAAGCGGCGGACTGGGTTTCGACTTCAAGTGGAACATGGGGTGGATGCACGACACGCTGCATTACATGGAGGAAGACCCGGTCTATCGCCAGTATCACCATCATCTTTATACGTTCGGGATGGTGTACGCGTATTCCGAGCGCTTTGTGCTGCCGTTGTCGCACGATGAGGTGGTGCATGGCAAGGGCTCGTTGATCGGCAAGATGCCGGGAGACCGGTGGCAGAAGTTTGCCAATCTGCGGGCTTATTTCGGCTTCATGTGGACGCATCCGGGGAAGAAGCTCTTGTTCATGGGCGGCGAGTTCGGGCAGGTTGCGGAGTTCAATCATGATGAGTCACCGCATTGGCATCTGCTTGAAGATGCATTGCATGGCGGGTTGCAGAAATGCGTGCGTGATTTGAATCTGCTCTATACGGGCGAACCGGCGTTGCACAAGCTGGATTGCGATCCGCGCGGGTTTGAATGGATCGTCGGCGATGACAACGGGAATAGTGTGTATGCGTATCGGCGGACTGATGCCGAAGGGCGCGATCTCGTTATTGTTTGCAACATGACGCCGGTGCCGAGGCTGGCTTATCGGATCGGCATGCCGCGGGCCGGGCGCTGGAGCGAAGTGTTCAATTCCGATGCCTCGGTGTATGGAGGGTCGAATCTTGGCAATGGCGGGGTTATTCATACCGATGACTATCCGAGTCATGGACGCGGGCAGTCGGCAGCGTTGACGTTGCCGCCGTTGGCGACGGTGGTTCTGCGGGCCGATTGAAAGGGGATTGGGGTTGGGTGGGCGGTGCTTGGATGCTTGCATGAAACTTGTGAGCACATCGGTTTGTTGGCGCTGCCCTTCTCTCGCCATGCGCTTTCATGGACTTCCCGTTTTCGCGTTGGTTTGCTGGCACTGCCCCTCCCCGGGGCGGGGGTAACTTTCTTTGCCGCTGCAAAGAAAGTCACCAAAGAAAGCAGCTTTCTTATCGCCCAGTGTCAGCACACGGGCACAGCACAGAACCATATTTCTGGCCCGGCACTAGCGAGTGCCCTCATAGGCCCCACCGGGCGTGGATCGCGGACCCACCGTGCAACCGCGCCATTGAACAAACTGGTACAGCCCCTCAAAGCTCCGGCGCTGCGCTTCGCGCCGCCGTCCGGTCAATCGGGTCTGCCCGCGCCTGTTTGCTGATGCCTCCATCTCACTGCTCGTGCCGCCCACTGGTTTCCCTTGCATACCCTGCGGCAGCGCGTAGCGCTGGGCCGGCGCTTTCAGGGGCTGCACCAGTTCGTTAAACGGCGCGTTGTCACGGTGGGTCCGCGATCCACGCCCGGTTAGGCCTGTGAGGGCACTCGCTATTGCCGGGCCAGTGAGGTGCTTCTGTGTCGCGCCACTACTGAACCTTGGGCGATAAGAAGCTGCTTTCTTTGGTGACTTTCTTTGCAGCGGCAAAGAAAGTTACCCCCGCCCCGGGGAGGGGCAGTGCCAGCAAACCAACGCGAATACGGGAAGTCCATGAAAGCGCAGGCAAGCCAAACACAAGCAACCCACGCGAAGGACCAGAGCGAATACGGAAAAGCCCATCGAAGCGCATGCATAGGAAACGAGGCGACAGCATGAGTCGGAAGGCGCTAGCAAGAAAGCACGAACCGACCTGATTGACCGCCGCCGCCGCTATCGCGGCCGAACCAAGCAGATCGCTCTTGCTCATGTTTTCGTCGTCATGCGCCGAAGCTTTCCATGCCCAAAAATGCATTGCCATCATTCTCGATCCTGCCAATGCCATTCGAGGCGGTCACGCAGAAATGTCCCCTCCGTCTTCAGTCTAAAAACGCTGCCAAAACAATGTGCCAGACGGATCAGACAGATAACTGCTGTAGGCGTCGAAAAAGCCGTTAAGCGATCCAGGATCGCTTCTCAACAGTGACAGGCCCTCCACAGCGAACTTGTAAGAGTCCGCATTGTCGACCATGTACGGCGAATATTGGGTCAGCATATCGCTAAGCACCGCGTGTCGGCGGTCTGGATCTGCCAAGAGAGCTTCGAATCTATCCTGAAAGGTTTCTCCATTTTCCTTCGGCGTGGCTTTCACTCCGGTCATATAGCCATCGCTTTCCAGCCCTCTCAGATAGATGGTCAATGTCTGTCTCAGCAAATCCGCGCCGACCCCTCTGATACCCTTACTTCTTATCTCGTGCGCTGCCAACAGGACCAGCCGGGATACCGTGAGTCCGTAACAAGTCGTTCCGTGATATACCTCGAAACGGCACTCATCAGTTGCATGCACGCTCTCGCGAATCAACGTGGTACTCAGGCCACGGGAGAAATGCGATGCAGCAAGACGCATCATTTCTCCCATCCCGTATTGATAAGCCGTCATCCAATACGCAGATTCAAAAAAACGGATTGGACGATGATGAAGCGCCAAGCTATCGCCTTCGCCCGTCGTGAAACACCGTGGTCTGTTGTTCGATAAGACCGTCCCCATGACGGCGTCTTCGGCTTGCTTTTCGTAGCGGATATCCTTCGATGGCCTGAAACTTTCCAGCACGAGCTTCGATGTACGAATCCGCGTTCCAAGCCGGGAAACAGCGGAGTCGCTGTGATCTCCGAAGAAAATATCCAGAAGCAGATTCCGGGACGTACACACGGCGGGATCGTCCAGCGCCTCCAGCGCATGAGTTGTCATGGTTATGGCATTCACTCGGGCAATCCGAATGGCCGCCCGCATCTCACACGCCTTGGCTTCACTGAGGTTCCAGGTCCGATGGGCGAATGGCTTGGCATCCTTGTCCAAGTGACCTGTCTCCTGGATTTTCGATGCCGGCCAGCCGATCAACCAGGCAACAATGCCCGGGTAGTCGAACACCGGAAAGCTGGCAGACTCTTCTTCACTCTGGTCGTTCGCAGCAAAGGCCGCGTCGTGGTATTGCCTGCGCGGCTCCGCATGTTGTGACTCGCTCGAGAACGTCTTTGCGGGAACGCGAAGCAGATCCTGAAACCTTGGCATGACCAAGTCACTCCTGTAAGCAGACTCTCAAGGCACGAGGCAAAGCGCACCCAACTCCAGAGAATGGATCCGCATCGGGTGGGCCCCGCACGGCTGTGCATCTGACGAGCCATGATAGAGGTCATCCAGGCGCAGAACTCAACCGCATCAGATCGAGATGACATTTTTTGCGTCATTGCGCACGCTATTTCAGGAAGCAGAACGGCTGCGCATGAGCATGCCCCGAAATCGCTCAATCGACGTCACGAGGCCGGCGCGAGAATCTCTCGAAAGATGAGACATCCAGTTATGGCGGGCGCGCGAGCGGATTGAGAAGTTTCGCGACTACGGCCGTTCTTGTCTCGTTCGCAAGCTGCCTGCTTCACAACTGGCCCGCGGTTACCGGCATTATCAGCCGGACTCAGGTTTATCTGAGTTTATGGCTGCTGATGAGGCACCACTCTCACTTCCAGTTGAGGACCAGACGATCATCAATCAGGAACGCCTCGTAATCTGCGAAGAAATCGTCGAGCGCGGCCGGGTCCTTGTTCAGCATCGACAATCCGTCCACCACGCGCATGAAAGAGTCGGGGTTATTGAACATATAGGGCGCGAAATCGTCGAGTATGTCGGCAAGCAGCCCCTTGCGTTCGGGCATATCCGACCACACCGCTTCAAATCGTGCTTCATCCAGCCCACCGTCTTCGGACAAAAAAGTGGGCGCTGGTTCATGGATCGAAACCCTCGTCCGATGCATGAGCAAGGTCTTCTTCAGAAGCATCTCGGGCACGCTTCCTGAACCCTTCGTCTTGATCTCGTGCGCGGCGTGGGTGATCAGCGGAGCGACGTCCGGTTCCCCATCGACGCAGTCTTCGTACATGTCGAACTCGATGGGGTTGGTGACATGAAAGCTCTCGTGTAGCAGCGTATCGCGCATCGCCTCAAAATAATGCGCCCCTTTCTGTTCTTTCAGCGCCTTCATACCGGCATCATAGGCGTACATCAGGTACGGCCCCTTGCCTGCTTCACCCTCACTGCGGTACAGATTCAGGCTGCTCCCCGAGCCCGACGTAAAACGGGGAGGACGGCCACCATAGACCGTGGACATGAGCGCCAGCCCCTCTGCAGCACGATACCGGATCTCCGCCGATGGACGAATGCTCGCGAGCGCCCGCTGGGCCGCTCGTATCCGCCGTCCCAGTTCACGACCGAGCTTTTCGGAACTGCTCCCGAAGAAGATATCCAGCAAGCGCTTCCTTGCCCCGCTCAGCGCCTGGGCGACGAGCGCCTGCAGCGCCTGGCTGGTCGACCACAGCGCGGCATCCCGCGCCCTCCGTAGATCCCAGCGCATCTCGCGAGCTCGTTCTTCGGGAACATCCGGGTCCCGAAAGCGGAAGGGCTTCGAGTCGTATTGCCAACCCTTGATGCGCCAGGCAGGGCTCAGCGCCCAATCGGATCCGCGCCAGAACACCGTTGCGCGATTCCTCGCCTGCGCGGCGGAATCGGATAGCCTGAACCATTCGGTTTCGCTCACGTACTCCACCTCGCGGAATGTGCCGCTCATGGGGATGAAATAGCGCGTGTCGTCACCCTCACTCAACTCTTGAACGCCAAAGAAGGTCGCGGAGGGTTTGAGTCCGGACTCTCCAGCATCGTTCCGTGGCAGACGCCCTCGTTCATCTTGATCCTCGGATCTCGCCGGTCGACGCCACAGCAATTGACCCGCTTGATCCTCTTCCTCGTCGATCTGATGCAGCGCTTGCAGAGCTTGCGCTCGTTGCGTGAGCGGACGGGACGCGCTTTGTCGCGTCCTGGCAGCGTTCTTTTGAGGCGCAAAAACGGGTTTCGCGAAGGTGGGCATGACGTTCAGTGGGTACGGTGGCGGAAATGAATCGGCGTTGACGTCTGTCTTGATCGTCGAACCCAATGTAGACCCGTTGCGTTCAGCCCGCACGCGCTTCTCATGAACGAGTGGTAATTTTTGTTTGCAGACCGCGCTTCGTTGCGCCGACCGAGTCATTTCCAGGAGAGCGTATCTGCATAGGCGGAACAGATTCGCCCGCCATGCACACGAAGGTTCCGGCAAACAAGCTGAATTTCTCGTGTGGCCCGGCCCACAGACGAAATTGGCCTTGCAGCCGACAATCGGGTCGGCCCGGACTTTGCTTCCCGCAACGTCGCGATGCAAAGCCGTACGACAACTAAGAGGACAGGCCATATGGCAAATGCACTTCCCGACAAGTTGCTCCCTGGCGCGCCCTATCCGCTCGGAGCCAACTGGGATGGATTGGGTGTCAACTTCGCGGTGTTCTCCTCCAATGCGCACCGCATCGAGCTGTGCCTCTTCGACAGCACGGGCCGCAAGGAACTGATGCGCTTCGATCTGCCCGAATGCACCGACGAGGTGTGGCACGGCTACCTCCCCGGCGCGCATCCCGGCACCGTCTACGGCTTCCGCGCCCACGGCCCCTACCAACCGCAGCAGGGCCATCGCTTCAATCCGCACAAGCTCTTGCTCGATCCCTACGCGAAGAAACTCGTCGGACCGTGGCGCTGGTCGGATGCGCTGTTCGGCTATCGCGTGCATTCGAACCGGCTCGACATGTCGATGGACCGCCGCGATTCCGCGCCCGCCATGCCCAAGTGCATCGTCACCGACGACGCCTTCGACTGGTCGCGCGACGTCCGCCCCGACACGCCATGGGGCGAAACCATCATCTACGAAACGCACGTGCGCGGCACCTCCATGCTCCGCGACGACATCCGCCAGCACGAGCGCGGTTCGTTCGCAGCGCTCTCGTCGCCGTGGTTCATCGAACATCTGCAGAAACTCGGCATCACAGCCGTGGAATTCCTGCCGGTGCACGCATTCCTCAACGACCGCTTTCTCGTCGAACGCGGCCTCAAGAACTACTGGGGCTACAACACCGCCGCGTTCTTCGCGCCGGAGCCGTCGTATCTGTCCACCCACCGGCTCAACGAAATGCGCATCGCCGTGCGCCAATTGCACGCGGCAGGCATCGAAGTGATCCTCGACGTCGTCTACAACCACACCTGCGAAGGCAACGAACTCGGCCCGACCGTGTCCTGGCGCGGCCTCGACAACGCCAGCTATTACCGCCTGATTCCAGGCGACGAACGCCATTACATCAACGAAACCGGCTGCGGCAATACCGTGAATCTGTCACATCCGCGCGTGCTGCAAATGGTTATGGACTCGCTGCGCTACTGGAGCACGGCGTTCAACATCGACGGCTTCCGTTTCGATCTCGGCGTGACGCTCGGCCGTGAAGGTCATGGCTTCGATCCCGGCTCGGGCTTCTTCGATGCGATCCGCCAGGACCCGATCCTCTCCACCCGCAAGCTGATTTCCGAGCCGTGGGATATCGGACCGGACGGCTATCAGGTCGGCAATCATCCGCCCGGTTTCGCGGAGTGGAACGACAAGTATCGCGACGGCGTGCGCCGCTTCTGGCGCGGCGACGCCGGCATGCGCCCGGATCTCGCCGCGCGCCTCACGGGCTCGGCGGAACTGTTCAACCGGCGCTTTCGCAAGCCCTGGGCGTCGGTCAACTTCGTGGCGTCGCACGACGGCTTCACGCTCGCCGATGTCACCGCCTACTCGCACAAGCACAACGAAGCCAACCAGGAAGGCAACAACGACGGCCACAACGAGAACTGCAGCGCGAACTGGGGCGTGGAAGGTCCAAGCGACGACCCGGCCCTGCTCGACGTCCGCGCCCGTCTCGCACGCTCGATGATCGCCACGACCATGCTCTCGCTCGGCACGCCGATGATGCTCGGCGGCGACGAATTCGGCCGCACCCAGCGCGGCAACAACAACGCCTACTGCCAGGACAACGAGATCTCGTGGATCGACTGGGCGGCGGCGGCTCGCCCGGAAGGCGCCGAGATGACGGAGTTCATCGCGCGCGTTATTGCGCTGCGAAAAAACTACCCGGTCCTGCGCGAAACGCGCTTTCTCTACGGCGATCGTGAGGTGCTTCCTGGGCTCTACGATGTCAGCTGGTTCGACGAACGCGGCAACGCGCTCGCCATCGAGGCGTGGCAGGATCCCGAGGGACGCGCGCTCACGCTGCGGCGCGCGGGGCCGGGCGTCGACGGCGAGATCGACGTGCTGCTGCTCATGTTCAACGCATCGGCCCAGCCGCTCACCTTCACCCCGCCCGCGCCGCACTTGGAATGGAATGTGCTCCTCGATAGCGCGGAACCTGACGCGATCACGCGGCCGCTCGTGGGGAGCGAACTGGAGGTGGCCGCGCACAGCATCGTCGTGCTGCTGGCCGAGCCCACCGGCGAGGCGGACTGGCAGGCGGTATGGATGGCCGGCGCCCACCAGGGGCCGCGTCTCCTGACCGCGCTGCCGCCCGATCCCGGCACGATGTCCCCGCAACGCGCGCCAGACGCCGATCCGTCCCATTGATACGCGGACCGCGCGAACCGTACAGGTGCGCGGAACTTCATCGATACACCAAGCATTGCAGTCACGAGAACCAGGCAAGCCATCATGTCCGAACGTCCGATCGATCCGCACAAGCATCAGCATGCGTATTGCCTTCCTTTCGGCGCTCATTTGACGGGCGCAGCGCGCGAACATCCGCGCACGCGCTTTCGTTTCTGGGCGCCGTCGCGCGAGTCCGTGCAAGTGGAGATCCAGCGCACAAGCGGCGCGCCCGAGCGGATCGACATGCAGCCCACCGGCGACGGCTGGTTCGAAGCGGAAGCCGATGGCGGCGCGGGCACGCTGTATCGCTACCGGCTCGACGAAGATCTGGCCGTGCCCGATCCCGCCTCGCGCTTCCAGCCGCAGGATGTGCATGGCCCGAGCGAGGTGATCGACCCGCGCGCGTATCGCTGGACCCATACGAACTGGCATGGCCGGCCCTGGGAAGAGACCGTGCTGTATGAACTGCACGTCGGCGCGATGGGCGGCTATGCGGGCGTCACGGCGCGCCTGCCCGAACTCGCGCAACTGGGCGTGACGGCCATCGAACTGATGCCGCTCAACGACTTCTCCGGCAGCCGCAACTGGGGCTATGACGGCGTGCTGCCTTACGCGCCGGACTCGTCATACGGTCGTCCGGACGAACTGAAGCGATTGGTCGATACCGCGCACGGACTGGGTCTGATGGTATTCCTCGACGTGGTCTACAACCACTTTGGCCCCGACGGCAATTACCTCGATGCATACGCGAAGACCTTCTTCCGCGAAGGCGTGCATACGCCGTGGGGACCGGCGATCGATTTCGAGCGGCCGCAGGTGCGCGACCTGTTCTTCGACAATGCCCTGTACTGGCTCAATGAATATCGCTTCGACGGCCTGCGCCTCGATGCGGTGCATGCAATCAACGACGACGAGTGGCTGCGCGAGCTGTCACAACGCATCCGCAGTACGGTCGAGGCCGGCCGGCATGTGCATCTCGTGCTGGAGAACGAACACAACACCGCGAACCTGCTGGAATCGCACTTCGAAGCGCAATGGAACGACGACGCGCACAACACGCTGCACGTGCTGTTGACGGGCGAGAGCGAGAGCTACTACGGCGCGTATAGCGACCGTCCCATCGACAAGCTTGCGCGGATTCTCACCGAAGGCTTCGCGTATCAGGGCGATCCGTCGCCGATCCACGACGGCAAGCCGCGCGGCGAAAAGAGCGCGCATCTGCCGCCGACCCGCTTCGTCATGTTCCTGCAGAACCACGATCAAGTGGGCAACCGCGCAATGGGCGAGCGCCTGCGCGCGCTGACCGATGACGAAGCGCTCCATGCGGCAACGGGCCTGCTGCTGCTCTCGCCGCAGATTCCGCTGCTGTTCATGGAGGAGCAATACGGCTCGACGCAGCCGTTCCTGTTCTTCACCGACTATCACGACCAGCTTGCTGACGCAGTGCGCGAAGGCCGTCGCAAGGAGTTTGCGAAGTTCTCCGCGTTCACCGATGAAAAACGCCGCGCACAGATTCCCGATCCGAACGACATCAAGACCTTCGAGATGTCGTCGCCTCATGCGCTCAGCAACCTCGCCAGTGCCGCTCGCAAACAGGATGAGGAAGACCGGCTCGCCTGGCTGCACTTCTACCGGTCGGCGCTGACGGTGCGCGCGAAGCTCGTCACGCCGCGCCTGAAGGGAGCGAAGGCGTTGGGCGCGACGGTGCTCGGCGAGAAGGCGCTGATCGCGCGCTGGAAACTGGGCGATGGCGAAACGCTTACGGTCGCCTTGAACCTCGATGATGCGCCCGTTGCGCTTGACGAGACGCCGCAAGGCAAGGTGATCTTCGAGACCCCCGCGCGTGCGCAGGATCGCAGCCGCGACGGCGAACTCGGCGGCCGCACCTTCCTCGCGTGGCTGACCGGCGATGTGAACGAGTACGCCATCGCGCACGATGCGCGCCGCTTCGAACCGGCGTCGGCCGAAGGAAAGAACCTGTGAGCGCCGCCGACAAATCCGCTGCCGCTTCGTCGAGCAGCATCGAAACCCTTGCGGCGCGCGCCGGCTTCGAAGTCGAATGGCAGGACGCGCATAAAGAGATGCGCCGCGTGCCCGACACCACGCTGCGCATCCTGCTGGAAAAGCTCGGCCTGCCCTGCGGCACTGCCACGCAGATCAAACAGAGCATGGCCGCCATCGATGCAGAAACGAGCGGCCGCAAACTGCCGCCGCTCATCACGGCCGTAGTGGACCGCGCGATCGCGCTGCCGGTGTCGGCGGCGAAGTCGGGGGCGCGCTATCGCATCGAGCTCGAAAACGGCGCCGTGATCGACGGGCGCTTCACGTCGCCGAAGGGCGAGACCGCGCTGCTCTCGCCCATCGCCGAGCCGGGCTATCACACGCTCGTCATCAACGACCATCGCACGACGCTGGCGGTCGCGCCCGCGCGCTGCTACACGATCGACGACGCCTGGCGCGCGCTTGGCGATGACGCTGACAACGCGCCGCCGCTGTGGGGCGTCGCGGCCCAGGTGTACGGCCTGCGCCGCAACGGCGACGGCGGCATCGGCGACTTCACGGCCCTCGCCGCGCTCGCCACGCAGACGGCCCGGCGCGGCGGTCACGCTGTCGCCATCAGCCCGATGCACGCGATGTTCAGCGCCGAGCCGAACAAGTTCAGCCCGTATTCGCCGTCGTCGCGGCTGTTCCTCAACGTCGCGCATGTCGATCCAGCCGCCGTGCTCGGCGCGCCCGCCGTGCGCGCCGCCATCGAACAAGCCGGTCTCGCCGGCGAACTCCAGGCGCTCGAGGAATTGACGCTGATCGACTGGCCGCGCGCCAGCCAGGCGCGCCTCGCCATTCTTCGCGCGTTGTTCGAGAAGTTCTCGGACGATCACGACTCCGCTTTCGCGAAGGACTTCGCCGCGTTCGTCGAGGAAGGCGGACGCCCGCTCGAAGACCACGCGCGTTTCGAGGCCTTGCAGGCCGCGCAACTCACCGCGAACGGCGAAGGCCACTGGCGCAACTGGCCCGAGGCATTGCGCGATCCGCGCGGCGAAGCCGTCGCCGGGTTCGCCCGCGCCCATCGCCGGGAAGTGGACTTCCATCTCTTCACGCAATGGCTCGCGGCAAAGGGCCTGCTGCACGCCCAGCACGCCGCGCGCGATGCGGGCATGGCCGTGGGACTGGTCGCCGATCTCGCCGTGGGCTGCGACAGCGCCGGCAGTCATGCGTGGTCGTATCGCGATGAAATGCTCACCGGCGTCTCCGTGGGCGCGCCGCCCGACCTGTTCAATCAGGCAGGTCAATCGTGGGGACTCACCACCTTCTCGCCGCGCGCGATGCGCACGCAAGGCTTCTCCGCGTTCATCGACATGCTGCGCTGTGCGTTCAAATGCGCGGGCGGCATCCGGATCGATCACATTCTCGGCTTGCGCCGCCTGTGGCTCGTGCCGGAAGGCGAAAGCGCGAAAGACGGCGCGTATCTGCGCTATCCGCTGGAAGACCTGTTGCGGCTGATCGCGCTGGAATCGTGGCGGCATCGCGCGATCGTGGTCGGCGAGGATCTCGGCACGGTGCCGCCCGGTTTCACCGAACGTTTGCAGGAACATGGCCTGCTCGGCATTCGCGTGCTGTGGTTCGAGCGCGCAGTGGACGGCCCCGGCTTCAAGCCGCCGCGCGAATGGGACAGCGGCGTCACCGCGACAACGACCACGCACGATCTGCCGACGGTCGCCGGATGGTGGCGCGGCGAAGACATCGTGTGGCGTTCGAAGATCGGCCAGACAATGGCGCGCGCCGACGGCCGCGATGCGGTGGAAGTGGCGCTGGAAGAGCGTGGCGAAGATCGCGAACATCTGTGGCGCGCGTTTCAGGACGCAGGCATCGCGCCCGCCGACGTCGCTGCACCCGATCTCGACAACGCGCCCGTGGACGAGGCGCTGGCCTTCGTTGCCGCGACGCCCGCGCCGCTCGTCACCTATCCGCTCGAAGACCTGCTGGCGCTGGTGGAACAGCCCAACCTGCCCGGCTCCATCGACGAGCATCCGAACTGGCGCCGGCGGCTGACGCTGCCCGTGGATGAACTGTTTCTGGACGACGCCTTCGCCGACCGGCTGCTGGCCGTCGATAGCGCGCGCAAGCGTTCCGCCCAACCGAACGAACCCACTTCGAATCCGACCGACTCACCATGACCGTTCCGCGCTCCACGCTCAGGCTCCAGCTGCACAAGGATTTCACCCTCGACGACGCCGCCGCGCTCGTGGACTACTTTGCGTCGCTCGGCGTGAGCCATGCGTACCTTTCGCCGATCACGACCGCCACCGCCGGCTCCACGCATGGCTATGATGTCGTCGATTACACGCGGATCAATCCCGAACTGGGCGGCGAAGACGCGTTGCGGCGTCTCGTCGAGAAGCTTCGTGCGCACGACATGGGCCTCCTCGTCGATATCGTGCCGAACCACATGGGCGTGGGCGGCTCCGAGAACGCGTGGTGGCAGGACATTCTCGAATGGGGCCGGCACGCGACGCACGCGCGCTTCTTCGATGTGGACTGGCACTCGCCGGACCCGGCGTTGCGCGGCAAGGTGCTCGCGCCGTTCCTCGGCGCCTCGTATGGCGAGGAGCTGCAAGGCGGCAAGATCAAGCTCGACTATCGCGCGGATGAAGGTCGCTTCGTCATCACGTATTACTCGCACGCGTTTCCGGTGTGTCCGGTGGACTATCCCGCCGTGTTCCAGGAAGCGCCCCAACTGGCGCAACGCTTCGCCGGTCTCACGACGCAACCCGCCGACCAGCCGCGCGCCGCCGATGCCCGCACTGCCCTCGTCACGATCGCGGGAACCGAAGGCGGCCAGGCCGCGATCGAGGCGATTCTCGCCGCGCATTCTTCCGATACGCCGGCGGGCCGCGACCGGTTGCATCGTCTGCTGGAGCGCCAGCATTATCGGCTGGCCTGGTGGCGCACCGCCGCCGACGAAGTGAACTGGCGCCGCTTCTTCGACGTGAGCACGCTGGGCGGCGTGCGCGTCGAGCGTCCCGAAGTATTCGAGGCTTCGCACGCGCTGATCTTCCGGCTCTTCACCGAAGGCTTGATCGACGGCGTTCGCGTCGATCACGTGGACGGCCTCGCCGAGCCGCGCGAATACTGCCAGCGTCTGCGCGCGCGGCTCGAAGAGCTGTCGGCTGCGCGTCCCGAGGCGTTGAGACACGGGAACGGACATACGTACTTCGTGGTCGAGAAGATTCTCGGACGAGACGAACCGCTGCGGCGTGACTGGCAAGTGGACGGCACGACCGGCTATGACTTCATGAATGACGTGGGCGCGCTGCTGCACGATCCGGCCGGCGCCGAACCGCTGGCCGCGCTTTGGGCGGAGCTCACGGGCGGGAGCGCGAGCTTCGCGGAAGAAGCGCTCAGCGCGCGCCGCAAGATTCTCGCGGAGAACCTCGCGGCGGAGCTGGATCGCGTGACGCGCGCGTTGCACCGTATCGCGCGCGACGCGCAGACTACCCGCGATTTCACCTTCACGTCGATCTGCCGCGTGGTTGCGGAACTGGTCGTGCACTTTCCGGTGTATCGCATCTATCCGCTGGGCAGCGTGCGCAGCGCCGAGGACGAGCGCTTCTTCTCGCAAGCGCTGGACGCCGCGCGCGCGACGCTCTCGCGCGCGGATCATGTCGTGCTCGATCAGGTTGCACAATGGCTCGGCGGCAAGCTGCCCGACGAGGCGCCGCAGGAGGCGCGCGTTGAGCGTGGACGAGACCGCGCCGCAGAGCGCAATCGCGATCGCGATCGCGATCGGAATCATGCACAAGTACAGGCAGCAGGTCAGGCCGGACAGAATGCGCAGCAGCCGTCGAGCGGCTCACAACGCCGCGCCGCACAGACCTTGTTCTCGCAACTGACCTCGCCGGTGGCGGCGAAGGCGGTCGAGGATACGGCGTGCTATCGCTATGGCCGGCTCATCTCACGCAATGAAGTCGGCGCTGATCCGGGCGAGTTCGCGTTATCGGTCGGGGATTTTCATGCGGGCAACCAGGAACGTTTTGCGGCCTTCCCCCACGCGATGCTGTGCACGGCCACGCACGATCACAAACGCGGTGAGGACGTGCGCGCCCGCATCGCCGCGCTGAGCGAGATCCCGGACGAATGGGCCGCGACGCTGCGGCAATGGTCCACGCTGAACACGCCGCTGCGGCGCGGCGCGACCGGCGGCCTGGCCGAAACCGGCGACCTCAATGACTGGGCGCCCGGCCCCGCCGCGGAAGCGATGCTCTATCAGACGCTCGTCGGTTGCTGGCCGCTGACGCTTGCCCCGGACGATGAAGCAGGCGTTCACGAGCTGGCCGAGCGCGTGGCACAGTGGCAATTGAAGGCATTGCGCGAAGCCAAGTTGCGCACCAGCTGGTTCGCGCCGGATGAAGCCTATGAACAGGCATGCAAGGACTTTCTGTTCGATATCGTCTCGCCGCAAAGGCGCAATGGTTTTCTGCAGGAACTGTCCGCGTTCGTCGCACGGCTCGGGCCGCTGGGCGCGGTGAACAGCTTCCAGCAAACGCTCCTGCGATTGACGGCGCCCGGCGTGCCGGACCTGTATCAGGGGACCGAGCTATGGGACTTCAGCCTCGTGGATCCGGATAATCGCCGGCCTGTCGATTTCGACTTGCGGCGCACATGGCTTGCCGAGATCGAGGAGAAAGGCGCGCCCTCGGAACAGATCGGCAACTGGCGCGACGGGCGCGTGAAGCTGGCTGTCGTGCGGCGAGCGCTGGCGTTGCGCAAGCATTGCGAGTCGTTGTTCGCGCAGGGCGAGTACATTCCGCTCGAAGTAACGGGCGCACAGGCCGGACATGTGATTGCCTATGCGCGGCATGCGGGCAGCGCGTTTGCGGTGGTCGTCGCGACGCGGCTCGCCGCGCCCTTGCTCGATGCAGATGCGGACCTGCCGCTGGTCGCAGCGGAGCGCTGGGGCGATACGGCTATCGTGCTGCCGGAAGCGCTGCACTCGCGTGCGCTGTTCGACTGGCTGAGTCCGAATGCCCCGAAGGCCGAAGGCGCGCAACTCTTCATGCGCGACGCATTGGGCGCGATGCCGGTGGCGTTGCTGGTGGAGGAAGGCGTGCCCCGGCCTTGAGCGTGTCATGTCGTGCGCGATGCCGGCTGAGGCATCGCGCAGTTCATGCTGAGGGCTCTCCCTTGAACCATTTCCACATCAGTTTCTCACCGGGTTTCAACTGCGCGGCGCGGGTTGTGAAATCCTCGAATCTCGGCGGATCCGCCCGGATGTCACTCAGCACGACTACGAGGAACGAGAACAGGTCGGGGTCGGCCATTCTTGCGGCGGTGGCGCTTTCTCCTTCCGCGAGCTTCCGGTCCTCTCTCAGAAGACCTGAGATGTCGACACCCACCTCCTCTCCCGTCGCGTTCCATCCCCTCGCGTTGGCGTTGACGAACGCCGCCAAGGGTCGCGCTTCCAGCGGTTGACCATCGAATACGAACAGGTTGTACGTCAGCGACAGTTGATCGTAAAACACTTGTTTCTCCGCAGCAGAGAACTTCGTCAGATTCTGCTTGGCCGCCTCCATCAAAGCAGTCCACTTCCGGGCAATCCGCCTGTTCTTCGTTGTCGCGACAAATCCTTCACGAATAACGCTTCGACAGAACTCATTCGTTCGGACAAGATGGGCTGTGACGTCGAATATATAGGTCGCTGTGTCGAAGTTATCAGGTCGCATTGCCAGCGGTATGATGTCTTCTCGCGCAGCGTACAGGTGCGCTCCGGTATCCTCGCCTCTCTTGATGAAACCCGGCCCTGTTACGGCATCCACCCGCTGATTGTGCTCCGCGTCTACATCCTGCGGTTGGATCCCTGTGGTGGCATCACGTGCCTCGGCGATATCAAAAGCTGAACCCGCCATAGCGGACAGCCTGCGCCCTGCTTTACCGCCCAGGAACGCCACGTCGTCTGAAACGCTGATCTCAGTCAGAAATTCGATGATATTCGAGAGATTGTGTGCGAAGCCGTGGATCGTCGCCGGACTGGAGTCATTCAAGAATATCTGGAAGGCCTGTTTCACCTGCTCCTGGACATCTTGTGCATCGCTCATCGCGGCCTCTCGCGCCTGACGCAGCATGACAAGTGCATCGCTCTTCGCAATCCGCACTTCCGTCACCATGTATCTTGCCTGCGCCGAGGTCCGGTCGAGGCCGGCGCCTGCCCACGTCGGCGAAGCAGCCCCTCCGCCCCTTCTGGGCGAAGTGCTTGCAACCCAGTCGGCAAACCTTCGGCGAAGATATGACGGAAACGGGCTGGAAGCGTCGTCAAGGACGGCCGTGTCGAAATTCGTATCCCAGTCGATAACGTAATAGATGTCCCCAACCTTGATGTAGTGGATCGCGAGTTGCTGCCCGTCTACGTCGTACGAAAACTCGTTCCGGTAAAGATCGGGCCCGACTCGCGTAACCCCTTCCTCCGGCTTCACGGGCACTTTCGCAAGGGCCGCGATATTCGGAGGCAGAATTGCATTGTCCAGGAACGCTTTGAGAGAACGGGTATCCGAGAGCACCTCGAAGGCAGATCTGGTCCTGACGATCACCCTGCCCTTCGAGATCACCCCTCTGAAATTAAGCGCAAATGGATTCAACGGAAATGTGAAGGGGAAAAAAAGGTCGAACAGCAGGGTGAGGAACTCTCTGCCAAGCTTCGTGACCGATTTAAGCGGAATTTGAGCGATCACATGAGCGGCCAACTTTCGGCCGTTCAGACCCGTGCGTATGCCCAATTTCCACAGGCCACCAAGATTGGCATCCTTCACGATTTTAATCGAGGATCTTAACCATGGAACGACCGTGAGCAAGACGGTTGCTGCATCAACGATGATCGCAAATGGATCCACGTTGTGGTTCTTGTCCAGACTGGCTTTTCGAATCTGGCTGTAAAACACGACGAAGAAGCCAATCCACTTGTCCTTCGGCGAAAGTTCGTGCATGGACGAATGCAGCAGGTCGGCCATGTCGCTCAAATCTTTCTCCGTCTCTCTGAGAAGATAAGGTACGAGCTGGGTGCCGATGACAGAGTCAGCGGGTGGGCTGATCTTTTCTTTCTTCTCAAACCTTTTGATGTTCCTCCCACCACCCCGCGCGTGGTTCTCAAATTCACATTTGACTTTCCCGAAGTAGATGCCTGGACGCCCTTGTGCGCTGGTCAGCTCGGAAAGCGCCTCGACCATGAATGGTCGCATTGTCCTCAAAGCCGAGCTATATGCCTCGGTCAAGTCGGGAGAGTTGGGTATTTTGGGCAGCCATTCCATTCCTGTATGCCAGCTCTTTACTTCTTCTTCAACCTCCTTCCTCTGTTTTTCAAAGGTTTTCTTTACCGTCGGATTTTTCACGAAAAAATAGAACAAACAGGAATCGTCATTCAGCTGAATCAAATGTGCCCGTGCGGTCACTCCGACCCAATCGACATCAAGATTAACAATGGCCTTGACGTCGTACATTCGCCCGTATTGAAGCTGTACATTCTCCAGGCCGATTTTTATCATCAATCCCGCGTCGTAGGGGAGTCCTGTTGCTCTGTAATCCGTAAACTGTCTGTCATAGCGTTCGTATCGTTCGTCCCCCGAGCCAAACTGCGATGACGGCTTGATTCCAGCCATGGATAAGTAGGAAGCAGGCTTTTCGGGAAGCACAGCGAACGGGTGGAAGGACCGACCTTTCTCCAGAAAAGTGGTGTGCAAGCCGTTGTAGTGCCTTCCCCGCATGGTTTCAACGCTCTGCGAGGTCGTACTGATTGTGTAGATGCTCACTGCCAGGAAAGCAAGATCCGTGGTAACGAATTCGATCTTATTCGAGCCTCCCTCGTAGATTATTTCCCTCGCGGCAACGATACAGTCTGTTATGTCGGTGTAGCGGTCTTTGGGTTTTATTTTCCTGCTTTCTATCTCTGAGCCAACCGCGCTGATCAACTCATGAAATCTCGCGGTTTTCGAGAATTGCGTCCATAAATAATATCTCGCAGATACTGTCTCTGCATCCGCCGTGTCTCTGGAGACTCCTGCTTTTCCGCTTCGTTGGGCGGCAAGCGCGAGTTCCGCCAGCGCGCCTGAATAGTGAGCCCAGAGCGTCCGTTGATTGACTTCGTAAGCTCCCGCTCTCCAGTCGATCGCAAGAGCGTATTTCTCTTCAAGCTTCTTTCCTTTTTCGATGCCGGCCTGATAGGCGTCGAAGATTCGCTTGTAAAGTTCCGTGGATCCCAAATGATCACGCCGATCCTGCAGGACCTTCTTTTTGTCGTCCACTTCCGTCTGCGCCTTGTTCAACCAGATGAGGTATTCTTCTGCCCAGACCCAATCATGTGTCAGATCGTTCCATTGGAGCAGCCAGTCGAAACCAAGCTTGAAAAACGCTGGGACTTTTTCCACAGATGGTTTGCCGCCAAACACATACAGGGGGTCCACGTAGAAGACTTTACCCGCATTATTCTTTATTGCAGTTGTTTCGAGGATTGCTCTCGAAATCAGTGTTTTCTGTTCATCGACTTCAGCCAGCTCCGCGTCGATTTTCTCAATTGCATTGATCGAGTCAGTGGATTCGACAGCGTCGTCCATGATCGATTTGTCGATGTATTCCGAGAAGTCCTCCTGCATGATAATTCTTCCCAACTGCTCGATAATCCGGCGCGGAAACTCCTGTCGCCAGTCTCCGGATGTGATGTCGTGTGCAAAGAAGGCAAACAGCTGCGCAGTCAGTATTATGACAGTGCGCCACTTTTCATTCGCATCAGTGGATCGGTATTCCGCTTCGAAGCTGTTCAAGCACGCTGAAAGGATTTGCATCGTTTCAGCCGCGTTCCTCACTGGACGTTTGGCCCATTTCTTTTCAGCCTCCCGAATCAGCCTGACGCCAACTTCCCCTCGCGCCATCATGGTTCTCAGGCATTCAGTGAACCAGGAAGGAGCCGATCTCCCCTCCCAGTCCAGCGCCCAGACCTTGTTGGCAAGGCGCAGGTTCACGTCGCACACGGTTCCATCGCCGAACGACGCACTCAGCACCCCCTCGGAAACGTTCCTCCATTGGAACTGCCAATATCTCCCTGCAAAGCAGATCAGCAGATCGGACTGTCCGTCCAGAAGATCGTAGTACAGACTCCCGTCTTGCCCTCGCTGCTGACCTTGAGCGCCGTATGCTCCGTCACTGCCGAATGTACGCCCCAGTTCCAGCAATGCGGCCGAGGCCGTCGTGTTGCTTGCACTGGACGGGTTGCGCATCCCATCCAGCTTTCCTTGATCGTTCATCACGGACGGAAGCAGTCCTTCTGTCTTGCTGAAAACCACATGCAGGATTCGCTTCTGACCTTCGAATGTGTAGTCGAAGTGTCCGTGATAGGTTAGATCGCGGCTAGCGAAGGCGCCGCTTTCATGATCCGATTCCTTCAGATCGACCGGCCGATATTCATCATTTTTAAAGTAGAAATAGGCATTTTCGGCCTGAATATACCCGGCTTTATCAATGCGAAAGTAGACTTGGTGACCCAGCTTTTTCGGATGCGCTCCTACCGTAGTACTATGAACTGCATCTGCCTTCGAAAATCTACGCTCGATAACCTGGTCAACAAGGCTTTTCGTGGAAGGCACCAAAAGCGGTTCTATCCTGGTGTGATAGCGCGCTTCAAATCTGTGGAAATCGTCAAGGGAATTGAATATGTGCACATCGCCGTTCGCGAAGACGGCGGGCATCCAGCCTCGATCTTCATCAAGGACAAACATCGCCTTTTCATTGGAATTTTTTCCGTAAGTCACGTACCCGGCAGCGGTGAATGTGGATGCAACATTTGAGTCAGGCTGGAAAATTTTCCACCAGGTCAAAGGCCAATACAGACGAACCGCTTTGATCAGATAACCCGACCGCAGGGTCCAGAACACACGTTTGTGATCACCAGGATTTCTTCTTATGAGTTTCCCGTGGCCTGAATAACTATCCTTCTTATCCTTTGCATACAGAAATTCATCCAGCAAAGAGCGCGGACCTCGTTGCAGGTCTTTCGAATGTTCCACGTAGTAGAGAGGCGCCTCCGGGGTTATCCCAGGGTAGGTACCGCCGTCCCACTTCTTGGAGACTCGCCATCGCAACGATTCGGCGTAAACCACGTCTACCACAGTGTGTTCCCCCAGAGCGAGGTTGGCGAAATACCTGATCGAAGGGTCTATCTCGAAAGGATTTCCACCGAAGCGGTTACGCTGCAGCTGGCTGATCTCGAAGAACTTCGCCTCAACGGGGACGTAATATTTTTTGTCGGCATAAACGCAGAGCACGTCGTCAATGTTATCCGGCATGGTGACGCGCTTGTCGTCGAGCTTGCAGCCTTCGTAGTCATCCAGATATTTTGCCAGCGCGGAGCAATCGCGCCCCGTATTTGATGCCGCTACCGCGCGCTTGACCACCTGATGCGCTGTCGACGAACCGGCTTGCGGCTCGGCAACGGATTGCTTCGGCAGATTCGCCGCGTCTTGTTCCCTTCGAAGCCATGTGCGCGCCAATGATCCCAAGACGAACACTCCGCCAGATACGAGAAACGCCACGCCGGCGATCTGCGGGATGCGGCCGGACGCCCCGCGCCTTGGAACAGCGTCAGCCTCAGGGACGACCGGAAGGCCGGCAACGTGCTGACTGTCCGCGCCCATGGGTACCCAAGCGATCTCCTCGGCAGAATTCGTCTGGACGTCATGCAAGTCCGCCGAGGCGTTTCGTCGGCGCGGAAATGGCGATCGGCACGTGTACCAAGAATAAATGAGCGCGAGAAGGCAAAGCACGGCAAGGCCTGCGCCGATAGCGGTTCCCGTCCACCGCCGAGCCGGATGGTCCAGTTCTTTTACCACCGCTTCGAGTTGTGCGAACGTCAGCTGGAAGTCGGAGAGCTGGTACCTGAGCGTTTCAGCTTCCGCAAAGGGATAGGTGCCTGCCTCAATGACATCCAGTAGCGCCTGAACTTCGCGCACCAGATACTCGGCCTCGAAGCCTTCCACGTCCATTTCCAATGCTTCGGCTTCGAGCGTGCCTCCGAGCATCTTGTGAGCGTCGGTGACGAACCAGCGCTTGTCGCGGAACGTGATGGCAGGCCCGGTCAACCCGCCCATGTGTTCCGATGCCCCTGGCTTCAATAGACGCAATATGTCGTAGCTGCTGTCGAATACGATTTCGAATGTTCTTCCCTCCACACGGATATACCGGCTGGCGCCGTGATGGTAAATGCCGCAGGGGTCCGGCGAACCGTCCTTTGTTAAAGCCCTGTTCTCTTCCGACAGCTGGATCCCGTGATGCTCGTATTCAACCGCGAGAGCCCCATCGACCAAGCTGAACTCGGTGGGCTGCGCGCCACGTAGCCACGCAAACGCGCGTTTGATCGATGGCATTGACGCGATGCTGCCTCGCGCTTGCCGGAGTAACGGCTCAGCAGCCGCGCCGACCTTCGGAGCCAATGCAAGCAAGGCGGCATGCAACGATTTCGCCTGGGCCTGAGCCACGTCCAGGCGGGCGTCGATGTCGTTCCTGGCGTCGGGCTTCGTCTGCTCGGAGAACCCGAACTGGACAAGCTGGTGGAACCCGCCCCTGAGCGATGCGGCGACCTGTCCTGCAAGCGCCTGTCTCAATCGGACAATGGAAGGCGCATTACTCTGCGCCAGCATCGGACTCAGCGCAACGCTCCAGTCGAACCACGAATCTGCCTGCGGGAGTTCGCGCTTCAGCAGCTTCCGTGCGTCATCGAGATCAGGAAGAAGCGGAGCCAGCGTGGCCAGTGGCCCGGCCCATTCGTAGCCAAGCTTGCGCAGCGTCGCCAGCGTGGTCGTCAGCGCCTGGAGCCGTTCGGCGCGCCTGAAAGAGTCGGCGCGAACCAACAGATAAACGTCCAGGGTGAGATGGATCTCCCAGATGTGACTGCCGATCTGCTGCACGATGGCGGCACCCACGCGTATCCAGCTCGTTAGCGCTGGAGAATCGATGGCGAACTTTTTGACGCTTTCCGTCAATTCCGCCGCGCTCGGATGGGTGCTGAGGAGCGTTCGTGCTAGCGCTGTCGCGAAGGCCCGGCATGACTCCCGGTCCGCCGCCGTCACGTTGCGCGCGTAGGCTTCCGGAAACTTCTTCAGCATGGGTCCGAGAAGAATCGAATACAGAGCGTCCGCAAGCAGCGCCATGACTGGATTGGCCGCGCGAGCATATCTCACGGCCATGCTTCGAGACATGTTCTCGAGTGCCTCGACAATGGCCGTCATGGTGCACCGGCGAATTGCTTCATCTTCGTCGGTCAAGGCCAGACTGAGGCCGATGCCCTGCTCCACTACCGTTCCAATACCGTAACCAACCGGGCTTTCAACATGGATCAGGCTAACGGACAATGCCTGTTGAGCGGCCCCGGCCGCTTCGCGCGAACACAGCACAGAACGGATGCTGGAGAGTGTCAGGTTATTGCCATTGATCAACGGCAGGAAACGCTTCAATAGCGCCATCACAGCATCGTTCTGGACCACGAGGCTTCGCCAACGCTTCACCGTGTCGCTGTAAGAGCCAATCAGCAGGTGCAGTGTGTCGGCGTTGACCAGATGCTCCCGCAGCCATGCGCGCTGATTGTCCCAGGATCCTGTCGCCGGAAATCCGCTGATCTGCCGAAACAGCCTTACCGCGTTTTGCGTCGTTTCCTTGTATTGAATGGGCACGCCCGACAGGATCAGCTTTTCGGCTTCAGGATGAGCGAGCCATCCGAGTAACGCGCTCAGCTTTCCCGCCGTCGAACCCGCGTCCGCGGAATCGGGCAGGTTCTTTCGCTCGGGCTCCAGTGATTGGAGTATCGAGTCTGCCAGTCCCGAAAGCTGCTCCAGCGCCTCTGACAACGCGGTTCCTTCGCCCCGCATGCTCATGAGCCCATGCACGAACGCCTCGAACGTGGCCTCGCGATGAATCTGCTTTTCCAGCAGGCCCACGATGTCCAGCGCCTGTGCCATGGTTCCGATCACGCGTGCGCTATGCCCGCTTGCGTCAGCACCCAATGACTGCCGCACGAAAGGTTTCATTGTCAGCCGCTGCAACGCACGCAGCGCCTTCGCGATCTGCTCCAACATGCCCGCGTTTGTGTCCATCGAGCCGAATGCGAGCGCGTCCGACAGCGTGTTCAACGTGACGGGCACATCAACGAGGGATGAGCGGAATGACTCCGGAAGCTGCTCGGTCTCCGATATCAGGCGAGAGATCAGGTTGAGCTTCTGCCGCAGTGATTCGTCGCCTTGCACGATCGAGGTCAGACGCGCATGGATTCCCTGACCGGCGTCGAAGCTTTTGCTCAGGCCGGCGAGCATCTCCGTCGCCGCCCCGAGCGATGCCACGAGTGGTTCGCCCAGCAACAATTTCAATGCGCGCAGGTCCAGTGCCTTGCTGACCTGTGTCAAGGCGTCGCTGGCATTTTTGGCTTCAAGCGTTGCGCCCAGCATGGTGCGAAGTTCAGTCAGCTCGCTATACCATTGACCCACCTGGGATTCGATATCGAGAGCCGAGTCCAAATGGGTGGAAAGCCCGCGCATGTCGATCAGTCCTGCGGAGACGAGCTCCTGCATGCTCGATAACCCGTCCGCGATGCTGCGAACCTCACTCAGTTCCTTGAAGCGCAAGAGCAATGAGCTGACCTTGCCGCGATAGGCCTGCAACTCAACGTGCGAACGGGGCAAGGTATTGAGGAAGTTCCGCAAAGCCTGCGGCAGTTTGAAGGCTTCGTTATCGAGGGTGGACTGGATCGCGGCGATCATCGCGAGATCACCGCTTTCCACGGAGGACAACTGGGACTCGAAGTGCTCAATCGCTTGATAAGATGCCGTGAACTGCTTTTGAGCCTCGCTGGCGTAGGCAATCCAATCTCTAAAGCTGTCGGGCAGATAAGCGACTGCGCTCTTGCATTTCTGCAACGCCGATGCGATCAGTCCGGGCTTGTCGTGCCAGGCCAGTTCCGGATTGTTCATGGCTTGCCGGATCGAATCGCACAGATTCCAGAGCTGGTCCACCTGTTCGAGTGCATCGCATGTCGCGCTGACTTTTCTTTGCGCAGCGTGGGGAAGCAAAGGCGCGCATTTCCGCATGAATGCAATCAGGTCCGTGAGTATTCCGGTCCATTCCCTCTTGTCCGATGTGCGAATGCGCGCATGGATCTGTTTCAGATCGGCGTAAGCGGCTTCCATGTCGCGATAATTCGCAAACAGCGCCGTCACGATCTCGAAAGCCATCTGCCCGGCCAAGGGCATCAGGACATCGATGAACCCGCCCGGGCTGGATGCAAGCGTTTCATCGCTGCCTTCTTCCGAGTCTTGCGCGGCTTCATTCGCGGCATCCGAGCGCATGCCGAAAGCATCGCGCGCGTCATGTCCGGAAACGATTCGATGCCTGCTGCGGCGCGATCTGAGAGAACTTGCATCGTTCGGGTTTGTCTCTTGATCGACCTGGGCACGCAGCATGAAACGAGCTCCTATGCAAAGAGATAAGACGGCACAATCCGGGCAAACATCACGCAGGCGCGGTGAAGCACGCGTCGGGAACGCGTAATCGGGGAGAGGCGTTGAATGCACAGGCCGGCCGGGGCCGGCGTCAGATCGTTGAGAGCGATCCGTGATGAATCGCGAAAGACTGTGCAATGTCGGTCGGTGGTTCTTTGATTGTTATCGTACCCGGACCCTGTCGCGTGGCTTAACCCGCGACACTAATCGACAATGCACAAGCAAGCATCTGACGGAAAAGTTCTGCTTTCCGGCAGTTGTCAACCGGTTGATCGAGTTATCAACCGGTATAACTTTGTTATTGCAGGGTGATTTGATTCAGCAGCGGATGCGTTGTTGCGCCAATCGAAACCGATCAGCGCACACTCACTCCGTTTCTTCGAGCGCTTCTTCCCGTGGATAAACCCGCACCAGCACGATACGCGGTCCCTTCATCTTCTTCACCACGATATCGAACTGGTCGAACTCCACGCGCTGCCCTTCGCTCGGCAGGTCGCCCAATGCATTGATGACGAGGCCACCCACCGACTCGGCGCGCCCTTCGTCGATATCGATGCCCAGCGCCCGTTCAAGCGACACGACAGGCAAACTGCCCTTGCCCATCAATGTGCCGTCGTCCATGCGCGACCAGTCCGCATCGCCTTGACGGAACTCGTCGTGGATCTGACCCACGAGCGCACCGAGCAGGTTGTCGAGCGTGATGAAGCCGATCGGTTTCGCGTCCTTTCGCCCCACGATGGCCAGATGCGGCGCGCCCTTGCGGAAGCGGCGGAACAGTTCGAGCGCCGAGAGATTCGGCGCCACATATTGCACCGGCCGCACATGACGGGAGAGTTCATCGAGCTTGCCGGCTTGCTTCGTGAGATGAAAGTTGAAGCCGCGTCCCTGGCCGTCGCCCGCGAGCAGCAGATCCTTCAAATGAATCATGCCGACCACGCGTTCGCCCGATGCATCCGCGTACAGCGGATAGCGCGAGAAACGATGCCGTGAAATCACGGCAAGGTTATCGCGCATCGGCAGGTCGTTGCGCAGACCAACCAGTTCGTGCGCGGGACGCATCAGGTCGGACACAGTCATGCGGCTGAAATCGAGCGAATGCGCGATGGTGTTCCACTCGTCCTCGTTATACGAGGACGCGCCGCCGTGACGCCGGCCGCGCAGGATCAGCTTCAATTCATCCGTGGAGTAATGCGTGTCGTGACCGTGTTCCTCCGACATGCCGAAGAGACGCAACACAAAGTTCGCACTCGAGTTCAGCACCCAGATGAACGGATACATCAGCCAGTAGAAGCCGTACAACGGCATGGCGAGCCACAGCCCCACTTGTTCCGAGCGGCGGATGGCCCACGACTTCGGCGCAAGTTCGCCCACCACGATGTGCAGGAACGAAATGACCGTGAAGGCGAAGAACAGCGAGATGGATTCGATGAGCTTTTCCGACTCCACGCCAATCAGCGCGAACAGCGGATGCAGCAAGGTCGCGAATGCCGGTTCGCCGATCCAGCCGAGACCGAGGGAAGCCAGCGTAATGCCGAGCTGGCAGGCAGACAGATAGGCGTCGAGCTGCCCGTGAACCTTTGCGAGCAGACGGCCCGGCAGGCCGTTGGTCCGCGCGATTGCCTTGACGCGCGTGGGCCGCAGTTTGACGAGCCCGAACTCCGCCGCGACGAAGAAACCATTCAACGCGACGAGCAACAATGCGCCGATCAGCGCAACGACCTGAGCCAAGGCAACTCTCTTCGAAAGTGGAAAGCGTCAGTATAGAGGCGACAGCAAATCGAAAGTAAACTCACATCCCTGCGACAGGAATGCGCACCGACAGCGTCACCTCGGCGTTGTCCGCAATGTCGCTCTGTTCGAAGCCGCCGCCATGCGCCTCGGATACGCGCTTGCACAACGCGAGCCCCCACGCGATGCGCCCGCCTTCACGCGGTTCCAGCGCCTGGCGGCGCGCGAACGCTTCGAGCACATGCGGGGACGCCGTGTCGTTGAGCGCCTGCGCGGACGCGGTGAAGCGCACATCGGTCCGCCACATGCTGCCTTCGATATTGCTGGCCGCCCGTACGGCCGCGCCGGCCGGGACCGCCTCGGCGGCGAACGCCAGCATCAGCCACAGCGTTTGCAGAAGGCGCTCTGCGTCACCTTCCACTTGTTCTTCGGCGAGCGGCGTGTCGAGCTCGATGGTCACGCCGCGCGCATTTGCCACACTCGCACGCGCCAGCGCCGCGCTTTGCTCCAGCAGCGGACGCAACGCGACCGGCGCCACCGCGACCTGCAAGGCCTTGGTTTCGGCGCGCGTGGTATCGACGGATTGCTCGATCAGCTTCACCTGCTGTTCGACGCCCGAACGAATGCCGGCCAGTGCGCGTTGCGCAGCGGGATCGTTTGCGTCGACCTTGCGCTCGAGTACATAACCCCAGCTGTGGATGGCGTTCAGCGGACCGCGCAGATCATGCGACACGATGGACAGCACATGGTCGCGCATGAAGAGCGCGGCCTCGGCGCGCAGATGCGCGACACGGTCGAGGGGTTCTTCACTGCGTTCCGACGCTGACGGCGACACGATCAGCGTGACGCAATCCTGGCCCGGCAACGCGATGATCGCAAAGGAACGCGTTGCAGCGTCCCCGCCGATGCTCACCTGCGCGCGGCGCGTGCCGTTGCCGGCCAGCGCGGCGTCGGCGGTTTCGCCGAGCACGGCGGCGAGCGGACCGGGCAACGGCGTTTCCGCCAACGCACGGCCGTTCAATGCAGCGGAATCGAGATCGAAGAGATGAGCAAAGACGGCGTCGGCCGACAGGCACCGCTGAGCGGCGTCGAGCACCAGCACGCCGTCGTTTCCTGCAACGGCCGCGTCGAAGGTCTGCGCGCCGCCCGTTTCGACCGTACTGGAAAAAGACGTTGTCACGGTTATGGGTCCTTGCTGTAGGGCTATCGCGGTTAAAGTCAAGGGAAGGCAACGCTTCGCAACGACGGTGAAAACCTGCGGATCACGAGGACAGACGGCCCTCGTGAATGGATTCTGCAAGTCATTATATGTGAGTGCCTCCTGTGCATGCTGCCGCCCTACGCGCTCGTTTCCCGTCCGAAGCCGACGCGCAAACGTTACACGTCATCACGTTCGGCGCTCCGCTGAATTCAGCGGACAAGCTTCCAGTCCGTAAGAACCGGGCGCTTCGGGCTTGCAGCACGTTTCGCTCCTGACATAAAGCGGCGTTACTCGTCTTCCGATTTTTTAAACACACGTTACAAATTCACGGGTTATCTGTTTTGATATAACCACGGAGCGCATTTAATCGAAGCGCGCACGCAGAACTTGAGCGGCGCCCGCAAACGCAATGGCGACGGGGCACTGAAGGTATCGATGAGTGATTGGCAGCGTTTTGAACGGACATACTCGATTCAAGGGGCTTAGCGTCCGCTTTCAAATATGCGGCGCCGCGCAAATAAAAAATAAATCGGCAGCGGCCAATTTCCATGCGTGCGTACGCGAACATTCCCGGCTTACAACTGCCTATAGGATTCCACCTGACCAATGACGCATTGGACAGCCGGCGCGCATGAACCGGCCTCTGCCACGGTGGCCTCAATACCAACACTAACCGGTGACACGAGCTATGACACGCGTCCACAACGGTACTCGCAAGACCCTGCTGTCGGTGATCATCCCCGCGTATAACGTGGAGCATTTCATCGCCGCCTCGCTGGCGTCGGCGCTCTCGCAACCGCGCTCGGAGGAGATCGAGCTCATCGTCATCGACGACGGTTCCACTGACCACACGCTCGAACGCATTCTCGAGGTACAGCGCACGGAGCTGGGCCGCCACATCCGTGTGATCCATCAGGAGAACCGCGGCGTGTCTGCCGCGCGCAATCGCGCGATTGCCGAAGCGACGTCGCCCTACATCGGCTTCCTCGATTCGGACGATGTCTGGTCCGAGGACTTCACGCAGAAGATCATGCCGTTGCTGGACCAGAACGTCGCCGACATCATCGAGTTCAATGTCGGGATCATCAATTCGGCAGGCAAGGTGATCGACAAGGTTCAGTTGATCGATCCCGCGACCGCCGGCACGCGTCCATGCAATCTCGATGCGCTGCTGGACTTCGCCCGCGTCTATCAGGTGTTCCCGGCGGCGCGCGTGTACCGGCGCGCGTTGTGGGACGGCATCGAGTTTCCCGCGGGCCGCGTGTACGAAGATGCCGCGGCCATTCCGCTCGTCTATGCGCGCGCCAGCACGCTGTTTCGTCTCGCCGACAATCTCTACTTCTATCGGCGCCGCGCCGGCAGCATCACGACGCGAGCAACGCCCTATACGGTCACGTCGCTCACGATCTGCGCCGAAGAAACCATGGAACGCTGCAATGGCGGCCCGCTCGATGCCTTCTGGCTCGCGATGTTCCACAAGGTCTTCTCGTACGCGTGCCATCAGGCGGCGCGTGTCGATGCAAATGCGTTCGCCGAAGCCATCCGGACCGTCGAGGCCACTGCCGCGCACTATCGCGCGTTCGCGGTGAATCGGCGGGATACGCCCAGTGAGTTGTTGTTCCACAAGAAGATCGTCGCGGATCGCCGCTGGTTCCAGGCCAAGCGCGTGGTCAAGCGGGTACTCGGACTCGAACTGCGTCCGCCTGCCGCGCCGGCGCGCGCCGTGCCGTCCGCCAATCTGCGCGGGCGTCCGTCCGCGGGCAGTCAACAATGATAAGAATGTCGTAAGGGGCCTTCAGCATGCAGATCTACCCGAAGAGGCCCGGCTTCACCGCGGGCGAGTCGTTCGAACTCGCGGTGCAGCCGGGTTCGCGTTTTTCTGTCGCGATCTATCACCAGGGCAATGACGAAAGGCTGACCAGCATGGGCGGCATCGTCGTGCAGCCGGGCGGCGCCGTGCAGGCACAGTTGCAGAACGGCAAAACCGTCTTCCAGTCGCCGGGACGCGCGGGGCACCCGCGTCACGATGAAGACTGGAACTGGCCGACCATTTCGATCAGGCCGAATGCCGACGACATCGAAAGTGGCGCCTACGTTGCGATCGCCTACGAAGTGGGCGCGAACGGCGAGCCGCTCGATGAACTGGGCCGTCGCGCGGCCGCGCACAAGCCGATCTTCGCGGGACCGCCCGCCTCCGACAGCATGGCGCTCATCATCGCGCGGCCCCGCAAGCCGTCTGCGGAGATTGCGTACATCGTGCCGATCAACACGTACCACGCTTATAACTCGATGGGCGGCGGCTGTTATTACGGCGACCCGATTCACCGCACGCAGCCGCAAACCACGGTGAGCGTTCAGCGTCCGGGCGGCGGCCTGGGTGCACAACTCGGCGAGCCGACCGATCCTTATGATCCGCGTTCGCCGCGTCAGCAGTTCACGCACTGGGATGCAAAGTTCATTCGCTGGCTGCGCGCGGAAGGCATTGCGTGCGACTTCTACACGGATCACGACCTGCATCGCGGCACGGATCTGAAGCTCGAGAACTATCGCTGCATGCTGAGCGTCGGACATCACGAATACTGGTCCACGCAGATGCGTGAGCGCGTGGCGCAGTTCATCGCGCAAGGCGGCAATCTCGCCATCTTCAGCGGCAATACCTGCTTCCGTCCGATCGACTTCGGCGAAGCGCCGATCAACGGCGACTATACGGTGATGAATCGGCTCGGCGAGAAGTGGCCGGGTTATGACGAGTCCAGTCTGATCGGTCTGAGTTACGCTTATGGCGGCGGCAAGTATGGCGTATGGAAGCGTTTGCGCGGCGGCTGGATCAAGCGCGAACGCGAGGCGATCGGATACACGGTGCGGCAAGCGGACCACTGGATCTTCGCCGGTACGGGTCTCGTCAATGGGCAGACCTTCGGCGCACAAGACCGCCTCGTCGGCTATGAAGTCGATGGCGTGCCGCCCGAGCCGAATGGTTTCGTGACGCTCGCGGACACGGTGCGGTTGACCGGATGGGACATGGGCGGCGTCGGCGCGATGGGCATGTTCCAGCCCGATCGCAATGCAGGCCCGCGACAAGGTCTCGTCTTCAACGGCGGCACGACCGACTGGCCGCGCGTGCTGATGGACCCGGAAGCGGAGAGCCGTGTGATCGTCGATCAGATCACGCGCAACGTGGTGCGCCGCTTCATCGGCATGCAAGCCCGCGTCATTGCGCGCACGGACGTGGCAGCGGATGAGCCGCCCGCATGCGCCGTGGAACGAGCAAGAGACGGTGCTCTCGTCTGACCGGAAGCGTGCAGCCCGTACTCGCTTCTTGCCTGCGCCCTAACAGGGTTATGCCGGATTTTCAATTGCTCAAAAGCGTTGCGAATCCTGCATTGCGTGGGCCAACCCACTGATGATTGCGGCCGCGGCCTGTCAAATGCATACGGTAGTACAAGAGCCGCCGTCATCGGGTTATCAGGTGCCCGGAACCGGTGCGTTCTGTGCAGCATCCGTTCACTCGACCCGGGCGGCGCCCGGGTGTGCAGACAGCTTTTCCCGCATACCGCATTGACGGCGCGGCCTACAAGCGAAACTATTCGCCTGTGACGCTGTCATGTTTAGGCCCACCGCTCAGGCGCAAACGCGCGACGTTTGCGATCTTTGCCCCTCAGTCATCAAGATCACGCACAGCTCCAAGCCGGGAAAACCGTTCAATGGCTTCATTCAAGAAGAACTTTACGATTTTGATGACGCTGCAGGTATCCACCTACCTTGCACCGCTTTTGACGTTGCCGTGGCTCGCGCGCGTGCTCGGGCCGAGCGAATATGGACGCCTTTCGTTCGGCCTGGCATTTACCGCCTATTTCATTTCACTCACGAATTACAGCTTCTCTCTTACCGCTACCCCGAAGGTGTCCATCAATCGCGAAGACCGTGCGTTGCGTTCGCAGGTCTTCTGGGAAACGATCCTTACCCAGGCTGCGCTGGCCGTTGCCGGCCTGATCGTGCTGATCGTGCTGACCTCCGCCATTCCTTATCTCGAAGAGAACCGCGAGCTGCTGTTGCTCGGCTACGGCCAGGCCATCGGCGCCATGCTGATCCCGACGTGGTACTTCCAGGGCATCGAAGATCTGGGGATGCTGAGCGGCTTCGTGTTCGTGGGCCGCGCGCTCAGCATTCCCGCGATGTATCTGTTTGTGCGCCAGCACGACGACGCCTATATCGCGATGGCCGTGAATGCGCTCGTCCCACTTTTGTCCGGCGTCGCAATTTGCATTTATTTGTATTTTCGACACGAGCTCGATTTCGTCAGAGTATCGTTCAAGACCATCATTGAACGTCTGAAGGAAGGTTGGAGCGTGTTCATCGCGACGTCGCTGGTGGACATCTATGCCTCGAGCAACATCGTGTTGCTGACGTTCATCTCGGGCAATGTGGCAGCGGGGTACTTCGCCGCGGGCGACAAACTGATCCGCGCGGCATTGAACATGCTACAGCCGCTCAAGACCGCCGCTTATCCGCGTGTCAGTTTCCTCATGCACCACGCCAAGGATGATGCGTTCGCGTTCTTGCGGAAGATGTTCGTATTGCAAGGGTCGATCGTCTCGCTCATATCGCTCTGCATCTTCTTCGCTGCTCCGCTTGCAGTAAAGCTCTTGTATGGTCCGCAGTTCTTGCCTACGGTAGAAGTGCTGCGCTGGATGGCGTTCGTGCCGCTCATGGCCGGACTCTCTGATCTCTTTGGCGTTCAGACGATGCTCCCGCTCGGTATGAAGAGTCATTTCAGCCGTGTGCTGATTGGTTCGGCGGTACTGAATTTCGCCTTGCTTGCCGTGCTGGCGAAGCTCTTCGGCGAGCAGGGTGCGGCGGCTACGGTGCTGATCGTCGAGACCTGTGTAGCTGGTGCGATGGCCCTGACGCTGCATCTGCAGAAGGTGCCGTTCCTGCGCCGGCCGATCACCGAGAGCGCGGGATCGGGCACGTGATCGCGTTATGTGACCTGCCTCTCCTAAGCCGCTGACTTACACGGTCAAGCGCACGTAAAGGCCAAACGGGTGCGTGCTATAAAAGCATCAAGGGTGTCGTGCAGGTTGATGAAGGCATCGGGCCAGCAGCGTGAATGACTGCCCCTTGATGAAGAATCAGTGCGCGACGTTGGTGCGGCGCCGCACGTTCGATAGCGGCCTACTCCAAAAGTTGCATGCGTGTATGTGGAGCAGCGCACGGACCAAGGCGAGTCGAGTCGATATCGTATTGGTACGAACAGTTAATTAATTAAGTGAGCGGTCTGACATGGGATCAGAGGATACGTCGATCGAGCTGGTGCAGAAGCTGGTGGACCAGGCGCAGAGCCTGCGCATGCAATCGGTCGCAGTGCCGCTCAAGGATCTGCGCATACTTCTGCAGGTCTGTGAAGCAGTGGTCGCTCAGCAGAATTCGTCTACCGTCAAATAGCGATGACGAAGTGAGCAATGAAACAGTCATATCAGCAGAGTAAGGCTTTGTGTTGATGGGTCCTGAGCACGGGCTCAAGGAAAGTGCTCAAGCTGTTCTGAAAGGCACGGCTTGGAGAAGTCAAAAATATGATTGATCAATCGGGCTTTACGTCTCGCGACAGGTGGTCGTAGTCAAACGACCGCCGTGCGCCTTATCGGCGCGACGCGAAGCAACGTTCGCAAAGACCGGTATCGGAGTGTCTTCCGGGCCCGTGCGAGCCGGACAGACGCTTCTGGAATCCAAGCTTGGGAAGCAAGCTTGACGGGGATTCCTCGCGGAGACAGTCGCGAGGAACGAGTAATGCTTGGGTCGGAGCGCGTTGGCGGGGATGGAGCGGTTTTTTTGCGTTCCATTAGTACTCCAACGCGCACATTACCGGATTCTTTAATGTGCTCTTTTGCAGGTGGGCAGGCGCCCTCCCATCTCGCATGCATTCGGCGCGCTTGAAAGTGTGATGTCCTTAACTGATAACGATTAGGCCGCTTCCTTCTCATGTGGTCGCCGCGGGCACTCGGCGACACGACAACGATGAGTTCAATATGAAAGAGATCGTCCATATAACCGAGGCTTTCGGAGGCGGAGTTCTGTCAATGCTGACGCAGCTATCCAATCGCGCGGCGGCCGCTGGAGTCGGCGTAACGATCCTTCATTCGATTCGGCAGGAAACACCGGTTAACTTTTCCAAGCTCTTTCATCCGGCAGTCAAGCTTACCTACGTCAGCATGTTCCGCGAAGTCAGCGTCAAGAACGACTGGACCAGCTTGTGGAACCTGGTGCGCAAGCTCAAGGAGCTTGATCCTTCGGTCGTGCATCTGCATTCGTCGAAGGCAGGCGTGCTGGGCCGCGCCGCCGCTCGCATCGCCGCGCCGCGTGCCCGCGTGTTCTATTCGCCGCATGGTCTCGCGTTCCTGCGGCGCGATGTGTCGCCTGTCAAGCAGTTCGCCTATCTGAGCTTCGAGCGCATTGCCGCTCGCATGGGCGGCACCATCGTCGCGTGTTCGAAAAGCGAGCTGAGCGAGATCGAAACCCGAATGGGCACGCGCGAGGCGCGCATGATCGAGAACGGCGTGAACGTTACCGAGATTCCGCCGCGCATCGAGCGCAATCCTGGCGATGTCGTGGTCGGCATGAGCGGCCGCGCTTCTTATCAGAAGAACCATCAGGCATTCGTGAAGCTTGCCAGCGAACTGAGCGGCCCTTCCGTCAAGTTCCTGTGGATCGGCGGCAATCTCGAAGAACTGCCTGATCAAATGAAGAGTGGGTCAGTCACGTGCAGCGGCTGGGTCACGCGCGAACGCGCGCTGGAGCTGACCTCCGAACTCGACATCTACGTGCAGACCTCGCGCTGGGAAGGCATGCCGATCGCACTGATCGAAGCCCAGGTCGCGGGCATTCCCGCCGTCGTGACCGACGTGGTCGGCAACCGCGATGTCGTGCAGCATGGCGTGACCGGCTTCGTCGCAACGAGCGTGGAGGACATGGCCAAGTACGTTGCCATGCTGCGCGACGACCCCGCATTGCGCGCCCGCATGGGCGCTGCATCGAGGGAATCCGCAAGCAAGCGTTTCTCGATGGACGCGATCTTCCGTCAATGGCTCTCGGTCTACCAGCTCGGCTCCGACCGGCCCACGCGCGAGCCGCTCGCCTCGAATGAGGCAGCCTCGTATGAAACCAGCTCCGACTCCCAGTTCTGACGCCTCCTCCATGGACACTTCCATCGCTACGAACAAGCTTGTCTATAACGGGCGCTTCACGAGCCAGAAAACCACCGGCGTCCAGCGCGTCGCGCGCGAACTCGTCGCGGCGCTCGGACAACTGCCGCAGGCTTCGCATGTCACGCTCGCCGTGCCGCCGCAACCGGGTCTCGATCCCGTGGATGGCGTCGAGACGGTCAAGCTCGGTTTCGGCAAGGGCGTCTTCTGGGAACAGCTCGTGTTGCCGCTGTTCGCAGGACGCTCGCGCATCGTGAATCTTTCGAATTCCGGCTCGATCTTTCGCGCGAACCAAATCATCTACATGCACGATGCCGCGGTGTTCGACACCCCGTCGCATTTCTCGTGGAAGTTTCGCACCTGGTATCACGTGATGTTCTGGATCCTCGCGCGCACCTCGAGCTGCGTGCTGACCAATTCGAAGTTCTCGCGCGACCGCCTGGCGCATCATGTGGGCGTGCCTGCGGAACGCATCGGCGTGGTGCCGCTCGCGGCGGATCATCTCGATCACATCACGCCGGATACGTCGGTGCTCGACGAACTCAAGCTCACGAAGAGCCGCTACGTGCTCGCCGTAAGCAGCATGAATCCGACGAAGAACTTCAAGCGCCTTGTCGAAGCGTTCATGCGCCTGAATGATCCGTCGATCGATCTCGTGATCGTCGGCATGAAGAACGCCACGATCTTCGGCAAGGCCCAGGACCTGTCCAGCGCGCCCAACATCAAGCAGGCGGGCTATGTGAGCGACGAACAACTCCGCGCGCTGTACCAGCATGCCGCGTGCTTTCTTTATCCTTCGATTTACGAAGGCTTCGGCATCCCGCCGCTGGAAGCCATGCGCAACGGCTGCCCGACGCTCGTCGGACGCGCCGCGGCCCTGCCGGAAACCTGCGGCGATGCGTCGGTGTACTGCGATCCCTATTCCGTCGACGACATCGCGGGCAAGTTGCGTGAACTGCTCGACTCGCCCGCGCTGAGCGAAGATCTGCGCCAACGCGGTCTCGCGCACGCCGAACGTTTCCGCTGGACGGAGAGCGCGCGTCTGCTCAAGCAGTACATCGACAAGCCGCAATGACGGGCGCACGCGCGCTGCAAGGGAGAAAGCCGGTGAAGTTGGGAATCTATTGCGACTCGGGCGTCAACGGCGGCCATGAGGAAATGCTGAAGCGTTTCATGCTCGCGCTGGTCGCGAGCGCGCAGGTCGACACCTTGCATGTCCTCGTGCCGGCTGCGAACGAAGCGCTGTCGCGTCATGTGCGCGAACTCGCGGCCCAGCATCCGAAAGTCAAGGTCATCGCCCTGTCCTACACCGCCGAGTCCATTCGCGGCAACGTCTTCGCACTGCTGCGCATGATCCGTTCGACAGCGGCCACGCTGCGCACACTGCGTCTCGACAAGCTGATGATCGCCCAAGGCACGATCGCTTCGGGGCTTGCGGGGCTATTTGCCGCGCGCCGCGCGCGCACGACAGCGGTGAGCTATCTGCCGCTGGTGGACGACGCGCCCGTGAAGGCCGGCCGCGCGGAACAGCTCAAGTGGCTCGTGAAGCGCGTCCTGTACCGCATGCCGGACGAATACGTGACGCTCAACGAGCATCTGCGCGACAAGCTGCGCACGCTCGCGCCCAAGGCGCGCACGATGATTCTGGAGAATTACGTCGACGACCGTTTCAGCCGTTCGACGCTCACGAAAGAAGCCGCGCGGGCCGCACTTGGGCTGCCTGATGACGGCACGACCATCGTCGCGCAGATTGGCCGGCTGAATTTCCAGCAGAAGCGCCAAGACTTCTTCATGGAGGCCATCGAGCGCAATGCGAAGGCTTTCGCGCATACGCTCGTGCTGATCGTCGGGGAAGGACCGGATGACGCGCGCCTGCGCGAGCGCATCGCGGCCAGTCCCACGCTGTCCGGATGCGTGCGCATGGTCGGACCACAAAAGGACGTGCTGCCCTTCATCGTCGCAAGCGATGCCCTGGTGCTGCCTTCGGCCTATGAAGGCGTGCCGCTCGTGATGATCGAGGCCGTGCTTGCTGAGCGGCCGATCGTCGTGTCGCGAGTGTCGGGTCTCGATTCGTATCTCCCCGACGCACTGCTGTTCCCCGCCGATGACCGTGAGGCTTTCGTCGCGCGACTTTTCGCGGCGCGCGAACTCTCCATGGCTTCGTTGCGCAGCGAATTCAGGCGTCGTTTCTCGCGCGAAGCCTTCGACGCGCAAGCGCAACAGGTGCTGCTGCCCACCAGCGCCCCGCGCGATGCAGGCGCTCATTCCGCGCCCAACCATTCCGACGTGCTGGCCAAGTAACCGCGCGCACCTTTTCAGAGGTCAACGCCGATGCGTACCTTGCTGGTCGCCGTTTCCGTATTGGGCGCGCTGTCGTGCGCGGCCCTCCTGATGTCCTCGCGCAGCGGCTCGCCCGATGCGCATCACAGTAACCGCTCGATCATCGCCGATGCTGAAGCCGCCGAGCCGCCCGCGCCGAAGCTCGCGTGCGGCAAGGGCACGACCGGCGTGTTCTACGGCATCGCGGGTCATCTCGAACATCGCGGCGCATATCGCATGAGCGATTACGATCTGCAGATTTCGCAACTGCGCGATCTGGGCATCACGATGTACGCCCAAGACGTCTCCAGCGAAGGCAGCGCGCACATGGTCGCGGATTTCGCCCGCGCGGCCGCCAAGCAGTGCATCGGCGTGCTCGCGCTCGTCACACCTTTCGAACAGGAGAAGCGCGCGAACGAGCAGGAGACGTACGAACGCGCGTATGCGCTCGGCAAGACGGCGGGTCGCGTGCTCAAAGGGCTGGTTACGTACTATCAGGTGGGCAACGAGTACGACAATTGGACCATCAAGGGCGCCGACCGCAGCGGCGAGCATCCGTCTGACTATGACAACGCGATGTTCGTGAAGGCGCGCGGTTCGATTCTCGGGCTGATCAAGGGCATTCGTGAGAGCAATCCAGACGCGAAGATCCTGCTGACGTCGTTCAGCTGGCTTCACTACGGCTTCACGGACATGCTCTTCGCCGGCACGCAGCCGGACGGTTCGAGCGGTCATCCCATCCCGCAATGGGACATCACCGCATGGCACTGGTATTCGAACATGGGTTCGATCACGGCCGCAGGCCAGAACAAGGTCAACGTGCTGGAGCGCCTGCGCGACAGCTATGGCAAGCCCATCTGGATCACTGAGTACGGCGTGCGTCCGAATCATCAGGATCCGGGGAGCTATCTCGTGGGCAAGGATGCATTGAAGGGTTTCGTGTCGCTGGCGAAGACCTACAATGTTCAAAACGTGACGCTCTACGAGCTCTATGACGATCAGCGCTATGGCGGCGACGGCAACTACGGCGTGATTGCAGACGATGGTAAAACGCGCAAGCCCCGCTTCAATACCGTGCGCGATTTCATCAAAGCCAACCCGATGCCTTAAATTTTTAACGCTTTGATGCTACCAATACGGTGGCAGCGGAACCGCAGATTATCGCGCGAAACAGGCGCCGCGCAAGTGCCGTTCCCGACCTTGCAGGACATCGAACGTTCGCTACTTAACAGACGCGCTCACCTCCTGACCGGAAGATGGCCTTGACGCTCATTGCTTCAAGGCCTTTTGTATCGTTGCGCAAGCGAATCGTCGCAAGGAAGGTGCGGTGACGCGCACGAGTCGGCGGGCACCGGGTCGAGGCACGAAGTGTGCTTCCATCCACCAGCGATCGTACTCCGACGGGCCCACGCGTTCCGTCAATGCGAACCAGAAGCGCCACGCGCTTCGCTCGTTCTACCTGCCTCTCGCGTCTCTGGTCTTGAAGTTCCAACGGCCATGCGCCGGATCAACAACAACGTAAGTCGCAACGCGGACATGCCGCGCGGACCTTCGCTTTTTCAATGGTCCGGGAATAACTGCTCAACTTATCGAACTGAGGACGGCGCCTTTGAACACCCTCTATGTCAACTCAGCATCTTCGCGGCACGGCAAGGAAGACGGTGAATTCACCGCGGGCGACATGCTCCGGCTGCTGCGCGATCACCTCGGCATGCTGCTCCTGTTCGTCGGAGTCGCGGCTGCCCTCGCGTCCGCTTACGCGTTCCTGGCCAAGCCCATCTATTCATCGGATGTAGTCGTTCGGGTCGATCCGCCCGATCCGAATGCACTCGGCATCGCCCCGCAAAATCAGCAGCAGATGCAGCAGCAGGGGCAGACGGTCAACCAGATCGCGCCCGCCGAGATCTCGGTGATGCAGAGCCGCTCGGTGCTCGAACCGGTCGTCAAGCAGTTCCACTTCGACATCCGGGTCAAGCCCAACACGTTCCCGATCCTCGGCCAGCTTGCGAACATGTTCGCCAAGAAGGGGCATCTTGCACCGGCATGGTTCGGTCTCGATTCGTACGCATGGGGCGGTGAAGACCTGCAGATCGGCCGCCTCGATGTCCCGCCCGCGCTCGAAGACCAGAAGCTCGACTTTGTTCTCCTCGACAACAATCAATACGAGCTGCGCGATCCGGACGGCGAAGTGATCCTGCATGGCACGGTGGGTCGTCCCGCAGCAGCGAACGGCGTCTCGATGCTCGTCAATCATGTCGTGGGCCACCCGGGCGTGCATTTCGATGTGACCCGTCTCAACACGCTCGACGCCATCGCGCTGATGAAGAAGACGACGAAGGTCGCGGAATCGTCGAAGGATACGGGCGTCGTGCAGCTCACCTTCAACGCCGACGATCCGCAACTCACCGCCGACGTCGCCAACGCGCTGGCCCAGGCTTATCTGGGCGCTGCCGTGCAGGCGCGCCAGGCCAATGATACGAAGACGCTCGAATTCATCCGCGGAGAACTGCCGCGTCTCGAATCCGATCTGAAGAAAGCCGAAGGCAACCTGAGCGCCTACCGCGCGAAGTCGCAGTCGGTCCAGCCGATCAACGAAGCGCAAGCCTATTTGCAAGGCAGCATCGTGTCGATGCAGCAGCTCGCCACGCTCAAGCTGCAACGCACGCAGATGCTGCAACGTTTCCAGCCGAGCAGCCCGCAGGTGCAGAACCTGGACCAGCAGATCGCACAGCTCGAGTCGTCGAACCAGCAGATCCAGTCGCGCTTCGACAGCATGCCGGCCTCCGAGCGCCAGAACGCGGAACTTACACGTGATGCACGCGTGGCCGAGACCATCTACATGGGCATGGTCAACAAGGCCGAGGAACTCTCGGTGCGCCGTGCGAGCACGAGCGGCGGCGCGCATATCGTCGATACCGCACTGCGTCCGTATCGTCCGGTGAAGCCGAACAAGCCGCTCGTGATTCTCGGGGGCACGGGCCTGGGCTTCTTTATCGGCACGTTCTTCATCTTCCTGCGTCGTCACGCGATGATCGGCGTCACGGACCCGATGTTCGTGGAACGCCGCCTGTCCGTGCCGGTGCTGGGCGAAGTGCTGTACAGCCGCCAGCAGGCGATGCTGGATCACGAGATCGCGGTCTCTCCGGTCGACCATGCGCCGCTCACCTATGCGGGCGCGCAAGGGCATGCCGCGCCGAAGGCGCTGGCCTACACCGAGGCGCCCCGGCATGACGCATTCGCGATGCCGCACGTGCCCGAGTCTCATCGCGAGGCCCGCGTGCTTGCCTCGCGTTATCCGCACGATCCGGCGGTGGAAGCGCTGCGTGCGGTGCGCACGGACCTGTATCGCGATCTCGCCAACGCGCCGAACAACATCGTGATGCTGACCGGCCCGATCCCTTCGGCAGGCAAGAGCTTCGTCGCGACGAACCTGGCCGTGCTGCTCGCGGAAATCGGCCTGCGCGTATTGCTGATCGACGCCGATATGCGTCGCGGCCATATCGCCTCGTTCTTCAAGCAGTCGAATCCGGGCGGGCTCTCCGAAGTCCTGAAGGGCGAGATGGAACTCGGCGACGCGCTGCGCTATGTCGGCGTGCCGGGGCTGTCGTTCCTGTCCTGCGGCGGTTATCCGGAGAATCCTTCCGAGTTGCTGATGATGCCCGGCTTTCGCGACACGCTTGCACGCATGAGCGATCAGTTCGATCTCGTGCTGGTGGATACGCCGCCGTTCCTCGTCGTCACTGACGCGGCAATCGTGGCGAGCGATGCCGGCTCCACGGTGCTCGTGCTGCGCTCGGGCATCCAGAGCGAGGAAGAGATCGAAGAGACCGTGAAGAAGGTGCAGCGCGCGGGCGGCAGGCTCGTGGGTTCGGTATTCAACGCGATCCCGCGCCGTCCGAGCAATCGCCGCACTTATGGTTATGCGGCGGCTTATACGAGCACCTTCAAGACACAGAACTGACGACTGCATTTCGATGTCGAACACAGCGCCGCGTGACATGTCACGCGGCGTTTCAAGTTGTAGGGCGACAAAAGGCTGAAAGGGTTGCGGCGCGGATGCCGACGTGTGGCGCGCAGCCGACCGGATCGGGGAAGAGTACGCACAAGGTGAACCTATGGGCGCGCGTTTTTCCTTCCGGCATCGGCTCAAGCAGTGCCCGCGTTGTCGCAGGCCGGTCGGGGCCGATGTGCCGGTCTGTCCGCATTGCGACTTTCATCGGCTGCCGGAGCGTGCCTTCGTGCCGAGGTTGCCCGCGCCGGCGAACTTGCCGCATGCATCACGCGTCGTGCGCGCGGCCCGCAGGCGAACGCCGTTGCGTGCGGTACTGGTTCTCGTGATGGCACTGTTGGCCATCAGCGGCTACATCTCGCTGCGCGAAGCGGGCATCGAAACGCGCTTGAAGTCGTTGAGTTCGCATCACTGGCTTGGCTTTGTCGACGAACAGCCGAACCATGCACCTGAAAACGAAGCTGCAAGCAGTGCGCCGGTTCCGATCGGTTCGCTGAATTTTAAAGAAGCCCGTTCCACGCGGGTATAACCAATCGACGATGAAAGAAAAAGCGGCGCTGACCGACCTCTATTACAGGATCTGGGCCTTCGCGATGCCGGTGACGTCGTTTCTGCTCGTCCCGTCCATCCAGGGCACGACCATCGGCTACATGATGTGCTTCCTTTCAGTGCCGCTCGTGCTGCTGTTCGGCGGCCGGGCGCGCAAGAGCTGGATGCACTTCGTGGGCGCGGCGCTCGTGGTGTGGCTGCTGATGCTCTGCACCACCCAGGTCGCGGATGTCATGGCCCCCTACGATCCCGACTTCTCCCGGATCGTGCTGGTCGAGGATACCGATCCCTTCACCTTCATTCTGCGCAAGAGCATGTTCACGCAGTCGGTCTATGTGGCGGCCGTCGTGCTCTACGCGGGCTATGTCTACCACTACTACAAGCCCACCTGGGACCAGTGGCTGCTCGCTGCCGTTACGCTCTTCGCGCTCTATGGCATGTTCGAGGTCGCGTACTTCGTCATCACCGGCCAGCCGGGCGACTTCATCTCCAACCGCGCCTTTGGAGACCAGTTCGGCAAGGGCATCGTGCGCTCGGACGGCACGGTGAACGGCAGCTCGTTCCAGCAGATGGACATCGGCGGCATGCGCTTCCAGCGCCTCAAGGCGCTGACCGGCGAGCCCTCGATGTACGCCCTGTCCATCTTCCCGTTCTGGGTGTATTTCAACGCCACCTCGCGGCTGCGCTGGCCGGTATGGATCATCGGCATCTCGCTCCTGATGAGCACCTCGTCCAGCGTGCTGATCGGTTATGCGGTGTATGCGCTGATCCGCATGCGCAAGCTCGGCATCAACCCGGTCAAGGCGCTCATCGGGCTGTTCGTGCTGTGCGTGATCGCGTATATCGCGCAGGACTACATCGCCGATCTCTTCAAGCAGATGGTGACGAACAAGCTCGAACAGAAGGACGAGTCGGGTTCCGACCGGGCGCTGCTGTTCGTCGAGTCGATGCGCCTCTGGTATCACGGATCGCCGATGAATCAGCTGTTCGGCATCGGCTTCGGCTACGTGCGCTCGACCGACCTGTTCTCCACGTTGATGGTCAACACCGGCATCGTCGGCACGATCTTCATCAGCGGGCTGATGCTCTATCCGGCATTCAAGCTCGACTGGGACGCGCGCGGCATGGCGCTGCGCCAGTGCTGCGTCGCCACCTGGACGATGATGATGGTCTCCGTGCCGGAGTTCGCGTATCTCGCGCCGTGGACGCTGGTCGCGATGGCCTATGTCCGCGTCCGCGCACTCAAGCTCGCGAAGCAACAGCGAGGCGACGACGCCGCCGCTTCCGCCATGGAAGACGCGCAACTGGGGGCGAACATCGGCACGTCGATTGGCCGGCATGTCGCGCCGGAACTCGGGCCGCGCATCGGCTCGCGCTTCGGGCCGCGCGGCCGGCATCTCTGAAGACGTTCAACTCTTCGACGCATGAGGTTGGCGCGCCGCCTGCTTCCGGCGGCGTTCTACAATGGCGGTTTCGACCACCGACAACCAGGGAGCCACCATGTCGACTGTCACGACCGATTCCGGTCTCAAATACGAAGATCTCACTGTCGGCGAAGGCGCCGAAGCTGTCGCCGGCAAGACGGTCAGCGTGCATTACACGGGCTGGCTCACGGATGGCCAGAAGTTCGATTCGAGCAAGGACCGTAACGACCCGTTCGCCTTCGTGCTGGGCGGCGGCATGGTCATTCGCGGCTGGGACGAAGGCGTCCAGGGCATGAAGGTCGGCGGCGTGCGCCGTCTCACCATTCCGCCGCAGCTCGGCTACGGCGCGCGCGGCGCGGGCGGCGTGATTCCGCCGAACGCCACGCTCGTGTTCGAAGTCGAACTGCTCGACGTTTAAGCCAGATCTGCGTGAACGCGCCGCGGCCCCGTCCCGCCGTTGCACTGCGCCGCTATGCCGCGACGCAGGCGTCCGAGGTCCACGACTTCCATCAGATCGTGCTGGGCGTGGAGGGATCGATGGACATGGCCGTGGACGGCCGCGAAGCGCGTATCGACAGAAGTGGCGCGTGGATCATTCCGGCAGGCGCGCGTCACGATTACTGGGCCGCCGGCGACAATCGCCAGCTCGTGCTCGATCTGCCCTTCGCGTCGCTCGCGGTGCCCGAGCGCTTCTTCGATCAGGCGCGTTGCATCACGCTTCATCCTTCCATCACGCGGCTGGTCGCCGGGTTCGCGCAAGGCGCGGGCGGCGCGCAATCAAGTGAGTGTCATCGCTTTGCCTGGCACGCGGCGGCGCATCTGTGCGGCGCGCTCATGCACGATGCCGGTCACGCCGTGTTCCCTTCGCAAGGCCTCGATTTCGCGCGCATCGACGCATGGCTGCGCCGGCATCTCGCCGAGCCGCTGCGCATCGCCGATCTCGCCGCGCATTGCGGTTTCGGCATGCGGCGCTTTCATCAGCTGTTCAACGATGCCTTTGGCGAGACGCCGCATCGCTACCTGCAACGCCTGCGGCTCGATACTGCGCTGACACGGCTTGCCGATCCGCACGCCGCGCTCATGGACATCGCGCTCGATTGCGGTTTCGCCGATCAAAGCGCGTTCACGCATGCCTTCACGAAACGTTTCGGCATGGCGCCGGGGCAATGGCGTGCAGGCGGCATACGCACGCACTGAACGCGTACCAAACGTCTTCCCGTTCACCCAGGACGCAAAAAAGCCCGCTTGTCCTTGCAGACGAAGCGGGCTCATGCAAACACGCCGAAGTCGCGTTACTCGACCGATAGTTGCAGATGCAACTGTGAGCGCGCCATGCCGCCATCCATCGCGTCGCTCGCGGCATCGCGATCCGATTGCGATTGCGGAGCCAGACGCGCCGATTCGATGCGATCGAGATAATCAGTCGTCACGTCGCCGGTGATGTAGTTGCCATCGAAGCACGAGGCCTCGAATTCCTTCAGTTCCGGATTGATGTCGCGGATCGCGTTCTTCAGGTCTTCCACGTCCTGATACACGAGATAGTCCGCGCCGATCATGCGCGCCACTTCTTCATCCGTGCGGCCGTGCGCCACGAGTTCACCGCGCGTCGGCATGTCGATGCCGTACACATTCGGAAACTTCACCGGCGGCGCCGCCGATGCGAAGATCACCTTGTTCGCGCCCGCATCACGCGCCATCTGCACGATCTCGTGGGACGTCGTACCGCGCACGATCGAATCATCGACGATCAGCACATTCTTGCCCTTGAACTCGATGCCCATCGCATTGAGCTTCTGGCGCACCGACTTCTTGCGCACCGCCTGGCCCGGCATGATGAAGGTGCGGCCCACGTAGCGGTTCTTGAAGAAGCCCTCCCGATACTCGACGCCCAGTTTCGCGGCGACCTGCATCGCGGCGGGACGCGAGGAATCGGGAATCGGCATGACGACGTCGATGGCCACGTCCGGCAGCACGCGCTTGATCTTCTCGGCGAGGTAATCGCCCATGCGCAGACGCGCGTTGTAGACCGGCACGCCGTCGAGGCACGAGTCCGGACGCGCGAGATATACGAGTTCGAAGATGCACGGGTTCAGCGCGGGCTTCTCGGCGCACTGGTGGCTGTGCAGGTTGCCGTCGCTGTCGACGAAGATGGCTTCGCCCGGTTCCACGTCACGCACGAATTCGAAACCGATACCTTCGATCGCCACCGACTCCGACGCCACCATCCATTCGACGCCCGTCGTCGTTTCCAGCTTGCCGAGCACCAGCGGACGAATGCCGAACGGATCGCGGAAGGCCACGAGACCGTAGCCCGCGATCAGCGAGACGATCGCATACGAGCCCTTCACGCGGCGATGCACGCCGGCCACCGCCTTCCACAGCGCGGCGGCGTCGAGCTGCAGGCCCGAGCTCGCGAGTTGCAGTTCGTGGGCGAAGACGTTGAGCAGGACTTCGGTGTCGGATGCGGTGTTGATGTGCCGGCGGTCGATGCGGAACATCTCGTCCTTCAACTGCGGCCAGTTCGTCAGGTTGCCGTTGTGCGCGAGGATGATCCCGAACGGCGCATTCACGTAGAACGGCTGCGCTTCTTCCTCGCTCGCCGCGGAACCGGCGGTCGGATAACGGACCTGGCCGATGCCGACATTGCCCGGCAGGCTGCGCATGTTGCGCGTGCGGAACACGTCGCGCACCATGCCGTTGGCCTTGTGCATGTGGAAGTTGTTGCCGTCCGCCGTGGCAATCCCCGCTGCGTCCTGGCCGCGATGTTGCAGCAGGAGCAGGCTGTCATAGATCAGCTGGTTGACGGGGTTTTGCGAAACTACACCTACGATGCCGCACATGGCATGGTCCTTCAAAGAGTCGAAACGGTAGAGAAGGCGTTGCTGGTTCAGCGGACGCATTCACGTCCGGCTGCACGTAGCCGCCCAGACCGGATCGAAGTGGGTCTTCGAGCCGTCGCGCGCCCCATGTAGCCGGCCGTTCGTCTATTGTGCGGCGTTTGGCGCCATGCCGCTGGAACCGGCAGCGGGGGCGACGTGCACATACGCGGCGAGCGTATCGGGGAGCAGCAGTTTCAGTTCACGCACACCCTGCTCGGCCGTGGGCCTCAGCAGCGCGTTGCGCCAGAAATCTTTCTCGGGTAGTTCGGTCAAGCCCGCCAGGGCGACCAGGATCACTACCAATAGTGCGCCTCTGACGAGGCCGAAAAGCAAGCCCAGCGAGCGGTCCACGCCGCGCAGGCCGGTGACTTCCGTGATGAGCGTCAGCAGTGCGGACAACACGCTCGACAGCAACAACACCGCCGCCACCACCAGCACGAATGCCACCAGCCATTGCGTGAGCGCGCCGCCCGGCCAGGTGTCCGGAATGTAAGGAACGACAAACCCGACACAACGCCCCGCGATCAGGATGGCGGCAATCCACCCGACCAGCCCGAACGCCTCGGCCAGCAAGCCGCGCCACATGCCGCGCAGGGCGGACAGGCCGATCACGGCCATCACGCCATAGTCGAAAGCGGTGAACATCGGACGCGCTTAGTTCGACGTCGACCGGGTGCCGCCGCCGAGACCGGCCTGGCGCACCTTGACCAGCGCCGCCTGCGCCGCCGCGCGATCCGCGAACGGTCCGGCGCGCAACAGCGAACGGGTCGAGCCGTCCGATTGCTTGCGATGTTCGAGATATGCGGGCACACCCGCGGACTTCAACTTGTTGACCCAGTTCTGAGCGGCGGTTTCGTCGTCGAACTGGCCGATCTGCAGCACGAAGCGGCTGCCGGCGGGCGATGCCGGCGTGTTCGCGGCGCTCGCGGCCGCGTTCGCCGCGGTGGTCGCGTTGGCGTCTTCGGAGGGCTTGGTTGCCGGAGTCTTGGCGGCTTGAGTAGCGGTTGCGGCGGGCTTCGATGCCTGCGGCTTCGCTTCGGGTTTTGGCGTTTCCTTGGCGTCCGGCTTGGCCTGCGCCACCGCAGCCGATGACGCCGGCTGTGGCGGCGTCATGCCGCCGGTCACACTACCCGACGCATTCGCCGGGCCATCGTGGGCCACGCCGGCTTGCGTGTCGGCGTCGTTCGCGTCGCGCGAAGGCTTCATGGCCGGCGCGGGGCGATTGGGAATGTCGATGGAGATATCGTCGGTGACGGGCTTCGGGCGGGAGTCGAGCACCATCGGCAGGACAATGACCGCCGCCAGCACCAGCGCGATGGCGCCTACCAGCCTGCGACGTGCACGCTGCTTTTCCGGCAGCGTGGGGTCGAGCATCATGGCGTCGGCGTCGGTGCGCTCGGACCTGCGCGTGCGGCGTTCCGTGCGGACGGTTTGACGCGAACCGCGTCCGGAGTCCGAATATGCGTCGCGACCGGAGTCGTCTTTCTTGCCGAACGAGAAGAGTCCCATGTATCGCTTGGTGCAGAGGGGTGCCCGCGAGTGCTGATCCTGCGTAGGTGCCGATCAGCGCCGACGGCCGCCCGTCTCAGTGATGCCGCTCAATGATGTTGCGACTTGCGGTAGGCCATGACGCCAGCCACCGTGTAGAAACTGCCGAAAACCAAAATTCTATCATTTTCGGAGGCCCTGCTTAACGCGTCTTGAAAGGCAGAGGCAGGGTTTTCAAAACGGGAAACGCTGCTGTCGGGTCCGTCGTTGACACCGGCGTCGCGCAGCGCGCCTTCGAGCTGCTCCGCCGATGCGCCGCGCGACGTAGGCAACGCGGTCACGTTCCAGTGATCGATTTCGCCTTTCAGATGCGTCAGCACGCCTTCGATGTCCTTGTCGCGCATGGCGCCGAACACCGCGTAAGTGTACGGAAAGTAGCCCATGTTGCCGAGATTTTGTGCCAGCACGGCGGCTGCATGCGGATTGTGAGCGACGTCGAGAATGACTTGCGGCTTGCCGGGCAACACCTGGAAGCGGCCCGCCAGCTCCACGTTGGCCAGTCCGAGCCGGATGTCCTGCGCCGACACCGGCACGCGGTCGCGCAAAGCTTCCAGCGCCGCCAGCGCCGCCGACGTGTTGATCAGCTGATTCGCGCCGCGCAGCGCCGGATACGCGAGCGCCGACCGACGCTGCTCGCGGCCGAGATAGCTCCACTGCTGGCGTTCGTTGCCCAACTGCGCTTCGTAACGGAAGTCGCGGCCGACCCGCCAGAGATCCGCACCGATCGCTTCGGCGTGATCGATCAGGCTTTGCGGCGGCGACGGATCGCCGCAGATCGCCGGCTTGCCCGACCGGAAAATGCCCGCTTTCTCGAAGCCGATCTTCTCGCGCGTATCGCCGAGAAAGTCCGTATGGTCGATGTCGATGCTCGTGATCACCGCGCAATCCGTATCGACGATATTCACGGCGTCCAGACGTCCGCCGAGACCGACTTCGAGCACCACCGCGTCGAGCCCGCGCGATGCGAACAGATGGAGGATCGCCAGCGTCGTGAATTCGAAGTAGGTCAGCGAAACCGGCTCAGGCAGGCTCGCGCGTGCTTTCTCGACGGCCTCGAAATGTTCGAGCAGGTCAGCGTCAGTGGCTTCGGCGCCATCGATGCGCGCCCGCTCGTTGAACGTCAGCAGGTGCGGCGAGGTGTGGCAACCGACCCGATAGCCCGCGCGCAGCAGGATGGTTTCGAGGATGGCGCAGGTCGAGCCCTTGCCGTTCGTGCCGCCGACCGTGATCACCGGGCAGTCAAAGCGCAGACCGAGCGCGTCCTTGACCCGGCCGATGCGCGTCAGCCCCATGTCGATGCCGACCGGATGTGCGGCTTCCAGATGGGTAAGCCAGGCGTCGAGGGAGGGAAAAGTGTTCATATTCGGAATGATGAAAGCAAAAACGCCGCGCGGAACCTTGAGGGTTCACGCGCGGCGCGGCGCGGCGTGGGGCACGCTCAGGCGACGGCGTCGGCCGGCTGGCGCGTCATCAGCGCCATCAACTGGGCAATTTCCTCGCGCAGCTTGCGGCGGTCCACGATCATGTCGACCGCGCCCTTCGTCAGCAGGAATTCGGCGCGCTGGAAGCCTTCCGGCAATTTCTCGCGCACGGTCTGCTCGATCACGCGCGGGCCGGCGAAGCCGATCAGCGCCTTCGGCTCGGCGATGACCACGTCGCCCAGGAACGCGAAGCTCGCCGACACACCGCCCATCGTCGGATCGGTCAGGACGGAGATGAACGGCAGCTTGGCATCAGCCAGTTTGGTCAGCAGCGCCGTGGTCTTGGCCATCTGCATCAGCGAAAGCAGGCTTTCTTGCATGCGAGCGCCGCCCGAAGCCGTGAAGCAGATGAACGGCACGTTCTGTTCGAGCGCGTTGCGCGCGCCGCGGGCAAAGCGTTCGCCGACCACCGAGCCCATCGAGCCGCCCATGAAGGAGAACTCGAAGCAGGCGACCACGCAGGGAATCGTATGGATGGCGCCGCCCATGACGACCATGGCGTCGGTTTCGCCGGTGTCGTCCATCGCTTCCTTGATGCGGTCCGGGTACTTGCGGCTGTCCTTGAACTTGAGCGCGTCGACCGGCACGACTTCCTGGCCGATTTCGTAGCGGCCTTCCGGGTCGAGCAGGCGGTCGAGCCGCTCACGCGCGCCGATGCGCATGTGATGGCTGCACTTCGGGCAGACATGCAGGTTCGCCTCGACGTCGTTGCGATACAGCACGGCCTCGCACGACGGGCACTTCACCCACAGGCCTTCGGGAATGCCCTTGCGGCTTTTGGGATCGGTTTGCTTGATCTTGGGCGGCAGCAATTTGTCGAGCCAGCTCATCGTTTTTCCTTGACTATTCGGTCGCCGCACGGCGCGCCCCGAATCAGGCGGGCCGCGGCGGCGCGTATTTTACTCAGGCATCGAGCGCCTGACGAATTTCCGCGATGAAACTCGTCAGAGACGCGGCAGCGGTGTCCGGCTTGGCTTCCTCGAGCAGTTGCACGAGGCGGCTGCCGATCACGACGGCATCCGCGACCTCGGCCACGGCACGGGCGGTTTGCGCGTCGCGAATGCCGAAACCGACGCCGATCGGCAGGGGCACATGCGACTTGATGGCCGGAATTTTACTCGCGATGCTGGAAACGTCCAGATTTGCCGAGCCGGTCACGCCCTTGAGGGAGACGTAGTAGACATAGCCGCTCGCAATCTTGCCGACCGCCGCCACGCGCGCGTCCGTGGACGTGGGCGCGAGCAGGAAGATGGGATCGATGCCAGCGGCGGTCATGGCTCGACCAAAGTCTGTGGCTTCCTCGGGCGGGTAATCCACCACCAGCACGCCGTCCACGCCGGCTTCCTGAGCGGCCTTCGCGAAATGCTCGGCGCCCATGCGTTCGATCGGATTGGCATAGCCCATCAACACGACAGGCGTCGTGTCGTTGGTTTCGCGGAAGCGCGCCACGTCGGCGAGTACGCGCTTCAGCGTGACGCCGCGCGCCAGCGCCCGTTCCGACGAACGCTGGATGACAGGACCGTCGGCCATCGGATCGGAAAAGGGGACGCCCAGTTCGATGACGTCCGCGCCGCCCTTCGTCAGCGCATGCATGAACTCCACCGTTTGTTCCGGGTTCGGATCGCCGGCGGTGATGAACGGGATCAAACCCTTCCGGCCTTGAGCGGCCAGCGCAGCAAAAGTGTTCTTGATACGGGACATGAGAATTCTCGAAGTCGGATTCGTTGGCCTCCGGGGCCGCATGGACATCGGAGGCGATCTGCGACGAAAAAGCGTGCTACCGGCGTTATTCGGCCGCTTCAGTGGCGGCGTCGATCACGAGCGGCGGTCTGCGGCGCGTCTCCGGCAGTTTCGGCTTGCGAGCCTCCGCGAGCCGGCTTTCCGCGATCGCGCAGTAATCCGCGTTGATCTCGTAGCCCGTGAAGGCGCGGCCATGGCGTGCACAGGCAACCGCCGTCGTGCCGCTGCCCATGAACGGATCGAGCACGCGGCCGCCCGGCGGACAACTCGCCAGCACCATGCGTTCGACGATCTCCAGCGGCTTTTGCGTCGGATGATCGACCCGCTCGGCGTGCTGCCGATGCAGCCTCGATACGGACCAGACATCCTTCGGGTTATAGCCCAGCTCCAGCCACTTGCTGCCTTCGAAGATCTTGCGCGAGCGCGCTTTTTTCGTCTCTGCGTCGTAGGGGATGCGCACCGGATCGAGATCGAAGTAATAGTCCTTCGATACCGCGAAATAACCGATGTTGTCATGCACTGACGTGAATTTCCGCGTCGTTCCTCCCATGCTCGGCACGCGGCGGTCCCAGACGATCTCGTTGATCATCAGGAGACGCCGCTTCAGGAACACGAAGAGTTCGGGCGAGTATTGCCACGTGCAGAAGATGTACAGCGAGCCGCTGGGCTTCAGCTTCGGGATCGCCAGGTCGAGCCAGCGATACGTCCACTCCAGAAAAGCCTCGCCGGACAGCATGTCCGAGTCATTCCCGTAATCCTTGCCCAGGCCATAAGGAGGATCGGCGACGATCAGATCGATCGACGCATCGGCAATGTTCTTGGCATCGGCCAAAAAGTCACGGTTGCGAATGTCGCTGCCGGCGCTGGTGAGAGCGCCGGCGGACAAGGGCTCGTCGATGACGGTGCGCATCTATCGGGGGCTCAGAACTGGATGCCCGATCGCTCGGCGACCGTATGCATGTCCTTGTCACCCCGGCCCGACAGATTGACGAGCAGCACCTTGTCGCGCGGCAGCGTCTGGGCGAGCTTGGCGCCGTATGCCAGCGCGTGGCTCGACTCGAGCGCGGGGATGATGCCCTCGATACGGCAGCAGTCGTGAAAGGCCTTGATCGCTTCGTCGTCGGTGATGCCGACGTACTCGGCGCGTCCGGCCTCTTTCAGCCACGCGTGCTCGGGGCCCACGCCCGGATAGTCCAGACCCGCCGACACCGAATGCGTCTCGATGATCTGCCCGTCCGCGTCCTGCAGCAGATACGTGCGGTTGCCATGCAGCACACCGGGACTGCCGCCGATCAGCGAGGCGGCGTGACGGCCGGTGTCGATGCCGTCGCCGGCTGCTTCGACGCCGATCAGCCGCACGTCCTTGTCTTCGATGTAGGGATAAAAGATGCCCATCGCGTTCGATCCGCCGCCAACGCACGCGATCACCGCATCCGGCTGGCGGCCGGTCATCTCGGGCATTTGCACGCGGCATTCGTCGCCGATCACGCGCTGGAAGTCGCGCACCATCATCGGATACGGATGCGGGCCCGCCACCGTGCCGATGATGTAGAACGTGTTCTCGACATTGGTGACCCAGTCGCGCATGGCTTCGTTGAGCGCGTCCTTCAGCGTCTTCGAGCCGGATTCGACCGGTACCACGGTCGCGCCGAGAAGCTTCATGCGATAGACATTCGCGGCCTGCCGGCGCACGTCTTCCGAACCCATGTAGACCACGCATTCCATGCCGAAACGCGCCGCGATGGTTGCCGTTGCCACGCCGTGCTGGCCCGCGCCGGTTTCCGCGATCACCCGCGGCTTGCCCATCTTGCGGGCGAGAAGCGCCTGACCAATCACGTTGTTGACCTTGTGCGCGCCCGTGTGATTCAGGTCTTCGCGCTTCAGGTAAAGCTGCGCGCCGCCCAGCATCTCACTCCAGCGCCGCGCGTGATAAACAGGCGACGGACGACCCACGTAGTGCTTGAGCTCGTATTCGTATTCCGCGATGAATTCGGGATCTCGTTGAGCCGCCTCATACGCGACGCGCAGTTCGTCGAGCGCGTGGATGAGCGTTTCAGAGACGAACACGCCTCCAAATTGGCCGAAATGGCCTCTTTCGTCTGGCAAGTTGTACATTGTGTCACTCTCGGTTACGCGGACGGCTGTGCGTTCCGCGTTCGATTCACCCAGCATCCGCTGCGCGCACCGCGCGCACGAATGCCGCCATTCGGGCGGGATCTTTCACGCCCTTGGCGCCCGCTACTTCGATGCCGCTGGAGACATCGACCGCGTAGGGGCGCACACGCCGAATGGCGTCATGGACGTTTTGCGCGTTCAAGCCACCACTCAAAACGGCCTGATGCCCGAGATCTGTTGGGATAAGTGACCAATCGAATGCCTTTCCACCGCCGCCGAAGCCCTCGACGAGGGCGTCGAGCAGAAGACCACCTGCGGCTTTGAACTGTTTGGACGATTCTATCAAATGGTCCGGGGACGCATCAGGCCCAATTCGTAGTGCGCGCCAATAGGACAAACCCGCAATCTTTGCCAGTTCTTCGCACTGATCGGGTGTTTCGTCGCCGTGGAATTGAAGCAGCGAGAGCGGCACGTTCGACGTGACTTCGCGGATCCATTCCGGTGTCGCGTTCACGAACAAGCCGACTGCCGTTACGAGCGGCGGCACATGCCGGGCCAGTTCGGCCGCCTGCGCGACGCTCACCGAACGCGGGCTGGGCGGATAAAACACGAAGCCGACGGCGTCCGCGCCCAGTGCCACGGCATGCTGCACGTCCTCGGCGCGCGACAGTCCGCACAGTTTGATGCGGGTTCGATGCAGATCGGTTTCGTTCATGTCGGCTCGGCCCAGACGGCGCTCCAGGGCATGGCGGCGAGATGCGGCGACGGCACCGCGAAGTGTTCAGGATAGCCGACCTCGGCGAGATACAGCCCGTCCGGCATGAAAGTGGGCGCGGCAATGCGCCGGTCGCGCGCGGCGAGCACGTCGGCCATCCAGGATGCCGGATGACGCTCCCGCCCGATCGCCACGAAACATCCCATCAGGTTGCGCACCATGTGATGCAGGAACGCGTTGGCGCGAAAGCGGAAATGGATGAAGTCGCCCTGTTCGCGCACGTCGATCTGATGCAGATGCTTGACCGGCGTCTTCGACTGGCAATCGGCGGCGCGGAACGACGAAAAATCATGCTCGCCGATCAGGCAGGCAACCGCGTCGCGCATCGCGGCGACATCGAGCGGCGTATGCGTATGCACCCAGCCCGCGCGCTTCGCCAGCATCGGCGAGCGCACCGGATTCACGTAAAGCACGTAGTAGTAAGTGCGCTCGAAGGCCGCGAAACGTGCATGGAAGTCGTCGGGCATCGGTCGCGCCCATTGCACGGCAACCGTTTCCGGCAAGAAGGCGTTGGTGCCGCGCACCCATGAGAACTCGGTGCGATCGAGCTCGGTGTCGAAGTGCACGACTTGCCCGAGACCGTGAACGCCGGTATCCGTGCGGCCGGCGACGACCGTCGGCAGCGGCGTCCGCGCAAACTCCCTGAGCGCGCGCTCCAGCGCGTTCTGCACGGTTTTGCCGTGCGGTTGCGACTGCCAGCCGCAAAACGCCGAGCCGTCGTACTGAATGCCTAAAGCAATGCGCATTTCAGGAGTGCGGCGCGAGCGTCGAAAGCAGCGTGGCGGCCTGCTGGCGGGTGGCGGAATCGTTCGATTCGATCACTTCCTGCAGCAAGGTGCGCGCGCCCTGAAGATCGCCCAGTTCAATGTACTCGGCCGCCAGTTCGAGCTTGTTTCGAGCGATGGTCGCGAGCTGCGCGGGCGTGAGCGCGGGCAGCGGCTCGGTCGTGCTCGAAGACGGTCCCAGGTCGAAATCGAGACTCAGCGGTCCGAAGCGCGTTGCGCCAAGCCCTGCCACCGATGCCGCGCCCGCCGTGCCCGCTTCGATCTGCGACGCCACGGAGCGCTGCTCCGAAGCCTGCGCCGGAGGATCCGCTACCGGCTGCGGCACGAACGGCGCCTGTTCGATCGGTGTCGGGTCGATCTCGTGTTCACCAGCGGAGCGCGCGGTGAGCGGCGGCGTCTCCGGAAGCGTCTCGCGCGGGGGCGGTTCAAGGGCCGCCGTCGGTGCATGTTTGACTGGCGCGACGGGCGCCGCCTCGGCCTTCCGTTCCATGCGCGGCGGCAACGCCATGTCGAGCGAATCGAGCGCCTGGATGGCCTCCTGCGGCAACTTCGGCATCGGGAAACTGTGCGCGAGCACAGGTTCTTGGTCAGGCGCGAGATCGGGCGATCGCGCCGGTTCGTCGGCCGTGCGGGCCTGCAGGTCACGAAGTTCCGCTTCCCGCCCGACGATTTCCTTCTCCGCCGCTTTCCGCGCCTGCTCTTCGCGCTCGGTCATCTTGCGCACTTCGGCTTCGCGGGTTGCGGCCTCGCGAGCGGCGGCTTCCCGCACGCTGCGTTCGTGCTCCAGCGCCTCTTGCGCCTCCTGCGCCGTGGCGTCGCGCTCGTTGGCTGCGGATTCGGCAGCGTCACGGTGCGCTTCGGCGGCTTCGTCGCCACTCGCCAGCGTGCCGGGCAGCGGCGGAACGAAATCAGGATGATGCGCGGCCGGTGCAACGGGCGCGAAGGCTTCGGCTTCGGCGGATGCTTCCGGCTTCGCGCGGGCCGACATCGAAGGATGCGCTTCGGTTGTCGGGGGCAAGTCGGATTCGGCGCGTGCCGCAGGAATCTGCGGTGCGTCGGCGCGTTCGAGACTTGCCGCAGCCGCGTCGAGTTCAGGCTGGTTTTCCTCGACAGGCTCGTCAGCGCGCGCAAGCGCGACACCGCCTGCCGCAGCCGCCGCGCTCGTGGCACTGGACACGCCGCCAGCCGCCAGGCCCGCTTCGGATCCACGCTCGGCGCGAGCGTCGGCCTGGCGTTGCTTGCCTCGCCGCATCCGCATAACCACCATCAGCACAACGATGACCGCGATCACGAGACCGATCAGCATCGGCGACATGCCGCCGCTTTTGGCGGGCGCGGTGCTGGCGGGTGCGCTGGCGGTGACGGCGGGCGCGGGCGCCGGTTCGGTCGTCTGCGCAGGCGTGGATGACGTGTCCGCTGGCGCGCTCGCAACGGGTGCCACGGACGCTGCGGGCGCCGCACTCGCAGCCATGGCCGGCGCGCTTTCCGAAGCCGGCGCGACCGGCGCAATAGCGGCACTGGCCGCCGCGACCGGTGCCGAAGCTGAGACCGCAGCCGAAGCCGCTGCCGGCGCCGACGCGCCGCTCAAATCGGCAGGCACGTTCAGCACGGCGCCGAGTTTGAGCTTGTTGATGTCGTGATTGCCGAACGAATTCGGATTCGCGTCGAACAATGCGCGCGCCGCACGGGCCTTGACGTCCCGATCCTTCGATCCCGTCAGCTCGCCGGCGATGTCATTCAGCGACTGCCCCGGCTTGACCGCATAGGTCTGACCCGGCGCCTGTACCGGTGCGACAGCGGAGGCCGCATCGCTTGCCTGGGCGAGCGCGTCGCCGGGATGCGCCCAGAACATCGCGCATACGGTGAGGCTGACCGCGGCCAACGCTGCACGCGACGTCGAAACGAGAGACCGGCGAGGTCGTTGGATCATTGAGGCTCCGGAATACGGCGAGATTGACGCGAAGCGGGCACGGCCCGTCCGCTCGATTACGGTTGTGCCGCGATGCGGCGCGCGACTGCCGAAAAACAAAAGGCGCCGCGTGAAACGCGACGCCTTGCTCTTTCAGCTACACGCTTCAGGCGCGTAGTTTACTTTACTTGTCCAACAGAATGCGCAGCATGCGGCGCAGCGGCTCGGCGGCGCCCCACAGCAGCTGGTCGCCGACCGTGAAGGCCGACAGATACTCGCCACCCATGGCCAGCTTGCGCAGCCGGCCCACCGGCACGGTAAGCGTGCCCGTGACGACCGCAGGCGACAGATCGCGCATCGACGCTTCACGTTCGTTCGGCACGACCTTCACCCAGTCGTTGGCCGAAGCCAGGATGCTGTTCACTTCGTCGAGCGGCACATCCTTGTTGAGCTTGATGGTCAACGCCTGCGAATGGCAGCGCATCGCGCCGATGCGCACACACAGGCCATCGACGGGAATCGAGCCCGGCTGACCCATCGCCGGCTTGCCGAGAATCTTGTTGGTTTCCGCGCCGCCCTTCCACTCTTCCTTCGACATGCCGTTGCCGAGATCCTTGTCGATCCACGGAATCAGCGAACCAGCCAGCGGCACGCCAAAGTTATCGACCGGCATGCGTTCGCCGTTCATCGCGGCGAGCACGCGGCGGTCGATATCGAGAATGGCCGAGGCCGGATCCGCCAGATCTTCCTTGGCCGCGCCGTAGAGCACGCCCATTTGCTGGAGCAGTTCGCGCATGTTCTGCGCGCCCGCGCCCGATGCGGCCTGGTACGTCATGGCCGTCATCCAGTCGACGAGGTTTTCGCGGAACAGGCCGCCCAGCGCCATCAGCATCAGGCTGACCGTGCAGTTGCCGCCGACGAAATCACGGCCGCCCTTGACCAGCGAATCCTTGATGACGTCGAGATTGACCGGATCGAGGATGATGACTGCGTCGTCCTTCATGCGCAGCGCCGACGCCGCGTCGATCCAGTAGCCCTTCCAGCCTGCCGCGCGCAGCTTCGGATACACCTCATTGGTGTAGTCGCCGCCCTGGCAGGTAATGATGACGTCGCACTTCTTCAGGTCGTCGATGCTCGTTGCATCCTTGAGCTTCGTCTCGTTTTTGGCGAACGACGGCGCGTTGCCGCCCGCATTGCTGGTGCTGAAGAACACCGGTTCGATCAAGTCGAAATCGCCTTCCTGCTGCATGCGTTGCATCAGGACGCTGCCGACCATGCCGCGCCAACCAACGAGACCTACGTTCATGACTCACTACCTTTGAAGTGGACGCTTCCCCGCATCTTTACCCGGCGTGGCCGCGCGGGGAAGACGCTCGGACACGAGGGACGATCAGCGAATCGTGATCGCTTTGATGGAGATTTTTGTAATGCGCGTGGTTTTGGAAAACCCGGACGCGCTTTGAATGGCGTCGATACGCGTGCCGATGGCGAGTTCCGTGGCGACGGCATGTGCGCCGCGTCCGATGGAAACCAGAGAGAATTGAGAGTTCTTCGCCATGACGAAAGAATATACACGATAAGCCGCGGTTTCCGTCGGTCCGATGCGTCTTCCGTCTGAAATTCGTATCGATCGTGCAGGAACAGCGGTAAAGAGAGACGATCAGCCGCGATAAGCGCGATGCCGCCGATCGTCTCCGGGATTACAGCGCCTTCAGCACTGCATCGCCCATTTCCTTCGTGCCGACAATCTTGCCGTCCGGCGTCGCGATATCACCCGTGCGATAGCCCTGCTCCAGCACCTTCTTCACCGCGCTTTCCACGCGCTCCGCCTGTTCGGCCTTGCCGAGCGAATAGCGCAGCATCATGGCGGCCGAGAGGATGGTCGCGAGCGGATTGGCGACGCCCTTGCCCGCGATATCCGGCGCGGAACCGTGCGACGGCTCGTACAGGCCCTTGTTGTCCTTGTCGAGCGAAGCCGACGGCAACATGCCGATGGAACCCGTCAGCATGGCCGCTTCGTCCGAGAGGATGTCGCCGAACATGTTGCCGGTCACGACCACGTCGAATGCTTTCGGCGCCTTGACGAGCTGCATCGCGGCGTTGTCGACATACATGTGCGACAGCTCGACGTCCGAATATTCCTTCGCCACGTCGATCATCGTGTCGCGCCACAGCTGCGAGGTTTCCAGCACGTTGGCCTTGTCGACGCTGGTCAGCTTCTTTTGACGCTTCTGCGCCGCCTGGAAAGCGACGTGCGCGATGCGGCGCACTTCGGGTTCCGAGTAGCGCATCGTGTCGAAGCCTTCCTTTGCGCCTTCGAACGGACCATCCGGCGCCTGGCGCACGCCGCGCGGCGCGCCGAAGTAGATGTCGCCGTTCAGTTCGCGCACGATCAGGATGTCCAGACCCGACACGATTTCCGGCTTCAGCGACGACGCGCCCGTCAGCTGCGCATAGCAGATCGCCGGACGGAAGTTCGCGAACAGCTGCAAGTGCTTGCGCAGGCCGAGGATGGCCTGCTCGGGACGCAGCGCGCGTTCGAGCTTGTCGTACTTCCAGTCGCCTACCGCGCCGAACAGGATGGCATCGGCTTCCTTCGCGAGCTTGAGCGTCGACTCAGGCAACGGATGACCGTGCGCCTCGTAGCCCGCGCCGCCCACCGGCGCCTCTTCCAGCTCGAACTTCTCGCCAAGCGCGTTCAGCACCTTGACCGCTTCGGCCATGATCTCCGGACCGATCCCGTCGCCGGGCAGCACTGCAATCTTCATCGTGTGTTCCTTTCCTGATCGTGATGGATTTAGCCGGCGAGCCGGTGATTCAGCCACGGCTGCTTCGCGAGGCGCTCGGCTTCGTACTGGCGAATCTTGTCGGCGTGACGCAGCGTCAGGCCGATATCGTCGAAACCGTTCAGCAGACAGTACTTGCGGAAACCCGGCACGTCGAACGTGTATTCGGTGCCGTCGCCGGTGCGCACGACCTGCGCTTCGAGGTCGATGGTCAGCTTGAAGCCGACGAACGCATAGGTCTCGTTGAACAGCTTGTCCACGTCCTGCTCCGACAGCGCGACCGGCAGCAAGCCGTTCTTGAAGCAGTTGTTATAGAAGATGTCCGCGAAGCTCGGCGCGATGATCGCGCGGAAGCCGTATTGGTCCAGCGCCCACGGCGCGTGTTCACGCGAACTGCCGCAGCCGAAGTTCTTGCGCGTCAGCAGAATGGACGCGCCCTGATAGCGCGGCTGGTTCAGCACGAAGTCCGGGTTCAGCGGACGCTTGCTGTTGTCCTGACCGGGCTCGCCGACATCGAGATAGCGCCATTCGTCGAACGCATTCGGGCCGAAGCCGGTGCGCTTGATCGACTTCAGGAACTGCTTCGGGATGATCGCGTCCGTGTCCACGTTCTCGCGATCGAGCGGCGCCACGAGGCCGCTATGCACATTGAATTTTTCCATGACGTTCGGACCTTTTCGAAATGTTTAAGCGAGCTTGCGCACGTCGACGAAGTGACCTTCGATCGCCGCAGCGGCAGCCATGGCCGGGCTCACGAGGTGCGTGCGTCCGCCCGCGCCCTGACGGCCTTCGAAATTGCGGTTCGACGTCGACGCGCAGCGCTCGCCGGCATCGAGCCGGTCGGCGTTCATCGCGAGGCACATCGAGCAGCCCGGTTCGCGCCATTCGAAACCGGCGTTCGTGAAGATCTTGTCCAGGCCCTCGCGCTCGGCTTGCGCCTTCACGAGTCCCGAGCCCGGCACGACCATCGCCAGACGGATGGTCGGCGCCACGCGCTTGCCCAGCGACTTCACGACATAGGCGGCGGCGCGCAGATCCTCGATGCGCGCGTTGGTGCACGAGCCGATGAAAATCTTGTCCGGTTTGATCGATTCGATCGGCGTATTCGGCTGCAGCGCCATGTAGGTCAGCGCGCGTTCCATCGCGTCGCGCTTGACCGGATCCTTTTCCTTGTCGGGATCGGGCACACGGCCGTCGATGGACGTCACCATTTCCGGCGACGTGCCCCACGTCACCTGCGGCACGATCTCGGCGGCATTGAGTTCGACGACGCGATCGAACTCCGCGTCCGGGTCCGACTTGAACTGACGCCAGTACTCGACCGCATGATTCCACTCGACGCCCTGCGGCGAGTACGGACGGTCCTTCAGATAGCTGATGGTGGTGTCGTCCACGGCGACCATGCCGGCGCGCGCGCCCGCTTCGATGGCCATGTTGCAGACGGTCATGCGGCCTTCCATCGACAGCGCGCGGATAGTGGAACCGCCGAATTCGATGGCATAGCCCGTGCCGCCCGCCGTGCCGATCTTGCCGATGATGGCCAGCACGATGTCCTTCGCGGTGCAGCCGCGCGGCAATGGCCCTTCCACCTTGACGAGCATGTTCTTGCTCTTCTTCTGCAGCAGCGTTTGCGTGGCGAGCACGTGCTCCACTTCCGACGTGCCGATGCCATGCGCCAGCGCGCCGAACGCACCGTGCGTGGACGTGTGCGAGTCGCCGCAGACGATGGTCATGCCGGGCAGCGTCGCGCCCTGCTCGGGTCCGATGATGTGCACGATGCCCTGCCGCAGGTCGTTCATCTTGAACTGCGTGATGCCGAAGCTATCGCAGTTCTGGTCGAGCGTGTCCACCTGCAGTTTCGAGACCGGATCGGCAATGCCGTGCGTACGGTCCGTGGTCGGAACGTTGTGATCGGATACTGCCAGATTCGCGCTGATACGCCATACCGGGCGCTGTTCGAGCTTGAGGCCCTCGAAGGCCTGCGGACTCGTCACTTCGTGCAGCAGATGACGGTCGATGTAGAGGATCGAGGTGCCGTCCTCTTCCGAGTGGATCACGTGCGTGTTCCACAGTTTGTCGTAGAGAGTCTGTGCCATGGTGAGCGCTTTCGTATGTGACTGCGGGGAGTGTGCCGTCGTGCACCGACGGCTTGTTGCCCGATTATGCCACTTCCGCGCCCGCGTTGGGTACTAGGCTGAGGGAAAAACCTATTAAAAACAATGCTTTATGCTAGTGGTGCCAGTACCCGGATCAGCACTACCAGCCTGTTTCGTTGCGCGTCCTCGTTAGCCCATTCGGCCGAATGGCGGCAAGAGTCATCGATCGGTAATCTGTGACGGAGCGCTGGGTTCGGCGCGCGTACCAACATTGTATTGACCACAACCCTATGGAGTTATAACATCGTGCTTCCTGTTCTGATCACGAGCGATTCCATGAAAACCACTATCCGGAAGATGGGCAACTCCCAGGGCGTTCTGATTCCGAAACCGTTTCTCGCTCAATTGGGCTTGGAGAAGGAGGTCGAAATGGAAGTCGAAAATGACGCAATCGTCTTGCGTCGTCCGCGCAGCAAGGCGCGTCACGGCTGGGCGGAAGCCAGCAAGTCCATCTCGCAGGGCGGCGGCGACCGGCTCGTCATGGGCGAGTTCGGCAACGGAGAAGATTCGGAGCTGGAATGGTAGCCCGCGGCGATATCTGGTTGACCGCGCTCGACCCAACCTTGGGCAGTGAGATTCAAAAAACGCGACCCTGCGTCGTCGTTTCACCGCCTGAGTTGCATGATCATTTGCGCACGGCCATCGTCGCGCCGATGACCACCAAGGGCAGGCCGGCGCCCTTCCGCATTCCGGTCACGTTCAACCGCAAGCAGGGGTTCATCCTGCTGGATCAGATCCGTACCGTGGACAAGGTACGGCTGGTCAAGCTGGAAGGATCGATCGAACCCAGCACGCTGGGAAGCGCGCTGGGCGCGTTGCAGGAGGTGTTTGCGGATTAGGGGCTCGCCGCTGCCCGCCGCTTTCTGCTGCGCGCGGCTCGCCACCAGCCCATTGCGCGGACATTAAAAAACCCCGGCGGTTGCCCGCCGGGGTTCGCTTGCAGCGTTCCGAAACGAAGCGGCTTAACGCTTCGACAGCGGCTTCGCTTCGCGCGGCGTCTGGCCAATGAACAGCTGACGCGGACGGCCAATCTTCTGCTCAGAGTCCGCAATCATTTCGTTCCATTGCGCGATCCAGCCCACCGTACGCGCCATCGCGAAGATGCACGTGAACATCGAGGTCGGGATGCCCAGTGCGCGCTGCACGATGCCCGAGTAAAAGTCGACGTTCGGGTACAGCTTGCGCGACACGAAGTATTCGTCTTCCAGCGCAATCTTTTCGAGTTCCATCGCGAGCTTGAAGAGCGGGTCGTCATGCAGGCCGAGCTCGTTCAGCACTTCGTGGCAGGTCTCGCGCATCAGCTTGGCGCGGGGGTCGTAGTTCTTGTACACGCGGTGACCGAAGCCCATCAGCTTCACGCCCGAGTTCTTGTCCTTCACTTGCTTGATGAACTCAGGAATGTTGTCGACCGAGCCGATCTCTTCCAGCATGTTCAGCGCGGCTTCGTTGGCGCCGCCGTGCGCCGGGCCCCACAGGCAGGCGATACCGGCCGCGATACACGCGAACGGATTCGCGCCCGACGAACCCGCCAGACGCACGGTGGACGTCGAAGCGTTCTGCTCGTGGTCCGCGTGCAGGATCAGGATGCGGTCGAGGGCGCGCACGAGCACGTCGTTGACCTTGTACTCTTCGCACGGGTTCGAGAACATCATGTACATGAAGTTCGCGCTGTACGAAAGCTCGTTCTTCGGATAGACGAACGGCTGGCCCACGCTGAACTTATAGGCCATCGCGACGAGCGTCGGCAGCTTTGCGATCATGCGGATCGCGGAGACTTCGCGGTGACGCGGGTCGTTGATGTTCAGCGAATCGTGATAGAACGCCGACAGCGCGCCCACCGCCGCCGTCAGCACAGCCATCGGGTGTGCGTCACGACGGAAGCCGCGGAAGAAGAAGTGCATCTGCTCGTGCACCATCGTGTGACGCGTAACCGTGTCCACGAATTCCTTGGCTTGCGCTTCATTGGGCAGTTCGCCCTTCAGCAGCAGGTAGCAGGTTTCGAGGAAGTCGGCGTTCACGGCCAGCTGCTCGATCGGGTAGCCGCGATACAGCAGCTCGCCCTTGTCGCCGTCGATGTAGGTGATCGCGGAATTGCACGCAGCCGTCGACATGAAGCCCGGGTCATACGTGAACTTGCCGGTCTGACCGTACAACTTGCGGATGTCGATCACGTCCGGGCCCATCGTGCCCTTGTAGATCGGCATTTCGACGCTCGGCGAGTTGTCGCTGAACGATAGCGTGGCTTTAACATCTGACGGGGTCATAGCACATCCTCAATCGAAGTATGGATACAGGTTTTCGATAATTTGCACGACGGAAGCTGCGCGGCAAAAACTGTACTGGGGGCCGTTGGTCTCAGTACGGCCTTGTCATTTCGGCCGATGCGTTGCAAATCGCAACCATCCGCCTATTTTGCAAAACTCCGCGCATTCCTGCTGAAGTCACACGGTGCGCAGCAAGCCGAGCAAGCGGATCACATCCGGCGTTGCCAGGTCGTCTTCCGGCTCCGTACGGGCCAGCAGCAGGTCCATCAGTTCGTTGTCGCTCAGCTCGAGCAGACGGGTCAATGCGGACACGTCGGCGTCACTGAGGTCTTGCTCATATCGACTGAAGAAACGATCGAAGATCAGATCGTTTTCCAGCAGGCCGCGTCGCGCGCGCCAGCGAAGGCGTGCGCGACGCAGGGGGTCGGACTGATGCGGAGAATCGTCTTGGGTATCGACCATCACATTGCCCATCTCAAACCGCCCGGCGCACCATCAATTCCTTGATCTTGCCGATCGCCTTGGTCGGGTTGAGCCCCTTCGGGCACACGTCGACGCAATTCATGATCGTGT
>NZ_JARUXV010000004.1:1337908-1561625 GCF_031450975.1 Caballeronia sp. LZ065
CACGCGATGCAGGATGGAGACCTTCCCCGCCAGCGGCAAGCGATACTTCGCGAGTTGGCCGAGTCCGATGTTCCGGTACTCGGGCCTTGGTTTTTTTACGGCTTCAGCCATGCTAGACCCCAACTTGTTAACACACTAATCCGCGATTTTAGCGCCTTTTTATTTCGCGCTGCAGCGAGAAACCGTCCAATAGACTGTTGCTCCGCGCGTGAAAAAAGCGCCCGGCGCGCCCGTTCGGCGCATGCCAACGACCCGGCCTTCATTCGATCAACTCAAGTCGTTCTGATAGTAATAGCCGGTCGTGACATACCATCCACGCCGCACTTCGACCGGGCGATCGCCATACGTGTAAGACACGCGTTCCACCGACAGCAGCGGAAACCCCTGCGCGACCTGGAGATGCTGTGCGACGGTTTCATCGGCGGGAACGGCGCGGATTTTCTCCGTCGCACGAATCATGCGTGTACCGAATTCGGTTTCGAACATCGCGTAGAGCGGGCCCTTGTACTCCGACAGCCGCTCCGCCGTCAGCCCGCGAAACACCGCGCCCGGCAGCCAGATTTCATCGAAGACGGTGGTCACGCCATCAAACTGCAACAGGCGCCTGATAAGAACGACGGGATCAGCCGGCTTAAGATCGAGCTGGCGCGCAATCTCCGCCGGCGCGCGCAACCGCTTGCATTCGAGCAGGCGGCTCACATGGGGATGGGCGTCGCCGTCATCGGGCAAGAGGCGCAGGAAGCGGAATTGCACGCGGTCTTCGCTGTGCGTCGCAACGAACGTGCCTTTGCCCTGACGGCGCACCAATAAGTTGTCGGCAGCGAGTTCGTCGATGGCCTTGCGAACGGTGCCCTGGCTCACCTTGTAGCGCGCGGCGAGTTCGACCTCGCTCGGGATGATTTCACCGGGCTTCCATTCGCCGGATTCGAGGCCCTGCGTAATGAGCGCCTTGATTTGCTGATACAGCGGGCTGAACGTCGGCGACGGCACACCGGCGGCCTCAGCCGCAGGCGCGGTGCCGTTGGGGGTCGTCGAGCTCGCCGGGTTGGAATTCATGCCGCGCATTTCAACACAAAGGCCCGCCGTGCGTCCAGACCTTTCCCATAGAATCCTATGTCTTATATAAGACATAAGATAGTGTTGACTTTACCAGGTCACGCTCCTACACTCCTTGTCGAGCAAGGGTTTGCGGGTTGTCGCATGTGCGCACGAAACGCCGGTTTCCGGTCTTCGCCACGCGCGGCACACCGCCAGGCACGCCCTTTCGCTTTCGCCTCACGCCGACCGCCCACTCGTTCGCGCACCGCTGCCTGCCCCACGTCTCGCAACGTCAAGCGCCGTCTCGTATGGGCGCCTTGCCGTCAGACCCAAGCGAATTCCTCGCGTCCTCACAGAACATCCCGCTGGCCTCGCGCTCGAAGAGACAGATTCATCGGCATGACAGTCACGCCGCTCACGCATTCATGCGGCGCGAAACCCGATGCAAACGCGCGCAACGCCTGCTGCGCGGGTGCTTTTCGGGGGTCGCGCGGGGCCAGGACCGCATGTCTTCATCAACGCTTGGCGTATCGCGCATAAAATGGCGCTTTTCCCTTGCGTTCCACGCACCGTCCAGGAGAGTTATCAATGGCTAAGTCCGCAAAGCGCGTTGCCGTCACCGGCGCCGCAGGTCAAATCGGCTACTCGCTGCTGTTCCGCATCGCCAATGGCGATCTGCTCGGCAAAGACCAGCCCGTGATTCTTCAGCTGCTCGATCTGCCGCAAGCGCAAGGCGCCGTGAAGGGCGTCGTGATGGAACTGGAAGACTGCGCGTTCCCGCTGCTCGCGGGCGTCGTCGTCACGGACGATCCCAAGGTCGCCTTCAAGGATGCCGACGTCGCGCTGCTCGTGGGCGCCCGCCCGCGTTCGAAGGGCATGGAGCGCAAGGACCTGCTGTCGGCGAACGCCGAGATCTTCACGGTTCAGGGCAAGGCCCTGAACGACGTCGCCAGCCGCGACGTGAAGGTGCTGGTCGTCGGCAACCCGGCGAACACGAACGCGTACATCGCGATGAAGTCGGCCCCGGACCTGCCGAAGAAGAACTTCACGGCCATGCTGCGCCTCGACCACAACCGCGCGCTGTCGCAACTGGCCACCAAGTCGGGCAAGCCGGTCGCATCCATCGAAAAGCTCGCCGTGTGGGGCAATCATTCGCCGACCATGTATCCTGACTTCCGCTTCGCGAGCGCCGAAGGCCACGACCTGACGAAGCTCATCAACGACGACGAATGGAACCGCAACACGTTCATCCCGACGGTCGGCAAGCGCGGCGCGGCGATCATCGAAGCGCGCGGCCTGTCGTCGGCGGCATCGGCGGCCAATGCGGCGATCGACCACGTGCGTGACTGGGTGCTCGGCACGAACGGCAAGTGGGTCACGATGGGCATTCCGTCGGACGGCTCGTATGGCATCCCGGAAGACATCATCTACGGCGTGCCGGTCACGTGCGAAAACGGCGAGTACAAGCGTGTCGAAGGCCTGGAAATCGACGCGTTCTCGCGCGAGAAGATGGACGGCACGCTGAACGAACTGCTCGAAGAGCGTGACGGCGTCGCGCATCTGCTGGGCAAGTAAGCACACGTCGTCGGTCGAAAGCCCTCGGGAAGCGCCGGGGGCCTATTTTCAAGTCCGTCACGTCAGCGCGAGCGCCTGTGCGTCTCGCGCCTGATCCGCCCGCGCTTGAGCAAGCAGAACCACGTTCGAGCGCGGCCGAATCGGAATCAGAGCACCTGAGCAAGCCGGACTTCACTCCCCACATCGGACCCCACGCCGAGTATGCGCGCCCTCACTCCCGCCGAAGTGCTGTTTGACGGCGAACCGCAGCCCGCGGTTCTTCCCCCTTGCGATCACTACGCCGGCAGCGAAAAGCTGATTCGCAAGTCGCTGGCCTTGCAGGCGCAACTGGGACCCCTGTTCGACATCACGCTCGATTGCGAAGACGGCGCCCAGGTCGGCCGCGAGGCGGAACACGCGGAAATGGTCGCGTCCTTCGTGGGTGGCGAGGATGACCGCTTTGGCCGCGTCGGCGTCCGCATTCACGATTTCAATCACCGCGCGTGGCGCGACGACGTGCGCATCATCCTGCGCAATGCCCGCAAGGCGCCCGCCTTCGTGATGCTGCCGAAGATCCGCAGCGTCTTCGACGCCGCCGAGATGGTGGCTTTCATCGAGGCGTCGCGCTGCGAGTTCGGCATTGCGCAACCGGTTCCCTGTCATCTGCTGGTCGAAACCCACGGCGCGCTCGCGGAAGCTTTTGAACTGGCGGCGCTGCCGGGCGTCGAATCGCTGAGCTTCGGCCTGATGGACTTCGTATCCGCGCACAATGGCGCGATTCCCGATACCGCCATGCGCTCGCCCGGCCAGTTCGATCACCCGCTGGTGCGGCGCGCGAAGCTCGAAATAGCGGCTGCGTGTCACGCGCATGGCAAGGTGCCGTCGCACAATGTGTCGACTGACGTGCGCGACATGAGCGTCGTCACGAACGATGCCGCGCGCGCCCGCAACGAGTTTGGCTACACGCGCATGTGGAGCATTCATCCGGACCAGATCCGGCCGATCGTCGAGGCCTTCTCGCCGCGCGCGGACGAGATCGCGCTGGCCGCGGAGATTCTGCTGGCCGCGCAACATGCGCAGTGGGGCCCGACGCGTCATGGCGACACGCTGCATGATCGCGCGAGTTATCGCTATTACTGGTCGGTGCTGCGGCGCGCGCATGCCACCGGACAGACCGTGCCCGAGGACAGCGCGCCGCTTTTTGCAGCGCCGGCACAAGCAGCCTAAGGCATCGAATTGCAGTTCAGCACCACGTCAGGGCCCGTCCTTGGCGCATTCTTCAAGCACGACAAGTCACGCCGCAACGCGCGCGTACGAAAGGAGACTGGAGAGCATGACTGACACCGCATCGACCGAAGCACCCGCAACCTCCACCGCCGGCGGTTTCAAGCCGAAGAAGTCGGTCGCGCTGTCCGGCGTGACGGCGGGCAATACCGCGTTGTGCACGGTCGGCCGCACCGGCAACGATTTACACTATCGCGGCTATGACATTCTCGATCTCGCCAACACGTCCGAATTCGAAGAGATCGCTTACCTGCTCGTGCACGGCAAGCTGCCGAACGCCGCCGAACTGAAGGCCTACAAGACCAAGCTGAAGGCCATGCGCGGCCTGCCCGCTAACTTGAAGGCCGCACTCGAATGGATCCCCGCTTCGGCACATCCGATGGACGTCATGCGCACCGGCGTCTCCGTGCTCGGCACCATCCTGCCCGAGAAGGACGATCACAACATTCCGGGCGCGAAGGACATCGCCGACAAGCTGATGGCCTCGCTCGGCTCGATGCTGCTCTACTGGTATCACTACTCGCACAACGGCAAGCGCATTGAAGTGGAAACCGATGACGATTCGATCGGCGGGCACTTCCTGCATCTGCTGCATGGCGTGGAGCCGCCGAAGTCATGGGTCGATGCGATGCATGTGTCGCTCAACCTGTACGCCGAACACGAGTTCAATGCGTCGACCTTCACGGCGCGCGTGATCGCGGGCACGGGCTCGGACATGTATTCGGCGATTGCGGGCGGCATCGGCGCGTTGCGCGGCCCGAAGCACGGCGGCGCCAACGAAGTGGCCTTTGAAATCCAGTCGCGCTATCTGAACGCCGACGAAGCCGAAGCCGACATCAAGCAACGCGTGGAACGAAAGGAAGTGGTGATCGGCTTCGGGCATCCGGTCTATACGATCTCGGATCCGCGCAACAAGGTCATCAAGGAAGTCGCGAAGAAGCTTTCGAAGGAAGCGGGCGACACCCAGCTCTTCAGCATCGCCGAACGGCTCGAAACGGTGATGTGGGACGCGAAGAAGATGTTTCCCAATCTCGACTGGTTCAGCGCCGTCTCGTATCACATGATGGGCGTGCCCACGGCCATGTTCACACCGCTGTTCGTCATCTCGCGCACGTCGGGATGGAGCGCGCACATCATCGAGCAACGCATCGACAACAAGATCATCCGGCCGAGCGCAAGTTACACGGGACCGGAGAATTTGAAGTTCACGCCGCTAAATAAGCGAAAATAGCGGGCTGCACGGGTCAAATCCTGCGAGGACAGGGTCCACCCCGCGCGGCAGAACCGCCATTCAACCCAATGTTTTTGAAAGGTTTTATCGATGAATAAAATTTTGATCGCTGCAATCGCCGGCACGCTGGCCACGACGAGCCTGTTCGTCAGCGCCGGCGCCATCGCCGCGACCGCGACCGAATCGGGCAAGGCCAAGGCCACGGCCAAGACGACCGCCAAGCGTCCCGCCCCCGCACGCCGTCTCATCAAGCGCAGCCCGAAGGCCGAAGCCGCGGCAGCAGCGAAAGTCGATCCGATCCCGGACGGCGCAGTGAAATGGTCCTGCAAGGACGGCAATGCTTTCTATCTGAAAGGCGACATGAAGCGTGATGCCATCGTCACCGTCAACTGGGCCAAGAAGGACTACCGCCTGCCGCGCCAGGACACGACGACCGGCGCCGACCGTTTCCACGATTCGGCATCGGGCATGGATCTTGTGGTGATCCCGTCGAAGGCAATGCTGTTCTCCGACAAGGATTCGTCGCGTCTCGCCGATGAATGCATGACGGCCGACATGGCCGCCGGCGGCGCCGCACCCACGCAGTCGAACGCGCTGATCAAGCCCGCGCAATAAGCGGGCTGAGCGCGCCTCAACAGGAAATCTTCGATGTCCGCACCGATCTCCACGGTCCGGCCCGATCCGGACAAGGTACTGGTCGACTTGGTCGACTATGTCCTCAATACTCGCGTCGACAGCACGCTTGCGCTCGAAACCGCGCGCAACTGCCTGATCGACACGCTCGGTTGCGGACTCGAAGCCCTTTCCTACCCCGCCTGCACCAAGCTGCTGGGACCCATCGTGCCGGGCACGATCGTCCCGCACGGCGCAAAGGTGCCAGGCACGCAATTCCAGCTCGACCCGGTTCAGGCCGCGTTCAATATCGGCGCGATGATCCGTTGGCTCGACTTCAACGACACCTGGCTGGCCGCCGAATGGGGCCATCCGTCGGACAATCTGGGCGGCATCCTCGCCACCGCCGACTGGCTCTCGCGCGGCGCGATCGCCGCCGGCAAGCCGCCGCTCGGCATGAAAGACGTCCTGATCGCGATGATCAAGGCGCATGAAATCCAGGGCTGCATCGCGCTCGAGAACTCGTTCAACAAGGTCGGTCTCGATCACGTGCTGCTCGTGAAGCTCGCGTCCACGGCGGTGGTCGGCCAGATGATCGGCCTCACGCGCGACGAGCTCATCAATGCCGTCTCGCTCGCTTTCGTCGATGGTCATTCGCTGCGTACCTATCGGCACGCGCCGAACACGGGTTCGCGCAAGTCATGGGCAGCCGGCGACGCCACCTCGCGCGCCGTGCGTCTCGCGCTGATCGCGAAGACCGGCGAGATGGGCTATCCGTCGGTGCTGACGGCGAAGACCTGGGGCTTCTACGACGTGCTCTTCAAGGGCAACGCGTTCAGTTTCCAGCGTCCGTACGGCTCCTACGTGATGGAGAACGTCCTCTTCAAGATCTCGTTCCCGGCCGAATTCCACGCGCAGACCGCCGTGGAAGCGGCCATGACGCTGCACGGCATGCTGAAGCATGCCGGCAAGTCCGTGAACGACGTCAGCCGCATCACCATTCGCACGCATGAAGCGGCGCTGCGCATCATCGACAAGCAGGGTCCGCTGAACAATCCGGCCGATCGCGATCACTGCATCCAGTACATGATTGCCGTGCCGCTGATCTTCGGCCGTCTCACCGCCGCCGATTACGAAGACACCATCGCGCAGGATCCGCGCATCGACGCATTGCGCGCCAAGATGACCTGCGTGGAAGACCCGCAATACACGAAGAATTATCACGACCCGGACAAGCGCTCGATTGCCAATGCGCTCACTGTCGAGTTCAATGACGGCTCGCGGCTGAACGAGGTCGCGGTCGAGTATCCGATCGGTCACAAGCGTCGCCGCGCGGGAGGCATTCCGCTGCTCGTCGAGAAGTTCAGGACGAACCTGGCGCGCCGGTTTCCCCCGAAGCAACAACAGGCGATCCTCGCGGCATCGCTCGACCAGGCACGGCTCGAAGCCATGCCGGTGCATGAATATGTCGATTTGTACGTGATTTAAGCAGCGCAATTTCCTCGTCCAGCCCAAGGAAAACAACATGGCCCACAATCTCCACAACACGCTCAAGGAATTCGACAGCGGTTCCGGCAAAGCCAGGTTCTACTCGCTGCCGCAACTCGGCGACGCGCTGAAGATCAAGATCCAGCGCCTGCCAGTCTCGATTCGTCTGGTGCTCGAATCGGTGCTGCGCAACTACGACGGCAAGAAGATTTCGGAAGAACACATCGAGCAACTCGCGAACTGGAAGCCGAACGCTTCGCGCGTCGATGAAATTCCGTTCGTCGTCGCGCGCGTCGTGCTGCAGGATTTCACCGGCGTGCCGCTGCTCGCCGATATCGCCGCGATGCGTGGCGTCGCCCAGCGCGCGGGCAAGGATCCGAAGGCCATCGAGCCGCTCGTGCCGGTGGATCTGGTCGTCGATCACTCGGTGCAGATCGATCACTTCCGCGAACCCAACGCGCTCGACCTGAACATGAAGCTGGAATTCCAGCGCAACAACGAGCGCTACCAGTTCATGAAGTGGGGCATGCAGGCGTTCGATACGTTCAAGGTCGTGCCGCCGGGCATCGGCATCGTGCACCAGGTGAATCTCGAATATCTCGCGCGCGGCGTGCACAAGAAGGGCGAAGGCAAGGACACGGTCTACTACCCGGACACGCTCGTCGGTACCGACTCGCACACCACGATGATCAACGGCATCGGCGTGGTGGGCTGGGGCGTGGGCGGCATCGAAGCGGAAGCGGGCATGCTCGGCCAGCCGGTCTATTTCCTGACGCCGGACGTGGTCGGCGTCGAGCTGAAGGGCAAGCTGCGCGAAGGCTGCACGGCAACGGACCTCGTGCTGACCATCACCGAAATGCTGCGCAAGGAAAAGGTGGTCGGCAAGTTCGTCGAGTTCTTCGGCGAAGGCACGGCGTCGATCGGCGTGCCGGATCGCGCGACCATCGGCAACATGGCGCCCGAGTACGGCGCGACCATGGGCTTCTTCCCGGTCGATGAAAAAACCATCGACTACTTCAAGGGCACGGGCCGCACCGACGCCGAAATCGCCGCGTTCGAAAAGTACTTCAAGGCGCAGAAGCTGTGGGGCGTGCCGAAGGCCGGCGACATCGACTACACCAAGACGCTCACGCTCGACCTGGGCACGGTGGCGCCGTCGCTGGCGGGTCCGAAGCGTCCGCAGGACCGCATCGAAATCGGCAATGTGAAGAGCAACTTCGTCGATCTGTTCTCGAAGCCGGTCGGTGAAAATGGCTTCAGCAAGAAGGCCGCCGAACTCGACACGCAATACACGACCACCGACGGCGTCGACGTCAGGAACGGCGACGTGCTGATCGCCGCGATCACTTCGTGCACGAACACGTCGAACCCGAGCGTGCTGCTCGCGGCTGGCCTGCTCGCGAAGAAGGCCGTGGAAGCCGGCCTGACGGTGGCGCCGCACATCAAGACGTCGCTGGCGCCGGGGTCGCGCATCGTCACCGAGTACCTGACGAAGACCGGCCTGTTGACCTATCTCGACCAGCTCGGCTTCACGCTCGCCGCCTACGGCTGCACGACGTGTATCGGCAACGCGGGCGACCTGACGCCGGAACTGAACGATGCCATCGTGAAGAACGATATCGTCGCGGCGGCCGTGCTGTCGGGCAACCGCAACTTCGAGGCGCGCATTCACCCGAACATCCGCGCCAACTTCCTGGCCTCGCCGCCGCTGGTCGTGGCGTATGCCATCGCGGGCAACATCACCCGCGACCTGATGACGGAACCGGTCGGCAAGGGCAAGGACGGCCGCGACATCTATCTCGGCGACATCTGGCCGACGAGCGATGAAGTCCACGCGCTGCTCAAGTTCGCGCTCGACGCGAAGGCGTTCCGCGAAAACTATTCGCAGCTCACGAAGGACGGTGACCTGTGGAGCAAGATTGCGGGCGAAAGCGGCCAGGTGTACGACTGGCCGAAGTCGACCTACATTGCCGAGCCGCCGTTCTTCGGCAGCGAATTCTCGATGCAGCCGGCCGACTCGATTCCCGCCGTAAAGGGCGCGCGCGCACTCGGCATCTTCGGCGACTCGGTGACGACCGATCACATCAGTCCGGCTGGCTCGATCAAGGAAAGCTCGCCGGCGGGCGTGTGGCTGAAGGCAAACGGCGTGCAGAAGGCCGACTTCAACAGCTACGGCTCGCGTCGCGGCAATCACGACGTGATGATGCGCGGCACCTTCGCGAACGTGCGCATCAAGAACCTGATGATCCCGGCGAAGGCGGACGGCACGCGCGTGGAAGGTGGTTTGACGCTGCATCAGCCGAGCGGCGAACAGCTGTCGATCTACGACGCGGCGATGAAGTACATTGAAGCCGATACGCCGACCGTCGTGTTCGCGGGTGAGGAATACGGCACGGGCTCCTCGCGCGACTGGGCGGCGAAGGGCACGCAACTGCTTGGCGTGAAGGCCGTGGTGGCGCGCAGCTTCGAACGTATCCACCGCTCGAACCTGGTGGGCATGGGCGTGCTGCCGTTGCAGTTCAAGGGCTCGGACAGCGTCCAGTCGCTGAACATCACGGGCGAGGAAACGTATGATGTCGAAGGTCTCGGCGACGACTTCAAGCCGCAGCAGGAAGTGACGCTGGTGATCCATCGCAAGGACGGCAAGGAAGATCGCGTGCAGGTCCTGCTGCGTATCGACACGCCGATTGAGGTGGACTACTACAAGCACGGCGGCATTCTGCCGTTCGTCCTGCGCTCGCTGCTCGCGGCGTAAGCTACGCTTGTTTTGCAGGTGACCGCGCTCGCAAGAGCGCGGGAACATTGGACCCGGCCTCGGCCGGGTTTTTTTTCGCCTTCGTGTCCGCTGTCGTGTTCGCTGTCGTGCTCGCCGTCATGCCCTGATCGCGGCAAGCTTCGCCGGCTGCGCACGACGCCCGAGCCACGCCCGCAGCATGTCGCCGGGACCGCGCGTGCGCACAGGGGCGGAAGTCGAAGCCATCGAGAACCAGCTTGCCTCCCGGTTTCCGCTGACCCAGATCGTCGTGTAAGGCGGCAACTCGACCGAGTCGCCCGCGCCCAGCCAGTGGTCGTCCGTCTGGCCTTCGATGGTCAGCCAGATCTGGCCGCGCGTGACACGCAGCGTTTGAGGCCGGTCGATGACCCAGCGCGCAGGCGCTTCGCGTCCGTCGAGTTCGAATGTCCGAATTTCACGCATGATGCCGCTCCTTCTGTTCACGTTTCGGAAGGCCACCTCCATTCATGCAGTTCGAGCAGGAAGCAACCGTTGATGTCATTATTCGACCGATTCCGAACAGCTTGAATGTACAGTTATGAACAGTTGCAGCGGAACTGTTACGTTGAATTGGCCGAACAGTTTGAATCTGTTTTGACACTTAAAAATCGCATCGTCAGCCGTTTGGCTAGTCTTGACGGCGGTTTTCGGATGCGTTCGAATGGCGACATGACACGGCTGAACAGCGAAATCGCAACTGTTCACATAGATTCACTGAACACTTTGGAACACTATGAACGCGCTTCCGCTTCATATCGACGGCGGCACCGGCGTGCCGCTCACCGAGCAGATCGTCATCCAGATCGAGACGATGATCCGCTCGCGCCGTGTGCTCGCCGGCGCGAAGTTGCCGTCCATCCGCCAGCTCGCAGCGGAACAGCACATCAGCCGCTTTCCGGTCATCGAGGCCTACGACCGGCTCGCGTCGCGCGGGCTGATCCAGCCGAAGCACGGCTCAGGCTTCTATGTGGCGAATCACGTCGATGAGCGCGACAGCAGCGTCGGCAACTGCAATCCGCGTCTGGCGGAAGAGGAGTCGACCCAGATTCTTCAGCAGTTCAACTATCCCGGCGAGACGCTGAAGCTGTCGAGCGGCTTCATTCCGGAAGCATGGCGCGAGGTGGACGGGCTTACGCAGGCCATCCGGCAGGCTTCGCGCAGCGACGTGTCGAGCGTGATCGACTACGCGCTGCCTCACGGCGACGCGGGTCTGCGACAGCAACTCGTCATGCGCATCAACGCGCTCGGCATCGACGCCGATCTGCCCAACGTGATGCTGACGAGCGGCGCAAGCCAGGCGCTTGACCTGGTCGTGCGCTACATGCTGAAGCCCGGCGACACCGTGTTCGTCGAGGATCCGGGCTACTACAACCTGTTCGGTCTCTTGAAGCTGCAAGGGGTGCGGCTGGTCGGCGTGCCGCGGCTCGCGAACGGACCGGACATCGACGCCGCCGAGGCCTTGCTCAAGCAGCATCAGCCGAAGCTCTTCTTCGTCAACACGGTCTTCCAGAATCCGACCGCAACCAACATCGCGCCGCAGGTGGCGTTCAAGTTGCTGCAACTGGCGACCCGGCACGGCTTCTCGATCGTCGAGGACGACATCTACGCCGACTTCCAGGCCGTGCCCACGCAACGGCTCGCGTCGCTCGACCAGCTCGACCGCGTGATCTACGTGGGCGGTCTGTCGAAGACGCTGTCGTCGTCGCTGCGCATCGGTTATCTCGCGGCGAATCGCGAACTGGTGAAGCATCTCGTGGACGTCAAGGTGCTGACGAGCCTCGGCGGCTCGCGCTTTGCGGAAAGCGTCGCGGCCAGCCTGCTCGAACGCGGCACTTACCGCAAGTATCTGGAGCGCCTGAGAAAGCGCGTGCGCGATTCGCTGTCGAGCGCGGTGCAGACGCTCGAAAGCCATGGCTGGGATGTATTCGATGAACCCAGCGGCGGCAATTTCGTCTGGGCGAAAGTGCCGGGCATCGAGGATTCGACCGCTCTCGTGAAAGCTGCCGTCGAGTTCGGGGTGACGCTTGCGCCCGGGAGCTACTATCGGCCGAACGGCGAAGTGAGTCCGTGGGTGCGCATCAATTCGGCCTATGCGGGCGATCGCCGCGCGGGACGCTTCTTCGCGGCGATGACGGAGAAGGCCATCGCCCGGGGCTAACCTGTCATTTGTCCCGCTCGGCGAAGAAGCGTTCGAGCGCATCGGTTGCGTCGCGATCCTTCGCGAGCCGCGCATAGAGCCCGGCAGCGCCTTCGTACACGCGATGCTCGGCGTATTCCTCGCCGATGAACTGCGCGATCTCTTCCATCTCCGCCACCCAGCGATGCGCCTTCGCCGGCATGCGCGGCACGTTGCGCGAAAGCCAAGCGGCGAGCGCGGGCTGGCTCTGCGTCAGTTCGGCGAAGAGCGCGTCGCCGGCGCCGTTGCGCATCGCGGCCAGCGACATGGCTGAACCGATTGCCGTCAGTCCCTTCGTGATGCCCGCATACGACATCTTGAGCGCCGATGCCGCGCCGAGCGGACCATCGAGCACGTGTATGACGAGGCCCGCTTCAGCAAGCGGTTGCGCGTCCGGCGCATGGGGCCCGGACAAGTAAAACTTTGGCGCGGCAGGCAAACCGATGATCGCGCCATCGACGAAAGGCGCGCCCGACGGTTCGAGGACCTGCGCCACCGTCCTGACCGTGTCGGGATTGATCGCGTTGCAATCGACGTAGACGGCTTTGCGCGAGGCTCGTTCGAGCACCGGTGCAAGACGCTGCGCAGTCTCCACAGCCACCGCCGGCGGCACGACGGACAGGATGAAGTCACACGCGGCGAGATCGTCGAGGCTGGCGTCGCGCATGCCGGCTTCCTGTGCCCGCTTCACGCTTGCGGCGCTGCGGCCTTCGAGCGACGTGAAGACCTGCGCGCCGCCCTGCGTCAGCGCATGGCCCACCGCGGATCCCATGTTGCCCGCGCCGAGCAGCGCAATGGTCGGTTTCTTCGCATCAGTCACTTGCACGCTCCATGTGTCGGGGTCGAGCCACAGCATACCCTCGCTGCTCCACGGCCGCTCGCGCTAGCCGTTCTCGTCGTGATCGTCAGACGCATGTCCGCGCAGTGCGCCGAGCCGCTGCAACATGTCCCAGCCTTTCGGTGTCAGCGAGGGCAGCGCGTGACCGCTCGGCAGACGCGTCATCTCGATCAACGCCTCCTGACGCAGACGCACCGTATGAAAACCGGCCGCCTCGACCAGATGAGGCGAACGCTGGATCAACAGCAGCGTGGATAGTTCGTGAGGGCTCAGCATGCGATTCTCCAGGAACCGGACGGGCAGATCATGCGCGTCCCGATCTCATCCTAGAGAGTGAAGCTGGCAATTCGGCTACGCACATTTTTCCGCGCGTTACGTGGTTACACTCTTGAAACCGACCCGTATTGCACGGACCTTGCGATGCCCCTTACAGGTACGCGAGACATAAAAAAAAGCGGCCCATACAAGGCCGCTTCCATGCACGACATGCGCCGCGCTTTAACGATGTTCCGTGACGAACTTCGTGACGAGATACGCTTCCATCGCTTCGCTGCCGCCTTCCGAGCCGTAGCCGGAATCCTTCACGCCGCCGAACGGCGTCTCGGGCATGCCGAGACCATGATGGTTGATCGACACCATGCCGCTTTCGATATCGTCCGCGAACGCAGCGGACGTAGCCGCCGAACTCGTGTAGCCATACGCGGCAAGACCATACGGCAGACGGTTCGCCTCGGCGATCACCTCGTCATACGAGCTGAACGAAGCGATCGGCGCGATCGGGCCGAACGGCTCTTCGGTCATGATGCGGGCGCTCATCGGTACGTCGGTGAGCACGGTCGGCGCGAAGAAGTAACCTTCTCGGCCAACGCGCTCGCCACCCGTCAGCACCTTGGCGCCGTGTTCGCGCGCATCGGCGACCAGACGCTCCATGGCTTCCAGGCGGCGACCATTGGCGAGCGGCCCCATCTGCACGCCGTCTTCCAGACCGTTGCCGACCTTCACGGCGCTGACCGTGGCGACGAAGTGATGCACGAACTCTTCATACACGGCTTCTTCGACGAGAAAGCGCGTCGGCGAGATGCACACCTGCCCCGCATTGCGGAATTTGGCTCCGGCCAGCATCTTTGCGGCACGCGGAATGTCGGCATCCTTGAACACGATGGCCGGTGCGTGACCGCCCAGTTCCATCGTGACGCGCTTCATGTGCTCGCCCGCCATGGAGGCGAGCAGCTTGCCCACCGGCGTGGAGCCGGTGAACGAGATCTTGCGGATGACCGGATGCGCGATCAGGTACTTCGAGACATCGGCGGGCACGCCGAACACGAGGTTGATGACGCCGGCGGGCACGCCTGCATCGGCATAGGCCTGCACGAGCGCGGCGCAGCTCGCGGGTGTTTCCTCCGGTCCTTTCAGCACCACCGAGCAGCCCGCCGCAAGCGCCGCCGATACCTTGCGCACCGCCTGATTGATCGGGAAGTTCCACGGCGTGAACGCGGCGACCGGACCCACCGGCTCGCGCGTGACGATCTGACGCACCGCATCCGCGCGCGACGGGATCACGCGGCCATACGTGCGACGGCCTTCCTCAGCGAACCATTCGATGATGTCGGCGGCCGAAAGCGTCTCGATACGCGCTTCGCCCAGGGGCTTGCCCTGCTCCATCGTCATGATCGCGGCGATCTGCGCCGCGCGTTCGCGAATGATCTGCGCGGCGCGGCGCATGATCTTGCTGCGCTCGTAGGGCGAAACCTTGCGCCATTCCTTGAAGCCGCGCGCGGCTGCGTCCGCCGCGAGCGCCAGTTCGGACTCGCCGGCCAGCGCCAGGCGGCCAATCTCGGCTTCGCTTGCCGGATTGATCACGGCCGTGTCACGCGAACCGTTGCGCCAGGCGCCGTCGATATACAGCTGGGTATTCGGATAAGCAGGAAGGTCGGAACGAGTGTTGCTCATGCATGTCTCCTTGAGAGTGGAGCGGCGCAACGCAAAGTTGCCCAGGATCAAAAAACGCAGGCGGCCATCTTATCGCGAACGCGTAAAATCTGCCGATGCACCCTTTCCCAATAGTTGCAGAGCGAATGACATGACTTCACGGTGAACCGCATGTTCGACCAATGCCTTTATTTCAACACGACCGCGCTGGCCCGCACGCTCGAACGCGAGTGGGCGAAAGCATTCAAGCCTTTCGGACTCACGCCGTCGCAGGCGTTCATGCTGCGCGCCGTCGTCGAACGTCCAGGCCTGTTGCAGAGCAGTCTCGCCGATGCCCTTGCCATCTCGCGTCCCACGGCCACGCGCACGCTTGATGGACTGCAACAGCTCGGCTTCGTGGAACGCTGGTCGACTGAAAGCGACGGCCGCGAATCCGCGATCCATCCCACCGATGCCGCGCACGTCATGATGAAGCGCATCGGCACGGCAAGCGCCGAAGTGACGCGCCGCCTCAAGCGCAAGCTCGGCACGTTGCAATTCGACGACACGGTGACGAGCGTCCGTCATCTGCGTGCATCGCTGGAATGAGCCTTTGAAAAAAATGCCCGCCGGACTGCTCTGGCGGGCATTCATGACGCGATAGAAACGCAGGCCGATTACATCGGCGGCGCGACACCATCCTTCTCGACCACGATACGCTGCGCCGTGAAGTCCGAACCCGCCGGGCTCGCCACGACGAACACCTTCTTGCCCGGCTTGAGATCGTCGTGCGTTGCGGGCGAGAAGGTCACGACCGGCACGTTCTCCGGCACCGTCACCGAGTTCGAACCGCCCTTGTACGAGAGCTTCAGGTCGCGGCCGCTCGTGCCCTGCACCACCTGATCGACGTTCGCATTGGTCATCGAGCTCTTCGGGCCGAGATCCCAGTCATAGTGACCTTCGCCGGTGCCTCGCGCCGCTTCCGGGAACACCAGCACTTCGGTGGCGGTGAGCTTGCCGTCCGTGCCGGTCATCGCCGCCGTGCCGACGAACGAACCCGGCTTGATGTCCTGCAGCTTGATGTTCTTCAGCGCCGTGACGGGCGTGTCAGCCTTCACCGCGATCTTCACGGTGTCGCCGCTCTTGCGATGCACGGTGAGCGTATCGCCCGACAACGACACGATATCGCCGCGAATGCGCGTGGGTTTGGCGGCGGGCGTCTGGGCAAAAGCGGCGGAAGCGAGTGCGAGCGTCACGATGCTGACGCCGAGTTTCATGCGGATCGACATGCAATCTCCTTGGGTTAATCGAAACTGAAGTGTTGAGCGAAACACGGCGATCAGGACCCGCCGAACCAGTTGTAGCCCTGGTTCTCCCAATAGCCGCCGGGGTAATCGTTGGTCACGGTGATCGCGACAATGTGCTTCGGATTCTTGTAGCCGAGCTTGGTCGGCATGCGCAGCTTCATCGGAAAACCATATTTGGGCGGCAGGGTCTGCCCGTCATAGGTCAGCGTCAGCAGCGTCTGCGCATGCAGCGCAGTGGGCATGTCGATGCTCGTCGAATAGTTGTCGGCGCAATGGAAGGCCACGTACTTCGCGCTCGTATCCGCACCGGCGCGCGCGAGGACGTTCGCAAAGCGCACGCCACCCCACTTGCCGATCGCACTCCAGCCCTCGATGCAGATATGCCGCGTCACCTGGCTCTCCTGCGGCAGCGCGTGCAGTTCGTCGAGCGTCCAGACGCGCTTGCCCTTCACCATGCCGCCGATCTCGAGCTTGTACGCGGCCGGATCGACTTCGGGCACTTCATCGATGTCATAGAACGCGTTGAACGGAAACGGCCGCGTGATCATCGACTCGGGATACGTGGGCGCGAGCGCGTTCGGATCGAACAGCAGCGCCTGCACGTCGTCATTGAAGGACGAGATCCGTCGCAGCATGACGTTGACGGACTTGTCGTCGGTGATGTTGCAGCCGGAGAGCATCGCCAGGCCGCCGAGCGACAGAATGCGCTTGCCGAACAGACGGCGCGCCGGCGCCTTCAGTTCCTTCGCCGCGTCCTTGATGATGAGGTCGGCGTCGGGTCTCGATTTGAACAGTTTCAGCGACATGGATCAGCGGCCTCGAATCATCAGCACGAGCGAGCGCGGCACGAGCGCGACCATCGCGACGTGTACCACGAAGAACGCCACCAGGAAGCTCATGCCGAAGAAATGCACGACGCGGGCGTTGTCATAGCCGCCCATCAACGCGCGCAACAACGGGAACTGCACGGACTTCCACACCGCGAGCCCCGAGAGAATCACGATCACGATGTCCACGATGACCGCGAGATAAGCCAACTTCTGCACGGCGTTGTAATGCGTGAGGTCGTCATGGCCGAGCTTGCCGCGCACGGCGGCCAGCGCATCGGTGAAGATGCTCCTGATGGACAGCGGGAACATGCGGCGGCGCAGCCGGCCCGTGATGAGGTTCATCGCCAGATAGACGATGAAGTTCGCGACCAGCAGCCACATCGCCGCGAAATGCCATTGCAGCGCGCCGCCGAGCCAGCCGCCCAGCGTGATGGCCGGGGCAAAGGTCAGTGACTTGAAGATCGGCGACGCGTTGTAGATCTGCCAGCCGCTCGTCACCATGATCAACACGGCGAAGGCGTTGAGCCAGTGCGTAATGCGCAGCCAGAGCGGTTGTACTTGCACGGGTTTCCTCGCGAATGGCGAAACAATGTGCTGGCATGTTAGCCACGCCGCGCTGAATGATCCATGACCCTTCAATGACTTTTTTGTCATTCTTGGCGGGCGACGGGCGGGCTCTGGCTAGAATGTCGTCAATTCATCCGAACCCGCACCCCGCGCAGCGCGAGCATGACCATCCTCGTTATCGAAGACGACCGCAAGACCGGCGACTACCTGAAAAAAGGGCTGATCGAGTCCGGTTATCAGGTCGAACTCGTGCGCAACGGCACGGACGGGCTGCATCAGGCGCTCGCCAACCCATACGAGCTGATCGTGCTCGACGTGATGCTGCCCGGCATCGACGGCTGGCAGGTCATGGCCGCGTTGCGCGCGAAACGTGACTTGCCTGTCATTTTTCTGACCGCGCGCGACCACGTGACGGACCGCATCCACGGACTCGAACTCGGCGCGGACGATTACCTCGTCAAGCCGTTCTCCTTCACGGAACTGGTGCTGCGCATCCGCACGCTGCTGCGGCGGGGCGTGATGCGCGAATCGGATACCTTCCAGGTCGCGGATCTGCAGGTGGATGTCCTGCGCCGCAAGGTGACGCGCCAGGGCGCCGACATCGCGCTGACCAACAAGGAATTCGCGCTGCTGCATCTGTTCTGCAAGCATCAGGGCGAAGCGCTCTCGCGCACGCTGATCGCCTCCGAAGTGTGGGACATGAACTTCGACAGCGACACCAATGTGGTCGATGTCGCCATCAAGCGCCTGCGCGCGAAACTCGACAATCCGTTCGAGCTCAAGCTGATCCACACGGTGCGCAGCATCGGTTATTCGTTCGGGGAGAATCCTTGAAGCGGCAGTCGCGCTCACTCGCGGTACGCATCGCGCTGTCGTTCGTCGTGATCGTGTGCATCGTGCTGGCCATGGTCTCGGCGGCGCTCTATCACGCCACGAACGTGGCGCTTTCAACGCGCGCGGACTACCAGTTGATCGCGCGCGTCGAGCATTTCCGCTCGCTGCTGCACGATCTCTATACGATCAAGGAAATCGAGGCGCGGCCGCGGCTCTTCGAAACCATGCTGGGCGACCGGCAGGATGTGATCCTGTTCCGGCGCGCGGGATCGGCGCCGTTCATCAACGTCAATCCGGAACAGATGTCCTTGCCGCCGCTGCATGTCGTGCCGGTGACGCGGCCCATCGGCCTCGACGATCTCTACGAGGGAACGCGCGCGGACGGCGTGCGCATGCGCTGGGTCGGCGCGCAGGCGCGTATCGGCGATAACGGCGAAGTCGTGGAGATCATCGCGGCGCACGTGATGACGCAGGAAGCGCGCGTGCTGTCGGTCTATCTGGAGCGTGTGTGGCTCAACGTGATCGGCGCGGCGCTCGTCACGATGTTGCTTGCATGGTGGGTCACGAGCCGCGGACTCAAGCCGCTCAAGCTGATGGCGGACAAGGCCGCGGAAATCGCGCCGGACCGGCTCTCCGCGCGGCTCGACGTGGCGCATGCGCCCGCCGAGTTGCAAAGTCTCGCCGCGTCGTTCAATGCCATGCTGGATCGGCTCGAACACGGCTATGAGCGCCTGTTGCAGTTCTCCGCCGATCTCGCGCATGAACTGCGCACGCCTATCGGCGTGTTGATCGGCGAAACGCAGGTCACGCTCGCGCACGAGCGCAACGTCGCCGAGTATCGCAACGTGCTCGAATCGAATCTCGAAGAACTCGAGCGGCTCGCGCGCATTGCACAGAACATCCTGTTCCTGGCGCAGGCGGATCACGGCGAACAACGCATCGAGCGCGAGCAGCTGGCGCTTCGCGACGAGCTCGACACGATCTGCACTTACTTCGAAGGCATTGCGGACGAACGCCGCATCCGCTTCGATATCGACGCGAGCGGTGAAATGGTTGCAAACGCAATCATGTGCCGCAGGGCGGTGGGCAATGTGGTCGTGAACGCGGTGCGCTACGCGACGGCGGGTTCGGTCGTGCGTCTGCATGGACACGCGGACGCAGCCGGCGCGGTGGTGACGGTGCGCAATCAGATCGATGGCGATATCGGCCGGGAGGAACTCGGCAAGCTGTTCGACCGTTTCTATCGCGGAGATGCGGCGCGCAGCGAGTTCACGGAATCGAGCGGGCTGGGCCTCTCGATCGTGCAGGCGATCATGCGGCTGCACGGCGGCAGCGCGTCCGTCGACACGCCGGAGGATGGCTGGATCGAGTTCACGCTGCGCTTTCCGGCATCGAACTAAAAGCGCCTATCACACCGGCACGGCCAGCGCCTGCCGTTTCGCCAGCAAGCCGTGGATCTGCGAGACGACCGCCGCGCCTTCTCCCACCGCCGCCGCGACGCGCTTGGTGGAACTGGAACGCACGTCGCCGATGGCGAACACCCCCGGCACGCTCGTCTCCAGCATCATCACGCCTTCGGTGCGGCCTTCATGCGCTTCCGCTCCGGTCAGCACGAAACCCTTGCCATCGACGTTCACATTGCAGTTGCGCAGCCAGTCCGTGTTGGGATCCGCGCCGGTGAACAGGAACAGATGCCGCGAGTCGATCGTAAGCGGGCCTTCCGGGGTCTTGCAATGGATCGCGGTCAACGCGCGGCCGTCGCCCTCCAGCGACGTGATCTGCGTATGCGTGCGCACCGTCACGTTCGGCAGCGAGCGGATGCGCTCCACCAGATAGTGCGACATGCTCGCCGCCAGCCCTGCGCCGCGAATCAGCACGTGTACGTGCTTCGCGTGCGTCGCCAGATACACGACGGCCTGTCCCGCCGAGTTACCGCCGCCGACCAGCACCACCTCAGCGTTCTTGCACAGTTTCGCCTCGACCGGCGACGCCCAGTAATAGGTGCCATGCCCTTCGTAGCGTTCGAGCCCGTCGATGTCGGGCCGCCGATACGCCGCGCCCGACGCAATCACCACCGTCTGCGACGTGACGCGCGTGCCGTTCTCCAGTTCGATCTGGATCGGCTCGCAATCGCAGTGCAGCGACTTGATCTTCGTCGGGATCGCGATGTGGGCGCCGAACTTCTGCGCCTGCACGAAAGCACGCCCGGCGAGCGCCTGCCCGGAGATGCCGGTGGGAAAGCCGAGATAGTTCTCGATGCGCGAACTCGCGCCCGCCTGGCCGCCCGGCGCGCGGCAGTCGAATACCGCGACGGACAAGCCCTCGGACGCCGCATACACCGCCGTCGCCAGTCCGGCCGGGCCCGCCCCGACGATCGCGACATCGTAGACATGCGCCGGATCGAATTCCGGCAGCCAGCCGAGTTGCGTCGCCACCTGGTTCTCGCTCGGCGCGCGCAGCACGGTGCCGTCCGGGCATATCACGAGCGGGAAATCCGCCGTGGACGCCGAGATGCGTTCCAGCAATGAAATCGCGTCGGGATCGGCGCAGGCATCGATCACCGTGTGCGGATAGCCGTTGCGGCGCAGGAAGCCTTGCAGGGACACGAGGCGCCCGTCGTCGGACTGGCCCAGCAGCACCGGACCGCTGCCCTTCTCGATCAAGCCCACGCGGCGCAGGATCAGCGCCCGCATGATGCGCTCGCCGAGTTCCGCCTCCGCGACCAGCAGCGCCCGCAGCCGCTCCGGCGCGATCACGATGCCCTCGACATCCTCGGCCGCCATGCCGTCGACGAGACACGGCTTGCCCGACAGCTGCGCCACTTCAGCCAGAAAGTGCCCCGGCCCGTGCTCGACCACCAGATGCTCCTTGCCGAGCGCATTGCGCCGCGTCACCCGCACGAGCCCTTTCAGCACGATCACCATGCCGCGCCCGGTCTCGCCCATGCGGAACATCCAGTCGCCCTGACGCCACCGCGACGTCTCGCCGAAGCGGCTCATGCGCTCGATCTCGCCGTCGGTCAGACGCGGGAACATCTGGTGCGCGCGGCTTTCGAGCGGCGAGAATGGCGCGTTGTCGTCGCTGACGGGCGGCGCGGCGGCGGGCGTCGGCACGACATTCGGGTTCTCGGGCGTTTCGCGCGCGCTCCAGGCGACGACGTTCGGCATGCTCTGACGCGAATGGTCGAACGGGGTGGTGCTCATGCGCGATCTCCGTGTGGCAAACCAGCTTCATGAAGGGATGTAGCGCTTGCAGGCGGCACCGCGGGCGGGGCCGCCGACTTCACCGACCATGGGCACATCGCGGCCATCTCCGCGACTTCTTCCGGCGTCGTGGCCACGAGCTCGCCGAACTCGGTCAGCGTCGCTACCTCGAAACCGGCAAGACGCCATGCATCGAGACCGCCGGTGAGCGGCACGACGTCGCGGAAGCCGGCGTTGCGCATCGTCTTCGCCATCCACGCCGCCGACACTTCGTTCGGACACGAGCAGTAAACGACCACCTTGCGCGACTTGTCGTAGTTTTCGATGATCGTCGCGAGTTCGCGCTCGTCGGCGAACAGCGAGCCGGGAATCGCGGCGGGATCGAGCATGCGTTTCTCGGGCGAGCGGATATCGAAGATCACCGGCAGCGGCTGGTCGTTCATCAGCGCATAGAGTTCGTCCACGCTGATGCGCGCCTTTTCGAGCGTCGCCATGAGCGCGCGGCGCCGCCACCAGCGATAGGCGACATAGACGGCCAGCAACACCGCGACCACCATCACCGCCTGGCGTCCGAGCTGCGCGATCAGCGCGAAGACCATTTCGAGCTGCGCGGCAAAGATGACGCCGACCGTCAGTCCGACGATGCTCCACAAGGCCACGCCCGCGCCGTCATGCGCGATGAAGCTGCGCAGCTTGACGCCCATCGCGCCGGCGAGCGGCACCGATACCAGCGACAGGCCCGGAATGAATTTCGCGACCAGCAGAACGCGCACGCCCCAGCGGCCGAAGAAGCGTTCGGTTTTCTTCACGCAGGTATCGCGCGAGAGCGACAACTTGCAGATGGTCTTGAGGGTCTTGTCGCCGTACTTGCGCCCGCCCTGGAACCAGACGAGGTCGCCGATCACGCCGCCCGCCACGGCCACGCACAGCACGCCCGCGAGCGGCGGCCAGAATGCGCCGCCGTTCACCGCCGTGAGCGCGATGGACGCGCCGACGATGATCATGGTCGGCATCGCGGGAACGGGCAGCCCGAGCGCCGAGCCCATTACGTTGAGGAACACGATCGCCGGGCCGAATCGATCGACTAGCTGATGCAACGACATGGAAGACTCCCGCGCGGGAAGGATGCGTACTCACCGGGCGACGAGGCGGCGCGGCTCGGGCGCAGGACAGACGCAACGGAGCCGCAAAACAGGCGCAGGAAGCATGAAAGCGACGGAGAAACGAGCGTGCGGAGGCTCGTGCTTCAACGCGGTGCATGCAGCGCCGGGCCGACGTTCGTCACATATAAGCGAACAGTGTAGCCCGGAAATGCGAACGAAAGCATGACGGCCGTCGCGCTGCCCCTTGGCGCCGGGGGCAGCGCTTGAAGGACGCGGCGCGGAATCAGGAATCCGCGAGATGGGCGCGGATTATGTCCGCGAAGGCGGCATCCCCTTCGAGCCCCAGCGCTTCGGCGCGCGCGGTGTCCCACGCGCCGGGCCAGCTGCCCACGATCTTCTCGATGCGCTCGTCGCGCTGGAAGTCGATGCGCGCCACCGCGTCTTCGCCGGCCACTTCACGCAGCGCGGCGATCATCTCGTCCACGCTGACTGAAAGCCCCGGCAGATTGATCACCGGCCGGTCGCCGAGCTTGCCGCGCTCGATCTCGCAGCCCGCGATCAGCGCCTCGACCGCGCGCTTCGGCGAAAGCAGCCAGAGGCGCGTGTCGCCGCTGACGGGACATACCGAGCGTTCACCGTTCAGCGGCTCGCGAATGATGCCGCTCGCAAACGACGATGCCGCCGCATTCGGCTGGCCCGGGCGCACGCTGATGGTCGGCAGCCGCAGCACGCGGCCATCGACGAAGCCGCGCCGCGCGTAGTCGCACAGCAGCAATTCGGCGATCGCCTTCTGCGTTCCATATGACGATTGCGGGTTGAGCGCGGTATCGTCCTGCACGATGTCGGGCAGCGCGCCGCCGTAGACCGCCACCGAACTCGTGAACACGACGCGCGGCCGATGCCCCGCCGCGCGGCACACTTCGAGCAGCGCGCGCGAGGCGTCGAGATTGATCTTCATGCCGAGGTCGAAGTCCGCCTCGGCCTGCCCGCTGACGATGGCGGCGAGATGGAACACCGCTTCCGTGTCTGTGTCGAGATGACGTCGCAGCACCGCCGGGTCCGAGATGTCGCCGGTTTCGGCGCGCACGCGCGGGTCGTTCAAAAGACGCTCGTCGTGCGGCCGCGCGATGTCGAGCAACACCAGTTCGGTGACCGGTTTGCCATCGAGCATGCCGCGTTCGAGCAGACGTCTGGCGAGCCGCTGGCCCAGAAAGCCCGCGCCGCCTGTAATCAGGATTTTCATGAGCGTCGTCTCCTCACAGATACGGTTTGAGCCAGCCGAGGCCCGCGGACGTCCCGGCCTTCGGCTTGTATTCGCAGCCGATGTAGCCCGCATAGCCGAGCGTGTCGATCAGCTCGAACAGATACGGATAGTTGAGTTCGCCCAGGTCCGGCTCGTGACGTTCCGGCACGCCCGCGATCTGGATGTGCCCGATGCCCGCGCTCGCGCGTTGCATGTCGCGTTTGAGCTTCATCGCGAGGTCGCCTTCGACGATCTGACAGTGATAGATGTCGAACTGCACTTGCAGGTTCGGCGCGCCGATTTCCTCGCAGATGGCCTGCGCGTCGTCCTGACGGTTCAGGAAGAAGCCGGGAATGTCGCGTGTGTTGATCGGTTCGATCACGATGCCGATGCCCGCCTTGCGCGCTTCCTCGGCCGCATGGGCCAGATTGGCCAGGTAGACCGCACGATGCCGTTCCCGCGATTCCTCAGGCTTGATGAGGCCGGCCATGACATGCAGCTTCTGGTTGCCGAGCACTGCCGCGTATTCCAGTCCTTTCGCGACGCTTTGCCGGAACTCCGCCTCGCGGCCCGGCAATGAGGCAATGCCGCGCTCGCCCGCGCCCCAGTCGCCGGGCGGCGCGTTGAAGAGCGCCTGGGTGAGCCCGTTGTCGGTCAGGCGCTGCCGGATATCCTCGGCCGGATAGTCGTACGGAAACAGGAACTCGACCGCCTTGAAGCCGTCTTTCGCGGCGGCGGCAAAGCGGTCGAGGAACGCGTGTTCCGTGTACATCATCGTGAGATTCGCGGCAAAACGTGGCATGGGGTCGTGTCTCCGTTGCGAAAGGGTGTGGGCGTGCGGCTGGCTTGTCAGCGCGGGCCGATGGCCGCATCAGTCGGCGGCGGGGTTGAAAGAAACAGTGGCGGAGTTTCCTGCTGTTCCTCGGGCGCGCAAGCCGCCTGCAAAAACGTCCAGTCCGACGCCGCGAGGTTCAGGCTGCCGAGCCCGCACAGGCTCCTGCTCGTCGTGCCGTTTTCTTCACGAACGCAATGTCTGCTCGATGTCATCACAGTGCCCGCAGCGCCTTCTCGAAGAAATCAGCGGTGCCGAAATTGCCGGACTTGAGCGCAAGACCGAGCGCATCGCCGGCCTGTGCGCCGATGGATTGCGTCGCCGGCACGCCCGGATCGATCTGCGGGCCGATCCGCAGGCTGCGCACGTCCAGCGCCTGCACGACGGCGCCGGAGGTCTCGCCGCCCGCGACGACGAACTTGCGCACGCCTTCATCCCGCAAGCGCCGCGCGATGCCGGCGAGCGCCGCTTCCACCAGTCGCCCCGCCTGCTCGACGCCCAGTTGGCTCTGCACCGCCTTGACTTCGTCGGGCGACGAGGTTGCATAGATCAACACGGGTTCGTTCTTGCCGAAGTGCTCGCGCGCGAACGCGACCGCCTGATCGACCACCGGTTCGCCGCGCGCGAGCGCCAGCGGATCCACGCGAAAACTCGGCCTCGACGCGCGCCATGCCGCCACCTGGGCGTTCGTCGCTTTCGATGCGCTCCCCGCCAGCACGACCGCCTTGCCTTCGATCGACGGCAGCGCCGCCGCCTGTTCCGCATGCGCGAGCCGGTTCGCCGCGCCGAAGTTGCGCGGCAAGCCCAGCGCGACGCCCGAGCCGCCGGTGATCAGCGCAAGATCGCGGCAGGCTTCGCCGAGTGTGTAGAGATCGGCGTCGGAGACGGCATCGGCGATCGCCAGGCGCACGCCTTCCCGCCGCAGTTCGGCAATGCGTGCGCGCACCGCGTCCGCGCCTTGCGCAATCGTGTCGTAGCGCAGCAGCCCGACCTTCGATGGCGTCTGCCGCTGCAACACGCGCACGAGATCCGGATCGGTCATCGGCGTGAGCGGGTGATGCTCCATGCCCGATTCGCTCAGCAGCCCGTCGCCGACGAACAGATGGCCGCGAAACAGCGTCCGGCCGTTCTCCGGGAACGCCGGGCAGGCAATCGTGAAGTCGTCGCCCAGCGCATCGAGCAGCGCGTCCGCAACGGGGCCGATGTTGCCGCGATCGGTGGAATCGAAGGTCGAGCAGTACTTGAAGAAGAACTGCGTGCAGCCTTGCGCGCGTAGCCAGGCGAGCGCGTCGAGCGACTGGCGCACGGCGTCTTTTGCGTCGATGGTGCGCGACTTGAGCGCGACCACCAGCGCATCCGCCTCGATGCGCGCGCCCGCCTCCGGCACGCCGATGGTCTGCACCGTGCGCATGCCGCCGCGCACCAGCATGTTGGCGAGATCGGTGGCGCCGGTGAAGTCGTCGGCGATGCAGCCGAGCAGGGCGTGCGGGGTTTGCGTTGTGCCCGTCATGCCTTCGCTCCCTTCGGCACCTCGATGCCCGGAAAGATCTTGATGACCGCGGAATCGTCCTCGCCGCCATGGCCGGCGGTCGACGCCATCATGAACATCTGGTGCGCCGCCGCCGACAGCGGCAGCGGAAACTTCGAAGTGCGCGCGGTATCCAGCACAAGGCCGAGATCCTTCACGAAGATATCGACGGCAGACAGCGGCGTGTAGTCGCCCGTGAGAATGTGCGGCACGCGGTTCTCGAACATCCACGAATTGCCGGCGCTGTGCGTGATGACTTCATAGAGCGCATCGGGATCGACGCCCTCGCGCAGGCCCAGCGCCATGGCTTCAGCCGCCGCCGCGATATGCACGCCCGCCAGCAACTGATTGATGATCTTGACCTTCGAACCCGCGCCGTGCGCCTCGCCCAGCCGATACACCTGCCCGGCAATCGCCCCGAGCACGTCCTCACAGGCGGCGTAGGCGGCGGCGGGGCCGGAGGTCATCATCGTCATCTCGCCGGCGTTGGCTTTGGCCGCGCCGCCCGAGAGCGGCGCATCGAGCATCTGCACGCCCCGCGCCTCGCAGCGCGCGCCGAGGTCCGCGGCGAACTGCGGCGACACCGTCGCGCACGCGAGCACCACGCCGCCAGGCTTCATCGCGGGCACGGCGCCGGTTTCGCCGAACAGCACGGCTTCGGTCTGCGCCGCGTTGACGACGACCGTCAGCACCACGTCGCACTGCGCGCCGAGTTCAGCCGGCGATGTGCACGCAACGCCCCCTTCGCCCGCGAACGCATCCAGCACCGGCTGACGCACATCGCACGCGTGCACGGCAAAACCCGCGCGCAGGAGCGAGCGGGCGACGCCCATGCCCATCGCGCCCAGCCCGATAACGCCCACGTTTCTCGTCATGTCTTCCTCTTCGGTCGAATAGGGATTCAGCAGATGCCCGCTTCCGCCAGACGGCGTGCGGCGTTGATGAGATGTGTCTGCGCGGCGCGGCGCGCGGCGTCGGCGTCACGCGCGCGGATCGCCTCGACGATCGCCGCATGTTCCTCGCGCACCTGCCGCATGAAATCCTCGCGCAGCGCTTCGTTGCCGCGCGTGACGAGCGTGCCCGCTTCGAGATACTGGTTCAGGAAGGCGAGCGTTTTCAGGAAATACGGATTGCCGCTGGCGGTTGCGACCTCGCGATGGAACGCGACGTCTTCCGCGACGCCGTCACGCGCCTCGCGCACGGCCACGTCGATCTGCGCGAGCGCGCGGTCGATGGCCGCCATGTGAGCCGCGCTGCGCCGGAGCGCGGCTTCGCTGGCCACTTCGGCCTCGATGGCGCGGCGCAGCGCCAGAATCTGCACGACCGCGCCCGGCTCGACGGCCTGCGCGTAGTCGATGCGCAGCGGCCGGATGCCCGCCCGCTCCACGATGAACACGCCGCTGCCCTGGCGCGGCTCCACCATGCCTTCGTTCTTGAGCCTCGAGATGGCCTCGCGGATCACCGTGCGGCTGACGCCGAACTGCTGCGCGAGCACGGCCTCGCTCGGCAGCTTGCCGGTACCGGCGAAGCTGCCTTTCTCGATCTGCTTCTGCAATTGCTGCGCGACGGTGTCCGACAGCGCGCGCGGCGGAATTTTCTCGAACATTGCGACAGGAGAAGCTCGTGAAGTCGTCGGGTTATCATACAACTTTGCGACGTGCGGCTGACCGCGTAATTACCCTGCCGTCGGACTTAGCCAGCCAGTGGTTCGTCGATCAGCGCGAGGGCGTCGCGAATTTCGGAAGCGTCGCCAGGACGCACCCGCCGCGCGACTTCACGGCCATCGAGCATGAACACGAGCGTCGGCCAGAGCTTGACCCGGAACGAGCGGCCGAGCGGCCGGCCGCTGCCGTCCTCGATCTTCATGTGCCGCACCGCGCTGTGTTCCTGAAACGCCTGCGCGATCAGCGGCTGCGCCGCGCGGCAATGGCCGCACCAGTCCGTGCCGAACTCCACGACCAGCGGGCCGCGCGTCGTGTCGAGTTCCGCGCGCTCCGGTGCGGTCTTCGCGTATTCGAGGTTCATCGTCATGGCGCTCGTCCTTGTGTCCCGGTTGTCATGTTTTCAGCAGGAAGCTTGCCCGTCTTGAGCGCGCGTCATTGCCCGAATCCCGTCAGGCCGATCAGCGCGCCGGCGGCCAGCAGCCACAACGGATGCAGCTTCGTCCGATACGACAGCAGCGCCACGGCGGCGGTGATCGCCGTCAGCATCATGGTTTCGTCGGAGGCCTCGGCGATCAGCAGCGCGCTCGCCGCCACCAGCCCTGCCGTGATCGGTACGAGCCCGAGCTGGACGGTGCGCCGCCATGGCCGCGTCTTGAAGCGATCCCACGCGTGAAGCGCGGCCATCGTCACCAGCGACGACGGCCCGAACTTCGCAATCGACGTGACCAGCACGCCCGGCCAGCCGGCCACATGCCAGCCGATCAGCGTGACGACCATCATGTTCGGTCCCGGCGCGGCCTGCGCGAGCGCGAACAACGCCGAAAAATCGGCCTTCGACATCCATTCGTGCACCTGCACGACCTGACGCTGCATTTCCGGCAGGATGGAATTGCCGCCGCCGAACGCCAGCAGCGAAAGCTGGCTGAAGATGGCCGCGAGCGAAACCAGATCGTGTTTCATCGGCCCGCCTTCCAGGCGATCAGCACCGAGATGGGCGTGAAGACGAGCATGGTCGGCAGGAGCGGCGTGCGCAGGAACGCGATCGCCGCGAACATCAGCAGCGCGACGGCCGCTGCTTCGGGTTTGCGCCGCAGCGGCCACAGCAGCTTCACCGCCATCGCGATCAGCAGGCCCGCCGCGGCCGCCGCGAGTCCGGCGAACAGATGCGCGATGCGCGGGTCCTGATGCGTGCGCTGATAGATCACGCCGAGTCCGATCACGATCAGCGAAGGCCCGACCAGCAGCCCGAGCAGGCCCGCGAGCGCGCCGGGCACGCCGCGAAAGCGCATGCCGATCGCCACCGACAGATTGATGACATTGCCGCCCGGAAGGAACTGGCAAAGGCCGAGGAGATCGGTGAATTCGTCGGCATCGAGCCATTTGCGACGCTCGACGATTTCACGCCGCGCCAGCGGCAGCGCCCCGCCGAACGCGGTCAGTCCGAGCGTGAGAAAGCCCGTGAAGATTTCCGCGATGCCGGGACGCGGCGCGGATTCGCCGGTCATGCCTGTGCGGTGCGCGTGCGGCGCGCTTCGTAGGCTTTCAGATGCGCATACGCCACTTCCAGCATCGACGCGCCTTCCACCTTCGAGCGCCGCCGCGCGATCAGATCGCCGACGATGTGATCCGCTTCGATCGGCGCGCCGTTCTCGAGGTCGCGCAGCATCGACGCGGTCAGCAGTGAGCCGCGCTGCCCGAAGCTCGCGCGCGCCCGCTCGATGACCGATTCCGGCGGCGGATGATCGTTGTCGGCCGCGACGCCCTGGCACTCCATGAAAAGCCGCCTGAGCACGTCCTCGCCGCCGGGCACGTCGAGGATGTCGCCGATCGGCGCGCGCATCAGGCACGTGCCGGTCGCGAGCGTGGCAAGGAACACCCACTTGTCCCACATCGATTGCAGGATGTCTTCGCTCACGTTCAGTTCGAACCCGGCGCCGTCGAGTTGCGCGGCGATCGCTTCGATGCGGGCGGAGCGTCCGCCCGCACGCTCGCCGACCGTCATCGAATGCATGTTGTTCAGATGGACGATCTCGCCTTCGGCATCGAGCGTCGCGGCGATCACGCACTGCCCGCCGAGCACGTTGGCCGCGCTGAAGCGGGCGTCGAGCGCATCGAGATGCGCCATGCCGTTGAGCAACGGCAGGATCACCGTGTCCGGACCAACGGCGGGCGCGAACGAATCGATCGCGTTCTGCAGGTCGTAAGCCTTGCAGCTCAGCAGGATCAGGTCGAACGGGTGTGTCAGGTCTTTTGCGAGGGTCATCGGCGGACAGGCGAACGCGAGATCGCCCTCCGGACTCTTCACCTTCAGGCCGCATTGCCGCAGCCGTTCGGCGCGGCGCTCCCGCACGAGAAACGTCACGTCGCGGCCCGCTTCCAGCAGACGCGCCCCGAAATAGCCGCCGATCGCCCCCGCACCCACTACCAGAATCCGCATGTCCCGCTCCTTGTCATTGAGTCCGTTTCAAGCCTGCCAAACGCCATAACCCGCTTCCCGCAAACCGATGCCCAGTTCCACTTCCATGTCGCGCGCGCCGTCGTAGGGCATCGGGTTGTACATCTCGTACAGCTGCGGCAGGAGCCGCAGACCATAGTCGCGCACGAAACGGTTCGACTGGATGCCCGCCTTGTGCTTGTCGAAACGCACGTCCGGATCGATGCCCGTCATGCCCACATAGACAAACGGCTTGCCGACGACATAGTCCGGATTGCCGCGGCGAAAGCGCGCTTCGTTCCAGACCTGGTCGGACAATTCGACGACGTAGACCGAGTAATGATGGCGTCGCGCGCGCCGTGCGGGCGGCATGTTCCGGGCGCCTTCGCGGCGTGTTCGTTGCGGGCTGACATTCTAAGACGGGGCGGCGTCCGGCGCTCGTCCCGACAGCGTGCTCCCTGCCGGAAGCGCGTCAAAGTGGTAAATTCGGGTCGGTCTGCGTTCGCGCGTTTGACCGGTCCGGCGCACCGCCGACCGCACCGTGAGGCGACTTCTCCACGCGCGGGCGCCGCTCCCATCGACACGTTTTCACCCCGAAGCCGCGCGCCACGAGCCGCGCGGAGCTTCGGTCTTTCGGAGATCAAGCATGAGCAAGCAAGCTATCGGCGTGGTGGGCCTCGCCGTCATGGGCCGCAACCTGGCCCTGAACATCGAGAGCCGCGGTCACGCCGTTTCGGTCTACAACCGCAGCCGCGAGAAAACCGACGAACTGATTGCCGAACACCCCGACAAGAAGCTCGTGCCGACGTTCACGCTCGAAGAGTTCGTACAGTCGCTCGAAAAACCGCGCCGCATCCTGATGATGGTCAAGGCCGGCGCCGGCACCGACGACACCATCGCCCAGCTGCGTCCGCTGCTCGAAAAAGGCGACATTCTCATCGACGGCGGCAACACCCATTTCACCGACACCATCCGCCGCAATCAGGATCTCGCGAAGTCGGGCCTGCATTTCATCGGCACGGGCGTGTCGGGCGGCGAGGAAGGCGCCCTGAAGGGTCCGTCGATCATGCCGGGCGGCCAGAAGGAAGCCTACGAACTGGTCGCGCCCATTCTCACCGAGATCGCGGCGAAGGCGCCGGACGGCGAGCCGTGCGTCACGTACATGGGTCCGGACGGCGCGGGCCATTTCGTGAAGATGGTGCACAACGGCATCGAATACGGCGACATGCAGTTGATCGCCGAAAGCTATGACGTGCTGAAGCGCGTGGCGGGTCTGTCGAACGAGGAACTCGGCAAGGTGTATGTCGAGTGGAATCAGGGCGAGCTGGACAGCTACCTGATTGAAATCACGTCGAAGATCTTTTCGAAGAAGGACGAGGAAACCGGCAAGGATCTCGTCGATGTGATTCTCGACCGCGCCGCGCAGAAAGGCACCGGCAAGTGGACGAGCCAGAACGCGCTCGATCTCGGCGCGCCGCTGCCGCTGATCACCGAAGCCGTGTTTGCGCGCGTGCTGTCGTCCCTTAAGACGCAGCGGGTCGCGGCGAGCAAGGTGCTGTCGGGACCGAAGCCGGGCTTCGAAGGCGATCGCGCCGCGTTCGTCGAAGCGGTGCGGCGCGCGCTGTATCTGTCGAAGATCGTCTCGTATGCGCAGGGTTTCGCGCAGTTGCGCGCGGCGTCGGACGAATACAAGTGGGATCTGCATTACGGCGAGATCGCCAAGATCTTCCGCGCGGGCTGCATCATCCGCGCGCGCTTCCTGCAGAAGATCACGGATGCCTACAAGACCAACCCTCAACTCGCGAACCTGCTGCTGGATCCGTACTTCAGCGACATCGCGGCAAAGTATCAGGACGCGCTGCGTGAAGTGATCGTCGCGGCGGTGAAGGCGGGCATTCCGGTGCCGGCGTTCTCGTCGGCGATCGCGTACTTCGACGGCTATCGCTCGGAAACACTGCCGGCGAATCTGGTGCAGGCGCAACGCGATTTCTTCGGCGCGCATACGTTCGAACGGACGGACAAGCCGGGAAGCTTCCACGCGAACTGGGCGTGAGCGTTCGGGTAACCGAATGCTGAAGGTGAATGCGGCTCTTTCGGGAGCCGCATTTTTTTGGGTGTGGAGACTTTGATTTGACTGTCTGACGGCAAGCGTTGCTGGCGCCGGCACACGCGGCTATGCTCGTGCGATTGCGTAACGATCACAATCATGATGAGCAATCTTTATCAATATGGCATCCACGACAAATTGTCACCCTCCGAGCTATTCTTTCTGATTGTGCTCGACGAAACCTGCAAGCACACGGGCGTCGATGACGTCGCCGGTGTCGCGATGATCTTGATGGGGCAGCCGTTTGTGCGGACCCGAGGCAAGTTCGCAAACGCCGTCAAAGGAACCTCGGTTGCCTCTATGGCATCCAGAGCATTACTTCCTATCGAGATCAAATACCGAATACTGCCCACCATTACGTCTTTCTCGAGTCTCTTTGCGCTGCGGATTAGATTCACGCGTAACCTAGGCGCATTCGTGGGAAGGGCAATTCCTGGAGTCGGCTGAGTTCTGCTCGCTACTGACGTATCGAGCATCGTGTGGCGCGCGAGTCTCGTCTATAACTCGACCGTCAAGCCGGCGGACCGCTGGTGATGGCCACGAACGAACAAGCTTGGGACGCGCTCCTGACCTTCGTTGAACGAGCCGTGGGCAAACCGCTGTTCGGAAAAGACCATTACACCCGCGACACCGATCTCTATCACGACCTCGATCTGAACCCCGACCGCATCTCGGCGTTTCTCACCGGGTGGAGCGCGGCGTTCGACATCGACATGCGTGCATTCGACATCACCCACTACTATCCTGCCAGCACGCTGAGCCTGTCAGGTTTCCTGCTCACCGTGTTCAAGGCACCCTTCAGCCGCGCGTCGCGCGACACGCTCGGCGGTTGCCAGTTGACCCTGGGCATGCTCGAAGCAGCCATGCTGTGCGGCAAATGGCCCGCCTCATGACACGCCCACCCACGCCCCGTCCTTTCCGTTGCTCCGCAACACCGCATCGATGAAGCGCAAGCCCGCGACGCCATCCTCGACCGTCGTGAGCCAGCCATCGCCCTGCGGTGCGCCGCTCGCGATGCACGTCGCCGCATCGGTATAAAGCTGCGCGAACGCCTCCAGATAGCCTTCCGGATGCCCCGCCGGCACGCGCGTCGCATGCAATGCTTCAGCGCTCTGAACGCGCCCGCGCGTGATCCGTTCCGACGCCCCGCCTATCGGCGTGAACCACACTTCGTTCGGCGTTTGCTGATCGAAGGACAAACCGGCCTTCGTGCCATACACGCGCAGCCGCAACGCGTTTTCCTCGCCCGCCGCCACCTGACTCGCCCACAACATCCCGCGTGCGCCGCCCGCGTAGCGGAACATTGCCTGCACGTGATCGTCCACGCGCCGGTTCGGCACGAAGGTCGTCACGTCCGCCGCCAGTTCCGCCGGACGCATGCCGGTCACGTATTCGGCCAGCTGATACGCATGCGTGCCGATATCGCCGAGACAGCCCGCCGGACCCGCGAGCGCCGGGTCTGTGCGCCATACGGCCTGCCGGTTCGACTGCGTTTCCATCGGCAGCGACAGCCAGTCCTGCGCATACTCGACCTGCACCACGCGAATGTCGCCGAGCAGCCCGTCCCGCACCATGCCGCGCGCGTGCCGCACGAGCGGATAACCCGTGTAGGTATAGGTCACCGCGAACAGCAGGCCCTTCTCGCGCGCGAGCTTCGCGAGCGCCTCGCCTTCGTCGAGCGACACCGCCAGCGGCTTGTCGCAGATCACGTGGATGCCGGCTTCGAGAAAAGCCGTCGCAACGGGCGCATGCAGATGATTGGGCGTGACGATCGCCACCGCTTCGACGCCATCGGGACGAGCCGCCTCGGCCCGCGCCATCTCGCGAAAATCGTCGTAACTGCGCGTAAGGCCGATCGCCGCCGCGCTCGCTGCTGCCCGTCCCGCATCCGCCGACAACGCGCCCGCCACCAGCTCCCAGCGGTCGTCGAGCCGCGCCGCCATGCGGTGTACCGCGCCGATGAACGCGCCCTCGCCGCCGCCGACCATGCCCAGCCGCACGCGCCTCATCGCGTCTCTCCGATGCCCAGCAGCCCGCGCATCTGCGCGCGGCTCGCGCCGCTGCCGGCGAAGTCGTCGAAGGCACGCTCCGCCACACGGATGATGTGGTCGCGAATGAACACCGCGCCCTCGCGCGCACCGTCCTCCGGATGCTTCAGCGCGCATTCCCATTCGAGCACGGCCCAGCCGGGGAAGTCGTACTGCGCCATCTTCGAGAAGATCGCCTTGAAGTCGATCTGACCATCGCCGAGCGAGCGAAACCGTCCCGCCCGCTCGGCCCATCCCGAATAGCCGCCGTACACGCCCTGCCGTCCGTTCGGCCGGAACTCGGCGTCCTTTACGTGAAACGCCTTGATGCGTGCGTGATAGATGTCGATGAACGCGAGGTAGTCCAGCTGTTGCAGCATGAAATGACTCGGATCGAACAGGATGTTCGCGCGCGGATGATCGTCCACCGCCGCGAGAAAGCGTTCGAAGGTCACGCCGTCATGCAGGTCTTCGCCCGGATGCAGTTCATAACAGACATCGACGCCTGCATGCTCGAACTCGTCCAGGATCGGGCGCCAGCGTGCCGCGAGTTCGTCGAAGGCGGCTTCGACCAACCCCGCCGGACGCTGCGGCCACGGATACACATACGGCCAGGCCAGCGCGCCCGAGAACGTCACGTGCGCGGCGAGTCCCAGCCGTTTCGACGCCGCCGCCGCCAGCTTGAGTTGCGCGATCGCCCATTCGGTGCGCGCCTCGGGATGACCGCGCACGTGCGGCGCGGCGAAGCCGTCGAACAGCGTGTCGTACGCCGGATGCACGGCGACGAGCTGCCCTTGCAGATGCGTCGAGAGTTCGGTGATCGCCACGCCCGCATCCTCGACCGTGCGGCGAATCTCGTCGCAATAGGAATCGCTGGACGCCGCTTTCTCCAGGTCGATCAGGCGCGGATCGGCGGGCACCTGGATGCCCGCGTAACCCAGCGAGGCCGCCCATGCCGCGAGATTGCCCAGCGTATCGAACGGCGCCCGGTCGCCCATGAACTGCGCGAGAAAGATCGCGGGGCCCTTGATCGTTTTCATCTTTCGCCTCTCCTTGAAAACCATGCGGGCCGCATCACGCGGCCCGCACGCGTCAGAACGGCGAGTTCGGGAAATAGAACTGCTTGGCGTTGTCCTTCGTGATCAGCACCGAAGGAATGATGGTCGTGGCCGGCAGCTTGTCGCCCTTCAGGCGCGCTTCCGCCGTCAGCTTGATCGCGTCGTAGATGAACTTCGGCGAGTAGGACACGTCCGCCGGCACGCGCTTGTCGCCGTCCATCACGCGCTTCACCGCTTCCTTCGAGCCCGCGCCGCCGAACACGATCTTCACGTCCGTGCGCTTGGCCTGATCGATCGCCTTCAGCACGCCGATCATCATGTCGTCGTCGGCAGCCCAGACGGCGTCGATATGCTTGAAGCGCGTCAGATAGTCCTGCATCACCTTGAAGGCATCGTCGCGATTCCAGTTGGCATACTTCGCGTCGAGGATCTTCATGTCCGGATGCTGCTTGATGACGCCTTCGAACGCGGTCCAGCGCTCGTTGTCGAGCGTAGTCGGAATGCCGCGCAGCGCGACGATGTCACCCTTGCCGTCCAGCGCCTTCGCCAGGTACTCGGCGGGGATCTTGCCGAACGCGGTGTTGTCGCCGGCCACGTAGGCATCCTGCGCGCTGGTGTCGGTCAGGCCGCGATCCACCACCGTCACGTACACGCCCTTCTTCTTCACCTGCGCGACCGGCTGCGTCAGCGAGGCCGATTCCTGCGGGAAGATCACGAGCGCATTGATCTTGTTGACCGTCACCAGATCCTGCACCTGGTTGGCCTGCTCGGGCGCGCTGCCCGCCGTCTTCACGATGACCTTGAGGTCCGGATGCGCCTTCTCCAGGTCCTTCTTCGCTTCATTGGCCCACCAGACGATGCCGCCCGTGAAGCCGTGGTCGGCCGTGGGAATCGCGACGCCGAGCACGACCTTGTCGGCCGCCGACGCGGGAGCGATGACGGCACAGGCGCTGGCCACGACAGTCAGCGCACCGAGCGCGCGAAGCATTTTTTTCATGACGATGTCTCCGGTTTTATGAATGTGCAGGCGCGGCTAGCGGCGGCCGCGCTGCAGATACGCTACAAGGATGATCACGGCGCCCTGCACCGCCGCATTCAGATACACGCTGATGATGCTCGTCAGGTTCAGGATGTTGTTGATGACCGACAGCAGGATCGCGCCGATGACCGTGCCGATCACGCGTCCGTCGCCACCTTTCAGCGCCGTTCCGCCGACCACGACGGACGCAATCGCTTCGAGTTCCCACAGCAGGCCCGTGGTCGGCGTGGCGGAACCGAGGCGCGGCACGTACAGGATGGTGGCCACCGCGACACACAGGCCGAGCAGCACATAGGTCACGATCTTCACGCGATCGACCTGGATCGCCGCGTAGCGCGCCACCTGTTCGTTCGAGCCGATGGCCTGCACATGCCGGCCATACACGGTGCGGTTGAGCACGAGCGCGCCGCCCGCCGCGACGATCAGGAATACCCAGATCGGCACCGGCACGCCGAACAGGCTTGCGTAGTAGACCGGTCCGTAGAGATCGGCGAGCGAGTTGTCGAGCGTGAGCGCACCGCCGTCCGCGAGCCACGTGAGCAGCGCGCGAAAGATCCCGAGCGTGCCCAGCGTCACGATGAACGGCTCGATGCGTCCCTTCGTCACGAGCACGCCATGCGCGAAGCCGAACAGCGCGCCCAGCACGAGCGCCAGCACGATGCCGATTGCGATGATCGCGAGCGGCGGCACCGCGTGCCCGTGAAAGCCTTGCAGCAGCCCGTTCATCACGTAGATCATGCTGCCCGCGATAAGCGCGGCCATCGAACCGACCGAGAGATCGATGCCGCCGGAGATGATCACGAAGGTCATGCCCACCGCAATGATGCCGATGAACGACGTGCGCGTGAGCACGTTCATCGCGTTGTCGACGGTGGCGAAATCGCCATTGAGCAGCGTGCCGCCGATGCACAGCGCAATCAGCCCGATCAGCGGCCCGACGCCGAACAGGAAACGCGCGACGCTGGAGAGCCGGCTCTCGCTTGCAATGTCTTCAGTGTGTGCCGGTCGCATGCGCGATCAACCTCTCTTCGGTCAGATGGTCCATGCCGAGCGTCGCGACGAGTTCGCCCGCGCGCATCACGGCGACGCGATGGCACAGGCCGATCAGCTCGATCAGTTCGGACGAGATCACGATCACCGCGCGGCCTTCCGCGGCAAGCCGGTGAATCAGGAAATAGATGTCGCGTTTCGCGCCGACATCGACGCCGCGCGTCGGTTCGTCGAGCACGATCACGCGCGGGTCGGGATGCAGGAACTTGGCGAGCGCGAGCTTCTGCTGATTGCCGCCCGACAGCATCCGCGCGCGTGCCGACAGGTTGCCCGTGCGAATGCCGAAGTCGCCGACCGCCTGCTTCAGCGCATCGCGTTCGGCACGCATGTCGAGCAGCGGATGCGCGTAGCGTTCCAGCGTCATCATCGTCAGGTTGTCTTTCAGCGCCATGTCGACGTGCAGGCCGCGTCCCTTGCGGTCTTCGCTCAGGTAAGTGAGACCGTGGCGCATCGCGTCGCGCGGATTGTTGAGCTTCACGCTGGCGCTATTCACCGCGACGCGTGCGGCGCTGAGCGGCCGCAAGCCGACCAGCGCCTCGAACAGTTCCGTGCGGCCCGCGCCCACGAGGCCCGCGAAGCCGAACACCTCGCCCTGGCGCACGGCGAAGCTCACGTCGTGCGCCCAGCCTGGCACCGAGGCCCGCTCGACTTCGAAGGCGACCGGCGCCGTCGCGGCGAGCGCGGGCTTGGCGGGGAACATGTCGGAGACTTCGCGGCCCACCATCAGGTTCGCCATCTGCTGACGCGTGAGTTCGGCGGTCGGCGCGCGCGCGACGAAACGCCCGTCGCGCATCACGATGACTTCGTCGGTGACGCGCTCGACTTCATCCAGCTTGTGCGAGATGTACACGATGGTCGTGCCCGCTTCCTTCAGGCGCGCCATCAGCCCGAAGAGCCGCTGCGTTTCCGAAGGGGTGAGGGTCGCGGTCGGCTCGTCCATGATGAGCAGGCGCGCCTCGCGCAGCATCGCCTTCGCGATCTCCACCAACTGCTTCTCGGCGACGATCAGATCGCGCACGCGCGTATCCGGATTCTTGTGCAGACCCACTTCGGCGAGCCTTGCGCGGGCGGCTTCGCGCATCGCGGTTTCATCGAGGAAGAAGCCCTTCTTCAACTCGTGCCCGAGAAACATGTTCTGCGTGATGCTCAGGTGATCCGCCAGATTCAGTTCCTGGTGGATCAGCACGATGCCCGCCTGTTCGGCATCGCGGGAACTGCCGAAGTCGCGCGCGCGTCCGTCGATCAGGATCGCGCCCGCGCTCGCCCGTTCGTAGCCCGCGAGAATCTTCATCAGCGTCGACTTGCCCGCGCCGTTCTCCCCGAGCAGGCCATAAATGCGCCCCGGCGTCAGCTCGAAGTCCACGCCGTGCAGCACGCGCACCGGCCCGAACTGCTTTTCCACTCCATCGAAGCGCACCGCGAGGCTCATGGTCAGGCGCTCCCACGCTGGATCAGCCGATGCGGCAACAACACGCCCGGCACGTCGGCGCGCGGATCGCGCAGGCGTTTGAGCAGCAGCTCGGCGGCTGATTCGCCGAGCTGCTGCATCGGCTGCGACACCGTGGTGAGCGGCGGATCGACATGTGCCGCCACGGCGATATCATCGAAGCCGACGACCGCGACGTCGTCCGGCACCGCGAGGCCCGCGCCGCGCAAGCCATTCATCACGCCGATGGCCAGCGTATCCGAGACGGCGAACACGGCAGTCGGCCGCGATTCGCCAAGCGATGCAAGACGCGCCGCCGCGTCTTCGCCCGCGTCATAGTCGAGGCTGTCCAGTTCGATCAGCCATGCAGGATCCGGTTCGATGCCGGCGTCATGCAACGCGTCGCGATAACCCGCGAGCCGCTGACGTCCGTACAGATAGCCTTGCCCCGAGTTAATCAGCGCAATGCGCCGGTGGCCCTTGCCGAGCAGATAACGCACGACATCGCCCGCGGCCAGATGGTTGTCGATGCCGACATACGGCACCCCTGCAGCGGGATCGAACTCGCAGCACGCGACCCACGGCAACGTCGATGCCTCTTCGGCCAGCGCCTTCTGCACAGCGGCCGGATCGAGGCAGATCGCGCCGTCCGCGCGCCGGCCACGCAGCAGATCGAAATAGCTGCGCTCGCGCAGCGGGTCCGCGCCGGTATCGCACAACAACATGAAGTAGCCGTTCTGGCGCGCGACGCTGTCGATGCCGCGCACGATCGCCGCATAGAACGGATTGCCGAAGTCGGGAACCATGGTGAGCAGCAGGCGGCTTTCGGCCGTGCGCAGATTACGCGCAAGCTCGTTGATGCGATAGCCGCTCGACGCCACCGCCGCGCGTACTTTCTCGCGCGTCACTTCGCGAACGTTCGTATGGCCGTTGAGCACGCGCGATACCGTCGCCACCGACACGCCCGCGCGCTGCGCGACATCGGCAATGGACACTTCCTCGCGTGGACGAACTGTCTCCGACATACGCTGCGCCGCCGACCGGCGAACGGGATGTAATGGATTACATTATTTGATCCTACGGGTCGTGAAGGCAACATCAATCGACTAGGGACAAACGCGAATCCACGGCTTTCCAATCGCTGTCGATTCCGCGTGGCGTCAGTCGTCGTAAAGTTCGAACGGGCACCTTCATGCTCGCGTTCTCACTCTTTCTAGAGACTGTTCCATGCGATTCATGATGCTGATGATTCCGCGCGGCTACGAAAGCGCCGCACCCGGCACGATGCCGAGCGCCGAAGCCGTCACCGCGATGATGAAGTACAACGAGGAACTGCAGAAGGCCGGCGTGCTGCTCGCGCTCGATGGTCTCCATCCGCCGTCGATGGGCGCGCGCGTCACCTTCGAAGGCGGCAAGCCGCGCGTGACGGACGGCCCGTTCGCCGAGGCCAAGGAAGTGCTCGGCGGCTACTGGATGCTGCAGGTGAAGTCGCGCGACGAAGCCATCGAGTGGGCGAAGCGCTGTCCGGCCGCGGACAATGAAACGATCGAAATCCGGCGGGTCATGGAGATGGAAGACTGCCCGCCCGACGTCCAGCAGGCAGCCGCCGGCTTCGAAGACCTGCACAAGGCCGCGAAAGACTAAACGCTTCGCCTGGCGTTCGGCTTTTCTTAGCGCGGAATGCCCGTCAGGTAGATCGGCTTCTCAGTGGAGAGCGACTGCTTGACGGCGCGCCCGGTTTCATCGACGAGCACTTCCTCCTGGTCGCGCGCCACCGCCGCGAGCACTTCGTTCACGACGTGCTCCGGCGTCGACTTTTCGCCGGTCACGCCCGCGGTCATGTCGGTGTCGATGTACGCCGGATGCGCCGCGACCACCAGCGTGCCCTGCTCGCGCAGGTCTTCGCGCAACGCGTTGGTCGCCGCCCACGCCGCCGCCTTCGAGATGTGATACGCGCCGCCCGCCGGCAACGAGACCCAGCTCAGCACCGACAGGATGTTGATGACCGCGCCGCCGCCGTTCTTCTTCAAGACCGGCGCGAAGGCCTGCGTCAGCGCGATCGGGCCGAACGTGTTGATTTCGAGCACGTCGCGGATGCCTTGGGTCGAGGCCGGATCGACGAGCTTGCCGCGCGTCGTCACGCCCGCGTTGTTGATGAGCACCTGCACGTCCGTGTACGTGGCCGCTGCTTCGGCGATGTCGGCGGCCTTCGTCACGTCGAGGCGGATCGCTTCGACGCCCGGAATATCAACGCTCTTCGGATCGCGCGCGGCCGCGTAGACCTTTGCGGCGCCCGCCTTCAGCAACGAAACGGCGAATTGCTTGCCGAGACCGCGATTGGCGCCCGTGACGAGTACGACTTTTCCCTTGATTTCCATGATGAACTCCGCTTGAAAGTGTATATGCACTAAATGACGTAAAAGAAAGGCTCGCGCGTGGGCAAGCCCGGGTTGTTCCACTCACTCCATCGTGGTCAGTTCGAAGAGCGACTTGCGCAAGGCCTTCGCGCGCTGCTCGCCGAACTTCGCTTCGAATTCTTCCTGCGCGGCACGCCATTGCGCCGATGCCTTGACGAGCGTGTCCTTGCCCAGCGTCGTAAGCCGGAGACCCACGGCGCGCGAACTGCGCGATTCCTGCGCCGCCTCGACGATGCCGTCGCGCTGCAACGGCTTCAGCGCGCGCACGAGCGTGGTGCGGTCCATGACCATTTGCTCGGCGAGTTCGGCCATCTGCACGCCGGGTTTGCGCCCGATCGCCGCGAGCAGCGTGAACTGCGCAGCCGTGATGCCTGCCATGTTCAGATGCCGCTCGTACATCTGCGACACATAACGCGCCGCCTGACGAATGGCGAAGCAATTGCAATCCAGAGGAGATGAGTTGGAAGTCATGCCGGGAGAATAATTTGTGCATATGCACTCTGTCAAGCCGGCAACTTCAATGACGCCGATAGGCTGCGCGCTGTCGGCTTCAACCGATGGAAGCGAATCGTCGCGCGTGATTCTCCTTCGAAACGCCCGAAGCCGCGCCGGGCGTGCGCGCCAGCCCGGTCGGGCCTGTGCCGAAATCCGCACGTCCGGCGCGACGAAACTTCAAGACGCGCCGAAATTGGCTCCCTACATTGCGCATGTCCACTGTCCGAGCCGTCGCCGAGCCTTTCGGCGGCTGCGGTTGCCCGCACGCTCAAGGGCAAGTCCGTCTTGCCGGCACGGAAGGGCTCGTGTTCCATTCGATTGCCACACTAAAAAGGAGAGGAAACCATGCGCTTTCTTACCCAACCTCTGGCCTGGGCCGTTGCCTCTGCCACGGTCGCGCTCGCTGCCGCGCCACTGACGGCGTCGGCGGAAGACATGCCGGTGAAGGTCGGTTTTGCCGCGCCGCTGACCGGCGCGAACGCAGGATACGGAAAGGACCTCCAGAACGGCGTGCAGCTCGCGCTCGATGAAGCCAACGCGAAGAAGATCACCATCGGCGGCAAAACGGCCAAGTTCGAGATTCACGCGGAAGACGATCAGGCCGATCCGCGCATTGGCGTACAGGCGGCGCAGAAGCTCGTCGATGACGGCGTCGCCGTGGTCGTCGGCCACTTCAACTCGGGCACGACGCTGCCCGCCTCGCCGGTCTACAACAACGCCGGCATCCCGATGATCGACCCGGCCGCGACCAATCCGACCATCACCACACGCGGTCTCGAAAACGTCTTCACGGTCATTTCAAGCGACGCGCAAAACGCGGGCAACGCCGGCGTCTACGCGGTGACGACGTCGAAGGCGAAGCGCATCGCCATCATCGACGACCGTACCGCGTTCGGCCAGGGCGAAGCCGACGAATTCGAGAAAGCGGTCAAGGCGAAGGGCGGCAACATCGTCACGCGTGAATACAGCGACAACCAGACCGTCGACTTCAGCGCGCAGCTCACGCGCATCAAGGCGGCCAACGCCGATCTGATCTTCTTCGGCGGACTGGACCGGCAGGCGGCGGCGGTCGTCAAGCGGATGAAGCAGCTCGGCATGAACGCGCAGTTCGTGGGCGGCGGCGGCGTGATGGACGCCGATTTCCTCAAGCTCGCCGGCGATGCGTCCGAGGGCGCCCAGGCCTGGGAATACGGCAGCCCGCTCGACAAGCTGCCCGACGGCAAGGCGTTCAGCGACAAGTTCCAGAAGCGCTTCGGCGTCGCGATTCTCTCGTATGCGCCGTTCGGCTATGACGCGGCGTGGGCGGCCATCAACGCGATGCAGAAGGCCAATTCCATCGATCCGAAGGTGTACCGGCCGGTGCTCAAGTCGAACTCCTTCGAGGGCATCACCGGGCCCATCGCGTTCGACAGCAATGGCGCGCTCAAGAACGCTTCATCGACGTTGTATCAGGTGAAGAAAGGCCAGTGGGAATCGGTCGTCACCAAGCACGGCATGTAATTTGACGCACGCGGCTCAGGCCTGGGCCGCCTGGGTCCGGGCCTCCAGCCGCGCACGCGTGTGCGCGGCTTCGTCGCTCAGCCAGCGCGCGAACTGCTGCAACGCGGCCGACGGCGCGGGCCGCTCCGGATACGTCAGCCAGTAGGCCGCGCCGCTCGGCACGCACAGCGCGAACGGCGCGATCACGCGCTTCGCCCGCAAGTCCTCTTCGATCAGCGCGACATCGCCGATGGTCACGCCCAGTCCCTGCATCGCGGACGAGATGGCGAGGTCGAGCGTGTCGAAATGCTGCGCCTTCGCCGATGGCAAACCCGGATGGCCGTATGCCTCGAGCCAGCGCAGCCAGTCGCGGCGATCCCGCGTGGGATGCAAAAGCGTCTCGCCGGCGAGATCGTCGGGGGTCGGCGGAGGCTGCCGCTTCGGCTTCCAGAGCGCCGGCGCGCACACGGGCGTCAGCACTTCGTCGAACAGATGATGGCTCGTCACGCCCTTCAGCGCGGGCGCCGCGCCGAACACGATGGCGGCGTCGAACGGCTCGGCGCTGAACTCGACGCCATGCGACACCGAAGCCGTCACCTCCACCACCAGTTCCGGCCGCTCGTTCTGCAACCGGATGACGCGCGGCAAGACCCAGCGCATCGCGCAGGTCGGGCACTTCACGCGCAGAATGCCGGATTGCGCGCCGCCTCGCGCCAGTGCATCGTCGATCTGGCCGAACGCCTGTTGCAAGGGCGCGATCAGCAGCGCGCCGTGATGCGTCAGCGTCAGCCCGCGCGCCTGCCGGGTGAAGAGCGCATAGCCGAGATGCGCCTCCAGTCCGGCGATCTGACGGCTCACCGCGCCCTGCGTCACGTTCAGCACCTCGGCCGCGCGCGTGAAATTGAGCTTCCGGGCGACGACGAGGAAGGTTTTGAGGACATCGAGAGAAGGCAGCGGTTTCATCGGGTTTGCGGCATGTAGCCATGATCTGCAAGCATGGCTAGTATGACAAAGTTTCGATTGTCCCCGCTTTATTGCTGCGGTTGAATCGACGGCAATTCTCGTCGACCCGCCCTTCCGGAGACACCGCCGTGCACAGCGCCTGCATTCCCGAATCCAAGCTGCCCAACGTCGGCACGACTATCTTCACGGTCATCGGCCAACTGGCCGAGGAGCATGACGCGCTCAATCTTTCGCAAGGCGCGCCGAACTTCGCCTGCGCGCCGAAGCTGATCGAAAGCGTCGAGCGAGCCATGCGGGCAGGACATAACCAGTATGCGCCGATGTCCGGCGTGCTCGCGCTGCGCGAGGCGATCGCGCTGAAAACTCAGCGGCTCTACGGCGCGCAGTACGATCCGGGCACGGAGATCACCGTGGTCGCGAGCGCGAGCGAAGGCCTGTACGCGACGATCAGCGCACTCGTGCATCCCGGCGACGAGGTCATCTATTTCGAGCCGTCCTTTGACAGCTATGGGCCGATCGTGCAACTCCAAGGCGCCACGCCGGTCGCGATCAAGCTGTCGCCGGTGGATTTCCGCATCGACTGGGACGAAGTCGCGGCCGCCATCACGCCGAAGACGCGCATGATCCTGGTCAACTCGCCGCACAATCCCACCGGCAGCGCGTTCACGGACGCGGACATCGAGCGGCTCACGGCGCTGACCCGCGACACGAAGATCATCGTGCTGTCCGACGAAGTCTACGAGCACGTGGTGTTCGACGGCGCGCCGCATCACGGCATGGCGCGCTATCCGGCGCTGGCCGAGCGCAGTGTGATCGTATGTTCGTTCGGCAAGTCGTATCACGTGACCGGCTGGCGGGTCGGCTACTGTCTCGCGCCCGCGGCGCTGACGGCCGAAATTCGCAAGATTCACCAGTTCATGACCTTCGCCGCCGATACGCCGATGCAGATTGCTTTCGCCGAAGCGCTCGCGGATGAATCGAGCTATCTCGATCTCGCGCCGTTCTATCAGCACAAGCGCGATCTGCTCGCGAACGCGCTGGCCGGCTCGCGCTTCGAACTGCTGCCGAGCGCCGGCAGCTTCTTCATGCTGGCGCGCTACGACGCGATCTCCGATGCCGGCGACAGCGACTTCGTGCTGCGCCTGATCCGCGAAGCCCGCGTCGCGACCATTCCGCTGTCCGCGTTCTACACCGACGGCACCGATAACCACGTGATCCGCCTGTCGTTCGCGAAGGACGACGGCACGCTCATCGAAGGCGCGCGCCGCCTTTGCACGATCTGACGCTTTCCCTGGAGACCACACGATGAAACTGAACTCGTTCGCCGCCGCCCTGCTCGTTGCGTGCGGCTTCGCGAGCGGCGCCGCACTCGCCGCCGACACCCTGCGCTTCGGACTGGAAGCGCAGTATCCGCCGTTCGAATCCAAATCCTCGACGGGCGAGCTGCAAGGGCTCGACATCGATGTCGGCAATGCGGTGTGCGCTGCCGCGAAGATGCAGTGCAAGTGGGTCGAGACCTCGTTCGACGGTTTGATTCCCGCGTTGCAGGGCCGCAAGTTCGACGCGATCAATTCGGCGATGAACGCCACGGAACAGCGTCGTCAGGCGATCGATTTCACGACGGTGGTGTACCGCGTGCCGACGCAGTTGATCGCGAAGAAGAGCAGCGGCCTGGAACCGACGCCGGCATCGTTGAAAGGCAAGAGCGTGGGCGTGCTGCAGGGCTCCATCCAGGAGACCTTCGCCAAGGCTCACTGGGAGAACGACGGCGTGAAGGTCGTGCCGTATCAGGACCAGAATCAGGTGTATGCGGATCTGAAGTCCGGACGTCTCGACGCGACGCTCGTGCTCGCGCCGGCCGGACAGAGCGGCTTCCTATCGAAGCCGGACGGCGAAGGCTTTGCGTTCGTGGGCGCGCCGGTGCGCGACGACAAGATTCTCGGCAGCGGCATTGCGTATGGCGTGCGCAAGGGCGACGACGCGCTGAAGACGAAGCTCAACGCGGCGATCGAGAAGGTTCGCGCGGACGGCACCATCGACAAGTACGCGAAGAAGTATCTGGGGAACATCGATATTTCGGCGAAGTGAGTCGACAAGACGCGGCGGCGTTCACAGTAACAAGAACGCGCGGATCGCGAACTTCGCCGCGTCGAGTTCCAATAAGTCGAGGCTAGGCGCACGAATTGAGACGTGTCGACGCGTATCTACATGAAATCGCGTAGTCACACACCGCCCTCTGCCGTTTGCCTCAGCAACTTTTATCAAGCACAGGCACACTGTCGGCTCGATCCATCGTCCCCCCGAATCCGAGCCGCATGAGCACACCGACGACGCCCCGTCCCGCGCCCGCCCCGCCCCCGCCGCTCGAAGGCGGCAAACTCGTGCTTGCCACCTTCGCCGTGGCGCTCGCGACGTTCATGAACGTGCTGGACTCGTCCATCGCCAACGTCGCGATTCCGACCATCTCCGGCAACCTCGGCGTGTCCGTCAACGAGGGCACATGGGTCATCACCGTGTTTGCCGCGTCGAACGCGGTGTCGATCCCGCTGACCGGCTGGCTCACGCAACGGCTCGGGCAGATCCATTTGTTCGTCGGCGCGATCCTGATGTTCGTGTTGTCGTCGTGGCTTTGCGGCCTCGCGCCTAAACTTCCCATGCTGCTGTTCGCGCGCATCCTGCAAGGCGCGGTCGCCGGGCCGCTGATTCCGCTCTCCCAGGCCATCCTGCTCGGCTCGTATCCGAAGGAGAAATCCTCGATGGCGCTGTCGCTCTGGGCGATGACGGCGACCGTCGGACCGATTGCCGGACCCGCGCTCGGCGGCTGGATCACGGACAGTTATTCCTGGTCGTGGATTTTCTACATCAACATTCCGGTGGGCATCTTCGCGGCGGGCGTGACGTGGATGATCTACCGCGACCGCGAGTCGGTGACGCGGAAGGCGCCGATCGACGTGATCGGCCTCTTGCTGCTCGTGACCTGGGTTGCTTCGCTGCAAATCATGTTGGACAAGGGACGCGACCTCGACTGGTTCTCGTCGCCGCTGATCGTCGTGCTGGCGATTGTCGCGGCGATCGCGTTTGCATTCTTCGTGGTGTGGGAGTTGACGGACCCGAATCCCGTGGTGGATCTGCGGCTGTTTGCCGGGCGCAATTTCTTCGGCGGCACGGTGGCGATCTCCGTGGCCTATGGCGTGTTCTTCGGCAATCTGGTGCTGCTGCCGCAGTGGATGCAGCAATACCTGAACTACCGCTCCGTCGATGCCGGCCTGGTCACCGCGCCGCTGGGCATCTTCGCGGTGATCCTTGCGCCGGTCATGGGTAAGATGCTGCCACGCAGCGACGCACGCATCATCGCGACGATGGCGTTCATCGGCTTCGCGTTCGTCTTCTGGCTGCGCTCGAAGTACGTGATCGAGATCGACACTTGGCATCTCGTGCTGCCGACGCTCCTGCAAGGCATTCCGATGGCGATGTTCTTCGTGCCGCTCACGGCGATCGTGCTGTCGGGGCTGCCGCCCTCGAAAATTCCCGCTGCGGCAGGGCTGTCGAACTTTGCGCGCGTGTTTTGCGGCGCGGTGGGCACCTCGCTCGCGGGCAATGCGTGGGACGATCGCATCGCGCTGCATCATGAACGGCTGACGGAGCAGGCGAACATCTATAACCCGATTTTCCTGCACTCGCTCGGCGCGTCCCAGGCGACGCTCGATGTCGGCGAGGCGCAGGCGCGCGGCCTGTTCAACTTCACGGTGAATTCGCAGGCCGCGATGATGGGCCTCAACGATATCTTCCTGATCTCGGCGGTGATCTTCATTCTGATCATTCCGCTGATCTGGATCACGAAGGTGGCGAAGGGTGGCGGCGGCGGGGCGGCTTCGGGGGCGCATTGAGGGTGCGCGATGACGAATGCAAGAGCGCGAGCCCGACACGCTCGCGCGATCAATCGAGCTTGAAACCCTCGTCAAGCACCGTGCGCATGGCCCAGGGGCAGAGATCCGGAAACCGCTCGAACTCGATTCCAGTCTCTGCTTCCGCCAGGTTCCTGGCTTTTGACCACACCAGATCGATCCATTCCGGATTGTCGAAGTTAGTCTTGAGGCTCGGCGCGTCACTCAACACGAACTTCACCTCCTTTCTTTGCGTACGTATGGTGCTCGTCCAACTCCGACTTCGTCGATCTGCCTGATATTGCCACTTCAACATGTGCGCGAGCAGCGCCGACATTCTGCTCACCAGCTCCCTCTGCTCGCTCCTTCCCACGGCCTCGATTTCCTCTGCGATATGCTCGATATCGATGGCCGCAAGCTTTCCCGCACGCAGTAACGCAGCCTGTTCCCTGGCCCACGCCACCACGTCCTTCTCATACGGTGTTCCCATCGGCTGACTCCCGTTCTCTTCCTGATTCCCGGTATCGCCGATATTAGGTTCGCTATCCTTGTTCATCCAGATCGTCCAAACGGCCAACGGCCAGCACACGTCACTTCAGGCCCAGATCCACCCTGCTGCCCGTGCTCTTGTCCTTGATGTCATCCGCGTTCAGCTTCGGCGCCACGACGAAAACCCGCTTGCTGTCGATCTTCCCGTCGAAATACTCCTGCACCGCCTGCGCCCGCTGTTGTGCGAGCTCGCGCAACGCGCCCTCGTCCACTGGCGCGTTCTTCGTCAACGCGGCTTTCATGTCCTGATCCGGCAGCGACTTCGTCATGCCGATGAAGTTGGTCGGCTTCTTGAAGTCCGCTGACTTGTAGACCTTGCTCAGATACTTGTCGTAATCCGCATCCGACACCTTGATGGCATTCCAGTCCACGTTCTCGCCATTGCCCGCCATGTCGCGCACCTTTGCGCGCTTGACCTGGGCGTCCACCCACGCCGAACGCAACGCCGGTTCGTCCACCTTCGGATCCGCGCGGCCCGTCACGTCCACGCGCACCGAAGGCTTGTCCACCAGCGCCTTCGCGATGGTTTCGAGCTTCTTCTGCGCGGCATCGGTCAGGTCCGCCGAGCCCGCATTGAACTCGATGAAATTGAGATCCGCCCCGCTGCCCCCGCCGAACGCGTGCGCAAGCAGCGTGAACGGCGCCGTCACCGCCTTCTGCACCAGGTTGAGAATAGCCTGCCACACCAGCCCGCCGATTGAAAACTCCGGATTGTCGAGCGAACCGGAAATCGGAATGTTCACGTCAATTTCGCCGCGCGAATTCTTCAGCAGCGATACCGCGAGCCGGACAGGCAGCCTGGTCGCCGTCGAGTTGTCGATGTGATCGCCGAAAGTCAGCTGATCGATGAACAAGTGATTGTTCGCCGTCAGTTTGTTGTCGGCGAGCATGTAATGCAGGTCGACATTCAGCTTGCCCTTCGTGATCGGATAGCCCGCGTACTTCGATGAATACGGCGTCAGGTTCGTCAGCTCGACGTCATGCGCACTCGCCGTCAGATCGAGCGCGGGTTTGTCGATCAGAGGATTCACCTGCCCCTTGATCGACACCGGCCCGTTCGCCGCGAGCTTCGCCATGACGTCGACTGGAGCGGGGGTCGTCGAATGCGTGCCGAACGCGCCGATCGTGCCGTTGATCGCGACGAGATTCGCCGTGTAGTTCGGTTTGATGAAGTTGTCGGTGTAGGTGACGCGGCCGTTCTGCAGCACGAGTTGCCCGAAGCGCAGGTTGACCGGCGGCCCGGACTTTTCAGCGGCCTTCGGCGCCGCCGCTGCGCTCGCGGCGGCCGGCGGCGTGGCCTTGACCTTCTCGCGCGTAACCGGCTGCGTCGCGCCGTTCTCGTTCGCCACCACGCCCTTCAGGTTCAGCTTGCCTTGCGCGTCGAGCAGCACGCGGCCGTAGAAGTTCGCGAAGGTCACGCGCGCCGCCTCGACGTCCGTGCCGCGCTCGTCGTAGCTCACCTTCATGTTGGTCAGCCCGAGCAGCTTCCAGCCGGCGAAGCGGTCGTTGGTCAGCTTGTCGATCATGCGCACATCTGTCAGCGATGCGTCGCCCTTGTAGGTCGCCGCGAGCGTCTTGCCGCTGCCGGACAGCGTCAGATCGCCGTTCGCGTTGGCATTCGCGCTGGCCACGTCGACGTTGAGCTTGTCGCCAAAATACGGCTCGAACGCGGACACGTCCACCTGATCGCCCTTCACGTGCAGCGCCAGCTTGAGCGGGCTCACGGTCACGTTGCCACCGAGCGCAAGCGCGCCCCGGCCATTGAGCGTCAGCTTGCCGTCCACGGCGAGCGGCCGGGTCAGGTCGTCGCTGAACTGCTTCACGTTGAGCGCGAGCGGCGCGATCTGGAGTTTCATCGGGCGCGCAAGCGTCTCGTCGGTGAAGCTGGCCGAGGCGTTCTCGACCGCGATCTGTCCGATCTGGTAATGCCATGCCGGTCCCGCTTCCTGCGCCTTCTGGATCTTGCGCGTCGCGGTGGCCTCAGGCGCGGCCTCGTGCGGACCGGCGAGCGACGCCAGATCGATACTGCCGTCCTTGCGGCGCGTCGCGTCGAGCGCGAGGCCGGTCACTTGCACGCTGTCGAGCGACGCCTGGCGCGCCGCCACGTCCACCTTGGCGATCTTGGCCTGCGCGGACGCCAGCTTCACCGGCGCGACACCCTGCGCCGTGGGCGCGAGCGTGACGGCGTCGAGCCTGACCTCGCCCGCGCCGACCTGCACGCCGCCATCCGGCTTGCTCCAGTCGACCGAAACCGGCAGCGTGGCGCCGAGCGTACCGCTCGTCACGCGCGCCGCCATCAGATTCGACAGATACGGCTGCAACGGCGGCAGCGCGAATGCATTCAGGCCGATCTTCGCGTCGGCCTGTTTGGCGGCAAGCGTCACGCGGCCGGAGACATCGAGCGCGCCGCCGTGGTCGAAGGCCGTTTTCAGCGTGTAGGTGGCGGGCGTCTTCGCGAGCGTGGAGAAGCCGTCGAGCGTCACGCCGAAGCCGATCAGCGTGGCCTGCACGCGCTGCTTCAGCAGTTGATCGTCGAGAGCGATCCTGCCGTCTTCGATCGCCAGATGGCCGATGGACAAGTCGAGCGGCGCTGCGTCCTTCGCCGGCTCCGCGACGGGTGCATGCTCTTTTGCCGGCGGCGTTGCCTGTGACGTCCCGCCTGCCAGCTTCTGCACGTTCAGCTGACCGGACGCATCGCGCGCGAGATGCACGTCGGGATTCGCGAGCGTCACTTCGTCCAGACGATAGATATCGCGCAGCGGCTCGGCGTCGGCGATCTTCACATGCAGCGCGCGCGCGGCGACCAGCGGTGCGTTCGCTTTGTCGGTGACGGCGAGATCGGCGAGATCGGCGGTGCCGGCGATCCGGATCGTCGGCGCGTCGCCGGCAATCGAAAAGCTGACGCTGAGGTCGGTGGACAGCTTGCCGCTCTTCACCGCGACCGGCACCGACGCCGGCGCATAGGACGCCAGTTGCGGCACGTCGAGGCCGTCCAGTGTCAGCGCGATCTCCGACTCGCGCGACTGTGCAAACGGCTTCGTGCGTCCCTTCACGACCAGCGGCGAGCCGTCGATGCGCGCCTGCAACAGCGGCGTCACGAAGATGTCGGTGGCGGACGGCAGGGTCGCGATAAACGGAATGCCGAGCGCAAACCGGTCGACGACGTGCTTCGCGTCGAGCAGCCGGTCATCGAACGTGATCTGACCGTTTTCCAGACGGATGTTGGACACCGAAAAGCGCGCCGGCTTCTTGGAAGGCTCGGCGGATGGCTTCGAGAATTTCTCGATGAGATCGGAGAAATTGAAGTGCTCGCCGTCATACCGCACGACGTGGATGCGCGGCGAATCGATCTTCAACTCGTTGACGACCGGCGCGAGCTTGATGACGGACGCCCACGAAGTACGCACGACAAGCCGCGACACGTCGATGAAATCGGCCGGACTGCCCGGCGCCTTCGCGAGATTGGCGGGCGACTCGCCGACATGCACGCCGTCGGCTTCGAAGTCGAGCGTATAGGGATTGAGCGAGATGCGCCGGATGCTGACGGGCCGGTCGAGCTGCTTCGCGAGTTGCTGCTCGGCGACATGCCGGATGACCGGCGGCGCGACGAAGAAGCCGAGCGCGCCGATGACCAGCAGCGCGATCACCAGCCCGATGAAGATGCGCCGCGTGCGCCGCGCCTGCACGACGCCGCGCAGGGTCTGGCCAGCGGACGCGAGAGAAGACTTGCCGATGCTTGACATTCGATGCGCGGCGGGCAAGCGTGCCGCATGAGCGCCGCTCGAGCTCGCCGTCCCGGATAAGTGAAGCCCGAGTATACGACGGCACGGCCCGCAAACGTTCCCTCTTGCGCGCTTCAGAAGCACAAAGGCCGCGACGGATCGCGGCCTTTTGCGTGGCGGTTCATGACCGCGTGCAGCGTTTTACTCGCGATCGACCGAAGGCGGCGCCCATGAACCATCGCTCGCCTGCGGCTTCGGTGCATAGAGGCGCAACGCGAGCTGGAAGTCGCCTTGCGGCACCGGCAGCCAGTTCGCCACATGCGCGCGTCCCGGCGATTTCGCCGAGAGGATCACGTCGAAGGAGCCGTCGCGGTTCTTTCGCAGCCGGTCGCGCTCCGAGATAGACAGGCGCGGCAGCTTGCCATTCGCGAGCGCGCCATCCTTGGTATAGGCGGTGAGCGTCCAGAAGCCGCGCACCGGCGGCAATGCGTCCGGCGTGAAGTGCAGCGTGTACCGGTTCGCGCCGTTCAGCGCGTGACCCTCGCTGTCGGTCCGGGCGACCGGCTTCACCTCGCCCTCCTTTGTGCTCGTCGCGATCTGACGGCGCGCAAGGTAAGCGCGCAGCGTGTAGTCGGTGCCGTAGATGCCGACGCCGTCGCCGAACCAGGTCCAGCCGTTCTTCGTCAGCGCATTCGACGGCACGGTGGCAAGCCGTTCGCGCGCGTCGCTCAAGCCCGAATCGAGCAGCGGCGCATCCGTCTTCTTGAACTGCACCGGCTCGCCCGGCTTCACGCCCAGGTCGGCGAGGCCGCTCATCGCGTGGCTGTCGTCGGTGGCGGCGGGGTTGTCGTCGAGCGAACGGGCCAGGCGCGCGAAGAACGCGTTGGCGTCGAGCGCCTCGGCCTGCGCACCGGGCGTCGCCGCGGCAAGCGCGCTCGGCAGCGGCGGCACCGCCGGCTGACGCGCCGTGCTCGACCCCCACGCACCGGCAACCACCGGCGTCGGATCGGAAACCGAGCCCTTGGCGGGTGTCAGCGTGTCGATGTGCATTGCCGTCTGGAACTTGCGCGCCTCGCGCACATCGCCCGAACCGTTCACGCGCACCCGCACGGACAGCCAAACGTAGCGCGTGCGCGTCTCGACGCGGGTCGCGCCCGTCGGCAGCGTGCCGGTCCAGCCGGCGGGCACGAAGGCGATGCGCTGCTGCTTCGGATAAGGCGTGGTGTCGGCGCTGGAATAGAGGGCGTTGGTCCAGGCGTCGAACGCGCGGGCATCGAGATAGCGTCCGCGCGGCGCGGCGGGCAGCGACACGATCACCGGATCGGCGGAGATATCGAGCCAGGCGCTCGATTCCAGCGTATCGACGCTCGGCCAGCCGCTCGCGCCGACCGGCGGCAGCGCCGTCGCATGGTGGAAGGTATTCAGCGCCGCCCCGCCCGGAGCGGCGCTGGCGCGTTCGCGGGCGATGTCGGTCGCGACCAGCGGGAAGCCGAACGTGTAGGCATCCGCCACCTGATTCTTCACCCAGCCAGGGCTGCTTACCTTGACTTCGTCGGGCGCCTTGGTGGCGCAACCGGCCAGGACGGCCATCCCCGCGAGGCTCACGCTCATCCACAGGGCAGCGTCGAGCGGAAACGTCCAGCGTCGGTAATTCTTCATTCGAATGGGAATCCGGGTTTTCTTTCGATTGGGTTGACTCGCAAATCCGGGATGGTTCAGACCGGAACGCGGCTTCGGGTTGCGAGCGCAACACCGTGAGCGCCATCTCGGAATTCGGGTTTTAACTTATCCGCTGACGATAGGCAAGAAGCAGCGTGCAAAAGGCCGGCGGCGTTTCGAAAATTGGGGCGAAGCCACCGAAAACGCACGCCGGCGATGTGTCCAGGCCACCCCTGCGCGCCTTCGTCAGCCGGCACTACGATAGCGGAATATGGTGACGTCCATCGGGTCGAAAACTGCGGCGCATGGTGACCATCGTCCGTATTGTTTCAGCGATACACGACGCCGCTCATGGTATTCCTGCGCTTTCGCCTTGACCTTCCCACGATTGGAAGCCCGATACTGGCGGGGTGAGGGAGTGCAGCGACTTGTCAGTCGTTTGTCCTTGTCGCACGCCCCAGCCAGACCGGAGTGTTCCAGCATGTCCACCGAATCATCCACGCCCGCCGTCCGCACCGCGGAATTCGCCGTCAGCGGCATGACCTGCGCATCCTGCGTGATGCGGGTCGAGAAGGTCTTGAAACGCGTGCCCGGCGTCGAAAGCGTCGCGGTCAACCTCGCGACTGAAAAGGCCACGGTCCACGCCAGCGCCGCCGTCAGCGATGATCAGCTCGTCGCTGCGGTCGCGAAGGCGGGCTACGAAGCCGCGGTCGTCGTGCCCGAGGCGCCGGCCGCCGAGGCGGCCGGTGTCGATCGCGAGCTCATTGCCGTGCTGGTTGCCGCGCTCATCACCCTGCCGCTGCTCGCGCCGATGTTCGGCCTCGAACTCGATCCCTGGCTGCAACTGACGCTCGCGAGCATCGTGCAGTTCGGCTTCGGCGCGCGTTTCTACGTGGGCGGCTATCGCGCGGTGCGAGCGTTTGCCGGCAATATGGATCTGCTCGTCGCGCTCGGCACGTCGGCGGCGTGGGGGTTGTCGGTCTATCAGATGCTCGCGCACGGCGGCATGGGCGCGCATCTGTTCTTCGAGGCGTCGGCAGTGGTCATCACGCTGGTGCGCTTCGGCAAGTGGCTGGAGACCCGTGCCCGGCGCCAGACCAGCGCCGCGATCCGCGCGCTCAATGCCCTGCGCCCCGCCACCGCGCGCGTGCGCGACCGCGACGACCCGGCGCGCGAACGCGATTTGCCGCTCGCGGACGTGCGGATCGGCGACATCGTGATCGTGCGGCCGGGCGAGCGCGTGCCGGTGGATGGCATCGTGCGCGCGGGCCGCACGCACATCGACGAATCGCTCATCACCGGCGAGAGCCTGCCCGTCGCGAAGGAAACCGGCGCGCGCACGACCGGCGGCTCGGTCAACGGCGAAGGAGCGATCGAGATCGAAACCACGGCGATCGGCACGGAAACAACGCTCGCGCGCATCATCCGGCTGGTGGAATCCGCGCAGGCCGACAAGGCGCCGATCCAGCGGCTGGTCGATCGCGTCGCCGCGGTGTTCGTCCCGGCGATCCTGGCGATCGCCCTCGTGACGCTGGCCGGCTGGCTGTGGCACGGCGCCGGCGTGGAAACGGCGCTGCTGAACGCGGTCGCGGTCCTCGTGATCGCCTGCCCGTGCGCGCTCGGTCTCGCGACGCCCACCGCGATCATGGCCGGCACCGGCGTCGCGGCGCGCCAGGGCATTCTGATCAAGGACGCGCAGGCGCTCGAACAGGCGCATGCCATCGCCATCGTCGCGTTCGACAAGACCGGCACGCTGACCGTCGGCCGTCCGACGCTCGTCGAATTCGAGGTGGCGCCCGGACACGCGCGGGAAGACGCGCTCGGGCTGGCGGCGGCCGTGCAGCGGCTGAGCGAGCATCCGCTGGCGAAGGCCGTCGTGGCCGCCGCATTGGACGATCCGGACGCGCCGCGCTTCGAGGCGAACGCGGCGCGCGCGGTCGCGGGGCGCGGCGTCGAGGCGAATGTGAACGAGCGGCGCATCGCCATCGGCAGCGGGCGTTGGGTCGAAGAACTGGGCGCGGACGTACCGCGTTCGCTCATGGAACGCGCGCAGGCGCTCGAAGCGCGCGGCAACACGGTTTCATGGCTGATCGAGCAGACGCAAGCGCGGCGCGAGGTGCTCGCCCTGCTCGCCTTCGGCGACACCGTCAAGCCGACGGCCCGCGCGGCCATCGAACGGCTGGCGGCGATGGGCGTGCAGAGCGCGCTCATCACCGGCGACAACGCAGGCAGCGCGCAAGCCGTGGCGCGGGCACTGGGCATTCCGGCGGAGCGGGTGTTCGCGCAGACGCTGCCCGACGACAAGGCGCGCGTCGTCGCGCAGTTGCGGGCATCGGCGCAAGGCATCGTGGCGATGGCCGGCGACGGTATCAACGACGCCCCCGCGCTCGCCGCCGCCGATGTCGGCATCGCCATGGCGAGCGGCACCGACGTCGCAATGGAAGCCGCCGGCATCACGCTGATGCGCGGCGACCCGGCGCTGGTCGCGGATGCCATCGACATCTCGCGGCGCACCTATCGGAAGATCCAGCAGAACCTGTTCTGGGCGTTCGTCTATAACCTGATCGGCATCCCGCTGGCGGCGTTCGGTCTGCTCGATCCGATGTTCGCAGGCGCGGCCATGGCGTTCTCGAGCGTGAGCGTCGTGACCAACGCGCTGTTGCTGCGCAGCTGGCGCGCTCAGGCCGGCGCGGTGGACGAAGCGCGCGCCGGCAAGCCGATCACGCGTCCGGCATGACGCGCGTGCTCCGGCGCGACCGTCGGCTCGGCGGCAATGCGCGCGGCGACGTCCGCATCGAACGAAGCCGACTTCGGCGCGCCGCCGGTGTCGATGTGCATCAGCATCTGCTCGCACGCCGATACCGGTTCGGCCGAGTCGCCCTCGAACATCTCCAGATACAGATGGATGCGCTTCCGATCATGCGCGATCACCCGCGCCTCGACCCGCACCGCCGCGCCTTCCTTGATTTCCCGCAGGTAGCTGACGTGCGCTTCCAGCGTGTACAAGGTGCGCTGGCGGGCGCGGCGGCCGGCGGCGTCGAGACCGATGCGGTCCATGAAGGCGTCGGTCGCGAGGCTGTAGATCAGCATGTAGAAGGCATCGCGCAGATGGCCGTTGTAATCGACCCATTCGGCCTTCACGGTGTCGCGATAGATCATCGTCGCTCCTTCAGTCCTCGATGCCATGCCGCGCCTTCGCCGCCGCAATCGCTTCGATCACGCTCGAAATGCAGTCGTCGCGATAGCGTTCCAGCGCCTTGATGTCGCGTCCACCGGTTTGCCGCGACGTGCCGTCGACCACGCGGTCGATCAGTTCGTCAGTCAGTTGCGGTGCTACCAGCTTGGTCCACGGCAGTTCCAGCGCGGGGCCGAACTGCTGCATGAAGTGTCGCATGCCCGCCTCGCCGCCGGCCAGCGTGTAGGTCAGGAACGTGCCCATGAAGGACCAGCGGATGCCCGCGCCGTAACGAATGGCGTCGTCGATTTCTCCAGTCGTCGCGACGCCGTCGTTCACGAGATGCAGCGCCTCGCGCCACAGCGCCTCCAGCAGCCGGTCCGCGATGAAGCCCGGCACTTCCTTGCGCACCCGCAAGGGCCGCATGCCGATGGACGCGTAGAAGCTCATCGCTGCATCGATCGCCTCGCCCGAGGTCGTGTCGCCGCCGAGCACTTCGACGAGCGGCAGCAGATACACCGGATTGAACGGATGCCCGACCACGCAGCGTTCGGGATGCAGGGCGCGCGCGTAGAAGTCGCTCGGCAGCAGGCCCGAAGTCGACGACGCGATGATCGCGTCCGGTTTGGCCGCGCGACTCACGCGCTCATGCAGCGCAAGTTTCAGTTCCTCGCGTTCGGGCGCGCTTTCCTGGATGAAGTCCGCCTGGGCCACGCATTCCTCGACCGTCGCGACCACGCGCAAGCGTTCCGGCGATGCCCCCGCCGCCAGCCCTGCACGCTCAAGCGCGGGCCACGCGTTCGCGACGTTGGCGCGCAATTGCGCTTCGGCGCCGGGCGCGGGGTCCCATGCGGTGACATCGAGACCTGCTCCGAGCGCCCGCGCCACCCAGCCACTGCCGATCACACCCGCGCCGAGCGCGGCGAATTGCTTGACTTGCATGTTGATGAGGTCCGTTTGAGTTCGAGCGAGTGAAGTTCAGGCGAATTGTTCGAGTGAGCGCTTGTCGAGCGGACGCTCGCCGCGCGCGGGCAGCCCCAGCTTCCTGCGGCCTTCGGCGGGCGTCAGCGCGCGCGCGCCCAGCCGCTCGATGATCTCGAGCGCGCGCTGCACGAGCGAACCGTTGGTCGCGTGCACGCCGCGATCGAGCCACAGGTTGTCTTCGAGCCCGACCCGCACGTGGCCGCCGAGCAGCATCGCCTGGGCGACCATCGGCATCTGCATGCGGCCGATGCCGAAGCCGGCCCAGTGCGCGCCGGGCGGCAAGTTGTCGACCATCGCCTTCATCGTGCCGGTGTCGGACGGCGCGCCCCACGGAATGCCCATGCACAGCTGAAACAGCGGCGGGTCATCGAGCAGCCCTTCCTTCAGCAACTGGTTGGCGAACCACAGATGGCCCGTATCGAAAATCTCCAGCTCCGGCTTCACGCCGAGTTCCTGGATGCGCTTCGCGCCCGCACGCAACTGGGCGGGCGTGGAGACGTAGATGTAGTCGCCGTCGCCGAAGTTGAGCGTGCCGCAGTCGAGCGTGCAGATCTCCGGCAGCAGCTCTTCCACGTGCGCGAGACGCGTCAGCCCGCCGACGAGATCCGTGCCGCGCCCGAAGCGCATCGGCTCTTCGCCGGGACCGATCTCGAGATCGCCGCCCATGCCTGCCGTCAGATTGATGATGACGTCCACGTCCGACGAACGGATCCGGTCGACGACTTCGCGGTACAGCGCCGGGTCGCGGCTGCCTCTGCCGGTCTTCGGATCGCGCACGTGGCAATGCGCGACGGTTGCGCCCGCGCGCGCGGCTTCGATCGCTGCTTCGGCGATCTGCTTCGGCGTGACGGGAATGGAGGGATGCCGGGCGGTGGTATCGCCGGCGCCGGTGACCGCGCAGGTCACGATGACTTCATGGTTCATGGCGTTTCCGTTCCAGATGACTGTTAGGGTTCCTGCTTTCCCTGCCCGCCCGAAGATCCAGGAGAACGTCGGGCGCACTGCTCAGCGTGTCAAAGCCCCAGATACTGCTTCACCGCGGGCAAGCCGTCCTTGCCGTCGACCGTCTTCACGCCGGCCAGCCACGCATCCAGCACCTGCGGATTGCTCTTCAGATACGCCTTCGCCGCTTCCTGCGGGCGCTCCTTGTTCATCACGGGCTGCATCAGGCGGTTTTCCAGATCGGTCGTGAAGCGCAGGTTCGACACCAGCTTGCCGGCATTCGGACAGCGCGACAGGAAGTCGGTGTTGGTCAGCGTGTAGACGCGCGCCTCGCCATAGTTCGGGCCGAATACCTCGTCGCCGCCCGAGAGATAGTCGAGCTTCATCTGGATGTTCATGGGGTGCGGTTCCCAGCCCAAAAATACAACCGGCTTCTTCTCGCGGATGGCGCGCTCGACCGTCACCAGCATGCCCGCTTCGCTCGATTCCACGAGCTTGAAGCCGCCGAGTCCGAACTGGTTCGAATCGATCATCTTCTGGATCTTCGCGTTGGCGCTGCTGCCCGGCTCGATGCCATAGATCTTGCCGTCGAGCTCGTCGCGATGCTTGGCGATATCGGCGAAGGTCTTGATGCCCGCGTCATAAGCGTAGGCCGGCACGGCGAGTGTGGCCTTCGCGCCGGACAGATTCGGCGGATCAAGCTTCTGGATGCTCTTCGATTCAAGATACGGCTCGACGGCCTTCTGCTGCACCGGCCACCAGTAACCGAGCGAGACATCGATCTGCTTGCTCTTGAGGCCGGCCAGCGAGATGGGGACCGAGGCCACTGTCGTCTTCGGTGCATAGCCGAGCCCTTCGAACACGACCGAAGCAAGCGCGGTGGTGGACGTGATGTCGGTCCAGCCGATATCGACGAAACGCACGGTCTTGCAACTGGCATCTTCCGCACGCGCGTCCTGCGTCAAGGCAAACGCCACGCCCGCGGCGCAGGTTCCGGCCATCAGCAGCTGGGAAATCAGGCGATGTCTCATTGGCGTTCTTCCGTGGTGGGTTGTCTCGATGAACCGGTTCGTGGCGCCGGCATGGAGTTAAAAGTATCGCCGCATAAAAGTGCGCGAACGTCCGCCGGCGACTGCGACTTGCCTGCTTGCGACGTCGTTTCAAAAATCATCCGTTCGTGCGGTGGGAGAGGCGGCAACGAAAAGTATTTCGTTGCGTGCTTTGATCTTGACTGGCGGTTATTTCGCTCACGACAAGGCGAACGATGTCAAGGAAACCGTTCGGTCAGGAATGTCGCGAGTGTGTCATTTCGCAGCCCGACCATTCATGAATATGAAATGCTCGCGAGCAAGAGTAACCTTCATCGACGGCGGCAAAGTTTGTGGGAGTTCGTACATTGCCATGCCTTCCGGACGAGTAATCTGCGTTTGAGGGATCGACGCCGGGCACAGACTTAGACACGCAGCAGGGAAAAAGAGAGATTTCCCGTCTTGGTTCGAGTATCCAGGCGCTTAAAGCCACGCAGTCCAATTACAGGTGCATAAAAATGGACCGACAGGACGCTATCCGAGAGCGTGCGCGTAGCTACGCGCGCGAGCCGTTGTTTCAACCCGCCTTCGAGCAGATCAGCGCTTCACGCATGACAGCCTTCACTGAAGGCTTCGAGAAAATCATCGGCGAGCATTTCGGCAGTTATGCCCAATTGCATGAATTTGCGTGCCGTGAATATCGGCAGTTCTGGAAATACTTCCTCGATTCGGCCGAAGGGCTTGAATGGTCGGGATCGGATGAACCGGTTTGTATTGGCACGCAATCCGAAACAGCGCGATTCTTTCCGAATGTCGAATTGAATTACGCCGAGAATCTGCTAAGCAGGCGCATTGCTTCCGACGACGCTCCCGCGCTGACCTCCTGTTATGCCGATGGCCGCCGCATCACCTACACGCGCGGCGAACTGCGCGAACGGGTCATGCGGCTTGCGCACGCACTGAGTGAACTTGGCTTGAAGCCGGGCGACCGCGTGGCCGCCATCATGCGCAACGACGGCGATGCGATCACGGTTGCGCTGGCGGTGACGGCGCTGGGCGCCACGCTTTCCACGGCCGCGCCGGAAAACGGCGTGCAAGCAATACTCGACCGCTTCGCGCCGCTCGAACCGAAGATGTTGTTCGCGCACACCACGCAGCGGCCCTTCGACACCGGCGGCTCGATCTCGGGCCACATTGCGGCCGTCGCGACACAGTTGGGATCGCTCACGGATATCGTCTGTCTCGACGAAACCGAATTGCCCAGTTCCGTGACGGTGCGTCAGCACGAAATGCGTGCACTGATTCTGCGCGGCAATGCCTTGCGTTTCGAGTGGAAGCGTTTCGAGTTCAATCACCCGTTGTTCATCATGTTTTCGTCGGGCACCACCGGCAAGCCGAAATGCATTGTCCACGGTGCGGGCGGCACGCTCATCGAGCATGTGAAAGAACACCGGCTGCACAGCAACTTCGGCCCCGGCGACAAGCTGTTCTTCCACACCAGTTGCTCTTGGATGATGTGGAACTGGCAATTGTCCGCGCTGGCATCGGGCGTGGAGATCGTCACCTATGACGGCCCCGTGGCCGCGGTGGACACGCTCTGGCGGCTCATCGCGAACGAGCGCGCAACGGTCTTCGGCACGAGCCCCGCGTATCTCAAGATGAGCGAGGACGCCGGTCTCGAACCCGGCGCGCAGTTCGATCTCTCGGCGCTGCGTGCGATGTTGTCGACGGGCGCCGTGCTCTACGACGCGCAATTCCACTGGGTCCACGACCACGTGAAGCCCTTGCAGGTGCAATCGATATCCGGCGGCACGGACATCATCGGCTGCTTCGTGCTGGGCAATCCCAACCTGCCGGTCTATGCAGGCGAGGCCCAGTGCCGGAGCCTCGGCCTCGACGTGCAGGCGTTCGACCAGGGCGCGAGCACCATCATGCCGGGCGAGCTGGTCTGCATCAATCCGTTTCCTTCACGACCGCTCGGCTTCTTCGGCGATGCCGACCACACACGCTTTCATCAAGCCTACTTCGCGGCGAACGAAGGCGTATGGACGCATGGCGACGTGATCGAGTTCTCGCCACAGGGCTCCGCGCGCCTGCATGGCCGCAGCGATGGCGTGCTCAACGTGCGCGGCATCAACGTGAGCCCGGGCGAGATCTACCGCATCCTGAGCGGCATCGCGGAAGTCCGCCAGGCGATGGCCGTGCCGCAGACGGACACCAATGCGGGCGAGGCAGGGCAACGCATCGTGCTGCTGCTCGTGCTGCGCCCTGGTGCGCAGATGAACGCGGCGCTCGCCGCGCGTATCCGTCGCGAGTTGAAACGTCAAGGCAACGCAGCGCTGGTTCCCGACGTGATCGTTCAGGTGGACGCGTTGCCGGTCACGCACAACGGCAAACCTTCCGAGGCCGCGGCCCGCGATGCAGTGAACGGCCTGCCGGCGCGCAATGTTTCGTCGCTGGCGAATCCGGATTGCCTCGAACGCATTCGTGAACACCCGTCCCTTTCGCGCGTGAGGACCGCGTTGCCTGCGCCGGGCGAATCCATCGCGCAACTCGAGGCTTATCTGTGCGCGCTGTGGGAGCAGTGTTTCAGTTTTTCGCCGATCGGCCGCGACGACAATTTCTTCGACCTCGGCGGCCATTCGCTGCTGGCCGCGCGCATGCTCGCCGACGTGCAGCGCGTCACGGGCCACGCACTGACGCTCTCGACGATGATCGTCGCGCCGACCATCGCGCGTCTCGCGGCCGTGCTCGCCGCGGGTTCCGGGTCGCAGACCACGGGCTCGACAGTCGTGCAGATGCGCGCGGGCACGGGCCGTCCGCTGTTCATGGCGCACAGCATTACCGGCTCGGTGATGGAGTGCCTGACGCTCGCGGGCATGCTGGAGAACGAACGGCCCGTGTACGGTCTGCAGGCGCTCGGACTCGACGGCGACGAAGCACCGCAGCACAGCGTCGAAAAAATGGCGCAAGGCTACGTGCGGCGGATTCGCGAAGTGCAGCCGCAAGGCCCATATGCGATCGCCGGCTATTCGTTTGGCGGGCTGATCGCGTTCGAGATCGCGCAACAGCTCGTGGCCGCGGGCGAGCAGATCGAAATGTTGTGCCTGCTCGATACCTACGTGCATGAACACTGCCTGCCGTTCCCGCAATGGACGCGCTTCCAGGCGGACGTCATCGCCGATCGTCTGCGTGAATTCCGCTCGCTCGATACGCGGGCACGCCTGGGCTATGTGTGCACCAAGGCGGGCGCGTTCGCGGACCGCGTCCGCATGCGTCTGGGGCATCAGGCCCACAAGGCCGCGCCCGACGCGCAAGGCCTGCCGCCTGCGCTGATGCGCGTGCGCGAGTCGATGCGCGTTGCGATGACGACCTACACGCCGCGCCACTACCAGGGCGGTCCGATTGTCTATGTGCGGGCCACCGTTCTGGAGACGATGCGCGGCGATCCGCTGCCGGTATGGCAACGTGTCGCGAAGAACGGCTTGCAGGTGATGAAGGTCGAGGGCAGGCACACTGATCTCGTGGTCGAGCCGCAACTCGCGACGGTTGCGCAGACGCTGACGCACGCGCTCTCGCGCGCCTGAAGGGGTAACGCGCATGATGATCCGGCGCGCTCTACGGGGCGCGCCGGATTGCGCATGCATTTTGCTCTTGCTACGGTGAAGGGCTTACCTTCATCGAACCTCCGATGCCCGCTCCACAAGACATCCACTTTCTGCTGCTGCCCGAGTTCTCGTCGATCGGCTTCATGTCGGCGATCGAGCCGTTGCGCGTCGCGAACCGCTTCGCGGGCGATCTGTATCGCTGGCATATCCTTTCCACCGACGGCGGCGCCGTAGCCGCGAGCAACGGCATCACGGTGAATGCGGAAGCCGCGTGCAAGGACGTCACGGATGCCCGCACCGTGTTCGTCGTGTCGGGCTTCGAGCCGCTTGCGGGCTTCACACGGGAACTCGGCGACTGGCTCAAGCGGCTGGACCGCGCGGGCGCGACGCTCGGCGGCATCGACACCGGCAGCTTCATCCTCGCGCGCTGCGGCCTGCTCGCGGGTAAGCGCGCGACGTTGCATTGGGAAGCCGCGGCGGCATTCGCGGAACAGTATCCCGAGATCGAGACGAGCCAGGAACTCTTCGAAATCGATACGCGCCGCATCACCTGCGCGGGCGGCACCGCTTCCATCGACATGATGCTCGATCTGATCGGTCGTGAACATGGCGCGGGCCTCGCGGCACAGGTGTCGGAGCAGTTCGTGCTGGGCCGCATCCGGCAACGGTCGGATCATCAGCGCCTGCAACTTGCCGCGCGCTATGGCATCCACAATCGCAAGCTGATTCAGGTGATCGGCGTGATGGAACAGAACATGGAGGAACCGCTGGCGCCCGATGCGCTCGCCGCGTCCATCGGCGTCACGCGGCGTCAGCTGGAGCGCCTGTTCTGCGCGGCGCTGCAGGACACGCCGACACACTTCTATCTCGGTCTGCGCCTCGCGCGCGCACGCGAACTGCTGCAACAGACCGACATGTCGATCCTGGCGGTCTGCGTGGCGTGCGGCTTCGAATCGCCGTCGCATTTCTCGCGCACGTATCGCGCGCGCTTCAACACGAGTCCGCGCCAGGACCGAAGCGCACTGCGCAACGGCGGTCCCGCGCGGCTCGCGGCAGCCTAGAACGAGTGACGCATGCCGATGCGCACGTCGGACTGCGTGTTGGTGGATGAAGGCGTGAAGCTGTAGCCGATCACGGCGTCGATGGGGCCGGAGGCGCGCAGATAGTCGCCGGAGATATAGACGTCGGTGCGCTTCGAGAGCAGGTAGTGCAGGCCGAGCGATCCCTGATTCCAGTGATTGCCTTCAAAGCGCGTGTGCTGATAGCCGCCGTACAGCGCAAGGTCGGGCCTGAAGTTGTACGATGCGCCGCCCTCGTACACCTGCATGTGCGAAGTCTGGCCGAGCCCCTTGATGGTCGTGTACGTGAAGTTACCCGACAGCATCAGGTTGCCGAGCGTCCAGGCCGCGCCCACCGCGAACGCGCCTTGCTTGTCGACGGGAAAGGAGTTCGCGCTGTAGAGATCGGTGACGGCGCCCGTCGCGGGATCGACGGATACGGTCGGTTGGCCGAGAAACGTGCGCGCGCCGATCATCGCGTAGGGATCGAACGCATAGATACCGTTCGGGTTGTTGAGCTGCGTGTACGCGGCGCCTACGTTGAAGGTGTTCGCGGCGTAGTGCGCGCCGACGCTCCACGCGCTGTTCTGATGGAAGTTGCCCGACACGTTGCCGAACGAATACATGCCGCCGAACGTGAAGCCGCCGATGTTGTTCGACAGGAACTTGATCGAGTTGGGCAAGCGGTCGCCGTTCATGCGGTCGAAGTCGCCTTGATGGATTGCGTAGCCGCTGGCCCACGCCGAGATGTTGTAGAGATAGACGAACTCTTCGGTCATGTCGAGCTGATTGCCGAGCGAGACCGTGCCCCACTGGTTCTTCAGGCCCACATACGCCTGACGCCCGAACTCCGCGCCGCCGAACGCATAGCGGCCCGTGCCGAGACGAAAGCCCGATTCCAGCACGAAGACGGCTTGCAGTCCGCCGCCGAGATCTTCCACGCCACGAAAGCCGAGGCGGTTGCCGTAGGAAACGCCGTCATCGAACTTGACGACATGCGCGCCGCCGCTGTTGTTCACCCACGTGACGCCGGCATCGAGGATGCCGTAGAGGGTGACGCTGCTTTGCGCGTGCGCCAGCGCCGGAGCGAGGCTCGCGCCCGCGGCGACAGCGAGGCTCGCGAGCCGGGCCGTGCTTGCAGTGCGTGTCCTGCGGGTTGCGGCATGTCGCTTTCTCATGTGCTCGTCCTCTTCTCGTCGTGATCGGTTTCTGTCGTTGGAATGAGCGATGTCCCGCCTTCACGCGTCGCGTGATGACTCATCGCCTGACCTGCCGGGAACTGCGGAGACTGCCGCTGAAGCGCCTGAGTGGCTATGCGGCGAAACGGATCGATTCGCCGGTGTTGTAAAAATAAGGTTCCATATAAAGGAAGGCTCGACCGATTGCGACGCAAATCTGTCTCTCTGCGACTGATACGTTCCGCACCCGGATGAATTCGCGCCTACTTCACGCCGAGCGCTGTGTGCACCGCTTCACTCTGCTCGTCACGGCATGCACGAAGCGGGGTTCGCATTGCGGTCACGTTGCAGTGTCCGGGTCGACGCCCGAAGCCAAATTGATCGCGGCTCGCTCCGACCGCAAACTCTCATCACCCACCGTACAGCGGGCCGGAGCTCCTGATGAGCGCGCGTGTGAACGCTGGTTCAATGACGGGCCGAATCGATGCACTTGAGAAGAGTCAAGTACGCTTGGTCCCGCACGATCAAAAGACGATAACGCAGTGCACGAACGCAGTCGCGCGCATCGCCATGAACAAGCCAACGGCGCGCTTCGAGCTTGTGTCGCTGGATGCCTGAGATCAAGGTTGAACGCCTTAGATAAGTTACAGCCAAGACCTGCTTCACATGGTGCGCGATCCCGGGTGATTCGCACCGCCCTTTTCTTTCAAGGCTGTACACCTTCCCTTGACCATCATGCTCGTTAATTGGTAGTACCTCATCGCGCCGCTCCATGACGTGAACAGAGCAAAGCGATTTCATCAATTGACCGAGTAAGCATCAGATTTATCCAGTTCTCTTGCCGTGTTTATTACCTTACGATCACCACACACAAAAATTCTGCCCATCCAGAACGAACATTTCTAAGGTACGAAACACATGAGCAACATTTTCTTGAGCATAGGTGAAGTAAAAGGCGAATCAGCTGTTATCGGTCATGTGGGTGAAATTGAAGCACTCAGCTGGGGATGGCGACTGACTCAAGCGACCCGGGTATCGTCGTACTCGGAAGGGCGAAAAGCCAGCGTCGATAATCTTTCGTTCGTCCCATCGCGTCAGTCTCGCGTCAAACGGGCTCATGTCCATGCTATTGAAGTCGACCGTGGCGCAAAAAGCAGTGTTATCTCTCCGAAGCCAGGACGCTCAGGCGGCAACTGAAGGACTCGTCGGCAAACTCGTTCCCCCGCTCGATTTCATGACGATCACCATGAAGCACGTCATGGTGCATGACATCCGCCCATACGGCTCCGCTTAAGGTCACTTCGAAGAAGTCTTTTTGTCTTTCGCTGAATTCAAGCGCGACTACATACCCACCGCCATGGGTGGCGCCGTGGGCGGCATTGCATCGGTCTCCTATAACATCGGCCTGGCATGAAGATCAAAAGACCCAAACCCAATTGGTACACCGTTGCGGGGGGCGTCGCGGTCCTGCTGTTGCAGACACCCTTCATCCCTTCAGCGTACGAGTTCCAGACTCAATCCGTCACGGCGCTGGGCGAGGTGGTCCGGCTGAATGCCGGCGGCTTTCATCCGGAAGTAGTGTTCACCACGCAGAGCGGTGAGCGCATCTCGATCGCCGGGAGTAGCCGTTATCCAACCGAGGTGGGCGACAGGATCGAAGTGCGCTACATGCCCGACACCCCGAAGTTGGCGAAGATCAATCAGATCGAGAACATTTGGGGCATTGAGATTTACATCACGGCATTCTCCGCCATCTTCATCAACGGTGGCTTGTTTGGGATGCGGGCTTACTTGAACCGGCAGGCGGAGAGCGATGCTTAAAGAAAGCTTGTGGTCCTATGAGACATCGGGCGCCGTCGGCGGCACGTTTGGTGATCTTGCTCTATCGAGCGGGCCGTTCATCCTGAAAAGCCCGGAAGGCATTTTTCACGCTTATCGATATCGCGGCTTTGGTCCAGGACTGGGCGTAACAAGACGCGTACCGGAGCAGATACGTCTGCCCGACTTGAAACTGCCGCGGGGCAAGACCGGGAGCGCGACAGGCAGCACCGCCGACTTTCCCGGACGAGGCTGGGTGTTTCGCCTTCACAAGCCCGAACTCAAGCCGCGTGACTTCGAAGGCTTCACGCTCTTTGCCGACGCCTCTGCCGGCCTCCTAATCGCGGAAGGCGTCACGGGTTTGATTGTGGGCATCAGCGAAAAAGCCCTCGTGCCCTGGATATTCGCGCCCGGACTTTTCGCCCACGCCATCGCTGCCAGTGCAAAGAGTTTCGTGCTTCTTTAAGGGCAAAGCGAGGGCTTGATCGATGGCGGCGGGATTGGCTTCATGGTGGGCCACGTGTCTTATGTGGGCCTATGCTGAAAAGCGATTTCGACGAGAAGACATTCAAGCACCCGCACCACACACAATTTCACAAGCCGAAACACTCAATAACGTACGAGATCGTCTTATTCTGTCTACGCCTGCTGCTTGGTCGATTGGAATGGGTGAAGAAGCTTGAAGCGAAGTAGAGCACGCGTCCCGTTCGTGCTGTACGAACGAACGCGCTTAGTCCCGCTCATCCCGCTCGGGGTGAATGTCGTTCGTCTATGGGCGATGCATGGCGCGGTCAGCAAAAGGGCTTGACGCAAGGTACGCCTCCCCGGCACGGCTCTACGCTTACGGCTTCTGATGTTATCGCTCGTCAAGTGCGTGTACTTGGAGGTCTGCTCATGCGCTTTTCACTTCACAAAGCCAAAAAAAGAATGATTGACAGCAAAGCGATCCTGAAACGCGTCTCTCGCCACGCTTGAGGATCGCATCATCATCGCTATTGTTCAAATTGCGGATGGTGCGCATTTGTTATAGCACGCTCCGGCCGCGTTAATACCCATCCACCGACCCAACGGGAATACGAATTGACGAACGAAGTGTATCTCCGAGATATCGGCTTCATCGTACGCCGGCGTCCTGACTACCTGAGTTTAAGCTACGAAGAACTTGGCAATCGATTCCATGCCGAATTGTTTCTGGATCGGCGCGCGGAATGGTCAACCAACTTGTTCATCATGCCCGAGTTGTCCGCGCTTATCGGCATACACGGGATGGCTGGCTTCGACGCCTGCGAAGACATCGAGCGCGCGGTTCGCTCAGGTGAATTGCAGGTTGAATTGAAGGAGCCCGAGCACACCTTCGTGGGCCGCGAGGTATTGCCCCCGCCGCCCCGCGCTCGCACCTACACGCCCGAGCAGCTATGGCCACGGGCCGCGCCCGACGCGGCACCCATGAAGCTCAAAGCCATGGCAGCACGCCTCGATTGCTCTTATCTCGATGGCTCGCGTCGTCGCATCGACGCACCCGCCGAGTTGTACAAGCACGTCAACCCCGTCACTGCTTCATCGGTCGATCGAGTGACCTTCGATTTTCCGGGCGGGGGGCCAAGCCCCGCCTTCCTGAAAACGGCTCACGTCCACGGGCGGTCCGTGGATGTCTTTACGCCGCTCGGCAAGCCGCCTGAAGGATATGCCCTTCCAAGCGGCGATAGAGTCATCAAAGGCTTGGAAGTCCTTGCACCACAGCAAACCAAGGATTTGACGAGGGTTTCATTGAATACGCAGATGAATCCTGAAGACGCCTATTGGGCCACGAAATATGGAGAGGCCGGCTTCTCCTCCGGCGCGACTGCGGAAATAGAACAAGGCGTCGCGATCTTCCCATGGAAGGATTGGCGCGACATCCCGCAAGAATACGTGGATAGCACCATGAGCCATGAAACCGGGCATCTATGGAGTCAATCGCTATGGAAGGATGGATCGAAGAAACAGGCATGGCTCGACGCAATGGCAAGCGATGGAAAAGCGCCTTCCGATTATGCTCGCCGCAACGAGAACGAGGACTTCGCCGAATCCGTGAATATGTACTTTTCGAGTCTCGGCTCTCCCTGCGAAGAGAGGGGCCGGGAAAAATATCCGGCGCGTTACCGCTATTTGGATCGACACTCGAAATGAAGCGAGTCACGACATTAGCCGCAGCTATCTTCATGCTCAGCGCCTGCGCGAGCACCGTTATCTCAAGCACATCGCATATGAACCGAGCCGATTTTCCGGGTGCACAAGATGCATCTCAACCCCATCCGGGCACGATCACGATGAAGTACAAGTGGAACGGCAGCACCGAAGAAATGCGCGCCGCCGATTACCCGGATTTCTTCACCCTATACTGCTACAACATCGAAGGCAACAAAGTGAAAAGGAGTGAGGCTGCATGGTGCATTCCTGTTACCGAGGTTGAAACGGACTCTTTCGATAAGCAAGGAAAGCCGGCTGATCCGCACACTGCGGAGTTCATCGAAATCACTGTGTACGGTCCGGGCCATACGTTCCTCAAGCACATCACCGGACAGCCCCGTTCGTGGAGCGTCAACCCACGCCAGCCGCCTGCAAAGTGAAGGCATAAAAAAACCCGCGTCGATGGCAAGAACCAAAGACGCGGGTGAGGCAGATACCTAAGCTTCACAAGTGCCTCTTAGAGGCGCACGGTAAAGAGATATTCGAAGCGTGGCGGGAAACCGTCGCACCAGCATGGATCAGCGTCATGAGCGCCCCCACGCCGATCTCGTCGCGTCGGCCGTCACGTGACGACCCATCGCCTGACCTGCCGGAAACTGCGGGCCTGCCGCTGAAGCGCCCGAGTGGCCTTGCGGCGAAACAGACCGATCCGCCCCGCACCCGGAAAAAAGCCCGCTTACTTCACGCCCAACGCCGTCTGCACCGCTTCGAGGCCATTTCCGCCGCTTGCGGTCGTCACGCCATCGAGCCAGGATTTAAGCAACTCGGGATGATGCTTCAGCGCGTCGCTGGCGGCTTCATCGACATGGGTCTTCTTCTCCAACACCTCGGTGATGACGCCGTTCTCGAGATCCACATTGAAGGCCATCTGCTTGAACAGGCGTCCGAGATTCGGACACTGCTGCTCGTAGCCGCTGCGCGCCACCGTATTGACCGTCGCGCCACCGTAGTTCGGACCGAAGTAGCGGTCGCCGCCGTCGAGATACGCGAGCTTGAACTTCGTGTTCATAAGATGTGGCTCCCACGCAAGAAAGACGATCCACTTCTTGTCACGCAGCGCACGCTCGACCTGCGTGAGCATGGCGGTCTCGCTCGACTCCACCACCTTCCAGTCGCCCAGCCCAAAAGCCTTGTCGTCCACCATGCGCTTGATGTTCTGATTCGCGGGCGCGCCCGGTTCGATGCCATAGATGCGGTTATCGAACTTGTCCGCGTTCTTCGCGAGGTCCGCGAACGAATGCACGCCCGCCGCGGCCACGTAATCCGGCACGGCGAGCGTGAACTTCGCATTCGACAGATTCGGCCGCACCACTTCGATCGACTTCTCCTCGAAGAACGGCTTCACGAGCGGCGCTTGAGCGGGCATCCAGTTGCCGAGGAACACATCGATCTGTCCTTTCTTCAAGCCCTGATAGGTAATCGGCACCGACAGGTTCGCGACGTTCTGCCGATAGCCCAGCGCCTTGAGCACGATGCCACTCATTGCATTGGTGGCGTCGATGTCGGTCCACCCCGGGCCAGCCATGCGCACCTGCGTGCAGGACTGCGGCTCCGCGGCGAATGCGTGAGATGCCACGCAGGCGAGCGCGGCGGCGAAGAGCGCGTGGATGAAGCCCTTTTTCATGATGGGTCCTGTCGTAGGTGGAGAGAAGAGGAACACGTCAGCGCTCGACGGCCGGAAAACGCGCCATGGCTTCGAGATCGTCAAGGTCGATATGGTTGCGCATGTAGCGCTGGCTCGCATCCACGTGCGGCTGCCAGTCCCATGACTGGATGGTGCCGCGCGTCGTCGCCGCAAAGTGGAAATGACGGCGGCGCTGGCTCGTCAGCACGTCCTGATGCAGCGCATCGAGATTCCAGCGGCGCGCGATCTCCGCGCGGAACTCGGCCACGAGCGAAGCGTGGCGTTCCACGTCAGCGAGATTGGTGCGTTCGAGGGGACCGGAATGAACGTCGTACAGCTGGTCCGGATCCACGCTGGAATGGATGAACTTGTAGCGGCCCCGCCGGATCATGACAATCGGCGCGATGGCCCCTTCCGCGAGGTACTCGCCGGTCGCCTCGTCATGCCCGCCGCTGCCCTGCAGATGCGGCACGAGGCTCTGGCCGTCAACGCTGTCGGGCCATGCTTCCGGCCCGGTCACGGCCGCTCCGCGCGCCAGTTCGACAAGCGTCGGCAACACATCCAGATGCGACACCGACTCCGTCACGCGACGCGCGTGGAACTGCTTCGGCGCGTGCACGATCAGCGGCACGCGGCAACCGCCTTCGAAGAACGTCATCTTGTACCAGAGGCCGCGCTCCCCGAGCATCTCGCCATGATCCGACGTGACGACGATGATCGTGTCGTCCGCGAGTCCCGCCTGTTCGAGTGCTTCGAGTATCGCCGCAAACTGGTCGTCCACGTAGGACACCGCGCCAAAGTACGCGCGCCGCGCATTGCGGATCTGCCGTTCGGTGGGCGGCGTGCGGTCCGCCTCGTACACATGGCGCAGGCGCTTCGAATGGGGATCGCTGGCATCGAGTGAATCCCGATACGACGGCATGTCGATGTCTTCGTCGCGATACAGGTCCCAGTATTTGCGCGGAATGGCGTAGGGATCGTGCGGATGCGTGAGCGACGCGACCATCATGAACGGACGCGCGTCCCGGCCCGCGTTGCGCTCGCGGGCGATATCGAAGAGTTTCTGGCGCGTGGTGAAGGTCACTTCGTCGTCGAAGTCGAGCTGATTGGTGCGCACGCACGGACCCGCATCGATCACCGAGCTCATGTTGTGATACCACGTCGGGCGCGCTTCAGGGTTTTGCCAGTCGGGCGTCCAGCCGAAATCGGCGGGATAGATGTCGGTCGTGAGACGCTCCTCGAAACCATGCAACTGATCCGCGCCGCAGAAATGCATCTTGCCGGACAGAATCGTGCGATAGCCTTCGGCGCGCAGGTAATGCGCGAAGGTCAGAGTTTCGGACGGGAACTCGGCGGCGTTGTCGTACGCGCCGATGTTCGAAGGCAGCTTGCCCGCGAGAAGCGAAAAGCGCGAAGGCGCGCACAGCGGACTTGCGCAATAGGCCGACTCGAACACGACGCCTTCGCGCGCAAGTGCGTCGATGCGCGGCGTCTTCGTGACTTGGTTGCCATAGGCCGACAGCGCAAACGGCGTAAGCTGGTCGGCCATCAGTACGAGAATATTTTGTTTCGTCTCAAGCATGAAAGCGTGCCTCGAATAGAATCCACCACAGCAGGCGTTGGTTGAACAGCGGTTGAATATCACTATTGCCGGTCAATTCGCGGCTGTGAAGACAGCAAATCGTTATGCGCCCATAAGGAGGGGTTATGCCGCGGCCGGATCGTCTGCCGCCCATGCAGGCGTTGTTGATGTTCGAATCCGCCGCGCGCCTCGCGAGCTTCACGGCCGCCGCGCGCGAACTCGGGTCCACGCAGCCGGCGGTGAGTCAGCGCGTGGTGCAGCTGGAGGAAGCGCTCGGCGCGGCGCTGTTCGAGCGCGGGCATCGGGGCGTCACGTTGACGGAAGACGGCGTGCGGCTGTTCGAAGCCGTGCGCCAGGGGCTCGATGTGATTCGCACGGCCACGGCGGACATTCGCTCGCGGCGCGCGCAGCGCACGCTCACGCTGGCCACCGACTTCGGCTTCGCCACCTACTGGCTGATGCCGCGCCTGCCGCAGTTCAAGGCGCTGATGCCGGATGTTGATGTCAAGATCACCACGTCGCAGAGCATGCCGAGCGCAACCGGTCAGCACGCAGACGTCGTGATCGTGTTCGGCGATACCCAGGCGGACTGGAGCCCGCGCCGCGCCGTGAAGCTGTTTCCCGAGTGCGTGATGCCGGTGTGCAGCCCGGCGCTGTTGCACAAGGTCCAGGCGCCGCGCACGCCCGCAGATTTTCTGGCGCTGCCGCTGCTGCATCTTGAAGCCACGCATCCTGAGCGCTGGCTCTCATGGAGCGCCTGGTTCGAAGTGCATGGCCTCGCCGCGCCGCCCACGCAGGGCGGCTTCACGTTCAACAGCTATGCGCTCGTCACGCACGCGGCGGTGATGGGTCAGGGCGTCGCGCTCGGCTGGGCGCCGCTCGTGGACGAGCTGATCGCCACCGGCCAGCTGGTGGCGCTGCGCGACACCCCGCTCGTCACGGAGCGCGGCTACATGCTGGTCACGCCGCGCGAGCCGGCCGCGGCGGTGCGGGCGTTCAGCGATTGGCTGCTCGAGGAATGCGACGTGGGCGTCTGACGTTTTTGTACTAGCTGCGCGGCGCGTGGCTTCTATCGTTCAAACCCCGTCTTTTGCTCTACTGATGCGCACGCTCGCCGTATTTCGCGGCGCGGCGATCATCCGAATGTGGAGCACGCATGGCAGCCGATTCCCGCTTTGATCAACTGGTGCTTACCGTTTCGTGCCCGAGCGCGGCGGGGCAGGTGGCCGCCATTGTCGGCTTTCTGGAGCGGCATCACGGGTATATCGACGAACTCAGCGTCTTCGACGACGACCTGAGCGGACGCTTCTTCGTGCGCTGCGTGTTCCATGGCGCGCGACCGGACGAGCTGCTGGATCTGGCCATGTTGCAGCGCGAGTTCGAGCCTATTGCCGGGCGCTTTTCCATGTCCTGGGCGATGCACGACCTGGCCGTGCGGCCGAAAGTGTTGCTCATGGTGTCGAAGCTCGAACATTGCCTCGCGGACCTGCTGTTCCGCTGGCGCATGGGCGAACTGAAGATGGATATCGTCGGCATTGGGTCCAATCACCCGGACCTTGCGCCGCTGGCGGAGCAGCACGGCCTGCCGTTCCATCATCTGCCGGTCACGGCGGAGACCAAGGCGCAACAGGAAGCCCGCTTGCTCGATCTGTTCGATACCTCCGGCGCCGAACTCATGGTGCTCGCGCGCTACATGCAGATTCTCTCGGGCGAGACGAGCCGCAAGCTGAGTGGGCGGGCCATCAACATCCATCACTCGTTCCTGCCGGGATTCAAGGGCGCGAAGCCCTATCATCAGGCGCACACGCGCGGCGTCAAGTTGATCGGCGCGACCGCGCACTTCGTCACCGACGACCTCGACGAAGGCCCGATCATCGAGCAGGAAGTGGAGCGTGTGGATCACGCCTACAGCCCGGAGCGCCTGCTGGCAACCGGACGCGACGTGGAATGCATCACGCTGGCGCGCGCGGTCAAGGCGTTCATCGAGCGGCGGGTGTTCATCAACGGCGAACGGACCGTGGTGCTGCGCTAACGGCGCGCAAGCTTGCGTGCCGCGCGCAACGCAAAAGCGCCATGTGCCGCCAGCGCCATCACCACCACACTGCCGCCGATGACGGCGAAGCGTGTCGGCGTCTCGCCGAGGAACGCCCAGATCCAGAAGGGTCCGAGCACGGTCTCGATCAGCAGGAACAAACCCACCTGCGGCGCCGGCAGCACGCGTGCCGACGCCGCGATCATGCCCAATGCCAGCGGCACGACTATGGCGCCTTCGAGCGCCATCAGAAGCATCTGGCTGCCATTCGGAAAGACTGCACGCGGCACGAACGGCAGCAGCACCACAGCGGCCAGCAGTCCGCCGAACGCCGGAGCAAGCGCCAGGTCGCCGCAGGACCGCCGCGACAGCAGCAACGCCGCGGCCATCAACAGCGCAGTGGCCAGCGCCAGTGCATCGCCTGCGCCGATGGCCGCCCGCGTGGAGAATGACGGCCACACGACCGTGACCACGCCGAGCAACGCGCAGGCGCACGCGAGCCAGGTCGTGCGCGGCGGCCAGTCCTTGAAGAACACGCCGGCGCCGAGCGCGGCCCAGAGCGGCGCCGTCGCGATGAGCGTGAGCATGTTCGAGATATTCGTCATCATCGCGCTGAGGACGAAGGTGACGGAGGACAGGCCATAGCAGACGATGACCGCCCGTGCGGCCCAGCCCCTTGCGACGGTTCGCCAGCCGGAGCCGTGCCGGAACAGCGTGACGACGACGCCGGCCAGCAGCATCAGCAGGCCGCGCGCAAACGCCATCTGGAAGGGGTCGCCGTGAATCAGCCGCAGCAGCAGAGTATCGACGCTGAGCAACGCCGCGCCGAGCGAGGCCAGCAGGAGGCCCTTGCCGGGCGAGTCCATCGCTGCCACGTTCCACACACGACCACGACGCTCCGCCGCTTCATGCATCGATGAGATCCCGCCGCACGAGTTCGGGGATCACGCACTCGGCGAATACCGAACCCACCGGCAGCAAGGGAGCGGCCGCGATCCAGCCCAGTTCCTCGATCTCCGCATGCGGCAGGCACACGCCATCCACGGACGTGAGCCACGCATGGATACGAATGGCGTGCTCTTCACCTGCCGCCCGCCGTTCATAGGTGCCGAACGGCTCGGCCTGAACGAGTTCCACGCCGAGTTCCTCCCGCAACTCCCGGCGCAGGCAGTCGAGTTGCCCTTCGGCTTTTTCCATCTTGCCACCTGGAGAAATAAAGGTCGATGTGCCGCGCTTGCGCACGACGAGCAAACGTCGATTCTTCACGATGATCGCGGCACACTTTTCGATCATGTCGCCCGGCTCAAAGGTTGTTGGTGATCGCGTCGCGAATGTTCGCCGTCCGCGCTTCGGCGCCACGACTCAGTCGCAGCGTGTGATCGTCGTGGCCCGTCAACAGGTTGATGATGTCGCGACAGAGCGGCTCCTTTCTCTGCAGATAGGCGAGCACCGTTTCGTCCGAAGGCTCGGTGAAACTGTCGGCAAAGATGGAAATGCCTTCCAGGGACTTGGTCGACAAGCCGATCAGCAGAAGACGGTACTTGACGTCATCGACCGATCTGGCGATTTCGTAGATTGGACTGTGATACGTGATGCCGTATTCGCGCATGAGGCCGACGAAGTAGTCCTTTGCCACCCTGCGTTGCTCGGGGAACTCGTCCTGATAGAGCGCGATGCCGTCGTTGATGACCTCGATGCCGTTGCGCAGGCAGAAGTTGACGACATGCGCATGAATGGCGATTTTCTCGCCCAGCAGAACGAGGTTCTTCCGGTCCTGAACGATGTCGGTTTCAAGCGTTGCAATGGCGATATTGCGAAACGCCCCGCTGATGTCCTCCACGACATGCCGCACCACCAGGTCGCCGAACCTGCGCTTCAGTTCGTCCACACGATGGGACAGAATCTCGCGATGGATGGAACAGCCGCTGTTGGCGCTGAAGAGGTGAACCGGAATACCCTGCAGCATCAGCAGGCAAGCGGCAAGCGTGCTGTCGCGCCCCCCGGTGAACATGACAAGTTGAGGTGCGAGTGGCTTCATGGCAAGGCTCCGTCGGTTACCTTCAGGGCGTGCGCGATCCTTCGCGCACGGATCCCTGCGCTGATCCCTTCAATGACAAATTTCACGACTTCGTCTGCATCATCGAAGAGGCCGACGCTGTCGATGTCTTCCTGATGAATGAAACCGGCCGACAAGGGCTGCTCGCGCAGCCATGCGATCAGCCCGCGCCAGAAGGCGCGATCCACCAGCGCGACCGGTTTCGATGCAAGCTTGCCCGTCTGGATCAGCGTGAGCATTTCGAACAGTTCGTCGAGCGTGCCCATGCCGCCGGGCATCACGACATAGGCGTCCGAACACTGGCTGAATGCAAATTTTCGCGTGAAGAAACGATTGAATGTCAGTGAGATGTCCTGGTCCCGCGTATCGAGCGGTTCGAACGGAAGCCTGATGTTGAAACCAATGGCTTGCGTCCCGCCGGCGCGCGCGCCTTCCAGCGCCGCGCGCATGATGCCGGGACCGCCGCCCGAGATGACAGACAGGTCCTCACGCGCGAGTTTCCCGGCGATCAGCCTCGCCATCTCGAAGTGGCGGGAACCCGGTGCCGCGCGTGCGCTGCCGAAGATGCTGACCGCGCCGTTCAGTCTGCGCGACAGCTCATGCACGCCGCGCAGCTCGTTCAGTACTTCGCGATACACACATCCTCCGGTGGCTGACAGCAGATCGTTCAATGCTAAGATCATATTTCACGATCATTCATCATCCTAACTAATAATTTTAGCGGCCCCCGTGAATAAAATTGACAACCCAACGAAGCGAATGCCCACCCTTCGCGCCTTACTGAGTTTCGAAACGGTGGCTGGGTTTTCGAGTTTCTCGAAGGCCGCTCAATCGATCGGCATGACGCACGGCGCAATCAGCCATCAGATGCGAACGCTCGAAGACTGGCTCGGCCAGCCGCTCTTCGATCGGCACAGCGGCGGCGTGCGGCTCACGCGCAACGGCGAGCGTCTGAAGCAGGTCTGCAAGGACACCTTCGCCGCGCTGGAAGAAGGATGCCGGCAGATCAGGGAGGATCAGGCGGCGCAGCGGCTCTCCCTAGGCTGCTCCACCACCTTCCTCGCGCAATGGCTGCTGCCGCGTTTCGAAGCCTTTGTTCAGCAGCATCCGGCACTGGCGGTGTGCTTCCAGACGCGTGCCAATTTTGATGCGTTGCTGGACGGTTCCGTCGACGTGCTGATCCTGAGCGGGCAGCCCCGTGCATCGGTGGGCGGCGTGACGGTGACGCACCTGGCTTCGGAGCGTATCGGTCCGGTATGCGCGCCAGGCTGGCCGGACCCGCCCGTTGCGCCGGACCGGATGCTGGATCTGCCGTTGTTGCACGCATCGTCGAAGCTCAATGCGTGGAGCGAGTGGGGCGAAGCCCATGGCGTCGGCCTCGACGTGTCGGGCGGCGCGGTCTTCGAGTCGCTGACGCTCTCGGTGGAAGCGGCCAAGGGCGCACTCGGCTTTGCCATCGCGCCTGAATTCCTGGTGCGCAGCGAAATGGAAAAGGGCACCTTGATCGCTCCGCTGGGCTTTCATCCGGTGGATCGCGAAACCTGGATCTACACGCGCGATCCCGTCAGGCAACCCTCCAACGTGACGCCCTTCGTGACCTGGCTTCTCGAAACCGAACGCAACGCACAGGATCGCAGCGGCGGTGACCTTCACGCTCCCGAAAAAACCAGTGGCCCGATCAGCGCAAGCTGATCGGGCCACTTCGATTGCAGCGAATGATTGCAGCGAAAATCCGGAAGACTTACTGGGTCCAGGAATTCACACGGTCCGCGTGCGCGCTGATCCACGCATCGGCGGCGGCTTGCGGCTTCTCGCCATTCTGCGTGGCCAGCATCACGCTGTCGATCTCACCCGGCTTCCACTGGAATTTCTTCAGGAAGGCCACCACGGTCGGCGCTTTCTTTTCCAGTTCCGGATTCACGACGTTGTCCACGTGCTCGGATTCGCCGAATACCTTCTTCGGATCTTCAAGGAACTTGAGCTTGTACTTCGCGAACATCCAGTGCGGCTTCCAGCCCGTCACGATGATCGGCTTGTTGGCGGCTTCCGAGCGCGCCAGTTCCGCCGTCATCGCCGAACCCGAGCTGGGCATGAGCCTGTAGTCGAGGTTGTAGGCCTTGATGGCTTCGCTCGTCTTCTGCATCACGCCCGCGCCCGCGTCGATGCCGACGATGCGCGAGTCGAATTCCGCCTTCTTCGCTTCGAGGTCGGACAGGCTGCTGACGTCCACGTTCTCCGGCACGATCAGGCCGATCTTCGCGTCCTGGAAGTTCGGCCCGAGATTGACGACCTTCGACTTGAAGTTGTTCCAGTACGCGCCGTGCGTGACCGGGAGCCAGGCGGACAAGGTTGCGTCCAGATCGCCGCGCGCGACGCCCTGCCACATCACGCCCGCTGCCACCGGCACCAGTTGCACCGGATAGCCCAGCTTCTTCTCGATGATGCGCGCGGCGACATTCGACGTCGCGACGCTGTCATCCCAGCCCTCGACGTAGCCGATCTTGATGGTTGGCTTGTCAGCGGCGTTTGCCCCCAGGCTCGCTGCGAGGGCAGCGGTCATCGCCCCCAGAACGAGCTTTCTTCTCATCGCTTTCATTCGATTTCCCCTTAAGCGGCCCCACGCCGTGTAGCGTCAAGATTCACCAGCCAGAATTGACCCGTAACGCGCTTTTCCGACATCGACTTGTCCAGAAACGACGCTCCTCCCTGCCCTCTCCCCGATACGGGCCTGCCCGAGGAAATCCGGTTCGTGCTCGTGCTTACTTGTCGACGACGAGATCGCTCAACGGCTTGCTGCAACAGAGCAGCACCATGCCTTGATCGATCTCGCGCTGACGAATGCCGCCCGCATGCTTCATGCTGACTTCACCGGACACCAGCTTGACCTTGCAGGTGCCGCACATGCCTTGTGTGCATGAGGAAGGCAGACGGACACCGGCCTTCTTCGCGGCATCGAGCACATGTTCGTTGCTGCCGCATTCGATATCCCGGCGGCTCTTGGCGAAGTTCACCTTGTAGCGTGTGTCGACTGGCGCGGCGACGGGCTCTACCGCAGGTTCTATTACGGGCTCTACCGGCGCCGGAGCAAACCCCACCGCCTGCTCGCGCGCTTCCACGAAGTCCGTGTGCGTGGCGAGTGCATCGGCGACATGCGCCGTCGTCAGTTCGGCCGCTACTTCCTCGATCACGCCGAACGAAAAACTTTCTTCGTGATAGTGCTTGCGATCGAAGCCGCCTTCGTCGAGCAGATCGCGCACCGCCTTCATGTACGGCGCCGGTCCGCAGGTGAAGACCTCACGTTCCAGATAATCCGGGGCGATCAGCTTGAGCAGCGGCAGGCTCAAAAATCCTGTCACACCAGGCCAGCTGGTACGCGCGCCGACGCGCTCGCAGACAAACGACGCACGGAAGTTCTTCTGATTCGACGCGATCAGTTCCAGCTCGCGCGCGAAGATGATGTCGTCCGGCGTGCGCGCGCTGTGGACGAACACGATGTCGGCGTCCTCGACGAGTTCGTGATGGGCACGGCTCATCGACATCAACGGGGTGACGCCCGAGCCCGCCGAGAGGAACAGATACTTGCGCGCCGGATGCCGCGCGCAGGTGAACTCGCCCGACGGCCCGAGCACCCTCACCGTGGTGCCCGCGACGACCGTGTCATGCAGCCAGTTCGACACCTTGCCGCCCGGCACGCGCTTCACCGTGATGGAGATCGTGTGCGGCCGTGTCGGCGCCGAAGAGATGGTGTAGCAACGGTTGATCTGCTCGCCGTCGATATCGAGTTCGAGCGTGATGAACTGACCCGGTTCGAACACGAAGGCGCGTTCGCCCGGCGCCTTGAAGAAGAAGCTCTTGACGTCGTGGGTCTCCTGCCGGACGTGACAACAGACGAGCGTCTCGTCGGTGTCGCAATCCCAGCGCGCCGGCAGCGCGCCCCAGAATTGCGGCTGGGTGACTCGGCTGTCGGTCGGCTCGAACGTGGCCTGATCGCGCATCATGCTTGACTCCTGCTCGCTGCTCGGGGTGCGCGCTTAGCGCATGAAGGAAACGACTTTCTCGCCGTGCGCCGCATCGACGCCGTGGGCCGGCGTGTTCGCGTAGTCACCCAGGCGATTGATGTACCACTCGCAGAACTTCTCGACGAGACCTTCCGTGAACGGAGAATACGGACCCGGCTCATACGCGTTGCTCGTGACGCCGAGCTGCGAATACTCGACCAGCGTGCGGTCCTGATCGTTCGTCGCGCGCCACACGGCGGTGAGATTGTCGACGTCGTAGTCGATGCCTTCGCGCGCATCCTTGTGCACCAGCCATTTCGTGCGCACGACGGTTTCGCCGGCCGACAGCGGAATCACACTGAACGTGACGATGTGATCGCTCATGAAGTGGTGCCAGGAATTCGGCTGCGTCCAGAACGACAGGCCGCCCAGGTCCGCGCGCTCGAATCCGCCCAGCAACTTCTTCGACGCGACCTTCGCATCGAGCGTCTGCGATTCGCCGTCGCGGTCGAGCGGCAGGCGCTGCGTGCGGAAGCCCGTTACGAGGTCCGAAAGACGTTCGATCTCGGCGGACGGCAGGCACATCGCTTCCCATTGCTTCGTGCGTTCTTCGACGGTCTTCTCGAACGCGGCCATGCCTTCCTCGTTGGCAGGCGAGCGTTGATAGCCGAAGCCGTATTCATACAGCGAGATGGTCAGCTCGGGATGGTTCGCGACGCAGTGATAGCACTCGCGGTTGTTCTCCATCGTGAGCTTCCAGTTGCCTTTCTCGACGATGTCGATGCTCGCGGCAATCTTCGTGTCCTTGAGTCCGTGCGGCGCGAGATACGGCTCCATGGCTTCGCGCATGACAGCGAAGTCGACGGGCGGTTCCTCGGCGAGGCAGATGAAGATCAGGCCCGCGAGATTCTGCACGTGCACCTTCTTGAGGCTGTGTTTGCAGCGGTCGAACTGGTCGCCCATGTGCTCGGCGAACATCAGGTCGCCCGAGAGGTTATAGGTCCAGCTGTGATACGGACACACGATATTGCCGAGCGAACCCTTCTCCTGATTGCACAGGCGCGCGCCGCGATGCCGGCAGACGTTATAGAACGCGCGGATTTCCATGTCGTCGTCGCGCACGATCAGGATCGAGTCATTGCCGATCTCGACCGTCGTGTAATCACCCGGTTCGGGAATGTCCGGTTCGATGGCGACCTGGATCCAGGTCTTGCGGAAGATGGCATCGAGGTCGAGCGCGTGAACGTCCTCGCTCGTGTAGAACGGCGCCTCGAGCGTATGGCCCTTTTTGCGGCGTTCGATCATTGCGCGAACGTCTGCCGAAACTTTCATCGTGTGCTCCGTGTGCGTCACGTCTGGTGCCCCGCCACACACCTTTGAACGCGGGCTGCTGCTTGTTGCTGCTTGTTGCTGCTTGTATGGGGTCGAAAAAATCAGTAATCGACCAGTTGATGCTCGCGCAAATACGCCAGTATCACTTGTGCTTTTTCGACAGAACTTCCTTCAATTACGACGCTGCCGCCACGGCTTTCCGTGGTCGTCGCGGACAGCATGCGCGAGTGGCCCGAACGCTTTTCGGGCGCGGCCAGTCTCTTCGGTTTGGCGCCGGCCGGGCGCACCGTCCAGGCCGCTTTTTCCTTGTCCGCCGCCACCGCCGATGCAACCGGCGCAACATGTCCTTCACGCAGGCGTGCATAGGCATAGCGCGGCACGGCATTGGCGAGCGGATGCACGGCGACGAGCGCGGGCAACGGCGCGCGCACGCGGCGGCGCAGGCCCTTCGGCATGAACTGGCGCACTTCCACGCCGTCCGGCGTCACGGCGACATCCACGGCCGCGCCGACCAGCGGCAGATTCAGTGCATCCGCCAGCTTGTAGGGCAGCGTGCCGCTGTCATAGGCGCCTTCGGCGCGCGTGCCGGTGAACACCAGGTGATAGCCGGCGAGCCGCTGCGCCAGCGCGGAGCAGGCATCGCCCTCGGTGTTGAGCACTTCGACCTTCGGCGCGCCGAGCGCGAGGTATTCAGCGAGCGCCGGATTGGCGGGATCGCCGGCGTGGAGCACGTCGAGCTGTGCGCCCTGCGCTTTCGCGATGCCGATGGCAATGGTCAGCGCGGCGGCATCGTTGCGGCTGTAGCGCGCGGTGCCGCTGACGGGATGACGCCCGGTGGATACGAGAACGGCGATCTTCACGCTGCGACTCCTTCCGCGACGGACGCGGGCTGCACGACCGGCGTGCCGCCAGCCCGCGCCGACCGCGCGGCGGTGGCCGCATCGGTCAGCGCCTTGATGGTTTCCTGCGTGTCCGCGACGATGGTCAGGTTGGCGCGCTTGGCAATTGGCGCGCTGGCGTCGAGATTGACCGCGATGACATGGCGGCAATCCTTGATGCCCTGCAAATGCTGCACCGCGCCCGAAATGCCGAACGCGATATACACGCTCGCCTCGACGGTCTTGCCGGTTGCGCCGATCTGCTTGTCGCGCGTGAACTTGCCGTCGTCCACGGCCACGCGGCTCGCGCCGATCGCCGCGCCCAGCGTGCCCGCGAGGGCCTCGAACGCGGCGATGTCGGAGACGCCGTTGCCCGCCGACACGATGAAATCCGCTTCCTCCAGCGCGACCTGCGCGGCATCCATTTCCTCGATGCCGAGATCGACGAAGACACTCGCCTTCGCCGCCGGCACGATGCCTTGCGCGGGCACCGCTTCACCCGCGCCGACGAACGGCAGCCGCGCATCCACCGCATTGGCGGCGAGCAGCACGACGTCGGGCAGGTCGCGCGAGGCGATTGCACGGCCCGCCTGTGCGTAGGACGCGACATGCGACGCATCGAGCTCGACCACCTGCGTGGCGATCGACGCATCGGCGCGCGCGGCGTAGCGGCGGCCCAGATCGCCGTCGCCGGTGGCGTTGTCGGGCATGAAGATGCGCACCGGCGCAAAGTGCGCGACGCAGGCCGTCAGCGCCCGCACTTCCTCATCGGGCGCGAAGTTGCGCCGGTCGAAACCGGGCAGTTCGATATAACGGTCCGCGCCGAGTGCGGCGGCATCGTCCTTGAATTCGCCGAAGGCAATCAGCACGACTTCGGTGGCGCCGTCCGCGAGCAGCGCGGCGGCGGCCAGCGTCTGACGCGCGTGATCGTCGAGCGCGCCGCGGTCCGTGTGCGCGGCGACGAGCAGCGCGCGCGTTGCGGCCTGCGTCATGCGGCGCGGCTTGGCGGCATCCTTATGTGCGCCGTGCGTGAACTGCAGCATGGCGCCGTTGCCGATCTCGCCCAGCGTGATCCGCTTCAGGCCCGCCGCCGTGACGATGAACGGCCGACGGGGATCGATTCGCTTGATATCGTTGTTCATCGCTTTACTCCAGCGCCGCCGCGACCAGTTCCGCCACGTCCAGCACTTCAGGACGCGGACCGACCACCCCTTCCAGCATCGCCGTGCATTGCGGGCAACCGACCGCGACCACGTCTGCGCCGATCGACCGTGCATCGGCGATACGGATGTCGGGGATGCGCTGCTTGCCGGGAATGTCGGTCAGCGGCGCGCCGCCGCCACCGCCGCAGCAGCGCGCGCGCATGCCGTGGCGTTCCATCTCGACGACCTTGATGCCGATGGTCTTCAGCAGCTTGCGCGGCGCTTCGGTCTCGCCGTTGTAGCGGCCGAGATAGCAGGGATCGTGATACGTGATCTTCTTGTCCGCGAGCACCGCGGCGGCCTTCGGCGTGAGCTTGCCGCTCGCGACCAGTTCGGCCATGAACGCGCTGTGATGCTGCACTTCGTAGTAACCACCGAGTGCGCGATACTCGTTGCGCAGGCTGTGCAGCACGTGCGGGTCGGCGGTGACGATGCGGCGGAACTGATACTGCGACAGCGTGTTCATCAGCTTCGACGCGCATTCCTGGAACGTGGCTTCGTCGCCGAGACGCCGGGCGGTGTCGCCGGTATCCGTTTCCACGCCGCCGAGCACCGCGTAATCCACGCCAGCCTTGTTCATCACCTTGGCGAGTGCACGCAGCGTGCGCTGGTAGCGCATGTCGAAGGCGCCTTCTCCGGCAATCAGCAACACATCGACCGGACGTCCTGGCTGCGCAACCTGCACCTGCAGATCCACCGACCAATCGTAACGCGCGCCGATGTCATAACCGTTCTGACTGCCGGTTTCGCGCAAGTTGGCGAGCGTGATCGGACCCTTGCCCGGCACGTCACCTTCCACGAGCGTCTGGTTGCGGCGCATGTCGACGATGGCATCGACGTGCTCGATCAGCATCGGGCACTCCTGCACGCAGGCGCGGCAGGTGGTGCAGGACCAGATCGTGTTGGCTTCGATCATCTGCGAGATCAGCGGCTTGCCCGGTCCGCCCGAATGCTTGCCGACCGGAATGCCGGGCGTCGGACTGCCCGCGTATTGCGCATCCGATCCGCCGACCATGCCCGTCACGAGATCCTGAATCAGCTTCTTCGGGTTCAGCGGCTGGCCGGAGGCGAACGCCGGGCACGCGGCTTCGCACTTGCCGCACTGCACGCAGGCATCGAAACTCAGCAGCTGGTTCCAGCGGAACTCCACCGGCTTGCCGACGCCGTATTCCTTCGCCTCCAGCACGGGCTTCTTCAGCGCCGTGGGCGGCACGACTTCCCGTTCCGTATGCGCCTTGAAGCGTTCCTGGCGCGGATGAAACGCGAGATGCAGGAGACCCGCCATCGCGTGCTTCATCGGACCACCCTTCGCCGCGCCGAAGGTCATCGTGTAGGCGCCGGCCGCCACCAGCAACGCGACGATGATCGCCAGCGCACCCGACATCCACGACGCCGGCAACAGCATGAACAACGCGAGCCCCGCCGCGAACGAGCCGAGCAGCAGCGGCAGGCTGTCCCACGGACCATGCGACAGCCGCGCGGGCACGTCCTTGGCGCGACGGCGCTTCCACACGAACACCGCACCGACGAGCATGATGATCGCCGCGATGAAGATCAGCCTGTCGAGCCAGGGCGAGTAGATTGCAAGGCCGTAGTTGATGAAGACGAGCGCCATCGCGAGGATCGCGCCGCCGGCGGTGGCGACGTGCGTCCTGGCGATATACGGATCGCGCGACACGACATGATGCAGGTCCACGAAATAGCGCTTCGGGATGGTGAGCAGGTTTGCCCAGCCATATGCGCCTGCCGTCGTTGCGCGGCCTTCGCGCCAGTAGGCCGCACGCTTGAGCAGTGCGAACGCGAGGCCGGCCATCGAGAGCCACAGCAGCACGGTGATGACAAACACGGGGTTCATCGTCCAATACCCTCGTCAGAAGTCTTTGCAGAGGCGCAGCGAATCGTAGATCGCGCTGTGGATGTTGTGCATCGAGATGCAGTCGCCGACGCGGAACAGCAGGAAGCGTCCATTGCCCAGTTCTTCCGACAGCGACGGCTGCGGTTCCGAAGCGAACAGCGTGTGCATGTCAATCTGACCGCGATTGAGCGACTCAGGCTTGAGCTTCCAGTAGATGGCATCGTTCGGCGTGATGCCGTTCTCGATCACCACCTGATCCACAGCCCGCTCTTCCTGCTCCTCGGTGTACTCGTTGCGGATCACGGCAATCTTCTTGCCGTCTTCCTCGTAGACCTTGTCGAGCCAGTAGTTCGGCGTGTGGATCACGCCCTGCGCGTACAGGCGGCGGTAGAAGATCGGGAACGTGGTGCCGCCGGTGTCGTCGGCGACCTTCACATCGGGCGTGACGATCTCGACCGTGTTGCCCCGTGAAGCGATGAAGTCCGCGACGCCTGCACCCGCATGGGTCGACACGCCGTCGTAGACGAGCACGTTCTTGCCCGGCTCGACCTTGCCTGAGAGAATGTCCCACGAGCTCACGGCCAAACCTTGCTCGACGCCCCATGCGGGAACCTGATCCGTGAACGACGAACCGCCTGTCGCGAGCACGACGATGTCGGGCTTTTCCGCCATGATCATCTTGTCGTCGGCGGCGACGCCCAGACGGCGATCGACGCCCAGACGCTTCGTCTCCATGTCGAACCAGCGCACGATGCCCGCCATCTGCTCACGCTGCGGCGCTTTGGCGGCCAGCATGATCTGCCCGCCGACATAGTCATTCTTCTCGAACAGCACGACATCGTGACCGCGCGAACGCGCCACGCGCGCCGCCTCGAGTCCGGCCGGGCCCGCGCCGACCACCACGACCTTGCGCTTCGGTCCGCGCGTCTTTTCGATCACATGCGGCATCGTCGCTTCGCGCGAGGTCGCTGCGTTCTGCACGCACAGCACGTCGAGGCCGTTGTACTGGCGGTCGATGCAATAGTTCGCGCCCACGCACTGTTTGATTTCGTCTTCGCGGCCGTCGCGGATCTTGATGACCATATGCGGGTCCGCAATCTGCGCGCGCGTCATGCCGACCAGATCGACCATGCCGTTCGCCAGCAGCCGTTCTGCCTGGCCGGCGTCGCGGATGCTTTGCGCATGCATCACAGGCAGCTTGACGACCGACTTGATGCCGGCCGCGAGATGCACGAACGGCTCGGGCGGCAGGGCCATCGGCGGCATGCAGTTGGCGAGCGTGTTGTGCGTATCCGCGCCCGACCCGATCACGCCGACATAGTCGATCAGACCGGACTCGGACATGGCCTGTGCGATTTCCTTCAGGTTCTCGTGCGAGAGACCATCTTCATGAAACTCGTCGCCGCACATGCGCAGGCCGACGCAGAAGTCCGCGCCCACGGCCTCACGCACGGCTTGCAGCACTTCCCGACCGAAGCGCAGGCGGTTCTCCAGCGAACCGCCCCATTCGTCCGTGCGGAAGTTGGTGCGCGGGCTCCAGAACTGATCGATCAGATGCTGGTGCGCCGCCGAGATCTCGATTCCGTCCATGCCGGCATCCTTCACGCGCTTCGCGGCGGCCGCGAAGTCCTGAATGATGCGCTTGATCTCTTCGACTTCGATGATCTTCGCGTTGCCGCGATGGACCGGCTCGCGCACGCCCGAGGGCGACATCAGATGCGGCCAGTGTTCACCATGCCACGCCGAGCGACGGCCCATGTGCGTCGCCTGGATCATGATGAACGCGCCGTGCCGGTGCATGGCTTCGGCGAGCCGTGACAGCGGGTCGATGACCTTGTCGGTCGAGAGGTTTACCGACTTCCACCAGCCTTGCGGGCTGTCGATCGACACCGGGCTCGAGCCGCCGCATACGGCGAGGCCCACGCCGCCCTTCGCCTTTTCCTCGTAGTAACGGATGTAGCGGTCCCCGGGCAGGCCGCCCGGCTCGGCATAGACCTCCGCATGCGCGGTGCTGACGATGCGGTTGCGCAGGGTCAGCTTGTTCAGCTGAAGAGGCTTGAAAAGGTTCGGATAACGCATTGCGATCGACCTCGGGGTGGCTCAGTGTGGTGACGTCTGCAAAACCTTGGCTGCTGGCCGCGTGTGGGTTACGCGAGCGGCGAGACTTCGAACACGCAGTGGTCGTGTCCTTCCGCCGCGCATTGCGTTTCAATGGACGTCGAGCGCGGGCCTTTCCTTGCGCTGTCCGGAGCGGTGTCGTTGACCCGGTCCATCGCGCCCGAGAACCATCCGGCGAACATGTAGCAGAGCTTCCCCTGCTTGCCCGGCTGCGCCAGCACGAACGACGAGTTGTGCAGATGGATGCGGGCGTGCGAACTGGTCGGATCGGATTCGACGATCGAGAACAGGCCCCAGCCGCGCTGCGACAAACGCTTCAGGTAATGCTCGAACACCGCCATGCCGCTGATGCCGTGCTTCTCGGCTTCCTTGTCGCACCAGTGATACGCCGACTTGTAGCCGGCCTTGTAGAGAATCTCGGCGTAGGTTTCGCGGCCGAGCGCTTCCTCGACGGCAACGTGATTGTTCGTGAAGAAATGACGCGGGACGTACAGCATCGGCAGCGCGTCGGTAGTCCAGACGCCGGTTTGCGGATCGACGTCGATGGGCAGTTGAGGTTGCATCGCAAGGCTCCTTGTTGTTGTGCTCAGGTTCAGACGTTCCACACTTCGCCGAAGAAGCGCATCCAGTTCTCGCCCATCACCTTCTTGATGCGCGACTCGCTCCAGCCCGCGCGTTCCATCGCGGCCGTGAGATTCGGGAACTCGCCAATGGTGCGGATGCCTTCCGGATTCACCACCTTGCCGAAGTTCGTCAGACGGCGATAGCGACCCTTGTCGTGCGTGATCCAGTCGAAGAACTCGGTGCTGTAGCCCTGCGTGAAGTCCGTGCCGATCCCCACCTTGTCTTCGCCGATCACATCGATCGTGTATTCGATCGCCTCGAGGTAATCATCGACGGTCGCATCCGGGCCTTTCTTCAGGAACGGCGAGAACATCGTCACGCCGACAAAGCCGTTGGCATCCGCGATCTCGCGCAGTTGATCGTCGGTCTTGTTGCGCGGATGATCCTTCAGGCCCGACGGGCAGCAATGCGAATACGTGACCGGCTTCTTCGAGCACGCAATCGCGTCCGATGACGTCTTCGCGCCCACGTGCGAGAGGTCCACCATGATGCCCACGCGATTCATCTCGTGGATCACTTCCTTGCCATAACCCGACAGTCCGCCATCGGGTTCATAACAGCCGGTGCCCACCAGGTTCTGCGTGTTGTAGCAGAGCTGCACCACGTTCACGCCGAGTTCCTTGAACACTTCGATATAGCCGAGGTTGTCCTCGAACGCATACGAGTTCTGGAAGCCGAAGATGATGCCGGTCTTGTTCTCTTTCTTCGCGCGCAGGATGTCGTCGGTGGTGCGCACCAGCGTCAGGATCTCGCTGTACTCGCGGATCTGCTGCTTCATTTCCGCGATGTTGTCGATAGTCTTCTGAAAGTCTTCCCACACCGAGACGGTGCAGTTCACGGCGGTGACATTACCTTTGCGCATGTCCTCGAACACGGAGCGCTCGAACTTCGAAATGTTCAGGCCGTCGATGATGATGCTGTTGTCGTGCAGGGTGCTCATCGTGAAGTGCTCCGTGTTGCTCGGTAAATGGGAAGGCGCGCGCACAACGCCGCGAGCGGCGCTTTGAACGGGAGAGTCGTGTTCGACATGGAAGGGTCCGTGGGGTCAGGAAGGACGGTCGTTTCGGTCAGGTCTGGCGCGGCTCTCAGCCGGTTCTCGCCGCCTTCATTCGTTGCGTCTATTCTTGACTCTTGCCCTGCCGGTCAATTTACGAATTTAGACGTGTTCTTGGCGTTTTCCGACATCCACGTCTGTTTTCGACAAGTGGCGAATCAAGATTCGGTGTAGCTCTTCGAACGGCAGTGCTTGCTGCACTGCGACGGCACGATCGTGCGCTGGAGCGGTGCGCACCTTTGCCTGTCAGGCCCCGCGTCAGTGCGCAGGTGCTTTCAAGCATGAGCGATGCCTTGAGCCGCTCAGGGTTTCGCCTGATGGCATGGTAGTTGCAATCGAAACCAAAATTGCAAAAGTGGCAAAGCGCCGCGTCTGACGGCGCCAATCAAACAGATTCGAAGGAATCAGTTCTCACATGTCCCCCGATCGCACGGCGTCGCTGTCGCACTTCGCGTTCATGCCGCTTCCCAACTTCACGATGATCGCCTTCACCAACGCGATCGAAGTCCTGCGCATGGCGAACTATCTGACGGGACAGCCGTTGTATCGCTGGTCGATCGTCAGCCCGGACGGCGGTCCGGTCACCGCGAGCAATGGCCTGTCCGTCGATACCGGCCCGGTGGAATGCGTCGGGCAACCGGACATCGTCTTCGTGGTCGGCGGTATCGACGTGCAGCGTGCCACCACCGCCGAACATCTGTCCGCACTCCGCCGCTTCGCGCGCACCGGCAGCGTGCTCGGCTCGCTCTGCACCGGCACCTACGCACTCGCCCGCGCCGGACTGCTTGCCGGCTATGCCTGCGCCATCCACTGGGAAAACATGTCGGCGCTCAAGGAAGAGTTTCCCGACACGCGCTTTCTCAAGGAACTGTTCGTCATCGACCGCGACCGCGTCACCTGCACGGGCGGCGTCGCGCCGCTCGACATGATGCTCAACCTCATTGCCGCGCGGGTCGGCACGGCACGCGTGACGCAGATCGCGGAGCAGTTCATCGTCGAACACGTGCGCGATACCAGCGCACAGCAGCGGATGCCATTGGTGGCGCGGCTCGGATCGGCCAACAAGTCGCTCTTCGAAGTGATCTCGCTGATGGAGAACAACATCGAAGAGCCTTTGTCGCGGGAAGAACTGGCGCGGCTCGCCAGCATGTCGCAACGTCAGTTGCAGCGGCTGTTCCGCGAGCATCTCGGCATGACGCCGACGCATTACTATCTGACGCTGCGCCTGCGCCGCGCGCGCGAACTCCTGCTGCAAACCGACATGTCCATCATGCACATCACGATGGCGTGTGGCTTTCAATCCGCCTGCCATTTTTCGAAGAGCTATCGCGACGCGTTCGGCACCGCGCCGACCCGCGAGCGTCGCAAGCAGGTGCCGCCGCTTTCGTCGGTTTCGGCGATGGTCGCCTGAACGTTCAGATGCGCATGCGCAGACGCGTTTCGCAGACCTCGCAACCGCCTACCCGCTCGGTGCGGAAGACTCCATCCAGCGTGAAGCCCAGCGCCTTGTAGAAGCGCAGGCCGCGCGCATTTTCCTCCAGCGCCCAGAGCGTCATCTGCCGATAGCCCTCGCTCGCGGCGGCGTTCACCGCCTCTTCGATCAGCATCCTGCCCGCGCCTTGCCGCCAGTGCGGCGGGTCGATATAGACCGCCTCGATTTCGGCATCCGTGCGGTTCTTGTCGTAGTCACGTGAAGCGCCCCACGCGATCCAGCCGAGCGTGACGTCGTTGCGCTGCGCCAGCATCACGCGCGGCATGCCGCGCGCGATCAGTTCAGACCATAGCGCCTGGCGCCGCGGCACCGAAAGCGAGGCAAGAAATTCAGCGGGGAAGATGGACCGGTAAGCGACTTGCCACGCGTTGACGTGGATGCGCGCGATCTCCGCCGCGTCGGCAGCGAGCGCGAGGCGGACGGAGAGCGCGGTGCGGAGATAGTCGGCGGTCATGCATCGAGTATGCCGCCGTTTCTGCAGGAAAGCTCGAACTGATACCGCGGTTTCAGGCGCTGTATCAAGCCGCCTTCAGCAGCCCATGCGGATCGATGACGAATTTGCGCGGCGCACCACCGTCGAACTTGCGATAGCCGTCAGGCGCGTCATCGAGCGACACCACGGAAACGTTCACGATGTCCGCAATCGGCAGCCGGTCCCACAGGATCGCCTGCATCAGATTGCGGTTGTACTTCATCACCGGCGTCTGGCCCGTGTGGAACGAATGCGACTTCGCCCAGCCCAGACCGAGGCGAATGCTCAGGCTGCCCTTCTTCGCGGCGGCATCGACGGCGCCCGGGTCGTCCGTGACATACAGGCCCGGAATGCCGATCGCGCCCGCCGCCTTGGTGATCTCCATCAGCGAGTTGAGCACCGTGGCCGGCGCTTCGTGGCCGCTGTCCGAGCCGTGACCATGCGCCTCGAAGCCGACGCAATCCACCGCGCAGTCCACTTCCGGCTTGCCGAGCAACTGCTCAATCTGCTCGCCGAGCGTCGCGTCCTTTGAGAGATCAATGGTCTCGAAGCCCATCTTGCGCGCATGCGCGAGACGCTCCTCGTTCATGTCGCCGACGATCGTGCACGCCGCGCCCAGGATGCGCGCCGAGGCCGCTGCCGCCATGCCCACCGGACCCGCGCCCGCGATATACACCGTCGAACCCGGCCCGACACCGGCCATCACGGCGCCGTGATAACCCGTCGGAAGAATGTCGGAGAGACAGGTGAGGTCGCGGATCTTGGACATCGCCTGCGCCTTGTCGGGAAACTTCAGCAGATTGAAGTCGGCATACGGCACCATCACGTACTCGGCCTGCCCGCCAATCCAGCCGCCCATGTCCACGTAACCGTAAGCACCGCCCGCGCGCGACGGATTCACGTTCAGGCACACGCCCGTGTGCTGCGCCTTGCAGGTCGGGCAACGGCCGCACGCCACATTGAACGGCACGGAAACCAGGTCGCCGATGGCAAGCGTCTCGACGTCGCGACCCACCTCGATCACTTCGCCCGTGATCTCGTGTCCGAGCACGAGGCCGACCGGGGCGGTCGTGCGGCCGCGCACCATGTGCTGATCCGAGCCGCAAATATTGGTCGTGACGACGCGCAGGATCACGCCGTGGCCGATGTCGCGGCCGCGTGGATCGACCATCTTCGGATAGTCGATGGATTGCACTTCGACCTTGCCCTGCCCCAGATAAACGACACCGCGATTGCTGCTCATTGATCGTCTCCATGTTTCGTGGACGGCTCGCGCGACGTCCGTGCCTGCACCTTTGCGGTCCATCGCGCCCGTGCATCGAGGGTAGCGCCGCTTGCACACGGCGACTGTCACTCAATGCGACGCGCGTTTGACTGAATCCGACATCGTCGCCCCCGAACGTTCCGTTCCGATTTTTATTGATTGACCGTTCAAAATAAAAAACCTAACATCGGCGCACGATACTGACTGGAAAGCCTGTCATGCCCAAGCTCGGCATGCGCGAGATTCGCCGCGCGCAATTGATCGACGCCACGTTGCAGACCATCGACCAATCCGGTCTGGCGGGGGCCACGCTGGCCTCGGTCGCGCAGCGCGCCAGCATCTCGACGGGCATCGTGAGCCACTATTTCGGCGACAAGGACGGGCTGCTCGAAGCCACCATGCGCCACGTGCTGCGCGCGCTGTGGCTCGGCACGGCGCGCCGTCGCAAGGCCGCGAAGCCCGACCCGCGCTCGAAGTTGCGGGCCGTGGTGGCGGCGAATTTCGACGTCGAACAGGTGAACGGCCCGGTCATGAAAACGTGGCTGGCGTTCTGGTCGGAAAGCATGCACAAGGCCGAACTGAAGCGGCTGCAACACGTCAACACGCGGCGTCTCCATTCCAATCTGTGCGCCGACTTCTCCCGGGCGCTGCCGAAGCCCGCCGCACGGCGCGCGGCAAGCGGCCTGGCCGCGCTGATCGACGGACTGTGGCTGCGCGGCGCGCTCGCCGGCGAGCCGTTCGACACCAAGGCAGCATTGCGCCTGGCTTACGACTACATCGATCTCGTGCTGGACGCGCGCGGTTGACCTCACCCCAGTTGAAGGAGCGCGACATGTCGGCTTTCGAAGAGCAACGGCTTTACATCGGCGGCGCCTATGTCGATGCAACCAGCGGCGAAACCTTCGACACCCTCGATCCCGCCAACGGGGAACTGCTCGCCCACGTGCAGCAGGCTTCGCAAGCGGATATCGACCGCGCGGTGCGCAGCGCGCGCGAAGGTCAGCGCGAATGGGCCGCGCTGACCGCGATGCAGCGCTCGCGCATCCTGCGGCGCGCCGTCGATCTTTTGCGCGCCCGCAACGACGAACTCGCCGCGCTCGAAACGCGCGACACCGGCAAGCCCATTGCCGAGACGCGCGCCGTGGATATCGTCACGGGCGCGGATGTCATCGAGTATTACGCGGGACTGGCCACGGCCATCGAAGGCGGGCAGATTCCCTTGCGCGAGTCGTCGTTCGTCTATACGCGGCGCGAGCCACTCGGTGTGTGCGCGGGCATCGGCGCGTGGAACTATCCCATTCAGATCGCGTGCTGGAAATCGGCGCCCGCGCTTGCGGCGGGCAACGCGATGATCTTCAAGCCGAGCGAAGTCACGCCGCTGAGCGCGTTGAAGCTCGCGGAAATCTATTCCGAGGCGGGCGTGCCCGCGGGCGTCTTCAACGTCGTGCAGGGCGACGGGCGCGTCGGCGCGATGCTGGCGGAACATGCGGGCATCGAGAAGATTTCGTTCACGGGCGGCGTCGAGACCGGCAAGAAAGTCATGGCGCGCGCGGGTGGATCGACGCTCAAGGAAGTCACGATGGAACTGGGCGGCAAGTCGCCGCTCCTCGTGTTCGACGACGCCAGTCTCGAACGCGCGGCGGACATCGCGATGAGCGCCAACTTCTTCAGCTCCGGCCAGGTGTGTACGAACGGCACGCGTGTGTTCGTCCAGCGCGGCGTGATGGAAGCGTTCGAGGCGCTGCTGCTGGAACGTGTGAAGCGCATCCGCATCGGCGCACCCGATGATCCTGCTACCAACTTCGGTCCGCTCGTCAGCGCGGCGCAGATGCAGAAGGTGCTGGGCTTCATCGAGAGCGGCAAGCGCGAAGGCGCGCGGCTCATCGCGGGCGGTGCACGGCTGACCGAAGGCGTACTCGCGCAAGGCCAGTACGTCCAGCCAACCGTGTTCGCCGATTGCCGCGACGACATGCGCATCGTGCGCGAGGAAATCTTCGGCCCGGTGCTGAGCCTCCTTGCCTTCGACGACGAAGACGAAGTGATCGCCCGCGCCAACGACACCGACTACGGTCTCGCAGCGGGCGTCGTGACGGAGAATCTGTCGCGCGCGCATCGCGTGATTCATCGGCTTCAGGCGGGTATCTGCTGGATCAACACCTGGGGCGAGTCGCCGGCGGAAATGCCGGTCGGCGGCTACAAGCAGTCGGGAATCGGCCGCGAGAACGGCATAGCGACGCTCAACGCCTACACGCGCATCAAGTCCGTGCAGGTGGAGCTCGGCCCCTATCAGCCCGTGTTTTAAGGAGCTTCACGATGAGCGCGAACGAATACGACTACATCGTCGTCGGCGCGGGATCGGCGGGCAACGTGCTCGCCTCGCGTCTCACCGAGGACGCGGACGTGACGGTGCTGCTGCTGGAAGCGGGCGGCCCCGATCATCGCTTCGACTTCCGCACGCAGATGCCTGCCGCACTGGCGTATCCGTTGCAGGGACGGCGTTATAACTGGGCGTATGAAACCGAGCCCGAGCCGCACATGAACAACCGCCGCATGGAGTGCGGCCGCGGCAAGGGGCTGGGCGGGTCGTCGCTCATCAACGGCATGTGCTATATCCGCGGCAACGCGCTCGATTACGACAACTGGGCCTCGATGCCTGGTCTCGACAACTGGAGCTATCTCGACTGCCTGCCCTATTTTCGCAAGGCGGAGACACGCGACATCGGGCCGAATGCGTATCACGGCGGCGACGGCCCCGTGCACGTGACGACCAGCAAGCCCGGCAACAACCCGCTCTTTGCCGCGATGGTCGAAGCTGGCGTGCAGGCAGGTTATCCGCGCACCGAAGACCTCAACGGTTATCAGCAGGAAGGCTTCGGTCCGATGGACCGCACCGTGACCGCGAAGGGCAGGCGCGCCAGCACCGCGCGCGGCTATCTGGACCGCGCGAAACAGCGCGGCAATCTCACGATCGTTACGTATGCAACCACCGACCGCGTGCTGTTCTCGGGCAAGCGGGCGATCGGCGTCGCGTATCTGCATGGCGGCGAACGCGTGACCGCGCATGTGCGCCGCGAAGTGCTCGTGTGCAGCGGCGCCATTGCCTCGCCTCAGTTGCTGCAACGCTCGGGCGTCGGACGGCCCGACTGGCTGAAGCCGCTGGAGATTGCCGTGGTGCACGATCTGCCGGGCGTCGGCGAGAATCTTCAGGATCACCTCGAGATGTACATGCAGTACGAATGCAAGGAACCCGTGTCGCTGTATCCGGCGTTGCAGTGGTGGAATCAGCCGGCCATCGGGCTCGAATGGCTGTTGAACGGCACGGGCATCGGCGCGAGCAACCAGTTCGAGGCGGGCGGCTTCATCCGCACGCGCGATGATGATGCATGGCCCAACATCCAGTATCACTTCCTGCCGGTCGCGATCAACTACAACGGCTCGAATCCGATCCGCATGCACGGGTTCCAGGCGCACGTCGGCTCGATGCGTTCTCCGAGCCGTGGCCGCGTGAAGCTCAAGTCGCGCGATCCGCATGCGCATCCGGGCATCCTGTTCAACTACATGGCCGATCCGCTCGACTGGCGCGAGTTCCGCGATGCGATTCGCATCACGCGCGAGATCATGCGTCAGCCGGCTCTCGACCGCTACCGGGGCCGCGAGCTGCATCCGTCCGACGACCTCAAGAGCGACGCGGAATTCGATGCCTTCATCCGCGCCAAGGCGGAGACGGCGTATCACCCGTCATGCTCGTGCAAGATGGGCGACGACGACATGGCGGTCGTGGATGGCGAAGGCCGCGTGCATGGCATGCAGGGGCTGCGTGTCGTGGATGCGTCGATCATGCCGCAGATCACGACCGGCAATCTCAATGCGCCGACCATCATGCTGGCGGAGAAGATCGCGGATCGCATCCGGGGCGTCGAGCCGCTGGCGCGGGTCGAGACGCCTTACTTCGTGGCGGACGGAAAACGAGCGCGGGCTGCGCAGGCACTGGATCTGGCCGGACACTGATCGAGCCTGGTGAGGTTCGTCGTACTGCGGTACGACCGGACACGTTTCACTGTGGGTTCTAATGGAATACGGCAAGGGCGGGCATGTCCCTTTCCCGCCCGATAACTCGATACCCGAGAGTATTTCATGTCAGTGAGTTCGGTCGGCAGCCGTCCTGCCGATACAGCATCGCCAGCCGATTCGTCGGATTCCAGTGCAACCCAGCCCGTTCAACAAGACGCGCCGCAGCCAACGAAACCCGACGATGCCGACACAGGCGTCCAGGCCGACGAACCGCGCACGCCATCCATCCCGACCCAGCTCTCTGTCGACCCGCCGGCAGACTCCACTTCGCCCTCGCCCAATGCGCCGGCTTCGGATGCATCGAAGCAGGGAGACGCCATCCTCCAAGGCGCCACCGCCGATGAACTCGACCGTCTGAACGCGACCTACGACGCCGACGACATCGCGTCCTGGCGCAATCAGGACAACGCCGCCAGCGCGCGCGAGCTCAACGGCATCAACATGACAGGCCGTCCGGACTACGCAAAGGCGTTCCAGAACCAATTGCCCGGCCTTCAGGCACAGATCGCCGACATGCCTGACGACGCCCTGCGTGAACAGAACCTGGCCCAGCTCTCGATGTTCAGTATGGCTTTCGAGAACACCGCCGATCCGGGTCAGCGTGCCGCCATCGTCAAGCAGTTCGAGTCGTTCCGCCAAGCCATGTCCGAAGAGCATGACGACGTTCAGGCCGATCCCGTCAAGCACGCCGAGTCAATCTTCACGGCGCCCTTCGGCAGCGGCTATCTCGATGCCGAAGGCAAGCGCGGCGTCGAGCGCCTGGATAACCTGCGCGACAACTTCGAGAGCGCCACCACGTCCGGGGAGCGCGAAACCGCCATGGCCCAGGCCGCCGCGCTCAAGCGTGTTCTGCAGTCGCAGATCGCGGACCGCATTGATGACGAGGTCGATGCAGCGCGACTCGCCCGCCAGAAGACCTTCGGCGAGGTGATCCAGCGCATGCAGGATGCCTCCGGCATGACCGTCTACGGCACGGGCGACGATTCCCCCAAGCGGCTGCAGTACTTCGGCGCAATGCTGAACGACGAACAGCACGCGCTCGCCTTCACCGAACTGATGAGGATGAGTCCCGACGGCTTCAGCAAGCTCAGAGAATGGGAGGACCGCACCCGTTGCCTGGACGCCGATGCGGAACACGCCGAGCAAGGCCATCTGTTCCACCGCTTCGAGTTGCCGCCTTTCTCCAGCTTCTCCGATGTGCTCAAGAACCCGCCCTTGCCCAATGATGACTATGGCAAGAACCTTCTGGACGAGTATCAATGGGCACAACGCCGGCTCGTGGCCGCGCAACAGCGCATCAGCGTGCAAGGCAAGACCGACATGAACCCGCTGCGTCGCGAATACCTCGCAGCCTATTCACCACCCCCGCCGGAATGGCAGCAGCAACTCGACGAGGCGTTTTGCCGCCTGAGCGTCGGCGCCATGCCCGTGGTAAGCCTGTTCACCAACTCGATCTGCCCGCACAGCCATCTGAACGATACTGGTCGCACGTTCATCGATATCGGTGCCGGTGTGCTCGGCACGGCGCTGGGCTACAAGATGCCCGACATGGACATCGTCGGTCCGGCAATCAAGGGCGGCATGTCCAAGGCCGGCGCGCTGCTCGACCTGCTGCGCAAGCCCAAGGCCGTCGAAGTGGCGGCGCCGGGCGCGGCAGAAGTCGCCCAGGCTGCCTCATCCGCCAAGGCGCCGCCGCTCAGCGAACTCGACTCTGCCAGCGCGCATATCAACGGCGAACAGCCTTTACCCTCGTCTTACCGGTACGACGCGTCGATCACCCAATCCACGCCAGGCAGCGCGCCCGGCGTGATGGTCGACCAGCAAGGCCAGAACTTCATCACGATGGACGGCCAACCTTTCGCGGTCAAGTACGACAAGGACAACGGCACCTGGCGCGTCTACGATCGAAGCAATCCGTGGCGGCCTTCGTTCCCGGTGCGGGTCAACGAGCAGGGGATCTGGGAACCCCACTCGGATACCGGGCTTGCCGGCGGTGCTCCGCCGCCTCTACCAGCCGAAAAGAAGCAAGCCATCCTGGACGATGTGAGGCAGCATCCCTACTTTTCGCATAAACAGATTGGCCTCCGGAACGATGTAAGCGCGAGTGCGGTAGGCAAGATTCTGCAAGCGAACGACATGGAACAGCAGGGACTCGGGCAGCAATGGCAAGCACACGTGAACCAGCTCACTCCGGATGTCCGGTCGAGAATCACCGAGTCGCTGGCGGCCCATCCCTATCAATATGCGGAGATCGCACAACAATTCGACACCACGCCCGGCGTCGTGAAATGGGTGGCCAAAGGCGCGCCGGAAAACCTGTCGTTCAAGACTACCGCCGAAGCGATCGGAACCGAGCTGTCAGAATTTCCCGGGCTGGATCATGGAGAGTTGGCCAAACGGTTCGATGTCACCCGCGAAGAAGTCGACGCCATCGCCGCCCTTCCTCAAGATCCTCCAGGAGGAAACGTGGCACGCCTCGCTGGCAACGCGATGCGACCCGAAATCATTCAAATGGTGACGGACTACCTGCGGAAACATCCGGATGCAAGCTATTCGAACATCGCGGCAAAACTTGCCGTCAGCGCGAACGCGGTCTCCAAGATTGCAGCGGAAAGCGGACTGGAGCGCACGGTGCCCCGTTACCGTATCTCCAGTGAAACGACTGAAGCGATACGGCATTACGTCGTGACGCACCCGGATGCCGGGCCGGGCGCCGTTGCCCGAGAGTTCGGCGTTTCAATCCCTGTCGTGAAGCGAATCCGACAAGGAGTTTTGCAGCAGCAAAGCTGGCAGCAGGCCGCTGCGACACCTGCAACGATCAAGCACCGCGTGGTACAGGATCTCCAGACGACATCCATGACGTACGTGGAGATTGCCAGGAAAGAAGGAACAGACCTCGCCACGGTCATGAAGCTCGCCGGAGCGCGGGAACTGGAGCGGCCCATCGCCCCTGCGGCGGCAGGCGCGCCGGCCGTTGCCACTGCCACCGAGATGGCGCCGCCAGGGCTCACCGAAGCCAATCGGGCCGACATCCGGAATTTCATGGAAAACTGGGTCGCGCCCGGATACATCGCGCAGATGCTCGGGCTCGACGAGAATCTCGTCTCCCGGTACGTGCATAAGCTCGCGCCGAATTACGCGACCACAGGTTACTTCCCGGTCAACCCGGTGCCGCTCGAGCAGAACATACGCGTCCAAGAACCGCCACCGACGCAGCCAACGGCGCCCACCGTGCCAATGCTGACCCGGCAAGACCAGGAAACCGTCCAGCTGCTCATAGGTGACGGCTATCAATTCCCGCTGCAATCCATCGCGGACTGGATCCAGCAGCCCATTGAAACGGTGCGGGTTTACATCCGCTCCATCAATCCAGCCTATCTGCAAGCGCATCCGTGATTGATCGAGTCATACCCGCATCACGTATCGAACCGCGCACGCGCCGTCGCGGCAATGCGCATCAACGCGTCCACGCTGAGCCGCGCCGCGATCGCTTTCACATAGTCGTGATGCCAGCTTTGCAGCGGCGCATCGAGATATTGCGCATGGAGGTAGCGAATCAGCGCGATGCGCCGATGCTTCAGCGCAATGCTGCGATCGAGCAGCGCGAGCGCCGCGTCCGCATCGTGCTTTTTGAAGGCACGTGCGGACAGTTGTGCGGCGGCATCGCGTGACGGATTCATCGCGCCAGGGCGTGACCTGCAGCGCTACGCAACCGCCACGCCTCATGATCCGCGCGACGCCAGTCCAATTCCAGCCCGAGACGTTTCGTGCCGGGGCGGATCTTCGGTTTGTGCAGCGTGAGCGTCAGCGCATCGAGCGCGGGCCATTCATCGAACGAGAGTGCGGCAATCTCCACGGCCAGCGTTTCGAGCAGGCGCGTATGCGGCTTCGTTTCGAGAAACGCGCTCACGCGATTGCACCACGCTTCGTAGTCGATGAGACCATCGTCCGATTCATCCGGCATCGCGCGGTAATGCAGGCTCGCATCGATGCAGACGGGCTGTGGCCCTGCATGCTCATGCTCGTAGAGACCGACGCGCGTTTGCACGATCAGCTCGTCGACCACGACACGCCAGCCTCGTCCGCCCATCTCCAGCGGCTCGAACGGCTTCATGAGAGCAGCGGCTCAGCGGCGTCGAGCATGATCTTCACAAAGTAGTCCGCGAAGCTGCGGCGCACGATCAGTTCGAAGCGGTCGCCGCCGAGCGGCACCAGCGTCAGCGATGCCTTGAAGAAGTGGCTCTGCGCGCACTGGCCTTCGCCGAACAGCTTCGGATGCAGATCGAGCGGACAGCCGCGCGACAGCAACTCGCGCGTCTTCGGGCCATCGATATCGAGCACCGTGTAGCCGCTGCCAATATCCACCGCCGCCGAGAACTGACCGACGAACGCTTCACGCAGCTTCGCTTCGAGCGGCGCGGGACGCGAGGCGTCGTGAGCGGCGTCGGAATGCACGAGCCATTCGTCGGGACCGAGCCACAGCATCGTGTAGCCATTGCCGCGCGCGACGGTATTCGGCTTCTCGGGCGGCGTACAGCCGAGCACGTTCTGCACTGCCGTCACGAAACTCGCGTCACGCGTGTCGCCACGCACGTTCACGAGTTCGAGGAACGGCCGCTCGGTGAGGCGGAACGCCTTCGGCGACCCGCCCTGATGAGCTTTGAGAAGCGCATCGGCGCCAACGAGCGGGGATTCCTGCCAGGTACCGCTCAGTGCCTGTGCGCCGATGGCACGATCGACGACCGCGGCGCCCGTTTTGATCTCATTCAACATGCTGACGTGCTCCTTCGCTGTCGTAGAACACCGAACTGGTGATTTTTGCTTTCACTTGCTTGCCGCTCGCGAGCGGGATCAGGACCGATTCGCCCATCTTGTCGAGACCGCCCTTCAACACGGCCAGCGCGATCGAACGCTTCAGGATCGGGCTGTAGTAGCTCGAGGTCACATGGCCGAGCATCGGCGCGGTGTCGCCCTGGAACGGGCCGGCCACGATCTGCGCGCCTTCCGGCAACACGTATTGCGGATCGTCGGTCAGCAGGCCGACGAACTGCTTGCGCCCCTGCTTTGACGTGTCCGAACGCATCAGCGAACGCTTGCCGATGAAGTCCTTCGACTTCGCGACCAGTCCGCCCATGCCGAGGTCGTAGGGCGTCATCGAGCCGTCCGTATCCTGGCCGACGATGATGTAGCCCTTCTCCGCGCGCAGCACGTGCATGGTCTCCGTGCCATACGGCGTGATGTCGAACTCGGCGCCCGCTTCCATCAGCGCTTCCCACACCGCGCGTCCGACGTTCGCCGGCACGTTCACTTCATAGGCGAGTTCGCCCGAGAAGCTGATGCGCATGATGCGCGCCGCCGCGCCCGCCACCGTGCCGTCGCGATAGCTCATGAACGGGAACGCCGCGTTGGCGAAGTCCACGTCGTGACAGACCTTCTGCAGCACCTTGCGGCTGTTCGGCCCGACGACCGCGAAGGTCGCCCAATGGTCCGTCACGGACGCCAGCCGCACGCGCATGTCGGGCCATTCGGTCTGCAGCCAGCGTTCGAGCCACGTCAGCACGCGCGCGGCGCCGCCGGTGGTGGTCGTCATCATGTAGTGCTGTTCGCCGAGGCGCACGGTCACGCCGTCATCGAAGATCATGCCGTTTTCGTCGAGCATCAGGCCGTAGCGGCACTTGCCCACTTCGAGCTTGCTCCACGGATTCGTGTACATCCAGTTGAGCAGCTTGGCGGCATCCGGGCCCTGAATGTCGATCTTGCCGAGCGTCGAGGCATCGAGAATGCCGACGCTTTCACGCGTCGCGAGCGACTCGCGCGCCACGGCCGCATGCATGTCCTCGCCCGCTTTCGGGTAATACCACGGACGCTTCCAGTTGCCGACATCCTCGAACATCGCGCCGTTCCCGACGTGCCACTCGTGAATGGCGGTCTTGCGCACCGGATCGAGAAATTCGCCCAGCTCGCGGCCCGCGAACGTGCCGAACGTCACGGGCGTGTAGTTCGGGCGGAAGGTCGTCGTGCCGGTTTCGGGAATGGTCTTGTTCAGCGCCTGCGCGAGAATCGCCATGCCGTTGATGTTGCCGAGCTTGCCCTGGTCGGTGCCGAAGCCCATCGCCGTATAGCGCTTCACGTGCTCGACCGACTCGAAGCCTTCGCGTGCGGCGAGATAGATGTCCGCCGCCGACACGTCGTTCTGGTAATCGACGAACTGCTTCGGACCGCGCGTCGCCAGCTCCTTGTTGCCGACGATCCACAACGGCAGCATCGGCGCCTCGACGATCTCGGCCACCTGCACCGGCTGCGGCTTCGCGACGATATGCCCCGCCGCACGCGCCGCATCCGCGCCCGCCTCGACGCCAAACCGAAGGCCGCGCGCCAGCGAGAACTCGCCCGCGCATGCACCGACGCTGCTCTCCGCCTGCATCGCCTTGCCCGGCACGAAGCACGCTTTCTCGTCGTGCCAGTGCGCCTTGCCGCCCGACTGCGCGAACAAGTGCAGCACCGGGCTCCAGCCGCCCGACATGGCCACCAGATCGCATGCCAGGTCTTCCTGCTTCTGCCCGACCTGTCCGTTCGCATAGGCCGCGACTTCCACCGACGCGACGCGCAGCTTGCCTCGCGCGGCGGTGATCACCGCGTTGTTCATCACGCGGATGCCTTGGCGGCGTGCGGCTGCCGGCAGCGTGCCCTTCGATTCGGCTGCACGCGGATCCACCACGGTCACCGCGGCGCCGGCCGTCTTCAGGTCGAGCGCGCACTGATAGGCGTCGTCGTTATTGGCGAACACGACCGCGTTGCGGCCCGGCAGCACCGCGTAGCGATGCAGATACGTCGACACCGCCGATGCCAGCATGATGCCCGGCAGGTCGTTGTTGCCGAACACGATCGGACGCTCGTGCGCGCCGGTCGCGAGAACCACGCGCTTCGCGCGGACCTTCCACATCAGTTCGCGCGTGCCCTTGCGGGTCGAGACCGGCAGATGCTCGGTCAGACGCTGCGTGATCGTCACGAGGTTGTGATCCTGATAACCGAACGCCGTGCTGCGCGACAGGATCTTCACGTCGGGCATGCGGCGCAGTTCGGCTTCGACCTTTTGCACCCATTGCAGCGCGGGCTTGCCGTCGATCTCGGCGCGGCACGACAGCAGCGAGCCGCCGAGTTCACGCTGGTCGTCGACCAGGATCACGCGCGCGCCGGAAAGACCCGCCGCATGCGCCGCCGCCAGACCCGACGGTCCGCCGCCGACCACGAGCACGTCGCAATGCGCGAAGCACTTGTCGTAGCGGTCGGCATCGAGATGCTTCGGCGCTTCGCCGAGACCCGCTGCGTCGCGAATCACTTCTTCGTACTTCGGCCAGAACTTGCGCGGCCACATGAAGGTCTTGTAGTAGAAGCCCGCCGGAATGAAGCGCGCGATCTTCTGATTGACCGCCATGCGGTCGTTCTCGATGTTCGGCTTCGCATTCACGCTCTTGGCGACGAGCCCCTGATACAGCTCGACTTCCGTGGCGCGCGCATTGGGCACTGTGTAAGCGCCGGTTTCGAGCTGGACGACGGCATTCGGCTCTTCCACGCCCGCCGTGATGATGCCGCGCGGACGGTGGTACTTCCAGCTGCGCGCGACGAAGCGTTCGCCGCTGGCGAGCAGCGCGGAAGCGAGCGTGTCGCCTTCATAGCCCTGATAGGTCTTGCCGTTGAACGTGAAGGTCAGCGTAATGGCGCGGTTGATGCGCCCGCCCAGGCCGAGTCGGTCTTTCTGGCTCATTTCGACTGTGCTCCGTTGTCATTCATCACAGCCAGCGGACGGTCGAACGTCTCGTAGCCCTGAATCTCGTAGGAAACCGTATCGCGCTGCACCTTGAACCAGCGGCGGCAGCCCTGTGCGTGCATCCATTGCTCGCGCGCCGTGCCACGCGGATTCTTGCGCATGAAGAGGTAGTCGCCCCATTCACGGTCGGTGAGCTTTTCGGTGTCGAGCGGACGCGCAATGTCCGCTTCGCCGCCGCAGGAGAATTCGGTTTCGGCGCGTGGCCCGCACCAGGGGCATTCGATCAGCAACATGGTTCTTTCCTCGTGTGCGGGTTAGTGAGCCACGGCAGCCGCGCCGTGTTCGTCGATCAGATGGCCGGTATAGAAACGGTCCAGCGAGAAGGCTGCGTTCAGCGCATGCGGTTCGTCGCGCGCGATGGTGTGCGCATACGCCCAGCCCGAGCCCGGCGTTGCCTTGAAGCCGCCCGTGCCCCAGCCGCAGTTGAAGTACAGGCCCTTGACGTCGGTCTTGGAGATGATCGGGCAGGCGTCCGGCGAGACATCGACGATGCCGCCCCACTGGCGGTTCATGCGCACGCGCGAGAACACCGGGAACATCTCGACGATTGCCTCCAGCGTGCCTTCGATGATGTGGAAGCTGCCGCGCTGCCCGAAGCCCGTGTACTGGTCCACGCCCGCGCCGATCACGAGATCGCCCTTGTCGGACTGGCTGATGTACGCGTGCACCGCGTTCGACATCACCACCGTGTTCACCACCGGCTTGATCGGCTCGGACACGAGCGCCTGCAACGGATGGCTTTCGAGCGGCAGGCGCACGCCCGCCATGTCGGCGAGGTTCGTCGTGTTGCCCGCCGCAACCACCGCGACCTTCTTCGCCTTGATGAAGCCCTTGGTCGTATCGACGCCCGTCACCTGGTTGCCTTCGCGGCGAATGCCGACGACCTGGCAGTTCTGGACGATGTCCACGCCCGCACGGTCCGCGCCGCGCGCGAAGCCCCACGCCACGGCGTCGTGACGCGCGACGCCGCCGCGCCGTTGAATGGACGCGCCCAGCACCGGATAGCGGCTGTTGAGGTTGATGGTCGGCTCGATTTCCTTGATCTGCTGCGGCGTGAGGAACTCGGCATCGACGCCATTGAGGCGGTTCGCGTTCACACGGCGCTCGGTATCGCGCACGTCCTGCAGCGTATGCGCGAGATTCATCACGCCGCGCTGCGAGAACATCACGTTGTAGTTGAGGTCCTGCGAGAGGCCTTCCCAGAGCTTCATCGCCTTTTCGTAGAGCGCGGCGGATTCGTCCCACAGGTAGTTGGAACGCACGATGGTCGTGTTGCGCGCCGTATTGCCGCCGCCGATCCAGCCCTTCTCCAGAATCGCGACGTTCGTGATGCCGTGTTCCTTCGCGAGGTAATACGCGGTCGCGAGACCATGGCCGCCGCCGCCGACGATCACCACGTCGTATTCGCGCTTCGGCTCCGGACTTCTCCACTGGCGTTCCCAGTTCTCGTGATACGACATGCCGTTGCGCAGCAGGCTGAATATCGAGTAGCGGCTCATGGTGTTTCCTTCTTCGTGCAGGGTGTTATGCGTTGAATCAGAATCAGCATTCGATGACGTTCACGGCGAGGCCACCGCGCGACGTCTCCTTGTATTTCGTCTTCATGTCGGCGCCGGTTTCGCGCATCGTCTTGATGACCGAGTCGAGCGACACGTAGTGCGTGCCGTCGCCTTTCATCGCCATGCGCGCGGCGTTGAGCGCCTTGATCGCGCCCATGGCGTTGCGTTCGATGCACGGAATCTGCACGAGCCCGCCAACCGGATCGCAGGTCATGCCGAGGTTGTGTTCCATGCCGATCTCGGCGGCGTTCTCGACCTGCGCGGGCGTGCCGCCCATGACTGCGGCGAGCGCGGCGGCGGCCATCGAACAGGCGACGCCCACTTCCCCTTGGCAGCCCACTTCGGCGCCGGAGATCGATGCCGTTTCCTTGTAGATGATGCCGATGGCCGCGGCCGTCAGCAGGAAGCGCACGATGCCTTCGTCGTTCGCGCCGTGCATGAACTTCACGTAGTAGTGCAGCACGGCGGGAATCACGCCAGCGGCGCCGTTGGTCGGCGCGGTGACGACGCGGCCGCCTGCGGCGTTTTCCTCGTTCACGGCCATTGCGTAGAGATTGACCCAGTCGAGCATCGAGAGCGGATCGCGCAGCGACTCTTCCGAGCGCGAGCGCAGCGACGCGGACAGGTCCGCCGCGCGACGCTTCACGTGCATCGGGCCAGGCAGCTCGCCGCGTTCCTTGCAGCCGCGCTCGACGCACGCGGCCATCACGCGCCACACGGCCAGCATGCCTTCGCGCACGTCGGCTTCGCTGCGGCTCGCACATTCGTTCTGCATCGTCACTTCGGCGATGGAGAGACCGGTTTCGCGGCACACGCGCATGAGATCGCCGCCGGTGCGGAACGGATGGGGCACCGTGCCGCCCGCGCGCACGCCGTTGACGCGATCGCCCTCGCGATTCACGACGAAGCCGCCGCCGACCGAGTAGTACTCTTTCTCGACGAGCAACTGGCCGTTGTCGTCGAACGCCTGGAAGCGCATGCCGTTCGGATGCACGACGCTCGAACCGGGCGCACCCGGCATCAGCTTGCGATAGAAGCCGATGTGCTCGCGCTCTTCGAACATCGCCTCGTGCTTGCCGAGCAGCATCAGGCGCTTGCTCTTGCGGATGGCCTCCAGGCGCGGCGCGATCAGGTCGGGATCGATCAGGTCGGGCAGATTGCCTTCGAGGCCGAGCAGCACGGCCTTGTCGGTGCCGTGGCCCTTGCCGGTCGCGCCGAGCGAACCGAACAGCTCGACGCGCACTCGCGTGACGAAGGCGAGCAGATTGGCGTCCTCGATGTGGGACGCGAACCGGCACGCCGCGATCATCGGTCCGACGGTATGCGAGCTCGACGGTCCGATGCCGATCTTGAACAGATCGAAGACGCTGACGTTCATGAGCGAGTCCCTTTGCTTGGCTTTGACTGGGCGCGGCGCGACGGGCGCCTGCGTGGTTTCGGTATGGCGCTCATTGCACCAAACCGCAAAAAGACTCGATAGAACAAAAGCGCCGTCGAAATGGGATGGCGGCGTCAGCGCGTAGCTCGGCTTGCGCGCGTCGGTGTAATCCCTAGGTTCCTGGAGCGGTTCGCGGGTTTTCTGACGCGGGTGCCGAACGCCGCGCGCGAGTGATATGCTCGCCGGATAACTTCGAGCCGCCGCACGTCACGCGCATGAACCCCGCAGAGTCCCTTCCACCGCTGTCCATCGACGGTCAATCGAAATCGCGTATTCGCTTCGGCATCATCCTGCTGCCGAACTTCACGCTGACCGCGTTCTCCGGTTTCGTCGACCTGTTGCGCCTGTCCGCCGACGAAGGCGATTTCAGCCGTCCCGTGCGTTGCTCCTGGAGCGTGATCGGCGAGACGCTGGCGCCAGTCCGCGCAAGCTGCGGCATCCAGATCACGCCGTGGGAAACCTATGAGGAAGCCGAGCCGTTCGACTACGTGGTCGTGGTCGGCGGCCTGCTGCATTCCGGTCCCGCGACGAGCGATGCCACGTTGCAGTTCATTCGCCGCGCGGCCGCGGCGGACGCGACCATCGTCGGCATGTGTACGGGCGTCTTCTCGATGATGCGCGCCGGCGTGCTCGAAGGGCACCGCATCTGCGTGAGCTGGTTTCACTACTGGGATTTCGTCGAGCGCTTTCCGCATGCGGATGAACAGGCGCTGGTTGCGGACCGGCTGTTCGTGATCGACCGGCGGCGCATCACGTGCTCGGGCGGGCGGGCCTCCATCGACGTGGCCGCGGCCATTCTGCTGCGCCACTTCGAGACCGCGACGGTGCAGAAGGCGTTGCGCATCCTGCTCGTCGACGACATGCAGAAAGGCAACGCGCCGCAGCCGCATCCGCCCGGTCTCGCGCCGGCGACGCATCCGAAGGTCAAACGTGCGATCCTGCTGATGGAACAGCACGTCGGGCGGTCGCTGACGCTCGATGAACTGGCCCACAAGCTCGACATGTCGACGCGGCAGCTCGAACGTCTCTTCAAGGCGGAGACGGGCAAGGCGCCACAGGCGTATGCGAAGCAGGTGCGGCTGCGCACGGCGGCATGGCTGCTGACGAGTTCGGACAAGACAGTGGCGGATATCGCGTCGAGCTGCAGCTTCTCGGATGCATCGCATCTCGGCCGCGAGTTCCGCAAGCAGTTCGGCGTGCCGCCGATGATGTATCGCGAACAAGGCGGTGCGCAGGATGCGCAGGCCGCCGAGCAATCGATGGACTACGACGAGACTTTTCCGGGCCGCGCCCAGGCGCTGTAGAGCGCCTCAGAGTACTTGGTTCACGTTTTCCGCGGCTCATTACACCAAGGAGGAACGGCATGGCGACTCACGGATACTCGCAGGAAGAATGGCAGGTACGTTGCGATCTGGCGGCGCTCTATCGCGTGATCGGGCATTTTCGCTGGACCGACATGATCTTCACGCACATCAGTGCGCGCGTGCCGGGATCGGACCATCACTTTCTGATCAACCGCTATGGCGTGCTGTTCGATGAGATGCGGGCGTCGGATCTGGTGCGCATCGACAGCGAAGGACGGCCGGTCGAACCCGGCGCCCGCGACGACCCGGAGCGTTATCGCGTGAACCCGGCGGGTTTTACGATTCATTCGGCGATTCACATGGCCCGTCACGATGTGGCGTGCGTCGTGCATACGCATACGGCGGCGGGTGCGGGAGTATCGGCGCAGAAGCGCGGACTGCTGCCCATTAGTCAGCATGCGTTGAAGTATTACGGGCATCTGGCTTATCACGACTATGAAGGGATTGCGCTGGATCTTGCCGAGCGGGATCGGCTCGTGAATGATTTGGGTGCGCATAACGCGATGATCTTGCGCAATCATGGGTTGCTTACCTGCGGGAAGTCGATTCCGGAGGCGTTTCAGGAAATGTATTTTCTTGAACGGGCTTGTGAGATTCAATTGCGGGCGCTGGCGGGTGGCGGGGAATTGAACTGGCCTTCGGAGAAGGTGTGCGAGGTGACGGCTTCGCAATATCGGCGCGATGAGTCGGAGGGGATTACGCGCATGCAGTGGGAAGCGGCGTTGAGGATGATTGAAGGAGGGGCGAGGACGGATTATCGGAGTTAGGGCGGTTTGCTGGTTGCTGATGGCAGTCTTGAATGCCCTCGATTTTGTTGATCGGGGGCATTTTTGTTTTACGAAATGCCATGCATTGGAAGACGGGATGGCGGTACTGTTTGGTGTCTTCTTGTGTTCGCTCACATTTGAGGAGCCTGCGGATGCCGGTATGGTGCACTTTCACGCTCAATGGCAAGGAAACTTCAACGCTCGTGTGTCATGGCTGTGGAACTGTCGAGGCGTTTTCTGGCAGGCTGGAAGGTCGCGACAGTCCGCAGCTAAGCGACAGGCCCCGAATCGGACCTATACCGCCTGGAGTCTACTACCTGATCGACCGTCAATCCGGGGGTACGCTCGGCTTCGCGCGTGACTGGATCGCGGAAGCTATGGGCTCAACCGACCACTCGAAATGGTTCGCGCTTTGGAATCCTCAAACTGGCGACACCACGATGATAAACGGCATAAAGCGTGGGCATTTCCGGCTTCACCCAGCTGGCAGTCGCAGACTCAGCGAAGGTTGTATCACCGTCGTCAATTCTGCTGAATTTGAATATCTTCAACGTTTCATCCGGAAGACGCCCGGACAGATTCGGATTCCCGGCACGACCCTTAATGCATATGGCACGGTTGAAGTGAGATGAGGCGAGTTCTGTTCAGGGTCACACTGGCTTTGATTCTTATCGGCCTCACTTATCGCGCGGGCATCTGGCTGGCGGTCTTCATCATCCGGCAAACGCCGGAGATGCCAGACTGGCTGGATGACACCATTCGCTTCGGGATTGAGCTTACGCATTCGGACGTCAGCGATCCCGAAGATATATCCACAATCGCCAACTTGGCTACATTCGTCGCCAGCTGGATTGTGGTGGGGGTTATGTTGAGTGCAGCCTATGTGCTGGCTTGCAGATTCTGGCATCGCAGGCAGCAACGCAAGGGAGCGACTACAAGCTAAGAAGGATTACCAACGTTAGGGGGTTTAGGTGAGGCGGCTTGCGTGCTGCTCGTGGCAGTCCGTACCCGCCCTTCTGTTGATCGTAGGTATATCTGCTTTACAAAATTCCATGATTTCAAGGAGCGTGGAGACGGTATCTTCGATTACATCTCGTGTATTCTCGGGCGGGCAGCAGCGTGACCACAAGACGCCTTCGATTCGCGCCATTGCTTCTCCGCCAGGCCTTTCGTATATCGCTCTGGTTCATACTTTCGTATGAACTCGGCATCGTTGTCTTTCGTTTTATCGATACCCACGCTCAGGGGTGTACGCTATGGGTTTACAGGATCGTCAGATTCGGACTGGATACATTTGGTTATCGCGATGAAAAGGACCCCGACACCATCGGCGCCTTCTGCGGCCTCTTCGCTCTGGTCCTCAGCTGGATCTTCTCAGCCTTGGCCCTATGGCTGGCCTACCGCTTGATCACCCGCATGGTCCGCAGCCGACATCCATAACACCGCTTCCGTTCACCATAAGACGGCCCTCGAATACTTCCGGATCACCATGGAAGACGTGTTGATCACGAAGGTCCACCCATCCGCCGACGCCGGCTACGCCATCGAAAGCGTCGGCCTGTCCTTCGCGAAAATAAAACAGGAATACGTCGTGCAAAACGCCCAAGGCGGCAGCATGGGCGCGGTCACTGCCGCCTTCGACATCAAGGCCAACAAGGCCCTGTAACTCAATTCGCCCCCGCCACATAGGCCTTCACCGCCGGCAGCCCGTCTTTCCCGTCGAACGTCTTCACCCCCGCCAGCCACTTGTCCAGCACCGTCGGATTGGCCTTCAGCCACTCGCGCGCCGCCTTGTTCGCATCGGTCTTGTTCATGATCGGCAGCATCACGTGGTTCTCGATATCCGTCGTGAATTGCAGATTGGAAACCAGCTTCGCGACATTCGGACAACGCGAATCGTAATCCGTGGGCGTCACGGTCAGCACCTTCGCCTCGCCATAATTGGGACCAAAGACATCATCGCCACCCGTGAGATAATCGATCTTCATCTGCACGTTCATGGGGTGCGGTTCCCACCCCAAAAATACAATCGGCTTCTGCTCGCGAACCGCGCGATTCACCTCGACCAGCATGCCCGCCTCGCTCGATTCCACCAGCTTGAACTTGCCAAGTCCATACTGATTCGAATCGATCATTTTCTTGATCAGCGCATTGCCGTCATTGCCCGGTTCGATGCCATAGATCTTGCCATCGAGCTTGTCGTAGTTCTTCGCGATATCGGTGAAATTGCGAATACCCGCCTGATACGCATAGTCCGGCACCGCCAGCGTGTACTTTGCGCCCGTGAGATTCGGCGTCGCCAGCACCTTCACCTGATTCTTCTTCTTGAACGGATCGATGATCGGGTCCATCGTCGGCGACCAGTAGCCGAGGAACACGTCGATCTGCTTGCTCTTCACGCCCGCGAACGTGATCGGCACCGACGCGATCGTCTTCGTCGGGTTGTAGCCGAGGCCCTGCAGGATCGTCGATGCGAGTCCGGTCGTCGCCGCGATATCGGTCCAGCCGACATCGGCAAAGCGCACGTTCCTGCACGCCGCAGGCTCGGCCGCGTGCGCCACGCTCACACCCGCCAGCATCGCCGCAGCGAGCGACGCGATCCACAAACGCTTCATGCTTTTCCTCTCTCTCAGGTTCATCAAGACGCAAGTCAGCCCGCGCCGCGGTCTGTCACAAACCGGCGCGGAACAGAAGATTTTCAGACAGTTGACGCGCTACGCCGAGAGACGCCGCTCCACGCTGGGCGCATGCCCGAACTGCGCGCGATACGCCTTGCTGAAGTGACAAGGCGAATGAAACCCGCACACGCTCGTCACCCGGGCAATCGACGCATCCGTGTTGCGCAACAGTTCGCGCGCGCGACGCAGCCGCAGCGTGAGGTAGTAATGCGTCGGCGAGACGCTGAGGAACATCTTGAACATGCGCTGCAAGTGCCGCTGCGACAGATGCACGAGCCGCGCAAGCTCTTCGAGCGAAAGCGGCTCTTCGATGTTCGCCTCCATCAGCCGCACCACTTCGACGAGTTCGGCGCGCGAGAAGCCCACGCGGGCATCGACGGGAATGTGCTGATAGTCCGTCGAGCCGCGTATCCGTTCGACGATGAACTGTTCCGACACCTGCGCCGCATGCGCCTGCCCCAACCGCATGCCGACGAGATTGAGCATCAAATCAAGCGGTGCAGTGCCACCCGTGCACGTGAGTCGATCCCGGTCGATCACGAACAGTTCGTCAGCGAAACGCACGTGCGGGAAGCGCTTGTTGACCGGCGACATGTCTTCCCAGTGCAGCGTGCAGCGATAGCCATCCAGCAGCTTCGCGGCCAGCAAGGCATACGGCCCGGTGCAGATGCCGCCCAGCGGAATGCCCGCCTCATGTGCGCGTTGCAGAAGTCCGATCACCTTGTCGTCGACGTAATCGGCGACCTGCCAGCCCCCGCAGACGATCAGCACATCGGGCATGCCCGCTTCGTCGATCGTCGTGGCCGGCTTGACCGTGATGCCGTTGCTGGCGCGCGCGGGTTCGCCATCCGGCGTGATGATCGACCATCGATAATGCTGCGCACGGCCGACGTAATTGGCCATGCGCAACACCTCGACCGCGCTCGTGAACGCGATCATCGAGAAGTTCGGCAGCGTCACGAAGCCGAAGTGCGCGAGATTGGACAACGGTGAATCCACAGTCGCCGGGACGATCGCGTCGCGCTTCATGCACAAGCCTCTCAGCTTTGTTGGGTCGCCGGCGTGCGGCGTACTTTCATCACGCTCTTGAGACCGGCGAACAACGGAGCGCGCGCCATGCCGGGCGAGCGGCCGAAGCTTTCCGTGATGCGGTCCAGGATGATCGCCAGCAACACCACGGACAAGCCGCTCTCGAAGCCCAGGCCGATGTCGAGGCGCTGGATCGACGCCAGCACGTCGTTGCCAAGACCGCCGGCGCCGACCATCGACGCAATGATCACCATCGACAAGGCCATCATGATGGTCTGGTTGACGCCGGTCATGATCGACGGCAGCGCGTTCGGGACCTGCACCTTGTAGAGCAGCTGCCACGGCGTGCAACCGAAGGCCTGCCCCGCTTCCACGATCTCGCGGTTCACATGCTTGATGCCCAGCGACGTGAGACGCACGGCGGGCGGCATCGCGAAGATCACGGTGGCGAGAATCCCCGGCACGCGGCCCAGGCCAAACAGCATGGCGGCCGGAATCAGGTAGACGAACGCGGGCATGGTCTGCATCAGGTCGAGCACCGGACGCACCATCATCTCCACCGTCCGGCTCTTCGAGGTCCAGATGCCGAGCGGAATGCCAAGCAGCAGGCTGATGAAGGTCGATGAAAGCGTAAGGCCCAGCGTGATGACCATCTGATCCCAGAAGTTGGTCGCGTAGATCAGCAGCAGCGCGGCCAGCACGAACGCGGCGAAACGCCAGCCGACCCGCCACAGGCCGATGCCCACGAAGATGGCGATCATCAGCCACATCGGAATGGCCTGCAGGCCATGCTCGACCGCCGCCGCGAAGGTTTCGATGACCTTGCCGATCGAATCGAAGGTTTTCGCATCGTGATCGAGGAGATAGTGGACGCCGTGGTCCACCCAACTGCCAAGCGGAATGACTTCAGACATGGGAACCTCGATGGTGCGTAAGGACCTTCAGGACGTTGGCCTTGTTGATCGAACCGCAGTAGAAGCCGTCAGCATCGACAACGGGCAGCGGCGCCGGACTCGCGACCACACGGTTCACGACATCGTCGAGAGCCATGTCGCGCTCGATGCACTCGATGGGATTGATCTGCGGCACCGCATTGCCATTCCCGTCGCGGCCGACAAAGCCGCGAATGCGGCGCTCGCCGTCCATCACGAATGCGTAGTCCGCGCTGCCGTTGAGCGTCGCCGCAACGCTCGACGCGTCGATCTGCGGCGCATGCTTGATGAGCGGCACTGCGTCGGTCTGCATCAGATCGCCCGCCGTCAGATAGCGGCTCGTGTCGATGCCCTCGAAGAAAGCCTCGACGTAATCGTCAGCGGGGTTGGTGATGATTTCCTGCGGCGTGCCGATCTGCACCACGCGGCCGCCTTCCATGATCGCGATACGCGTGCCGATGCGCATCGCCTCTTCGAGATCGTGCGACACGAACAGGATCGTGCGGCGCTGCTCGCGTTGCAGTTCGAGAAGCACGTTCTGCATCTCCTTGCGCTTGAGCGGATCGAGCGCGGAGAAGGCCTCGTCCATGATCATCAGCGAAGGATTCACCGCCAGCGCGCGCGCCAGTCCCACGCGCTGTTGCATGCCGCCCGATAGTTGCGCAGGCAACTTCTGGGCGAACGGCGCGAGACCGACTTGTTCGAGCACGGTCATCGCCCGTGTCTCGCGCTCTTTCTTGCCGACGCCCGCGACCTCGAGGCCGAATGCGGCGTTGGAAAGAACAGTGCGCTGCGGCATCAGTGCGAAGGACTGGAACACCATGCTCATGTCCTTGCGGCGCAGTTCGGTGAGTTCCGAGCGGCGCACGGCGGCCACGTCGCGGCCGTCGATCAGCACTTTGCCGGCGGTCGGCTCGACGAGCCGGTTGATCAGGCGGATCAGCGTCGATTTGCCGGAGCCTGACAGGCCCATCAGCACGAATATTTCGCCTTCCTGGACGTCGAACGAAACGTTATGAACGCCGACGATCTGCCCGGTGCGCTTGAAGACTTCTTCCTTCGTCGCACCGCCGGCCAGCATGTCGAGCGCCTGCTTGGGACTGTTGCCGAAAATCTTGCACAGTCCCTCGACTACCACTTTGGGGGAATTCATCGAGTCTCTCCTGGCGGGGCGGACGTGCGTCCGCGCTGTGCATACATAGTTGCCAGAAAAAAGTCACCTCAGCCGACTAATTGCGACAGGCACATGTGGAAATACGACACTGAAATAGGGGCGAATACAGGCAATGCTCGTCGGCGCCTTGTTGGACAAGGCTTTGCGACCAACGGACGTGGGGATTTTGGCGTGTCGCGTCAGGACAAGTCCGGATGCCAGATAACGATGCAGGCGGGTTGCGGGGTTGACGTCAGATAAACGAAAGGAGGGGCGATGCGAGCGCGCGCGGCAGGGCGCGTAGGGAACAGCGAGAAGGTGCTAGAAAAACTACAGGGTGCGACTTGGCGGGCGGGTCGTACGGCAAAGGAGCCGTCGTGTGTTGCTTGTGTTGTGTTTCCCGCGCCGCCTTCAGCGACGCATTACAGGCGAATGCCGAAAGCCGTGCCGCGTGCCTTGCGCTGACGCTCCGCATCACGGAAACGTGCTTGGTAGGAGTAGTCCTTGTCCAGCGGAAGGTTCGGCGATTCGAACAGCGAAACAACTTTTTGCAGCAGGGCGAAAAGGTAGCTCATGTCTGGCTCCGGTTAGCGGTAAAGGGTTTTCCCTTAATTCGCATTATAGGGTTTGCCCTGATTCATATCCAGTGCGCTGCAGCATTTTCGGAGAAATTTGTTGTAGTTTTTCTACATTTTACCGATTTGCGCGGCTCATTCCGCGGTTTCAACCAGGGGATAGCCCGCGAACGCCTGCGCGACCGACCTTCGGCTACGGGACGCACGAAAGCGCGCCACGCCGCCGCAGCGCGTGTCGCTGAAACGGCAAGGTGGCTGATCAGTGTGCCGTCGATCCGGCGTGATGCCGCGCGGAACGCGCGTTCTTTTTGGAGGGATAGTCCGAGCTGACCGCGCTCACCGGCTGCACCGGCGAGGCATCGACTTCATACCGATCGCGCGCATCGGAAGTGTGGCGCAGGCTGACGGTGTCCGAATCGGTATCGAAAAGAGAGGCAAGCGTTGCCTGCTGGTTGAGCATCAGTTGCTCCATGCGGTCCTGCTGCAATTTGCCGTCGCGGCCCATGTGCACCAGCACCACCGTCTGCGCGATACCGGTTGCCACGGTCGCGAGCATCACGCACACGATGATCGATAACATTGCCTTCATCCGGCGCGCGTGCGCGGTCGCCGACATGCGCTGCTCGATCATGACGGCGTGGACCGCGTCCACTGTGTCGGCAAACGCGACGGCACGCGCGCGGTCGAGCTCGGGCTCGGCGCCGGCCTTGATCTGCGGCGGCACCTCGTCAGGCGCTTCGGAAGACTGCGCCGGCTGCGACGCCACACCGGCGCCATGCTCGTCGAGCGCGACACAACTGATGCTAGCCGCGCGCGGCACGGCGGCGGCGAGCGCACAGAATTTTGCGGGCTCCGTGCCATCGCTATTGCAGGAAGGAGACGGCGGCACTTCGTCCTGGAAGAGCCCTTGCACCGGCTCGACCGGCGCCGCGTTCGTCTTAGACGCCCGTTTCGCCTCGGACGGCGGTACGGCGTGATTCGACTGCACCGCGGCGAGAAACACCTCGGGCAGCTCGAAGCCTTCGAACGTGCCCTGTCGAATGTCGGTATTCAGTGCCTGAAGGTGCGCGCGCTCAGCGTCTTCGGCGAACAGGTCGAGCGTTTCGCCATTGCGCGCGTCCTCGCTCAGTGGCGCGAGACGCAGCGCGGAGCGCGTCGCACGGGCAAGTTTCTTTTCGGTGTCGACGCCGTCCTGTCCGGTCGGCGGTTCGGGCTCCCTTCGCAAAGCGTTGGGCGCGACGGTGTCGCCCAGGAGCGTGTCAGGCGTCATGTTTGCAGCGGAATCTGGCATAGGTTCGAAAGGCCGCTGCCGCGACCCTGGACGCAAGGTGGTCCGGCGGTCGCGGCGAATGCTTCGAGAGGCCGCATTGTCTCACGCGGCGGGGCGCCGTCCGTATCCCTCAGGCAAATTCAGCCTGCATCGTCCTCGCGGAATTCGCGCACGACGTCGAGATGCCGCAAACGATCGCAGATCGCCCGATATTCCATCGCCGATGCGCGCGACAGTTCCACGCGCACTTCGTCCAGATCGGGCGAGTCGTCGCTCTGCTGGACGACGAACTGCTTCACGCGCACGCTGCCGGGGCCCAGCGCCTCGTGCAGCCCATGAAAAGTCAGCGCGCCGCGCTCGACCAGCATCGTCAGTTGCCGGCGCTGCTTGACGCTGATGAAACGCCGCTCCAGCGGCTTGATGCCCGCGAGGATGACGAGGATGATCGCCGTCGCCGCGATCGACGCCGTGTACAGCCCGCCGCCCACCGCCAACCCGATGGCCGCAACCGACCACAGGCTCGCCGCCGTGGTCAGTCCGCGCACGATCTCGCCGCGCAGGAGAATCGAGCCTGCGCCGAGAAAGCCGATGCCCGACACCACCTGCGCCGCGACCCGCGATGGATCGAGCACGACGTGATCGCCCTTCAACGCTTCCTCGAAACCATAGGCCGACACGATCATGATCAGCGCCGAGCCGACGCACACGAGCATGTGCGTCCGCAACCCGGCCGCCCACGAAAGCCGTTCGCGCTCGAAGCCGATCACGCTGCCAAGCGCCGCCGCCATCACGAGCCGCGAGATAATTTCCAGATTTCCCAACATCTTGCAGACCTCCTCGGGTCGAAAGCCCGGCGAGCCGCGGCAGGAACCGGTCGGCGCCAGGCTGGTTTGTTATGCTTCCGTGCTGCGCGCCTCGGGCACGAGGGCGCGTCCCCTGGGTCCATCCGAGTCTATCCATGCAGGATCAGCAAACCAACGCTCAATCCAACGCTCAAACGCCGCTGCAAGCGATGCGCCTGGACTCCGCCGCCGCGCTGCGCGCGCATTATGCGGACGTCGTGTTGCCGATATGGCGCGGTCCCGGCTTCAACGCCGCGCTCGGCCTGGCGTACGAAGCCGTCGCGCCGCATGACCATGCGCCGCTGCCGCCCAGGCGTTATCGCGCGATGGCCTGCGCGCGGCAACTGTTCGCTTTCACGGACGCCGGCGACCTCGCGCATGCCGCCACGCTGTTCGAATCGCTACGGCACTATTTTCTGGACCGGCGAAACGGTGGATGGTTCTATAGCGTCGACGCGCATGGCGCGCCGCTGGAGCGCCAGAAGGATCTCTATACCCATGCTTTCGTCGTGTTCGCGTGCGCGCATTATGCCAAGCGCAGCGGCTTGTCCGACGCATTCGCGCTGCTTGACGAAACCTCACGGCTGATCGAAGCGCGCTTTTCGAGCGGAGGCGATCTGCTGAACGCGGCGCTCGCCGAGGACTTCGGCGCCACACTGGAAACGCCGTTGCAGAATCCGCTCATGCATCTCGCGGAAGCATGGCTCGCCGCGCGGGAAGCTACCGGCGACGCCGCCTATGACCGGCGCCTGCTGCAACTCGCACGATCAGTCGCGGATGCGTTCGTGCATGCGCCGAGCGGCTCGATCGCCGAATTGCCGATGGGCGCGCCGGGCAACCGGCTGGAGCCGGGCCATCAGTTCGAATGGTACTTTCTGGCGCTGGGAAGCCGGCACGAGGCGTTCGAGGCTGCCGGGCTCAACGAAGGACTCGGGCGCGCCTTCGAATTTGCACAGCGTCACGGCGTGGATCCGGACACGGGCGGCGTGTGCGCGGCCATCGACGAGAGCGGCCGCGTGATCGACGGCACGCAGCGCATCTGGGCCCAGACCGAATATCTGCGCGCGCTGGTCACGCGCGGCGATGCCCCCAGCGGGCAGATCGCGCGCTTTGGAGAGCGCTTTCTGCACGACAAGGGCTGGGTGGAAGCTCGTTCGGCGCAGGGAGACATCGTTCGCGCCGAGATGCCGTCGACGACGCCGTATCACCTCGCGACGTCGTACGCGGCCTTGACTGACTGACGCTGTCTGTTCCGCGTTCCGGCTCAGGCGAGCTGGAACACCGACACCGCCGCCTTCAGCTGCCGCGTCTGCTCATGCAGCGACGATGCAGCAGCGGCCGCCTGCTCGACGAGTGCGGCGTTCTGCTGGGTCATTTCGTCCATCTGCGTGACGGCCTGATTGACCTGTTCGATCCCGACGCTCTGTTCGAGCGACGACGCGCTAATCTCCGCCATCATCTGCGTGACGCGTGAAATCGACGCCGATACGTCGCGCATGGCCGAACCCGCGCGTTCGACGAGCATCGAGCCGTCGCTCACCTGCGCCACCGACTCGCCGATCAGCGCCTTGATTTCCTTCGCCGACTGAGCCGAGCGCTGCGCCAGGCCGCGGACTTCTCCGGCCACGACCGCGAAACCTCGCCCTTGTTCGCCCGCGCGCGCCGCCTCGACGGCCGCATTCAGCGCAAGGATATTGGTCTGGAACGCGATGCCGTCGATGACGGAAATGATCTCCGCGATCTTGTCCGAGCTGGCCGCGATGCCGCGCATCTTCTCGACGACGTCATCCACGACGTTCGAGCCGCGCGAGGTTGCCTCGAGTGCTTCGCCCGCCAGCGTGTTGGCCTCGCGCGCGTGCTCGGCGTTCTGCCGCACCGTGGCGGTCAGCTCTTCCATGCTCGACGCCGTTTCTTCCAGCGAAGCCGCCTGATTTTCCGTGCGCGCGGACAGATCGGCGTTGCCGCTCGCGATTTCGTCGGCGCCGAGGTTGATCGAGTCGGACGTGGCGCGCACCGCCTTCACCGTGCTCGCGACGCTCGCCTGCATCGTCGCAAGTCCGGCGAACAGCCGGCCGATCTCGTTGCTGCCGCCGCGCTCGATGCGTTCATCCAGACGCCCGTTCGCGATGCGTTCGAAGTGCCGCCCCGCTTCCTCCAGCGGCGCGATCACGCCGCGGCGCAGCGCCACGTGCGTCAGCGCGATGCCGGCCACGAGCGCCACCAGAATCACGATGCCGACTGCGCGAAACCATGCGTATCGCGTGTCGATCGAAGCGAGATAGGCGCGCCCGGCCTCGTCGCCGAAATTGACGAAATTCTGCTGTTCCGCGAGATAGCGGTCCTGGAAACCTTGCGTAGGTTGATCCAGAAACGCCTGGATGTTGCCCGCGTCGAGATACTGGACGAGCTCCGCCAGCGCCTTCGAATACTCCGCGTACTTGCCTTGCAGCGCGGTCGAGTGCGCGACGTTTTCATCGCCTGTCTTGGGTGCATTCAGGAACGCGGTGAAGGACTTGTCCGCCGCCGCGATCTGTTCGCGCGCGTGCTGCACGATGTCCGTCGGTTCGCTGCCGCCGCGCACCATGCGGGTGCCGGCGCGGGACAGGTTGATGCGCGCATCCATCAGATGTTGCGTCGTCTGGTTGACTGCGTTGACCTGCTTGAGCGCGATGTCGGAAAGATTGCCGACATCGTCGTGCGTGCGTGAGAGCGACCAGAAACCGAGCCCTTCGGTGACCAGCTGAAAGAGACAGAACACCACCAGTACCGCCAGCAAACCCGTTGAAACCTTGATCCTTGCGAACATCACCCGCACTCCGAATTTGCGAAATCACACCCGCCCGAGCGGGAATAGTGAGGGTTTACGGCAATGCCTTCAGAAAGCTTGAATCGTTTGCGGAACCGACTGTCTACGCCAATGCGGAGATCGCTGCGGCCTCGACAGGGCATCGTCGAAGCCACGCATCACGCGGCCCGAACGCTCCATTGCACAATATTTGCAGGAGTTCCTTGCAGTGCGCGCGATCGCTTTCTATTGTCTTTGCAGGACGGCACCGAACCCACCCAAGGAGTGTCCGAATGGCCGAAATAGTCGATATCGCGCGCGGTGCGCTGAATGCGCAACCGTTCAGCGCCTTGCTTGGTACCAAACTGATGCAGGTCGATTCAGCGAGTCTCACACTGTGTCTGACCATCAGGGACGAACTCAGGCAACAACATGGCTTCGTACACGGCGGGGTGGTGAGTTATCTCGTGGACAACGCGCTGACCTTCGCTGGCGCGCTGCGGCTGGGCCCGAAGGTCGTAACGGGTGAATACAAGATCAACTACTTGCGCCCGGCAGTCAGCGGCACGCTGATGGCTCGTGCGCGCGTCGTGCACGCCGGCATGACGCAGGCCACCTGCCAGTGCGATGTCTTCGTCACCGATGGCGGCGCCGAACGGCTCGTCGCCGTTGCACAGGGGACCATCACGCGCATCAGTGAAGGCGTCGCGAGCGAGCCGGTTTTCCACGCCTGAGCGGCATTCTTTTTTATCCCGTCGTCCAGAAAAAAACCTCGCCGCAGCGAGGTTTTTTTCGTTGAGCCGCCGGCCTTACTTCGCCGCGACCGTCTTCTGCGTCTGCTCGCCGAGCCCTTGAATGCCCAGCTTCATCGTCTGACCGGCCTTCAGGTACACGGCGTTCGGCTTCACACCCATGCCGACGCCCGGCGGCGTGCCGGTGGAGATGACATCGCCCGGCTGCAGGCTCATCACCTTCGACAGATACGCCACCAGTTGCGCGACCGTGAAGACCATCGTCTTCGTGTTGCCGTTCTGATAGCGCTTGCCGTCGACTTCGAGCCACAGGTCGAGCTTCTGCGGATCGGCGATTTCGTCCTTCGTGACGACCCACGGTCCGATCGGGCCGAAAGTATCAAAACCCTTGCCTTTGTCCCATTGCGTGCCGTGCTCGAGCTGCCATTCGCGCTCGGAGACGTCGTTGATCACGCAGTAGCCCGCCACGTAGTCGAGCGCGTTGGCTTCATCGACGTACTTCGCTTCCTTGCCGATCACCACGCCCAGCTCGACTTCCCAGTCGGTCTTGACCGAGTTGCGCGGGATTTCGACGTCGTCGTCCGGACCGCTGATCGCGCTGGTCCACTTGTTGAAGATGACCGGCTCGGTGGGCACCGGCAGGTTCGACTCGGCCGCGTGATCCGCGTAATTCAGCCCGATGCAGACGAACTTGCCAATACGGCCGACGCACGGTCCGACGCGCGGATTGCCGTCGACGACCGGCAGCGTCGCGACATCCACCGCGCGCAGTTTCGCCAGGCTCGCCTCGGTCAGCGTCGCGCCGGTGATGTCATCGACGACCTTCGACAGATCGCGAATCCGGCCCTCGGCGTCCAGCAGACCCGGTTTTTCCTGACCCTTGGGGCCGTAACGAAGCAGCTTCATCTGAGTTGTTCCTCCTGGTTCCGAAAAAGAACGATGACCGGTCAGTTCGACCAGCCACCATCGATGATGTGAATCTGACCCGTCGTGAACGACGAGTCGTCCGAGCCCAGATACAGCGCAAGCGCGGCGATTTCCTCAGCGCGGCCGACGCGTCCCATCGGCTGGCGGGCGACGAAAGCGGCGTGCACCTGGTCGACGGTGGCGCCCTGCGCCTTCGCCTGCTCAGCGATGCGGTCCTTGAGCGACGGCGACTCCACCGTGCCGGGACAGATTGCGTTACAGCGGATGCCGCGCGTGACGAAATCGGCGGCGACGGATTTGGTCAGGCCGATCACGGCCGCCTTCGATGCGCCGTACACGAAGCGGTTCGGCACGCCCTTGACGCTCGACGCCGCCGACGACATGTTGATGATCGACCCGCCGCCCTGCTCCAGCATTTTCGGCAGGAACGCGCGAATCGTACGATACATGGCCTTGGCGTTCAGGTCGAAGGCGAACTCCCAGTCTTCCTCGCTCGCTTCGAGAATCGAGCCGGCGTGCACGTAGCCCGCGCAGTTGAACAGCACGTCGACCGCGCCAATTTCCTGCGCGAGCGCGTTGACCGCCTGCGAGTCGCGGACGTCGAGCCTGCGCACTTCGAAGGGCTTGCCGTCGAGCGACTCCGTGCGGATATCGGTGGCGATGACGCGCGCGCCTTCTTTTGCGAAGCGCTCGGCCGTCGCGAGGCCGATGCCTTGTCCCGCCGCCGTAATGAGCGCCGTCTTGCCTGCCAGTCTTTGTACCATCTACTGCTCCAGTCGAAGTTGTTTTTGAGACATCTTGGCTATAAGAGCCGGTTCGGGGTTTTTTTGAATCGCTTCAAAGTCGATAGAACTTTCGGGCGTTTGCGCCAAATATCGCGTCTTGCGCGGCTTTTTCGAGATGCGCGGTCAGACGGCTTGCCGTGGCGTGCCACGCGGCATAGTCGCCATTGAGGTTGAGCACCGGCCAGTCGCTGCCCCACATCAGCCGTGCAGACCCGAACTGTTCGATGAGATGCGCTACATAGGGTTTCAGCGTCGCTTCGGTCCAGCCTGCGTTTGCTTCAGTCGCGAGACCGGAAATCTTGCAGTGAAGTTGCTGCGGCAATGCGGCCAATCTCGCGATGCCGTCGGCCCAAGGCTGCCAGCTGGATTCGATGCCATCGCGAATCGGCGGTTTCGCCGCATGATCGACGACCACTCTCAATGTCGGATAGCGCTCGACAAACTCGATCAGCGACGGAATATGCCGCGTGAAGATGAGCGCGTCGAAGGCGAGGTCGAGTTCGATCAAGCGATGGATCGCCGCCGGGTTCAGCGCGTGTGCGATCCATGAGTCGTCGGGCAGATCCTGAAGCATCGGTCGCACGGCCTTCAACTTCGGCTCGCGAGCGAATGTGTCGATCATCTGCACGGCATCGGGTGAATCGAGCGGCACCCAGCCGACCACGCCGGCAATCGAATCGTCGGTGCGGGCGAGATCGAGCAGATAGCGCGTTTCATCGACGGTCGACGCAGCCTGCACGACCACCGTTCGAGCGATACCGGTTGCTTGTCGCAAGGGCGTGAGGTCATCAGGTGCGAAGACGCGGTAGAGCGGCTTCATGTCCGGCGTGAGCCAGCCGTAATCGCCTCGCGCAGGATCCCAGTAGTGTTGATGCGCGTCGATGTTCATCGTGGCACCGGCGCATTCGCATGCAGCAGACCTTCGGCGCGCAATGCATCCCACAGTGCCGGCGGGACCGGAGTCGCAAAGGATGCCGCGTTCTGACGCACCTCATCCGGATTGCGGGCGCCCATCAGCACCGTGGCCACAGCTTTATGCGCATAAGGAAACTGGATGGCGGCGGTCGACAGCGCTACGCCGTGCTCCCGGCACACGCGTTCCAGTTTGCCGACGCGCTCGACGATGTCCTTCGGCGCATCGCCGTAATTGAACTTGAGATCGCCATGTGCTTGATGGTCGAGCCCACGCGCAAGAATGCCTGAGTTAAACGCGCCGCCCAGCAGAATGCTGACGCTGCGTTTTTCGCATTCGGGCAGGAGATCGTCGAGAGTGTTTTGTTCAAGCAACGTGTATCGTCCCGCGAGCAACGCGCAATCGATGTCGTACTCGGCCATCATCTCGCGCACAGCGTCGCCTTCATTTACGCCGAGTCCGACCGCCATGACGCCGCGCGACTGCTTCAACTCGTCGAGCGCGCGAAAGCCGCCTTCGTTGGTCAGTTGCTTCCAGTAATGTGCATTCTTTTCGCCATGGGTGACACGGCCGATGTCATGAATCAGCACGACATCGATGTCCTTCATTCCAAGGCGCATCTGGCTGTCCTCGAAGGAACGCAGGATGCCGTCGAACGTGTAGTCGTAGATCGCCTGGAACGGTAGCGGCGCGGCCCAGCCTTCGCTCCCGTCGTCGGGCGTCGTGCGTGGGACGAAGCGACGCCCGACTTTGGTGGACAGAACGAACTCTTCACGGGGATAGCCTCGCAAGGCATCGCCGAGACGATGTTCCGCCTTGGTGTGGCCGTAGTGCGGCGCGGTATCGAAGAAACGAATGCCGGCTTGCCAGGCGGCGTCGACAGTCGCGCGCGCTGCTTCTTCGGTGAGTTCGTGATACAGACCGCCAAGCGGCGCGGTACCGAGCGACAGTGCGCTCACTTCGAGCGGCGTGCGGCCAATCTTGCGTCGGCGCGAAACAGCCTGGGTGTCTCCGGTCATGTGCATGTCTCGGTGGTTACCTTCTGTGTGAAGCGCTCTCCGCCGTGCGAGACGCCACAGTAACCTGTCGCGCTCCGCCCCGCAAACCCGCGGGTCCGGACGGTACGAGCAATCCATATAACGAGGCTGCTCGCGATGTTCGAACTTCAAGGGGGTCGAGAGCGCACACGCTGACGCAAGGATGGCGGCGGGACGGAGTTGGGCAAAGTCTGCCAACTGGATCCAGGAAATTGAAGGCGTCAAAAGTAACGCGAAAATTGGTGGCGAACTCTGCCGAGAGGCGATGTGGGTTTTTCGTCGCATTCGTCGCCGCCACGTCCGTGTCAACGCCTTCCATCCCGATTGTGCGCGGCAATCCTGCCGATGCGTCAATGTCCAGTACCCCTCTCATGAGCGCTTGATTCCGCGTGCACGCATGTTCGCCACTAGATCTACGGATGCACATGCGCGCGCTCTGTCGGTCATCTTCCCGGTGCGTTTATTCATCAGTGAACGTAATATTCATATTCGCACGACGCGAAGTCAAGGAAGCCTTGCATCTGAACGGCAAGTAATTTCCCGGACGTTCCCGGAATGTGAACTCTTACTGCGGCTTACACTGGCGCGCCAGCCACACAATCCCGACCCGGACTGAAAATGCCTTCCGAACTGATGGACCTGGACGGCGATGCCGACCGCTATCGCGCACCTGCGCTCGACAAAGGCCTCGACATCCTCGAACTGTTGTCTGAACAGAAGTCAGGGCTGACGCGCGCGGAAATCACAAAGCTGCTCGGGCGCAATGCGAGCGAAATGTATCGAATGCTGGAAAGGCTGGTTGCGCGTCAATACGTCGTGCGCTCGCCGGAAGGCGATCGTTACTCGCTGAGCCTCAAGCTATACGCACTTGCGCATCGTCACCCGCCGATGAACCGGTTGATTGCGGCAGCCCTTCCGGCAATGCAGCGTTTCGCCGATGTTGCCGAGCAGTCCGTACACCTCGTGGCCTACGAGCGCGGCAATCTGCTGGTAATCGCCCAAGTGGATGGGCCCGGGACGTGGGGCATATCGGTGCGGCTTGGCGCGCGCGTCGGTCTGATCGATACCGGCTCGGGCCGCGTGATGCTTGCCTTTCAGACGGACGAGCAACGCGATCACATGCTCGTCGAACATACGAAGGTCAAGGGTGAAATGACCGTCGACCGCGCTGTCCTGGAAGCCGACTACCGGCGGATCCAGGAAGCGGGCTTTTCGAGGAAGGACAGCCAACAGACTTTCGGCGTGACAGACGTGACGTTTCCGTTACTCGGACCTTCGGGCCAGGCGATTGCCGCCCTCACCTGCCCGTATATACGGCGCATCGACGACTACGTGGCGCCGTCCATCGAAGAAGTGAGCGCCCTGCTGAAGGAGGCGTCGAACTCGCTTTCGATGACGCGTGACTGAATACCGCGCGCGACGCGTTAGAATGGCGGCCCTTCAAAAAGGCGAGGCGTCGTGACGGCGCATTGCCGTGGTCAACCCAACGCACTCCGATGGCGAAACTCCTTTCCGATACCGAATTCCTCCGCTTCTCCGAACTCCAGCAAAAACAGGCCAGCTTCACCATCACGTCCGACGAAGCGGACGAGCTGCGCGAGATTGTCGCTCGCGCGCAGAAGAAGCGCGACGATCGCGCGGCCGCAATGCAGTCAATAGAAAGCTACATCGTGCAGTTCGACATCTCGCCGGACGAACTCTTTTCGGCTGAGCAGATCGGCGAAGCAGCGCGTACCTTCGGCCTCATTCCGGCCGCGAAGAAAGAACGCGCACTGCCGCCGCAGTTGACGCACAACGGCAAGCCGTATCAGTGGACCTCGCGCGCACTGCCCGAGGAGATTCGCGCGCCGCTTTTCGATGCGTTCGTCTCGGGTCAGTCGGTCAAACCGTTCATCGCGACGCTCAAGGACACATCGCGCTGCGCGCTGACCATTGCACGGCTCGAGAAGGAAACGGGAAATTCGTATGCCGAAGCATTGCTCGACGAGCTCTCGATCTCGCGCGCGCAGGTCGATGACGCACGAGACAAGCTCGTGGCCTAGTTCGGAGGCGGTTGGGTCGGCTTGACGCCCAGCCGCATCTTGAAACCGACGACGCCCGGATCCTCGGTCTTCGTCACCTCGAAGCCGGCACGACGCGCAAGCCCGATCATGCCGGCATTCTCACGTAACGCCTCGCCGACCAGCCAGCGCGTGCCGCGCTTTCGCTCGTAGTCGATGATGCGCGACAGCAAAAGCCCGCCGAACCCCTTGCCTTTCATGTCGGAGCGGGCCGCCACGGCGAATTCGGCGGTCTCGTTGTCCGGATCGGCAATCGCGCGCGCGACAGCGAGCGTTTCGCCTGTGCCTGCATCGTCGGTGCGGGTGACGATCAAAGCCATTTCCCGGTCGTAATCGATCTGCGTCATGCGGGCGAGTTGCGAGTGATCGAAGCTGCGCACTGCACCGAAGAAGCGGAGACGCAAGTCCTCCGCGGTATTAGCCGCGACGAAGGCGCGATGGGCGTCCTCGTCCTCAGGTCGGATCGGACGCACCGTAATGCGCATGCCGCGCCAGTCGAGCGTCTCCTCGAGGCAACGCGGATAAGGCACGATCGCCAACGGCTTGCGATGCGCACCGAGCGTGAGCTGCGCTTCGTGGGCGAAAACAGAATCGCGCGTCACGCGCAGAACCAGTCGAAGCGCGACGATTTCTTCGATATGGCAGACAAGTTGCGAAAGCGCTGTCAGCGCCGCGAGTAGCAACTCCGCAGGCAATTCGCGCGAGCGCGGCGTGCGCATGACGAGATCTCGCGACAACACTGGATTGAGCGGTGGCAGCGCGAATTCATGCAGCGCATCTGCCAGGCCCAGTGCGCCTTCGGCCTTGAACTCGAATACAGGACCGAAAACACGATGGTTCAGCAGGCGAGTCTGAATCTCGACCGCGTCGCTCGTCAACGCATTCGACGGCCCGGGTTTGACCGGAATGCCGAAGCGTTCGAGTGTGCGTGCGGCTCTTTCGCCATCCAGTTCGGCTACACCGTTCGCCAGCGCATCACGGATGTCGTTCTGCGCGGCGTGGAGATCTCGCGGAAGTTCGGCCGGCTGACCATCGGGCGTTTGCATCAGCAGTTCGCGTCCCTGGCGAAAATCGACGAGCCGGGCAAAAGCGCGCGCCAGCCGCTGCGGCGTCGTATGAACCGGAATGCCGTTCGCGTGCAGCGCGTCGCGCGTCGCGGAATCCGCGCAACCGAAAAAACACGCCAGCAATCCGCGATAAGCATGATGGCGCTCGTCGATCAGCGCACGTGCGACGTCCGCTACGGGCGCACTGTGCGTCGGCGCATGCACGACAAAAGCGGTGCCGGACTCGCGATAACTGGCAAGTGCCCGGATGGCAGCACTGAAGTCGGCGGGTGTGGCATCGTCGCCAAGGAGGAGTGGATTGCCGGCATGGGCGCGAGGAAGAGCTGCCGCGATGGCATCGCGCGCGGCCGCCGGCCAGTGGGCGAGATCGTCACCTGCGCTGCTGAACGCATCCTGCGCGAGCGCGGCGACACCACGATCGCTCGTGATCAATGTGGCAACGTCACTCGACGCGACCCGGCCAATACCCAGCGTCTCGATTTCGTCGAGCAGATCGTCGAGCGAATCGACACGTACCAAACCCGCACGGCGGAACACGGCGCCGTACAGTCGATCGAACGGATCGTCTCGACCCGTACGCAGGACCAGCACAGGTTTATTGCGTGCGGCAGCGCGGGCTGCGGAAATGAATTTGCGAGCTGAAGTCACTCTCTCGATGGCAAGCAGAATCGCTCGTGTGGAGGGATCGCTCGCGAGGAAGTCGAGCATGTCACCGGAGTCAACATCGGCCTCGTCTCCCAGTGCGATGACTTTCGAGAAACCGAGACCGCGCGCTTTCGCCCAGCCAAGAACGCCGTTTGTTAGGGCGTTCGATTCGGATACCCACGCAACCCCACCCGGTTTGACGTTGCAGGCAGGAGCGCCAAGACACGCGCCGACGGCGGGTGTGACGACCCCTAGACTGGATGGCCCGATGATGCGCATCAAGAATGGACGCGCGGCGGCTAGAGCCTGTGCGGTCCAGTCTCGATTGTCGCGACTTGCTGGTAGGTGCTGATCCCGTTGAGTGGCCGTGGCGCATCTTCCTTGGCGATCCGCCTCACCGACGATCACTACCGCTTTCGTTCCTTGTCTACCCAGTTCCCCAATGAGCGCCGGCCAGGTTTCGGGACGCGTACAAAGAATTGCGATGTCAGCGCACTCAGGTAGAGCGTTGACAGTTGGATATACATGGACGTCGTTCAGGGTTTCGTACTTCGTGTTAACGGGCCATAGCGATCCGGAAAACCCAGCACACAACGCGCGGGTCCAGACCATCTCTCCAATACTTCCCGTCCGCGATGATGCACCGACCACAGCGATCGACTTCGGTCCGAACAGTGTGTCGAGGTTGCGAACGGTCATGACAACTCCAGCATCAATGCGTGCAATAGAGCGCTCAAGGATAGGCGATTTTGCTCGATGGTATGCACGGCACTGAGGAGACGGGGCTGTGCCTTTATGCGCATAAAGCAGCGCTTCGGATGCCCGAGAGGCGCCACCGTCCTCCCGTTCATAACGTCTGTGAGAGGGAAGCATCGCGGCTTTATGCGCATAAAGCTCTTATCCACCACGTAAGTCTCGGCGCTCAACTCTAGTCGGCAGCGAGAGGCCAAGTGAAGGTCTTGTCTCCCAGGAAGCTTTGCTGCCGTTAGCAGGCCGATGGCAGAGCGCCACCTTGCTTTCTGTCACGCAAAGCTTCAGTGCTCCCTGGCGGATCAAGGTAAAGGCTGAACGTGGCGGAGTTGCTTGCAGTTACTTCCCGGGTCAACTCAACCCACACGAAGTTTTATGCGCATAAAGGTGTTGCTATGGACGCGATTTGGGGTGCGCGGCGGCACCATTTTCGAAACGCTGGCGGGTATTCCCGTTCTGCGCACAGCAATTAGAAACTCAACGGCAACGCTTGTCGCACCGGCTATTCAGTCTCCCTCTAGCCTCGGCAGACCGGAAGCTTTATGCGCATAAACCTAGGCCAAACGGCCAGCACATACCAAGTTTCGCTAATTTAACTGGAAAAATTACTACGCCAATGTAGAATTCAACGAACTTCAAAACTCGGAGCAAAACGTGGCAGCGGAAATCATAGCGATCACGCAGCAGAAGGGCGGGGTCGGCAAGAGCACCATTGCGATGCACTTGGGGGCAGCTTTTCACGAGAAGAAGAAGCGAGTACTCGTTGTGGATGCTGATGGTCAAAACACCTTGGTTCATTGGTCCAGCGCTGCCTCAGACGGTGCCCACGGAATTCCGTTTCCCGTTGTTAATTTGTCGGAAGCAGGAGGACAGATCCACCGGGAGATCAGAAAGTTCGTCAACGACTACGACATCATCGTGGTTGATTGCCCGCCCTCTATCACGGAGAAGGTTTCCGGCGTCGTTCTGCTTGCGGCGAGCGTCGCTGTTATTCCAACGTCTTCATCACCGGCGGACTACTGGTCAAGCGTGGGCTTGGTCAAATTGGTCCAGCAAGCACAAGTCATGAACGAAGATTTGCGCGCCGTGTTCTTGCTCAACAAGACCGAAGAGAAGCGCATGCTGACGCGCGAGCTCAAGGTAGCCCTCGAAGAGCTTGGCTTTCCCTTGCTCAGGACGCAAATCCCCACTCGTGAGTGCTACAAGCAGGCGATGGCACTTGGCCAGACTGTGCTTCAGATGACCGACCGTGGTTCACGTCTCGCTGCGATAGAAATTCGCGCCGTCGCCGATGAGATTCTCGGCATGCTCTCCTGACTTTATGCGCATAAAGGACCCTGAATGAAACCGTCCCAGTTTGCAAAGGGCTTCAAGGCCCGTCCCGACTCCACGAGCAGCGAGAAGCGCACGGCACTTGATCGGCTCAATGCCATCGACGGAATCGTCGACATCCAGCAAGCGAGCCAAGCCGCTGCAAACGGCCGTTCAAGCGCCTTTGTCGCTGACGACACCGCCGATGCCTTCAACGGTGCCGAAACCGATGAGTACCGAGCCTGGAGACGAGCGAACCGCTACGTCACTGGCCAGATCATCGATCTACCGCTCAAGTCGATCAAGCCGAGCCCATTCAATCCCCGCCACTTTTATCTGAAGACGTCGATCGCGGAGCTTGCTGTCAACCTTGCGAAGCAAGGGCAGCAACAAGCTATCCACGTCATCCCTGACTACGCCAGCCCAGGAACCTTTTTCGTCAGTGACGGTGGCCGTCGCGTGCGCGCGCTGAAGGAGGCAAACAAGGAGACGGTCAAGGCGGTGGTTGTCGACTTGCCTATCGGCATCGAAAGTTACAAACTGGGCTACGATCTCAACGTCCAGCGCGACTCGCAGACCGTGTTCGACAATGCCGTGGTATGGCGGCGGTTCCTCGACGAGAAGCACTTCCAAAGCCAGCGCGAATTGGCCGAGCATCTCGGACTCGACGAATCGACGATTGCCGTCGCTTTGTCCATCGCCAAGCTTCCCGAGACCGTTATGCAGGAGATGGTCACACGACCGGACCGGTTCGGCTCGAACATGGCTTATCAGATCACGCGCTACCATACCGCGCGCGGTAGTGACGCGACGCTACGCCTCATCAACAAGATCACATCCGACGATCTCAGCACACGCCAGGTGGCTGATATCGTAAAAGGACGCGCGAGCGGTCAGGCTGCATCCAAGACGCCGAGTCGTCAGCGCTATGCCCAGCGACTCGAAATCAAGCTGGACGGGATCGCGGTAGGTGACTTGAAGTCTTACGGAGAAGATCGACTCGAACTCCGTTTGCGTGGCTTGTCGCGGGAAAAGCGCGATGAACTGCTACATCAGATCGAGACGATGCTCGAATCGGGACAACTCAAGAAGTAAGTGTCGCCAGTCGTCGGGGCTGGTCCCTGACGACGCTTCGGGACGGTCTCCCTGCAGCCGCGCCGGGGTTCAGCCAGCGCGCGACTGGCTCAGCGTGAACGAGAGAAGATCTCCATCGGTGGGCTCGCCCCAGGTCTTTCGCGCAAGCCAGTCGAAGAAAGACGTTTCGCCCAGTTTCGAATCCAGGCCGCGCTTCCGCCAATCCTCGCGCATATGCGCACCCAGTCCCGGCAGCACATCTTCTTCGAACGACTGACGCGCGACTTCCCGTTCATCCTCACCTTGCTCGTCGTAAAGCACGCGCGCTTCCTTGCGTCGATAAGCCGAGAACTCGCTCAGCAGACGGGCCTTGAGATCGTCGGCGCCATTGCCCGCCGCGGCCAATGCCGCACGCGGCGCAGCACCATTCGCCGCCGGCGGAACGGTATCCACAGGCGGTGCGTAGCCTTTCTTCAGTGCATCCTTGAACAAGGCAGCAGCGCTCCGAACCGCGGGCAACGTCGTACTGCGCATGCGTTGCTCCGTCATCTGCAAGGCTGCGCGAATCCGGTTCTCTTCACTGTCCGCGTAGAGCGTTTGCGCATCCTTGAGCGGGATACCGATCTTCACCATCCGATCGACCAGCGTGCTATCGAAGACATTCGGATGCTCGTCCAGCGCCAGCATGGGCTGTTTCCGCTCGGTCACGCGAAACTGGATCTCGGCGACTCGACGTCCCTCCCGGTGTTCCACCAACTCGACGAAGATATTCGTCACCGCGTTCACTTCAGCGATGGCCGGACGCAAGTAATCCCGCTTGAAGTACTTGTACTCTCGCTTCGCTTCGTCACCCGCTTCCGTGTCTGGCGTACCGGATAAAATCGGCCGCCACCACTCCCAGGTCTCGCGCATCGTTAGATGGCTGGGATTGGTCAGGTATCTGACGCAAATTTCATACAGCGCAAGGCCGGCGCTGCTGCGCAACTGACTCTGAAACTGAAGGCTCAGACGGGCGTACTGAACGGGATCCAGCAGCTTTTTCTTGATCTTTGGCGCGAAGGAAAATTCCACCCAGACTCTACGGGTCGTCGGGTCCTCGAGAATTTCAGCGTCAGCGATAAGGGTGGATATGCCCCATTTGCGTCCAGGCTTCTGACTTGAAGTACCTGTGCTCCATTCAACCTGAACCGAGACCATGCGCCGCAAGTGCTCCTTGACCAAGGCCGTGTCATTCGAATCGAATGCCGAGTTGGCCACAATGTCCGACAACAGCGCGCGATAGGTGTCGCCGGACTCGTCCGCCTGCTGCGCAACGGCTAGGAGCACGTTGAACAACTTGCGAGTGAGCAGCGTGATCTTTCCGCTTTTCGGCTGAATTGCAATGGCTTCGACGGCCTTGCGCAACTCCGCCGAGCTTGGGCTGACGACGTCGGTTTTCTTGGCGCGCTTGGTTGCCATGCGGTAAACGGATTCGAGGTTGCGGGAAGCATACCGACTGGGGTGAATGGCGTCTATAGGGTCAACCTCACCGTAGAGCGGTGAAGCCTCGCACATGGTGTCCACTCACTGCGGTGCGATCCCGCAAACACTCACCACTCACCAATCGATCGTGGTCAAACAGCGCTGTATCGGCGCGGGTAAACGGGAGACGTCATTCTCTTGAGGTTTCCACAGACCGATCAGTGACTCCCGAAAAAGCTCACGTTAAATTTTTTATGCTCGGCGCCCATCGTAGCAGCGGTAACGCGCCGGACTGGCGGTGCCTATGTAGCGGATCTACGGGCGTCGAATGGAGCCAACAGATGTTCCGAATGACTTGCTTCCCCCTTCAAAGCGCAACATTTCCCGTAAAACCTCACCTTTGCATCGTGAAGACTCAATGCTTGCTGCTTCACGATGCTCATTCGGCCTGACTTCATGTCTCACTTGCTCCCGAATTGCCTCACCTCAGGCAAAAACGGCTGGCGCAAACCCTCGAAGCGACAGTCTCGTATCCCCGAATATCCTCACCTTTAAACAACCGCAAATCAAAAATCTCATCTTTGCAGGCACTTAACTCGCTTTTCCTCATGCCCATTCGAGTGCGAAGACTCCCGTAGAACCTCACCTTACCCCGCTACATGCCCTCGTCGCCGCGCATTTGACGGCTCCTGAAATCTCTCACCTTTACCCGATCGCAGATCATTACATTCCCTATAAGCCATTGTTTTAATGATATCTTTTTAACGAACAAGGAATTTTGTCAGTCTGTGGATCCTGCCGCGAAACCGCCATGTCCTGTAACTTCTCACCTTTCTCCTAGCGACGCTCCCCACAATTGATCGCGCCAGCAGGCCGATAACACCCCGAAAACTCTCACCTTTGGCTCATCAGAGATCTCCCGACGGGCGAGCGGTGGCGAATCCGCCTTGGCGGTCTCCCGCAAGCTCTCACCTTTGCCCTCTCACAGCCGGCAAAAATCAGAGACTTAAGCCTTTGGCACCTGAAAAGTCTCACCCTCATGATGCTTGGAGTCCCGAATTGCCTCACTTTCACGTAAAAATTGCCGATAACAGACGACGTTTAGACCTCTTTGCCTCGTCCTGAAAACCTTCACCTATCAGCAGCGTCCGCAAACTGCGAGCAGCGCGTGTGTCAATGGATTGGACTCACCAAGTTCCTGTAAAGTCTCACCCCAGCCGAACGGGCGGTCCCTGAATCCGCTCACGATGCCTCCTGTTGGTTCTCACGATGCTCCCCGAAGCCCATCACCGCACGCTCCCGCATAGCTTCACCATCCATCCCGGAAGTTCTCACCGAACGTCGGGCAGAGCCTTATCCAGCAAGGGTTTGGTCAAGCGTTAACGGTTTTAACAAGGTTCAAAGGTGTTTACTTTCTAATACTCTCAACGGAACGAGTCTTCAGAGGAAGAACGCCAATAGCAATCTGGCTTCGTGAAACACCAGCGTTAGAACCGATCTGGCATAAAATCTATAAAAAACATAAAGTTAAGACTCTTAGCTCTTTATGTTTCACGATTAGACCATTCTTGGAGCCCTTGGACATGACTCAATTCGAACCGCATGAGGGCAAACCGTTACTTGTCCACCAGAAAACTGGAATTTAGTATCAAAAAGAACGTAAAACGTTATGATCGATATCTCGACCTTGGCGTTCCGGCTATGAATTCAGATTTTCGCATTACGCTCAGAGACGAGATCGAGGCTATGCGGGCACACGGCGCGCGCCGGCAGGATCTTTCTCTGCACGCCTGCAAACGTCTCTTCTTCGATTTCGGGATCAGGCCGTCGGTGACGACGGTGCGTGAAATCACGCAAATCGGCAGCGCCAGCGATATCCCCCGAGATATCGATGCCTTTTGGACAGAGGTGCGGTCCTCGCTTCGTACCCGGCTCGATGCAGGCGCGATCCCGGACGCGCTCAGGGAGCGTGCCGGCGAGCTATTCGCGGCGCTCTACGACGATGCACTCGAGCACGCCCGCCGCGCGCTTGAAGAGGATAAAGCCCGTCTTGATACCGCCATACGAGCCGCCGAGTCTCACGCACGCGACGCAGATATTCGCTGTGAAGCGACGGAGCAGGCGAGAGAACGGGCCGATGCGCGCGCAGAAGCCGAGGTCGCGCGTGTAGCCGTGCTCGAAGCAGAATTGAACGCACTTCGGAGTCAGCGGGTAGAAGCTCAGGCGGGCCTGCGCGAGACCGTCGCTCGTTGGGAAATGGATATTGAGGCGCTTTCCGTTCGTCTGCAACAGGAGCAGTCAACGACGGCACGTCTACACGACCGGGTTGATGAACTGCAGAGCGAGATGCGTCAGAGTGCGGAACACTATGCCCTGCAGATCAAGGATGCCGTGAAGGAAGCCGAACGGCGCGTAAGGCCCATGCTCGTCGAGCTCGATTCCCTGCGTGGCATGGCGGCCACGTACCAGACGGGCATGCGCGAAACGAGTCAAAAGGAATTCGACTTCATTCAGCAGCTGAGCGCAGCCAGAAGCCGCGTTGAGAGGCTCGAGTCCCAAGTGCGCGTCCAATCCGATGAGATCGACGCACTTGTACGCGAGCGCGATATCCGGGATACCCAGGCGAGCGTCAGCAACGAAATTGGCGAATTGCTTGCAGCGCTGGCGGCGGATGGGCGCCTGAGCACCGCGGAAATCGCCACGCTCGGCACTCAGGTCGATATGCACGTCGTCACGCCGATCATCTGTCCAGGCTGCGATTCAGGCGAACCCGAAATGCAGCGCCACGAGGATGAATTCGAACTGTCCTGCCCGCACTGCGAGAGGACGTCGGGCGCCGTAGCATCGAAACTCGCTGCAGTGGAAGAGTTTTTTCGCTCCGTCCGCGTCAGCCATTCCTGAAAGACAGCAAAGCAATTTGCTCGAAAATCAAAGGTGAGGTTTTTCGGGACCGTTGCCGAGCCATGATGGGCTCATGCGTTGGCGCCCGCTTCATGCGCATGGGCCAGATCTCGCTCCCGAATTTGCTCACCCATCCAGTCCTGCCATGCGCGATAGAGGCGGTGTGCTGAAACTGTCTGCTGAAGCCCGAGCCACTGTCCAACTCGGTCTGGATCCGTTCCGGTCTCGAACAGTTCGGCCGCGTAAGTGTTCCGCAGTGTTTGCGGACTAGCCCTGGCGATGCGCGATGCCGCAATGCCGGATGCGTCCACAACGGCGTCGATTGCGCGCAGCATGGTCGCCTTGTGCATTGAGCGACCGGACAATGCCGCGGGAAACAGCAGGTCACCGGCATGACCCGCTGCCTTGCGTTCTGCCATCCACTGGTCGAGGAGATCGAGCGCGAACGGCGCCAGCCGCGCCTGTCGGATCAGCAACGGATTGGCCGCGTCCACGGTGAGATAAGGCGCGCCCGGCGCGTAACACTCGACGGGCAACTGCGCCGCTTCGCCCGTCTTCACGCCGGCACCGAGAAAGGCCGCTACCAGCGCCCGGTCCCGCCGCTCCCGCCAGCGCTGGCTAGCCAGCGCTGAGCCCAGCGGCGAGTGCAGATGCGCGATGAGCAAGGCACGCTCGTCGTGCGTGAGAAAGCCGGTGGGCTCGTTGTCGCGGGCCTTGCGCCAGGCCGCGTCCCCATCCTGAGCGATAAACCGCGCAGGGTTCGTCGCCGCCGATTCGACTTCTCGCACATGATCGAGCACGCGCTCGATGAGTCGCAGATAGCGCATCCGCTGCGGCCGGCGAATGTTCAGTTGCGCCACGAACTGTTCAATGACAGGCCGCTGCACGGTATTGAGCGTCGCGCGACGCGACTTCAGCCACTCGAGAAAGTTGCCCCATTGCGCACGATAGACATCCGCTGACGATGCTCGAAACTCCTGTTGAGCAAGCCATGCGTCGAAGGCGGAGTGAGGGTCGGCTTGCCAATCAGCGCGCTGTTGGTCGAAGAGATCGGAAGTGTTCGGCATGGTTTCGGTAGCGCGTGCCTCACTGTATTGCACTGTGCACAGGGTCGTGCCTCGTGCCCCGTACGTCAAGCACGGGTGTGATGAATCTCGGAACGCTCGTCCGTGGCGATCGCAGGACTATGGCGCCCGCGCGGGCCAAACGCAGCGATTGCGGCCGTGTAGCCCACGCGATGAGAAGTCTCCGATTTCTTGCCACACATCGTGGAAGCGCCGGGGGGCTCGGCGTCAGCTCGATCATCGTGGGGGCACGCGGTGCGTGCCGTGCGCCGGGAAACTTTGCCTAAGTGCTCGCCTCAGTGCGCGGCAATCGCCAGTTGCGGTCGGCCATGTCGAGCAGCGCGCTCGTAGGCATCGACCGCAAAAGCGAACACGGCGGGTAAGGCATCGGACGAAGCGACATCGACTACGTCGTCGGTTTCGGGGAAATGGAAGTTGTCAGGTCGTGCGAAAAGTTCGCGAAGCGTGGCTTCGTGCCGCCCGGCGAAGCCCAGATCCGCAACCGCCTCTGCCTCGATGGCATGCAGGAGGCGCCAGGTCAGCGGCACGCCCTTTTCGATATAGCGTCCGGCGATCTGGCGCGTGATGCGTTCCAGATCATGTACTGCGCGGGCAAACTGCCTTCTGCTGAGACTTTCGCCGTTCGACTCCATGATTCACCCCTTTGCGAGCTGGTCTTATTGTACTGTATAAATATACAGTACTGGTGCCATGAAACTAGCGTCGCGCTACCGGTCGCGGCTGTATGTGCGATTCCGCCTACGCGTCTTTCAGACATCCGCCGCTATGCGTGTTTGCCAACGAAGCGCACTGTGGAGTCATGCTTGGGAATGGTCCTGGGCGAGGTGCGCAGCGAGCGGTGGAGTACTTGTGACATGCATTGCGCACCCATCACGCTGCAAGACACGGGAGAACCGAGATGAACAAGGATCAAGTGGACGGCGTTGGCAAGCAGGTGAAGGGCAAGATCAACGAAGGCGTTGGCAAGATGACCGGCGACAAGGTCCAGGAAGCGAAGGGCGATATGCAGCAAGCAGCCGGCAAGGTGCAAAAGGGTGTGGGTGACGCACGCGAAGACCTGAAGGACAGCGTCAAAAAGAATCCCTAAGCGGATCTGATCGAAGCGACATCGGCGTGCAATTGGCGCCGTCTGAAGAGGGACGCTCATCGCAGAGTGTCCCTTTTTTATGCCGGTCAGGTCTGATACCTCAGACGTTTATGCGCATAAAGCCCATCGGTCGTGGGGGCAACAGCAATCAACCATGAATGACGATCAGCAGCGCCTTGGCTTCCGCGCGTCCGACGTTGCAGATCGCATGCGCTTCATCTGCCGCATAACGTGCGGTATCGCCTGCTTTTAGTCGACGTTTTGCTCCCGATGCCTTGATCTCAATGGCCCCGTTCAGCACGGTGAGATGTTCACGCGTGCCAGGCTCATGTGCTTCCGAGGTGAGTGAGGCACCAGCTTGCAGCGTCAATTCATACCATTCAAATCTTCCAGCAAGCTCGATAGGCCCCCAAACGCGTAGTTGATATCCGCCGTTGTCTCCCGTCAAAGTCGGAATGTCGTGCGGGCCGGCGACGCGAATAACTTCCACCGGCCGTTGTTGCGCAAACAGTTGATCGAGGCTGATTCCGAGCGCATTGGTCAGTCGCCATGCAACCGCAATGGTTGGATTGGCCTTGTCTCGTTCGATTTCCGACAACATCGATTTCGACACACCCGCCGCGCGAGACAGGTCGTCGAGTGTCAGCTGTCGCTCACTGCGCAAGCGTTGAATCATTTCACCGACGCGCGGCGGAGTTGCACCGGCGAATTCGCCTGCCTTTCCTTCCGGTCCTGAACTTGCCATGACTCCCGCAATCCCTTAGAGTGTTCGGTATATCGGAAATTAGTTCGAAATATCGAACGCGTCCGACGTGTTGAATCGACTATAACAGGGCTATTGGGTGTGGGCGCACGATTGTCGGACTGCGCGCAACCTCCGCCGACCGCCACGAACGAGGATTTGCCATGAACGACCGATACCTCAGTCATCTCCGCGGGACGCTCGATGAGATTCGAGCGGCCGGTTTTCACAAAACCGAGCGCGTCATCGCCAGCCCGCAGTCGTCAGACATTCGCCTCGCGAACGGAAACGGCGTGCTGAACTTCTGCGCAAACAACTATCTCGGACTCGCGGACGACCGCCGCTTGATCGATGCAGCCAAGGACGGCCTCGACAAGGATGGCTTTGGCATGGCATCGGTTCGCTTCATCTGCGGTACGCAGACGGTGCACAAGGAACTCGAGCACGCCATTGCGCAATTCCTGAAGACCGATGACGCAATCCTCTACTCCAGCTGTTTCGACGCCAACGGCGGTCTTTTTGAGACGCTGCTGACCGAAGAAGATGCAATCATCAGCGACGAATTGAATCACGCGAGCATCATCGACGGCGTGCGCCTCTCAAAAGCCAAGCGTCTGCGCTACAAGAACAACGATCTCGCAGACCTCGAGGCGCGTCTGCAGGAAGCCGACGCGGCCGGCGTCCGCTTCAAGCTTATCGCGACCGATGGCGTATTTTCGATGGACGGCATCATTGCCGATCTCACCGGCATCTGCGATCTCGCCGACCGTTATCAGGCGCTCGTCATGGTTGATGATTCGCATGCGGTCGGATTCATCGGTGAGCACGGACGCGGTACGCCCGAACACTGCGGCGTGCTTGATCGCGTGGACATCATCACGGGCACACTGGGCAAAGCGTTGGGTGGCGCATCGGGCGGGTATGTCGCGGCTAGCAAGGAAGTCATCGACTTGTTGCGCCAACGTAGCCGGCCGTATTTGTTCTCGAACACTCTAGCGCCGAGTATTGCGGCGGCATCGCTGAAAGTGCTCGAACTGCTCGCCAGCGACGAAGGTGCTTCATTGCGCAAGCGGGTCAAGGAGAACGGCAGGCGTTTCCGCGAGGCAATGACGTCGCTCGGCTTCGCTCTCGTGCCCGGCGAGCATCCAATCATTCCCGTCATGTTGGGTGATGCTCAACTTGCGTCGAAGATGGCCGATGCGCTGCTCGACGAGGGCGTATATGTGATCGGCTTCTCTTACCCGGTCGTGCCCAAGGGGCGTGCCCGTATTCGCACTCAGATGAGTGCAGCCCATACGTCGGAACAGATCGATCGCGCAGTCGATGCATTCTCACGCGTCGGGCGCACGCTCGGCGTCGTCGGCTGAGCCTCAAGGCAGGCTTTATGCGCATAAAGCCTGAAACAGCCGCCTAAGGACCCAGGGGACGCGTGCCGGGTCACAAGCCCGCACCAATCCATGCACGCGACGCCCGGTTAAATCGTCAAGACCACCGTCAGGACCAAAAGCAATGAAAGCTCTCGCCAAACTGGAACGCGCTCCAGGTCTCACGCTTACACGAGTGAAGCGGCCCGAAGTCGGCCATAACGATGTCCTCATCCGCATTCGCAAAACTGCGATCTGCGGAACCGATATCCATATCTGGAAGTGGGACGAATGGGCGCAGCGGACCATTCCGGTGCCGATGCATGTCGGACATGAATACGTTGGTGAGATCGTGGAGATGGGACAGGAGGTGCGCGGTTTTGCCATCGGCGATCGCGTGTCCGGTGAAGGTCACATCACGTGCGGCTTCTGCAGGAACTGTCGCGCGGGACGGCGGCATCTGTGCCGCAATACGGTTGGCGTCGGCGTGAACCGCGAAGGCGCGTTCGCCGAGTATCTTGTCATTCCCGCCTTCAACGCGTTCAAGATTCCTCCGGATATCTCGGATGATCTTGCCGCGATCTTCGATCCATTCGGCAACGCAACACATACCGCCCTTTCGTTCAACCTCGTTGGCGAGGACGTGTTGATCACCGGCGCCGGGCCCATCGGCGTAATGGCGGCGGCGATTGCACGGCATGTCGGCGCACGTAACGTCGTGATCACCGACGTCAACGACTACCGGCTCGAGCTCGCGCGCAAGATGGGTGCAACGCGTGCCGTCAATGTGGCGAATGAAAATCTGCGCGACGTGATGAATGAACTCGGCATGACTGAAGGCTTCGATGTCGGACTGGAGATGTCCGGCGTACCGAGCGCGTTCACCGCCATGCTGGAAGCAATGAATCACGGCGGCAAGGTCGCGTTGCTGGGTATCCCGCCGGCGCAAACCGCCATCGACTGGAATCAGGTGATCTTCAAGGGACTCGAGATCAAGGGAATCTATGGACGCGAGATGTTCGAGACCTGGTACAAGATGGTTGCGATGCTGCAGAGCGGTCTGGACCTTTCCCCCATCCTCACGCACACCTTCCCCGTCGACGACTATCAACGCGCGTTCGACACGATGCTCTCCGGCAACAGCGGCAAGGTCGTACTGGACTGGACCGCCGAAGCGGTCTGAAACCTCACTGCCCTCACTGCGCCGAGTCCGCGCGCGGCTTCGAAAACTCGGCCTGAATGGCGACGTGCACATCGTCGCCGACTGCCGGATACCACGTCGTCAGTCCGAACTGCGAACGGTTGAAGTGTCCGTCGGCCGAGAAGCCCAGTGTTTCCAGCTTCGTGAGCGGATCCACCGCGTGACCGTTGAAGGTGACGTTCAGGCTGACCGGCCGCGTCGTACCGCGGATGGTCAGATCGCCCGTCAGCGTGCCTTTGTCGTCACCGGTGCGCTGGAAGCCCGTACTGACAAATACGATATCCGGATAGCGCTCGACGTCGAACATATCCGCTCCCTTCAGCATGCGGTCCAGCAGCGGCACATTCGTATTGACACTCGATGCATCGATGGTCGCTCGCACGGAACTGCCGGACAATCCGTCCGCATTCCAGTCGAGTTGCGCCGTTGCCTTGTCGAATCGAATGACGAAGCGTGAATAATGAAGATGATCAACGTCGAAACTCACATTCCAGTGATGCGCATCGAGTTGATAGTGTCCTGGCGGAACGCTCGATTCGCTCGATGACACATGATGCGTGACCACCTGCAACGGCGTGCAGGCCACCATCGACGCGACAAGACAGATTGAAACCAGCGTCTTGAAAATTTTCATCGCTCACTCCCTCGAATACGGAAAATACGAACTGGAAGATCGCGCCGGAAGCCTCGGAAACCCATGCCAGCCGTCACGTCGATTTCGCGCGTCCACACGATAATGACGCGATCCGGTAGAGTTCGCCTCGCCCTCTCTCTTGAAAAAGGCGCCGTCGCTGCCGCGCGATGGCGGAGAATCTATGCGTCTGTCGTTACCCTGGCTGCGATCGTTTCATTCCGTGTTGTTGACCATTGCCGCACTGCTGGCGTCCGGCTGGACATGCGCAGCGCATGCAAGCCTCTGCGGTGACGGCCTCTGGGCGGATGCGATGATCGCGTCGCATCACGTTGATCCCGACAAGGATTTCGAGCAGTTCAACCCGGGTATCGGCGTTGAATGCTGGGTCGCGCCGCAATGGGCGGTGACGGGCGGCTACTTCCGCAATTCGTTGTCGAAGCCGTCTTTCTATGGCGGCGGTGTCTGGGGGCCGGATTTCCTGCACTGGCAGTATGTGCGCCTCGCGGTCATGGCCGGACTGATCTCCGGCTACGACTACGGCAGCTACGGCATCGGCCATAACCACACGGTCGGTCCCGTGGCCGCGCCGCTGATCATGTTCGAATACAAGCGGGTTGGCGCCAACATCATCCTGATTCCGCCCATTCCATCGAGCGATCTTCCGTTCACGCTCGGCTTCATGCTGCGCGTGAAATTCTGAACGACCGAACCCGTTCGCTCACACCACCCGTGCGGCATCCCTCAAACATTCGACCAACATCGTCGCGGCCGGCGTCAGCGGACTGTCGCGCCGCGTAATCACCCGCACCGATACTGCCGGCAACGGATCCGCCACCGGAAACACCGCGAGCCCTTCACGCGCCCATGGATGATCGAGCAAGCCTGCGGGCATCGACGCCACCGCATCCGATCCACGCAACAGCCCATGCGCGATGATGAAGCTCGGACATTCGATCACGCGTCGCGGCACGGCGAGCCCGCGCTTCGCATAGGCATCGAGCAGCGCCTGCGTCGAGCTTTCGGGCGACGGATTCAGGAGCCATTCGGCCTCTGAGAGTTCCGCGAGCGACGTGGCATGACGCAGCGGATGATCCGCGCGTCCGACGATCGCCGAGCGGCTCTCGTACAGCTCGATGTGATCGAACTCCGGTGCGAGATGCTCCGGCACGACCACCGCCACCACGAAGTCGAGCGAACCGTCGCGCAGACGCGGCATCGCCACGCCGGGAAAGCCCTCGATAAAACTCACACGCGCATCCGGCATCTGCCGCCTGAACGCCCGGTACGCTTGCGGCAGGATCGAGAGCGCGGCAGTCGGCGTGACGGCGGCGCTGACGCTGCCCGCGCCGGCACCTTTCATCTGCGCGATGTCGTCTTCGGCACGACGCATCTCGCTCACGATCAGATGAGCGCGCACCCGCAACTGTTGACCGAACGCGGTCAGCTGCACGCCGCGCGCGGTGCGCAGCACGAGCGCCACGCCCAACTCCTGTTCCAGTTCCTTGATGGCCTTCGTCAGCGCCGCCTGAGACAAATGCAGAGTGCGCGCCGCCGCCCGAATGCTGCCTTGCTCGGCGGTGGTCAGGAACGCGCGCAGCTGGTGGTACTTCATGCTCATGAGCGACACCCTAGGGTTAGCACCGACAACTACCGGTAATCACGCATTCAATTTACCGTCTTTTAGTTGGCTTTTCGTCTTTATATGCTTGACGCATGTCGAATCGCATCGAGCAAGGAGGAGCCTTCATGTTGTCAGTCGAACCCATCATTCCCGGCATCGCGGCCATCGCGCAGGAATTTGTCGACGTACGCCGGCGCATCCACGCGCATCCGGAACTGGCCTTCGAAGAAACCCGGACCAGCGAACTCGTGGCCGGGCTGCTCGCGCAATGGGGCTACAAGGTCCATCGCGGTCTGGGCCGGACGGGCGTCGTCGGCGTGTTGAAGCAGGGCGAGGGCGGCAAGCGCATTGGCTTGCGCGCGGACATGGATGCCTTGCCGATCGAGGAAGCCACCGGGCTGCCGTACACGAGCCAGCACGCCCGCACGATGCACGCATGCGGACACGACGGCCACACCGCCATGCTGCTGTGCGCCGCCCGCTATCTTGCCGAGAGCCGCCAGTTCTCGGGCACGCTGATCGTGATCTTCCAGCCCGCCGAGGAAGGCGAGGCGGGCGCGCGCGCCATGCTCGAAGACGGACTCTTCGAACAATTCCCGTGCGATGCCGTGTTCGGTCTGCACAACATGCCCGGTCTGCCCGCAGGCGACATGTTCTTTACACCGGGTCCGGGCATGGCGTCGTCGGATCGCGTGAACATTGTGGTGCGTGGCGTCGGCGGCCATGGCGCGATGCCGCATGCAGCGCGCGATCCGATGCCGGCCGTCGCCTCGATCATGCTGGGCCTCAACAGCATCGTGGCGCGCGAAGTGGATGCGCAGAAGCCCGCGGTGGTCTCGGTGGGCAGCGTGCAGGCGGGCGAAGCCAACAATGTGATTCCCGAAACCGCGCTCCTGAAGCTCTCGGTACGCGCGCTCGATGCAGGCGTGCGCGCGCTGCTCCAGGAACGCATCACTGCGCTCGTCCATGCGCAGGCGCAGGCCTATGGCTGCACGGCCGAGATCGACTACGAACTCGGCTATCCCGTGCTGGTGAATCACGAAGGACCCACGGCCTTCGCCACCGAGGTCGCGGTACAAATGCTCGGCGCCCAACGCGTCGAGCCGGCCGCGAAGCCGTTGATGGGCAGCGAGGACTTCGCCTTCATGCTCGAAGCGTGCCCGGGCGCGTATGCATGGATCGGCAATGGCGTCGGGTCGAAGGGCGGCTGCATGGTCCATAACCCGGGCTATGACTTCAACGACGACATCCTCGCGACCGGCGCGAGCTACTGGGTGCGCCTGGCCGAAGCCTGGCTCGCCGACTGACCTTCGGTCCGACCCCCCGGAACTCATGATGAATACGTCCACACTGGCCAGCGCCACTTCCTCATCCATTGCTCCGGCCTCCGCCAGCCGGGCGGCGCGCGCGCGCCTCGTTGCGGCGGCGGCTGTCGGCAACGCGCTCGAGTTCTACGATTTCACGGTCTATGCGTTCTTCGCGCTCGTCATCGGCAAGCTGTTCTTTCCGGTTCACGATCCAGTCGGCCAGTTGCTGCTGGCGGTGGCGAGCTTCGGCGTGGGCTTCTTCACGCGTCCCGTCGGCGGCTTGCTGATCGGCATGTATGCGGATCGCGCCGGACGCAAGAAAGCAATGCTGCTGACGCTCGGCCTGATGGCGCTCGGTACCGCGATGATCGCGGTCGCGCCGACCTTCGCGCAGGCCGGCCTCGCCGCGCCGCTCATCCTCGTGCTGGCGCGGCTGATCCAGGGATTTTCGGCGGGTGGCGAAGTGGGCGCATCCACGACGCTGCTGCTCGAACAGGCGCCCGCCAACCGGCGCGGCTTCTATGCGTCGTGGCAGTTCGCCAGCCAGGGTTTGTCGGCGCTCGCGGGTGCATTGACCGGCGTGGCGCTCACGGCCTTGCTGACCCCGGCGCAGCTCGAAAGCTGGGGCTGGCGCGTGCCGTTCATCATCGGCACGGCGATCGTGCCGGTCGGCTGGTGGCTGCGCCGCACGATGGAAGAAGCGCCCCGCGACACCCCGGACGCCGCGCCGAAAGCGGCGAAGCTTCCGCTCGTGACGGTGTTGCGCGAACATCGCCGCGCGGTGCTCAATGGCCTGGGCCTGACCATCGGCGGCACGGCGGCGCACTTCATCATCGTGTTCTATCTGTCCATCTACGGCGTGAAGACGCTCGGCCTGCCGGGCTGGACGTCGATGCTGTCGGGCTGCGTGTCGGGCGCGATTCTGTTCGTCGTCGCGCCGATCGGCGGCTATCTGTCGGACCGCATCGGCCGCAACCGGCTTGCTCAAGTTACCCGCATCGTGTTGATGATTGCGATCTGGCCGGCCTTTCTGCTGCTCAACAAAGTGCCGACCACCGGCACCTTGCTCGCCGTGGTCACGGTGCTGTCCATCGTGCATTCGCTCAATGTCGGCCCGACCGGCGCGATGCTCGGCGAACTCTTCCCGCGTTCCGTGCGCGCAACGGGCGCGGCCATTGTCTACAGCCTCGGCGTCGCGATCTTTGGCGGCTTTGCGCAGTTCTTCGTGACATCGCTGATCGTCATCACGAAGAACGTGATGGCGCCTGCATGGTATGTGATGGGCTGCGGCGTGCTCTCCGTGATCGCCGTGGCCTGCATGCGCGAGCGCTCGCAGGAGACGCTCGACTGAACCTGGATCGTCGTGCCGCAATCCGGACCGGACAGGCGAACGAGGTGTATAACTCGACCTGTCCGGCGCACGCAAGCCCTTGATGCTGGACCCCACATCCTGAACCAGGTCAATGAAGCAGACCGACAAGAACAGGGGACATCCAATGCGCAAGCTTCGTTCGCAAAGCTGGTTCGGCGGCAACGACAAGGACGCATTCATCCATCGTTCATGGATGAAGAACCAGGGCATTCCGCACGACGAATTCGATGGCCGTCCGGTGATCGGCATCTGCAACACATGGTCCGAACTGACGCCCTGCAACGCGCACTTCCGTGAGCTGGCCGACTACGTGAAGCGCGGTGTGCGGGAGGCGGGCGGCTTGCCGCTGGAGTTTCCGGTGATGTCGCTCGGCGAATCCAATCTGCGGCCCACGGCCATGCTGTTTCGCAATCTCGCGTCGATGGACGTCGAGGAATCGATTCGCGGCAATCCCATCGATGGCGTCATTCTGCTGGTCGGCTGCGACAAGACCACGCCCGCGCTGCTGATGGGCGCCGCTTCATGCAATCTGCCGGCGCTCGCCGTGTCGGGCGGACCGATGCTCAACGGACGCTTTCGCGGCGGCACGATCGGCTCCGGCACCGGCGTGTGGCAGATGTCGGAGGAAGTGCGCGCGGGCCGGATGACGCAGGAAGAGTTCGTCGACGCCGAGTCGTGCATGAACCGCTCGCGCGGCCACTGCATGACGATGGGCACGGCATCGACGATGGCCTCGATGGTCGAATCGCTCGGCATGGGCTTGCCGCACAACGCGGCGATTCCCGCCGTCGACGCTCGCCGGCAAGTGCTGGCTCACATGGCGGGGCGGCGCATCGTGGACATGGTGAGGGACGATCTCACGATGGACCGCATCCTCACGCGCGAAGCTTTCGAGAACGCCATTCGCACCAATGCGGCCATCGGCGGTTCGACGAATGCGGTCGTGCATCTGATCGCACTGGCGAAGCGCATCGGTGTTGAACTGACGCTCGAAGACTGGGAGCTTGGCAGTGAGGTGCCGTGTCTCGTGAACCTCCAGCCATCGGGCGAGTTCCTGATGGAAGACTTCTACTACGCGGGCGGATTGCCCGCGGTGCTGCGTCAAATGGGCGAGCAGGGGCTGCTGCATCGCGAAGCCCTCACAGTGAACGGCCGCACGATCTGGGACAACGTCAGCGACGCGCCGAACTACGACGAAAAGGTCATCACGACGTTCGCCCAGCCGTTCAAGCCGCATGCGGGCATAGCGGTGCTGAAGGGCAATCTTGCGCCGAACGGCGCGGTGATCAAGCCTTCGGCGGCAACGCAGTCGCTGTTGAAACATCGCGGCCGCGCCGTGGTGTTCGAGAACGTCGAGGAATTGCACGCGAAGGTGGACGACGACGCGCTCGACATCGACGAGCATTGCATCATGGTGTTGAAGGGCGCGGGGCCGAAGGGCTATCCGGGCTTCGCGGAAGTGGGCAACATGCCGCTGCCGCGCAAGGTGCTGCAGAAGGGCATCACGGACATGGTCCGCATCTCGGATGGCCGCATGAGCGGCACGGCCTACGGCGCGGTGGTGCTGCACGTGTCGCCCGAGGCGGCGGCAGGCGGGCCGCTCGCGCTGGTGCAAACCGGCGACATGATCGAACTCGACGTGCCGGCGCGGCGACTGCATCTCGATGTATCGGACGAGGAACTGGCGAGACGCCGCGCCGCATGGCAAGCGCCTGAACTGCCGCGACGCGGCTATTACCGTCTCTATGTCGAACACGTGTTGCAGGCGGACCAGGGCGCGGACCTGGACTTTCTCGTTGGTTCGAGTGGCGCGCCGGTGCCGCGCGACTCGCATTGAGCGGAGGGTGACCGATGTCCGCACAACCGTTGCCTCCGCCCGGCATGTGGCCGGTGCTCTACGCCTATTTCGATGCGTCGAACCAGCTCGACACGCTTGCCACGCGCATGCAGATCGACGCGACGCTTGCAGCCGGCGCGCCGGCCATCGTGACGCTTGGACTGGCGACTGAAGTGAATCGTCTGTCGGACGAAGAAAAGCGCGTGATGATCGATGTGTGCGCCGCGCACATCGCCGGCCGCGTGCCGCTCGCGGTGACGATTTCCGGCGACAGCGTCGCTGCGCAAGCCGCGCTCGCCGATCATGCGCTCGAACGTGGCGCGTCCTGGCTGATTCTCCAGCCGCCTTCGAAGCGCGGCGAACCCGAGTCGTTCTACTACGACTTCTTCGCGGCCGTGCTCGAACGCACGGGCGCTCAGGCGGGCATCCAGAACGCGCCGGAATATCTCGGCGTGGGTCTGTCGCCGCAAGCGCTCGCGCAACTGGCCGGCGAGCGGCCGGGCTTCCGTCTGCTCAAGGGCGAAGGTCCCGCCGTGACGATACGCGCGACCATCGAGCATCTGCACGCACTCGGCCAGACGCTGTCCGTGTTCAATGGCCGGGGCGGCCAGGAACTCATCGACAATCTCCGCGCGGGGTGCGATGGCCTGATCGTAGCGCCGGATGCGTTCGATCATCAGGTCGCGATTCACACCGCGTTTGTCGAAGGCCGAGAGCAGGAAGCCGAAGCACGCTATGCGGAAGTGCTTCCCGAGATCGTCTTCGTGATGCAGTCCCTGGAAACGCTCACCTGTTACGGCAAGCGCATCGCCGCATGGCGCATGGGCTTCGACGTGGCCTTCGATCGCGGCGCGAAGCCCACGCCGTTCGGCATCGAATGCGCGCGGCGCTTCGCGCAACGTCTGGGGCCGACGTCGCGCGCCGTCAGGCGTTGAACTCACTCAGGCCGGTGACGTCGGGCGCCGCTTGAAGCGCTGCTCGGTCACCGTGGCGCCCCATTGCGTGCCTTCGGCCTCTTCCGCCAGCGTGAAGCCGAACGACTCGTACAGATGACGCGCGGCGTCGAGGCTCTTGAAGGTCCAGAGACAGGTTTCGTCGTAATGCGCATCGACGAAGGTCATCGCCCGCGACATGAGCTCCCGGCCCATGCCGCTGCCGCGCAAGCTGCCGTCGACGATGAACCAGCGCAGATGCGCGACGCGCTTCTCCAGATCGCCGTCGATGGCGAGCGAGCCGAGCGTGCGTTCACCTTCCATCACGAGCCACAAGGCGCGGCCTGGCGCCGGCAGGCTTTCGGCGAACGCGGCGAGTTCCGTGGCGACCTTGCGCTCGAAGTACACCCCGAAGCCCGCATGATGCGCATAGAAGCGCGCGTGCAGGCTGGCGATATCGCCGATGCAGCCGGGCCGATAACCGTCAACGAAACGCGCGCTGCTCGCAGGCGGCGTGGCTGTGCGCGTGCGCTCGTGACCTTGCGCGAGAGCGTCTGCATACAGCGCGAGGGAACGCACCAGCGTTTGCTGATCTTCAGGCACGAGGCGGCGCAAGGCATCGGAGACCTGGTTGGTTGCGAACTTGTCGATCTTGCGGCGCAGTTTCTGTCCTGCCGCGGTGAGGTAGAGCTCGGACGAGCGGGCGTCGTCGCTCGATGTCTGACGCGTCACGAGTTCGGCCGCTTCGAGCCGCGCGATCTGGCGGCTCGCATTCGACTTGTCGAGACGGAGAATGCTGGCGAGATCCCGCGCCTGGATGCCGGGCTTCGCACCGATCTCGATGATCGCGTGTACCGCCGAAGGCGCGAGGCCGCTGTCGGCGAGCGTATGACGCATGAAGCCCAGTTCGCGCACGAGCTTGCGTGAGAATTCGCGCAGTTCGAGTATGGTCTGGGCGCGCGGCTGAAGGGGTGTATCGATGATATCCATGCTTGCTCCGTCGATCACGCGACTGGTTCTGCGTAGCGGGATATTAGTTGCGAAGTGCAACTTTCGCAAGTCATCGACGTTTTGGCATGGTTCCCGAAAACGCTCACCTTGAGGGCAATCTATTGTCTGTGGATTACATGCGCGGAAGAGAGCGCAAGAATCGGCGTGCGTCCGTGCTGCGCAAGCGCGATGCTGCTTAGCCTCGCTTCAGGAGCACGTCGATGATGAAGCCCATTACACTTTTCCTTTGCCTGTGCATTGCTTCGAACGGCGTGGCGCATGCGACGCAAGCATCGGCGCCTGTCGCGGCTTCGGCAACCGAACCCAAAACGCTCAAGGAGCGGCTCGGCGACAAGGCCAGCGACGAGCAACGCGTGGACAATTGCCATGTACCGCCGGAGCGTCGGGGCACAAAGCTTCGCCCCGACGCCTGCGCGCCCTGAGGCGCCCTCGATTGTGATAACGTTGCCGGGCGTGTACTAAACCGTACAAATAAGGAGAGCCCGCTGTGTCATCTCAATCGACTTCCTCCGTGTTGCGTGTTGGCGTTCTCGGCGGCGCGAACATCGCGCGTCAGTTCACGCGCGACGTCCGGCCGAGCCAGACCGTGCGCGTCGTCGCCGTCGCGAGCCGCAGCGATGCGACTGCGAAGGCGTTCGCCGAAGCCAACCATATCGATGCGTGGTTCGGCAGCTATGACGCCATGCTCGCCAGCCCTGACATCGACGCCATCTATCTTCCCTTGCCGAACAGCCTGCATGCCGAATGGGCAATCAAGGCCGCGAATCACGGCAAGCACATCCTGTGCGAAAAGCCGCTCGCGCTCGATCGCGATGAAGCCGCACGCATGTTCGACGCCGCCGACCGCAACGGCGTGATGCTGCTCGAGGCCTTTCCGTTCTACTTCCAGCCGCAGACGGCCGCGATGATGTCGCTGATCGGCGAGGGCGCGGTTGGCGAGGTGCGCGCCATTCAGGCGTGCTTCGGCTTCACGGTGGGCAATCCGGGCGCGAACATCCGCATGAAGCCCGAGCTCGGCGGCGGCGCGTTGCTCGATGCAGGCAGCTATCCGCTGAGCCTGATTCGCCTCGTGATGGGCAGCGCGCCGAGCCGTGTCGATGCCGTGGCGACGTGGGCCGACAGCAACGTCGATATCAGTCTGATGGCGACGCTCGTCTATGAAGACGGCCGGCGCGCGCAGGTGTCGTGTTCGATGGATGCCGCGAATCACCGCTATGCAAGCATCATTGGCACGCAGGGCACGATCGATACCGAGTACCTGAATCACACCAGCGACCAGGCGTCGGGCGATGCGTCCGGCTATCTGCCGAGCCAGTTGCGCGTGCGGCGCGGCATTCCGAATTCGGTGCCGTTCGAAGCGGTGCATGCGGCAACGGGCAGCGGCTTCCTGTTCGCCGCCGAAAGCTTCGCGCGCATGGTTGCGACGCACGACACCGCTGCCATCGACTATTACGCGCAAGTCAGTCTGGACAATGCGGCGACGCTCGCGGCGATCATCGCCAGCGCGCGCAGCGGCGAGACAGTCACGCTTTAGGCGTCGCTGTCGGCCGCACCGGTCAGACCCACGACGAGATCGAGAAACGCGCGGGTCTTGGCCGGCGGATGCTGCCGCGACGGATGATACGCATAAAGCGGGAAGCGCTCGTCGGGCCAGTCGGGAAACAGGTCGATCAGCTTGCCGCTCTCGATCAGATGTTCATGCCCGAGCGCGAGAATCTGCGCGATGCCATAGCCCGACAACAGCGTGTTCAGCATCGTACCGGGATCGTTCAAGGTCAGGCGTCCACGCGTCTCGACCGTCAGGCGCTTCTTCTTGCGATGAAACTCCCACACGAAAGGCCGTCCCGTTTCAGGATCGCGGAACTCGATGCAGGTGTGCGCGTCATCGGCGAGTGACTGCGGCGTCGCGGGTGTACCGCGACGCTTTAGATAGGAAGGCGCGGCCACCGTGCGAACCGGCGTATCGAGCAGCTTGCGCCCGATCAGACTGGAATCACGCGGTGCGCCGAAGCGGATGGCGAGGTCGAAGCCGTCCGCGATCATGTCGCCGAGCCGGTCGCTCGTGATGAGTTCCAGTTCGAGATCCGGGTGCGCCTTCAGGAAGGCATCGAGCTTCGGTCCGAGCAGAAGCCGCGAGAAGATCGGATCCACGTTCACGCGCAGGCGTCCGCGCACCGAAGTCGCGCCGCCCGAGGCCATGGCTGCGGCTTCCTCGAGACCGGCAAGATGCGGCATGACGTGTTCGAAGAAGCGCCGGCCATCGTCGGTGAGCGCGACGCTGCGCGTGGTGCGGTCGAACAGCCGGATCTTGAGGCGCGCTTCCAGCCGCGCAATGGCGCGGCTCACGCCGGGCTGCGACATGCCGAGGCGATCGCCCGCCGCCGCAAAGGTGCCCGCATCGACGATCGCCGCGAACACGCTGATGCCGTTCAGCATGCGTTCATTGAAGCCGGCCATTCATGCCTCCGTGTCATTGACTCACTGACATTCATGTTATCGCGAGGCCGCGTGATTGCGCGCAGAATGGGTCGGGTTCAATCGGTGAAGGCCGAAGCAAGGGAGAAAGCACATGGCGCGCATATTCATCACAGGATCGACGGACGGACTCGGCGCCATGGCGGCGCGACTTCTGCTCAACGAAGGACATCGCGTCGTGTTGCACGCACGCAATGCGGCGCGCGCCGCTGACGCACATGCCGCCATGCCGGAAGCCGAAGCGATCGTGACCGGCGATCTTGCGGGCATCGCCGCCATGCGCGACGTCGCCGCGCAGGTCAACGCGCTTGGCCGCTTCGATGCGGTGATTCATAACGCGGGCATCGGCTACCGCGAACCGCGTCGCGTCGAAACCGAGGACGGACTGCCGCAGGTCTTCGCCATCAACGTGCTCGCGCCTTATGTGCTGACGGCGTTGATCGACAAGCCCGCGCGTCTCGTGTATCTCAGTTCCGGCATGCATCACGGGTCACGCGCGAACCTCGACGACCTCGCCTGGACGCAACGGCCCTGGCGCGGCACGCAGGCTTATGCGGAAAGCAAGTTCATGGACGTCCTGCTGGCGTGCGCGGTCGCGCGTTACTGGCCGAGCGTGTTGTCGAATGCGCTCGAACCGGGCTGGGTGCCGACGAAGATGGGCGGCGCATCGGCTCCGGACGATCTGGATCTCGCGCATCGCACGCAGGCCTGGCTCGCAGTCAGCGACGATGAAGCCGCGCGCGTGACAGGCCGCTACTTCTTCCACATGCGGGAGCGCGACTGCGATCCGGCGGCGCGCAACGAGGCGTTGCAGGATGCGCTGATCGAACAGTGCGAGCGTCTGTCCGGCGTGAGAATCGAGCGCTGAGTGCAAAAAAAACGGGCCCTGCAACGCAAGGGCCCGTCGATCACTCCAGCACAATCCGTATCAAGCGTGGCGCGCCTTGGCGACCTTCTCCACGTTCATCGAGTCGGCGCGCAGACGCTCGTACTCCTGTTCGCTCATCGGCACGGCGTCCTTCTTGCCCAGATCGTTCAGGCGGATGCGATACGTCTCACGTGCCGAGTACGCTGCAATCGCGGCGATGATCGTCACGCCGAACGCAATCGCGCCGACCGTCAGCGGGATGTTGTTCGATCCCGGCGGCGCCACTGCGGCGAACAGCGCCGGCAGCAGGGCCGTGATGGTCGTGCCGATGTTCTGCGCAATCGCCATGGCCGAAACACGCGAGCGGGTCGGGAACAGTTCCGGATAGAAGCTCGGGAAGATCGCGTTATAGCCTTGATACACGACACCCCACATCAGCAGCGACATCAGGAACGCGAGCGGCACGTTGTGAATGCTGATTGCATACAGATAGCCGAACGACAGCAGGCCCGAGACGAGGGAACCGCCAATCATCATCGGGCGTCGGCCGATCTTGTCCGACAGGTTGCCGACGAACGGAATCACCAGCACCGCAACGATGTTGCCGACCACCGGAATCCACAGGTACACGCTCTTGTGGAAGCCGATGCCATACGAAGATTGCACCGCATAGGCCGCACCGAAGATCGTGGCGACGACCGGGATCACGTTCATCAGCGCCATGCAGACCACGCGGACCATGTCGGGCGAGCTGTTGGCGAACGCTTCCTTGATCGGCGATTTCGGCAGGTCGCCGTGCGCGCCTTCGGACGTGAAGGCCGGCGTTTCATGCACTTCCTTCCGGATGATGTAGCCGGCCACCAGCACGAATGCGGACAGCAGGAACGGCACACGCCAGCCCCACGAATTGAACATGTCTTCCGGCATGAACGTGGCAAGCGGCAGGAACACGGCGGCCGCGAGAATCTGGCCGGCCTGCACGCCCTGCAGCGTGAAGCTCGCGTAGTAACCGCGGCGTCCGAACGGCGCGTGTTCGAGAATCATCGAGCTGGCGCCCGAGATCTCACCCGCCACCGCGAAGCCCTGGACCAGGCGGAGGACCACGAGCAACGCGGGGGCGAACATGCCGATCTGGTGATACGTCGGCAGGAGGCCGACGGCCATCGTCGAGAAGCCCATCATGAACATGCAGATCAAGAGGACGTTCTTGCGGCCGTGCGTGTCACCCAGATGGCCGAGCACGAATGCGCCGATCGGACGCGCCACGTAGCCCACGCCGTACGTCGCCAGCGACGCGATGATCGCCACTTTCGGATTGCCCGACGGGAAGAACAACTGCGGGAAAATCAGCGCGGCCGCTTGCGCGTAGATGAAAAAGTCGTAGTACTCGAGCGCCGAGCCGATCCAGCCGCTCGCCGTCGCTTTTTTCGCCTGGCGGCCGCTGTGCGCGTCTTCCATCGGGCTAGCCATAGAAATGTCTCCGAAATAGGTTATGGAGTTGAGCTTGGGAAACTGGCCGAGCGGCGGAGAGTCGAGTCTTGAAACACGCGTCGCTCTGAAAGTGATTGGAGAATAAGAGCGCAACCCCTTTCAATCAACATTCTGTGATAGATTTTGCGCGATTATCGTACGCGCGTGTGCGTTAATCGAACGCTTTTGGGGTTAGCACTAGCCAATGCGTACCCTCAGCGTCCGAAACAGCGGTTGTTCCATAACTAAACAAGCATGTCCGCATGACTAAACCTGCACTCGACAAGCGCGATTGGATTGCGGGCCTGGAGAAGGGCTTGGCTATCCTCGAAGCCTTCGACGATCAGCACGCCCGCATGACGCCGACCCAAGCGGCCGTGCGCACGGGCCTCACGCGCACGGCCGCGCGCCGCTATCTGCTGACGCTCGCGCATCTCGGCTATGTGCAGACGGACGGCAAGCTCTTCAGTCTCACGCCGCGCGTGTTGCGCATGGGCTGGTCCTACTTCGAGTCGGCGCGTCTGCCGCGCATCGTGCAGCCGTACCTGCAACAGCTGAGCGCGCTGATCCACGAATCGGTCTACGTGAGCGTGCTCGACGAATGGGACCTCGTCATCATCGCGCGCAACGGTTCCACGCGCGTGATGACCACCGGCTTCGTGCTCGGCGCGCGCGTGCCGGCCGCGTTGATGTCGGGCGGCATCGCGATGCTTGCGTATCGGGAGGAAGCGGCCGTGCGTCAATGGCTCGACGACACTGAGTTCAAACCCTTCACGCCGCTCACGATCACCGACAAGGAACAGCTCTACGAGAAGATTCGCCATTCGCGCGTCGAGGGTTATGTCGAGATCGAGCAGCAATTGCAGATGGGTGTGCGCGGCGTCGCGGTGCCGATGAAGAACCGTCATGGCGAAGTGGTTGCCGCGCTGTCGGCCAACATGCCGATCGGGAAGGAAACGCGCGAAGCGGCGCTCGCTCGCGTGCTGCAGCCGTTGCAGGAAACGGCGTTGTCGATGTTGAACGTGATCTGATACTCGGCCGCTCGGCAGACGCCCAAAGGTGAGGGTATTCGGGATCGGGCGCACTCGCTCGAACAAAGCCCCTTGTTTAAAGGGTTTTCGCCGCCCGCAAACCGGCCAAAGGTGAGCGTTTTCGGGGGCAATGCAAAGCCCTCATTCCTGGCTCATTCACCCTCTCTACACTCGTTCTCATGGTTGCAACAGCGAAAGCGCGCAACTCCATCCGAACATCGAACGAGGAAAAGGGGAACCGACATGAGCCAGACCGTCCAAGTACACCATGCCGCGCATACGCACCTTGGCGCGCGTACCGCATTGCTGCTCAAGCTGTCCGTCGTGAGCGTGGTCACTGCGCTTGCACTCGGCGTCGGCTCCGCGCCGGTCTATGCGCAAGCGCTGCCGACGGAAAGCGACACCGCCATCCACGTGCAGCCGGTCAACCTGCGTACGCTGCATGACCAGCTGAGTCTCACGCCCGATCAGGAAGTGCAATGGCAAGCCGCGCTCGATGCCATGCGTGAAAGTCATGCCGCCGAGCGCATGAACGCAGACCAGATGCAGTTGCGCATGCAGGCCTTGCTGAAGCAGCCGATCCTGGATCTTTCCGCGCTGCACGCGCTCGACCAGAAGACGGCGCAGCAGGACGCGCCCTTGTCCGGGCAGTCGGCGAAGGCCTGGCTGACGTTCTACGGCTCGCTGAACAATCAGCAGAAGCAGACCTTCAGCGATGCAATGCGTCCGCAGTTCGAGAACATCGCGCATCATCCGGCGCGTCCTTACGATCCGAGAACCGGGCTCTGATGCAGTGGTGCGCTGCACGCGCAGCGAAAAAAAACGGGCCGGTGCGCAAGGCAGCCGGCCCGGTCGCATCGCGTCAGTGGCAGGCAGCCGCGATGTGACGCGATCTCTCATGCATGCGGCGTGCCAATCGTCGCAGAGGGAGCGTGAGCCTTGCGTGGCAAGGCTCACGTCTCAAGCCGAGAGGATGGGCTGTTCCATGCGACCCAACTCATTCAATCAGCCTGTGCGGCCTCAGCCAACAGTACCTCAATGCGCCGCCGCCATCGACGGATCGGCCTGGCCTTCGCCGGTGCGGATCGCGATCACCGCGAGCAGCGCGGCCGCAAGCGGCACAGCGAGCACGAGATAGAAGCCGCTCGGTCCGCCCAGGTTGAGAAACATGCCGCCGACCGCCGAGCCCACGATCGCCCCCACTCGCCCCATGCCGATGGCCCAGCCGGTGGCGGTGGCACGCAGGGTCGTCGGATAGGCGCTGACCACCAGATAGTTCAGCGCGATCTGCTGTCCGCCGATGCCAAGCCCCGCCGCGCCCGCGAGCGCGAACACCCATCCCCACGACGTACCCGCATAAGCCAGGCCGAGTGCAATGGCAATGCCCAACGCCAGTAGCGCGATCAACAGGCGCCGCGTGCTGATTTTCGGCAGCGCGATGGAGAGTGGAATCGCGCAGAGGATGAACACCGCGTTCACCACGACCGTGCCGAGCGGCGCTTGTGCGGCGGGCAGGCCGGCGGCCTTCAGCACGGTGGGCAGCCACGAAAGGAACATGAACCACGCGATCCAGTTGAAGCAGTACACGGCCCAGATCGCCACGGTGTTGCGCGCGTTGCCTTCGCGGAACAGCGCGCCGACGCTCGCCCGCGCGGCGGCTTCATGCACGGCGAAGCGCGCATCAGGAGCAAGCGGTTGCGACACGATGCGCGCCAGCACCGCACGAACAGCGCGATGATCGTCGCGCGAACGCGTCACAAGAAAGTGAAGCGATTCGGGCAGCACGAACCAGAGCAATACGAGCAACACGAGCGGCGCCGCGCCGCCCGCGACGAACACGCCCTGCCAGCCGATCACGGGCAGCATGCGCGCGGCGAGCAGGCCGCCGAGCATCGCGCCCGCAGGAAGTCCAAGCAGCACGCCGGTCATGATGGCGCCGCGATGCCGCGCCGGTCCGTATTCGGCCGCGAGCGCGAGCAGGACCGGCGTGCAGCCGCCCATGCCAAGCCCGGCGATGAAGCGCAGCGAGAGGATCTGCGCGGTGTCGCTCGCGAAGGCCGTCGCAAGCGAAGCGAGGCTGAATAGCGCGACGCCGCCAAGCAGCGCGGGACGCCTTCCGACGCGGTCGCCGAGCAGCCCGAGCGTCATCGCGCCGAGAGTCATGCCGAGCGTGCCCGCGATGAGAATCGGCGCGAGATCGCCGGGCGCGAGCCCGAATGCCGCGATGATCGCCGGGCCCGTGTAGGCGATGGCCTGGGTATCGAAGCCGTCGAACAAGGTGGTCAGGAAGCACAGCAGGAAGATCGTCCACTGGAAGGGACGGACGCGTTCGCGGTCGATCAGCGACGCGATATCGAGAGGCGGTCTCATGAAGTCTCCGTTGTGATTGGCATGCCGGAGAGTAAGAGCGCAGAGCGCCACCCGTCCAATACCGATGGGGACTGAGGCCATACCGTAGGAGTATCGCGCTCATCTTCCGCTCATTCTGCGGTTCTACGATGCGAAGCAAAGGCGGTGCGTTCTCTTCAATCATCACGTGCGGCCTTTCCTTCAGGACCTTTGATCGAGGAGTTGAGCCATGCGTCACTATCCATCGGACAGCCCGCGTGCGGCGGCGCGCATCGTCGTGATGTCGCTGATCGCGGACGGGCATATCAGCGGTAGAGAAATCGAAGCGCTCGAACGGCGCGGCTTTTATAGACGGCTCGGATTGCATGCGGGCGAACTGCATGAAGTCGTGCGAGAGGTGTGCGAGGACCTGACACGGTCCTCATATCTGACATGGGACGAAGCGTGCCGGGTCGATGCGCGCGTCGTCGAACAGCTTGCGAAGGAAGTGCGCGACGAGCGCATCAGACGCGAGGTGCTCATGCTGTGCGAGACAGCGGTGGTTGCGGATGGACACATCACCTGCACCGAGGCGATCGTGCTCGATGCCGTGAAACGCGCGTGGCTCATCCATTGAGGCCGGGCATTGCAAGGAGGCGACATCATGCAGCAACATATCCTGGTAGCCGTGGGCCCGAGTCTCAGCCATGCCGCGCTTGCGCTCGGCATCGCGCGCGCCCGCGAAAGCAATGCACGCCTGACGGCGCTTCATGTAGTGGACCGCTTGCCGTTCTGGGCGCTCTCGTCGGTGCAACACGACTTCGGCACGTCGATGGCATGCATCGAGCAACAGGTGCGCGAAGTCGAGAAACGCACGTTGCAGGCCATTCTTGCATCGAGTGTGAACGGCGCGTGCGTCACGATCGACTTGCCGAACGGCGCGACGATCGCACGCACGATCGCGCAGGCGGCGCGCGAGTTCGACGCGGACCTGGTCGTCATCGGCCGTGCGCGATCCTTTGCATGGCGTTTCTGGCAAGAGCGCATGGCCGACGCGGTGAGCCGTCACAGCAATCGCCGCGTGCTGATCGCGACCAATCGCGAGCCTGACGACGCGGCTGCTGCAACAAAAGCGACACCATTGCGCTTTACCATCACCGGTTCGACGCAGCGCACCCCTGCGCCGTCGTACCGTTCGAGAGGAAGCTCGCCATGCCGGATCGCATCGTCAAACCGTCCCGACGCACCTTGCTGAAGGGCCTTGTCTCCGGCACCGGACTTGCGCTCAGCGGCGCGGGTCTGGCCGATGCACTGGCACAAGGCGTGGCGCCCGCCGTCATCACCTCGGACAAGTTGCGTCCGCAACTACCCGGCGGCGTGATGAGCGGCGACGTCACCGCAACGAGCGGCATGGTCTGGAGCCGCTCGGACCGGCCGGCGCGCATGATCGTCGAGTACTCGACGAGCGAGAACTTCAGCACTTTCCAGCGGCGCATCGGGCCGGCGGCGCTGGAGGGCAGCGACTTCACCGCGCGCGTCGACCTGACCGGCCTGCCGCCGGGCGCGGATATGTTTTATCGCGTGCGCTTCCAGGATCTCGGCGATGGCAAGGCCATCAGCGAAGCGGCGACGGGCCGCCTGCGCACCGCGTCGCTCGATGCGGCCAAGCCGGTCTGCTTCGTTTTCTCGGGCGATGAAGCCGGGCAGGGCTGGGGCATCAACGAACGCTTCGGCGGCTATCGCATCTACGAAGCGATGCGCCGGGAAGCGCCGGACTTCTTCATCCATCAGGGCGATCAGATCTACGCGGACAGCGTGATCGAAGCCGAAGTCAAGCTGCCGGACGGCACGCTGTGGACCAACCTCGTGACCGAAGGCAAGTCGCACGTGGCGCAGACGCTCGACGACTATCGCGCGGCCTTCGCCTACAACCAACGCGACCGAAACAAGCGCCGCTTCGCCGCCGAGGTGCCGTTCCTCGTGCAATGGGACGATCACGAAGTGCGCAACAACTGGTATCCGGGACAGCAGATCGGCGCGGCGGAAAAGCGCTATCAGACGCGGTCCATCGATCTGCTCGAAGCCCGCGCGAAGCAGGCGATGTTCGAATACAACCCGTATCGCATCAATCAGCTGGATCCGGAGCAGGTGTATCGCGGCTTCCAGTTCGGTCCGCTGCTGGACGTCTTCATGCTCGATGAGCGCTCGTATCGCGGCGCCAATTCGCCGAACCGGCAGTCGCGTCTCGACGCGGACGCCGCGTTTCTCGGCTCGCAGCAGACGGCGTGGCTGAAGGCATCGCTGAAGGCTTCGCGCGCGACATGGAAAGTGATCGCGAGCGACATGCCGATCTCGCTCGTCGTGCCGGATGCGAACCCGGACGTGCCGAAGGGCACCTATGAAGCGTGGGCCAACGCCGACAATGGCGCACCGCTCGGACGCGAACTGGAGCTGGCGGAGATCCTGCGCTTCATCAAGCAGGAGAACATCGAGAACGTCGTCTGGATCACGGCCGATGTCCACTATGCACAGGCGACGCACTACGATCCGTCGCGCGCGAAGTTCACCGACTTCAAGCCGTTCTGGGAATTCGTCGGCGGGCCGATCAACGCGGGCACCTTCGGCCCGAACGAACTCGACACGACCTTCGGTCCCGAACTCCGCTATGTGAGCGTGCCGAAGGACAATCCGCAGAACCGCTCGCCCGCGGCGCTGCAACAGTTCTACGGCCGCGCGAAGATCGACCCGGTGAGCCGCGCGATGACCGTCTCGCTGCACGACCTGAACGGCAAGTCGCTCTATGAGGTGAAGCTGGACGTCGAGGGTTAGAAATTGGCCTGCCGGTTCCGGCGTCATCCATGCATGGACGCCGGCTCCGCGCCTTCGCGACAATGCACACAACATTGAAACGGAGACGCCCGCGCCATGCCCCTTCACGCCTTGTTCAGCGCGAACCTGCTGATTGCCTGGTCGGCGTATTTCGTCGGCACAGCGAGCCCCGGGCCGAGCAATCTCGCGATCATGTCGATCGCAAGCCAGTCCGGCCGCCGCCCCGCGTTCGCGTTCGCGGCGGGTGTGATGTCCGGCTCGTGCTTCTGGGCGATGCTCGCGGCGCTCGGACTATCCGCGGCGCTCACCGCGTACTCGGGCTTTCTCACGGGCGTGAAAATCTGCGGTGGACTGTACTTGCTGTGGCTGGCGTTCAAGTCGGGACGCGCGGCGCTGCATCCGCCAGTGCGTTCCTCCGCCGCGCCCGCGCGCGATCTCGGCGGCCGTGCGCTCTATATGCGAGGCGCGCTGCTGCATCTCACCAATCCGAAGGCGATTCTCGTGTGGATGTCGGTGGCGGCGCTCGGCTCATCGGCCGGCGAGGGGCCCGGTCACATGCTCGTTGTGGTGGCGGGCTGCCTGTGTATCGGCGCGAGCGTGTTCGGCGGCTATGCCGCGCTGTTCTCGATGCCGTCCGCGCGACGCATCTACCAGCGCATGCAGCGCGGCCTCGACGGCTGCCTCGCGCTCGTGTTCGGCGCGGCCGGCATCCGTCTTCTGACCTCGCGTTCCTGACCCGCTGCGCAGCGGTTGCCATCCGTTTTCGATGGCGCATATGCAACGCCCGATGCAATTCTCTCGTCAATTGTTTTGCGCTCGGCTCCACTGGCGACTACGCTCAAGCTAAACGCCAGACGGATCCCAAGCACGATGCCGACCGACGATGCACCCCGCAGTACCGCTTCCATCGAATCCCGCAGCATGGCCCTGGGCGCCGACGTCGCGCGCACGGTGCGCGACGCCTTCGTGTCGCTGGGCCGTGAACTCGCCGCCTTCCGCCCGACGCCCGCGCGCGCGCTCTTCGCGACACAAGCCATGCTGTCGGTGGCGCTGGCCGTCGCACTGGCCTACGCGTTTCACTTGACCAACATCTGGTGGGCCGCCATCAGCGGCTTCGCGGTCATGCAGTCGAAGTTCTCCGCCTGCGCGCAGCGCGGCGTGCATCGCGTGGTCGGGACCGTGGCCGGGGCCATCATCGGCGCGCTCGCCGGGCCGGTGATCGGCGACGTGCCGTGGATCTTCGTGCCGCTGCTCGGCGTGATCGCGGGCGTGTCGGTGTATCGCGCGCTCGCCTCCGATGCGGGCTATGCGTGGGTGCTGGGCGCCGTGACGTCGATGATGGTGACCTTCGAGGCGCATCGGCTCGTGTCCGCGTCGGCGACGGCGTCGTTCGCGTTGTTGCGCGTCGCCGAAGTGGTGGTGGGGACGTGCGCGTGCGTGGCGGTGTCGGCGCTGTTTCACGCGGGTCTGCAACACTTCCGACGCAGGCGCGGCGCGGCGCCGGTGCCGCGCGCGCAGGCTGCATCCACGGTGGATCGCGTCGATGGCGCGGGCACGCAGGCCATCACCGTGATGCCTTCGGACGCGGCGCAGGCGGTGCAGGCCGTGTCGGCTTCACACGTCGCACGCGCCGCGCAGGCTGCCCGCGAGATGCGCCGGAGGCTTGCGTGGCAGAGCGCATGGGCGGTCATGATCCTCGCCGCGCTGGCTTACGCGTGGAACCTGCCCGGCTTCGCGCAGGCCATGGTGACCGCCGTCGCCGTGCTGATCCTGCCGGCCTCGTCGCTCGGCAAGCCGACGCGCAAGCCCGTTGCGGAGCGCATGATCCAGCGCTTCATCGGCTGCCTGCTGGCGGGCGCGGTGAGTCTCGCGCTGTTGCCCTTGCTCGGCGATTCACCGGGGCTCTGCATGATCGCGCTGTGTGCGGGCGTGTGGATCGGCTGCCACGTGCAGACCGGGGCGCTCGGTGCGAGCTACGTCGGCCGGCAGTTCAGCATCGCCTTCATCATGGTGTTCGTGCAGGATCACCACTGGTCGTCCGACCCGACGCCCGCCGCGCTGCGGCTCGCGGGCATTCTCGGCGGAATCGTGGTGCTGTCCGCCGTGATGGCGGCCAGTGCCGTCTGGTGGGAAAAACGAACCGTGCGCACGGCGATGCGGTGACCGGAAGCGGTCCGCATCGCCACGCTTATTGCATCAGGCCTCTTCTGACCAAGCCAGATTCTCCCGTGCCATCAGCGCGCTGGATGCCGCCGGCCCGAAAGTGCCCGCCGTATAGCCGCGCGGACGGTCGCCGAGTTCCTTCCAGCCGTTGAGGATCGGTTCGACCCACGTCCAGGCCGCTTCCAGTTCGTCACGCCGCATGAAGTGCGTGAGCCTGCCGCGAATCACGTCGATCAGCAACCGCTCGTAAGCCTCCGCGCGCCGCTGCGTCATGGCCTGCTGCAAGTCCAGATTGAGCGTCACCGGCTGCATGTGCATGCCGCTGCCCGGTTCCTTCGCCATCATCTGCAACTGGATGGATTCCTCCGGCTGCAACGTGATGGTGAGACGGTTGCCGTAGTGACGCGGACCGTCGGGGATGATGGAGAACGGCAGATCGGCGAAATCGATGACGATCTCCGAGCGGCGATTCTGCATCCGCTTGCCCGTGCGCAGGAAGAACGGCACGTTGGCCCAGCGCCAGTTGTTGATATGCGCGCGCACGGCGACGAAGGTTTCGGCGCGGCTGTCGGGGGGCACGTTGGCTTCCTCGAGATAGCCCTTCACCGCCTCGCGGCCCACCGCGCCAGCCGTGTATTGCCCGCGCACGGTGTCGCGCGCGATGTCGGCGACGGACATCGGCCGCAACGACTTCAGCACCTTGAGCTTTTCATCGCGCACGGCGTCCGGATCGAGCGAAACGGGCGGCTCCATCGCGACGATGCACAGCAGTTGCAGCAAGTGGTTCTGCACCATGTCGCGCAATGCGCCGGTATGGTCGTAGAAGCCCGCGCGGCTGCCCACGCCCACCGTCTCCGACACCGTGATCTGCACGCTCTTGATGTACGGCGCCTGCCACAGCGGGCCGAAGATCGCGTTGCCGAAGCGCAGCACCATCAGGTTCTGCACCGTCTCCTTGCCGAGATAGTGGTCGATCCGGTAGATCTGCTCTTCCTTGAAGTGCTTGCCGACTGCATCGTTGATGGCTTGCGCCGACGCCAGGTCGTGGCCGAGCGGCTTCTCCAGCACGACACGTGCGCGCTCGTCGAGGATGCCGGCATTGTCGAGGTTGTCGCAGATGGTGACGAACAGCTCGGGCGAGGTCGACAGATAGAACACGCGTTGCGAGCCCGGGCGCGCGGCCTGGCCGAGACGCTGAAAGTCGGACGGATTTTCCACGTCGACGCGCACGTAGTCGAACAGCGCGAGAAATTTGTCCCACGACTGCACATCGAACACCTTGTCTTCGATGAACGGCCGCGCCTGCTCTTCCATGAAATTCTTCAGATAGTCCTCGCGCGTCCAGTCCTTGCGGCCGATGGCGAGAATGCGCGTGTCGGCGGGCAGGTTGCAGTGCGAGTGCGCCATGTACAGCGCGGGCAGCAGCTTGCGTGCCGCCAGGTCTCCGCCGCCGCCGAAGATGATCATGTCGAGCGGGCGTTCGTTCGAGGGAGAAGTCGGTTGGGTCATGGTGCGTGAGCCGTGAAGGAGTCGGAGAAAGCCAAAGGCGCGGCGATCGGTCGGGATCGGACGAGACAGCTATGTTGCATGTTTTGCCGGTTTTTTGCACGGCAGCGTGCCTGACGGCCGTTCGATTCGACGCCGTTGCGCGCCTGTCTGGCCGGTCGCGCCGGGTGTTTAGCCGGTGTAGCTCAACGAGGGATCAGCGCGCAGCGTGGCGACCGCGAGATCGAGGAACGCCCGCACCTTCTGCGCGACATGGCGGCCTTCGCGGTGCACGAGATGAACGGGAATGGCGGGCGGCTCGAACTCCGGCAGCACGATGGCGAGCCGGCCTTCCTGCACATGCTGCGCGACCTGATAAGACAGCAACCGCGCGATGCCGAAGTCCGCGATCGCGGCGCCGATGGCGGCGTCGTTCGTCGTGGTGGTCAGGCGCGGATGCGCGCGTACCGTCACCTGCCGCTCGCCGTCGTAGAGGCGCCATTCGGGCGGCGTCGATGCCCCGGTGGACGAGATGATGACGTGCGCGGCGAGATCGTCGGGATGACGGGGCGTGCCATGTTCCGCGAGATACGCGGGCGATGCGCACAGCACGCGCCGCACGCAGCCGACCCGGATCGCCTGCAACGAAGAGTCCGGCAGTTCCGCGATGCGCACCGCGACGTCGATGCCTTCGTCCACCAGGTTCACGACGCGGTCGACGAACCAGCAGTTGGCATCGGCTTCGGGATAGCGGCGCAGATAGTCGATCACGATCGGCGTGACGTGCAGGCGGCCGAACATGACCGGCGCGGTGATCGTCAATACGCCGCGCGGCGACGTGTGCGTGCCGGTGGCGGACAGTTCGGCGGTGTCGATTTCACCGAGAATGCGGCGGCAGTCTTCGAAGAAGCCGCTGCCGGCGTCGGTGAGGCGCACGACGCGCGTGGTGCGCGTGAGCAGGCGCACGCCGAGATGTTCCTCGAGTTCGGTCACGACCCGGCTCACGACCGACGGCGACACCTCGAGCTTGCGTGCCGCCGACGCGAAGCCGCCGGTTTCGACCACCGTGACGAAGGTCGACATTGCCTGGAATCGGTCCATGGGAGAAGCGCTGCATGCCGGCTGAAAGGATGCCGTGCATTCTCGGGGATATGCGCGCGGGGCACAATCCACCGTCGCTGTCTCAGGCGTTTTTCCGGCTTCAGAGGTCGAGTTCGAGCGCATCGCTCGCGTCCGCTGCGGGCACGGCGCAGCAGATCAGGGCTTCGTCGTCGCCGACGTGGAACGCCGGTTCATTCTCGTACGTCACTGCGCCTTTCGCGATACGCGTCCTGCATGTGCCGCAGGTGCCGCCGCGGCAGTTGAATTCAGGCGCGAGGCCGCTCGCTTCCGCGAGATCCAGCAGCGAACCGCTGTCCGGCTGCCATTGCGCCGCCGTGCCGGACTTGACGAACTGCACCGTCACCGGTTCGGCGGCGGCGGGACGCAGCGGCTTCACGTCCGCACCGCGATCCGCCGTGCGCCGCAGCGCCGACGGACCGAAGGCTTCCGCGTGGATGCGCGTGTCGGCGACGTTGAGCGCGCGCAGGCCGTCGTAGAGCGTTTGCATGAACGCGCCGGGGCCGCACAGGTAGAAATCGTAGTCGTTGAAGGGCAGGCGGCTCGTCAGCAGATCGAGGTCGATCCGCCCCGACGCGTCGTAGTCGCGCCCGAGCACGGCGTCCCGCCTGTCGCTCAGCACGCGGATCAGGTTCACCGCGCCGCCCGAGCTTTGCACGAGCGCATCGATCTCTTGCGCGAACGCACGGCTGGCGAGCGCATGCGCCGACACGATCATCCAGGTCGGACGCACGCGGCGTTTGCGCAGCCCTTCGTAGACGATATGCCGCAGCATCGCGAGCATCGGCGTGATGCCGACGCCCGCCGCCATCAGCACGGCCGGCCGCTTCTCCAGCGCATCGATGGTGAAATCGCCGGCCGGCGCGCGCGCCTCGATCGTGCTGCCGGTTCGCAACGTGTCGTGCAGCCAGGTCGAGACGCGTCCGTCGCGCTTCACGCTGATGCGATACACGCCGTCCGACGGCGCCACCGAGAGCGTGTAGGTGCGGATCGACGGTTTCGTGTCGCGCGGCAGCGTGACGCGGATCGGCAGGTGCTGGCCCGCCCGGTGCGGCACGAGTCCCGCGCCGTCCGCCGGTTCGAGATGGAACGAGCGGATGGAATCGCTTTCGTCGACGATCCGGCTCACGCGAAACGCGCGCCACGCATTCGCGAGCGCGGCGGCCTTCAGGCGTTTGGATACCTGCGTCCAGTCGCCGGTCATCAGCGCATTGGGCGACGCGCCGTCGTCGCGCGCCGTCCAATGCAACGGCAGCGCGTCCTCGCGATACACGATGCGGTGCGGCTTGAAGCGCCACAGCCGCTCCGCGCCTTGGAAAGCGGCGATTTCCGGCGAATCGAGCAGCACTTGCGCCTCGCCCGTGAGTTGCAGCAGCGTGCCGTGTTCGAAATCCGCGAACACGAGGCCGGCGCGGCCGTTCTCGAGAATGTTGCCGAGCGTGTTGAAGAACAGGTTGCCGGCGAAATCGGGAATGGTGAGAAAGCCGTCGTCCGAGAGGCGCACGAAGCCTGGCTTGCCACCCCGATGCGACACGTCCACCTGCCGGTGCCCGTCATCGCGATCGAAATACGACGCGACGTACAACGAATCGGCGCCCGTGATCATGGCTTTGGCGCGCGGCGTCAGCGTGTCGAGTTCGACAGGCGCGACCGTGCCGGGCATGCCTGGTTCGCGCACGAACTCGAAGTCGCGCAGTTGGATGTACTGCGGGCAGTTGCCGTAGCTCTGCTCCACGGCGACGTCGAAGCGCGACTGCGCGCCGTCGCGATAGATCACGCCGTTCATGCGGTTGCGGCGGCGCGTGTGCAACTCGATGCCAAGCATGCCGATGGACGCGCCGTCCGCCATGCCGGCTTCGGCGGGATCGTGCGGGTCGCGTGCGTGGCCGATGCGCAGCGTGTGCGCGTCGGGGGTCTGCATGAAGCCAGGATGCCCGGCGATCAGCGTGGCCCACGGATCGCCGTGGCTATCGACCGCGCCGACGACCATGAACGGCAGTTGCGCAAAGAACTGGCGATGCTGGTCCGGCATATAGTCGCGCACGACGCGCCGGCCCATGCTGTCCATCCGCTCGTACACGCCTGCGGCCTTCTGCAGCGCGATCTCGCCGCGATGCCACGGTGCGGGAGCGAGTTTGGGAACAGGATTGAGAACCGCTGGGCTGGACATGATCGTATGCCTCCACACGCCGGTAGGGCGGCGCTGCCGCCCTGAATGACTTTACGCCGCGAGTCCCGCGGCTGTCTTTTTGAAGGGAACGAAGCCGGGCAGCGCCTCGACGCGGCGCAACCAGGCGTTCACGTTCGCGTAACCCGACAGATCGACGTTGCCTTCCGGCGCGCTCGCGATATAGCTGTACAGCGCGACATCGGCGATGGTCGGATGCGCGCTGCCGATGTCCGCGATCCAGTCGCGCTGGGCCAATTGCCCATCGATGACGCCGAGAATCGAATGGGCGCGCGCGATGACTTCTTCCGCGTTGAATTTCGCGCCGAAGACGGTCACGAGCCGCGCGGCGGCGGGTCCGAAGGCAATCTGTCCCGCCGCGACCGACAGCCAGCGCTGGACGGCGGCTTCCTTGGCGGGATCGTGCGGCAGCCAGTTCGTATCGACCGACTTGCGGGCGAGATAGACGAGGATGGCGTTCGAATCGGCGATGACGTGCTTGCCGTCGACCAGAACAGGAACTTGGCCGAAGGCATTCAGCTTGAGGAATTCCGGCGTCTTGTGAGCGCCCTTCGCGAGATCGACGACTTCTTCCTCGTGCTCGATCGCGAGCAGGTTGATCATGAGGCGCGCACGGTGCGCATGCCCGGACAACGGAAAGGTGTAGAGCTTCACGGCAAGATCCCCTGGGTTGATTGTCGGCCGCGTGGCGGGTGCGGCCGGTGAATCAAGTATGGGTTCTTGCCTTCACGGGGAGAATGGGGCGGAAAATCAAATCACTCTTCTCGAAACGAGAATGGTGATGATTGGATCACTCGAAGACTCACCATTTAACCAAGTCAGTTCGACGCCGGCACATTCGCCTTGTTGCCCGCCAGCGGCGAGCCATAGCCGCCGCTGTTGGCGTTGTTCGGCAGGCCGTTGACGAGCTGCGCGCGGGGGTCGGACGGATTGAGGTTGAGCTCGCCGGCCTGTGCATTTCCGTGGGACGGGTATTGGCTGCCTAGCGGCGCATTCGGCATGAGCTTCGTGCTGTTCTGCGGCGCGTACATGTCGGTTTCCGGGCTCGGATGAAGCTGGGCGAACGTGGCGGGCGCCGCCAGGGTTGCGGCAAGTGCAAAGGTGAGGGAAGTACAACGCGGAATACTCACTTTCATGACAGGCTCCTGAGAGGATGGGCCATACAGAAATTCAGTGTAGTCCCGCGGGCGCGGGCAATTCCGCATCACCCTACCGCCGACCAGTCCAGCCTTTGTTCCTTATTTCTTCTTGTGTTTCTTGAACTTGGCCTTGCGTTGCGATTGCTCGTCGATGATCCGCACGCGATGCTTGTCCTTCATCTTCTTCCACTGCTTGCACTCGTCCTTCGTGCGCATGCAACCGACGCAGAAGCCGGTCTTGTCATCGAACTTGCAGATGCCGATACAGGGTGATTCGACTGCCATGATGTCCTTGTATGTCGTTTTGCAGAGTTTGGTAGACGGCGGCCAGACCGTCGCACGGTCTTGACGCAAGCACGACGCGCTCCCGCATGTCCTCACCGTTGCAACGAATGCAGTAAAATCCGGCTCCCGCATCGTCTCACCTCAAGCGCGGTCGAGCAGCGCCCGGCGGCACGCGCCTTGCTTTTGTCCACGGAGCCGGGCATCGATGCCGGCCGCGCCCCGCCACGCGGTGCCCCTCAGCCTATTTCAAGAAGCGAGCCGACTCCATGCCGCAAGCTCCCGGCCCGCGCCGGCCACCCGCCAAAATCCTGCCGCCCGAGGCGCCCGGCGTGCGCGCGCTAGCCTCGCTGATTACGGGCGTCGTCGTCATTTGCGCGCTGTATTTCGGGCGCGCGGTGATGATCCCGATCATTCTCGCCATCCTGCTGAGCTTTCTGCTCGCCCCGTTCGTCGATTTCCTGCGCCGCCTGCGTTTCGGTCAAGTGCCTTCGGTGATCGTCGCGGTGGTGGTCGCGCTGTCGGTGTTGACGGCTGTGGGCGCGTTGATCGGCGCGCAGGTGGCGCAACTCGCCGGCGATCTGCCGAAATACCAGGTCGCCGTCGAGCGCAAGGTCGACGCCGTCCAGCGCGTCACGGTAGGCCGCGCCGACGAGTTCCTCGGCCGCGCCTCGCGCGCGCTGAAGCGGATTTCGCCCGCTCGCGAGCAGGAACAGAAGAACGAAGACAACCCGGCGGCGTCGCCCATCGACCAGCCGATGCCGGTCGAAGTTCACGAACCGACGCCGACTCCGCTCGAACTCGCGCAGCGCTTTCTCTCGCCGGTCATCAGCCCGCTGGAAACCACCGGCATCGTGCTGGTGGTCGCGATATTCATCCTGTTGCAGCGCGAGGATCTGCGCGACCGCCTGATCCGCCTGTTCGGCTCGCGCGACCTGCATCGCGCCACCACCGCCATGGACGAGGCTGCGCGCCGCCTGTCGCGCTATTTCCTCGCGCAGCTCGGCATCAACATGGGCGTGGGCATCGTGATTTCCATCGGGCTTGCGGTCATCGGCGTGCCGGGCGCGCTGCTGTTCGGCGTGATGACCGCGCTGTTGCGCTTCGTGCCGTATGTCGGGACGTGGATCGCGGCGATCGTCGCCGTGGTCTTCGCGGCGGCCGTCGGCCCCGGCTGGGCGATGCTCGTCTGGACCATTGTGCTGTTCGGCGTGACGGACATCGTCGCGGGGCAGGTGGTGGAGCCGCTGCTCTACGGGCACAGCACCGGACTGTCGCCGTTCGCGGTGATCGTCGCGGCAATTTTCTGGAGCTGGATCTGGGGGCCGATTGGCCTCGTGCTCTCGACGCCGCTCACCCTCTGCCTCGTGATTCTCGGCCGTCACGTGGACCGGCTGGAATTTCTCGACGTGCTGTTCGGCGACCGGCCCGCGCTCACGCCCGCCGAGAACTTCTATCAGCGCCTGCTGGCGAACGATCCCGACGAGGCGCTGGTCCAGGCCGAGACGCTGCTGAAGGAGCGCTCGCTGATCGCGTACTACGACGAAGTGGCGCTGGAAGGGCTGCGCTACGCGCACAACGACGTGCTGCGCGGCGTGGTGACGGCGGACCAGTTGCGGCGTATCAACGAGTCGGCGCTCGACATTATCGAAGGTCTTGAAGACGCCGCCGATACCGCCGTGACCGCGATTCCAAAGGAAGAGCTGCCCGCGAGCTTCGAATCCCCCGACGACAGGCCCGCGCTCCGGCCGGAAAGGCCGCCCGCGCGCTTCGATGCGCAGAAGGAAGGGCACACGGCGTCGGTGCTGTGCATCGCGGGCCGCAGCGAACTCGACGATCTCGCCGCGACCATCGCCGTGCAGTTGTTCCGCAAGCACGGCCTGTATGCCGATCTCGCCGGCTACGAGCGCTTCTCGCGCGGCCGCTTCGGCGAAGTGGACCTGTCGGGCGTGACGATCATCTGCGTGGTGTCGTTCGACGCAGCCGAATCGCCGCCGTATCTGCGCAACCTGCTGCGCCGGCTGCATCAGCGCGCGCCCGTGGCGGAGCTGATCGTCGGGCTGGTGTTTCCGGATCGCGAGCTGCAGGGCGAGGTGCTGGTGCGCACGAGTTCGGCGGCGGTGTCATTCCGGCAACTGGTGGAGGCGTGCGTGGCGGCCGCGCGCCGTCAAACCACCGATGGCGCGCCGTGGTCCGGCCTGCGCGGCGCGGACGGCGAAGCCGCGCTCAACGGTCCGCCCGCGCCCGGCGACGCCCGCGAGGACGTACCCGAACTGCGCAACGCGTGATGCCGCTCAGCGATTGCCGTCGAAGAGATCGTTGAGCATGGTGTCGAAGGCGGCTTGCGCGTCTTCGAGTTCCTGAAGCGCGGCGTCAAAGGTTTGCAGCGCCATTTGCGACGGCCGGCCGTCGCCTTCGGGTGGAAACTGGGTTTGCAGCGCCAGGAAGGCGGATTGCACTTGGCGCGTGGCGTTGACGATACGTTCCATCGCTCGCGCTTCTTCCGCGCGATTGTTCTCTGCGGTCATCGGAGACACTCCTCGTGGGTCTTGCTTCAGCAATGCTCCGATAGTACCAAGCCATGCGGGTTTCGCGTTCCCGTCGCAGCGCCTTCCGCTCAGACCCGGGCGACAGTGAAGAGCCGCACGGCTTCGTCGAGCACCACGGCGCGCTCCGCGAGCCGCTGGGCGGTGGCCGCCGCCTGCTCGACGAGCGCCGCGTTCTGCTGGGTTGAATCGTCGAGATGCGCGACGGCCTGATTCACCTGCGCAATGCCGTCCGCCTGCTCGCCGCTGGCCTTCGCCACTTCCATGATGATGGTCGACACGCGGTTCACCGCTTCGTCGATGGCGCGCATCTGGCTCGTCGTGCGCGTGACGAGACTCGTGCCTTCCGCGATCTGCGCGACGCTCGTCGCCACCACGCCCTCGATTTCCTTCGCCGACGCCGCGCAGCGCTGCGCGAGATTGCGCACTTCGGTCGCCACGACCGCGAACGAGCGGCCCGCCTCGCCCGCGCGCGCCGCCTCGACGGCCGCGTTCAGCGCAAGGATGTTGGTCTGGAAGGCAATGCCATCGATCACGTCGGTGATATCCGCGATGCGCCGCGACGCCACCGTGATGCCGGCCATCGTCTGCTCGACCTGGCTCGCGATGCGTCCGCCGTCGTCGGCCGCGGCCTGCGCTTCACGGACGAGTTCCAGCGCGCGCACGGTGGCGTCGGCGTTGCCTTGTACGGTCGTGGTGAGCTGGTCCATCGTCGCGGCGGTCTGTTCGAGCGATGCCGCCTGCATCTCCGTGCGGCGGGACAGATCCGTGTTGCCGCTCGAAATCTCGTTGGCGGCGTCGAGCACGCCGGCAATCTGCCCGCGCACATCGAACACGATGGCCGCGAGATTCGCCTTCAACTGACCGAGCGCGCGTTGCACGTCGCCGAGATCGTCGTGGCGGGCATCGGGCATGTCGACGGTCAGATCGCCGGCCGCCATGCGCGCGGCGAAGCCAGACATCGTGCGGACCGGCGCATCCACTTGTCGCGACAAGGCGAGCCAGCCCGCCAGGCCGACCAATGCGCCCGCTCCGAGCGCGCACCAGAAGGGCAGCGGCGGCGCGCCGCGCCAGCCGGCCAGCGCGGCGAGCAGCATCGCGACGGGCACGGCCACGAAGCCCAGCCCCAGCCGCGCGCGGACCGGCAGGTTCGTAAGCGCCGCGAGTTGTCCCGCGAAGCCGTTTCTCACGAGAGCGCCACGCACCAGCCGATGCGACGCGTCGCCAGTCTTCAGTCGTGCATACAGCGTGGCGGCTTCGCGCACTTCGTCGCGCGTCGGCTTCACGCGCACCGACAGATACCCGACCACCTTGCCGTGCTCCATCACCGGCGTGACGTTCGCGCGCACCCAGTAGTGATCGCCGTCCTTGCGGCGGTTCTTGACCAGCGCGGTCCACGGACGGCCGGCGCGGATGGTCGCCCAGAGATCGGCGAACGCTTCACGAGGCATGTCGGGATGGCGAATCAGATTGTGCGGCTGGCCAATCAGCTCTTCGCGCGAAAAGCCGGAGACTGAGACAAAGGCGGGATTGCAGTACTGGATGTTGCCGGAGAGGTCGGTGGCGGAGACGAGCATCTCCGAGGCGGGAAATTCGAACGCTTGCTGGGTAACGGGTTGGTTGTTGCGCATGATGTCCTTGCTTCGTTCTCGATGCGCGCCGTTCAGCGAGAACAGCGCGCCGTGAATTACAAGGATATAACGGCTATATCCCCACATTCTTGAGGGATATCCGAGCAAAACGCTCAAGTGTGGCGAGCTTTGTGCCGATAACGCGCGCCCGCCGCTGTGCGCTTTTTATTGCGCGCTCCAGCCGCCGTCGATTTGCAGCGCCGAACCGCGCATCTCGCTGGCGGCATCGGAACAGAGGAACACGGCCATGTCGCCGATCTGCTGCGCCGTCACGAATTGCGCCGACGGCTGCTTGTCGCCGAGCAGCTTGGTGCGGGCGGCATCGGCGGAGAGCGACTCGCGGGCGGCGAGATCGTCGATTTGTTTCTGCACCAGCGGCGTCAGCACGAAACCCGGGCAGATGGCGTTGACCGTCACGCCGCTGCGCGCGTTTTCGAGCGCGGCCACCTTGGTCAGGCCGAGAATGCCGTGCTTCGCGGCCACATAGGCCGACTTGCCCGCCGAGCCCACCAGCCCGTGCACCGACGCAATGTTGATCACACGGCCCCAGTTGCGCGTACGCATCTGCGGCAGCGCGACGCGCATCGTGTGGAACGCCGAACTCAGGTTGATCGCGATGATGGCGTCCCAGCGGTCCACCGGAAACTCGTCGATGGTCGCCACGTGCTGGATGCCCGCGTTGTTCACGAGAATGTCGACTGCGCCGAACGTGTCGTTCGCGAAGGCGATCATCGCTTCGATCTCGTCCGGCTTGGTCATGTCCGCCGGGTGATGCACGGCTTTCGCGCCGGCTGCCTCGATCTGCTTGAGCGCGCCTTCGACATCGCCGAAGCCGTTGAGCACGAGGTTCGCACCGGCGCGGGCGAACGCCGTCGCGATGCCGAGACCGATGCCGCTCGTCGAGCCGGTGACCAGCGCCGTCTTGCCGGCGAGCGAAGTGTTCGATGCGATTTGAGTCATACGCGGTGAATTTCCTTCGGTTGAATGTGAGCGTCCGCGAAAGTGTGGGGCGTGGCGCGCGCGACGTGAATTGGGGGTTGCCGTGGGTAAGACCGGCGGCAACCCCGACGTGTCAGACGAGGCCCGTCAGGTAGTAGACCGTGATGACGAAGAACACGGCGAGCGTCTTGATGATCGTCACGGCGAAGATGTCGCGATACGACTCGCGGTGCGTGAGCCCGGTCACCGCCAGCAGCGTGATGACCGCGCCGTTGTGCGGCAGGGTGTCCATGCCGCCGGACGCCATCGCGACCACGCGGTGCAGCACTTCGAGCGGAATGTGCGCGGCCTGCGCGCCGGCGATGAACGTGTCGGACATCGCGGCCAGCGCGATGCTCATGCCGCCCGACGCCGACCCCGTGATGCCCGCGAGCGCGCTCACCGAAATCGCCGCGTTGACGAGCGGATTCGGGATGCTCTTGAGCGCATCGGACACGACGAGAAAGCCCGGCAACGCCGCGATCACGCCGCCGAAGCCGTATTCGGACGCCGTGTTCATGGCAGCGAGCAGCGCACCCGCGACCGCCGCGCGCGTGCCCACGGCGAAACGCTCTTTCACCCGCCCGAACGCGGTCAGCAGCACGAGCACGATGCCGAGCAGCAGCGCGCCTTCCACGGCCCAGATCGCGACGACGGTCTTGACCGCCGTCGTGACGGGCGCGTGGATGCCGGGCAGCACTTCAGGCGCGACGGTGTAGCTCGCGCCGTACCACGTGGGAATCCACTTGGTCAGCGCGAAGTTGGCCACGCCGACGAGGATCAGCGGCGCGACGGCCAGAATCGGATTGGGCAGCGAGGTCGACTCGACGCGTTCCGGTTCGTTCACGAGCGACGTGCCGTAGCCTTCGCCCTTGGCCATCGCCGAGCGGCGGCGCCATTCGAGGAAGGTCAGGCCCACGACGATGATGAACACCGAGCCGATCACGCCGAGCCAAGGTGCGGCCCAGCCGGTCGTCTTGAAGAAGGTGGTCGGGATGATGTTCTGGATCTGCGGCGTGCCGGGCAGCGAGTCCATCGTGAAGGAGAAGGCGCCGAGCGCGATGGCGCCGGGCATCAGGCGCTTCGGGATATTGCTCTGGCGATACATCTCCGCCGCGAACGGATAGACCGCGAACACGACGACGAACAGCGACACGCCGCCATAGGTGAGCAACGCGCACACGGCGACGATCACCGCATTGACGCGCGACCTGCCGATATAGCGGATCGCCGCGGCGACGATCGACTCGGAGAAGCCCGACAACTCGATCACCTTGCCGAACACGGCGCCGAGCAGGAACACGGGGAAGTAGAGCTTCACGAAGCCGACCATCTTCTCCATGAAGATGCCGGAGAACACGGGTGCGACGGCGGCGGGATCGGTGAGCAGGACGGCCGCGAGCGCGGCAATCGGGGCGAACAGGATGACGCTGTAGCCGCGATAGGCGGCAAGCATCAGGAACGCCAGGGCGGCGAGCACGATGAGGAACGACATTGAGTCTCCGTGAATGGATTGTTCTTGAACGTCCCATGCGCCTTTTCTGGAAGCGCCGGAGGCCGTTTTGACGCGGGTGACGCGCCGCGCGGGCAAATGCAGCTTTCGTGCCAGATCAGACGCAGCAAGGCGGGACGCGCTTCCAGCAAGCATGATCGCGCGATATTTCAGGGCGATGTCTCCGAACCGGGACGAATCGAAAGCTGCAAGTTTCCCTTCGACCCGGCTTCAGCCGTCGAAAACTAGTGTCAATGCGGATTGCGCGTCAGTCTCCGAATTGAGATAGTCAGTCTCGAAAACGAGATGAGGAGACATGCACGGCATGCGCAACGACTGGACCAACGTCCCTGCGGACTATAGCGCCGTGATGCGTCGCGCGATGGAATCGCTGTTCAAGACCTTCGAGAACCTGAGCGAAGGCACCTTCATCGTCGATGCGGACGCGCGCGTCGTGTGGATCAACAAGCGCTATGCGGCGCGCTTCGGTTTCGAGGATCCGCTGGATGCCATCGGGCTCGACTGCGAGAGCGTGATCCCCAACAGCCTGATGCGCGAAGTGGTCGCGACCGGCAAGCCGATCCTGCTCGACGTGCTCGAAACTGATCGCGAGCCGCTCGTCGTCACCCGTCTGCCGCTCAAGGACGAGGCGGGTACGACCATCGGCGGCATTGGCTTCGCGCTCTTCGACGAAATGAAGGCGCTCACGCCGCTCTTCGCGCACTATGCGCGCGTGCAGCAGGAACTGATCGCGACGCGGCAGTCGCTCGCGCAGGCAAGGCGGGCGAAGTACACGTTTTCAAGCTTCGTCGGGACGAGTCCGGCGAGCCTCGAAGTGAAGCGACAGGCGCGGCGCGCAGCGCTGGTCGATTCGCCCGTGTTGCTGCTCGGCGAAACCGGCACCGGCAAGGAACTGCTCGCACACGCGATCCACGGCGCGTCGACGCGCGCAGGCAAGCCGCTCGTCACGGTGAACGTCGCGGCGATTCCGGACACGCTGCTCGAAGTGGAATTCTTCGGCGCGGCGGCCGGCGCCTATACGGGCGCGGAGCGGCGCGGGCGCATCGGCAAGTTCGAACTGGCCGACGGCGGCACGCTCTTTCTCGACGAAATCGGCGACATGCCGCTGCCGCTTCAGGGCAAGCTCTTGCGCGTGCTGCAGGACAAGGAGTTCGAGCCGCTCGGCTCGAACCGTATCGTGCGAGCGGATGTGCGCATCATCGCGGCAACCTCGGCGGATTTGCCCGCGCTCGTTGCGGCGGGGCGCTTTCGCGCGGACCTGTTTTATCGTCTGAATGTATTGACCATTCACGCACCGCCGCTGCGCGAGCGGCTCGACGATATCGAAGCGCTCGCCTATGCCATTCTCGAAGACCTCTCGGCGGATACGCGTCCGGGACACGTCGGCCACTTCGTGCTGCACAAGGACGGCTTGCGGCTGCTCGAGGCGTACCCGTGGCCCGGCAACGTGCGCGAGTTGCGCAATACGCTCGAACGGGCGCTGATGCTGTCGGAGTCGCAACACATCGACGCGCACACGCTGAGCACCTTCATCGATGCCAACCGCGTGGTGCTCGCGGCGCAGTCCGAGCCCGCCGTGCCGGACAACCCGGAACCGCCGCTCCTGTCTCATGCAGACGCCATGGCGGATTTCGAGCGGCGCTATCTCTCGGATGCGCTGCGCGCGAGCGGCGGACGCGTGGCGGATGCGGCGGAGCGCATCGGCATCGGGCGCGCGACGCTCTATAAAAAGATTTCGGCGCTGGGCATTGCTGTCTGAGGCTTGCCGCGCACAACAACAGGGGCGCGAAAGCTCCGCGTGGCATACTCGCGAAATCGAAAATAACGACCAAGAATCAAAGGGGTAAGGGATGAAGATCGGCACGGCAATCGGCCTTTCAGTCATGCTCGCGGGCAGCGCGTGGGCGCTCGCCGGATGCAGCAGCGCGCCGCCGCTGTTTTCCGCCGATGGACGTCCCACGCAGCAGATCCAGTGTCCCGGCTACGGCGGCTGGCGCAACTGCACCGACAACGCGAAGGCGCTCTGCCCGAGCGGCTACGATGTCCTCGATCAATCCACCGACAACAATCAGAACACGCTGCTCGTCGCCTGCAAGGCGAGCCAGTAATCCTTCTCGGTTCAATCGTGCTGCGTCTCGCGCAGCATCGTGAGGTCGTAGCCGAGCGCCTGCGTGCGCGTCAGAAGCAGGCGGCGCAGTTCCGCCGATGGCTTCGCGTCTCGCGTGAGAATCCACAGATAGCGTCCGCTCGGCTCGCCGACGATCGACCATGAATAGTCGTCGGCATGATCGAGGATCCAGTAGTCGCCGACGTAGAACGGCCCGAAGAACGACACCTTCAGCTTGGTCCCGTTCGAGCCTGGAACGACCTTCGCCCGTCCCTCGGCGGAACGATAGGGGCCGTCGAGGCCGCCTTGTCGACAGCCATTGATGACCGACACGAGCCCGTCTTCGCGCCGTGCGTAGTTCGCCGTGACCGCTTCGCAATTGCGCTCGAAGCGGTTCTCATAGCGCGCGAACTCGTGCCAGTGACCGAGATAGCGATCGAGATCGACGGCCTTCGACGGTTCCGGAACGTGCTCGTTGCCCTTTTTGCGCGACCCGTTCGATGCACACGCGGTCAGTGCGCCTATTCCGCCGATCAGCACGAGCGCCGTAGCGCCCCAAGCCAGGGCTTTCTTCATTGTCATGTCGCGTCAACGTGTGAGGAGTGTCCGAAAACAGCGTTGCAGCAAGCTTCGTTCCGAATAGGAGCGCTCCCGAAGATTCTCACCTTTGGCGCGATCCATGCCGGCATGCGCGGTATCGTGCGGGTCCGGCAGAGCCTGAATACGCCTGAAAGTGCCCGAAAAAGGCGGATTCAGGGAGCTCGCACGACGGCGGCGGCTCACCTTTCGCGACGTCCCGAATTCCCTCACCTCAAACCGGCTGGAGGATCCGGCGCACGTCACTTCGCCTTTCTGACCGATGGCGAATCGTCGCGACGCACGGCGGCGTCTAAAACTTCTCGCTCAATTTAATGCGTTCTGAAACAGAGACTTGCAAGGCGCACTTAAACACGCAAATCAGCTTGCGCGAATGTTTCGATATCCATAAGGATGGGGCTGGAGTGAGTCGCCCCTGCCTCCGTCGGCTCACCGTTGCCCGCCTCCCGCAACGTCTCACCTTTCTGACTCGCGGTATCCTCTCGCACCTTCCCGGACACGCTCGTCACCGCCTTGCTCAAGCCGCTCTTCACCATCATCCTGCCCGTCTTCGGTCTGATCTTCGCCGGCTACGCGTGTCGCAAACTCAACAAGCTTGGCCCGTCGGCGGCTTCGGAACTCAATCGCTTCGTCGTCTATCTCGCCCTGCCTGCGCTCCTCTTCGACATCATGGCAAGGACGCCGTGGACCTCGCTCGACCAGCCGGCGTTCATCGCTGCTTTCGGCATCGGCTCGGCGGTCATCTTCATCGCGACACTCGTCGTCCGCCTGCTTCAGGCGCGGCCACTCGCGGACGCCAGCATCGACGGACTCAACGCGGCATATCCGAACAGCGGCTTCATCGGTTTGCCGCTCTGTCTGCTGGCGTTCGGCGACGCGAGTCTTGCACCCGCTGTCATCGCGATGATCATGACGGTGTGCGTGTTGTTCGCCATCGCGATCGTGCTGATTGAACTGGGGCTTCAGAGCGAGAAGCATCCGTGGGCAACGCTCGTCAGCGTCGCGAAGTCGCTCGCGAAGAATCCCTTGCTGATCGCGCCGCTGGCGGGCGCGCTGGTGAGTGGTGCCGGCGTGCATGTGCCGCAGGGCGTCGAGGCGTTGCTGAAGCTGCTGGGCAACGCGGCCAGTCCGTGTGCGCTCGTGGCGCTTGGCCTGTTTCTCGGTGCGAAGACCGGCGCGCACGACAAGCGGACCATCGGCGCGCTCGTGCTGCTCAAGCTGATTGCGCAGCCGTTGCTGACCTGGTGGCTGGCCTTTCATCTGTTCGATCTGCCGCCGCTATTGGCCAAGACCGCCGTGATCCTGAGCGCCTTGCCGACCGGCACGGGTCCGTTCATGCTGGCTGAGTTCTATCGGCGGGAGGGCGGCGTGACGTCGAACACGATTCTCGTCTCGACCGCCTGCTCGCTCGTCACCGTGACCGCCTGTCTGACGATGCTGCTTTGAGCCGCTGCCGCCGCGCGGGCAAAAAAACGCCCGGCGCGGGAGCGTCGGGCGAAACCACCTTCTGTTCGATGGTGGAGGAGGGAGGGCTCAGACGGGCTTCCTCTGAATGCGTGGCGCGAGCGTTCAGCGCGTGGTGTGGCCGTTGTCGGCATCGGCGCGCAGTTGCTGCGCATGGCGTTCCTGGTACGGTCGCAGTTGCGGATAGCTCAGTGCGTTGACGGCGTCGAGATCGCCGGCGCTGCGTGCGCTCGCCAGTTCCGCCTTGACTTCAGCCCGCGTCTTGCCGGCAAAAGCCGATTGCGCGAAGGCCGGAGCCGCGGCGAGCAGCGCAGACAGCAGCACACCGCCGATCAACGTAACTTTGGCGTTATTCATGTCAACTCTCCTGAATCCGTTTCTGCGCCGGGGTGACGCTTGAGGAAAAGTCTAGAAGGAAACCTATTGGACAAAAATACCGATTGAGCCAACACATTGTTGTCGAATGCGATTGAATGGCTGATGCCCCATTGTTGCGACAACCGTAATGATTAGCCAATCCCCTGAGATTTTGTATGTAGAAGCTTCACAGATGCGCTCGAATGCGCGACTTGTCGCGAAATTGATTCGGCGTATCAAATGAAGCGGTTTTTTGTCACATTGATTGCATCGGTGGCGTCATTCGCCGCAGCAGACGCCGCTTTTATCCTTCGATCGCAGCGGCACGTGGTCAGCGTCCAGAACAGCGCTGCACGGCGCTCGCCAGCCGGTGAGCGGCTTGAATCGCGCAATTGAATCCGCAGTTGATTCGTTTGCGCGAGGTGCTTTGTTTCGTTTGCGTATCAAAACTAAACATGCTGTAGGCCTGCGTTCAACTTATCCACAGTTTCTGTGGATAAAGATGGGGATAGAGGGGCGCGAACCGCGTCGCAGTGCGGTCCGGGCTGGATTGCTCAATTCCTCGCAAAAATAGGCGCGCGACGAAATCCAGGCGTTTTCAGCTTTCATGCGATCCGCCTATCATGGGCACGCGCGTGTCGACCTCAACCTCGACCGCGAATGCGGACCGCTTTATCGTCCGTGTCACCCACCTTTGCATTCTTTGACGGGGAGATCTCATGGCCTTGAAGATCGCGGTGATCGTAGGAAGCCTGCGGCGCGAATCGTTCAACAAGCAGCTGGCGCACGCACTCGTATCACTCGCACCGGACGATTTCTCATTCGAGTTTCTCGATATCGGCAGCCTGCCGCTGTACAGCCAGGACTACGACAGCGACTACCCTGAGCCGGCGCGCGCATTCAAGCAGAGGATCGCGGAGGCTGACGGGCTGTTGATCGTCACGCCCGAGTACAACCGCTCGATGCCGGGCGTGCTCAAGAACGCGCTCGACTGGGGCTCGCGGCCGTGGGGCCAGAGCGTGTGGGGCGGCAAGCCGGGCGCGATCATCGGGACCTCGGTGGGAGCGATCGGCACGGCGATCGCGCAATCGCACCTGCGCGGCGTGTGCGCTTACCTCGATATCGCGCTGATGAATCAGCCGGAGATGTACATCAAGCACGATGACAAGCGCATCGATGCCAGCGGGAAGATCGTCGCGGACGACACGCGCCAGTATCTGCAAGCCTTCGTGGACAAGTACGTCGCGTGGGTGCGAGAGCGCGTGGCGGCCTGATAGCGGACTACCGCCGTCCGCTCGGCGATGGAAAAAAAAGCGGCCCGCGCGAGCGGGCCGATTCTGTTTGGGCGAACCGTGCTTCAGACGTGATGATGTCCCGTCACGCGATCCCAGCCATGACGCACGGCAGCCTTGAAGCGCTCCCACGTATGGCCTTCCGGATGACGGCCTTCCCAGTCGCGCTGCATCTCGTATTCCATCTGATCGTCCCACGCGCGGCTGCGGAACCGGTCGTCATTGCCGAGCATCGCGCCATAGCGGTACGCGCCCTGATAGTCCTCATAGGGCTCGCCGGTCGCCATATATTTCGCGTCGTAGTCCGCGCGGAAATCCTCCTCGTATTCCATGTACTCGTTCGGCACGGCTGAAGGCGCTGCCGATCCGCCCGGACCGACCGGGCCGGCGGCCTGCGTTCCGGCGGAAGCGATCACCGGGTCCGGCGACGACCCCACTGCGCGCGCCGTGGACGCCTGATACGGCGCGGCCGGTTCGTCGAGCGGGCTCAGCGGCTCGACCGAGCGCCATTCCGATCCTGTGTCCGTGCGCACGCCCGGCACCGGTTCGCGTTGCGTCATCGATTCGTCCAGCGCGGCACGTTCCGGAGGAACGGCTCCGGTCGTGCGCAGCGGATCGCGGCCGGCGAGGGCATCGCGCTCGGACAGCGAGTCGCTTCGCAGTCCGCCCGTGGTTCCGGTCAGCGGATCGCGCGCGCTGCTCATCGACGGACTTTGCGTTTGTGACCGCACCTCACGCCCGAGCAGCGGATCGTCGGCGGGATCGCTGATGTAATCACGCGGCGCCAGCGCGGCGGCGTCGCGACGCGTCAGCGGGTCGCCCAAAGGATCAGCGAGCGGGTCCAGAAGCGGTTCCGCGGCCACGTCGGAAGCATCGGTGCGCGGATAAGCGCGGGCGCCCGACCAGGTCATGCTCGGATCATTCACCGGCTCGCGGCCCGGCACGGCGCTGCCGCGTCCGAGGCCCAGTTCGTCGAGCACCGAGTGATCGCGCTCGTCCTCGGCGCGCAACGGCGCATCCGCCGCGCCGTGTTCGAGCGTGGTCCAGCGGGCGGCGCGTTCGTCGATGTCGATGGCACCCTGGTCCGTCAATGTGGCGCGCGCGATATCGGCCTGCTCGACGCTGGGCGTATCCACTGCCACCAACACCGCACCACGCCGCACGGCCTCCGAGTAATGCGCCACTTCGGGCGGCTGATCGCGGCCGCCGAACAGCATGCTGAAAAAGCGCTCGATGCTCGCCAGCATGCCGGGCTGCTGATGGGTTTCGGCGTCGGGCATGTCGGAGGGCGCGGCGGCATCGTCGCGTTTCGGGTTGGCCTGAAGTTCGATATCCGCGCGCGCGAAGCCTGCGGTCATGAGCGCCGAGCGTGCATCCTCGGCCTGCGCGTAGGTGTCGAAAACTCCGATAACGGTATGTCGCATGTGCGCCTCCTGAGGATGGGCGAAAGGTCGTACCGGCGGAAGAGTGCCGCCGCACATGGACGAGTTCACGCAACTCGCGTGCCGGATGCCTGCACCCGTTGGACGGCCGCGCGGACGCTCGGCAGCGGGCGCGGCTTTTACAACATCGTGTGCAAAAAGCCGGCTTTCGGAGACGTGGATTAACGGTCGATGGAACGCGCGTCGCGTTCGGCAGCGGAGGAGAGATCCACGCCCTGCGTGCGTGCGAGGATCGCGCGCAGCAGCGAGTCCAGCAAGGCGATGTCGAAGGGCTTCGACAGCACGCGCGCCCCCACTTGCCGCGCGCGGTCCAGTTCCTCGGCGTAACCGGTGACGAGAATCACCGGAAGATGCGGCTCGAAGTGCTGCAAGCGTTCCGCCAGATCGATGCCGTTCAGCTTCCCCGGCATATGGATGTCGGACAGCACGACATCGAATGGAAAGTCCGCGGGCGCCTGCTTGCGCGCGGCTTCGAGCACCGTCACGGCGGTATCGGCGTTGAAGACGTAAGTGACCTGGTGGCCCATCATCGTGAGCAGCGCCTCCGTGCCGGCCGCGACCTCCTCGTTGTCCTCGACCAGCAGCACGCGCAAGCCCTCCGCTTCCCCGGTGGCCGTCGCCTGTCCGGCAACCGGCGCGCCCTGCGCGGCCGGCGCGGCGCGCGGCAGGAACAGGCGCACGGAAGTGCCCGCGCCGATCGCGCTGTCGATCGTCGCAAGCCCGCCCGCGCGTTCGCAGAACGCAAAGACCTGTGGCAGTCCAAGCCCCGTGCCCATGCCCTTCGGCTTGGTGGTGAAGAGCGGCTCGAACGCGCGCGCGAGCACCTCGGCGCTCATGCCGACGCCGGTGTCCTCCAGCGCAAGCCGCGTGAAGTCGCCAGTGATCGGAAAGCCGTCTTCATGGCGGAACTGCACGTTGTCGGCGCGCACGGTGAAGGTGCCGCCGTTCGGCATGGCATCGCGCGCATTCACCGCGACGTTGATGAGCGCCAGCTCCAGTTCGGCCGGATCGACGCGCACAGGCCACACGTCCGGCGCGACATCGACGCTCAACGCCACCTTCGCGCCGAGCGAGGCGCGCAGCAACTCGCGCACCGACGGCACCCATTTACCGAGGCCGATCGTCTCGCTGCGCAGCGGCTGCTTGCGCGCGACGCCGAGCAACTGCCGCGTGAGCGACTGGCCGCTCTTCAGCGCCCGTTCCATCGCCGTAAGTTCGCGGTCGAGTCCGGGTGCGCCGCGCCGCCGCGCAATCTGCACGTTGGTGGAGACGATCATCAGCAGATTATTGAAGTCATGCGCCACGCTGCCGACGAGATTGCCGAGCGCTTCCATCTTGCGCGCCTGACGGTAGGCGGATTCGATCGAGCGGCGCATCGACGCTTCCGCCTGCCAGCGTTCCCAGGCTTCCTCCTCGATGGCGAGACGCCGCAGCGATTGGGCGATCACGCCCCACAGGACGATGCAAGGCGCGAAGATCGACAGCGCGAGCACGCTGAGATGGCGGTACCAGTCGGACCAGATCGTCGCGATGGGAAAGCCGCTCGACACGTAGAGCGGATAGTTGCCGATCCGGCGGAACGCGACGATCTTCAACTGGTTGTCGAGTCCCGACACCATCCGCACGACGCCGCTGCGAAGTCCGGCGCGATAGGCGTCGCGCAGCGGCGAGGCGGGCGCGAGCGACATGCGGCCGGGCGGCCGGGGCGGATACCACGCGAGCACTTCGCCGTCGATGCGCGCGAGGCCGAGCGACACGCTCGGATTTTCGCCGATCAGCTCGCGATAGAAGTCGGAGAAGTAGGCGGGGCGCAGCGCGATCGACACCATGCCGTCGAACTTGCCCGCCGGCGTGGTGCGGGCGACGGCCGTATTGAAGACCTGTTCGCCCGCGACGCGTCCCGTCATCACGCGCGAGATCTGCGCGAGCTGCTGGCCCGCGCGCAGGCTGGTGAAGTCGTCGCGGGTCGCGACGGATATGTCGGGCGTGGGAAACGTGCGGCTGGTCGCGAGCAGGGCGCCGTCGGCCCCGAACACCGACGCCGCGGCCACTTGCGGATAAGCCCCCGCGATCCCCTTCAGGCGCTGATGCAGGACCGCGCTATCGCGGCGAATGGCGCCGGCGTCGAGGTCGTCGAGCAGATCGACGATGCGCGCATTGAGCGTGACATTGAGGTCGAACACCTTGAGCGCATGCTCTTCGGCGACGCGGGCGCTACGGGCAACGAGTTCGGATGCGTTGGCGACGCGCTCGTGATAGCTGGTCCACGCGATGACCGCGACATAGATGCACGGCAGGACGATCGCGGCGATCAGCAGCGCGTAAAGCGTCATGCGCTGCGCGCTGAAGTTGCGCTCAGGAACCGCCGGCAGCGGCGATTCGTCCTGCCGCATGTCAGCGGCAGGTCCGGCGTCGGACTCGTCACGTTGCAGCGTCATTTTTGGCAGCGAGTTGGAAACTTTACCCGGGCAAATTGCTTCCGGGCGTCGTGCAAACGGGCGGAACGGCCGTCACACCGTCGTTTCGACGGTCCAACCGCAACGAGCACGCACGAAACATGCCGACGAGACCCTGCGCAAGAATCCGCCAGGTGCCAGAGCCCATGGATCAGCAGGCAAGTTAGCGAGATTATGGGCAGCGCAAACGTACACAAAAGTGACAACTTAACGTTACTCGCCACTGTCTGAGATGAATCATCTCATGAAAATGAAACTTGTATCGATTAAATCCTCGCCGTGGCCTTCAACGAGTTGCTTTGACATTCTGATAGTCAGACAATGTAATCCTCCGATGTATTCGCCGTCAGAGCGTCTCGGAGAACAAGCAGCCTCGCGGCGCGTACGGGGGAAGCAAAGGGCTCGAAAAGGCACAAGCCGGGCGAGCCACGCGACCAGACGAGGGACAAAAGGCCACGGTCCGTCCATCAGCCGGACCATGCAGGGGGGCAGGCAACATGACGCCGTTCGAGACCCACACCGCCGCGCGCCCCATGCACATGGCCGCTGCGCCGCGCACGCCCGCAGGCTGGCGCGCTTACGTCCACATGCGCCGCGCCTGGCTCATCGCCGACGACCTCTCCCGCCGACAGCGTTCCTCCGGCCGCCGGGCCAAGGCCTGCGCACCGGTCGATCCATGAAGTGCCTTCTTAAAGATCGCCCCGTGGATGCCGTAATGAACTGCGAGTGCATGCCGTGTCGGTCGACATGAATGTCCTCAGCCCGAAACCGCCCAACCATTCCGCCGCCCATGCCGTTGCCGATTGTCATTGCCGATGATTCCCTGCTCGCGCGCAAGGTGCTGACACGCGCGCTGCCGCCGGACTGGGACGTCGAGATTTCCTACGCCACCAATGGGCGGGAGGCGCTCGAGCACTATCGGGCGGGCCGCGCGTCAGTGATGTTCCTGGACCTGACGATGCCCGACATGACCGGCTATCAGGTGCTCGATGCCTTGCAGCACGAGGATCTGAATACCTTCGTGATCGTCGTCTCCGCCGACGTGCAGCCGCTCGCCCAGGAGCGGGTTCGCGCGCTTGGCGCGATCGCCTTCCTGCCGAAGCCGGTGACGCCCGAGGCGCTGCGTCCCGTTTTGAAGGAGTACGGTATCCATGGCTGACACCGCCCTGAATGAAGCCCTGAATGAAGCCCTGAACGAAGCCCTGAACGAAGATCAGCGCGACGCGCTGCAGGAAGTCGCCAACATGGCGATGGGCCAGGCCGCGACGCGCCTCTCGAAGCTGCTCGGCACCTTCATCGAGCTCTCGGTGCCGCGCGTGCGCGTGGTGAGCGTGGCCGAGGCGTCCGCCGCGCTGAGCGAGATGACCGGCATCACGGATACGGTCACGGCGGTGCGCCAGGGCTTTCGCTCCGACATCAAGGGCGAGGCCATCGTGCTCTGCAAGAGCGCCAGCGTGGAGCAATTGTGCGCGCTCGTCGACGATCCCTACACGCAGTCCACCTACGAGGCGACCACCCGCACCGAGCTCGTCTTCGATGTGGCGACCGTGCTGATGGGTGCGTGCGTGTCGTGCATCCTCGACCAACTGGGGCGTTCGCCCATCTTTTCGCCGCCGGGCATGCTTGGCGAAGACATCGGGCTGGACGAGGTCTTTCAGCCCGCGATGCTCGCGTGGAAAACCGCGCTGCTGCTCGAAGTGAATTTCGCGCTGGAAGATCACAGCTTCCGCGCTCATCTCGTGATGCTGATGGCCGAAGACGCCATCGCGCATATGAACGAAGCGCTCGACGCGCTTCTTTCCAGTCTCTGAACGCGCCAGGATCCGGGCATGAACGAATTGCGCCACGTGCTGAGTGAACTGGTGATCGAGCGCGTGGGTTTCGGCATTTTCGTGCTGGACCGCGATCTCAACGTGCTGATGTGGAACCGCTTCATGGCGGATCACAGCGGCAAGACGGCCGAGCAGGTGATCGGCAAGTCGATCTTCCTGAGCTTTCCCGAGCTGCCGCGCGTGTGGTTCACGCGCAAGGTGGAGAGCGTGTTCCAGCTGGGCAGTTTCACGTTCAGCTCGTGGGAACAGCGGCCGTATCTGTTCAAGTTCGATCACGACCGGCCCATCACGGGCGGGGTCGACTACATGCAGCAGGACTGCACCTTCATGCCGCTCACGCACGAGCGCGAGGTGCGCGCGGTCTGCGTGACGATCTCCGACGCCACCCACGCGAGCATGATGCAGCGCGCCCGCGACGAAGCCGTGGCCAAGCTGCAGGAGTTCGCCGACCGCGACGGCCTCACGGGCATCGCGAACCGGCGTTATTTCGAACTGCGCCTCGCTGATGAATTCCAGCGCTGGCAACGCTACGGCGGCGAACTGGCGATGCTGCTGTTCGACCTCGACCACTTCAAGCGCATCAACGACGAGCTGGGCCATCTCGTCGGCGATACCGTGCTGCGCGTGATGGCGGAGCGCGTCGCCCGGAGCGTGCGCGTGCAGGACGTGTTCGGGCGTTTCGGCGGTGAAGAGTTCGCACTGCTGCTGCCGTGCACGAACTTCGAGGACGCGATGATCGTCGCGGAGAAAGTGCGCCGTGCGATCGGCGAGACGCCCGTGGACGTGCAGGGCGCGCGCGTGCCGGTCACGGCGAGCGTCGGCGTGGCGCGTGCTCGCGCGGGCGTGACGTCGTCCTACGAGGCGCTGATCAACGAGGCCGACGCGGCGCTTTACACGGCCAAGCGGGAAGGACGCAACCGCGCGATCGGGTTCGCCTGACGGGCCGCGGTTCGCCGCAGCGCCCGACGGGCGCGGCCCGGGCGCAATCGTCAAAACTATTGATATACTCTGAGCCGCTTTCCGGCGCAGTCGCAGCCGGTTCGCGCCGGCCTTCCTTTTCGATCAGCCCCCGGTATCACACAAGCGCCAGGTTGTTCCGCGCGCATCGGGCTGTTTCCGAAGCCGGCGCACGATCCCTAAATTTGCCCGTGGGGGCGCCACAGCGGAGTCCGTCTTGGCCGTTTCCAACATCGTCGCTGAAGAACCCGCGCCCGACGCCGCCAAGGCATCGTCGGGCAGCTCGTTCTATCTGGCGATGCGCATCCTTCCCGCCCGTCAGCGGGACGCGATGTACCAGATCTACGCCTTCTGCCGCGCGGTCGACGACATCGCCGACGAAGGCACCCTGCCGCGCCGCGAACGCGCGCTCGCGCTCGACCGCTGGCGCGAAGACATCGACGCCTGCTATGCGGGCGCGCCGAAACCGTCGCTGCAGGCGCTCACGCAGCACATCCAGGCTTTCCAGCTGTCCCGCGACGACTTCCAGGCCGTCATCGACGGCATGGCGATGGACGCCGCCGGCGACATCGTCGCGCCCGACGAAGCCACGCTCGACCTGTATTGCGACCGCGTCGCGAGCGCCGTGGGGCGTCTTTCGGTGAGGATCTTCGGGATGCACGAGGACGCCGGCCGGCGCCTCGCGCACCATCTCGGGCGTGCGCTGCAACTGACCAACATCCTGCGCGACATCGACGAAGACGCCGACATCGGCCGCGTGTACCTGCCGCGCGAACTGCTCGCGCGCGAGGGCATCTCCACGAGCGACGCGGCGAGCATCGTCGCCGACGCCCGTCTGCCGCGCGTCTGCGCCGTCGTAGCCGAGCGCGCCAAGAGCCACTATGCCCAGTCCGACGCGATCATGGCCGCCTCGCCGCGCGCCCAGGTGCGCGCGCCGCGCATCATGTCGGCCGCGTATCGCACGGTGCTCGACGCCAATCTGAAACGCGGCTTCGACCTGCCGCGCAATCGCGTGCGCACGCCGCGTTCGCGCCTGCTGTGGATCGTGGCGCGCAATCTGTTCTGATGTCCCGGCGGGTCCATGTCATTGGTGCGGGCGTGGCCGGTCTCGCCGCGGCGGTCCAGGCGCAGCGGCGCGGCGCGCGCGTCGTGCTCCACGAGGCCGAGCCGTTTGCCGGCGGCCGGTGCCGCTCGTTCTTCGACGCCAGACTCGGCGCAACCATCGACAACGGTCATCATCTGCTGCTGTCCGGCAATCAATCGACGATGGCGTATCTGCGGGCCATCGGCGCGACGGATGCGCTGACCGGGCCGGCACACGCGGACTACCCGTTCCGGGATAGCGCAAGCGGCGACGCGTGGTCCATCCGCATGTCGCCGGGGCGGCTGCCGCGCTGGATCTTCGACGCTCACGCGCGCGTGCCCGGCACCCAGCCCGCCGATTATCTGTCGCTGCTGCCGCTGTTCTTCCTGCGTCCGGGACGCACCGTCGAGGAAGCCGTGCGCAGGAAGGATCGCGCGTGGGAGTTGCTGGCGCGGCCGCTGCTGCGCGTCATGTTGAACGCCGATCCCGCCGAAGCCAGCGCCGAAACGGCAGCCAGCCTGCTGCGCGAGACGGTCATGGCCGGCGGTCACGCCTGCCGGCCGCTGGTGGCGAAGAGCGGCTTGTCGCACGCGTTCGTCGACCCGGCGCTGCGGCTCTTGCAGTACGGCGGCGCGGATATCCGGCTGGGCGTGCGGGTGGCGGGCATCGGGGTATCGGGCACGGATTCGAATGAGCGTGTAAGCTCGCTGGCTTTCGAGCGTGCGCCGGGAAGCCTCGGCGGCGCAGCGGAGCCGCTGGAACTCGCGCCGGACGACGGCGTCGTGCTCGCCGTGCCGGTGGCTGCGGCGCGCCGGCTCGTACCGGGCCTGAACGCGCCGGACGCGTCGCGGGCCATCGTCACCGTGCATTTCCTGACCGGTGCGCCGCATGGATTCGAGCCGCTGACGTGTCTCGTCAATGGCCTGTCGGACTGGCTGTTCGTCGCCGACGAACGCGTGACGGTGACATTCGCGAGCGCGGATCGCTGGCTCGCGACGCCGCACGAGGAACTGGCGCGGACCGCGTGGCAGGAAGCCGCCCGGGCGATGCGCCTGCCGGCCGCGCCCATGCCGCCCTGGCAGGTCGTCGCGGAAGCGCACGCGACCTTTGCCGCGGTGCCGGCGCAGGAAGGTTTGCGGGCCGCGACGCGCACGCGCTGGCCGAATTTCACACTCGCGGGCGACTGGACGGCGACCGGCCTGCCCGCGACGATTGAAGGCGCGATCCGCTCTGGCCAGAAGGCCGCGGATGCGCTGCTGAACCCATCGATGGAACGCAGATGAACGACTTGTCCCTGTCGGCCGTGGGCGCGCAGGTTTCGAAATCCACACTCGATACCGCGATCAACCAGGCCACCGACACGCTGCTCGCGGGGCAGCACCCTGACGGCTACTGGCTTTATGAACTCGAAGCGGACGCGACGATTCCCGCCGAATACGTGCTGCTCGTGCATTACCTCGGCGAGACGGCGGACCTGACGCTCGAAGCGAAGATCGGCCGCTACCTGCGCCGCATCCAGCGCGAAGACGGCGGCTGGCCGCTGTTCGACGGCGGCAAGACGGACGTTTCCGCCACCGTGAAGGCGTACTTCGCGCTGAAGATGATCGGCGATTCGCCGGATGCCGACCACATGCAGCGCGCACGCGGCGCGATCCTCGCCGCCGGCGGCGCGGAGAAGGTCAACGTCTTCACGCGCATCCTGCTGGCACTGTTCGGCGTGGTGTCGTGGCGCGCGGTGCCGATGATGCCGGTCGAGATCATGCGCCTGCCGATGTGGTTCCCGTTCCATCTGTCGAAGGTGTCCTACTGGGCGCGCACGGTGATCGTGCCCATGCTGGTGCTCAACGCCAAGCGTCCGCGGGCGCGCAATCCGCGCGGCGTGCGCATCGACGAGGTATTCACGAATCCGCCGGTCAACACCGGCATGCCGGCGCGCGCGGGGCATCAGAAGCGCGGCTGGTTTGCGTTCTTTCGCGTGGTGGATTCGGTGCTGCGCGTCACCGATCCGCTGCTGCCCAAAGGCGGGCGCGAGCGCGCGATCGATGAAGCGGTGCGTTTCGTCGATGAGCGGCTGAACGGCGAAGATGGTCTCGGCGCGATTTTCCCGGCGATGGCCAACTCGGTGATGATGTACGACGTGCTCGGCTATCCGCCCGAGCATCCGAACCGCGCGATTGCGCGCAAGTCGCTGGACAAGCTGCTGATCGTCGATCCCGCCGACGATGGCGAAGCGTATTGCCAGCCGTGCCTGTCGCCGGTGTGGGATACGTCGCTGGCGGCGCACGCGCTGCTCGAAACCGGCATGCCGAAGGCGCGCGCGGCCGTGAAGCGCGGTCTCGACTGGCTGGTGCCGCTGCAGATCCTGGACGTGCGCGGCGACTGGATTTCGCGCCGCGCGCATGTGCGGCCGGGCGGTTGGGCATTCCAGTTTGCCAATCCGCACTATCCGGATGTCGACGATACGGCGGTCGTCGTCATGGCGATGGAGCGCGCCGATCGCGAAAACGGCACGGCCATGTACGGCGAGGCGATCGCCCGGGCGCGCGAATGGGTCGTCGGCATGCAGAGCAGCGACGGCGGCTGGGGCGCGTTCGAGCCGGAGAACACCCAGTTCTACCTGAACAACATTCCGTTCTCCGATCACGGCGCGCTGCTGGATCCGCCGACTGTCGATGTCTCGGCGCGTTGTCTGTCGATGCTCGCGCAACTCGGCGAAACCTCGTTGAACAGCGAGCCCGCGCGCCGTGCGTTCGAGTACATCGTCAACGACCAGGAGCGCGACGGCAGCTGGTACGGACGCTGGGGCATGAACTACATCTACGGCACCTGGTCGGCGATGTCCGCGTTGAACGCCGCCGGCGTCGCGCCGACGGACCCGCGCATGAAGCGCGCGGCGGACTGGCTGATCGGCATCCAGAACGCCGATGGCGGCTGGGGCGAGGACGGCGAAAGCTACAAGCTCGACTATCACAGCTACGAGCCGGCGATCAGCACCGCCTCGCAGACGGCCTGGGCGCTGCTCGGCATGATGGCGGCGGGGCTGGTGGAGCATCCGGCGGTGGCGCGCGGCGTCGACTATCTGATGCGCACGCAGCAGACGCATGGCCTGTGGGACGAGACGCGCTTCACCGCGACCGGCTTTCCGCGCGTGTTTTATCTGCGCTACCACGGCTATCGCAAGTTCTTTCCGCTGTGGGCGCTGGCGCGCTACCGCAATCTGACGCGCGAAGGCCTTACGCGCGTCGTGGCGGCCATGTGAGCGCTGACGCGAGTCGTGCTTCTGCCGGCAGGCCTGTCGTGGCCGTGACCGGCATGGCGTTCGAGGCGAAGATCGTGCGGGGGCCGGGCGTGGATGTCGTGTTCGCCGCGCGCAGCGACTGGCTCGAACGCGCGCTGTCCGACGCCATCGCACGCGGCTGCTCCGGCATCATCAGCTTCGGCACGGCGGGCGGTCTGGCGCCGGATCTCGCGCCGGGCGCGTTAATCATTGCGGATAGCGTCTGCGGGCCGCTAGGCGAAGTGCCGACCGATCCCGCCTGGTCCGCGCGCATCGTTGCCGCGTTGACGGGCACGCCGATGGAGCGGCTCACGCGGCGAGGCAAGATGGCCGGCGTCGCGGCGCCGGTCACGAGCGAAGCCGAAAAGCACGCACTGCATCATGCGACAGGCGCGCTGGCCGTCGATATGGAATCGCACGTGGCGGGCAGCATGGCGTTGGCGCGGGGTTTGCCGTTCGCCGTGTGCCGCGCGGTCATCGACCCGGCGTGGCGCACCTTGCCGCCCGCCGCCACGGCCGGTCTACGCGATGACGGCACCACCGCCATCGGTCCAATCCTGCGCGAGTTGCTGCGCCAGCCGTCGCAACTCGGCGGCCTGCTGCGCCTCGCCGGCGACGCGCGCGACGCCCGCAACACCCTCGTTCAGGCTCGCCGTGCCCTCGAAACGGCGCAAGCGCTCGTCGTCAACTGAAGCTTCATTTATTTCTTGTTTTCTGCGGGTTAACCCCTATCGCGATATAATCAGGGAAAACCCTAATTATCCGCGCCAGCTGATCTCGGTCGAGATCGCGGTGCAGGCAGCAGAAAGTGAGGTAACAGATGAATTTTCATACTCGCAAGTGGGTCAAGCCGGAAGACCTGAATCCCAATGGCACGTTGTTTGGCGGCAGCCTGTTGCGCTGGATCGACGAAGAAGCCGCCATTTACGCCATTTCCCAGCTGAACAATCAGCGCGTCGTGACCAAGTTCATGTCGGAGATCAACTTCGTCAGCTCGGCGCGGCAAGGCGACATCATTGAACTGGGCATCGCCGCGACGCATTTTGGCCGCACGTCGATCACACTGCGCGCGGAAGTGCGCAACAAGATCACGCGCAAGAGCATTCTGACGGTCGAGAGAATGGTGTTCGTGAACCTGAGCGCGCAGGGCGAGCCCGCGCCGCACGGCCGCACGAAAATCCGCTACGCCGATGAACTGTTCGAAGCCTATCGGCGCGATCAGGGCCCGGTCGAAGCGCCCGCCATGTCGGGCGATGACCTGTTCGAAGCCCAAGCCGAAGAAGCGGCCCATTGAGTGAAAAGGGCGCCGTCGAACGGCGCCCTTTTCATGTGGAGGGGACTTACTTGGCGGGCTGCGCCGCCGGATCGTCGTACTGCGGCAGGCCTTGCGCCTTGCTCGAACTGGGCGAGGGCGCGCCCTTCGGCGCATTTTCCGCAGGAGCCGGCGACTTGCCGCCGACGCCGCCCGCCGGCGAAGCCGCCGCGCCCGGATCGTCATACGTCGGCAAGCCTTGCTCCTGGCTGCTTCCGCCGCTCTGTCCCGGCGGCGCACTGGCGCCTTCCGGCGCGCTCGCGCCCTCGTCGCCGTAATCGGGCAGCGTGGACGCGCCGCCGCCGGTCAGCAGATACTGGCGGCGCTGCGTGTAGGCATCGCGGACGAACGCATATTTGTCGAGCGCGGCCGCCGAGAGCAGATCGGTCGCGCCGATCAGATCGGCCCGCGCGCTGACGAAGTTCACGCCATACAGCGGCCAGCGGATCTCGGCATCGGTATAGCTGAGCGGGTTCACGCGCCAGTCGACCAGCCAGGTGGTCGAGTCGCGGACGGAGCTCGGGCCGAGCAGCGGCAGCACGAGATACGGACCCGACGGCATGCCGTAATGCCCGAGCGTCAGGCCGAAATCCTGATGATGCTTGGGCAGGCCCGCCGGCGACGCGATATCGATCAAACCGCCGAGGCCGAACACCGAGTTCATCGCGATGCGCATCAGATCCTCCGTGGCATCGGTGATCTTCAGCTGCAGCAGGTTATTGGCGAAGTTGGAGAAATCGCCGAGATTCGAGAAGAAGTTGCTGACGGCGGTGCGGAACGGGCTCGGCGTGTAGTCCACGTAGAACTGCGCGACGGGCTTCGCCACGTAAGTGTCGAGCGTGTCGTTGAACGTGAAGATCTTGCGGTTCATCGGCTCGAGCGGATCGCGCGGATTGCGATCCGGGCCGGTCGCGCAGCCGCTGGTGGCGAGCACGCCCGCGATCGCCAGTCCCATCCCCAGGTTGCGCACTGCACGAGGGGTCAACGCCGTCGATCCCGACTTCATTCTTTAATTCCTCTTAGGTTGTCATGTCGTTGTGCAGCGCGCAGCCTGGCCCGGTCCGCGGCGCGTACGCGGCGCGGCTTGCCCATCAGGACAGGCTGGAAGACCACCGCGCCGACCAGCGTGCAGAAGAGCGACAACGCCAGCAGCCGCCCCATGCTGGAGGTGCCCGGATGATGCGAGAACCACAGGCTGCCGAACGCAGTGGCGGTGGTGGCCGCGCTGAACATCACGGCGTGCGTGAGGCTCGACTGCAGCAGCCGCGTCTGGCCAGAGCGCCACGCCATGACGAAGTAGATCTTGAACGCGACGCCCACGCCCAGCATGAGCGGCAGCGCGATGATGTTAGCGAAGTTGAGCGGCATCCTGAAGACAACGCACAGCTCCAGTGTCACGATCGCGGAAACGAGCAACGGTACCAAAGTTCTCAGAACGTCGCCAAAACGGCGAAGCGCGATCCACAGCAGCACCGTGATGGCGGCCAGCGAGTACAGCGCCGCCTGCTGGAACGACTTGATGATGGTCTCCGCCGAATGGCGCACCGAGATCGGCCCGCCGATCGCATCCGGCTCGGCCTTCTGGACGGCATCGGCGAAACGGGCGAGCAGCGCGTCGTTGTTCGGATCGGCGCCCGGTGGAATCTTCGGCGAGACATCGACCAGCGCCTGACCCTGCGGCGTCACCCAGGTCTCGACCATCTGCGCCGGCAGACTCGCGCGGGTGATTTCGCTGGGCGTCAGCAGCGAACGCAGTTGCGCAAGCGCGATGCGCAACGGGTCGGCCAGCGCGTGTTCGGCTCGGTCGCGGGTGGCGGCGTCGGCCTGGGCGAGCTTCGCGAGCGTCTGCGACAACTGCTTCGCTTCCTTGTCGCCGGGGCCGGGATGCTCGTCGGCGGCGAGCGACAGCTGGCTCGACACGCGTTTCAGCGCCGCGACCCTGATCTCGTCCGTCACCGGGGCGGCGGTGGGCTGATCGAGCGCGGGCAGCAGCGGGTCAGCGGCCGCCTTGATGAGCGCGAGCTTTTGCGGCTGGTCGCCGGGAATCAGCGAGGACAGCGTGGTCGCGCGTCCGACTTCCGGCAGCTTGTCCAGTTTCGCCGCGATGCGGTCCGCGTCGGCAAGCGACGGCGCGAGCACGGCGACATCGTTGACCGCGCCTTCGGGCGAATCCTTGAGCGAAAGCAGCGTTGCCATCGACTCGGTGTGCGGATCCTTCAGATGGAGCGGATTGAAGTCGAAACGCAGATTGAACAGCAGCGGCAGCGCGCCGATCACCACGACCAGCGTGCCGATCAACACCGGCTTGCGATGCTTGTCGAGGAATTCATCGACGGGCGCGAGCACCGGAAAGCCCGGCGAATGCGCCTCGCCGGGCGGCGCGAACACCTTGATCAGCGCGGGCAGCAGCGTCATGTTGGTGAGGTACGCGACGAACATGCCGACGCCTGCGATCAGGCCGAGTTCCGACACGCCGCGATAGGCCGTCGGCAGGAACGAGAAGAAGCTCGCGGCGGTCGCGGTGGCGGCGAGCGTCAGCGGCACGGCCACATGGCGCGCGGTTTCCGCGAGGGCGACATCGAGCCGCTTGTGCTTGTACCGTTCCTCGCGGTATTTCACGCCGAACTGGATGCCGAAATCCACGCCGAGCCCGACGAACAGCACCATGAACGCAACCGAGATCATGTTGAGCGCGTGGACCATCATGAGGCCGAGCGCGGCCGTGATCGCCAGGCCGACGAACAGCGTGATGAACACGGCCAGAATCATGCGTTTCGAGCGCAGCGCGACCCACAGGATCATCAGCACGACCAGAAAGGTCAGCACGCCGTTAAGCGCCGCGCCGTCCTGCACCGACGCGAATTCCTCGTCGGCGAGCGGCTGGGCGCCGGTCAGATGCAGGCTGGCGCCGTACTTTTTGTCGAGGCCGAGTTCGGCGGCTTTCGCGCGGATCTCGTCGGAGGTGCCCGCCGCCGCCTTCAGCGCATTGAAGTCCAGGTCGGGCAGGACGGTGATGAATGCGCGTCCCGGAGCATCCTTGCTCGACGACCCCGAATCCGCCAGCTGGCGCCACGAAAACGCGGCCGGCTGATTGGCCAGCACGCGTGTCAGCACCGTGTTGGCATGGCCGAGCAAGCCGGCCATTTGGCCGAGGTTGACTTGTCCGAGCGTCAGCGGCAGGTTGAGCGTGGTGTTGAGGGTTTGCGCGAGGCCGGTGAGCGTCGGGTCGTGAGCGAGCGTGTTGATGAGCGGACGCGCCGAGACGAGCTGCTTCGTCACTTGCTCGACCTTGTCGGCAGGCAGGTAGAGCAGGCCTTCGTGCTCGAAGAACGGGCCGCCGGAAGGCTGTGACACCGACTTGAAACGCTCCGGCTCCTTGGCGAGCGCGGCAGCGAGCTGGTTCGCGGCGGCATCGGCGAACTCTTGTGCGGGCGCCTCGACGACAATCAGCAACGTGGCGCCGCGCTGCGGAAAGGCCTGGTCGATGGCCTTGCTGCGCGCCGCCCACTCGGGCTCGGTCTCGATCAGCTGGCTGACGTCGGTGCTGATCCTGAAATGATGAACGACGTAGATCGCGCTCAGCACGCCGAGCAGCAGCGAAACGGCGATAATCCAGACCGGGCGGCGGATGGCGAGTGTGACGAAACGAGTAATGTTGGACGTCAGCATGAAGACGCTACCTGTGTGTCCTGTTATTTTTGCGCATTGCTGTGCGCGAAGTGCATGATGCCGATCGCCGGAAAGCGCATCGTCCGGGTAAAACGACGCGGTGTGCCGCGCAAGTATAGCGGGCGCCTCGACCGCGTCTGTCTTGAACTGTTGCAGCGCTGCGGTGTCGGTATACTGATTTCACCAACCGGCGGCTGCCGCAGTCCCCTTGCAACGCCCGAGGGCCGCAGAGCCCGCGCCAACAAACCAGATCAGAGAACGGGTGCCATGAAACGCTATCTGTCCATTTGCTTCGCTTTCCTCCTTGCCTCAGTGGCCTTCACGGGCGAGGCAGCCGCACAAACGAGTCCCGACGCCGTCGTCAAGAACGCGGTGGAGGGCACGGTCGACGCAATGAAGGCCGACCCGCAAGCACGCGGCGGCGACATGGCGAAGATCACGCAGCTCGTCGAAACCCGCTTCCTGCCCGCCACCGACTTCCAGCGCACGACGCGCATCGCGGTGGGCAAGGCCTGGGCCAGCGCCACGCCCGAGCAGCAGAAGCAGCTTTATGACCAGTTCCAGACGCTGCTGGTCCGCACGTATGCCGCGTCCCTGTCGCAACTGCGCGACCAGGACGTGAAGTTCAAGTTCGACTCGCCCAACGTCGATGCCAACACCAAGGACACAGTGGTCGAATCGCACGTCATTTCCACGGGCGGGGACAACCCGGTGCGCTACCGTCTGCAGAAGACCCCGCAGGGCTGGAAAATCTACGACATCGACATGATGGGCGCGTGGCTCATCCAGGTCTATCAGCAACAATTCGCGGGGCAGTTGCAGAAGGGCGGCGTCGATGCCCTGATCAAGTTCCTCGCCGAGCATAACGCCCGCTCGGCGGGCTGACGCGCTAGCGTCGGCGGTGCTCCACCGCAAACTTGATCAGCTCGGCCTGTCCGTCTATGTCCAGTTTGCGCTTCAAGTTCAGCCGGTGCGTTTCGACCGTGCGCACCGACAGTCCGTGCTGTTGCGCGATCTGCTTGCTGGAGAGGCCTTCCGCGAGCGCGTCGAGAATCTCGAGTTCGCGCGGCGTCAGGCGGTCGAGCGGGGTTTGCATCGAACGTGCCTGGATCATGCGCGCCGCCACGCCGGCGCTGAAGAAGGTCCTGCCGGCGAGCACCGCGTCGATGGCCTGAATGATCTCCGTCGCCGGCGAATCCTTCAGCACGTAGCCGCTCGCGCCCGCGCGCACCGCCTGCGTGACGTACTCCACGTTGTCGTGCATCGACAACATCAGCACGCGAATGTCCGGAAAGCGCTCGTGGAAGCGCGCCGCCAGTTCAATCCCGCTCATGCCCGCCATGCCGACGTCCATCAGCACGAGATCGGGCGGATTCGCCTCGTCGGCGGCGAGGGCGAGCGCGTCCGGGCCGTTGCCCGCTTCACCGATCACCCGCAGATGTGGCACGGATTCCAGGCGCGCGCGCAGGCCGTCGCGCACCAGCGGATGATCGTCGACGAGAATCAGGCGGGCGGGTTCAGCGCTCATCGGCGTGTCCTTGGAGATTGGGTGCGGCGAGCGGCAGCGGCACGCTCGCGACAATGACCGTGCGGCCCAGTTGCGAGTCGATGCGCAGCGCGCCGCCCAGCGTATCGAGCCGCTCGCGCATGTTGCGCAGGCCGAGGCCGCGCATGGGATCCGACAGCACGGCGGGCACGTCGAAGCCGACGCCGTTGTCCGTGATGTCGAGCGTCACCGCGTGCTTCGCAACAGCAAGTGTCAGTTGCACGCGTGAAGCCCTGGCGTGCCGCGTGATGTTGTTGAGCGCTTCTTGTGCAATGCGGAACAGCACGGTGTTGACAGTGTCCGGCAGGCTTTCACCCTGAGCGCTCACGTTGATACGCACTTCGATGCCGTCCTGCCCGTCGGATTCGCGCGCGAGTTGTTCGAGCGCGGCGGCGAGGCCGAGATCGTCGAGCATCGCGGGGCGCAGCGCGTGCGAGATGCGCCGCACTTCGCGCAGCGTGCCGGCGAGGCGCCCGAGGCCGGTCGAGAGCGCGGCTTCGGCGGTGGGTTCGCGCGCCGCGCCGCGTTCGAAGCGCGCCAGCGCCGATTCGAGCAGCAGCTTCACCGACACCAGCATCTGACTGATGCCGTCGTGCAGCTCGCGCGAGAGGCGCGCGCGTTCCTGTTCCTGAGATTCCACCACTTGCCGCGCGAGGCGCCGGAGCTTGGCGTCCGCGCTGCGATGTTCGCTGATGTTCAGCACGGCGGCGCAGATCGCGATGACGGCGAGCGCCGCCAGTGCAATGACGCCGATCCATGTCAGCGTGCGCGCGATGTTCGAGGCGGCGCGGTCGTCGATGCGCGCGAGCGTCGTCTCCACGTCTTCCAGATAGATGCCGGTGCCCTTCATCCAGCCCCAGCGGTCGAGCGGTACGACATAGCCAAGCTTTGGCGCGAGCAATCCCGTCGATGGCCTGCGCCACACGTAGCGCACATAGCCGCCGCCTTGCGAGGCTTGACGGATGAGTTCCTGGATGGTCAGCGCGCCGTGCGGATCGCGCATCAGCCACAGGTCGCGGCCGACCAGATCGGGCTGGCGTGGATGCATCAGCGACAGGCCGTGCATCGTGTAGACGAAGAAATAGCCGTCCTGGCCGAAGTCGAGCCTTTGCAGGGCTTCCAGTGCGAGGCGGCGGCGCTCGTCATCGCTGCGCGGGTCGCTCGCAGGCGCGTCGTAATACGGCGCGATGGTGCTCTTCGCGATCTCCACGTAATGCCGCAGTTCGATCTCCTTGCTCGAGATGTACGCCGCCTGCGTGGTCGCGTGCTGAACCTGCGCGAGCGACTGCGCCTGCTGCCGCACGCCATAGGTGATGCCGCCGATCGCGAGCGCGAACGGCACGATGGCCAGCAGAAAGATTTTTGCCTTGAGATTCATCGAAACAGGGTTTTCCGCTACGTGAAGGCACGCAGCGCGCGTACGTAGTCATGCGCTTGTAAGCGTTCCAGCGAAAGCGAATACTACCGCCCAATGCGTCATCGCGGCGCATGCCACGACCACGGAGCCTGGCTCTCAAGGTCATACAATCAAGGAGACACCATGAATCGGGCTTCAGGATTCCTGGTCTGGATCGCGCTCGCGCTGCTGGGCGCGTTCGCATTCGGCACCATCGCGCTCGCGCACGGCGAACGCATCAGCGCACTGTGGATCGTCATCGCGGCGGTCTGTGTCTATCTCATCGCTTACCGGCTCTATTCGCGTTTCATCGCAGGCAAGGTGCTGCAACTCGACGGCCTGCGCATGACGCCGGCCGTTCGTCACAACGACGGCCTCGACTACGTTCCCACCAACAAATACGTGCTGTTCGGACATCACTTCGCGGCCATCGCGGGCGCCGGCCCGCTGGTGGGTCCGGTGCTGGCCGCGCAGATGGGCTACACGCCCGGCATGCTGTGGATTCTTGCCGGCGTCGTGTTCGCGGGCGCGGTGCAGGACTTCGTGATCCTGTTCATCTCGACGCGCCGCGACGGCCGCTCGCTCGGCGATCTCATCAAGATGGAACTCGGCACCGTGCCCGGCGTGATCGCGCTGTTCGGCACGTTCCTCATCATGGTGATCATTCTGGCGGTGCTCGCGTTGATCGTCGTGAAGGCGCTGACGAATTCGCCGTGGGGCACTTTCACCGTCGCCGCGACGATTCCCATCGCGATCTTCATGGGCCTGTACACGCGCTATATCCGTCCGGGACGGATCGGCGAAGTGTCCATCGTCGGCTTTGTGTTGCTGATGCTCGCGATTACCTTCGGCGGACATGTGGCGGCATCGCCGGCCATCGCGCCGTGGTTCACGTTCACCGGCACGCAGCTCGTGTGGATCCTGATCGGCTATGGCTTCGTTGCGTCGGTCCTGCCGGTGTGGCTGCTGCTCGCCCCGCGCGATTACCTGTCGACCTTCCTCAAGATCGGCACCATCGTCGGCCTCGCGATCGGCATCCTGATCGTCGCGCCCGAACTCAAGATGCCGGCTTTCACCAAGTTCGTCGACGGCAGCGGTCCGGTGTGGTCGGGCAATCTGTTCCCGTTCCTCTTCATCACGATTGCGTGCGGCGCGGTGTCGGGCTTTCATGCGCTGATCTCGTCGGGCACGACGCCCAAGATGATCGACAACGAAATCAACATGCGCTTCATCGGCTATGGCGCGATGCTGATGGAATCGTTCGTCGCGATCATGGCGCTGGTGGCAGCGTGCGTGATCGAACCGGGTATCTACTTCGCGATGAACAGCCCGGCCGCGTTGCTCGGCAGCACGCCGGAGGCGGTCGCGCAGACGGTATCGGGATGGGGCTTCATGCTGACGCCGGACATGCTGACATCGACGGCGAAGGCGGTCGGCGAGACCACCATCGTCGCGCGGGCCGGTGGTGCGCCGACACTCGCGGTCGGCATGGCGCACATTCTTCATCAGGTGATCGGCGGCGAGACGATGATGGCGTTCTGGTATCACTTCGCCATCCTGTTCGAGGCGCTCTTTATCCTGACGGCCGTCGATGCCGGTACGCGCGCCGGCCGCTTCATGCTGCAGGATCTGCTCGGTACGTTCCATCCGGCACTGCGCCGCACAGAATCGTTGCCGGCGAACCTGATCGCGACGGCGCTGTGCGTGGCCGCCTGGGGTTACTTTCTGTATCAGGGCGTGGTCGATCCGTTCGGCGGCATCAATACCTTGTGGCCGTTGTTTGGCATCTCGAACCAGATGCTGGCGGGAATCGCGTTGATCCTCGGCACTGTCGTGCTGTTCAAGATGAAGCGCGAGCGCTATGCGTGGGTGACGCTCGTGCCGGCCGCATGGCTGCTGATCTGCACGCTGACCGCGGGCTGGCAGAAGATCTTCGATGCCAATCCGAAGATCGGTTTCCTCGCGCACGCCGGCAAGCTGCGCGACGCCTACGACGCGGGCAAGGTCATGGCGCCGGCCAAGTCGCTGCCGGAGATGCAACGCATCATCTTCAATGACTATGTCGATGCAGCGCTTGCGGGCCTGTTCATCTTCGTGGTGTTGAGCATCGCGGTGTACGGCGTCATGACGGTGCTGCGCGCGCGTCGCGAAGCCCGGCCGACAGTGCGCGAAACGCCGTTCGAGCCGATGCCCTCGGGAGCGGGCGCGGCAGTGCGCTCGGGACATTGAGGAAGCGGCGATGTTCGACGATCTTCGACAAGCGGGACGGTATCTCGGCCAGACAATGCGCCTGATGGTCGGGATGCCCGACTACGATGCCTACGTCACGCACATGCAGGCGACGCATCCCGACAAAGCGGTGATGTCGTACGCGGAGTTTTTTCGCGAGCGGCAGGAAGCGAGGTATGGGACGGGGGCGGGGAAGTGTTGTTGAGGTGAAGCCGATGCTTCGCTGATATCGAGAACGCGACGGTGATGAGCCGTCGCGTTTTTGTTGGGCACCCGAAAATGTCCGCTTTGCCTAACCCATTCGGACGAGGCTAAAATGACCACTTGCAAGTGACCATAGAAGCTATCATGACTTTCAAGCGAGTTTCGAAATCGGAGTTCAAGGCAAAGGCGCTCGAATACTTCCGGCTCGTCGAATCCACAGGAGAGAGCATGATCGTGACGGACCATGGAAAGCCGGTTCTCGAAATACGGCGGTACGAAGGTTCATCGCTTACGCCGCTGGAAGAACTGCGGGGAAGCGTGTTGTTCTGCAAGGACGCTTTCGAGCCTCTCGGTCCAGATGACTGGGAGGCGTATAAATGATCGTGCTGGACACGCACACACTGCTTTGGTGGCTGGGTGGCGGCACGCTCAGCAAACCGGCAAGTGCAGCGATCAATGACGAAGCCAGCGAAGGCGGAGAAATCATCATCTCGGCCATCAGCGCGTGGGAAATTGCGCTACTGGTCAGGCGAGGCAAGATCGCCTTGTCGATGGATGTCAGCGACTGGGTGGAGAAAGTTGGCCGCATAGCCGCGGTTCAGTTCATGCCGGTGGATAACAGCATCGCCATCCGGTCAATCGATCTGCCCGGGCGGTTTCACAACGATCCGGCTGATCGCGTCATCGTTGCAACGGCGCGCGCGTTGTCTGCTCCGGTGGTCACCAAGGATCGTTTGATCCGCAGGTATGAGCACGTCGAAACGATCTGGTAGATAAAAGCAAAAAAGCGGATGACCGAAGCCACCCGCTTTTCGCAGATCGGAACCGACAACCGCCGCCTTAATTCGCGACAGCCGCCGTTTTCGCGCCCCTGTTCTTCTTCATGCGTCCGATCTCTTCCAGCTTGATTTCCACATGCTTCGAGAACACGAATTCAGCCGGACGCTGCTTGTCGAACGGCAGGTCCTTCGCGAACGCGCCTGTCGTGCGCGGCCCCCGAAGCGCAATCTTCGCCGCCTTGAGCGGATGCGCCACCGTGTCCATCACGGCAGTCGCTTCGAAGCCGCAGTGGACCATGCAGTCCGCGCACTTCTCATACTTGCCCGTGCCGTACTTGTCCCAGTCGGTGGTTTCCATCAGTTCCTTGAAGGTCTTCACATAACCTTCGCCGACCAGATAGCACGGCTTCTGCCAGCCGAACACCGTGCGCGCCGGGTTGCCCCACGGCGTGCATTCATACGTCTGATTGCCCGCGAGGAAGTCGAGGAACAGCGTCGACTGGCTGAACGACCAGTTCTTGCCGTTGTTGCCGCGCTTGAAAATCTCGCGGAACAACGTCTTGGTCTTGTCGCGGTTCAGGAAGTGCTGCTGGTCCGGCGCGCGTTCGTACGCATAGCCCGGCGACACCGTGATCCCGTCCACGCCGATCGGACCCAGCGTGTCGAAGAACTTCGCCACGCGCTCCGGCTCGGCGTCGTTGAACAGCGTGCAGTTGATGTTCACGCGGAAGCCACGGCGCTTCGCTTCCTTGATGGCCGCGACCGCCTTGTCGTACGTGCCCGGCTGCGACACCGAGTGATCATGCGCTTCGCGGTCGCCGTCCAGATGCACGGACCAGACGAAATACGGGCTCGGCTCGTAATCGTCCATCTTCTTTTCCATCAGCAGCGCGTTCGTGCAGAGATACACGAACTTCTTGCGCGCCATGATGCCCTTCACGATCTGCGGCATTTCCTTGTGCAGCAGCGGCTCGCCGCCCGCGATGGAAACCACCGGCGCGCCGCATTCGTCGACCGCGCCGAGACACTCTTCCAGCGACAGGCGCTGGTTCAGGATCGGATCCGGATAGTCGATCTTGCCGCAGCCGTTACAGGCGAGATTGCAGCGGAACAGCGGTTCGAGCATCAGCGCGAGCGGATAGCGCTTGTTGCGGCTCAAGTGCTGCTTGAAGATGTAGGCGCCGACACGCGCCTTCTGAAGCATCGGAATAGACAATTGCCTGCTCTCCTTATTCTTCGCGAATGGCCGTGGCCGCAACGGCGGCGAGCGGCTGCATGAGCTTCGCGGGGAGTTTGAATTCGACCTTTTCCTCGCGGCCGTTCATCGTCGTGACTTCGACGGGTCCGAACGCGCGCAGGGCATCGATCACATGTTTGACCATTTCTTCAGGCGCCGATGCGCCCGCCGTGATGCCGACCGTCTGCACGTCGGCGAACCATTCCGGCCTGATCTCCGAACCGTCCGCCACGAGGTAGCTCGGCACGCCGCTTTCGGCGCCGATTTCCCGCAGACGGTTTGAATTGGAACTATTGGTGGCGCCGACCACGAGCAACACGTCCACCTGGTCCGACAGCTCGCGCACCGCAGCCTGCCGGTTTTGCGTCGCGTAACAGATATCGCGCGTGTCCGGCCCGACGATATCGGTAAAACGGCGCTGCAAGGCGTCGATGATGCCGCGCGTGTCGTCGACGGACAGCGTGGTTTGCGTGACGTACGCCATCGGGGTATCGATGTCGAGCGTCAGCTTCCCGACTTCCGCCTCGCTTTGCACCAGCACGACCTTGCCCGGAATCTGGCCGACAGTGCCTTCCACTTCCGGATGTCCCGCGTGGCCGATCAGAATCAGCGTGCGGCCCTGCGAGACATATTGCCGCCCTTGCACGTGAACCTTGGTGACGAGCGGGCAGGTGGCGTCGAGCACGTCGAGACCGCGCGCGTCGGCATCTTCCTCGACGCTGCGCGCCACGCCGTGTGCACTGAAAATGGCCACCGCGCCATGCGGCACCTCATCCAGTTCCTCGACGAAGCGCGCACCCTTGCTGCGTAAATTGTCGACCACATGACGATTGTGAACGATCTCATGACGCACATAGACGGGTGCGCCATGCCGTTCGAGGGCCCGATCGACGATCTCGATCGCACGGACCACGCCCGCACAAAAGCCGCGGGGTTGAGCAAGGATGATACGCATATTCGAACGAACTCCGACTGACGCGGGTTTCGGGGTTGGCCGGCGGCGAGCTCGCAAGGTTCCGGCGCGCTTTTCCAGCAATTCAGGCTGCATGACGACTGTTGAACTCGACAGTGGAACCCACGGCGAAGAAGCCAAAATAGCAGACCGGAAAAAAAGACATGTTGGGGATCGATCTGCGCGCCGAAGTTGACCGCGTATTCTAACGCGTTCCCTTTTTGGGTGCTCACTGCCTGCCATGGCCGCCGGTGCGCCGCGGCGCATGCAAATACGGCGCTTTTCAGAACCCAGTAGACTGTCGGTCGTTTTCGGCCACGCGCGGCCGCGCGGGTGGCGTTTCAAAGCGCTTCCACGCGCCGGCAAGGCCGGTGTGTCGCCCGCGCAACGCCCGCAGCCCGCGCCGGGACCCGGTTCAAACCGCTCCGCCATGCTCTTCCCGTTCCTACCCAGCTAAACACCTGAAACATGCTACTGATTGCCTGGCTGTCCCTCCTGATCTGGCTCGTGCTGCTGTTCGCGCGCGGCGGATTCTGGCGTGCCGAGCCCGCGCCGGCGCTGTCCGGCACGACCATTCACGCCGTCGGCAGCGCGGAAATCGCGCGGCGCGGCGCGTGGCCGGCGCTCGTCGCGGTGGTGCCGGCGCGCAACGAAGCCGATGTCATCGGCCGGGCGGTCGGCTCGCTGCTCAAGCAGGACTATGCGGGCGCGTTCCACGTGATCGTCGTCGATGACCACAGCACCGACGACACCGCCGGCGTCGCGCTCGCCGCCGCCCGCGATCTCGGACTCGAAGACCGCCTGACCGTGCTGACCGCGCAGCCGTTGCCGCCGGGCTGGTCCGGCAAGGTGTGGGCGCAGTCGCAGGGCATTGGCGCGATCGATTCGCTGGGGCTGCCCGCCGAATATCTTCTGCTGACCGACGCCGACATCCACCATCCCGCCGACGCGGCCACGCAACTCGTTGCGCGCACGATTCTCGAAGACCGCGATCTGGTGTCGCTGATGGTCCGTCTGCGCTGCGATTCGCTGTGGGAAAAGGCGCTGATTCCCGCCTTCGTGTTCTTTTTCGCGAAGCTGTATCCGTTTGCCTGGGTGAACGACGTGCGCAAGGCCACGTCGGGTGCTGCGGGCGGCTGCATGCTGGTGCGGCGTTCGGCACTGGCCGAGGCGGGCGGGATCGAATCGATCCATCAGGAACTGATCGACGATTGCAGTCTCGCCGAGCGCATCAAGCATCGTTTCGGCCGCAACGCCGCGCGTCCGATCCGTCTCGACCTCGCGCAGACCAGCGAATCCCTGCGTCCCTACGACAGCTGGCGCGACGTCTGGAACATGATCGCGCGCACGGCTTTCACGCAGCTGCGTTATTCGCCGCTGCTGCTGATCGGCACGGTGATCGGCATGGAGGTCATCTATCTGGCGCCGCCGCTGCTGGCCCTGACGATGGGCGCACGCGCGTGGCCGGCGTGCGTGGCCTGGGCGCTGATGTGCATCGCCTACGGGCCGATGCTGCGTTATTACCGCAGGTCGCTGCTGTGGGCGCCGCTGTTGCCGCTGGTCGCGTTGTTTTATGTCAGCGCGACGATCGGCTCGGCCGTGCGTTACTGGAGCGGGAAGGGCGGGCAGTGGAAGGCGCGGGTACAGGCGCCGACGCAGGAAGGTTCGTAGTACCCGGGCGGCTTCGTGACGAAGCCGCCTTACTTCTTCGTCAGCATGGCGTACAGCTCGATCACCATGTTCGGCGAAAACGTGAACGGTACCCAGCCGTGTCCGCCGTGGCGCAGGACCAGCAGCCGGTCGCCGTTGGCGTACTTCTGCGAAGCCATGACCGGGTTCTTGGTCGCGGCGAAGCGCCAGCCCGGCGCAATTCCGGCGGGCTGTTCCGGCGACATCGACGCGCGCACGTTCGACAGTTCCTCGATCAGTTCCGATACCCCTTCCGGCCCCAGCTTGACCGTTTTTCCCGCAATCGTCATCTCGATGGCATCGCGATCCGGCCGCGACACGACGAGCCTCTGCGCTTCGTTCAGCGCGGGCGGTTCAGCGGGTGCGGGCGCGTCGCGGTTGAGCGCGGGCGGTTCGGCGGGGGCGCTGTCGGCGGCAGAAGCGGTGACAGAGGCAGAAGCAGAGGCAGAAGCGGAGGCGGTCTGGAGGAGCGTGTCGAGGCTCGACTCCAGCGCGCCGAGCTGGTCGTGTAGGTTCATGCGAATGGTGTCTTTGACTGGCGAGCTTGCGGCGAGGCACCGATTCTACCCGCTCGTCTTTGGCGAGGCCGGTGCAGGTTGTAACCAATTGCTCTGAGCGTGCGGATCACGCGACAGTTTTCCGCCGCCACAAAAAACAAGACCGGCGTCCCTGCCGGGAGGCCGGTCCATCGGAAGCGCATCCGCATGACGCGGATACGCCCGTACTGCCTTACTTCGCGCTGGCCTGCTCCAGCGCGGCGTTGAGCGTCTTGCTCGGACGCATGACGCTTTCAAGCTTCTTCGCGTCCGGCTGGTAGTAGCCGCCGATATCCGCTTCCTTGCCCTGCACGGCGTTCAGTTCGTCGACGATCTTCTGCTCGTTCTCAGCAAGCGTCTTCGCGAGCGGCGCGAAGCGTTCGGCCAGTTCGCGGTCTTCCGACTGCGACGCGAGTTCCTGCGCCCAGTACATCGCGAGATAGAACTGGCTGCCGCGATTGTCGAGCTGGCCGGTTTTCGGCGACGGGCTCTTGTTGTTGTCGAGCAGCTTGCCGGTGGCGGCATCCAGCGCCTTCGCGACGAGCTTCGCACGCGCGTTGTCGTTCTTGATGCCGAGTTCTTCGAGCGACACCGCCAGCGCGAGGAATTCGCCCAGCGAGTCCCAGCGCAGGTGGTTTTCCTGCACGAGCTGCTGAACGTGCTTCGGCGCCGAGCCGCCCGCGCCCGTTTCATACAGGCCGCCGCCAGCCATCAGCGGGACGATGGACAGCATCTTCGCGCTGGTGCCGAGTTCCATGATCGGGAACAGGTCGGTGAGGTAGTCGCGCAGGATGTTGCCCGTGACCGAGATGGTGTCCATGCCGCGGATCACGCGTTCGAGCGAGTAACGCATCGCGCGCACTTGCGACATGATGTGGATCTCGAGGCCCGTCAGGTCATAGTCCTTCAGGTAGGTCTCGACCTTCTTGATGAGTTCGTTTTCGTGCGGACGATACGGGTCGAGCCAGAACACGGCCGGCATGCCCGAGTTCTTCGCGCGCGTGACGGCAAGCTTGATCCAGTCGCGGATCGGCGCGTCCTTCACGAGGCACATGCGCCAGATGTCGCCCTTTTCCACGGGCTGCGTGAGCGCTTCGATGACTTCGTTCGTCGCGTTGTCGACGATGCGCGCCGTGCCGTCCTGCGGAATCTCGAAGGTCTTGTCGTGCGAGCCGTACTCTTCGGCCTTCTGCGCCATCAGGCCGACGTTCGGCACCGTGCCCATGGTCTTCGGGTCGAACGCGCCGTTGGTCTTGCAGAAGTTGATGATCTCCTGATAGATGCGCGCGAACGTGCTTTCCGGGATCAGGCATTTGGTGTCTTGCGGACGGCCGTCGGCGCCCCACATCTTGCCGCCGGCGCGGATCATCGCGGGCATCGATGCGTCGACGATCACGTCGTTCGGCGCGTGCAGGTTCGAAATGCCCTTGGCCGAATCCACCATGGCCAGCGCCGGACGATGCTCGTGGCACGCGTGCATGTCGCGGATGACTTCGTCGCGCTGCGATTCCGGCAACGCCTCGATCTTCGAATACAGATCGACGAGGCCATTGTTGACGTTGATGCCGAGTTCCTCGAACAGCTTGGCGTGCTTGGCGAACGCGTCCTTGTAGAACACCTTCACGGCGTGACCGAAGACGATCGGGTGCGAGACCTTCATCATGGTCGCCTTCACGTGCAGCGACAGCATCACGCCCGTCTTGCGCGCATCTTCCATCTGGTCTTCATAGAACTCGACCAGGGCCTTCTTGCTCATGAACATGCTGTCGACGATCTCGCCGTCCTGCAGCTTGACCTTCGGCTTCAGCACGATGCTTTCGCCGCTCTTCGTAACGAGTTCCATGCGGACTTCGCGGGCTTGGTCGTTCGTGATCGACTTTTCGCCGTGATAGAAGTCGCCATGCTTCATGTGCGCGACGTGCGTGCGCGAGGCCATGCTCCACTCGCCCATGCTGTGCGGATGCTTCTTCGCGTAGTTCTTGACGGCGAGCGGCGCGCGGCGGTCCGAATTGCCTTCGCGCAGCACCGGGTTCACCGCCGAGCCGAGACACTTGGAATAGCGCTGGCGAATCGACTTTTCTTCGTCGTTCTTCGGCTCTTCCGGAAAGTCGGGCAGCTTGTAGCCCTTCGACTGGAGTTCCTTGATCGCGCTCGTCAACTGGTGCTGCGAGGCGCTGATGTTCGGCAGCTTGATGATGTTGGTGTCGTCGAGCTGGGTCAGGCGGCCGAGTTCGGCGAGGTTGTCGGGGACTTTCTGCGCATCGCTCAAAAATTCAGGGAATTCGCCGAGAATGCGCGCCGCGACCGAAATGTCGCTGGTCTCGACATTGACGCCGGCCGGCGTCACGAAAGTACGGATGATCGGCAGAAAGGCGCTGGTTGCGAGCAGCGGAGCTTCGTCGGTCAGGGTATAGATGATGGTGGGTTGCTGATTGCTCATCGCTTGTCTCGACATCCGAAAACGGGTTGGAAAAAACCGCCGGCCTGAACCGCCCCTCCGGCAACAAACCGCTATTCTGCCTGAAATTGCGTGGCTCGCGTGCGAAAGAAGCCCCGTGAACACCGCGAAAACAGGCGTTTATCTTGCTTTATCAATAACTTAACATTTTTCGAGTCTTATAGAAGACTTGCTATGTTTGCTGCTCAGGACCGATGCTGGCCCGTTTCACGAAATGATTCGATGCTTCACACCGTGAGATATCCGTGCGTGCGGAACCAGTCGAGCGCGTCCTTCAGCCCTTCGCGATACGGCCGCGCGCGATAGCCGAGTTCGCTTTCGGCGCGCGCCGACGTGAAGTACATCTTGTTCTTCGACATACGTAGTGCGTCGACGGTCACCATCGGTTCCTTGCCGCTGAACTTCGCGAACAGTTCCGCGCCGATCGCGACGGGATACAGCGGTCCGCGCGGTAGTTTGATGGTCGGCGGCTTGCGGCCGACGAAGCCCGCGATGTCAGTGAGCATCTGCTGCAAGGGCAGGTTCTCGCCGCCCAATATGTAGCGTTCGCCGATCCGACCGCGTTCCAGCGCCAGAAAATGACCGTTGGCGACGTCATCGACGTGGACGAGATTCAGGCCCGTATCGACGAAAGCCGGGATCTTGCCCGTCGCCGCTTCCACGATGATGCGCCCGGTCGGCGTGGGACGCACGTCGCGCGGTCCGATCGGCGTCGACGGATTGACGATCACGGCGGGTAGCGCGTTCTGCGCGACCATGCGTTCGACGGCGCGCTCGGCCAGTACCTTGCTGCGCTTGTAGGCGCCGATGGTGCTCTGCGGGTTTGAGGGCATGGTTTCATCGGCGATGGCGCCCGAACTCGTCACCTTGAGCGTCGCGACGCTGCTCGTATACACAATGCGTTCCACGCCTTCCGCCAGCGCGGCGCGCATCGTGGCCTCGGTGCCTTCGAGATTGGCGCGTTCGATCTCGCTCGGGTCCGGCGCCCAGATGCGGTAATCGGCCGCGACGTGGAACAGGAAGCGCACGCCCTTGAGCGCGGCGCGCATCGAGGCTTCGTCGCGCATGTCGCCAATCACGATCTCCGCGTTCAGCGACTCGACGTTCTTGCGCGGGCTGGTCTTGCGCACGAGCACGCGCACGTCGAAACCGCGTTCGATGGCGAGCCGCGCGACCGCGGACCCGACGAATCCCGAAGCGCCGGTGACGAGCACGCGGGAGCCGGAAAAATCAGTCATTCTTACCTCTTTGAAAAAACGCCTGCGGGGTTGTTTGTAACATCTGCCTCGCCGAAAAGCGGGCCTTGCGGGCCGCGGAGCCCGATGTGACAAGGCCTTGCGCGGCGTGCTATGGTCCGTGCCTGCTACCGGCGCGAGCTTCGCGCAAAATTCGAACATAACCGGTGAACGATGCCTCAAGCCACTCGGAACCTCTCTTCCTGGATCTATTTCGCGATTGCGGTCACGCTGGCCGTGGTGTTCGCCATCGACGTGCTGACGCCGATGCGCGTCGCGATCTGGGTGTTCTACATGCTGCCGGTCGTGATGTGCGTCTGGGTCGACCGGCCATCGGTGCCGATCGTCACCGCGGTGGCTTCTTCGGCGCTGATGATCGCGGGATATGTATTTTCCGTCGCCGATCCGAGCGCCACGCACGACGTGCTGCAACTCAACCGCGCGATGGGCATTCTCGTGCTGCTCGTGCTGGCGGCGGTGGCGCACCTGTATATCAAATCGCGGCTCGCGGTACAACGCACCGCCTGGCTGCAACAGGGCATCGTGCAGCTCGGCCGGCAACTGCGCGGCGAGCAGTCTCCCGCTTCGATCGGCGTGAGCATTCTGCGTTCTGTCGTGCCGTATGTGGAAGCCAAGGTCGGCGTGGTCTACGCACTCGACGGCGACGCGCTGGTGCGGGTCGCGGGCTGGGCGCTGCCGGAGGACGATAGCGCGCCGCGCCGTATCGCGCGCGGCGAGGGGCTGGTCGGTCAGGCCATCATCGAAGGGCGTCCGCTCGAATTGCGCGACGCGTCGTCCCATTATCTGAAAGCCGGCTCCGCGCTCGGTTCGGCGGCGGCGACGCGCGTCGTGATCGCGCCGCTGTTCGCCGACGGCGAGGCGACCGGCGCGCTGGAGCTCGGTTTCGTCGGCAATGAAGGACGTTTCGACGATGCCCGCGCGCTCCTCGACATGGCGGCGGAGCCGATCGGCATGGCGTTGCGTTCGTCGCGCTATCGCGCGCGTCTGGTGGAACTGCTGGAGGAAACGCAGCGCCAGAGCGAGGAATTGCAGGTGCAGCAAGAAGAGCTGCGTGTGTCGAACGAGGAACTGGAGGAACGCGGCCGGGCGTTGCAGGATTCGCAGGCGCGTCTCGAACAGCAGCAGGCCGAGCTCGAACAGACCAACGTGCAGCTCGAAGAACATACGCAGCATCTGGAGCGGCAGAAGGCGGAACTGTTGCAGGCCCAGCAGGAACTGACGGCCAGCGCGCTGGAGATGGAGCGCGCGAGCCAGTACAAGTCGGAATTCCTCGCCAACATGTCGCACGAACTGCGCACGCCGCTCAACAGCTCGCTGATCCTCGCGAAGCTCCTGCAGGACAACAAGCAGGGCAATCTCTCCGACGAACAGGTGCGTTACGCGGCGACCATCCATTCGTCGAACAGTGACCTGCTGGCGCTCATCAACGACATTCTGGATTTGTCGAAGGTCGAAGCCGGGCAGATGGATGTGCAGTTCGCGCCCGCCGCCGTCGTTTCCCTCCTGGATGCGCTCAAGCAATCCTTCGCGCCGGTCGCCGGCAGCAAGGGACTGGAGTTTCTCACCGAGCGCGGCGCGGGCGTGCCGGATTATTTCGTCACCGACAGCCAGCGGCTCTTGCAGGTTCTGCGCAATTTGCTGTCGAACGCGTTCAAGTTCACCGAGCGTGGCAGCGTCACGGTCGCGGTGCAGCGATCGGGCGACAATGCGCTGCGCTTCGAGGTGCGCGACACCGGCATCGGCATCGCGCGCGACAAACAGGATTTGATCTTTCAGGCGTTCCAGCAGGCCGACGGCACCACGAGCCGCAAGTACGGCGGCAGCGGCCTGGGGCTGTCGATCTCGCGGGAGTTCTCGCGTTTGCTGGGCGGTTCGGTGGCGGTATCGAGCGAACTGGGCCGGGGCAGCGTATTCTCCGTCACCCTGCCGATGAGCGCGCGCGAAGGCATCGTCACGGCGAAGCTCGAATCGGCCGCTCCGCTGAGCGAGCCGGCACCGGCGCTGATCGCGCAGGTTGTTCCCGCACCTGCACCCGCGCCCATGCCGGTGCAACCGGTCGCCACGTTTCACGAAGCCGTCGGCATCGCCGACGATCGCGCGCAACGGCGTCATCCCGATCGCGTGATCCTGGTCATCGAAGACGATCAGCCGTTCGCGCACATCCTCTACGACCTCGCGCACGAACTCGAATTCGACTGCGTGCATGCCGCCACCGCGACGCAAGGCGTGGAGCTCGCGCGCTCGCTGCAACCGAACGGCATCCTGCTCGACATCGGCTTGCCGGACCAGTCCGGTCTGACGGTGCTCGAATGGCTCAAGCACGATCCGCTCACGCGCCATATCCCGATCCACATCGTGTCCGCGACGGATCATGCCGATGTCGCGCTGCATCTCGGCGCCATCGGCTACACGCTCAAGCCGAGCGCGCGCGACGATCTCGCCAACGCGATCCGCAAGCTGGAGGCGCGCTCGTCGCAGGGCGTGCGCCGCGTGCTCGTGATCGAGGACGATCCGGCGCTGCGCCAGAGCATCCACGCGCTGCTCAAGAGCGAAACGGTGGCGATCGTCGAAGCGGGATCGATTGCCGAGGCGCTCGATGAAATGCAGCGCGGCGTGTTCGACTGCATCGTCATGGATCTCGCGCTGCCCGACGGCTCCGGCTATGAACTGCTCGAACGCGTGTCCACGACAAGGGGGGGCGTCGCGCCGCCGGTGATCGTCTATACGGGGCGTCTGCTGTCGCAGGAAGAGGAACAACGCCTGCGCCGCTATTCGAAATCGATCATCATCAAGGGCGCGAAGTCGCCGGAACGTCTGCTCGACGAAGTCACGCTGTTCCTGCACAGTGTCGAGAGTGCATTGCCGCCCGAGCAGCAACGCATGTTGCGCGCGGCGCGCCAGCGCGACGACGTATTCGAAGGGCGCACGATCCTGCTGGCGGAAGACGACGTGCGCAACATCTTCGCGCTGTCGCGTGTGATCGAGCCGCTGGGCGCGACGCTCGAAATCGCGCGCAATGGCCGCGAGGCGCTGGAGGCGCTGGCGCGCCGCAGCGACATCGACCTCGTGCTGATGGACATCATGATGCCGGAGATGGACGGCCTCACCGCGATGACCGAGATCCGCAAGCGCTCGGAGCATGCGCGCCTGCCGATCATCGCACTGACCGCGAAGGCCATGCAGAGCGATCGCCAGAAATGTCTCGAGGCGGGTGCGGACGACTACATATCGAAGCCCATCGACGTGGATAAGCTCGTGTCGCTGTGCCGCGTGTGGCTGCGGCAGCGATGAGCGGACCAAACTCTGCAATGAACGACGCCAGGAACGAGGAAGAAGCGACGTTCGACATTGAACTGAAGCTGATTCTGGAAGCCATCTACCTGCGCTATCAGCACGACTTCCGGCATTACTCGGTGAGTTCGCTGAGGCGCCGGCTCGCGCAGGCCGTGCATGATTTCAACGTGCCGACGCTGTCGCATTTGCAGGAGCGCATCCTGCGTGACCCGGCGCTGTTCGCGCGGCTGTTCCAGTACCTGACGGTGCAGGTGAGCGAGATGTTTCGCGACCCGCAATACTTCCGCGCGATCCGCGAGCAGGTCGTGCCGATCTTGCAGACGTATCCGTCCATCAAGGTCTGGGTGGCGGGTTGCAGCAGCGGCGAGGAATTGTGGTCGCTGGCGGTGCTGTTCGCGGAGGAGAAGATCGCGGAGCGCACCGTGTTCTATGCCACCGACATCAACGCCGAGGCGCTGCGCCAGGCGGAAAGCGGCATCTATCCGCTGGACCGCATGGCGGGCTTCAGCCAGAACTATCTGGCGGCGGGCGGCAAGCGGTCGCTCTCCGACTACTATCACGCGGCTTACGGGGCGGCGAAATTTTCGCAGACGCTCAAGTCGCGCGTGGTGTTCGCGGATCACAGCCTCGCCACCGACAGCGTGTTCCTCGAAGCGCATCTGGTGTCGTGCCGCAATGTGCTGATCTACTTCGATCGCGCGTTGCAGGATCGCGCGCTCGGCCTGTTCAGCGACTCGCTCGTGCGGCGCGGGTTTCTCGGTCTCGGCAGCAAGGAGAGCCTGCGCTTTTCGACCCATGCCGATCGTTTCGCGGACTTCAATCCGCGCGAACGGCTCTACCAGAAGGTGTGACGATGTTCGACGCGCAGCGTATCGAAGCGGTCGTGATCGGCGCCTCGGCGGGCGGCGTCGAGGCCTTGAGCCAGTTGTTGCCCGCCTTGCCGGAGACGTTCGCCGCGCCGGTGCTGGTGGTCGTGCATGTGCGCCAGGGACAGCCGAGCCTGCTGCCGGGACTGTTCGCGTCGCGTTGCGCGCTCGAGATCGCCGAGCCGTTCGACAAGGACGAGATCGCGCCGGGCCGCATATATTTCGCGCCGCCCGGCTATCACATGCTGGTCGAGGCGGAGGGCGGCGCGGCGCCGTCGATCGCCTTGTCGGTGGATCCGCCGGTGCGCTTTTCGCGGCCGTCCGTGGACGTGCTGTTCGAATCGGCGGCGCATGCCTGGCGTGAGCGGCTGCTCGGCATCGTGCTCTCGGGCGCGAACGACGACGGCGCGCGCGGCGCGCGCGCGATCCGCGCGGCGGGCGGCGTGTGCTGGGCGCAGGACCCGGCGACGGCCACCGCGCCCGCGATGCCGCAGGCGGCGATCGCCGAGGGCGAAGTGAGCGAAGTGCTGACGCTGGACCAGATGGCGCTGCGGCTCGCGCAGTGCACCGGCAAGGCGCCTGGGGCACGCCAATGAGCACATCCATGAGCACGGTTACGAACGCAGCAAACGACACAGGCAAGGCAAGGAGTCACCCGATGACGCAACCCATCCACGTGCTGATCGTCGACGACATCCGCAACAACATCACGGCGCTCGAAGCCTCGCTGGCGCGGCCCGATCTTTCGGTGCTGAAGGCCGAGTCGGGGCCGGCGGCGCTCGAACTGTTGCTGAAGCACGAAGTCGCGCTCGCGATCCTCGACGTCAACATGCCCGGCATGGACGGCTTCGAGCTTGCCGAACTGATGCGCGGCAGCCCGCGCACCGCGCACGTGCCGATCATCTTCCTCACGGCCACGGCGCAGGAAGCAAATCGCACTTTCCGTGGCTACGAGGCGGGCGCGGTGGACTTCCTGTACAAGCCGTTCGACTCGCGCATCCTGAATTCGAAAGTGGATGTGTTCATCCAGATGGAACGGCAGAAGCAGCAACTGGCGACGCAACTCGCCACCGTGCAGCAACTGCTCGACGCCAACGAAATGCTGATGGCCGTGCTCGGCCACGACTTGCGCACGCCGCTGTCGGCGGTGATTGCGTCGGCGGAATATCTCGCGCGCTTCGTGCAGGACGAGAATGTCGCCAACATCGGCACGCGCATCAAGTCGAGCGGCATGCGCATGGTGCGCATGGTCGACCAGCTGCTGAACCTCGCGCGTCTGCGCGGCGGTCGCGTGACCTTGCAGCCGCGCGCGGTCGAACTCAACACGCTGGCGAAGAACATCGTCGATGAGTACGAGGCGCGCGTAGGCAAGGGGCGTATTTTCGTGCTGCGTCAGGGCGACACGCTGTTGCAGGGCGACGGCGACCTGCTCTCGCAAGTATTCTCGAACCTGATCGGCAATGCGCTTCAGCACGGTCTCGAAGGATCGGCCATCCAGGTGCGTCTGGACGGTCATGCCGACGACGTGACCATCACCGTGCAGAACGCCGGCGCGATCCCCGCCGACGTCCTGCCGACGATCTTCGCGCCGTACCGCTCGGGCCGCCGGCAGAATGAGTCGAGCGGGCTGGGACTCGGGCTCTACATCACGCGCGAGATTGCCGAGATGCACGGCGGCGAGGTGCGCGTGCGCTCAACCAATGACACCGGCACCGTGTTCGAAGTGACCTTGCCGCGCGTGCCGCGTCCGCGCACGGGCGAGAGCCCCGATGTCGCGCAGCCGTTCCGGCTGAGCTGAGCGCCGCGGGTCGGCCGGCCGCGACGCGCGTCGCCGCGCGTGTCTACAATGCGGCCTATGACCAGCAAACAAGGGAGAGCGCGATGACCGTTCCAGACCTGGATACGAGACTCGAAACCTATTACGTGCATGTGCGAGGCGTTGTGCAGGGCGTCGGCTTTCGTCATCACACGGTGCGCCGCGCGCATGCGCTCGGCGTGCGCGGCTGGGTCGCCAATCTGGAGGACGGCTCGGTCGAGGCGGTTGTGCAGGGCGCGGCCAATCAGGTCGACCTGATGCTCGAATGGCTGCGGCGCGGACCGCCGCATGCCCGCGTCACCGAATTCCACAGCGAAGAGCGTCACGTCGAGAAGCGTTACGAGCGCTTCGAACAGCACTGAACGCCGCGCTTCGACGCGGCGCGACCCGCACCCCCTCAACGCACTAACGCGCCACCAGCAGACTTTCCGCGAACTGCCATTCCTCGTCGAGCCATTGATGCGTGCATTCGAAGCCCGCGTCGGCGGCGATCGGCGCGACTTCCTCAGCCGCGTACTTGTGGCTGCTTTCCGTCCAGATCGTCTCGCCTTCGCGGAATCCGATGCGCAGATCCGCGCCGCGCACTTGCACCGTGAGCGCGCGTTTGGCGCGCAGGTGCATTTCGATGCTGCGCGCGTCCGGATTGAAACGCGCGACGTGCTCGAAGGCGTCGATCGGGAAATCGCCGCCCAGCTCGCGATTGATGCGCGCCAGCATGTTCAGGTTGAACGCGGCGGTGACGCCGATGGGGTCGTCATAGGCGGAGATCAAAACCGGCAGCGGCTTGATGAGATCGGTGCCGAGCAGGAGCGCGTCGCCGGGCTGGAGCATGCTGCGGATCGAGCACAGGAAGCGCGTCGCGGCGAGCCGCGCAAAATTGCCGATGGTGCTGCCGAGAAACAGCACGAGCAGGCGCTCGCCGTCCTTGCGTTTCGAGCTGACTTCGGAGAGGCCGGCGAGGTAATCGCGCTCATGTCCGACGATGGACACCCGTTCGATATCGCCCAGTTCGCGCCGGCACAATTGCAAGGCGGTGCGCGAAATTTCAATCGGATGGTAAGCGGTGGGCTGTTTCTTACACAGCGCTTCAAGAATGCGGCGCGTCTTGCGCCCGCTGCCGCTGCCCAGTTCGGCGACCTGGATGTCGCCGGGCATGGCCGCGACGATGTCGGTGGCGTGATCCTTCAGCACGCGTTCCTCGGCGCGCGTCACGCCGTATTCGGGCAAGGCGGTGATGACTTCGAAGAGCGCCGAGCCCACTTCGTCATACAGATACATCGACGGCAATTCTTTCTGCGGCTGCTTGCTGAGGCCGGTGTGGACCGCTTCGGCGAAGGCATTGGGAAAGCGGGGCGACAGGGCGGGTTGAGTCATGACGTCTCCATTCATGCGGCGTTTCGTGAGCGCCGTCGCGGGCATCGGCGACGGCGGCGCGGCGTGGGCGTGCGGACGATGCCGCGGATGCTGTGACGTGAACGGGAACGAGCCGGCAGGCTGCCGGTTCGCCAAGGATGACCGGTCGTCGTGACCGGCCGAAGACACATCGGACCTTCGTGAGCCGTCAGAGACACGGCTCGCGCGGCGAGGTTCAAGCCAATTCGTGACACCCCGAGCGTGCATGACGAGCAAGACGGGAAGCAAGAAGCGGGCACGCCGCCGCGCGATTCCGGAAGGCGTTGCCTGGGGGCGCAGGCCTCCCGGGCGTTTAGAATGCGCCTTTCTCGTCATTCCGGCAGCGATGGCGGGCCTACCCCTTCTGCGCGCGGCGCTTCTCTCGATGAATCAGCATGACCTGGGGCGCGGCATCGCGCTGTCCGTAAGCGCCTCGGCGCTGTTCGCGCTCATGTCCGGCTACACGAAGTGGCTCACGCCGCTCGACGGACTCGATATCTTCGCCTGGCGCATCGTCTGGACGCTGCCGGGTGCGTTCGCGCTCGTTGTCTTGCGCAAGCGCTGGCCGCAATTTCGCGCGCTCGCCGGGAAGCTCGTGCGCACGCCGCAGTTACTGGCCGGTTTCGTGGTGGCTGCCGCCCTGCTCGGCGTGCAGTTGTGGATCTTTCTCTGGGCGCCGCTGCACGGGCGCGCGCTCGAAGTGTCGCTCGGCTACTTCCTCCTTCCCCTCGCGATGGTGCTGCTCGGCCGCTTCCATTACGGCGAGCGGCTCGACGGCTTCCAGTGGGCGGGCGTGGCGGCCGCTGCGGTCGGCGTGGCGCACGAGCTTGCCATGACGCATGCGTTCGCCTGGCCGACGCTCGTCGTCATGCTGGGCTATCCGCCTTATTTCATGATCCGGCGCCGGCTCGACGTCGACCCGCTCGTCTCCTTCGCGATGGAGATTCTGTTCATCGCGCCAATCGCGGTCATCATGCTGTGCGTGCGCGGTTCGTTCGGCGTGGTTGCCGGCGCGCCGCACCTGTGGCTGCTGCTGCTTCCCGGACTCGGCGCGCTGAGCACGCTGGCGCTGGCCTCGTACCTGCGCGCGAGCCGGCATTTGCCGCTGGCGCTGTTTGGCATTCTTGGTTACGTGGAGCCAGTGCTGCTGGTCGGCGTCGCGGTGCTGTTGCTGGGCGAGCCGTTTTCGGCGGGGCAACTCGGCACTTATATTCCGATCTGGCTCGCGGTCGTGCTGACGGGCATCCACAGCGCGCACCTGCTGATACGCGAACGCGCGACCCGGCGGATGCTGCCGGTGAGCGAACACCATGCGGGCGTCGAACACGAGACGGTTGCTGAGGAGATCGAGCGCACGGACTAATCAGCGCGTGGCGGAATCGGCCGCGTGGATGGCGACGTGCAGATCGCGCCGAAGTCCCCATGCCGACAGCAGCTCGACCAGAATGAAGAGCGGTCCGATCAGAAGGCCGATGACGTCATCGACAAAAGCGGGTTTGCGATGTTCGAAGCGGAGATGCCCGACCAACTGGAAAGCCCAGCCCGTCACGAACAGACCGATGCCGGTTGCCAGCCAGAGCGTTGTGGTCTGCATCGCGAGCCAGTGTCCGAACCACGCGCTCGCCGCCGACACGATGCCCATACCGAAGCCAAGCGGAAGGTCGAGCTTGAGATAGAACATCGTGGCAAGCGCGAACAGGATCGCGGCGGGCGTGACGGACAAGGCGCCGGAGAAGACGGGCCATGCGGGCCGGCTCAACAACGCGGCAATAGCCAGAACAATGAGCGGAATGCCGACGACATGCGTCGCGACGTTGCGCGTGTCGCGATGATAGGCCGCGTACTGCGACAGATGCTCGGTCAGCGTGCGCATGATGGTCGTCTCCCGGTGCGGTGAGTTGCCATCATGATATGCCGCGAGAAAGCATTGCTCTGAAGCTGCCGACGCGTCAAACAAAAAAGCGAGCCCGAAGGCTCGCTCCCAGCTAAGGCAACGCTGAACAAGCCGTTGTATTTATCAAATTGGGCGCGAACACAGGTGGGCTTATCGTGAGTGAAGCTTTGCCGCTGCATTTTCTTGCCCA
>NZ_JARUXV010000005.1:0-141828 GCF_031450975.1 Caballeronia sp. LZ065
CGGCCATGAACCAATTCGCTATCCTTTATGCAGATCGATTCGTTCGACCTTCCGTGTAATTACTCAATCTGCCTCGAACACGGAAATACTGACACCCCCCGACCGTGCGTTGCCCCTGGACATTTGAATGACCTCTGATCGGCGACGGACCGGCGCCGGGCTTGCCAATATTCCCTCGCAACAACAGCAGGTTCATCAGCATCCGGACATTTTGCACGCCCAGCCGATGTTGCGTGAGCCCCATGCCGTAATGCGCCATAACCGCTTTCGCTCGCATGTACTCGCTTGCAGCTTCGAGCAGCGAGGCACGGGTCAAACCGCTGACGCGTTCGATCTCGGCCCACTCGATCGTCCTCGCGTATGCGGCGAACTCCTCGAATCCGTGGGTATGTTCCTCGATAAATGCGACGTCAAGAACGCGAGGTGAGTTATGCGCTACTGCTTGGTCATCGGCTTCCAAGACGGCTTTGCATATTCCGAGTATCGCGGCGGTATCGCCCCCAGTCTTTACCCGATGATATTGAGTGCTGATCTGTGTTTCGGCCGGCGTCAGCATCTGCACAGGCGACTGCGGGTTTGCAAAGGACACCAATCCTGGCTCCCGCAACGGGTTGAAGGTGATGATCGGCACGCCACGCTTGCGCGCATGTTGCAACTGGTGAAGCATCCGAGGGCTGTTGGTCCCAACGTTCTGACCGAAGAAAAACATGAGGTCGGTCTTGGCAAAATCCTCCAGAGAGATAGTTCCCACACCGACGCCGATCGCTTCCTTTAGGCCGACGCTCGTGCTTTCGTGACACATGTTTGAACTGTCGGGCAGGTTGTTGCAGCCATATAGACGCGCGAAAAGCTGATACATGTATGCGGTTTCAAGAGACGCGCGCCCCGACGTATAAAAAACGACGCTTTCAGGATCGAGCGCTCGGAGCTCCTCGGCGATTTCTGCAAATGCCTCCTCCCATGTCACCTCGACATACTTGTCGCTTGCAGAGCGTAACGTATCGGCGCAGTCAGACGTCCGGCTTCTTCCAGGTCGTGGTCGTGCCAATTCAATAGCGACTTCACGGTATGAAGTTCGAAGAAAGCTGGCGTCATCCGCTTTGCCGTCGTATCCCATGCTGTGGCTTTCGCACCGCTTTCGCAAAACTCGAACGTGTGGGGGTCGGCTGGCTTCGCCCACGAGCAGCTCACACACATGAAGCCGTCGGGCTTGTTTTGCTTCAAAAGTATGGCGCTGTCCTTGAGCGGCACCTTCTCCTGCATCAGGATAGTGGCGACGGATTTCAGCGAGCCCCATCCTCCCGAGGAAAATGGGTACGACGGACTTTTTTTTGCATCGGACACGACACGCTCCTTGGTAACGAAACATCATGCCGTGACATGAGCAAGCAATGTTCTGTCCGTTCTAACCGGCGGCGCCGATCCAACGTTCCCGCTGGCAAACCATGAAAAGAGATTGAACCGCATGTCAGTTCCCGGTGGCTGGCGCCCGGATGTCTATGCACCGATAGCCTGTAAATAAATGCGTGGCGCTTGTCAGGCCTGATGGACAATAAGCCACACGTACGGCGCAAAATCTCGGTGGTGGAGATATTCGCCTGACGTAACGACGCTTCCAAGCAACCGTGGGTAGGTTAAACAGACGAAGGTGCTTTTTTGTCCGCTCAAGCATTCCTCAAAGCTGATCGTTGCCTGGTGATGTCAATAGATCGCGGGAGCGTCGCGCGGCCGTCGAACCAACGCGCAACAAGCTATTTCGGTCTAGCGCTCGCCGGCGGCACAAACTGGCGCAATGTAGTCGCGCCCGAAGACATAGCGGTCGTCGAATCAGCGATGTCCCTCGTTGCTGACGCAGTAACGGGTACCTGCATCGATGCGAGGTTGCGTCGCGAAGACGGTGAGTACCGGTGGCATGCGCTGCATCTAGAGAACCCCGTTGTCTCGGATCAAGTCACTAGCGGCAGATGCGTGCTCATTGCGATCGATATTCATGCGTACAAGTGTGCGTGGCTAGCGCACGAACAAACAGAGCATCGCCTGCAGTGTGCTCCTGAGGCCGCCGCCACCGGAGCATTGGAATGGGACGCGGGAGCTGGCATTGCACATATCAGGGCAGTGCTGGCACGGCTATACGGGCAGGACGAGTTGATAAAAGCCGTGCCGTTGGACGTCCTCTGGAACAAAGTGGTACCTGAACAGCGAGCCTTGTTCAGGCGCGCAGTATTCGAGGGATTGGCATGTCAAGGACCATTTGAGTTCGAGTTTCAAGTCGGGCCATCGTCGGATACGCCGCGCTGGCTGCGCATGCGCGCCGAAGCGCGCGACCAAGCACCTGTCCAGGCGAGTACGGCGACAACGGTGTTCGCAGTGACGTCGGAGATCAGCTCAGGCCGCACTACACGCGCAATGCTCGCTCGTAGCGAGCGCCGTTACCGCGAGCTTGCGCGTTCTTCTGCCGCTCTCATCTGGTCGGCCGATCAGACCGGTGCGATGCGCCCGGTCGAAGGTGAAGAAAGTGAGTGGGAGACCTTTACTGGGCTGCCATCGGAGATGCTCGTCGGTCATGGCTGGCTTGATTCGGTCCATCCGGCCGATCGGGAACAGCTGCGCAAGGTATGGAGCGAAGCATTGCAGGGCCACAGTGCACGTGAGGCGACTTTTCGGATGCGACGCGCAGACGGCGTTTATCGGTTCATGCACGCGAGGGCGGTCCCGATGCGCGATGAGGCGGGGCGCCTTGCGGAGTGGTTCGGGACAACGAAAGACGTGACCGACCAGCACAACGCAAAAGTAGTCAGCGAAGAGCGTCATGTTCGCCTTACGCTCGCGATGGAGGCAGCCAATATCGTCATCGTAACGCTCGGTCTACAGGATTACCTAGTCACCATCGAAGGTGCCAACGCCGGCGCGCGAGTCAGGGGACAATCGCCGCGGCAACTTAAAGTCGCGTACGACGTCGCGCTCGCCCGCGTAGTCCGCGACGACCGGCAAGCGTTGGAAGAGGGGATCCGGCGACTGGTCAGCAACGAGGGAGACTACGCAGACTTCGAATTTCGCATCAGGCGAGCGGATGGGGAACACTGGATGACCGGTAGCGCGCTGTTGCGTCGCGGCAACGATGGGACACCCGAGAGCATCATTGCTAGCATGCTCGATATCAGCGACCGGAAGAACATGGAGCTCGCTCTTCGCGACGCACATAAGCGTAAGGACGAGTTCTTAGCGATGCTTGCTCATGAACTGCGCAATCCCCTGGCCCCGCTGCGAACTGGGGTGACACTGCTGCAGCGCAAAGCAACGAACAAAGACCCGCAAGAAATTGTCGCCTTAATGGACAGGCAGATCTCTCACCTGACGCGACTGGTCGACGACCTTCTCGAGGTATCGCGGATCACTCAGGGGCGAATCACTCTGGCGCGGGAGCCGCTGCTCGTGGGCGCAGTCGTCTATGCAGCGGCGGAAGCCGTCGCATCTTTGGTCGAAGAGCGGTCGCAGACACTGACTGTCGACGTGCCGAGAGATACGGCCCGGGTTTTCGGAGATGCGACGCGCCTGTCGCAAATAATCGTCAACGTGCTCAACAACTCGATCAAGTACACCCCGCGCGGCGGTAGCATTTCACTTCGAGCTTGCACTGACGAAAGTCAAGTCACCGTTATTGTGTCGGACACGGGCGCGGGAGTCGCCAAAGAACTGCTACCGCGTATTTTCGAACTATTCACACAAGGTGAGCAAACGCTTGACAGGTCAAAGGGTGGGCTAGGAATAGGCCTGTCGCTCGTACGCAAACTTGTTGAGCTGCATGACGGGACAATCAGTGTCGCGAGTCCCGGTCCTGGACATGGGACCACCGTCACGATGCGCTTCCCGCGCCTACGGACGGCGCGCCCGACCGTTCCTGCCCCGTCAGCGCCCGCAGCCACGCAGCGTTCTACCTTGAGGGTCCTCATCGTCGACGACAACCGCGATGCGGCCGATTCTCTCGGTCTTGTTTGCGAGGACGAAGGACACGTTGTCTGCGTATGCTACGGAGCGACTGATGCTTTGGAGCGGCTTGCCTCCTTCTTCCCAGATGTCGCTCTGCTCGACATCGGGCTGCCCGAAATGGACGGGTACGAACTGGCCTCTCGCGCTCGTGCCAAAGGAGCCCGGCAGCCGGTGCTTGTAGCGATCACGGGATACGGTCAGTTGGACGATCGGCTGCGAGCGCAGTCTGCTGGCTTCGATCACCATTTTGTGAAGCCGGTTGACATTAGCGCCCTACTGACGCTACTTAATTCACTTCAAGCGGGCGGCTCGGCCGAGCGCCTGCCGCCGAGCGCGTCTTAAGCAGGTGCTTGGCTAGGTGAGATCAACGATTCGCCTCCGATGGCCCGGCCCTCAGGGACTACACCATCTTCATGCTCACCGAGACAGGCATCGTCGCAATGGGCAACTCTAAGAAAGTCGCAGTAGTCGCTACGCAGTGCGAGCGTCGGCGTTGACCGACTCCGCGACCTCGAACGCGGCGACTTGCCGGACGAGGTGGCTCGCTATTTCCCGGAGCGCCGAGGCCGCAGCGGCAGCCTGTTCGACCAGAGCGGCATTCTGCTGCGTCACCTGATCTGTTTGCCTGGTTCACCTGCTCAAGCCTTGATGCTGTCCTACGCGCAAGGAGCGCCTTCCATTAGCCGGTCGACTGCCTTGGCCAGTAGCCCCCAGGCTGCCGACCTGTTCGTCTGCATAAACGGCTCTGCCGCTTTGTCCCTGCCCCTGGACTGTCGGAAGGCAGATCATCAAGGGTGCATCGAGCAGGGAAAAGGCGTAAGATGTAGCACAACTGTAACACATCACAAGGGGTTGACATGTCCACCACCACGTTGCGCCTGCCGTCGGACCTACGCGACCGGGTGGCGAGACTTGCGGAGGAATCGGGCACTACGGCTCACAGCTTCATGCTTGCGGCGATCGCCGAAAGGGTTACCAGCGAAGAATTGCGACACAAGTTCCTCAGCGAAGGGAATGACCGGCTGGCAAACATGTTGACGAGCGGCCTCGGAATTGATTGGGCCGACATGCGTGACTATCTGGGCGAACGCGCCGCGGGTCACGCGCAGGCAGTTCCCAAGGTCAAGAGATGGCGCGGATAATCCTCGCTCCCGAAATTCGCGAGGATTTCGATCGTATCTTCGACTTCCTGTTAGAGCATACGCCGGAGACGGCGGCGACCCGCATTGACGAGATCGTTCGCGCGCTGGACATCCTACAGTCGAGCCCGCAAATCGGGCGGCCTGTTGGCGGGCCGAGCCCGCTGCGGGAGTTGGTGATTTCCAGTGGAACGCACGGCTACCTTGCGCTTTACCAGTTCGTTGCTGAGTTGGATGTTGTGCTCGTGGTCGCCATTCGCAGCCAGCGGGAGGTGCGATATCGCCGCTTCAGTAGCTGAGGTACTTAAACTTTCCAAGATGCGTTGAACTGTCGCAGTTTACATAAAGGAATTTAGCGTCGTAACGTAGGAATACTATCTATCCTTCGCCTTGCAATTGATTTGCGGAAAACGAGTCACTGATGATTCGCGGTGGCTCGTCGATGAATCAAAGCGCCATCGGGCGAACCCGACCTGACCAAGTTCGGCCACAGGACTAAACCGCTCGCGCGGTATGTGCTCCGTTCAAAGTTATTGGTTAGGAAAGGGTAAAACCCTCCGGTTTCCTATGTTGAGTGATGAGGCGATCCGCCTCGTTACCCAGGAGGAACCGGGCCATGACATCCCCCACCCACGTTACCAGTCCGTTGCGTCAGCGCATGATGGACGACATGCGCATGCGCCGCCTCGCGCCGACCACGCAAGCCAATTATCTTCGTGTGGTACGAGCGTTCACCGTCTTCCTTGGACGCTCGCCCGACACTGCCACCGTCGAAGACTTGCGTCGCTATCAACTGCATCTGGTTGACCACGGTGTGTCGCCAGTTTCTTTGAACGCGGCGATCACCGGCCTGAAGTTCTTCTTCGGTACGACGCTCGCTCAAGAAGCATTGATGGCGAAGATGCGTCCGATTTATCTCCCGCGTACCTTGCCCGTCATACTCAGCCGCGAAGAAGTTGGGCGGCTGATCGCGGCGGCGACCAACCTGAAGCATCAAACGGCGCTGGCGCTCGCCTACGGAACAGGATTACGCGCCAGCGAGGTAACTGCGCTGAAGGTCGGTGACATCGATAGCGAGCGTATGACGCTGCGCGTTGAGCAAGGCAAAGGCCAGAAGGACAGATATGCCATGCTGTCGCCGATCCTGCTCGAGCGTTTGCGGGTCTGGTGGCGGGTCGCACGAGCCCAGGGCAAGATGCTCGACGGAGGCTGGCTGTTTCCCGGACTTAACCCGATCGAGCCGCTCAGCACCCGCCAACTCAACCGAGCGGTTCATGCTGCGGCCGAGGCTGCGGCAATCGACAAGCGCGTGTCCATGCATACCTTGCGGCACAGCTTTGCCACGCATCTGCTGGAACAGAAGGTCGATATCCGGGTGATCCAGGTCATGCTCGGGCACAAGAAGCTTGAGACCACAGCGCTTTATGCCCAGGTTGCCACCGATATTCCGCGCGAGGTGGTCAGCCCTCTTGAGAGTTTGCCTACTGAGTAGCTCTCATCGTGGCGCATTGCGCGCTTGAGGTCGCGGACGTCTTCCGCTCTCTTGGTCCAGCGTGGCATCGATCCGCTAATCTGAGCCTCGGGCAGCTGAAGGTCATGTCCGCAATCGAACAGTGCCGCACCGCGGCGCTGGGAGGGCACCTGCTGCGCTGCGAAGGATGCACGGCGATCGAAGTCGCCTATAACTCGTGCCGCAACACGCACTGCGCACGGTGCCAGGCTGGCGCGGCGCGCCGCTGGCTGGAAGCGCGCGAGGCCGATCTCCTGCCCGTCGAGTACTACCACGTGGTCTTCACACTGCCCGCTGCGATCAGCGCGATTGCGTATTACAACAAGGCCATCATCTACGGGCTGCTGTTCGATCTCGCGGCCGAAACGTTGCGCACCATTGCCGCTGATCCGAAGCATCTTGGAGCGCAGATCGGTGCCACGCTCGTCCTGCATACGTGGGGCTCGGCGCTCACCCATCATCCCCATGTGCACGGCATCGTTCCCGGTGGCGGATTATCGCCGGACCGAAGCCGGTGGATAGCGTGCAGGCCGGGCTTCTTCCTTCCAGTGCGCGTACTCTCGCGCCTCTTTCGCCGGCGCTTCCTTGAAGAACTTGAATTGACCTATCGCCGGGGGCAGTTGCGGTTCTTCGGCGAATACGCCGCGCTCAACGATGTCGCAGCCTTTGCCAGGTGGCTCGCACCAATGTACGCATCCGAGTGGGTCGTGTATGCCAAACGCCCGTTTGCGGGACCCAAAGCAGTGCTCGCCTACCTGTCGCGTTACACCCACCGCGTCGCGATCTCCAACCAGCGCCTAGTCGCGCTCGACGAATACGGCGTTACCTTCCGCTGGAAGGACTACCGCGTGAGTGGACGCACCCGCAACAAGACCATGACCCTCGAAACAGATGAGTTCACGCGTCGCTTCCTTTTGCATGTGCTGCCTGGCGGTTTCCACCGCATCCGCCATTACGGCTTGCTCGCGAACCCATCGCGACGCGCGAATCTCGCGAAGATACGCGAGTTGCTGGGCGCAGCGTCTGCCACTATCGGCAGCAGTGCCAACGACATCGCTACAGTCGAAGCGTCACCGACCTTCGTTTGCCGGCACTGTGGTTCGCCGATGATCATCATCGACATACTCCAGCGCAGCAGACCTATTCGGGCACCACCGGTTGAGCGAGCACACGCATGAATGCCATCGCGTCAGGATTCACACATCAACTGTCGGCTCTTCGACAAAGAGAGCGCATAGGAGACGCTTGCGCCTATGACTCCAAACGGGCAGTCTGTTGCTGGCCGGTCCGGCCGATAGCAACGCCCAGCAGCGTCGCTGCTGCAATCGCGGTTGCCGTGACTCACATTTATCCGCGTTCATATACGCCGTGCCTTCAATGAGGTTGAACAAATCGCCATAGCGGTGAAAGGTTCAGACCACGTCGGGGCACTCCGCGGTTTCCTCCCTTGGGGCTTGTAGGACGCCTGCCCGCTGACGCCTGGGCGTGTTGACGTGCCGATGGATCAGGGCAGGCGTCCTACAACCCTAAACACAAACTGCCGGTCACATGCGCCGCCGGCAGGCCGCTCAGGCGTCGGCTCTGCTTCGCAACCGGCCATCTGATTGTCACAGGGCGAGCGCTCGTTCATCGGCCTCTGCGGACGCTGGGACGCTTAGACCCGTGAGTTGGTGAGGCGGCTTACGCCGTGCAACGATGACGTCTTGCTCGAGCCTCGAATTGCTCTCGAACGTAAGTTTGATTTCTCTATAAGCAATCAGCTTGTCGTTCACCAGATCGAAGGGAAGCGCCCGCAAGGTTAGGGATGGTGTTCAGGACTCGTTTGCCGCACTGAGCCATCAACATAGGGCCGATGCGGTGGAAGCGGCGCGGCACCTGGCTCGAATGCAGCGCGACGTTCGGCATAAGGAAGGTGCCGATTGCCTGCCCGCTCGCGCGGCTTTTGCGCTCATGCAGTGGACTCGCGCATCAGTCGTCAACGCACCATCCATAGGTTGCTCAGGGCGAACAGCGTATGCAATTGCTGCGTGTTCTTCATCGGCCGCGACAGCGCACCGTTAGATGCCGCCGTGCGCGGCAATGAACATGGCGACGGCCGACCTGCAATCGGATTCGATTTCTTTGTCCTCCTCTGCTCTCGCCTCATCGAAGCGTGCGATAAGCAGGAGATCGGATCATTTGAAAAGCGCGGCAAACAAGCGGGCGGACCGGAGAGCATCGGGTACGTTCAGAATCGCTTAGTCGTCAGATGGGCATCCTGCCGTTCATGACGACTCGGCGACCAGATCCTCCCACGCGCAACCCCGCCCCGATTTCTGTTGCTCTCGGACGGCGCATCAAGCAATGCCGGCACGAAGCCGACAAATCGCAGGAGACGCTCGCATTCGAAGCGCACGTCGACCGTACTTACATATCCGCGATCGAGCGCGGAATTGCGAATCCGTCCGTTGAGACGCTGGCGAACATCTGCTTTGTCCTCGGAGTGACTCTGGCCGAGCTGTTCGAGCCGCTGGGAGATGTGTCGCTGGCACCCACTGGGGAGCGGCGCGCGAATGCGGCGACGCGCCCGGAGATCAAGCGCAGCCGGCTGCGATGATGATCGTTCGAGCGGGGCATCCGACAGAACGCCCCGCCATCTGCGTGGATAGCCGGTTGTCGCCGATCATGTGCTTATCGATCGTCGAGTTTCGAGGGAAGTTGACTGACCACTTATGAATAGAGCCGGAAGCTGCCTACTTAGTCAGCGGAATCGCTCTGCGTCACGTCGTTCGCTTGCTTGCTAACCGGCGTCATCGCATCCGCGATGGCGCCGGCCGCCGCACGCAACTCCGGCAACAGCTTCATGCACGCCGCGATGTCAAGCCGCGACGACGGGCCATGCAACGCAAGCGCAGCATACACGCGTCCCGATGCATCGGGCAGCGGCACGGCAATCGCCACCGAATCGTCGAACAGCTCGCTGTCATGCAGGCCGACGCCCGTCTCGCGCGTGCGCGCGAGCTCTTCCTTCAACGGCTCCCACTCGGTGATCGTGCGCGACGTGAAGCGCTTGTACGGCGGCTTGCCGATCAGCGCCTCGATCTGCTTCTGCGTCATGTTCATCAGGAACAGCTTGCCGCTCGCCGTGCAGTGCAGCGGCACGCGCGTGCCCGGCTCCAGATGCAGACGCAAGGGCAGCGGCGTTTCCACACGATCGAGATAGAACACCTGATTGCCGTCGAGGATGGTCAGGTTGCAGGTTTCGCGCACCGTGTCGACGAGTTCCTGCAAGACCGTATGCGGCTGCGAGCGCAGCGTGGAATGACGCAGCACGTCGAGCGCGAGTGCCGCCGAGCGCGCGCCGACGGTGTAGCGCTTGCCGAGCGGCTCGCGATAGACGAGATCCGCCTCGACCAGCATCGACAGGATGCGGAACACAGTCGGCTTCGGCAGCTTGCAGGCCTGGGTCGCGTCGTCGAGGGAAACGGGGGCGGCGGCGTGCGCGACGTATTCGAGTACGGCGAACGCCCTTAACGCCGTCGATTCCGGCTTCTGTGGGTCTGCATTCAGCATCGCGTGGGGCGGAAACTCGAAACGGCCATTGTACGTGAGCACGCCTTCACGCCGCCTGCGGCAGCTTCAGGATCGCGCGCGCCTGCTGCGGCGTCGCGGGCACGCGGCCGAAGCGCTCGCACGCATCCACGATCTTGCCGACCAGCTCCGCGTTGCTCGTCGCGAGCCGGGTTGCATCGAAGCGCGTGTTGTCCTCCAGACCCGTGCGGCAGTGCCCGCCGGTTTCCAGACACCACTGGTTCACCTCCCATTGATGACGTCCGATGCCGGCCGCAACCCAGGTCGCCTCGGGCAGCACCTCGCGCAGTTCCGCGCGCATGAAATCGAAGATGCTGCGCCGCGCGGGCAGCGCGTTCGGCACGCCGAGCACGAACTGCACGTGCGCGTTCGGCGCGAGCAGCCCGGCCTTCATCAGATTGGCCGCGTTGTAGAGCATCGCGAGATCGAACACCTCGATCTCGGGCTTGATGTCGTGCTCCTGCATCGTGCGCGCGAGGCCTTCGACGAACTCGGGCGGATTCTCGTAGATGTTCTTCGGAAAGTTGACCGACCCCGTGGCGAGCGACGCCATGTCCGGCCTGAGCGGCAGCATCGCGCCGCGCGCCGCTTGCTCGCGGCCGCGTCCGCCGGTGGAGAACTGCACGATCATCCCCGGGCAATGCTTGCGCACGCCTTCCTGCACGCGGCCGAAAAGCTCGGGATTGGAACTGGGATTTTCATCGGCGTCGCGCACGTGGATGTGCACCAGCGACGCGCCCGCCTCGAATGCCTCGTGCGTCGACTCGATCTGCTGCTCGGGCGTGACCGGAACGGCCGGGTTGTCGCGCTTCTTCGGCACCGCGCCGGTGATCGCGACCGTGATGATGACTGGAGACGGCATGCGGAACTCCTCCTGAACGAGGCCCGAACATCAGGCGATCTAGTGGATTTCACTGAATGAGATGTAGCATTTCATTATTGCACCCGGTCTCGTCGTGTGCAATCATCTCTCTCAACGGAACGCGGTATTTCATCCATCGAAATCCTCAGCGCGCGATGCATGCGACGTCGGCCAAACGGCGAGGTGCCCCGCACATGGAAAGAGAAAGAACCCTGACGTTTCAGGATCTCGTTCAACTCGTCGAACTGATCAAGTCGTCGGCGAATTTCAACGAGTTCCATCTGCGCATGGGCGACGTAGAACTCGATCTGCGTCGCGGGGAAGTGGTCAATGGCAGCGCGCCTGTCGCTCATGCGGGAAATGGCGCGGCCGTGGAAGCGCCTGCTCCCGCGCCAACTCCCGCTCCCGCCCCACAGCGCCCGGAGCCGCCCGCGCCCGCCGCCGCGGCACCTTCCGACTGGCCAGCCGATTCCACCGTCGTCAAATCGCCGATGGTCGGCACCTTCTATCGTTCGGCCGAGGCGGGCGCCAAGCCTTTCATCGAAATCGGCGATGCCGTCGGCGCCGATGCGACCGTCTGCATCATCGAAGTGATGAAGCTGATGAATTCGATTGCGGCGGGCGCGGATGGCGTCGTCACGCATGTACTCGTGAAGGACGGCGATCCGGTGGAGTTCGGTCAGCCGCTCGTCGTGATCGCGCCGAAGAGCGCGGAGGCGGGCGCATGAACGCGCAGCGCTTTAAACGCGTGCTGATCGCGAATCGCGGCGAGATCGCGGTGCGCATCATTCGCGCGTGCCGCGATCTCGGCATCGAGACCGTGCAGGTCTATTCGGACGCCGACCGCGATTCGCTCGCCGTGCGCCTCGCGGACCGCGCCGTATGTATCGGGCCGCCGCGTTCCAGCGAGAGCTATCTGAACGCGCGCTTCATCGTGTCGGCGGCGCTCGTGCACGGCGCGGACGCGATTCATCCCGGCTACGGATTTCTCTCGGAGAACGCCGGGTTCGCGGCGATGTGCGAGCAGGAAGGCGTGGTGTTCATCGGGCCGTCGGCGCACGTGATCTCGCTGATGGGCGACAAGGCGAAGGCCCGCCGCATGGCCGAGGAAGCCGGCGTGCCGACCACGCCCGGTTCGCGCGGCACGGTCGAAAGTCCCGCACAGGCGCGCGAGATCGCGCATGAAATCGGCTATCCGGTGCTGCTCAAGGCGGCCGCGGGCGGCGGCGGACGCGGCATGCGCGTGGCCCACGATCCCGCCGATCTCGACACGCAATTCAACGACGCCGCGCGCGAAGCGAAGGCCGCATTCGGCGACGGCTCGATCTACGTCGAGAAATTCCTGACGCGCGTGCGGCACATCGAAATCCAGATACTCTCGGATGGCGAGACCATTCTGCATCTCGGCGAGCGCGACTGCTCCACGCAGCGCCGCAACCAGAAGCTGCTGGAGGAAAGCCCGTCGCCCGCGCTGAACGAAGACCTGCGCGCGCAAATCGGCGATGCGGCCGTGCGGCTGTGCCGGCACGTCGGCTACCGCAGCGCGGGCACGATCGAATGCATTCTCGACGACACCTCGGGCCGCTTCTACTTCATGGAGATGAACACGCGCGTGCAGGTCGAGCATCCGGTGACGGAGTGCGTGACCGGCATCGATATCGTCAAGGAGCAGATTCGCATCGCGCAGGGCGAGCCGCTGCGCATCGCGCAGACGGACGTGCGCATTCACGGTCATGCGATCGAGTGCCGCATCAACGCGGAAGACGCCACGCAGAACTTCGCGCCGTGTCCCGGCCTCGTGCGCGAGTTTCATGCGCCGGGCGGCCCGGGCGTGCGCGTCGATTCGCATCTCTTTGCCGGGTATCGCATTCCGCCGTATTACGACTCGCTCGTCGCGAAGCTGGTCGTGTGGGGCGCATCGCGCGATGAAGCCATCGCCCGCATGCGGCGCGCGCTCGGCGAAATGCGCGTCGAAGGCGTCACGACGACGATTCCCTTTCACCAGTCATTGCTCGACGACCCGCACTTCGCGCGCGGCGAGATTCACACGCGCTTCGTCGAAGAGCGGCTTCTGGAGACGAGATGACCGATCTGTCCATCATGCAGCGCGCCAGCGCGCCGTCCGACACCGCGAGCCGCACATTCGGTCTCGTCGACGTGACGCTGCGCGACGCGCATCAATGCCTGTGGTCCACGCGCATGACGACCGCGACGATGACGCCGATCCTGGGTGCGATCGATCGCGTCGGCTATGCGTACATCAACATTCTCGGCGGCGCGGTGTTCGACGTGTGCGTGCGCTATCTGCAGGAAAATCCGTGGCGGCGCGTGGGCCTGCTGTGCGACCGGCTCGCGACGCCCTGCGACGGCCTCACGCGCGGCCAGAGCCTCTACACGTTCGAGCTTTTTCCCGACGACATCGTCGCGCTCAATTCGAAATTGCTCGCCGGTCTCGGCCTCTCGGTGCTCACCGTCTACGATGCGCTCAACGACAACCGCAACATCGTTTCGTCCGTGACGTCGGCGCATGACGCGGGCATGAAGGTCAACGCGATGCTGACCTACACGCTGAGCCCGGTCCACACGGACGCGTATTACGTCGAGCGCGCGAAGGAACTGGTCCCGCTGAAGGCAGACTTCATCTCGGTCAAGGACCCGACGGGCCTGCTCACGCCCGAACGCGGCCGCACGCTGTTTCCGGCGCTGGTCGCGGCGGTCGGCGATATTCCGCTGCAACTGCATTCGCACGGACAGTCCGGCCTTGCGCCGGAAGTCTACGAAGTGGCGATGTCAGCGGGCTTCAGTCTCGGGCACACGGCGGTGACGCCGCTCGCGAACGGCGCGTCGCTGCCGGCCGCCGAGGAGATCGATTCGCGCGCACGCCGCATGGGCTTCGCGACGAACGTGAATCACACGGCGCTGGCGGAAGTCTCCGGCTATTTCGACTGGGTCTGCGAGCGCGACGACAAGCCGCGCGGCCGCGTCGCCGAATACGATCCGGCGCTGTACGAGCATCAGGTGCCGGGCGGCATGATCTCGAACCTGAAGTCGCAGCTCGCGACGATGAACATGTCGCACCGTCTTCCCGAGATTCTCGAAGAGGCCGCGCAGGTGCGGCGCGATCTCGGTTATCCGATTCTCGTCAGCCCGTTCGCGCAATACATCATCACGCAGGCGGTGCTGAACGTCGTGCAGGGCGAGCGCTACAAGACGATTCCCGACGAAGTGCGCAAGTACGCGATGGGCTATTACGGGCGGCTGGCTGCGCAGCCCGCCGACGCGTTCCTCGAACGCGCGCGCATCCGCGACGACGAACGCGTCGACGAAGCGCCCGCCGCGCATCTCGCGCCCGCATTGCCGCGCCTGCGCGCGCAGCTCGGCGCATCGGCGAGCGATGAAGACCTGCTGCTCACCGCCTTCTATTCGCCGGAACTGCTCGCGCCGCTGAAGAAGAGCGAGCCGGCGTACGAGGACAAGACTTCGCCGCTCGCGGAGATGATCCGCTACCTCGGCTCGCAGCGCGACCTGACGCACGCGCGCGTGCGCTTCGGCGGCATGGACATGACGCTGTCGGCGGCGCGGGGATAGGCCGCCGGCCGGACGCCGTCACCACGATCCGCACGAAAAGGCGGACTAACAGACACGGAGACGAGCATGAAACGAACCGTGAAGATGCTTCTCGCCGCGACCTGCGCGACGCTGCTCTGCGCCGCCATGCCGCGGGCGCAGATCGCGCACGCCGCCGACGCCGCGCCCACGTTCAGCGACTGGGGCTGGCCGATGCCGCGCGAGCAGGTCTCGCAGAAGTCGATTCAATGGCTGAAGGACAAGGGCTGGTGGCCGCTGTCGATCGCGTATCAGGCGCCGTGGTCCGGGCAGAATGCGGTGAACGTCGTGATGGACAAGCAGGGCTTCCTGAAGGACCGCGGCCTCGAAACGAAGGTGCAGGCGTTCGCCTCCGGACCGGAGATCAACGAAGTGCTCGTGTCCGGGCGCTTCCAGGTGGGCAGTGGCGGCAACTTCCCGTTCTCGTCGTTGCTCGACAAGAAGATTCCCGTCAAGGCGATCGCGATCGAGAGCCCGAACCTGCTGCATGCGCTCGTCGTGCCGCCTGATTCGAAGATCAGGTCGTTCAAGGACCTGAAGGGCAGCAATCCGCCCGCCGCGCTCGGCATCGTGACGGGCTCGTCGGCGGAGTTCTACGTGCAGATGGCCGCGATGGTCAACGACGTGCAGATCGGCCGTGACGTGATCCTCAAGAACATGACACCGGGCGACCAGATGGCGATGCCCGAAGGACTCGCGGGCGTCGTGTCGTGGGACCCGACCGTCGCGATGATCACCGAGCAGCGCAAGAACGGGCGCGTCGCCGATTCGATCTTTCCGTACAACATGTACGAAGGCCAGTTCTACGTGCGCGACGAACTCGTGCAGAACGTGCCGGACGTGGTGCAGGCGCTGTGCGACGCGTTCGTCGAGGCGACGCTGTGGATTCGCCTGCATCCCGAGCAGACGGCGGACCTGATGGCGCAGGTGCCGCAATTGAAGAGCTATTCGAAGCCGATCCTGCTCGATCAGGTCAAGCGCTACAACAACGCGTACAAGCCGAGCTACGTATATCCGAACGCGCAGTTCTGGGGGCAGGTGAATTCGGTCGTGTTCCGCTGGCTGCACGAGCATGGGCGCATCGTGCGGCCACTCACCGCCGACGATTTCGTCGCCGCCGTCGATCCGCGCTTCATGCAGAAGACCTTCGACAAGCTCGGCTGGACCGTGCCGAAAGAGCCGCCGTTCGTGCCCGCGGGCTGGAAGGGCGATCCCGCGAAAATTCCGTATCCGTCGTATCTGGACGTGCAGAGCATGAAAGCGCCGCAGCCGTTCCCCGAGAAGGGCGACCTCGTGCGGCCATGGACCTTCGACAAGAGGACCTGGACGCCCTGAACCGGCACTGCCCGCCTTGCAGCCATGGAAGACGCTATCGATACACCCCGTACGAAAGGAGACACCGTGGACGTGACGACGATCGAACCGGCGAGCGCGCAGCACGCGTCCGCACGCGCGGCCGCCGCGAAACGAACGTGGCTCGGCCACGCGTTGCGCAAGCTGCGCGGACTCACGTTGTTGCTCGTGCTGATCGCCGCGTGGCAGTACGCGAGCACCGTGCTGCTCGACGACACCACGCGCAACCTGCTGCCCGCGCCAAGCGCGGTGCTCGCGGCGGCGTGGCAGCTGATCCTGTCGGGCGATCTGTTGCACAACCTCATCGACAGCGTGCGGCGCGAAGTGGTCGCGTTCGTGTGGGCGTGCGCGGCGATTCCGCTCGGCATCGCGATGAGCTGGTGGCCGCTCGTCGAGGAACAGGTCGATCCGATCGTCGAAATTTTGCGGCCCGTGCCGCCGCTCGCGTGGATTCCGCTGTCGATCCTGTGGTTCGGGATCGGCAACACGCAGAACGAATTCATCATCTTCCTCGGCATCTTCTTTCCGATCCTGCTCAACACGATCAACGGCGTGAAGGGCATCGAGCCGAACCTGATTCGCGCGGCGCGCTGTCTCGGCGCGAGCGAGGCGTCGATTCTCACGCGCGTCGTGTTCCGCGCCGCGCTGCCGCAGATCCTGACCGGCGTGCGCATCGGTCTCGGCGTCGGCTGGATGGCGCTGGTCGCGGCGGAACTGGTCGGCGCGATCTCCGGCCTCGGCTTCATGATCAACGACGCGCGCAGCGTGCTGCGCACCGATTCGATCATCGTCGGCATGGCGACGATCGGGCTGGTCGGCCTCGCGATGGACAGCGCCTTGCGCCTGGCGATGCGGCGTCTCTTGCCGTGGTCGCGCGCGATCGGACACTGAGAAGGAGACGGACGATGGGATCAGTCTGCGTGAAAGGCGTGAGCAAGGTGTACGCATCGGGCCACCGGCGCGGCGGCGACGTGCTCGCGCTCGACAACGCGAGCTTCGAGGTCAGCGATCGCGAATTCTGCTCGATCCTCGGACACAGCGGTTGCGGCAAGACGACGATGCTCAACCTGCTCGCGGGCTTCGAGACGCCGACATCGGGCGAACTGCTCGTCGATGGCGTCAAGGTCGCGCGCCCGACATGGCGACGCACCGTCGTGTTTCAGGACTACGCGCTCTTTCCGTGGATGACGGTGCGCGACAACGTCGCGTTCGGCCTGCGCATGAAGAAAGTGCCGGGCGCGGAGCGCGAGCAGATCGTCGCGAAGCAGTTGCGGCTGGTCGGGCTCGATGGTTTCGCGGGTCATTATCCGCATCAGCTTTCGGGCGGCATGCGCCAGCGCGTGTCGATTGCGCGCGCGCTCGCGGTCGATCCCGAAGTGCTGCTGATGGACGAGCCCTTCGCCGCGCTCGACGCGCAGAACCGCGCCGCGATGCAGCAGGAACTCGGGCGTCTGATCGCGGAAAGCGAAGCCGAAGCGCGCAAGACGATGATCCTCGTCACGCACAGCATCGACGAGGCGATTCTTCTCTCGGACCGGATCATCGTGCTGACGCGCAGGCCGGGGCGCATCAAAGCCGATATCGAAGTGAAGCTGCCGCGTCCGCGCGACGAATCAGACGACGGCTACCTGCACCTCAAGCGCCGCCTGCGCGACCTGATTCACGACGAAGCGAACGTGTCATGACGGCCTGCCCACATCCGGCGCCGGCACGATGCGTCAAACTGGACCCTGGACGCATTCACTGACGCGGGGGACACGACGATGGAGACCATCGATACACGGCTCGACCGACGCACGGTGCTCGTGACGGGCGCGGCGCGCGGCATCGGTCTGCGCATTGCGCAGTTGTGCGCGGCGCAGGGCGCGATGGTGTGCATCGCCGATCTCGACGCCGATGCTGCGATGCAATGCTCGGCCGCGCTGGGCAACGGCGCGTCGGGCATCGGTCTCGATGTGCGGGACGGCGAGGCGATCGCGCGCGCGGTGAGACGTATCGTCGATGAGCACGGCAGTATCGACGTGCTCGTGAACAGCGCGGGCATTCTCGCGCAAGGTCCGTTCGAGACGACCACCGCCGCCGCCTTCGACACGCTGATGGCCGTGAACGTCGGCGGCGTGTTTCATTGCGTGCAGGCCGTCGCGCCGCACATGAAGCGGCAGGAGCGCGGCGCGGTGGTCAACATCGCGTCGGTGTCGGCGATGCACGGCGGCGGCTCCGTCGGCAACGTCTGGTATGGCGCGAGCAAGGCCGCGGTGGTCGCGCTCACGCAGGGACTGGCACGCGAACTCGGGCCGTTCAACGTGCGCGTGAACGCGGTCGCGCCCGCGCTCGTGGAAACCGACATGGTCCGCGACGTGCTCACGCCCGACGTGAAGGCGCGCGTGCTCACGCGCTTTCCGCTCGGCCGCCTCGCCACCGTCGACGATGTGGCGCGCGCGGCGGTGTTCCTCGCCTCCGACGCCGCCGCGTTCATCACGGGCGAAACGCTCGCGGTGGACGGCGGCTTTCTCAAGAGCTGAGCGCCATGCTGACGCCGACCGTCGCCGCCATCGCCTTCGCCGCCGCCCTCGCGGGGGGCTTCGTGCGCGGCGCAGCCGGCTTCGGCGGCTCGCTCGTCATGATGCCGCTCCTCTCGCTGATGACCAGCCCGAAGTTCATCGTCGCGCCCGTGCTGCTGCTCGAAGCGTTCGCGGTGCTGCCGGTGCTGCGGCATTTCATCGGCCGCGCGCAATGGCGCGTGGTCATGCCGATCTGCATCGCGGCCTTCGTCGCGCTGCCCTTCGGCGCGTGGGCGCTCGTCAATGCGGACCAGTCGCTGATCCGGCGCGCGATCGGCGTGCTCGTGCTGGTGTTCTCGCTCGCGTTGCTCGCGGGCATCCGTCACAAGGCGGAGCCGCGCGTGCCGACTTCGATCGCGCTGGGCCTGCTCAGCGGCGCGCTGCTGGGCGGCACGGGCATCGGCGGGCCGCCGGTCATCCTGTATCTGCTTTCCAGCTCCGCGCCGAGCGTCGATACGCGCGCGAACCTGATGGTCACGGTCATGGCGATGTCGGTCGCCGCGCTCATCGTGCTGTGGATGCGCGGCGCGTTCATGATCGACGGTCCCATGCCGCTGTGGATTCTCGCGCCGGGCTATCTGTTCGGCATTCTCGCGGGCATGCGTCTGTTCGGTTTGATCGACGAGCGCCGTTTCAGGCGGGCGACGCTCGGATTTCTGGTCGTCGTTTCGGTGGTGACGCTCGCCGCCTGAGGTCCTGTGCGTGGCCCGACGCGCACATATGAAGCCGCCGATTCCCCGCAGAGGGAACACAAGGCATACAGGAGGCACGATGCAAAGCGATCAGGGCAACCCGGTCTGGCGCGTGGCGCTCGCGAGCGTCATCGGCACGACGGTCGAGTGGTACGACTTCTTTCTCTACGGCGTCATCGCCGGGATCGTGCTGAACAAGCTCTACTTCCCGACCGGCGATCCGCTGGTCTCCACGATGCTCGCCTACGTGACCTTCCTGGTCGGCTTCGTCGCGCGGCCGCTCGGCGGCGTGATCTTCGGCCACTTCGGCGACAAGATCGGGCGCAAGAGCATGCTCGTCATCACGCTCGTGATCATGGGCGTGGCGACGGCGGCGATCGGGCTCGTGCCCACATATGCGCAGATCGGCATCTGGGCGCCGATTCTGTTGCTGCTGCTGCGTGTGCTGCAGGGCATCGGACTCGGCGGCGAGTGGGGCGGCTCCGTGCTGATGGCCTTCGAATATGCGCCGCCCGAGAAGCGCGGCTTCTATGCGAGCCTGCCGCAGATGGGCGTGTCGATCGGGCTGTGCGGCGCGTCCGGGCTCGTCGCGCTGTTGTCGCAGACGCTCACCGAGGCGCAGTTTCTCGCGTGGGGCTGGCGCATTGCGTTCGGCGCGTCGGTGATCCTGATTGCGATCGGCTTGTGGATCCGGCTCAGGATCATGGAGACGCCCGAGTTTCAGGCCGTGAAGGATCGCGGCGAAGCGGTGAAGCTGCCGATCGCCACGCTGATGTCGCAGTTCGGCAGGCAGGTCATGCTCGGTCTCGGCATCCGTTATATCGAAGGCGTGTTCTTCAATCTGTTCGCGGTGTTCGCCATTGCCTATCTCACGCAGGAACTGAAGCTCACGCGCACCGATGCGCTCGTCGGCGTGATGGCTGCCGCGCTCGCGATGTGTCTGTTCATTCCGCTGTTCGGCCGTTTCTCGGACCGCTTCGGCCGTGCGCGCACGTTCTTCTGGGGCGCGCTGATCTGCGGCGCTTCCGTGTTTCCGGCGTTCTGGCTGATGTCGAGCCAGCCGGTGAACGTGCTCGCGGTGTGGATCTCGATCGTCATTCCGTTCGGCATCTTCTACGCGATGATCTACGGACCGGAGGCCGCGCTCTTCTCGGAACTCTTCGAGCCGCACGTGCGCTATACGGGCATCTCGTTCGTGTATCAGTTCTCGGGCATCTTCGCGAGCGGGCTCACGCCGATCATCGCGACGGTTCTGCTCAAGTTCAACGGCGGACAGCCGTGGCTCGTCTGCGCGTATGTCGTGTTCGCGGCGCTCGTCTTGGCACTTTGCGTGGCAAGTGTCAGGCATCCATCCGACCAGCATGAGATGGTGGCGAAATGGGCGGCCAAATGAGTCAGCCATCCGCTGATGCGGACCGTGCCGTCGCGGAACAGGTCGCGCGGGCCCGTGCGGCGCAGCGGCGCTTCGAGCACGCCGGTCAGGACACGCTCGATACGGCCGCCGCCGCAGCAGCGTGGGCAATCATGGAACCGCAGCGCAACCGATTGCTCGCGGAGCTCGCGGTGCGCGACACCGGACTCGGCAATGCCAGCGACAAGTTCACAAAGAACTACCGCAAAACACCCGGCCTGATGCGCGATCTCGACGGTGTGGTGACGACTGGCGTGGTCGCGCGTGATGAAGCGAAAGGCATCATCGAGATCGCCCGTGCCATAGGTGTGGTGGCAGCCATCACGCCATCGACCAATCCGGCTGCGACGCCTGCAAACAAGATCATCAATGCGCTCAAGTGCGGCAATGCGGTGATCGTCGCACCGTCGCCGAAAGGGCATTCGACCTGCGCGAGGCTGATCGGCTTCGTTCACGAGCAGTTCGCGAAGGCTGGACTCGATCCGGATCTTGTACAGATGCTGCCCGCGCCGATCGACAAGGCCGCGACCGCGACACTGATGAAGCAGTGCGATTTGGTCGTCGCGACAGGATCGCAATCCAACGTACGCATGGCATACACGAGCGGCACGCCTGCGTTTGGCGTCGGCGCGGGCAACGTCGCGGCAATCGTGACAGCGTTGGCGGATCCCGACGCCGCAGCGCGCAAGATCGCGCTGTCGAAGACCTTCGACAATGCGACCAGCTGCTCGTCAGAGAACAGCGTGGTAATCGAGGCGCCGATATACGAGCGCATGCTCGAAGCGCTGAAGCGACAGGGCGGCGCGCTGCTCGACGACGAGCAAAAGGCGCGTTTGCAAGCGACGATGTGGCGCGACGGCAAGCTCTCGGCACGCTGCACCGCACGTTTGGCAGAAGAGATCGCGCGTGAGGCGGGACTCGCTGATATCGCCGCGCGCGAACCGCGCTTTCTGATGGTGGAAGAGACCGGTTATGGCGCCGGGTGTCCGTTCTCGGGCGAGAAGCTCGCGCCGGTGCTTGCCGTTTATCGCGCGAGGGAGATCGACGAAGCTGTACGCATCGTGGAAGGCATTTACCGTTATATGGGCGCGGGCCATTCGGTCGGCGTGCACGGAGCGGGCGACGCGCTCGCTGTCACGCTCGGGACGCAGTTGCCGGTCGCGCGCGTCATTGTCGATCAGGCGCACTGCATCGCGACGGGCGGCAGCTTCGAGAACGGCCTGCCGTTTTCCCTTTCAATGGGTTGCGGCACCTGGGGCCGCAACAACTTCTCGACGAACCTGAACTTCCGGCAATACATGAACATTACCCGCGTCGTGCTGCCGATTGCCGAGCACGTGCCTGAAGTGGACGCGCTGTTCGAAGCCTATTTCTGCAAGGTTGGGCGATAAAAAGGTCAAAACTAGACTTAATTGCCTTACGGGTTCTTGTAGTGCATTCCGATCACCTCAACATTCGTGTTAAGGACGCGAGTCGCTTCGACGATGCGAAGAGGGGCCGCCGAGAGATACGGCGCTACACGTGTCACCGATTGATGACGCTCGAAGCCACCAGCCCATTGTTGAATTTTCGTGGAGCAAGGGCACGAATTTTGGACGTTGGGTCGAGCGAGGTTCGGCATCGCGCCAGCGCGAAAATGCAACGTCATAAGCACTAAACCTTCCCTGCCGGCAACCCCGACTGTTCGTTGTCGGCGGCGCATGGGTCATTCCAGCGGCGGCTTCGCGTGGTTACGAGACATGGGGGCTGGCAGAGGTCGAGCGGCAGAGAAGGGTCGGCAAGCGCCGCTCGCTGCCACGTTTCAACATCCACAATCTTTTTTCGGTGCCGTGCGGATCACTAGCCCGAACATCGGGGTCTGCGTGTCGCTCGGCGCAAACCCTCTGTCTGTGGACTGCTGACGTTGGCATCGCCCGATTGAGCGGCTCCGTTTGTCACTTTTCCTCGTAATCGGCAAATTGCCTCCTGCTTTTCCGGGCTGTGATACGCTGGATTCGACAAATATCAAGTCGGGACCGACAACGCCCTGGGTGCGATCTAGGAGACGCGATGGAACGAGACAATGACGAACCCATTATCTTGCATATATACCGCCTTCCGACCGGGTTATGGGGCGGGCGGCTGTCTGCGGGCGAAGACACGATAGGCGAGCTAGGGGCTTTTCCGTCCACGAAGGATGTAGAGCAGGCCGCCGCCGATGCAGGTCTATACCCCGATCGTGTCGAAATAGAGGTCGGGCAATAGACCCCTGTGATGCCTTATGACCTTCACTGCTCTCTCTCTGTCCGTCACTGCGTATCAAATCGCCGTAAGGACGGCGGAGCGTGTCCGCCTCCACGTTTACTGTTGTTCCACGCGGCTGTCTGCGATGACTTCGTAGCGGTTTTGGAGCATGATGTAACGCGATGGGAAGTACTTAGTTCGGCTCTCCGGGCACAATGATGGAACGAGAGAAAGAGAAGGACGAATGAGAACGTCCGCGAAGTGTCGCCCTCGGGGATCCTGTGCTCACCTCCGCAGGTGAGCACTGGCACGCGGGAATCGACCCGCGCGGCGAGCCGCTGTCATGGCCCCTGTCATGACGACCGGGGTATTACCGACGAAGGTGCTTTGAAGTCTCCCGGTTCGAGAGTTAGCCGAAAGCCGTTGCACCTAGCACGTCATCGCAGGGCATATAGTTCGCGGTTCAGTTGCCGTACACCAAGACGCAACGGAAGTTATACGGGCGCAACAAGTCCGATGAGATCGAGGAGTGGCTGAATCGACATGCCTTTGCGGCAGAAGGCATCGATTCGCGCCTGCCTGCCACGTTCCTCCACATCCGCTTCTGCCAGCGAGGTATAGGCGATAATCGGCGTCCTTGCGAAGCGGCTGGACCCTCGCATGGATGAAGCTACCGCAAATCCATCGCACACGGGCATCTCCATATCAAGGATCACGACGTGAGGCGTCGTCTCCACCGGCATTTCAAAAGCGGCCGGGCCGCTCTCGACGATCGTCGCCCGGAAACCTTCAATCACAAGAACCGCGGCAAGCGCCTGCGCGCTGGCCATGTCGTCGTCGACAATGAGCAGGACGACCGGCGGCAACACGCGGTCGAACAGGCGATCGGTCCATAATCCAGGAGTCGCAGCCATGACAGTATGGAGATGTGTCATGGTGTGCTCAGAGCAACGGCTATGCCGCTAGGCTTTTTGCCGGTCGGCTATAGGGCTGTCATAGACGTCGCGCAATGAGCGCTCTGCGTCAAAACGCGCTATTTCTTCGGTAGCGAACGCTTCCGAAGACTGACCGACCATGATAGTCGTGCCATCTTCTGCTCTCAACAGAAAGGCTGCCCAGACCCATCCGCCGGACTGACGCTCCAGTTGATATCGAACTTCTGCGACATTTCCTCCTCCTGATTCTCACTATAGACGTGCCCTTATGTCGAGGCATCTTTTTTGCGCGGTGACATTCGCTTGCAATCCGCAGGCTTTCATCGGGAGGTGGCCATGAATGAAGATCAGGTGAAAGGCGTCGGCGAAAAAGCGAAGGGAAAAATCAATGAGGGCGTCGGGAAGATGACGAACGATCCGGCCCAGGAGGCGAAGGGCGACGCTCAGCAGGTCGCTGGCGAGGCAAGAAAGCAAGTCGGCAACGCCGAAGAGGATGCGAAGGACGCAGCGGACGAGAGGGTGGACCGTGACCCTGGTTCGGTGGCCCCGTAATCTATCCTATTCGACGGTGAGGGAAGCCGTTTGAGGCTCCAATTACAGCCATGAATCGCATCAACCGCATCTCATCTCTTTTAAGCGGCCTCCTCGTGGCGGCAAGCACTGGTGCGTTCGCGCAGACCACGCAGAAGGCACCGTCACCAACGACCCAGAACGGCGCCACAGCAAATCAAGCGACCGACCGCACTTCCAGCGGGGGGCAGACCCGTCGGGGGGGCCGACTTTAATGCAGCAACGTGAGAAGGGCATGTCGCCGGATGGTGCTTCGGGGGCGGACGCTGGCGGTAAGGCGACGGGCAAGATAAAACAGTAGAGCCATGTCCGTCCTCGACGCGCCTTGACGGTCGCCGCGGTAGTCAAAAGAAACCGTCCTTGCGGGGTTCCAGTTTGTCGTTGCATCAAAGGCTCGCGACCACGGCGAAGCAGAACCGACTGCACATTCGTAGCGAAGTCGCATGTGCTGTAAAGCACGAACGTCCGTCACGAATAAGATGTACAATAGATGCGCTTTTGTGCCGGCTTCCCTCTCGCCGATTGCCGCTAACTGACACTCTCCCCCGGAGCATCCGGCCGGAGGAATCGGAGAAATTGACGTACCGACCGCTGATGGGCCGAGCAAGCACCGGCCACGGGCTAGCGATCGAGACTGCCGCAAGGAGCGGTCGCCGCGACATGTCCAACACATACAGCGATCCTTCGATGCCTAACGTTCTTCTGGTCGACGACGACTGCTCCCTGGTAGCCGCGCTCAGGTTAATCATCCAAAACGCGGGCTTTGCCGTGCAGACAGCGGGTAACGGAGCGGACGCGTTGGCTACGATACATACTGCGCCGCCCGACGTGATCGTCGCCGACAACATGATGCCGGTGATGAGCGGCGTTGAACTGTGGCGGTGTCTGACCTCACACCCGGACTACAGCACGATACCTTTCCTGCTCCAGTCGGCGGTTCATGCGTTACCTCCCGACGTGCGGCCAACTGCTTTCCTCCGTAAGCCTTATCCACCAACGCATCTCATTAACCTGCTCACGCAATGGACTTCTCACTGACCGGTCTGGGACAACTCGGTAAAAGATCGACCTCCCGGACGGAAACGCGAGCGAAGGATAGGTAACATGGCCGAAGAATCGGGCGCGAATGATTCCGCACGTGAAGCTCAGGAGCAGTTTCGGATCCTCGTTCAAGGCGTGACTGACTACGCGATCTTCATGCTGTCGCCGACGGGCGTGGTGACCACCTGGAACGTCGGGGCGGAGCGGATCAAGGGCTATCGACGATCAGAGATCGTCGGCGAGCATTTCTCGCGCTTCTATACGGCCGAGGACAAGGCGGCTGGTCTGCCGGCAAAGATCTTGGCGACCGCGGCGGCCGAAGGCCGCGCCGAACGCGAGGGGTGGCGAGTGCGCAAGGACGGCAGTCGCTTCTGGGCGCACCTCGTAGTGGATGCCATTCGCGACGAGGCTGGTGTGCTCGTCGGATTCGCAAAAGTCACGCGCGACATCACCGAGCGCAAGGAAGCAGCGGCCGCTCTGGAGAAAGCGAACGCGGCGCTGTTCCAATCTCAAAAGATGGAGGCGATCGGGCGGCTGACGGGTGGCGTCGCGCACGACTTCAACAACCTCCTAGCGGTGCTGTCCAACGGTCTGCAAGTGCTGGCTATCCAGTCGCGTACGCCAATCGACAAGAAGATGATCGATAGCATGCGACGAGCGATCGACCGCGGCGCCGCACTTACGCAGCAGTTGCTCTCTTTCGCACGGCAGCAGCCGTTGCAGGCGCAGGTTCACGATCTTAACGCCCTGATTCGAGAGTTCGCGCCGATGCTGTCGCGTGCGGGAAGCCGCACCACGCACGTGGAGCTTGCTCTTCGGCCGGAAAACGCGTTCGCGCTGGTTGACCCAGCGCGCTTTGAGGCGGCGCTGTTGAACCTAGTGGTCAACGCAGTGGACGCGATGCCGACGGGCGGCACCGTCACGATCGGCACCGACACCGTTCAGTTGGACGCGGACACCGCGTTAGACATGCCGGTAGGGCGCTACGTGCGCATCTGTGTGTCGGATACCGGCATGGGTATGCCCGAAGCGGTCCTGGCGCAGGCGTTCGAGCCATTCTTTACGACTAAACAGCCGGGCAAGGGCACAGGACTCGGATTGAGTCAGGTATATGGCTTCATCACACAGTCTGGCGGCAAAGTTCGTCTGTTCAGCGAGGTGGATAAGGGTACAAAAGTCGAGCTTTATCTGCCGATAGCCCATCACAGGTCCGGTGCCGAGGATCCAGTAGCACCGCGGATCGAGACAGTCCTACTTGTCGAGGACGAGCCAGAACAGGTCGGAGTGGCGTCTCAACTGCTTGCAAGCATCGGATACGAGGTCGTACCGGCCAGCAGCGCATCCGAGGCTACGGTCATCCTTGGCCAGCGCAGCGACATTCGCTTCCTTGTATGCGACATTTCGCTGCCCGACGGCGCTGGCGGCTTGGAACTGGCGCGCCTGGTCCGCTCACAGCATCCCCAGATTCGGGTTGTGCTCACGTCTGGACATGCACCGGCTGCGCTTTCGAATGGTGATGGCGAGCTAAGCGATGTGACCTTCCTACCGAAGCCTTATCGCCTTGCGGAACTGGCAAAAGCGCTGCGGGCTTAAGAGTAAGCCAGAGCCTCCGCCGAGCGATTAACTGACTTCTGAGTATGTCGGTCGGCGTTACCATTCAGCACGCAACTCGACGCCCGACAAGCGATGCAACGTGACGAACGTAGCAACGGCCTCAAGCGACGGCGCGTCAGTTGTCGCCGACCTCCTTTCAGGGCCAGACACTCTGTCTGAGGAGATTGCGTCGTGTGTCAGCGAAGAGCGCCAAGCACAAGCCGACGCCAAACAGGCGGCCGAAACGGAGCTTGCTGCTTCAACCCCACCGCCTTTCGAGTGCGCGAGTGCCGAATCCCCGCCAGCTCGGCTTCCGCGCGACGCTTTGACTGTGACGTCCTGGTTAGCTGAGATCGCCGAGGGACGGGCGTCTATCCAGGAGCGTCTCGTCTCGCGCCGACGTCCGCATCCTTTCCGCGGCAGAGTCCGCTGACTCTTTGCACGACGATCTCAGCCGCAACTGACCGTCAGACGGCGCAGCCGAAGTACGTCGCGCGCCGCGTTGGCGTGTGTCCGTTCCAGCGTGGAAAGGCAGGGAACATCGCGACCGAGCCGAGGTCACATGCCTCAGTGAATGTCCCCTCTGCAGGCGCGGCGAGCACGGTTTGCAGCGTTTGAGACGGACGCCAAGGTGGACGTCTAGCGTCTGACGGCAATCGAGCGACTTGACCCGGTTGCCGATGGCTGCGAGACAACCTAATCGCCTAGTTGTAATTCGCTATCGATAGCGCAGCTATGACCATCATCGCCCTGATACGAGACGAAGATCGCCTGAGTCAGGCGAGCGCTGCGCGAACGCTCATGTCGTTCGACCTGGAGGTCTGCGATGAAGATATTTACATGGGCGACGCTTCCCCAACGAGACGTGCGTCTGAGCGGCCTGTGTTGCAGGAAGCGATCGGCAGACTATGGCGGCACGATCTGCTGGTGGTTTTCGATCTCGTGGCATTGGGCAACAGCCCTACCGACGTTTTTCGCACTTTACGAGAGATTAAGGACAAAGGCGCGTCAGTCGCTTGCATCTGCGCGACGAAGGATGGGTTTGACGTGGTGCGGGATGAGCTTCTCATCCAGACCCTCGGCTTGGTAGCGGAACTCGATAGCCGGGTCCGAAAGCCGAGAGCGTGTGAGGCTGCTCAGATCTTGAAGCAACACGACGCAAGGATCGGCCGTCCTCCTAGCCTCGACGCGGAGAGCCGACGTCGCGCGCTGGATGCGCTCGCTGCGGGCAGAACCATCGCCGAGGTGGCTAGGGCCCTGAACACATCGCGTCAGACCATCATGCGAATTCTCGCATCTCGGGGTTCACGCTAACGCGCTTACGGGGGTGTTTGCGTTTTAAGCGAAACGCCATTCGTGACGAAGACGGCATCGGCAGGCGAGGTTTTCAGCGCCGGCCGCACTACGGTTGCTCGCTGCGCTGGAGTTTATCAGCTAGCAGACGTGGGTCCCTGATGCAACCGTGCTGGACTTCATCCCCGAGTGCGACGGATTCCGCCCGCGCGGTTGTTCTTGCCTTCGCGGCCCTCGCCGAACGTCAAGTCGACAAAGAAAGCACCGCGTCAGTTCTTGATGCTGATGCGCAGAAAAGGAGGCCGTCACGCGCCGACCCTACTTGCATCGCCGCCCGCCGAACTGGAGCGGCGCGCGCTGTACATGGACATCGTGCGCGAATTCGGCGCGCCGAACACGATGATCATGGATCTGCTCAGCGAGGACCGCACGATGGCAGCGGCTGCGAAACGGGGCGGACACGCCGGCTGTGATGCCGCGAATCTTGCGATTGTCGAGCGCGGCTTGCAGCGCGTGTTGCAGCGGCTCGGTGTGATCCCGGAGGCCGACACCGCGGCAGCCCGCAAGACGCGCTTCTTGCGAGTCGAAGGCGCGCGTCATTACGTGTACTCGCCGCTTGCCGGTTTCTTCGAACCTGCGTTCGAGCTCGGCGATCAGGTCCGCGAAGGTCAACTCGCCGCACGCCTGTTTGATCCGCATCGCCCGTAGCAAGCGCCGCTCGATAGCACGTTTCGCGGCGACGGCATCGTGATGTGCATGCGGACTTTCGCGCCTTGCTGATGCGAAACGCCAACCCTAGCGCTTGATGTTCCCAAGCGAAACCTCGTTCAACACGAGTTGGACACTCTTTCCCCGACTGCCAAGCGTCCGCCCCCGGCTGAACCGGTCCGGCGGACCTGGAAAGATCTGCACGATTTGCTCGCTCCGCCGCAGTGTCGATGTCGAGCGCACGATCGCGCCGTCGCACCTGCTCGCGATCAAGCTGTCCGTCTTTCGTGAAGCCCATCATCAGCGCTGGAATGCCGAGCGGCAACGCTGATTGAAGATCGATCTGCCAAGTGTGCCAAGTTTTCCCATACGTGTTGACGAGCGAAGCGATGGCTTCGTGCTCCACCGGCGCAGGTATGCCCGGCATAACGAGCTCGCCCGACGTCGTCTCGTGCCGATGGCTATGCCAAAGGCGCTTCTCGTCATCGGGCAACGTTTTGAAAATCTTCTCCGACACGATGTACTCAATTCCGATCAGCCGTGCATCCGCGCCATTGTCGTCGTAGATCACGCACTGAAAAAAATCCTCGTTAAGATGATGACAGTAGTGATGTGCTTCGACCTGCCGGCCCATGTCGTCGGCATAGAAGTGAAAGCCGTTGAGATACATGTTGATTGCATCGATCGGAGCATGGCGTTGCAGCAGGTCGGCGCCGGCACCGAGGGCTTTCGCCTTGGCCGACTTCGGGCCGCCCGGAACCGGGTTGCTGGCGGAGTCGTCGCGCGCGGAAGCCTTGCCGACGCCGGTGCAACAGCATGACGCGACGGCCGCGGCCGTACCGATGAAAACCATGAAACCGCGGCGATCGCGGGAACTTGCGTTCATAAACCCTCCTAAAGGAAACCCCGCCTGCTGCGGCGCACGTCCTGAGCCCACTCCGTTCGATGAGCGATTGCGAAACGGATGCCTTCCGGGCACCCGCGCAAGCAGTTGCTTTAAGTTTCGGCACAGCCGTTGGTCGCCGGACGCCGCGTACTGCCGCAGACGCTTACTGGCTTAGGCTCGACGGTGGGTCGCTTGCGACGGTCGCGGACAAGCTGCCTGCGGCGGCCGCGGATCCTCCGGAAGCGGCAGTGTCGCTTGCCGCCATGCAGTTCTCCCAAAACACCGCGAAAGCGGTCTCAGGGGAAGCAACCGGCAAACGCACGCACCCGAATTCTTCGATCACACAGCCTAAGCGAAGCTTTTGAAGCGGACCGACTTCGCGCTGGAAGCTGATTGGCCCTGTTCAGGATCGCTGCGCCTGGTCACGACCTCCTGGATGCCGCCGTCGGCGGGGCCGCAAAAATATGATCGAGGCGCCCGATGCAGCAAACTTCAACCCGATGGCCTGACAAAACCGCGTGTCGCGCTGTCCACCAGGCGATCAAGCGCGATTGATCAGGAGGGCAGCACTGGGGCGCGCGCCGCTGGTAATGGAACCATCGAAGCGGAGGCGCTGGACGATGCAAAATACGCCGGTTGTGAACCGGTGCGGCGCGCTGTCTTAAGCTGCAATTAAGCATAGCTCGTTATCAAGACAACGCATGGCAGTCCCTCCATCGAATCTTGCTTTCTATAGTGCTTCGTTTTCGTCTCCGTGCCTTCGTCGTCCACCGGGCGCGTTCGACGTACGCCTCATGACCAAATTCCACATCTTCCTTCTGCTGTTGCTATGTGCCAACCTGTTACCTGCCGACGCGCAAGCGAAGCGCATCGTCGGTCAACAGGTCCGCAAGCCTCAAGTCGTCAAACACCACAGCAGTAAGAATCGCCGGATGGCGAAGCATCAGCACGTGGTGCGGCATCCGGTACGCCCCGTCGTGTCCGCGCGAGCTGCCATCGCGGTCGACCTCTTCACGGGACGCACCCTTTACGCTTAGAATCCCGATCGGCGCATGCCGATCGCGTCACTCACGAAGCTAATGACGGCGATGGTCGTCATCGACTCAAACCGTTCGCTCGTCAGGCCCGCGCGTATCACCAATGCCGACGTCGACCGGCTCAAATGGTCAAGCTCGCGTTTGCCGGTGGGCTCGCTGCTGCTTCGCCGAACCATGCTCCATATCGCGTTGATGTCGTCTGAAAACCGGGCGGCCTTCGCACTGAGCCGCGACTATCCCGGCGGACGCCCCGGCTTCGTGCGCGCGATGAACCGCACGTCAAAGCGGGTGCGGATGACACATAGCCATTTCGTCGATCCGACCGGCCTTTCGCCGCACAACGTCTCGACGGCGCGCGATCTGACGCGCCTGGCGCGTGCGGCGTATCACTATCCGAAGATTCGGGAATACGCGACATCGCATAGCAAGTTGGTGCTGGGCGGCGACGGGCCGCTCGAGTACCGCAACACCGACCCGCTCGTTTACAACACCGCGTGGAACGTCGGTTTGCAGAAAACCGGCTTCACCAACGAAGCCGGGCACTGTCTGATCGTCATCACGACGCTGCGTGGGCATCCTACGGTGTTTGTGATCCTCGGTGCCCCGAAGCCGCACGCGCACTTCCAGGATGCCATTACATTGCGCAACTGGGTGCTGAGGCAAGCAGTTCGCGGACATCAATGATAGGAAACAGGAAGGGGAAGTTATGAACCCGGGGCATCTGGTATGCATGGCAGTTCTCTGCATTAGTCTCGCACTCGTGGCGTGTTCGCGGCCGGAAAGTGTTTCTTTCTGCCGCCCACGTACCACGCGCGTTCCGAGCTCGCGAAGACGTCGCTGGCCGGGTGAATCGCATCACGCTGGCAGAGGGGCACGCGCGGATTCAGCCGCACGCGCAAATACGGCGCGATTCGCATACGTGGAAAGTCAATTTTTTTCTGCTGTAACAATCGGCGTTCGCGTGCGCAGCGATGCCGGAAAGACGTTGGTCGAGTACTTCGAGCGGCGCTTCACCGATCCGGTCTATCTAGGGATGGTGCGTAGTTGCCTGCACCTTGCGCAGAGCAACGCACCGTAAGGCGCAATCACCGTCCGTGGTTCGTTGTCCTGGCCCTCAGTAGGGGCATTCGTGAGGATTCGCAGGTCGAATTGCTCAAGGACGCTGCATTGTGGCGCGAGCCGCCAGGTCGTAGGTGCGGAGTCAATGCGAATAAGTCAACGAATGACGATGAGATCGCCGTGAGCGGAAAGCGAAAGCGCACTTCGTGTTGACCGGGCGATAGTTGATCCTGGTAGTCGCCGACCATGGCCCAAAACGAGCCATTCGTTTGTAGTGGAGGTGGTGAACGGCAAAAATGGAAGAATGCGTCGAAACGGTCAGTTCGAGTGAAAGCGCGTCGGCCGCTCACATGGCGCCGTCGTGCCGACCGCCGACAGACATTGACTCTGGTTTCGACAGAAGACAGAGCCGAGCAACCATAGCGCGGCGTGTACCTGCTATTGTCGTCACCAGATCAGGAATGCCACGCCCGCCGTTATGGTCGGTAGCAACGCGGCGCCGAGTAGTCGCAGCGGACTTACAGCACCGCCCGGAAATCGATTACCCAAAATCGCCAAGCCCGCCGGGTTAGGTGCATTGGCAATCACGGTCAATCCGCCACCCGTCACCGCACCGGCCACTAGCAGGTACTTTGCGCTGTCCGACAAGTCTGGGATAAGCGAGCCGAGATATGTTATGGCCGCATTGTCCATTACTGCTGTCAGACCCGTCGCTCCGAAGTACAGTGTGAGAGCGTCCATCGAACTTACAGCGGGTTGCAGCCACCACCGTTGCAGCCCGCCCAGTACCACCAGACCACCGAGAAAGAATGCGACCAAAAGGCTTTCGCGAAGCATCAGAGGCGATTGATGACGCTCGTAAGCCTGCGTGTATCCTAGAAAAAACAGAAACGCTCCCACAAAGACGACGGCGTGATGCGAATTCAGAACGACGAGCACAAGAAATCCGAGGTGGACAAGCGTGACGCCGACCGGGACGCGCTTCGATAGCAAACCGTCAGTGTCTTCGGTCGTCAATTTCGACGGGACGCTTTTGGCACAGATTGCGACGAATACGGTGGCATTGAAGAGAACAGCAAGGGCTGCTTTCCAGCCAAAAGTCGCCGCCATAAAGCCCGTGTTCCAACCCCAGGCATTCGCGACCATCAGCACCGGCGGTGCGGCGTACGCCGTCATGACGCCACCGATTGATACGTTCACGAAAAGTAACGCGAGCCCGAAGTACTTAACGCGCTCGGGTACCTGAGCGGTAAACAGTCTGTCTCGCAAGAGGAGCGCACCAAGCGTCATTGCGGCCGGTTCGGTCACCAAGGAGCCCAACAACGGAATTGCGGACAGCGAGAACCAAACCACGGCAATCTGTGGTCGCACCGGCAAGAAGCGAGACAGCCACATGACAACGGTTGTTACGAGGACAAGAATCGGCCGGCTTGCCGCGATGACCATAATGACGAAGACGAACAGAGCCTCGGTGAACTCGCGCTGCTCCAGGTAGCCGACGGTCGCCTTAGACCCAACAAGCGCCCACATGACGAGACACAGGACCAACGCCCAAAATCCAAAGGCCACCTCGACTTCAGCCAAGAAATGAAATATTCCTGCGTGCCGTGGAAAGCGGTGGCCGAGACTTTCGATTCGGGCGACGGCGAAGGTATGGAGGAGGGCGATGGCGAAAATGACAGCGGCAGCAACTTCAACGGAATGAGGCATCAAGTAACGGGTAGTGAGCTTTTTGAACGGAGCGGCATTGCCGGCCTGCACATATTACAACATCCTTTCTAACTGGCTCGACGAGACGGCCAGGCGAATGCGGCAATGCGTTCGTGTGAAGCCCGCTCAGTCTCTTTTTCCGACATAGCGATCGAGCAACACCGTAACGCTCGCGCCATGTGGAAAAATTACGATGGCCAACAAGATTATCGGCATAATCTTGCCAACGACGCCGTACCCCGCGTTTTCGAGCGAGAAGAGAAGATAGTAGAAGGCGCTGACGCCACGCAGCCCTAGCCACGCCGACAGTGAACGCTGGTGGTGATCCATCAACGAGCCAATAAGAGAAAGAGTGCTGCCGAGCGGGCGTGCGACGACAAACAGAAAAAGGCCCCGGCCAAGCTTCGGACCATTCAATGAGTTCGCGCCCGTGCGCAGACACGATGCTGCCGATGATGACCATCAATCCAAGCTCGAAGAAACGTTCGACTGCCACCAAACAACCCATCATGTTTTCGGCAATGTTGGCATGAGCCAGTTCGGGATCGTTGGCCGCTTCCTCACACGCCCCACTTCGATGGACTTCAGTACTTCGTTCGGGGGCTGTTCGCCGGTCGCTTCCATTTCCTGGCGGCGCAGTGCGACGCCGGCGACGAACACGGCGATAAAGGTAGCCGTCAACGATCAGCGTCGCTCCGTAGATTAATGCGACCAGGTCTAGGTGACGTTCGAAATCCATTAAATACGGACAGGCCAAGGATGCTGGTATCGATTGACCACTACTGCTTGTTGTGTGTATGGATGCGGAACTTGCGGCCTCGCGATGCACGTTCCATGTAGGAATTTCCGGAAGCGTGGACGTGCGATTTCAATTGGCGCTGTTTGATGCACTCGCGAGCGCTCGAATGCTCTAAAATTGCGTGAGCCCGCTATTCAGCGGCCCTTTTTGCTTGTCTCTCATCAAATTGAGCAGGAACCATACTCCTCGCCGAGCAGTTAATAAAGCTATTTCGCCGCTCGTGGCATCACTGTTGTCTGATCGCAGGCAGCACCCTATCGACCTGGTTCTACTGAAATGTTTTATTGCCCTCGATGCAATACATCGAGGCAAGGAAACGACGAGCTTGCTCACGCTGCTGGCACAGCAACTGTTGATTTCTGAAGAGCTCTGCGTGGCGGGATACGAAAGAGCCCGTTTGGAATCCGTGCGGGAAGGTCTCGCCGCGCTCGTACGAGTGGATGTCCGCGTCACTTCGAATAGCCACTGCATCTTGGCGGGAGCCGACTATGAGGTACTGCGCGAAGCGCTCGTCATCTATGACGTCCAACTGCGGACTGCTCGTCCAGCACGTGTACGCGACGCTCAGCTTGCGACCGTGAGCCGGCTTCAAGACCGCTTACACAAACACGAGCAGGTCGTGTTGAGTTAGGGAAGAGCCGTCTGGTGGAACAATTTCGTCAAATAGTTCGCCTGGAAACTGACAGTGACGCGCCAGAGCTGGTCGCTGCGCTACTGCACTCGTTCTCGGCCGGAAACACGTTTCTCGGCGTCTATGACGATAGGGACTATTTGCGCTATGCGAACGACAGCTTTCTACGCCGGTTCGGCTTGGAAGCTGGTCAGGTCGCCACTTTCGTCGATATCGTAGAGAACGCCGCCAAGCATGGACGTACTGTCAGAATCGAGGCCCACGACACGACCGCGTTCATTGCGGACGCGCAAAATCGGCGACGTGTGCATGTACATGATGCTCGCCAGCGCTCCTTTCCCGTCGACTTCGTGACCGATGACTGGCTCTGGTGCACTGAAACTCTGTTGCCAAACGGCTGGATTGTACTGACTGGCGCCGACATCACGTCGCTCAAGCGGCACGAGCAATTGCTGTCGAAGCAACGCGACGACGCGCTCCGACTCAGCGGCCTCGACGAACTTACCGGTGTTCCCAATCGACGCTCCGTGATGGCCCGACTGGAATTGGTCCTAGCCGCCTGGCCCGCTGAAACGACTGCAATCAGCGTAGCCTTGCTCGACCTCGACTACTTTAAATCCATCAACGACACCTTCGGACACGAGACGGGAGACTTAGCTTTGCGTCATTTTGCACAATACTGCTTGGAATCGTTGCCGAGAGGTTCGATATTCGGGCGGTTCGGCGGAGAAGAATTCCTTCTAGTACTGCCTGGCACCAGTTCCGACGAAGCCAAATCAACCCTTCAGACTTTGCTCGGGTCGATTCCGCCCGTGTCTTCTCGAATTCCCGCACAGGTCACCATTTCGCTCTCGTTCTCAGCGGGCATCGCAGAAATCGCGAATGGCGAGTCACGAGACGACTTGCTTCACCGCGCCGACCGCGCTCTGTATCTCGCAAAGTCGTGTGGGCGTAACCGAGTCGAAGTAGCCGAGCGCCCTGCAACTGGAAGCTAAGACAGTCGTCGCAGCGTTATCCTGGCGTAGATCGAAGGAACAGTGTCACCGGCGTCGTGTCGTCGTTGCCCAGTGCGAAAGGACTAGGCGCGGGCGTGTTGACACATTTCCTGGAAGCTCGAGCGAGGGAAATCTGTCAATTCGCATAAGTCCGAATGAAAATCGTCACCTGACCTCCTAGACTTCGAATCCCGTCCCTAAGGTATTGCTCTTATGGGGAATTCTCTGCCAATCCTGCAGCCGCTCGCGCTCGCCCGGCCACGCAGCGCGCATCGCTTCGAGGCGTTCAGTCTGAAACTGGCAAGACGGGTGACGCTGTATCGGCATATCGCGCTTCAGCAATGGGTGCTGCTTGAGGCAAGTCCGACCGTAGTAGCGTTTTGTGAAAGACCCGGGTTTGTCATCATCGACGGACAGAAATTCCTCGCGGACTTCTGGGTGCGCTATGCTTCGCTAGAAGAGTTAGTTATCCTTAGTGATTCAACGCCTGAGTTTGATGAAAGATCAAAAGCCGGCGGCACGCTCGATGTGCAGGGATTGTCCATCCGACGTGTCGAATCGGCCGAACTGCTCGCCTCACGTATGTGGATAGACAACTGGCGAAGTATGTTGCCGTGTTTGGTTGCCAACCGCAGACTCCTCACGCGCGCCCTGTCCGAATCTATTGTGATGCTCCTCAGTCAGCCCAAACGGCTCGCTGACATGAGCGTCAACTTTCGACTATTGATCTCGTGCTCGTGCGGGCGAGTCTGTTCAACCTGTTGCGCGAGGGACGGGTGAGCGCGCCGGAACTCCATTCTCAGCCCCTGTCGCTGCTCACGACGTTTGTCTCCGCGGAGAAGTCACTATGAGCCGCCGTAATGCGCAACTTCAGGCAATCGACGTGAGCACGTGGCCGACGGTTGCTTATACGCAGTTTGACGATACGACGCGACACATGTTTGAGAAGCGCGTACACGCGGTGATGGCGTATGTGCAAGGCGAGTCTGTCAAACAGATTGAGCACTCGACAGGAATTAATCGTCGCCAGTTGTACCGCTGGCTCGAACGGGCTGGGGCAATTCATCCGGACGGGCGCCTCTTCGGCTTTCGTGCTCTCCTTCGCTATGCGCGCTCGACAGACTACGTTCGCATGCGCGCCGTTCCCGACAACATTGAGCCGGGCGGGGCGGCGGGTGCGTTCTCACAGCTTCTGCAGCGCTGTCCTGCGCTGTCGGACTGGTTGCACCAGCAGATCAGGCAACGCAAGGTGTGGCTCGAGGAGGTGAGTTCGGATGGGGCGTTGCGAACTCGACTTCGCGGCTTGGAGGCGCTGCATCAGAGGTTCCTGGGTCAATGCCGGGCGGTTGGGCTCAGTGGAACAGATTATCCGCTCAATACCGGTGAACGTGGAATCCGCTCGCTTTCGCGGCATCTGAAGGACGAACTGTTGCGCAGCTTCGGCAACGCGGCGCGTTCGGCGGGTGATTCGCACCTCAAGGGCTTGCCGCCCCGGGACGGCGGGGCGCGCACACTTGCGGCGACTCGCCCATACCAGACGGTTGAGTTTGACGGGCATCGCCTCGATATCCGGCTCAAGATCGTCGTGCACGATCCGCTTGGCTTCGTGCACGAATTCGAGATGGAGCGCGTCTGGCTGCTGGTCATCATCGACGTGTGCACCCGCGCAGTCCTCGGGTATCACCTCGTGCTGGCCCGGGAGTACAGCCGCTACGACGTGATCAAGACGATCGAGAACGCCCTCGAACCTCATCGTGCACGCACGTTCTCGATTCCGGGGCTCGCATATGGACCGCATGACGGATTCCCATCGCAGCGTCTTCCGGAACTCGCTTACGCGACGTGGGAGTGGATCCGCCTGGACAACGCAAGGGCGAACCTGGCCAACGAAACGTTGACGGCGCTATGCGAGTTCGTCGGCTGCCTTGCCGATGCAGGGCCGAAATACAGTCCGGACGAACGGCCATACATCGAGCGGTTCTTCGGGACGATTGCCAGCCGATTGTCGGCCCGTCTGCCCGGTTACGCGGGTTCGAATCCATGGGACCTGCGGCGCGCCCTCGCGAATCCCAGAGGTAACCTGCGCCTGTATGTGTCCATAGAGGAACTCGATGAGCTGATCGAATACGCCATTGCAAACTACAACGGCACGCCACACAGCGGTCTGAACAACGTCACCCCGCTTGAGGCGATGGAGTATTTCGTGCGGGGTAAGCAGACGCTGCTGACCTGGCTTGCGCACTACCATCGGCGCTCATTGTGTCTGATGCAGTCTGCACGGCGGTGTCGTGTGTGCGCCTACCTGGATCAGGGGGTGCGTCCGCATATCAACCTCTACACCGCACGCTACACGAATAGCGTCCTGGCAAGGAGCACGCATCTAATCGGCCAAGAAGTACTCGTCTATCTGAACGCAAACGATCTACGCAGTGTGCGGGCGTTTCTCTCTGATGGTACGGAACTGGGTGAACTCGATGTGCAGGGGCTCTGGCGGATGATTCCGCACAACTCAAACTACGGCGGGAGATCTGTAGGCAAATGCGCATTCGCCGTCGTCGCGGGGTAGTCGATACCAATCCGATTGAGGCATATGTGAAGGAGAAGTTCGAGCAGGCGAAGAAGAGCCGCAAAGCTGCTACGGAACTAGCTCACACCATGCGATTGATCACGTCAGCGCAAGCGGGAGATCTGCCAGTCGCGCCGACGGTCCCGCGTCCGGAGCCGGAAACGATTGAGTCATTGGGGCCGGTGCCCGATATCCGGTCGACGGAAACGCCTGAAGACCGGTCACCCGGCACACGTGCCCGTCCTCGAAGGCTTTCAATCGGTACAGGTCAGGTCTTTTAACGTCGTGTTCGTGGGAGGCATCAATGTCGCTTGAGATACCGCGTCCAGTCGATCCGTCGCTGCACCCGCTTGTGACGGGGAAGTACCGTATTGCAACGCCAGCGATCGAGGCGTTCTACGAACTGGTTGTCCGATGCCTGCGCTACCGGATCATGGGGGCGCTTATCTACGGCCCGTCGCGCATTGGCAAAACCCGGGCAATCGAGTATGTGCGCCTGCTGCTGGCGCGGAACTATCCGCGGATGACAAGTTACCACGCGCAGTGCGAGCACAAGCCGCGGCATGCCGAAGGGCCGTTCTTCGCGAATCTGCTGGAGGCGGTTGGTGACCCGGACCCCAATGCCGGCTCGAATCCTTCGAAGCGGATGCGCTTGACGCTGAGAATCCGTCAGGCGGCATCGATTGGGGGCAGTGGGGTGGTGTTGCTCTTTTGCGATGAGGCACAGCGCTACGACGACAATGAATACGAATGGCTGCGTGACGTGCATGATGCGCTGGACCGGCAGCAGATCAAGTTGTTCACGTTCCTTGTTGGCCAGCAGGAGTTGCTCGCGCAAAAGACCGCGATGCAGGTCGCGGGCAAGACGCAGATCGTCGCGCGTCTGATGGTCGAGGAGTTGGCCTTTTATGGCATCCGCAATGCGCAGGACGTGGCGACATGCCTGAACGGCTACGATCAGACCGCCTACCCCGAAGGCAGCCAATGGAGTTTTACCCGCTTCTACGTCCCGCAGGCGTTTGATGCGGGATATCGACTGGTGAGTGACGCCGATACTCTGTGGAATGCATTCGAGAGGGCGCACCACAAGGCCAATCTGCCGGGGAAGCTTGGGATCCCGATGGAATCCTTCGCACGCGCGGTCGAGATAGTGCTCAAGGACAGTGAATTGAACGACGCACGGGGCTATTGCCCGGACCAGGTCCTTTGGGACCATGCGGTGAGGCATTGCGGCTATGTCCAGTCACGTCATGCAACCGGACGCGTCCTTGTTGCCACCTCTTAGCGACGGGCTCCTGAGGGAGCCGGCGTTCCCGATTCTCACGCTCGATGAGAGCCGGCTGACGCCGGCCCTGGGTTACATATTCAGGAGGCGCTGGATTTATCCACATGAGTCACTGATCTCGATCCTGTGGAAGTTCGAGACTGCCAACGCGCTGTCGGGCATCGTTGTAGCACGACTCATGGGGCTGGAAGTCGATCCTTATCAGGGTGTCGCTCCGCGTCGAGGGTTGGTCGATGTCGGGCGACTACAGGAGAGTCTCGGCTTACCCGCAGAAACGCTGCGGACTTCGCTGATGGATCCGCCCGGGCGTCGACGCTACAGCGACGTGTTCCGTTATTGTCGTCGCTGTCTCGCTCATGGCTATCACAGCGTTGTGCACCAACTGGAAAGGCAGAGCGTGTGTCCTGCCCATCATCGCGTTCTCGAGTCAAGGTGCTGGCGCTGCGGTTGTGAAGCACCATATCGGGTGAATGTCGAGCTACTTCAAGCGCGGTTTCACTGTGCAAGTTGCTACGTGAGTCATGGCGGGACATGGACGCCGGAGAACTCTCACCCGATGAAATTGGAGCACCGCCGTGCGTTCACACGCCGCTATCTTGAATGTTGCCTGGGGTGAGTTTGAGCTCAGACCAGCCGCAATGCTCCCGTATCGGCTCACCGATCGCATTAGGTGCAAATGCATCGGGAGCCTTGCCTCATCCGAAGACTTCCGGATGTGAACCGAGTCGTCGGCATTTGCGATAGGTGACACAATTCCTTCGGCGGTAAGTACTTGAACAAGTGGGCGTTTCTAGGGTCGACGGGCTGGGGCGCCCCTAGTTGACAGAATTCCCGGCACAACGGAGACAGATTCCCTTCGTTCTACGGTTCGGCATGACGTTAATCGACACGTGTCCATTCAGATTGAGCGACGCGGCCTGCTCGATCGCGACGGTACGGCAGCGTTGATCGAGCTATCAGCCAGAGGCTTGTATTCGCAGCACGCTTGAGGCGGCCGAAAGGTTCCAGTTCGCGAGCGACCGCATCATCTTCGAAACTGTCGAAGGCGAGAACATCATCAGCCGCTCACACTTGGTCGAAATCTTTCGTGCGTTCGGCGTTTCGGCTTTCAGACGGCTATTGACGATTTCGGCGCCGGCTACTCGGGGCTAACTTTACTCGCCGAGTTTCAGCCGGATCTGATCAAACTCGACATGGAACTGGTGGGCGGCATTGACACGGATTCGGTGCGTCAGAGCATCGCGCGAGGCGTGTTATCCATGTGCCACGATCTGGGCGTCCGCGTGATAGCGGAGGGTATTGAAACGCGTGGCGGCTGGCGATCTTTTCTCAGCGAGAACAATATGCGCCCACTGGACGTCAAGATGCGGGCCAGTGACTGCCCTTTTACACGGTCAGCCAGTCTTGTGTCGACGCGGGAATTGATCGGAAAGCGGGCTTTTCAAAGAAATAGCCCTGCATCAGCGTGACGCCATTGGCTGCGAAAATCTTGGTCGAGCTCGATTGGCGCGCGGCTTGCACGAACGCCTTGTCCACCGCGGCGAATTGTTGCCAGGCAAGGAGGAAAACGTCGACACCGCCAAGCTTGCGACGAAGCAGTCTTAGATCAAGCACGTAAAAAGCTTCGTGCATCACATGATGGTGGGCCATACCAGATTGACCATGCAGCTCAAGATGGCCGCGCCGCATGTCGTGACGGTGCCCAAAGACAAATCAGACGAGAGCGTCAACAATGCGTTAAAGCCGCTCAAAGGCAGGGAATCCGACGAGATATAAATCAGGAAGATCGGCGTCGAAGGACATCAGAAGGCAGTCGAAGCTTGCCAGAAGGAAGCTCAGGACGGGCAGAACGCCGACCGTTAAAGAAGCGGCTTAAAAGGCGCTGCCGACGATTCAACGCCATCTCAAGATGGCTCAGGATCTCGCAGCGAAGAAGGGCGTGCAGTGAAGGCACCGGATAGGACCGGGTAGAGTCACGCGCTGCCGAAAACGAAGCCCGCGTCGACCGCGGCCTTTCGTTCAACGTTCCGTGCTTGAGCGCAACTTTCGCGTATCAGCCCGTCGAATCGCGAAGCGCGTCACCCCGCATGGCGTCGGGCGGACGGGGGAACCCGCTGCGATCGCCATAGAGCGCCGCATAGTGTTCGGATCGCGCCCTGCGCCGTTTCGCCTGTTCATCGGCGTGCGATCTCGCCGCATACACGTCAAGCGCGGTGACCGTGGCGACGTTGAGGAGTGCGCCCCATACCCGATGACGAGCACCGCGCGCGGTCCTGCGCGGCGCCGCGATCAGGCTCAGAAAATCGAGCGCGTCGCCACCAATGCGTGCGATCAGATACGGCGACGGATCGCGCGACCCCAGTATGCCGACGCCGCACGCAATCTCGCGCATGCCATACAGCCGCACGAGCGCCGGATCGGCGCGCACGCCGGATGCCTTCGCGACGCGACGCGCCGCGAGCAGCTCGGCGAAGCCGAGCGCGAGGCTAAATATTCCGAGGCCGCGGGCGAGGGAATCGGTTTCGGCGCGTCGGTCGGAATCGGTCGGATACGGGCTCATGCGGATCTCCTATGGTTTCAGTGCTGCTCATAATCGAGGAACTTGGCCGATCTTGAATCTGTCGCACGGTGCGGTGCACGACCAAGCCTTGAGGAATGCCGCGTTGGCGGCCTACTGATTCGTCGGCTCGCCCGGATCTTCGACGCCGCTCTCGATGTTGTCCTTCTGGTCGCCGTAGTCCTTCTGATTGGCGCCGTTCGTTATTTCAACGTCTCCCTTTACCTTGCGATCTTCATTGCCGGTCAATGTGCCGATCGCGGTGTCGGCCCAGCCTTTGATTTGATCCTTGATTCCTTCCTTCTGGTCCTTGTTCATAACACGCTCCTGATCTTGTGTTTAGCTGCGCCCAAGTTCCGGGTCCCGAGGCACGGCGAAGGCGCGCACGAGCATATAAATGCCAGCAAGCCCAACCAGGACGTAGACGATGCGTGCGGGCGTGGAACCCGCACCGAAGAGTGTGGCTACAAGGTCAAGCTGAATCAGACCGACGAGGCCCCAGTTCAGCGCTCCAATGATGACCAGGGCGCCCGCCACCCAATCTATCGGGTTGCGACGAACCGTAACCGTTCCTCTTGAGCTGATCGTAGGCATGTGAAGCTCCTAATGTTCGGTTTAATGTTTGATTGGTTGACCGCACGCAGCGCACGTGGTCGTGAGACGTGCGTCGATCACACCTTTCCGCCTGCGCCAAGGTCAGCGCCCGTTGCGGGATCTGCGGCGGGATCGGATGCCGTTCGCGACGCCATTGCCTGCAACGTCTGCGATTCCGCATCGGAAACCGTGACGGTCGCGGTCCCGTCTCCGCCGTCTACAGCGGGTTGCGGTTCCTCGACAAACTGCCAGTCGCCTCCTTGGTTCCAGGGACCTCGGGCGTCGTCACCCTTGGACATGTTGAAGTACACACTGGCGAATGCAGGATCGCCCGGCAACTTGCCCTGTGGGAAGTTCGGCTGAATTGCATGAAGCGCTTTCTCGAACGATTTCTGATGGGCAATCTCCCGCGTCATCAAAAAGCCGAGCGCCTCCTTGATGCCTGGATCGTCTGTGATGTTGATGAGACGCTCATAGATGATTTTTGCGCGCGCCTCAGCGGCGATGTTGGAGCGCAAATCGGCTGTGGGCTCGCCGATCGTATCGATGTAGGCCGCCGTCCAGGGCACGCCAGCGGAGTTGGTCAGCGATGGACCGCCGCCATACAGCAGAGATGTGATGTGAGAGTCGTTCCCCGCCCCGGTCAGCGAGCGGTAAAGCTCGGCTTCTTGCTGGACGCCTTCTGCCAGTTGGCCTTTTGCACCCTTATTCAGCATTGCGACGACCGAACCGATCACCTCGAGGTGACTCAATTCCTCCGTTGCAATGTCAAACAGGAGGTCTTTGCGGCCAGGGTCATCTTCCGCCACCGCCTGGGTGAAGTAACGACACGCGGCAGCCAATTCGCCTTGCGGCCCGCCAAACTGCTCAAGCAACAGGTTAGCGAGGCCGGGGTTCGGCGCAGCCACGCGCACTGTATATTGCAGGCGCTTGTTATGAACGAACATGTCAACGGCTCCTTTTGTTGAGACGTGCGCAAGCTATCGCGGCGCCGCGCACGCAATGAAGACAAGGGGTGAACTCGGAGCGACCGGGAGGAGCGCGTTAGCGTCACTTTCGGTCCGTCTGCCTCGAGTCTCAGCGCTACGGATGCGCGCTGGCATGATTGCGGCACCGCCGCTAGTGAATGGACGCTTCGCGGATGGAAGCGCGGTTGGCTTACAGTGAGCAACGCTTGTGCCACTTGGCCGTCGCTCACTTCTTCGCCTCAACGCCCGAGGTGGAGCGCAGGAAATAGGCCATCGAAGATCGCTGGAACTTGCTCGAGCAGCCATCTGGCCATCGCTTGTTCCTGCGGCGAAATCCGCTCACACGCTGCTTTGGTCAGCGCGTGGCCGCAGCGGTCGGCCGCCGCAATGAGCGACGTGCAGGGGACGCGATCTCGAGGTTTTCGAAGATATAGTTCGTGCGACTTCGCGTCTGCATCAACCGGGCGAATTGCGCGCCTCAGGCAGAGTGCTTCGAGACGGGCGTCGTCTCTGCGCTAGTGCAGCGCAGATCTCATAGGTGACCGGAGTCGGCGACGGCGACGGCGGCCGGAGCATTGGGCAATTTCTACCTGCAAATCAAGTAGACCTCGGAAAAAGCACCAGTTCGATCTGCGGCCCGGACGCGCACCGCGTCAATGCATCGGAGGCCGACGGTATATGGGAAACGCTTGGCTCTTCGAATCGCAGCCGCTGCAGGGCGATTTCATCAGCGAGCGGGCGAAAGAGCGGACGAAGCGGGCCTATGGATTCCTCGCCGGGAGCCGATGCGTTTGCGTAGCCGAACAGCCCGGTTTCGCAATGCCGGTCGTTAGCCCAACCGGGATAGTCCAGTATTGGATATAGACACACCCCTTGCACCGGCACGCCAGCCGTGCGTGCCTGATAGACCTCGTCGGACACGAACGACAGCCACGGTTGCCGCGAGTGCCCTTCCGCGCCCGTTTCCGCGATGACTAACGGCCGGCCGTATCGGCGGTGCACCTCTTTCAGCATCTCCGGCAAGGGGCGATACATCGGATCAGCGGGCTCAAGCTCGCCTCCTTCGATGAGCCATTGATTGAAACTGTAGTAGTTGAGACCTACGATATCCAGATAAGACGGCGCACCGCCGAGCCCCGGCCAAAGCTCACCTGTCAACATGTCAAATGCCTGGTACTGGCTAAGTCGTTGCCGCTCGGCGTCGTCCCTTCGTTCTGGGAGGCGGGAGACTACGTTGATCAGCGGGTCGGTGGTAATGAAGCGGGCACCCGGCGACACCGAACGGATTGCGTCCGTTGCGGCGATAGTGGCACGAACCAGTTGATGCTTCAACTCGAGCCCGCGGCCGAAAGTCGACGGGCGAATGTCACCGACTTCTCCGCCAAACCACGACCAGAAAGAGATCTCATTGATCAAGGTGAAGATCGGCGAATCTTCGGTTTCCGACGCGATGACAGCAGCGGTGGCTGCGGCGAACTTCGCGAAAGCTTCGACGAATTGAGGGCGCCAGATGTCAACATGATCCGGCCAGCCATAATGACAGAGGTCCCAGATGACCTGGACTCCAGTGGCGTGGGCTGCGCGCAGCATCGGAAGTACGCTTGTCCAGTCGTACCGTCCCGGGCGTGACTCGATTAGATGCCAGCGCACGCCGTCCCTGACAGTGACGATGCCGTGTTCGATCAGGCTGGCGTAGTCAGCCAGGGCATGCACATCATGCCCAGTCGAGCTCAACAAGTCTAACCGTACGCCGTCGTTTCTTCGATGGCTGGCGCACTCGAAGCCGCCCCAAAAAAAGGACTTGAAGTCTGGCGCAGGTATCATCGTGAAAGAGCGTCCGAAGCAATAGCAGTTGGGAGGTCAGCCATGTCCGCCGCTCGACGACGAGCCGGGCCGCTCGCGACAGATTCGTGGCCCGAAGCCGTCTCGGCTTCGATACGCGCGTAGACGGCGAGTGCCTGTCCGATGACCTGATCCATGTTGTAATACCGGTAGGTCCCGAGGCGCCCCACAAAAGTGACGCCAGGCGTTTGGCTCGCCAATGCCTCATACCGCTTGTAAAGCGCCTGGTTTTCCGGGCGCGGTATGGGATAAAACGGGTCCCCACTGGCACTCGGGTACTCGCGAGAGATACTGGTTCGGGAATGATGCTGTCCAGTGAGATGCTTGTACTCTGTGATGCGCGTGTATTCCACCGCTTCATCGGGATAGTTGACAACCGCCACCGGCTGGAGCTGCGGAATGTCGAGGGTCTCATGCTCGAACCGCAGAGAGCGGTAGGGTAGCTTGCCGAAGCAGAAGTCGAAGTATTCGTCGATCGGTCCCGAATAGATAACGTGCTTGAAGTCGGTGTCGCTGCGCGCCTGCCGGAAATCCGTATTCAACCTGAGGGTGATCAACGGATGCGATAGCATGGCTTTGAACATCGGTTCGTAGCCGTGAGCGGGCATACATTGGAAAGAATCCAGGAAGTAACGGTCGTCGGCGTCTGTCCGCGTGGGAATGCGCGAGGTGACCGACTTATCGAGCTGCGAGGGGTCGATTCCCCACTGCTTGCGGGTGTAACCGCGAAAGAACTTCTCGTAAAGCTCACGACCCACCGCGCTTAATACGACGTCTTCGGAAGTGAGTATCTCGCGTCGTGTTTCTGCGCGATCCGCGAGGAAGGCGCGCGCCTCTGCTGGCGTCATATTCAGGCCATACAAACTGTTGAGCGTCGTCAGATTGATCGGAATGGGCACCAGCGAGCCATCAACAAATGCCTTCACCCGGTGCTCGTAGGGGCGCCAGTTGGTGAATTTCGAGAGATAGTCGATAATTCGGGGCGCATTCGTGTGGAAGATGTGTGGACCATAACGGTGGATTCGGATGCCTGCCGCATCGAGTTCGTCGTAGGCATTACCGCCGATGTGGGGGCGACGGTCGATGACCATTACCTTTTTGCCGAGGCCCTCTGCGAGTCGTTCGGCAAGCACGGACCCAGCAAATCCAGCCCCGACAATCAGGTAGTCAAACGATCGATATTCATTGCGTCTCATGTACGGCGTGCAACGTCTTTTGCCGGAGTTGCCACCACCGAACTCACCGGTGCGGTGCTGCTTCAGAGAGCCCGGGTCTGCTCCGCTAGTGTCATCTCGCATGAATCGCCTCGCGCCGTTGATCTAACGCTTGCATGATCACATCGTGCATACGCTCGAATGTATCGTCCCAACTCATCCCCGAAAGCGCTTCGTCTGCCGCTTGCTGTACCGCTAACCGGTCGGCGGATCGCTCGAGCGTTTCATCGAGCGCGCCAACGAAGGACAGTAACGAGGTCTCGTCTCCGGACGCGCGGGCGATCTTGACCGCACCGCTGCTGCCGTACCTATCGACGACGTCGCGGATCGAGGTGGAGACGACCAGACGGCCGCCGGCGAGGTATTCGGGCGTCTTAGTTGGGCTAATGAACCGGGTGGATGCGTTTAGCGCGAACGGCATCATCGCAATGTCCCAGTGCGCGAGAAAGGCAGGCAAGTCGCCATACGCTTGCTTTCCAAGGTAATGAATATTGGAACGTCGCGGCAGTCCCGCGCTGTCAATCTTGACAACCGGCCCGAGGACGACGAAATGTATGTGAGGCCGTGCTGCAGCTGCCTCGCGCAACAGATCTGCGTCGAAGCGCTCGTCGACGACACCGAAAAAACCAACACGCGGATGCGGTATGGCCCGCTGTATGTCCGGCTCGGGAAGCGACTCGCGGGCCCTTCGGAAATGCGGGATGTCAACGCTGCTCGGGAACAGGTGAACGCGTCGATGATGCCGTCGTTTCGCGTCATAGAGACTCTGACCGCCGGCAAAAACGACAGTGGACTTCGCTAAGAGCGCCCGCTCGGCCAGCTCAAGGGATGCCGGGGCCCCTTTGAACGCGCTGAGTTCGTCCATGCAATCGTAGACGGTCGCCATCGGTGGGAGCGACGGCGCGCAGGCTAACGCCATAGGGGTGTAAAACCAGAGAAGGTACCGGGAGAGTCCTGTGCTTAAAATCAGTTGATCGATTAGCCGTTTCTCTTCAGCGTCGCGCTCCAGCGGTGTGCCGGCCGCTAGGCACGGAGTGACGACGTTCAGTCCTGAGGATTCTGACCGGATGTCGAGGCGCGCGCGTTCGTCCGTCGCGTCGACGGGCTCTTCTACGAACCAGACAGGATAGCGGCGCGCTAGCCTCGAGACGATGTGCTGCGGACGTTGATACACGAAGTCCCACCGTAGATGCGAGAAGCAAACGACGCCATCAAAAGCATTCTCCCGCAACTGAGATGTTCGTTCGACCAGGTTTGAATTTGTGTCGGTCAGCATCGCCGGGCGTTGACTTCTTGTCATGATGACCTCGCAAGTTCGCTTGCCCACCTTCTCATACGGTCGGCTGCGTACCATCAGCAAACCAAATGCCTCACCATCCTCCTCGTCGCCAGGCATGATCGAAGGCGTTCACCAACAGTTCGCCCAGTTGACAGCTTCTGCAAGCGTCCACGTATCGAGCAGCAGCAGACGGCGAAAAAAACGCGCCGCCGACACGATCAGAGCAGTAGACGAATGACATTGGACCGCTGATTGCGCGTTATCACCGGGCGAGTGGCATTCGTCTGTCGATATATGATCAGGATATCGAGGGCGCGCCACTTTGCGAATGGAGCGCGGCTGGGTCGATCGCGGCATCGGAACTCCCGCTCGGTCCGTCGGCAGGCCGACGCGCCGGGGTCTGTCCTGGCGAAGAGATGAAGCCGAATTCGCGGCATAGGTTTTGCGCGCATCAAAGCCGTTACTCGCCACCTTTTATGGAGAATTGCCATGGCCGTCGCAACCCTAAATGATCTTTTTATTCACGGACTCTCGGACATCTACAGTGCGGAGAAGCAGTTGACCAAGGCACTGCCCCGACTGGCCCGGGCTGCAACCAATCCTGAATTATCGGCAGCGTTTAAGACTCACTTGGAGGAGACGCAAGGACAAGTGGAACGTATCGATAAAGTAGTGGAAAGCACTGGCATCAAGCTCAAGCGCGTCAAGTGTGTCGCCATGGAGGGACTCGTTGAAGAGGGCCAAGAGCAGATCGAGGAAATCGAGAAAGGCCCGATCCTGGATGCAGCGTTGATCGCGGCGGCTCAGAAAGTTGAGCACTACGAGATCGCTGCGTACGGCACGCTGGCGACGCTTGCGAAAAAGCTCGGTTACACCGACGGCATGAATCTTTTACTGGAGACGTTGGAAGAGGAAAAGGCAACAGACGAAAAGCTCACCATGTTGGCCAAGCAAGAGTTGTCGAAGGAGGAGGTGGGCAAGTAATGGGCTACGCCCACGGGTGATGAGCCGCGGATTGAAAGATGCGAACAGGGTGCCCTAGTTCATCGCGACATTGAGATTGCCCGTGGTTTTAAGAGATGAAAAGCTCGCATGGCCGTTATGCCACGCGAGGACGCGGCTCACGACGCCGAAAGGGCCCGATGCGTGAACTCCCCCAGGCGTGCTCGGCAGCACAGCCATGCACAGGAGACGAATATGGACGTACCGCGGCAAGTAGTTTCCTTCCTTACCTCAAGGGGGCTAAAGCTGGCGACGGCCGAGTCCTGCACCGCAGGGTTCATTGCATCGTTGATATCGTCCGTTCCAGGCAGCGGCAGCTGCCTTGACGTGGGCTTCGTCACCTATTCACCCTCTGGTAAAGCCGGCTTCCTCGGCGTGCGGAAGGAAACGATGGAGCGGAACGGCCTGACGAGCGAGGCCGTTGCCCGCGAGATGAGCGAGGGCGCGCTGCAGCAGGAGGCATGTTGCGCAGATGTCGCGGTCTCCAACACAGGTGTCGCTGACGCCGCACCGGACGGTGGACCACCTGCAGGTACTCAGTGCTTCGCGTGGTCGTTTCGTTCACGGACCGGAGACGTCGCGACCTTCAGCGAGACGAAGAAATTCGAAGGGGAGCGTAACGAAGTGCGACAGGCCGCAGCGCACTACGCGATCTCCCGTATCGAGCATTACTTCGACCAGCAATCGACTCGTAATCGCGGAGGGAAGCGCGATGAGTAACAATCCGAACGATTGGCGGGCCTGGCAGCAGCAGATAGTCGACGAACTCGGCGTCACCGCGCAGTTTGACGTGGACGTCGAGCGCGAGCGGCGGGTCGGCTTCTTGTGCGATTACCTCGTCTCGCAGGGTCTTCGAACCCTGGTGCTCGGTATCAGCGGAGGCGTCGATTCCTCGACGGCAGGCCGTCTTGCTCAATTGAGCGTCGAGCGCCTGCGGGCTCGCAGATACGAGGCGCATTTTGTCGCGGTAAGACTGCCTTATGGGACGCAACGCGACGAGGACGATGCGCGGCTCGCGCTGGATTTCGTGCGGCCGGACGAGACTTTCGATGTCAACGTGAAAGGGGCTTCCGACGAAATGCTCGCGGCGCTCGAGCGCGCCGGCGCACAGTATACGGATGATTTTCAGAAGGACTTTGTGCTGGGCAACATCAAGGCGCGTGAGCGCATGATCGCGCAGTACGCAATTGCGGGCGCGCGCGTGGGGGTCGTGATTGGCACAGACCACGCTGCGGAGTCGGTGATGGGGTTCTTCACCAAGTATGGTGACGGCGGCGCCGACGTTCTGCCACTCTCCGGCCTAACCAAGCGACGAGTGCGCGCGCTGGCGCGCTCCATGGGGGCGACGGAGCGGCTTGTCATGAAGGTGCCCACTGCTGACCTGGAGTCGCTCACCCCGCAGCGACCCGATGAGGACAGCTATGGCATTAGTTACGAAAACATCGACGATTTCCTCGAGAGCAAAGAAGTCAATGAAGAGGTGCTCACAACGATACACCGCTTCTATACGGCGACTCGTCACAAGCGCTCACTTCCCGTCGAGGTCAGTCGAAGCTGACCGCGCGGTTAACTCGGGTGCTTTCACTCGTCCGGTGAAAGGTAAAACGCAACGGTCTGCGATAAGCGACATCGGAGGGACGTGCCGTGGCTTCCGTCCTACTGGTCGATGATGACATGGGGTGGCTGGGTTCCCTCGGCGTTGCGATTGCGGCGGAAGGTCATATTGTCCGGACCGCAACCGACGGCGAACACGCTTTATTGCTCGCGAAATCTGCGCCGCCTGACGTTGTGGTAACGGACTGTGCTATGCCCGGCCTCGATGGCGTAGGACTGATCCGTTCAATGCTTGCGGACCCGAATCTTGCGCAAATTCCTGTGATTCTATCTCCGATGCGCGGCGGCGCCCAAACGTACCTTGTGCCTGTTTTTTGAGTAAGCCCTTCCCATTGCTCGCCCTACTTCGTCAACTGAAACTAGTCGAACGACGCCGACGTGGAGTTAGTCGCTCAGTGCTAAGGCGAACGGCGAGCCACTTCTTGCGTGTCCGATAGAAGGCTCCGAACTGCTTTCATGGACCGTGGGCCGGCGCGGCGGGGGCATTAAAAGCGAAGCCTCCTCATCAGGACCGGGGTTCTGCCCTTCTGCCTGAGCTTCGAAACGTGGCAGGGCGGTGGCGCCGCCGTCCACCGGAGAGCGATTTTTGTTACATAGGCTTGAATGACGGCTTCGCTACGCTGCTTATAGGCTTATGGGAACGTCGCGACCGTTGTTACGAAAGGCCAAGTCCATTAATCCCGGCATCGCAGGCTTCCGGTCATCCGATATCGACTCGATGTCGACTCGGGAGCAGGAGCGTGCTGCTGGAGACGGCTGAGTTGTCCGGTCGCCAAGCAGATCGTCTTCGTCACCGTTTAGCTGGCTGGGGGCGGCACTTGCATTGCTTTAGTGACTCTACGGCGACGTGTCGCAAGGCGCGCCACCGCACGAGGCGGTCTCACTTGAGGCCATGTATTTGGGGCGAGCCTATAGCCGGGGGCCAACGTAATGCGAGCTGTCACCGTTGCGGAGACCGGGTTTGACATCGGTTGGGATTTCGCCCGATTTGGCCGCGTATTGGACGCCTCATCCAGCGAACAAAGTGCACTCGCCGGATACCGTGCCGGACGTGAGCATTTTCGCATTCCGCAACACCGTCCTGATCGCTTCGTGTCGAAATGGTTGCAACTTCGGCTGAACGCATTTCGACGCCGCCGGATTCTCGACGCCGAAGTCACACCTGCGTATCTAAGAAGGATCGACTGTGCGACGTGTCCGATCACATTGATCAGCATGACGCATGCTGCCTTGTCCGAAAGCGACTGGTCGGTCGATCGGATCAACAACGATGGAGCGTACGCGCCAGGCAACCTGATGATGATGTGCGTCAAGGCAAATCGAGCCAAGGGAGCCAAGGGCTATCGAGAGGTCATCCAGTTAGCGTCGGGAAGCGCGCAGGGCGCAGAACCTGGTCTTTCAAGACACGAGTGGGCACGCCTGGCATGTGTGATGGTCGGCGCGGCAAACTTGCCCGGCGCTATTCCAACGCTCCTTCCGCTTCTCACCCGAATCCCAGAGGATTCCCGGGCGCCTCTGTACTTCGTTTTCCAGCAGATGCTCTTGGTTTCGGCGCGTATAGCGAGTGAGCGAAATCGGGTGATGAAGGCTCTATGCCGACTGCATCCTTCGAGCGAGCGTTCCGCTGTTTTGAGATGCGCTGTTGAAAGGCTCGCGGTGAAGTTGAGAACTATCGCTTACGCCTACGACGCATTATCTGACGAAGGCATCCAGCGCCCAATGAGACACTGGTTTGTCACTCTGCCGGCAGCAAGCATACCGGGATTATTGCAACTCTGTTCTCAATATGGCGCGGAGCGTTGCGAAACAGCGCCCCCGGTTGTATGGGCACTAGAAGTGAGCGGTCGCTTTTAGGAGGTTTAGGACCGTCCACGGCGACCCGCGGCTCCTAGTGGGCTAATTGGGACTTCACCGCGTGTTCGAGTGCCGCAGCAGACGTTTGCAGCCATGGGCGGGGCGCGTCATTGCCTTCTGCGCCAAGTTCCACCAGCGTCACTTTGGCGAACAGTAGACACCCTTCGGCACTGCTTGACCGTGGCGCGACGCCGTCCCTCATGCACCCCTGTCGTCGCACCGCTGCATCGAAACGCCGTTCACGAAAGACAACGATGCAAGCTGCTCTGCGCAGAGGCGTAGCGTCTTGACGTCTCCTTTGCACCAGATGGTCATACCTTCTCTCGTCACGTCTGCGCGGTGAACGTCAATACCCTGTCGATCTAGCGCGCCGCAAATGGCTCCGTTGGCAAGGGGCGCAGGCGACCCTGAACGGATGATAAGAAGTACGTCAAGGATCGCGGGCAACGCGTTCTTCATTCCGAAACTTCCTGATCGAAAAGTCCTGATAGTGAATTCGGACTGGATTGCCGATGACCGATGGAATCGGCATTGCGAACGGGTGGCAAATTGAATCGCATGGAGAACGAAAATGCCCATTGAATCGAGGTGCGCAAGAAACCGGTGCGGATGCAACAGGCCCGTCCACATTCAGTATGCAACGGCGGTGGGCATCTCGTGACGTACGGAACACACGCTACCCGGACCCATACTGCTCATGGAATCGGGAGCTTATGTTCGCGTGTTTGCAGTGATCTGCCGCACGGTTGATGCGAAGGGACCGGCGGCGCACTCGTGAAAAAGGACCATTGCTTGGAGGACGATGCGCGTATGTCCGCGCCTCCGCGAAGCTGCAGAACACAAGGCGAGAGAACCCAATCAGGAAGGCGGCGCGCTCTATTCGAACCGGCGCGCGTCAAGCTAGTTGTCGCCCCATTCAGGCAGCCAATGGCTGCTTATTCGCGTCGATCGACGCCACCTCAACGACTGAGTCACGTTCGGGGTTAAGCGTCACGGCACCAACCGGTGTCCAGTTGCGCGTGTGACGGGACCAGCGGGCCGGATTGCATGCGCGCGCCTTGGTGTACAGTGCGTGACGCGCCGCAAGAAGCGCATGATCGTCGCCGGCATGACGCTGCGCAGGCGTCACGTAGCGGATGCCGCTATGACGATGCTCGAAGTTGTACCACTGCACGAAACCGGCAGCCCAGGCGCGAGCAGCATTCAGATCCTTGAAGCCTGTGACCGGAAACTCCGGCCGGTACTTCGCGGTTCGGAAGAGGGCCTCGGCGTAGGCGTTGTCGTCGCTGACACGGGGGCGTGAGTACGACGGCTTGACACCCAGCCAGTGGAGCATCGCCAGCACGGTGGTGGCCTTGAGCGTCGCACCGTTATCGCCGTGCAGCACCGGCCGGGTCTCGAGGACGGCAATGCCTTCAGAGAGCGCCGTACGACGCACGAGATGAGCAGCGTGTTCGACAGCGTCGCTGTCGTGCACCTCCCAGCCGACAATTTTTCGGCTGTACAGATCCAGGATCAGGTACATGTGGAACCATCGACCTGTTACTGTTGCCGGCAGAAACGTCATGTCCCAGCACCACACCTGGCGCGGCGCCGTTGCGACGTGCGTGGTCGGCGGCCGGGCGCTCGAAGGAGCTCTGGCACGGCCACGGCGCGTCATCTGCCCATGCTCGCGCAGCACGCGCGCAAAGGTCGATTCGCTGGCGATGTACACGCCTTCATCAGCCAGCATCGGCACGATACGCGCCGGTGGCATGTCGGCAAAGCGCGGCTCGTTGGCTACTCGCAGCACGTTTGCCCGCTCCTCTGGGCTCAGGCTGTGCGCGGGCAGCGGGCGCATCGCGCCAGGCCTGGCGTCGCCCTTGACGAGCCCATGATGGGCCTTCCAGCGCTGAAGAGTACGCACATCAATTCCGGCGACCTCGCAGGCCAGATGCAACCGTGCGCCCGCCCGATTGGCCGATTCGATTTCCCGGGCTAGCCACTGGCGATCCTCGAGGCCGATCATTCGTCCTCGCCCTTGTCCGTGTTGAAGATCGCCGAGACTTTTTTTGAAAGTACCAGCAACGCGGCTGCCTCGGCCAGCGCCTTCTCCTTGCGCCGCAGTTCACGTTCGAGTTCCTTGATGCGGCGCTGATCCTGCTTCGTTTGCTGTGGACTCGCACGGGCCTCTTCGGGCTCGGCCAGCGCCTGCGTGGCCGCTTGCCGCCACTGGGCCAGCTCCTGCGGATATGCGCCATGCTCGCGGCACCACGCATTGCGCGCCATCTCGTCCATCGCTGCTGTGTTTAACACGGCCTCGAAACGGGCGGCCGCTGTCCATGCCCGCTCGCGAGCGGGCATGGACAGCGCATCACTGCGCCAGCGCTCAAGCGTTTCCACACCCACACCGATCTCTCGCGCAACCTGTTCCACTGATGCGCTCTCCGGCGGCAGCAACCGTGCCACCGCTCTATCCTTGAATGTCTTTCCGTAACGCGCCAACTTGTTCTCTCTTCACTGCCCCCGGGTTCTCGATTTTATCGGAGCGACAACTATTATGACGCGGGGGGAACCGAGCGGACGCTCGGCGCCACCATAGCCCATACAAAGAAACGGGATTTGCCTCGGAAATGAGAATCGCAACTGACGAGGTCCTTTTGGATTGGTACGAGTCTGGCAGCTAAGTCAGTGCGGCCGCGATACGTCGCGCTTGAAGGGCCGCGTCGTCCAGTGCGTCGGGCGCAGAGGCGAACAGGCGCGTTCCTCTGCGTATCGAGGTCTTCATTCCGCCATCGGTTTGCTCTGTAACCGGAACGATCGCAAGGTAGCTGCCCGGCGCCGCCAATTCAACGTCCGGAATAATGGTGAACCGCCCTTTCAGGATGGATTGAGTTCGCATGATAGTTTTCCAATACGCTCACCTGCGACCCGCCGCGCTTGATGGTTGGCTCTTAGTGTACCCATACCGGCTACGATCAGGCGACCCATTTATCGTCCGAACAATTGGACTGTCTTTGCGCCAAGCCTAGCAGCGGCCTACCAAGCGATAGGATTCGATTTCCTTAACTTGGAAATAGCTTCATCCGGTGTACGAATTTGCGCCGACGCACCGTGATAGTGCTGGCACGAAAACGGCTGAGCCCTGTAGCGGCGTCGGCGCTTCAAACGAGATAACCCGTGAAAAGCGCTGTCTCTTACTTGAGAGGGCAGAGCGCGTGTCCTAGCGCGAGATGACCGATGTTCAACCTATTTCCTCCGCTCGACCATCGAGATCGAGTCCAACTACTTTGTTGGCTTACTTGGGGAATGATGACCGGGTACCACAGGTCGGGTGCGTGGCCTGGCATTCAGTACCGCGAGCAAGCGATACGGCGATGGTTGGCGGCTCACGAAAAGTCCGCTAGTTGGTTAGAAACCGCGCAGCTTTCATGGATCGCAGCACAGCTCGCGCATGGGAACGGTTGGATCCTCGAGACCGAAGCCGGCCGCCTGGAGCTCCAGCTCGTTACGGCGATCGGCGTCATCGACTACGAGCGGCCCGTGATGCGGGCGTTATATTTGCAATGCGATGAAAAAGTGGCGGCCCGCGGATGGACGAGCGGCGGAACGTCCGCCTAAGCGCTGCGCTCCGGTTTGACGGTCCGGGTGGGCGCGCAGCTGACGGATTTTTTGGCGATCGCACCGGAAAACCAAAAAGCGCGGCGGAGCTCGCCCATCATCGTCTTTTATGGAGACGCCGATGGCACGATGCACTTTCTTAACCGAACAAGTAATTGAAATCGTTCAGCTGTGGCGCGATTGCTTGTACGAGACGATGGCGCATTCAGCGACGGTGGGTCAGCGCGAAGCGAAGTGCCACGCGTCTGCCGGGCGCGTGGGGCGCGGTCAGGAGACGGCCCGAGACGGCGTACGTCTACGAGCTGTGGCAGTGTTGTGCATCCAACTGAGCGTGAAGGCGGGGGGCGGCGGCCAATTCCAGAAGCTAATCGCCGGAACCTGCTCATGACAAGCCCGTTCGACCGAAGACGGACGTGAATCTGCGGGACTTAGAACACTGACCGGGCAATGATCGATCGGATTGCAGGGCTAAATATGCCCCGTCCCGATTTACATGACGGCGAGAGGGCCGTGCGAACAGCCTTTCCGCCGCACGACTAGGAGCCCCGACGAACCGCTCGCAAAATTGGACGGCGCGTCAAAGGCTCGGCGTCGAGGTAAACCGCCGAACCCGTCGTAACCGGCACGGTATCGCAATTGCTACAGAACCTGCGCTATCGGCTCATTTATCACGGAGATAAATATGAAGGCAAGCTCGGCTTTAACCATCCTCTTCAGCGCTGCGCTGATGAGCGGTGCGCCCCTAATCGTTCTCGCACAGACGCAGGCAGCGAGCACGACCCAGGCTAACGAACTACCCGCGGTCGACAAGGCTTTCGTTCAGGCCGCGACGGAATCGAGCTCCACGGAGATCGACACAGCGAAGCTCGCGACCAAGCAGTCGCAGGACAAGGACGTCAAAAGCTTCGCCCATCACATGATGGTCGACCACACGAAGTTGACCGTGCAGTTGAAGATGGCGGCGCCGCACGGCGTCGAAGTGCCGAAGGATAACTCTGACACGTCGGTCATCGATGCGCTCAAGCCGCTCAAGGGCCGGGAGTTCGACAGGATGTACATCCAGAAGGTCGGAGTTGAAGGGCATCAGAAGGCGGTGGCGGCATTCCAAAAGGAGGCGCAAGAAGGTCAGAACGCCGACCTCAAAAAGGCCGCACAGAAGGCGCTGCCGACAATCCAAGAACATCTGAAGATGGCGCAGGACCTCGCTGCCAAAAAGGGCGTTCAGTGATTGTTGCAACCAGTGGCTCAGGTGTGAAAGCTCGATAATTGAAGAAACGCAGACGCGCGTTGCTGCACGCGCGTCTGCATCTACGCTTATCGCGCATCAATTCGGCTGACGCTGACCGCTCTGATGCAAGCTTCTGTTGATTCCTTTGCGGCTGGCCTTGCGCCGTGCCTTGATCGTTCTTTGGTTTGATGGGATTGGCATTTCCCTGCTTCGCGGATGGCATTCAACTTCTCCTTGATAGTTCAGTGCGATACAGGTTGCGCATGTGCTGTACTCGGTTATGGATCGGTTGGAAGGCAGCGTTGCGCTGTTCCGAACTGGCCACGGGAACGGGGAGGGCTTGCAAGCTACGAATCGGCCGCTTATTGGTGGGCGAGACATCTCGGGCATTGAGGAGTCGAACCTTGGTCCTCGACGGATCGCGCTCAACTGCTCAACCTCAGCATCGAACTCTATGGGGACACCATGAAGGATGAACGGAACCGATCACTGCTTCCACGGTACGCTCTGATTGGCGGCGCGGTCGCTGCATCAATCGGCGTGGCGGCTTGGACGGCGATGCGGGCACGGCGTGCGGAGCGCGACTGTCCACCTCTCGGTCAATTCATCGAGGCGGATGGCGTGCGTCTGCATTACTTCGATGAGGGCGAAGGGCCGGTCGTAGTGCTTTTGCACGGAAATCTGGTCACGACGCAGGATTTCCTCGCGAGCGGGCTTTTCGGTCGTCTCACGAAGCGGCATCGCGTCATCGCTTTCGACCGTCCCGGATTCGGGTACAGCGAGCGGCTCCGCGACCGCCTTTGGACACCGCATGCACAGGCACGCACGATCCAGCTTGCACTCAAAAAGATGGGGCTTTCGGGTGCGGTGATCGTGGGCCACTCGTTTGGCTGTCTGGTTGCGTCGGCAATGGCGCTTGACCCGCACACGGAGATTCGCGGGCTCACGCTGATCTCCGGCTACTTCTATCCGACTGTAAGAGTAGACGTCGCGATCAGCGCACCCGCCGCCATTCCGGTCATCGGAGACGTCTTGCGCTACACGTTTTCGCCAATCGTCGCGCGCATGATGTACGGACGCACTGTCGAAACGATGTTCGCGCCGCGCGCCGCACCTGAAAGCTTCTATACGTACGTACCACGTGAAATGGCGCTGCGCCCGTCGCAGATGCGCGCGACGGCGCAGGACGCGACGTCTATGATCCCCGGCGCAGCGGAGATGTCAGCACGTTATGGCTCGATCGATGTGCCGGTCCGCATCTTCGCCGGCAGCGACGATGCGATCGTCGATCCGGAGTCGCAATCCGGGAGGCTCTCCAAGGACATCAGGCGAAGCGTCCTCTCTGTCATTCCCGAGGGCGGGCACATGATCCATTGCGACGATGGTGACCGCATCGGCGACGCCATTGAGGCGATGGCATCGGAATGAGCGCTTGAAATCTCCGGCAAGTTTCAAGAGGAAGTTGGCGTTGCCGAAATGTGATGTGCGGCGACAAACGTGGAGGCATTGATGGAGTTATTCGCCTTTTCCCGAGGCGGAAAGACCCGGTGTTCTGCTTTACCGATCATTGCCTTCCGACAGTCGAGGCTGTCGAGTAATCGACGCTTCGGCGGACCGGCTTTGAACGCCGCGGTGGCATACGAACTGCCGTGCAACGTCAGAGTGAGAAGGCCGAATCACTGACGTTGTCGCCAGTCCCATCCGTGTCCGGTAGCGGGGACGCCGAGATTAGATTCTTCGGCCGACTCACCGGCGGGGAAGCCGCTTCTTTCGGGATGTCGCATGCGTGTTCATCATCTCGACTCGTCGTCAGCTGAGATGCCCAGCCTCTCGATCTGACGTATCGCGGTCATCGCTTCGCGGAATTCGGGCTTCAGCGATCAACACGGGTCATCGTCGGATTCGACCAGCAGACAATGACACGCGAGTTCGCTGCGGCGGAGAAGCATCACTAGAAGGAATACCGACAGGCGACGGCGCGGATCGGCGACAATTCGCAATCCGAAGCCCGTGTCGTGTCGGACAAAGAGCGCGTAGCGCGTCGATGGAACCAGGCGCGGCTTCGCGGGCTTTGTGCCAGTGACAACTGGTCCGAACGTGTGGCCGCAAGCGGCACCAACGCGATATCATCCATCGACTGCGATAGAGGCTTCACGCATTCAAATTTATACCATCGGGCACCGCCGTAGTGTCGTGGAATTCCCAGTTTCACTCTGTCGACTACTGTTGCGGCCGGAAGCGTTGTCGATCGAGCCACGTTCGCTGCTGGACCGCGTAGTCGCGCTCGACGCGAAGCATATGCACTTACGCGTGCGGAAAATCATCGAGGCCGCCCGCGTGATCGAAATCCAGATGGCTAAGCACGATGTGCCGCACGAAGACTTGGCGTGCGGCCGTCGAAGAGCTTTCCGCCCAGGCGGGCAACTTCCGGTCATGCCGGCATCGCGGTACGCAAGGATAGCGGCTTGCTGATGCTGGCAGCAGACGCGTATTTCTTTCACACGGAAATGGATGTCGAATGCCCACGCCGTACGCCAGGACTGGCGTTATACCAATGGATGTCCCGCAGTCATGACCCGATCGAATTCGAGCGTATTGCCGGACGCTCGGCGGGCGTGCCCGCCGAGGCATTCAAGGTAGCCAGCGCGCTCCCGGGTATAAGTGGGCCGGTGGATGAGCCTGCCCGCAGTTTCAACCAGATCGGTCGCCGCTTTCTCCGCCGGGGCGCGCGATGTCGGATAGGCCGTCGCCCAGGCCCGGTTCGCTCGCCAGTTGGCGTTGCGCCATGACCCAGAAATCGCCAGAGCGGCCTTCTGGACCGCCAGCTTCTTCCCAAAGGCGATAAGCGAGTGCACGGATCTGCTCTTCTGTGGGCGGGGTGTCCATTCTCTCCTCCTATGGAAACCTTGTTGCTAATCTGGGCTCTTACGTGGGAAGAACAGATATTAACGCGAAGCAAGCATTCCCACGACTATGCCATGAGTGCGGCCATCGTGTTGGCCTTCAGGAATTTTCATGCGCGAAGTCGTCGGTCATTCGACGGCGACACCGTACTCTTTTGCCCTGCATCGAAGAAGAGTGTGCGGAAATCAGGAAGCGTCGTTCTGCTGTGGCTCGCGCGCCATAGACTCCCGACGCTGGCGATGTTCTCGGGCGATCGTCTGATTTGCGTGGATCCGTCGATCTCGGCGCGCGCCGCACCTCATGCCGGAACATCACGTAAGGACTCGGCGGCCGTGTCCGGAAGTTATCCGTTCCGAACCGGCGCCTAGTTGCATGCGGCATCACTTGTGCAGTTTGCTGCGCATTGCCGCGACATCGTTGGTTGTGATCGGACGCGCATCGTTGCCCAGGACGCGCGCACGTACGTCAGCACTTGCACGATCTGGACCTCGGTGAGGCGCCCGGCGAACGGCGGCATCGCCTGACGCGGCGTACCGTGGATCGTCGCGGGACTGTTGCCGCCTTCCACGAGCCGCCGTATCAGCGAAGTCGTGTCCTCGCCGATGATGGACGGATTGCCGGCCAGCGCCGGAAATTGGTTCGGCACGCCCTTGGGTCGTTGTGATGGCACTGGGCGCAAAAGCCCGCATACACCGCCGCGCCTTGTGCGGGCGCAATATCGGGCGCGCGCGTTTTTCAGGCGTCCGGACTGCGCGAGCGCGGGATCGAAGACGCCGTCGGCGCCGGTCGCGGGCAGGCTCTTCAGATACACGGCGATCGCGCGCAGGTGTCATCGGTCAGATATTGCAGACTTGGGGTCTCTACGTAATGCGGTGCTACGACTTCATACCTTTCTGGCTGCCAACGAGCGCTGCGACTGCGAGCGCTGACGCCGCTGTTGCAACTGCGGGGGCCTTCATGGCTTGCTCCTCTCGCTTCATCCAATTTTTTTTTTAACCAAGCGTTGCACTAGCCTGCGACGCCACGCGCGACCGATGAGAACACGGTTGTGCGTGCCTAAGAACGCATGCATGCCACTCGCCGAGCCCTCATCTCGTTCAAGGCACACTGACTGCTCCGGCGTTTTCGGCATCGGCATCGGCGTCGCAGATCGCCCACGCCGGCCGAATTCAATCAAGGAGAAGCAACGTGTCCGAACCGCAGGCAGGAGCATCGTCGCCGCACCTCGACGAGGGCGAGCGTGAGCAGGCCGCCGATCACTCATCGCCGCATCCGCTCGTCATCCACGAGGTCGTGCGAGAGGAGGGTGAGGTGGCGATGGAGCGGACCTTTGCAGGACTGATGTGGTCCGCGCTAGCAGCGGGCCTGTCGATGGGGTTTTCTTTTCTAGTCCAGGCCATACTTCAAGGCGCCTTGCCCGAATCCAACTGGCGGCATCTTATCGCGAGCCTCGGTTACACGATCGGCTTTGTGTTCGTGATTCTCGGGCGTCAGCAATTGTTCACCGAGAGTACACTCACTGCGGTGCTGCCGGTGCTGCCGGTGCTGACACGGCGCGATCTCGTGACCTTCGGCAAGACCTTGCGACTGTGGGTCATCGTGCTGCTCTTCAACCTAATCGGCACGTTGATTTTCTCCGCGCTGCTGCAATTTAAGGGCGTTTTCGATCCGGAAGTGACAACGGCGCTCTCGGAGATCGCGAGAGCGCCGTTTTCGGCCGGGTTCGGCGTGACGCTCGTGCGCGCGGTATTCGCGGGATGGCTGATCGCGCTGATGGTCTGGTTACTGCCGAGCGCGCGCTCGGCACGGCTGCCCACCATTTTGCTCGTTACCTACACGGTCGGCGTAAGCAAGCTGACGCATGTCATTGCAAGTTCGGCCGAGGCGGCCTATGCCGTGGTGACGGGCGCCGCAACGTTGGGCGACTATTTCGGCGTCTTTCTGCTGCCGACACTCATCGGCAACATGATCGGCGGCATATCGATGGTCGCGATTGTCAACCATGCCGCCATTGCGCCGGAAATCGAGGACTCGCAAAGTTCGGATTGAAGGCGGTTTAGCGGACCTGCGCGCCGACGCTCGGGCATGAGCGGTGCGCTCGATCATTACGTCCAGCCAAGAAGGAGCCAGTCATGGGAAGACGCGCAAACAGCCCGTCCGAGTCTGCAAAGCCGACGGCCGAAGCAACCTCGGCGATAAGGAAGTAGGAGCCAGAAGGGCATCGTCCCCGCGTCCGGACAACGCCGGCAATCCGACGTATGGGCGAACGTTCGCGGAAACGGAAAGCTTGCTTATCAAGAGGTGCTGCTGATGTCGCGCTTGACGCCAGCGCAGGGCTCAACGAGATGGCCCCGTATCGCGCACGCGAGGCAACTGCGACGGACGCCGATTCTTATGGCAGCCGTCGCCTTGCGCGAGGCGCTCACGCGCGGCATCGACGTCGGCGGGATAAGTGATCTCATCGGCCACCGGATTGAAGCCCGCGCAGCGATAGACCTCGAGTTCACGCTGCACCTGCGCGCGACTCAAGCCGTCATCGGCGGCAAGCACGGCCGTGAAAAACAGCGCGAGTGTGAACCCACAGGTGTTCTGCGCTTAGAGAGAGCGGTGATTGGCATGTCGATCGCCTCGTCGATGAATTGGGCCGCTGCAGAGAAATGGCAGCACGAGTCCCGCACCGAACGCCGCGTAGACGGCCGCGATATGCGCCGCCGGCAAGTGATATTCGAATCCGGGCGTGAAGCGTTTGGGCACCACGATGTAATCGCCCGCCGCCGCTGCAAGCGTCGTCGCGCTGGCCAGTGCGACGCGCCTCGCACTGTTCGCGCGCGTGTCGACCCGGTCGGTCATCGCCGGACGCACGGTTGCAACGATCAGCGCATTGCACGCGGCCCAGCCGATCGACATCAGCTGATGGATCGCTAGGCCGGCAATCAAGTGCCGCGGTTTGGGACGAGCGGTCTGGTTTGCTTCTTGCGGCCAGAGCCAGTGACTGACGGCGCTGACCGGCGCCGTTCCGCGCTTGCCGTGCAGGCGCGCGCAGATGCCGAGCGCGGCAGTCGAGAGCAGTCCGGCGACGATGCCGGGAAGCACAATGTCCTTCACTGGATCGATCTCAATCGTCATGGTCGTATTTCTTACGGGGGCTACCGGCCTGCTCGGTTCGCGCATCGCGGCAGCGTTGCTCGCGCAAGGTCACACGCTGATCTGCTCGGCGCGGCATGCGCCGCAACTGGACGGCGCGACGAGCGCTTGTCGCTTCGTTCGGCTTGATTTCGCTGATGAACTCACTTCAGCAAGCGTGATGCCGCTCCTCGAAGGCGTCGATGTGGTCGTGAACGCGGTGGGCATCTTTCAGGATCGCACCGGCCGAGACTTCGATCGCGTCCACGCACAATCGGCGATCGCCCTGTTCGACGCAGCGGTGCAGGCAGGGGTCAGGCGCATCGTGCAGATCTCGGCGCTGGGCGCGGATGACGATGCGCGCACGCCGTACCATCGCACGAAGAAGGCCGCCGACGACGCGTTGCGCGCGCTGCCGTTATCGTCGCTGATCGTGCAGCCGTCCCTCATATTTGCCGAAGAAGGCCAGAGCACGAAGTTCTTCGCCGCCTGGTCGACGTTGCCGCTCGTGCCGCTGCCCGGCAGCGGTTCACAAGACGTGCAGCCGGTGCATGTGGACGATGTCGTCGAGCTGGTCACCCGAGCGGCCGTCGCCAAGCCGGAAGACGCAGCGCCGTTAAGCGCCACGGTCCCCGCCGTCGGTCCGGCAGCGATGACGATGAAAGCCTACTTGCGCCTGCTCAACCGTCTGTGCACATCCGTCCCGCCGACGTTCCTGCCGTTGCCGATGCCGCTCGTCAAGGCCGTCACCGCTCTGGCCGAACGCATGCCGGGCGCGCTCGTCAGCAGCGACGCGCTCGCGATGCTCGAACGCGGCAACACGGCGAGCGCGCGCGGCATCAGCGCTTGGCTCAGCAGACCGCCGCGAGCGTTGAGCGAACTGGCGCCTATGCGCGGCGCGTTCGGCCTGCGCGCGCGGCTCGCGTGGCTCGTGCCGCTGCTCATCGGTTCGATCGGCGCGGTGTGGATATGGACGGCTGTCGTTTCCACGTGGCTCTATCCGTACGCCGCGAGCCTCGAGCTGCTTGCGCGCGTGGGCGTGCCGCGCTCCTTGCAAAGCGCGATGCTCTACGCAGCCGCGTTCCTCGATTTCGCCTTCGGCGTGCTGTGTTTCATCTGGCCCGCGCGCTTCGGACCCCGCAGCCGCTTGTGGCGCGCGCAGTGCGCTTTGATCGTGGTGTACACGGCGCTCATCTCCTGGCGCTTGCCCGAGTTCTGGCTGCATCCGTACGGACCGCTTTCGAAGAATCTGCCGATGCTCGCCGCGCTCGTGCTGCTCATTCACATCGACGAAAAGGGCAAGCGGTGACGTATCTGACGATCAAGTGGCTGCATGTGCTGTCGTCGACGATCCTGTTTGGCACGGGAATCGGATCGGCGTTCTATCTGTTGAGCGCGAACATCGTCGGCGACACGCGCACGGTCGCGCGCGTGTCGCGCCTCGTCGTGCTTGCGGACTGGCTTTTCACGACGCCGACGGCAATCGTGCAGCCCGTCACCGGCTACCTGATGATGCGCATCGCCGGATTCCCGATGCGCACGCCATGGCTTGCATGGTCGGTCGCGCTATATGTGTTCGCGATTGCGTGCTGGCTGCCCGTCGTCTGGCTGCAGATGCGGCTCGCGGCGGAAGCGGGACGATGCGCCGCCTCCGGCACGCGTCTCTCGACACGCTATTGGCGTCTCATGCGAATCTGGATTGCGCTCGGCGTGCTCGCTTTCGTTGCGTTCATCGGCATCTTCTGGCTGATGGTGACAAAGACGCTTTGAAACGAGCGCGAGTCAATCGGCGCGGCTGTAATAGACGTACGAAGGCTGCCGCAGTTCGCCTTCCTAGCCCTTCGACTTCGCCGGAGTTTTGCAACTGCGCAATCTTGTTCCACAGCAGCGCGCGCGCCCGAGCATCCGCTCCCGGTCGAGCTCCGCTCTTGAGCCGGTTCAGGAGCTGCTCGAAGTCGGAGACATACGGCGGGACGTTGCGTCGCGGCTATGGAAGATTCGCTGCAGAAGATCCAGGATTTCCCATCTCTCGAATGCGTCGTTCGTGCAAGCCTTCGCCGCGCTACTCGCGCTCGAGCGTGAAGACATGCCAGGCGCGCGAGCCGTTCATCTGCTCGCCGTAGACGGTTGCGGTCACGACGACACGCCAGCCGGGTCTTGGCAAGATCGCGGGCAAATTGCCCGTGATGCGGCTATCGAATCCGCCCAGGCCGGCAGCGGGCGTCGGAACATTATTCTCGAGCGTGGCGTTTGACGTGATGACGTTGTCGTGCCATCCCGACAGATCGCGCCGCGCTTCGATCGATTTGGCGTCGGCATCGACCGTGTCGTCCGTCGATCCCATGCCTTGAGTATCGACGCCGACAATGCGGCTCGCGGCGCGCCGGACCGGATCGCCGGAAACGCGCGTCGGCGTCTGCTTGTCCTCATTGGATGGCTGCGGCGAGCGCTCATTGCGCGGCTTCGGCTCGGCCGAGCCTGCATTCTGCGTGCTGCCGAACTCCTTCGCCTGCGTGGCGGCGTCGGGCGAGGCGGAGCCGGTGGCCGGCGTCTTCGCAGGGCTCTTCGCGGCCATATCGTTCTGCTGGGCCTGGGTCGGGTTTCCTTCGGCGTTTTGCATGGCTCTCTCTCGGCAGTAAAGGTCACTCCACGCTCTGCGCATTGGGTGTGCCACCGCGAATCGAATGCCTCGGCCCGCTTTCAGCGTCCGGCGCTCGCACGCATCGGCGTGCGCTTGCGCGATGCAGGGATGCGCGCAGCGAGCTCCATGGGGCAGGGCGCGACGCCTAAAAGAGCGCACGAAACCAGCACAGCGGCCACCGTTGCCACGGGCATGGGCGGATCGCGCGGCGCGAGTACGAAGTGGGCGTCTGTGTCGAACAGAGCTACGATTGCATTCCGATGCGCTAGACAGACGATGGCCAAGCCCGTCAACGGCGCCGTCTTCTGCCCGCTATGCACCATTTGCTCGATATGCGTGATGACGCGCGATGGACGCGTAACGGAGATCGGCATAAGCGTCAGCTCCTGGATGAGCGCCGCGATCGTTCAGACGCGAATGCGTTGATCTCGAGAAACAACGCGCGAAGCATGACGACCGCGCATTCCGTCAGCTGCGCGATATGCATCCGCGATTCCCGTATGCCAGCGTTGGTGAGCAGATTGGCCCACCGGTGACAGAGTAGCGTCGGCGGTGCCCGCGGCAAGCGACAGAGGGAGAACGCAAAAAGCCAGGAATAATTACGCGACTTCGGTTCATCTGCATAAGCGCTTCCAACTACTTCACTGGAGGCAGAAGAGCCATACGACGATGCGGTCAGGCGTCGGGCTCCTCGCAGCGTTGAATCGAGGCGCCCCAAATGAACGACATCGACGCGAGATGCCGCGCAGAGACGCAGCGTGCCCACCGCGCGCGTGCCGAGGATGGTCATACGATCTCGCGTCTTTTTTGCGTTGAACCGCTACGCCTTGTCTCCTCAGTGCGCGGAGAGTACTTCCATGGGCAAGCGGCTCGTCAGTCGCGGGACGCATGAAGATTTGGACGTTGAGTATGGTCTCGAAGGCGGTACGCGCAAAAAAATGCCCGCTTGCTGCAGGGCGGGCAAATCGCACTTGGAGATGAACTGCGCCGTCGAATGGCGCCCCTTCAGTATGCGACGACCGGATGGTCCGTGGCTGTACGGAAACCCTGCCTCACTCCAGCGCTGACGGCATGGCCATTGCGCGATGGATGATGCGCGCTGCTATCCCGCGGCGGCGACTTCAACCAGCGAGGACATCACTATGAGGACAGCATCACCGACTGGCCAGACCGAGCAGGACGCCAAGGCCCGGGCGAACTCTGGCAAGCCCGCGACCGCGCAGAGCAGCAAGCCTGGAAGCGGCCAGCATGCGGCGAATCACACCCAGGCCGGCAAGGATCACGGCGCCGGTGGCGGCGCCAAGCAACGGCACGGCCCGCGCTAGCGGAATGGTTCGGCGGTCGATCCGCTCGCCTGCCAAGGCGACCGCCGACTTCGATGTATCGCACACGACCGGTCAATGGGAAGCAGGCGCGGCGGAAGTTGGGTGCGCGGGCGCCACGGGATTTTGTTGATCGCATAGACGTCGGCCTCTGCGCGGCTGAACGATGCTGCGATAGGCGACCGTGGCCCCTTGACTGAAACGCTCTGTAACGGCCGGCAGAAGGTCCGAAGCAACAAGTCCTGGAAGAGCCGCTGCAGCCCAGGGCGTCTTGGATCGGTTCTCATGCGGCGTCGCGATTTGCCTGCTTGCGGATTAGGCTTACCTGGCCGTTACGCTCGAGGATAGCGGCCTCTACTTCGTCGAGAGTCCTTGTATGCAACTCTTGTCTAGCTGTCTCGAACACGTCGGTCTGCGTGATGAGCGCGGCAGACATCTGCGTGTCGTTGAACTTGCCGTCTTTGAAGACTTCCCTTTCGACGCCGACAATCAGTCTTTCCAGCCACGGAAAATGTACGCATGACCACGCAAGCACCCGATGGATGACCACCAGAACAAGAGAGGCAACGACCGTAGGAATCGCTGCGGACGCGCCGACGATGACCCGGCTCCGGGTCGCACCGAGCAGTATTGCAACGACATAGTCGAAGGGCGAACGCTGACCGAACGAGCGCCGACCCGCGATGCGGATAAGCGCTAGTGCGCCGAAGAATACGGCAACGGCGCGCGCGGAAATTTGAAGGGAGTCAAGGTCGCGTCCTTCGCCGAACATTGTTAGCAAGAAGCTCATTGGTGCCTCCGATTATCGGCTGCCGTTTACATCGAGGTGTCGGGACGAGCGATGAGAAGTCGGTCGGTGCTCCCCGCAACGCTCCCCGGCACGAGGATTTTCGTTAGCCGTCTATTCGCTCAGTCCGCCGGTCCCAAATACCCCGGTAGCCCGAGCGCGGCTTTAGTCAACGCGAGTTTCGCCGCTTCCTTTGCGAGCGAGTCGAATTCGTCGTCGCTCGTAGGTAGAGGCAGGCGATGTCGAAAGAAATCCGCCCAGCGGAATTCTTCGAGAGGGACGCCGGCTTTCTTGTATCCGCCGGCGCTTTCGACAGCCGCCGCGAGGCTGCGGAATTCATCGTCCTGCAGGTCCCAGATCTCCGTGCGCATCTCTGAAAACGACACGCGCTCGCCTTTGGCGTTGTACGGAAAGGTCCAGCGCTCGTTTTCAAGAGCGAGCCAGAATTCCGCTGCCGAAAGTGAGGAAAGGTCTTTTACAAGAACGACAGGAACGACGCTCACGTCCGCATGGAACAAGGCGGCGGCGACATGATGATGGTCGATTGCGTAGGGAACTGCCGATGGGCCGTACACGACGGGGACGGGCTTCTCTGCGATTGCCACATCTAGTTCGTGTCCCGACAAGGCTTTGTAAGCCCTAGTTTTGGCTCGCACTTCCCGAAGTCCATGCGTCAATTGCGTCGGACGCAACTCTTTGATTTTTACAGTTTGCATGGTTTAGCTCCAGCGTGCTTGCCCGTCGTCCACGGGGGCGCGTCGGACGTTGAACCACGACGCGCGTCCCACAAAGCCTGGAGCAAAACATACGCCCGCCGTTTTGAATTGCGGGCAGCAGCAGGACATCTCGTAAGCTAGACCTCCGCGCCTGCGACCAGCGCTAGCCGATAACGACATCTCCTTCCGAGTGCAGGTAAATCTCGATGCGGCGTCTGCCGGCTCGCTTGGCCGCACAGCGCTTTGTCGCCGCCCTGAAGCTCGGCGGCGCCGGCCGGTGTTACACCTCGTTGGCCTTTCCAGCGCCCAGATCGGCCCCGGTGGTCGGCGCGGCGGTTGGATCCGAGGCCGTGCGCGATGCCATCGCCTGCAGCACCTCGACGTCCTGTTCGGTCACGGTCACGGTCGCCGTTCCGTCACCGCCGTCGACGGCCGGTTGCGGATCTTCGACGAACTTCCAGTCGCCGCCCTCGTTCCACGGACCGCGCACATCGTCACCCTTCGACATGTTGAAGTAGACGCTCGTGAATTCCGGCTTGCCCGGCAACTTGCCTTGAGGAAAGTTCGGCTGAATCGAGTGAAGCGCTTTCTCGAATGATTTCTGGTGCGCGATTTCGCGCGTCATCAGAAAGCCTAGCGCTTCCTTGATGCCCGGATCGTCCGTCACGTTGATGAGACGTTCATAGACGATCTTCGCGCGCGCCTCCGCCGCGATGTTGGAGCGCAAGTCGGCCGTCGGCTCACCGATGGTGTCGATATAGGCAGCGGTCCAGGGCACGCCCGCCGAGTTGGTGAGCGCCGGGCCGCCCCCATAGAGCAGGGCGGTGGTGTGCGAATCGTTGCCGCCGCCGGTGAGCGACCGGTACAACTCCGCTTCGGACTCCACCGCTTCCGCGAGCTGGCCTTTCGCGCCCTTGTTCAGCATCGCGACGATCGAGCCGATCACTTCGAGATGGCTGAGTTCTTCGGTCGCGATGTCGAACAACAGGTCTTTGCGGCCCGGATCGTCTTCGCCGACGGCTTGTGTGAAGTATCGGCATGCGGCGGCCAATTCGCCCTGCGGGCCACCGAACTGCTCAAGGAGCAGATTGGCAAGTCCGGGGTTGGGCGCGCTCACGCGAACGGTGTATTGCAGACGCTTGTTATGCACGAACATTTGGGCGACTCCTTTTGGGCGCACGAAACCCTTCACGGGCTCGGCGCGAATCACAAGGGTTGAACAGTTTTACTCGCAACGACCAAGAGGACATCAAAAGAGTCGCTTACGGTCATGCTGCTGCGAGCCTCGGCGCGAAGAAAGCGCGCCGGCGTATCGCGGGGAAGCCGCGTCGTGATATGAACGGCCGCTGTGCGGATCGAATCCGCGACGACCTGAACGCGAATCAGCAACGCGTATGCCATGCGAGGCGGCTGTTTCCGGCGGGGGGCATCTTCGATGCTCCGTGCGTGGCGCATGGATCACCTGAGACAGCCATGAACGTCAGATCGCTGTTGGCCGGGCCTTCGCATGGCCCGCGCGGACATTCAAACATTTCGGCGCCGATCGCGCCGCGCCGATGGCCGCGAGCATTGCGTTTTATTCTGCGTTTTCGCTCGCGCCGACGCTCGTCATGGTGATCGCCGTCGCCGGGCTGTTGTTCGGCGCGGAGGCCGCTCGCGGACAGCTTCTTCATCAGATCAACGGCATGCTCGGAAAGGATGCGGCCGCGAGCGTGCAGGCGATCGTCAAGCATGCGCACCTCAGCGCCGGAAGCGGCCTTGCCGCGGCGATGTCGCTCATACTGCTGGCCGTAGGCGCGTCGGCTACGTTCTCGTCATTGAACACGGCGCTGTCGATCATCTGGCCGAAGCGCGGCAAGGAAGCATCGGGCGTCGCAACGCTCGTCAAGGTGCGGCTGATTTCGTTCGGCCTCGTCATGGGCGTCGCGTTTCTGCTGATCGTGTCGCTCGTGCTGGACGCAGCCGTGCAGGCAGCGGGCAAATGGGTATTCGGAGATTCGCCGCTCGTCATCATCGGCGATATCGTGCAGTTCATGCTCGGTCTCGTGATCCTGTTGTGCGCGTTTGCCGCGCTGTTGAAGTATCTTCCGGACGGTCACGTGCCGTGGCGCGATGCGCTCGTGGGCGGGCTCATTTCCGCGGTGCTGTTTTTCCGCGGGAAAGAAGCTCTTTGCGTTGTATCTGACGCACGCCGGGACCGCGAGCGCGTTCGGCGCGGCCGGCTCGCTCGCCGTGTTGCTGATGTGGCTGTATTTCGCCGCCGCTGTCATGCTGCTCGGCGCGGAAGCCGCTGCAACGCGAGTCGAAGCGCGTGAAGGCGAAGCGCGCGAAGGCGACGGGCAAGCGTCTCGACAGGAGCGTGGGCCTCGTATCACGCAGGCGAGCGCGCCAGCGAACACACGTGCGCCGGTCACGCCGGGTGCTGCACACGTGAACGTGTCCGCGGCTACGGTGCTGTCCGATAAGCACGTGCGGTCCGGCGGCACGCCGGTGTTCGCGAAGATGCTCGATGCGGTGAAGGCGAATCCGAGCCGCTTAGCGATTGCAGCGGCGGGCGCAAGCCTCTTTATCCTGACGAAGGGCGCGCGTCGCGGTCATGCGGTGAGGCGGTTCTGATCGCCTTATCGCCGGGGCAGCCGGATCGAATGGATGTCCTGACGTGATGCCATGCAAAGTATTCGTCCAGGTCAGATGGGTTCGCCGCGCAGTCGGCACGGAGGAGGCACACCGACTGCGTGTCTGTGTCTATCGGAACACGGATAGACCGTATGGAATTCGATTCTCGGATAAAGGACTTACGTAATGGCAGCGAGTGGTGGCACACGCTTTCGAAGGACGATCAGATGGCATGGCTCGCCAGAGTTCATAGCGCGCGTCCCAAAGATGCGTGGGACGCGTTCAAGCAGTCCCTGGTGCTTACCACGTCGTGATTGCGACGTCATTCCATAGACATAGGCATGCGCGTTCATCATCTCAATTGCATTTCTAGCTGTCCGCTCGGCGGCAAGCTCTTCGACGGGCGCACCGCCAGCCTGCTGCGACGCGGTGAGCTGTCGTGCCATTGCCTGCTCATCGAAACAAATGACGGCCTCGTGCTGGCTGACACGGGCTTCGGTCTGCGCGATGTCGCCGATCCGCGCAGCCGCCTGAGCGCGTTCTTCCTGTTGATGTTGAAGCCCGAGTTCCGCGTGGAGATGACGGCGGCGCGGCAGATCGAGCGGCTCGGATTTTCGACGGCGGACGTGCGTCACATTCTGCTGAGCCATCTCGACTTCGATCATGCCGGCGGTCTCGATGACTTTCCGCACGCGCACGTCCACATGCTGCAAACCGAGCGGGACTACGCGCTGCGAGAAGACCTGGCTGGACCGCCAGCGCTTCCGGCCGCAGCAGTGGTCGACGCAGGCCAACTGGCTCGTGCATCACAGCGACGGCGACCACTGGTACGGATTCGAAAGCGTGCGTCCCCTCACTCGCTGCGCTGACGAGATCGCGCTCGTTCCCTTGTGCGGCCACACGTTCGGTCATGCGGGTATCGCCGTTCGGTCGAATGAGGGTTGGCTTCTGCTGGCGGCGGACGCGTACTTCTATCACACGGAAATGGATCCCGCGCGACCTCGCTGCACGCCCGGCCTTGCGTTTTATCAGTGGATGATGGACAAGGACGGCGCAGCGCGGCGGCGCAATCAGGCGAGACTTCGGGCGCTGTGCAATGAAGACGCTGCGCGCGACGTGCGGGTCTTCTGCAGTCACGACCCGATCGAGTTCGAGCGCATGGCGGGACGCTCGCCGGGCATTCCCGCCGAAGCCCTGCTGTCGCGACCCGCTTGAATGTGCACGCCGTTGCGCCCAGGCTTCGTTCCCTGGTTTGTATCCGGCTTACTGGCTGGCGCCCGAAGGCGCATCGCTCGCCGCCGTCGCGGGGAAACTCGCCGCGGCCGGCGCGGATGTGACCGAGGCGGGCGCGGCAGCCGAAGTGTCGCCGGCCGCGCTTCCCGCGCCGGTGTGATCGCGGTTGCAGCCAGCGACGAGGCAAACACCTGCCGACATTGCAGCGATCAGCAAGGCTTTCGACGTGATGGACGACTTCATGGTGCGCTCCTTGTTGGGCTCCTTGTTTTGCTCCTTGTTGTGCTCTTTGTCGCGTGCCGGTCGATGAGAAGTGGCAAGCAAGCTCGACGCAACCGGGATTCTCCGGCTCAGTCCGGCGACTGGTTGCGGTCACGCTCGCTTTGCGTGCCCGGCGGTGTGCCTGGTTTGGTGTCGGGCCGCGCATCGGGCGCGCGGTCTTCATTCGCTCCACGCGGCGCGGGTTCAGCCGGATTAGCCGGAATGTTCTCCGTGTGACCGGGCACCGGCTGTTGCTCGATGTGATCCGGCTGCGCCGACGACGAGGGCTTCGGCTTGGGATCGGGCTCGGCCTTCGTGTCGGTGCCGGTCTTGCCGGTGCTGCGATGGGTCGTTGCGCCAGTTTCATCGAGAAGATCATCGAGGTCGTCGCTTTCGCCGTCGGCCGAGGGGTCGGGCGGTGTCGACATCAGGAAGAAGTGCGCTGGCACGGCGGACGTACCTTGAACATCGAATGTGTTGGTCATGGCGATTCGAGCGTCGAATGAGTCGTGTGGGAAATTCAGCAAACGCCGTTCCGAGGTTCAGCGCGCCCTGTAGGTCTGCGACTTGCTGAGCGAGTGAAAACGCGTGCAAACGCGTGCAAACAACAGGGAGTGGCGAATGACTCAGTCATCCATTGCGATAACCGTGCGGCGTGAAGATCCGGCCTCGACCGACGGACAAGTCTTGCTCGATGAACTCAGCGCCATGCTGGCGCTATTCTCGGGCGACGGCGGGCAGTCGAGGTTCGATGTCGACGAGTTCCGATCGGCGAACGGCATGTTCTACGTCGCGCGAACGGCCCTCGGGGAGCCCGTCGGTTGCGGCGCGTTCCGGCATTTCGACGCGTCCGCGGCCGAGCTCAAAAGAATCTATAGCCGGCAATGTGGGTCCGGCGTCGGCACTGCCATCAACCAGCAACTCGAGGCCGCTGCAGCGTGTGGCTACACGAGGCTCGTTCTGGAAACACGGGCGGTCAACAAGCGTGCGATCGACTTCTACCAGCGCAACGGTTACAGGCCGATGGAGCGATACGGCGCTTACATCGGTCAGCCGGATGCGCGCTGCTTCGAAAAAATGCTCGTCGATGACTGACGCTTGCTCGCCGAGCGCCGCGATGACGTCGACAATGGCCGGACTGCCAACGTCCGACGGCATGCGAATTGCACGGGTCGCGTCGATGCCCGGCGACCCGCGTTTCGCCGGCCCGATCCCTTAAACACCCGAGGAGACGTTCATGGCTAACACGGTTCACGGTTCCGACCCGGCCAAATCTCTCATCACCGAAAGGGCCGAGACTGCTTATGAGTTCCCGACAAGCGCGACTCATGATTCTTCCAGCAAAAGCGACGAGTCATCCGCAAGCGGCGGCGGGGGTAATTTTCGCGCGGCGTCTCAGTCGTGGGATTCTGGCGATAACGCTTCCTCGTCCGGCAGCGATATGCGTTCGACCGTCAAGGACAGGCTTTCCAACGTCCGGGACGGAATGGCGACCCGATACCGCGCGGCCTCCGAAACGACCGATGACTTCGTGCACGACAATCCGTGGAAAGCGATCGCGCTGGCCGCGGTCGCGGGTCTGGTCGTCGGGATGCTTGCATCGCGTTGAACTGCCGCGGTGGCGCCCGCCTGCGTGTGCTGAGGAACGCGCAATGCTTGAGCGCATGGATTCCTCTCCCGCAGCGAGTGCACCATGCGAATCAGACTCAAACCTCTACACGAACAGGTCATCGTCATCACGGGCGCGACGAGTGGAATCGGGCTCGTCACCGCGCGCACCGCTGCCCGACGCGGCGCCAGGCTTATGCTCATATCGCGCGATGAAAAGGCGCTATCCGAGCTTGCCAGCGAGTTGTCGCGAGATCGAAGCTACAGTGTCTCGTACGCCGTCGCCGATGTCGGCGACCGCGCCCAGCTGCAGGTCGCGGCCGATAAGGCGATCTCGCGTTTCGGCGGCTTCGACACCTGGATCAACAATGCAGGCGTCTCGTTGTACGGCCGCTGCGTCGATGTACCACTGGAGGACCAGCGCAAGCTCTTCGATACGAATTACTGGGGCGTCGTCAACGGCTCGGTCGTCGCCGTGCAGCGTTTGCGGGAACGGGGCGGCGCGCTCATCAATCTCGGAAGCGAGCTATCGGATGTCGCAATTCCGCTGCAAGGTGCCTACGTGGCATCGAAGCATGCCGTGAAGGGTTTCACCGATGCACTGCGCATCGAGCTCGCCGACGAGCGCGCACCGGTCTCGGTGACCCTCGTCAAGCCTGCGGGCATCGACACGCTTTTCGTCGAGCATGCGAAAAACTATCTCGATCACCAGCCGAAGCTGCCGCAGCCGGTGTATGCGCCCGATGTTGTCGCGCGAGCAATACTGCACGCGGCGGCTCATCCGCAGCGCGATGTCTACGCGGGTGGCGCGTCGCGCGGCGTGGCGTGGTTCGGGCGCTCGGCGCCGCGCGTGTACGACGCGATGATGCGCCGGCTCGGCGTCAAGGCCCAGCTCACGAGCGAGCCCCGGCGCGACGGCGATGCGCTCCATGAGAGCGGCACAGGCCTGAGCGAACGGTCCGGACGGCACGGCCGGGTCCGCGAACGCAGCTTTTACACCGATGCGCATACCCATCCCATGAGCGCGCGTGCGGCGCTCATGGGAGTCGCGGGCGTGCTGCTGGTCGCGGCGGCGCGGCGCTATGTGCGCGAGACACAGGGACGCCGGTTGCCCCGCTTCCTGCGCTAAAAGCATGAGCGCCTCATGCAAGGAGGAAGCAGTCTCGATGGGCGATGCCTTTGATGTCCACGAAGGCTGCTGCGCAGCCTGCGCAAATACGCGTCCGCCGCGTGAAAATGCGTACGAGCGCGGGTCATGACGGGCCGCGTGCGCATCGGCATCTCGGGCTGGCGATATACGGGCTGGCGCGGCGTCTTCTATCCGCCCAAACTCCCGCAGGCGCGCGAACTCGAATTTGCGTCGGGCCGGATACAGAGCATTGAAATCAACGGCTCGCATTACTCCCTGCAACGCGCATCGAGTTGGCGTACATGGCATGACGCGACGCCAGACGACTTCGTTTTCAGCGTAAAGGGCCCTCGCTATCTCACCCACATGCTGCGCTTTCGCGACGAAACGGCCATCCCCGCGATGGCGAACTTCTTCGCCTCCGGCGTACTGGGCCTTGGCGAAAAGCTCGGCCCGTTTCTCTGGCAATTCCCGCCGAGCTTCGCCTTTCATGTGGACGACTTCGAGCGCTTCCTCGCGCTCTTGCCGAAGGATGCGGCCTGCGCCGCTGCGTTCGCTCAGCGGCACGACACGCGAGTAAAGGAGCCGTGGTTCGATGCGCCAAGGAAAAACCGGGTGTTGAGGCACGCCGTCGAGATTCGACATCCGAGCTTTCTTGACGAGACCTTCGTACGCTTGCTGCGCAAACACGGCGTTGCGCTGGTCGTATCGGACTCCACGGCTGGCTGGCCATACGCGGAAGATTTGACCTCCGATTTCGTGTACATGCGTCTGCACGGCACAGAAACGCTTTACGGCGGCGCGTATACCGACGAGGCACTCGACGCATGGGCGCATCGCATCGTGTGCTGGGCGAAGGGAACCCAGGCCGAGGATGCCCGGCTCATCACGGCGCACAAGCCGCGAAGCCGCGCATCGCGCGATGTATTCTGTTACTTCGACAACGATCAAAAAGTACAGGCGCCGTTCGATGCCAAGCGGCTGCGAGAACGTCTCCAGGAAGGGTCCTTCAGCGGCTCGTCGCGATAAAACAATCGTCGAGAAGGCGCCGTCAATTCGCCAAGGCCTCTCGTTCGAGTTCGTCCAGCGATATGTGACGCACGTCCCGGCCCTTGACCACGAACACGAGGAACTCAGCGATATTCTTGGCGTGATCTCCGATCCGCTCCAGAGCCTTGGCTATGAACAGGTATTCGAGCGCGACCGGGATGGTTCCGGGTGCTGCATGCATCTGCACGGCGAGGCTGCGGGAAAACGAGCGGAACACTGTGTCAATGGCTTTATCGTCGCGTACGATGCGCGCCGCATCGATGGTATCCATTCGTGCGAATGCGTCGAGCACCCGATGCAGGATGACGTGAGCCATCTCGCCGCATTTCTTCAGTTCGGCGACATGGAAGCTTGCCGTTTCACCACTTTCGGAAATGCGCCGCATCCGTTTGCACATCTTTCGCGCTTCATCGCCCATGCGTTCGAGGTTCGTCACGCATTTGGACATGGCCATCAGCAGCCTGAGGTCGCAGGCAGCGGGCTGTCGTCGGGCGATCACATGTTGTATTTCATCGTCGATCTCGATTTCACATGAGTTGAGAAGCCGCTCTCCGGCGCGAATTTCCAGCGCGAGCGCAGGGTCGTAGGCGTCCAGCAATCGCAGGCAGCGTTCGATCTGCATTTCGACAGACCGCCCATCTCCAGAAGATGGGTCGAGAGCGCATCGAGCGAGGCGTCAAAGGCGCGTGAGATATGCTTGTCTGGCATGGCGATTACCTGTTTCACGCCCTCATGATCAGCGTGGAGCGGTGCGGCGCCGAGGGCGGACGTCGCGTTCGTCGTGTAGGCAATAACGGTATATACCGTTTCCTGGTAACTGCGCAAGTTAGCAACCCCGCTGGCAAGGGCGTTTGCATCGCCAGGCAGCAAGGATTTGCTGCATGTTCGCCACGTTAGCGTTTCGGACAGCCATTACGCGTCACCAGGCAGGTCAATGAAAAGGAAAGCGGGATTTCAAACGATTTGGCATCGCGATTGCTGTCATCGCGCAATGCCACCGTTGGAGCCGATCATGGTGCTCGTCTCGAAGCCGCTGTGCCGCTTTCTTTTTCTCACACTGAGCCTTGCCGCGTTCGCTCAAGCGGGCGTCGCGCAGGAGAGCGCGGACACGCGCGGCAATCACGCCGGCGGCGGTCCGCAGCTTCAGCTCATCGCTACGTTCGAACATCAGGTTACGGGCGTGACGGTCACGCCGGATGGCCGTACGTTCGTCAACTTCCCGCGCTGGACGGAAGACACGCCCATCTCCGTCGCGGAGCTCGGAGCGTCCGGCGATCTGCGTCCTTATCCCGATCCCGAATGGAATAGCTGGCGCAACGCGCGCCGCGATGAAGTCACGCCTCAGGATCATTGGGTATGTGTGCAGTCCGTCGTGGCGGACAAGCATGGAAACCTCTGGGTGATCGATCCCGGCGCGCCGGCGCAATCGCTCGTCGTGCCGGGCGCGCCGAAGCTCGTGCAGATCGATCTGGCGTCGAATCGCGTCGCGCATGTCTACGCGTTCGATGAAACCATCGCGCCACAAGGAAGCTATCTCAACGACGTGCGTATCGGTCCGGACGGGCGTTTCGTCTACATCACCGATTCCGGCGTGCGCGGCGCGATCGTCGTGGTCGATACGGCCTCCGGAAGCGCGCGACGGGTGCTCGACGGCGATCCGAGCACGCAGGCCGACAAGACCGTCACCGTGAAGGTCGACGGCAAGCCGCTGCAACAGACGGACGGCAGGCGCGTGAGCTTTTCGGCGGACGGCATCGCGCTGACGCCGGACGGACGCTATCTCTATTGGCAGGCGGTGAAGGGCAAGACGCTTTATCGCATCGCAACCGACGCGCTGCAGAACGCGCAACTGAGTCCGCAACAGGTCTCGGCGCGCGTGGAGGCGGTGGCTATCGATGGACCCGCGGACGGACTCTGGTTCGACGAGCATGGACGTCTCTATGTGTCGTCGGTCGAGCATCACGCGATTCGCGTGCGTGACGGCGAGCGCTTCGACACGCTGCTGCGGGACCGCAATCTGGTCTGGCCCGACACATTCTCGGAAGGCGCCGACGGCACGATCTATATCACCGATTCGCGCATCCCAGAGATGAGCTGGTTCGATCCGCAGAGTCCTATCGCGTTGCCGACGCGGCTGTATGCGATTCGCAAACGTTAGAAAGAGGAAGGCAGCGTATGAAACAGCAATTCGACGATCGGATCGTTCGCGCCCTCTGCTCGGGTTCGGCAGCGGGGCTCGCAATGGCCTCGGCGGCATCTACCGGGGCGCTGCGCGCGGGGCATGCGCCGTACGCCGCGCTGAATGCCGTGACGCACTGCCTGTGGCCCGATGCATCGTCGCAGGAGACGCCGAGCATCAAGTACACGGCGCTCGGGGCGACGATTCATATGGGCAGCGCAGTGTTCTGGGGCGTTCTGTTCGAATCGCTGTGCGGACGACGGAGCCGTCCCGCAGGAATTGTGAGCGCTGCGGCGGCGACCGCGCTCATCGCTTATGTAGTCGATTACCACGTGGTTCCGAAACGCTTCACGCCGGGATTCGAAGCGCATGTGTCGACGCGTTCGCTGGCGATGGCTTATGTCGCGCTGGCTGCGGGGTTCGCCATAGCCGCGTTGGCGCGACGCGCGGTCCGCTGACGCGTCGCTACGCGCTGCCGCCGGGTATGCGAGAGAAACTCACAAAAGACGAACGCACTCGCAGACCCGATTGGCCCGTCGGCCGCGAAGCGGGCCGGAGCTTGATATGGCTGCGCCGGTAAGTGAAGCGGCGCGACGTGACGGACCGCGCGCGATCCAAGCCCGGTGAGACGTACGAGGGCACTCGCTATAGCCGGACCACGAGACCACTTCTGTGTCGCGGCCGGCACGGAGAGCTGTCACTTATGCAGATTGCTGCGCATCGACGCGACATCGTTGGTCGTGATCGGACGCGCATCGTTGCCCCACGACGCGCGCAAGTAGGTCAGCACTTGCGCGATCTGGACATCGGTGAGGCGTCCGGCGAAGGGCGGCATCGCTTGACGCGGCGGGCCGTGTATCGTCGCCGGACTGTTGCCGCCTTCGACCAAGAGCCGTATGAGCGAAGTCGTGTCCTCGGTGATGACGGACGGATTGCCGGCAAGCGCCGGAAACGCGTTCGGCACCCCCTTCCCGTCATCGCGATGGCACTGCGCGCAGAAGCCCGCATACACGGCCGCGCCCTGTGCAGGCGGAAAGTCGGGCGCGCGGGTCTTCAGGCGGCCGGGCTGCGCAAGCGCGGGATCGAAGACGCCGTCGGCGGCGCCCGTCGCGGGCAGCGTCTTCAGATAGACGGCAATGGCGCGCACGTCGTCATCGGTCAGATATTGCAGGCTGTCCTCGATCGTTTCGACCATGCTTCCGTACGCCACGATGCCCGCGCCGTGACCGGTCTTCATGAACGCGGCGAGGTCTTCGACCGTGACGCGGTCCAGCCCCGAGCCCGGATCCGCGCGCAGGTTCGGCGCGAACCAGTTGTCGTTGATGCCGCCGGAAAGAAACGTCTTCGATGATTCGTCATAACCGCGCTCTTGATAGGCGATGCCACGCGGCGTGTGACACGAGCCGCAATGCCCGAGCGACTGCACGAGATACGCGCCGCGATTCCACGCCGCATCGCGGTCCGCGTGCGGCTCGAACGGCTGCTTCGGCGCGAACGCCATCCGCCATAGTCGCAAGGCCCAGCGCTGATTGAACGGAAACGGCACCTTCGTTTCAGGTGGCCGATGATCCACGGACGGCACACCGTGCATCATGTAGGCGTAAAGGGCATGCATGTCTTCGTCGGAGATCTTGACGAAGGCGGGATAGGGCATCGCCGGATACAGGCCTTTGCCATCGCGCCGCACGCCTTCGCGCAACGCCTTTGCGAAGTCCTCGAAGCTGTACCCACCGATGCCCGTTTCACGGTCCGGTGTGATGTTGCTACTGACGATGGTCCCGAAGGGCGACGTCATCTCGAGTCCACCCGCATACGGCGCGCCGTTCGATGGCGCCGTATGGCAGCCCGCGCAGTCCGCGGCTTTCGCAAGATACGCGCCGCGAGCAAGCAGTTCGGGCGAGGGCGCTGCGTCGTCCGCCATGACAGTGAGAGGCCACAGGAGCAGGATGAGGAGGAAGCGGGAAACGTTCATCGTCATTGGTGATACAGATAAGCGGCGATGTCGCGCGCGTCGATCTCGCTCACGCCGAGGTCGGGCATCGCACTGCCCGGCACGAGGCGTTGCGGGAAGCGAATCCACGTCTGCAGGTTCTCCGGCGTATTCGGCAACTTGCCCGCTACGTAAGCGCGCTCGCCGATGTTCTGCAGCGTCGGTCCGACCTTGCCGATTGCGCCCGGCACGCCGTCGATTCGGTGACACGCGCCGCAGCCATAGCGCTGAATCGCCTCGAGTCCGCGTTGCGGATTGCCGCCGGTGATCGAATCGGACGACGGCGGCTTGTCATTGCAAGCAGCGAGCGCGACGATCAGCAACAGCGCGACCGGAACCTGGCGCACGCTGTCATCCCTCGCGGGAGATGCGCTCGCCCAAGCGCGGCGGCGGGCGTCGCATCAGCCAGCGCGCGCCGACGAGCAAGCCGCCCATCAGATAGGCGAGCCCGCCCGGGACCCACATCACGAGGCCGCCGAGTTGCTGATCCTGCAACGGATCGAAGCCGAGCGCGCGCGTCGTCTCGATGCACGACGGATACCAGACGCCCGGCGCCAAAGTAAGCAGTGCGCCGAGCGCGCCGGTGTGAACCATCGTCGTGAAGAGGGAAAGCATCGCGTGCGCGTTCGACGCGCCTTGCGTCTCCGATGCGCGGCCGAACACGGTCCACCAGAAGAGCAATGCGCTCGCGAGAAAGCTCGCATGCTGCAGCGTGTGGATGCCGGGGCGCGCGAGCGCCGCTTCGAAGAAGCGCGGCGCATGCCAGATCCAAAGCGCGGCGGCGTGCAGCGTCCACGCGACGAGTGGCAATGTGAGCCAGCGCCACGGCAGTCTTATCCAGCGCGAGCGCGTCGCCGCGCCGATGCGAATTCTTGCATCCGCCGGGAACGCCCACAGCCACACGGCGAGGGGCCGACCGATGACGAGCAGCGGCGCCGCGACGAGCATGAAGAGTTCGTGCTGGAGCATGTGCGCGGAGAACAGCCATTCGCTCAGCGCGTGCAGCGGCGACACGAGCGCGGCCACGAGCGTGAGCCAGCCCCCGATGAACGCAAAGAGCCTTGTCGCGCGCTCGCGGCGGCCTTGCGCACCGCGCTTGCGCAGCCTCACATATCCGACGAGATAAAGCATCACACTCACTGTCAGCACGATGACGACCCACGGCTCGAACGTCCATGCGAGCGGCGACGCCTCCGCCGTGTCGGCGAGGACATGCGCGTGAGCATCGGCACACGCGAGGAGGGCGCAGAGCGGCGCGAGTTTCAACACGCGGACAGAAGCCATTGCGGTATCGATATGGCGATGACGGACAAGATCGACAGCACGCCCACGCCTGCCGCCACCGCGGCGAGGAACGCGGGGCGCGCGGGGCGAGCGGCGGTATCGGGCGTCGGCAGGGCGAGCGCACGCCGCGCGTCGCGCCAGCGCTGCCAGGCGAGCAGCGTCGCGGCCACGCACACGATCGCGCTCGCGCCGCTCACGCCGTGCAGCAACGCCTGCCCTCCGAGCCGGCATGCGGGCGTCACCAGCGCGTAATTCACGCTGAGGCAGCCGAGCACGATCGATGGAGCGCCGAGCAGCGCGAGCCAGGTTTTCATAGCCGCGCCGCCCAGTAGATCACGCCATAGATCGGCAGCCAGCTCAACACGACGAAGTACCAATAGAGTGCGTTCTCGCTGACATCGACGAAGCGCTTGCCTTCGAACGGCCCGGTGAAGAGAAGCACGGTGAGCACGGCCGTATCGACGGTATCGGTGATGAGGTGAGTCGTGTGCAGCCCGAGCAGCAGCCAGACGACCGATCCATACGCGTTCGTGTACCAGCTCACGTTCAGCGACGCGAATTCGAGTCCGCGTATCGCCAGAAACGCCAGCGACGCGATGAGGCAGACCGTCAGCCAGAGCGCGGCCTTGCTGCGATCGCCGCGTTCTGCGGCGTTCTTTGCCAGCTGGTTGGGCCAGAGGCTCGCGATCAGCACCACCGTGTTCAGCGTGCCCCACAGCAAGCGCGGCGCGTCGGCGGCCATCGGCCAGGCCGGCGCGCGCGTGCGCAGATAGAAGTACATCATCACCGCGATGGCGAACACCGTGCCTTCGATCAGCATCAGGCCGGCCGTGCTCCACCACATCAGGCTGCGATGACTGAAGGCGAAGGTGGGCAGGGCTCGTACGTCGAGCACGAGCTGGCCAGTGCCGTTCTCCTCGGGGCGCGATGTGGCCGTGCGTGTTTCGGCGCTCATGGCTGGCGCTCCCGGGCGACGGCGAGCCGGTTCTCCGCGCGATTCGGCCAGAACCACCCGATCATCGCGACCGCAACGGGGAGCGATGCCCATACGATCGCCCACGGCGTATAGATCGAACCGATGAAAAGTACGGTCGTCGCCACGGCGCTCACGAACGGCCACACGGATGGCTTCGGAAACAGCGGACGGTAATCGGGCTGCGCATCGGGAACGCTCGTGACCAGCACCTCGCGTGCATCGGCGGCGAGCCCCGCGACGAAGACGGGCTGCGCGGAAGGCTCCCACAGCGGATCGCGGCCGTGCACGACCGGTATTGCATCGAAGTTATGCGGCGGCGGCGGTGACGGCACGCTCCATTCGAGCGTGCCCGCGCCCCATGGATCCGCAGGAGCGCGTTCGTCGCTGCGCACACTCTTCACGACATTGACGATGAAGAGCAGCACGGAGAGCGCGATCATGTACGCACCGATCGTCGCGGTGAGATTCATGCCGTCCCAGCCGAGCCCGTGCGGATAGGTCCATACGCGTCGCGGCATGCCTTCGAGCCCGAGCAGATGCATCGGAAAGAAGGTCACGTTGAAGCCGATGAAGAAGAGCCAGAACTGCCACTTGCCGAGACGCTCGTCGAGCATGCGTCCCGCGAACTTGGGGAACCAGTAGAACAACGCGCCGAAGAGCGGAAATACGCCCCCGCCGAACAGCACGTAATGCAGATGCGCGACGACGAAGTAAGTATCGTGAACCTGCAAATCGAGCGGCACGGACGCGACCATGATGCCGGTCATGCCGCCCATCACGAGGATGAAGAAGAACGCGAGCACGAAGAGCAGCGGCACGCGCAGATTCAGCTTGCCGGTCCAGAGCGTGCCGATCCAGCAGAAGATCTGGATCGCCGACGGAATCGCGATCATCAGACTGGCGGCGGTGAAGAAGCTCTTGCCGAGCTCGGGGATGTTCGTCGCGAACATGTGATGCACCCACAGCCCGAACGCGAGGAACGCGGTGGCGATCAGCGACAGCACCATCGCCGGATAGCCGAACACCGGACGGCGCGCGAAGGTCGGGATGATCGACGAAATGAAGCCGAGCGGCGGGATGAAGACCAGATACACCTCCGGATGACCGAAGAACCAGAAGAGGTGTTGCCATAGCAAGACATCGCCGCCTTTTGCCGGGTTATAGAAATGCGTGCCGACGAGCCGGTCAAGAATCAGCGCGGTGCTGCACAGCATCACAGCGGGCATCGCGAAGATCACCATGAACTGTGTGACGAGCGTAGCCCAGACGAACAGCGGCATGCGGTTGAGCGACATGCCGGGAGCGCGCATCTTGAAGATCGTCGTGATGAGCACGACCGCTTCGAGCAAGCCGGACAGTTCGGTGAAGGTGATCATCTGCGCCCAGATATCGGCGCCCTTGTTGGGCGAGTAGTCGGGCCCGGCGAGCGGCACGTAGCTGAACCAGCCGGCGTTGGGCGCGGTGTTCACGGCGAGCGCGCCGAACAACAGCAATCCACCGAACAGGAACACCCAATATGCATAGGCGTTCATGCGCGGAAACGCGATGCTCCGGGCGCCGATCATGAGCGGCACGAGATAGGCGGCGACCGCCTGCATCACCGGCACGGCGAAGAGGAACATCATCGTGGTGCCGTGCATCGTGAAGAGCTCGTTGTAGAGGTTCGGTCCGATCAGGCGCTGATCCGGACGCGCGAGCTGCGTGCGCATAATGAGCGCGAGCAATCCGGCGAGCAGAAAGAACACGAACGTCGCGACGATGAAACGCCGTGCGATCGTCTTGTGATTGATAGCGCTCAACATGCCTATGAAGCCGGGCGAATCGCTCCAGGTTCTCGCGAGCGCGTCGCGCGCTTCGGGCGCTGCGCGCGGACCGTCCGTCAGTCGCGTATCGCTCATTTCAAGGTCTCCATCCACGTGAGCAGCGCCTGCAGGTCGTCGGGCGGCAGGCGTGTGGGTGGCATCACCGTGCCCGGCTTGAGCGTGCGAGGATCGACGATCCAGCCAGCGAGATTGCCGCGATTGTTCGCGAGCGTGCCGGCGGCGAGGAATTGGCGGCTCGCGACGTGCGTCAGGTCCGGACCGATGGTTCCCTGCGCGGGCGTGCCCCGAACGCTATGGCAGCGCGCGCAATCCTGGGTCAAGAACACGTCGCGGCCGCGTGCGGCGAGACTGTCCGACGCTTCCGCCGCCGGCGCGCGCTGCCGTGCGGCCCATGCTTCGTATTGCGCGGGCGGCTCGGCGGTGACGGAGAAGGCCATCAGCGCGTGTTCGTAGCCGCAGAATTCTGCGCACTGACCGCGATAGACGCCCGGCTGGTCCGCGCGAAACTCGATGGTCGCGTCGCGTCCCGGGATCATGTCCTTCTTGCCGTGCAGGTTCGGCACCCAGAACGTGTGGATGACATCGGCAGCTTTTAGCGCGACGACGACCGGGCGACCCACGGGAACATGAAGTTCGTTGGCGAGCGTGAAGCCGGGCGCACCGCCGTCGGACAGATAGCGCGCCTGCCACCACCACTGATAGCCCGTCATTTCGATGCGCAGCGCATGGTCGACCGGCATACGGGACAACGCACGGTCGGTGAGGACGTCAGCGAGTACGAGCCCAAACAGAAGGAGGACTGAAAGCCCGGTCGCCGCAGTCACCCAAAAGCGCATGCGCGGTTGCGGCCGATTCACCGTGGATGCGTCCGCTGGCGTCGCGCGGTTGGCGCGCGGGGCGCGCACCATCGCGATCAGACAGGCCAGCAGGATCGCCGCGAAGACGATGCAGCAGACTGCCAGTGTCAGATGCCAGAGATCGAGGATGCGGCTGGCCTGGATGCCGGCGGGGATCAGGGCGCTTTGCATGGTACGTCGGCCATTGTCCTAAGGGGGTGCGCGGCGTCGGAAATGGACAGAAACCCGACAGCCACACTCGACCAAGCAATCGTTGTTCCACCGGAAATTCGCGAATATCATGCACAAGTGGGTCGCTTTGCCGAAGGCCCTCGAAAGGGAACGCCATTTGCTCGCGCGTGATGCAAACACATCGAACACGTGGGAGGCAAAGAACATGGCCCAATCAGACAACGGCGTTCGCAAGAGCGCCGCATACCCGTATTCGTCGGGTGGATGGGGATCGCTGAAAGCGGTTGCGGGCGCGCTCGTCCAGGAAAAGGTGCCGCTGAAGGACAGCACGGTCCTGCTCAAGCAGAATAAGCCCGATGGCTTCGCCTGCGTGAGCTGCTCTTGGGCCAAGCCGGCGGACCCGCATACCTTCGAGTTCTGCGAGAGCGGCGCGAAGGCGACCGCGTGGGACCTGACCGCGAAGCGCATGACGCCGCAGTTCTTCGAGCTGCACACGGTGACGGAGCTATGCGCATGGCACGACCACGATCTCGAAGACGCGGGGCGTCTCACCGCGCCGCTGCGCTACGACGCCGCCACCGACAAGTACGTGAGCGTCACCTGGGACGAAGCATTCGAGGACATCGGTCGCGAGTTGCGGGCGCTCGATCCGAAGCGCGTGTCGTTCTATGCATCGGGAAGGGCATCGCTCGAAACGTCGTATATGTACCAACTTTTCGCGCGCATGTACGGCACCAACAATCTGCCCGACAGCTCGAACATGTGTCACGAAAGCACGAGCGTCGGGTTGAAGGCCGCGATCGGCGTGGGCGTCGGCACGATCAGGCTCGAGGACTTCGAGAAGACCGATCTCATGTTCTTCTTCGGGCAGAACGTCGGGACCAATAGTCCGCGCATGCTGCATCAGCTCCAAGACGCAAGAAAGCGCGGTGTGCCGATCATTACATTCAACCCTTTGCGCGAGCCGGGGCTCATCAAGTTCGCCAATCCACAATCGCCGCTCGAGATGATGACACCGGCGCATACGGTGATCAGCACGCAATATCATCAGGTGAAGACCGGCGGCGACACGGCCGCGATGCTCGGCATGTGCAAGGCCGTCGTTCACGCCGACGACCGCGCGAAGGAATTCGTCGAGCCCCGCGTGCTCGATGTCGAGTTCATCGAAACGCATACGGTGGGCTTCGAAGCATTCGCGGATTATGTGCGCGCCGCGTCGTGGGACGATATCGAACGTGTGGCGGGTTTGCCGCGTGCCGATCTCGAAGCCGCCGCCGCCGAGTACATGCGCGCGAACGCGGTGATGGCGCATTACGGCATGGGCATCACGCAACACAGGCAGGGCGTGCAGAACGTGCGCATGCTATGCAATCTGCTCTTTCTGCGCGGCAACATCGGCAAGCCGGGCGCGGGGCCCTCGCCCGTTCGCGGGCATTCGAACGTGCAAGGACAGCGCACGGTCGGCATCACCGAGAAGCCGGAGCTCGCGCCGCTCGACAAGCTCGCGAGCCAGTTCAACTTCGAGCCGCCACGCGAGAAAGGCATGAATATCGTCGAGACCTTCGAAGCAATGCTCGATGGCAAGGTGAGCGCGGTCGTCAATCTCGGCGGCAATCTCGTGCGATCGGTGCCGGACCGTCTGCGCATTGAACCAGCGTGGCGCAATCTGAAGCTTACGGTCAATGTCGCGACGAAGCTCAATCGCAGTCACCTCGTGCACGGCGAGAAGTCCTACATTCTGCCATGCCTGAGCCGCATTGAGATCGATACGCAGGCAAGCGGCGCCCAGGCGGTGTCGATGGAAGACAGCACGGGCTGCATTCACGGCTCGCGCGGCGTGGCCGAGCCCGCATCGGCCGATGCGCGCTCGGAGCCCCATATCGTCGCCGAGTTGGCAAAACATACGCTCCGCGAGCGTTCGACCGTCGACTGGGAACGCTGGCGCGACGACTATGCGCTCGTACGCGATGAGATCGCGAAAACGTATCCGGAGACCTTTCATGACTTCAATGCGCGCATGTGGACCCCTGGCGGCTTCCCGCGCGATCTGCCCGCGCGCGAGCGCAAGTGGAAGACGAAGAGCGGCAAGGCGGAGTTCTTCGTGCCCGAGACCATCGGTGAAGATCCGGACATGCCCGAGCGCGAGCCGCAATCGCTGCGGCTCATGACGCTGCGCAGCGACAGCCAGTTCAACACGACGATCTACAGCCACGACGATCGCTTTCGCGGCATCAGCGGCGGCCGCATGGTGATCCTGATGTGCGAGGCGGACATGACGCGCCACGGTCTTAAAAAAAATGATCGCGTGACTTTGCGAACGATCGCCGACGACGGCTTCGAGCGGCGCGTCGTGGGCCTGCGCATCGAGCCGTACGACATACCGCAGGGATGCATTGCCGGCTATTACCCCGAGTGCAATCCGTTGATGCCGCTATGGCACTACGCGAAGGAAAGCAAGGTGCCCGGCGCGAAGTCCATCCCGGTTCATATCGTCGAGGTGAACGGCACGCCGCGCGAGCCTTGAGCGCCGTTACGCGCGATATCCGCGGCGCGCGGAAGCAGGCCTCAGACAGTGCGTGAGCGCGAGCACGCCGATGGAAATCAACGTGAACGACGCGAGCGGAAACGTGCCCACGGTATTCGCCGCGATCGCGCCGGGCCGGCGTTGCGCGACGAGCTGCATACGCCGCTTCGTCATGCGCATGCCGAGCTCGGATAGACGAGAGGCGAGCGCGCGCTCGGCGGTGGGCAGCAACACCGTTTCCTCATCCGCGACGTGATGCATCACTTCACGCATGAGCTGCATGAAGCGCGCATCGTAGGCAGCGTCGTGGGGGCCCATCGCGCGCAGCTTGGCGATATCTTCGCGCATCTTGTCGTGCTCGGGCTTACTCTTCGTGAGGCGTTCGTCTCCGGCCATCGCCTCGCCAAGCGCGGGATAGAAGATCTCTTCTTCGAGTTGCGCATGTATTTCCAGCGCCGTGCAGGCGAGCTCGACGATGGCGCGCTTTCTCCACCACGACATTTCGGCGTGGTAGCGATGAAAAACCGCCATCACATGGGTGTGATCCATGCGGATGATCGTCGTGATGGAAGGGGAGCAGGATCATGTCCACGGTGACTCCTCAGCCGCATGGCGGGGCTGCTGTGATGATGGGGACTTTCGAGTTAGCGATCGGTTTTCCCTGAACATGGTGGGCTGCGCCGCCGTCAGGGCTTAAGGACTACCTTGATGCAGCCATCTTCCTTGTCGCGGAACGTTTTGTACATCGAGGGACCGTCCTCCAGACGCATGCGGTGCGTGATGACAAACGAAGGATCGATCTGTCCTTCCTGAATACGGCGCAGCAAATCGTCGGTCCAGCGGTTGACGTGCGTCTGTCCCATGCGCCAGGTGAGGCCCTTGTTCATCGCGGCGCCGAACGGTATCTTGTCGATCAGTCCGCCATACACGCCCGGCACCGACAGCGTGCCAGCCGGACGACAGACGTAAATCATTTCGCGAAGCACGTGCGGCCGGTCGGTCTCCAACATGACCGCCTGCTTGGCGCGATCGTATAGGGCGTCGAACGAGCGCGTCGCGTGCGATTCCATGCCCACAGCGTCAATGCATTTCTCCGGACCTTTGCCCTGCGTCAGGTCTCGCAGGCGATCGAGCACACTTTCTTCCTTGAAGTCGATCGAGATTGCGCCGGCCGCGCGCGCCATGGTCAGACGCTCGGGCACGTGATCGATCACGATGACTTGTTTCGCGCCGAGCAGCAGCGCACTGCGTACCGCCATTTGTCCGACGGGACCGGCGCCCCAGATCGCAACGGTATCGGTCGGCTCGATTTCGCATTGCACCGCCGCCTGCCACCCCGTCGGGAAGATGTCGCCGAGAAACAGCACCTGCTCGTCGGTCAGCCCGTCCGGGATTTTCACATGCGTCTTGTCCGCGAAAGGCACGCGCACGTATTCGGCCTGCCCGCCGGGGTAGCCGCCGGTCAAATGCGTGTAGCCAAACAAGCCCGCCGTAGCGTGGCCAAACAGCTTATCGGCAGCGTCCTTGTTTCGATTGGAGCGCTCGCAGACCGAGAAATTGCCCCGTTTGCATTGGTCGCACTCGCCGCAGATGATCGTGAACGGCACGACCACACGGTCGCCGATCTTGAGCGCGGAATTGTCTCGGCCTACCTCGACCACCTCGCCCATAAATTCGTGACCCATGACGTCGCCCGATTTCATGCCGGGCATGAAGCCATCGAACAGATGAAGATCGGAGCCGCAGATAGCGCAGGTCGAAACCTTAATGATCGCGTCGCGGCCATGCTCGATGCCAGGGTCGGGAACCGTGTCGTATCGAATGTCCTTCTTGCCGTGCCAGATGAGTGCTTTCATGGACGCCTCGTGTGGTTTTCCTGCGATATGCGGTGCGCTGTGTAGCGATCCTAGGCTTCGTTGTCGGACTTGCCCGGCCTGCCGCTTGTGCTCAAGGGCTCGAGGTCCGGATCGACATGATCGTGTTCGGGGACGTACGGGCCTTCCTCCGGATGATCCTTGCCCTTCGGCACAAGGCTCGAGTCCATGTTCCCGTGCTCGCGCTGCTCGATCGTGCCGTCGTGCTTTTCCTTGACATCGCCTTCGCCAAGCACCTTTCGGCGTTCGTCCGCACGCTCGACGGGATCAGATGGTTCGTTTTGCATCGCTGGTTCCTTCAAAACGGTTGAGGTTGATTGCCGACGATTCGAGCAATCGTTATGCCTCGCGCGTCGTGCATCCGCGCTTTGTCGGAGACATGGACACCTTCCGATCGGGGACTGGGTGCTTACGCCATGGCCTGAGGAGACTGAGCGTTGCGCACTTGCAGGGCTTCGATTACCCGGCGAAAATGCTGCGCGGTGCGCATCAGGCCTTCGTCGAGCGGCGTGGAGGGCGACCAGCCGAGCGCATCGCGCGCGAGCGAGATATCCGGCTGACGATGCCACGGATCGTCCATCGGCAAGGGCTTGAACACGATCTCCGACGACGAACCCGTCAGTTCGATGATCTGCCGCGCGATATCGAGCATCGAAAGCTCGTGCGGATTGCCGAGATTCATCGGGCCGGTCAGTTCGTCGGGCGTATTCATGAGACGGATGAACGCATCGACCATATCGTCGACATAGCAGAACGAGCGCGTTTGCGTGCCTTCGCCGTACACGGTGATCGGCTGGCTGGAAAGCGCCTGCATCATGAAGTTAGATATCACGCGCCCATCCGACGGATGCATGCGCGGCCCATACGTGTTGAAGATGCGCGCGATCTTGATTGAAAGCCCATGCTGCCGCCGATAATCCATGAAGAGCGTTTCGGCGCAACGCTTGCCTTCGTCGTAGCACGAGCGCGGACCGATCGGATTCACGTTGCCCCAGTATGCTTCTTGCTGCGGATGCACGTTGGCGTCACCATAGACTTCGCTCGTCGATGCCTGAAAGATGCGCGCGTGAACGCGCTTCGCGAGGCCGAGCATGTTGATCGCACCGTGCACGCTCGTCTTCGTCGTCTGCACGGGATCGTGCTGATAGTGAATCGGCGAAGCAGGGCACGCGAGGTTATAGATTTCGTCCACTTCCACATAGGGCGGGAAGGTCACGTCGTGCCGCATCAGTTCGAAGTTCGGGCTGTCCAGAAGATGCGCGATGTTGTCCTTCGTGCCGGTATAGAAGTTATCGACGCATAACACGTCATGACCCTGTGCCAGCAGCCGCTCGCACAGATGCGAGCCGAGAAAGCCTGCGCCACCCGTCACCAGAATCCGCTTTCTATACGCTTCTCTCATGTCGTCCCGTCCTGTCGGAATTATTCGCTAGCTGCACACGTAACGCAGCGCCTCGTCCCAGTCGTGAGCGAAGCGGGCGATGTGAAAGCGTTCGAGCGCGGTCCGCCGCGCGCCTTCGCCGAGCCGCCGCGCTTCGGCGGGATCGCGCAGAAGATGCTGCATCGCGTCGATGAGCGCCTGCACATTCGTATCGATGTAGCCGCTCTCGCCGTTGCGGATCACGGTGGAAAGCTCGGTGGTCGCAAGCCCGACGACCGGCATGCCGATGGTCATCGCCTCGACGATCGCGAGGCCGAGGCTCGTCCAGCGAATCGGATTGAAGAAGAAGCGATAACGCGCGACAAATGCCGCCAGGTCCGGATTGCCGATTTCGCCGATGCCGCCCGCCGACTGCGCATCCATGCCGACGAGATCGAGCGGCACGCGCGCGGCCGCTTGCGTGTAGACATCGTTGCCGAGCCTTCTGCCGCGCTGGCGCAGATGATTGATCACTGCGATGCCGCGTTCAATCTCGCCGCTGTAGCGCACGTCCTTCGGCACGACGACACCATGCTCGATGACGCGCGTGGGCGTCTCGCCGCTGTCCCACATCACCCGGTTGAAGTGCGTGACGTGCACGAGCAGCGTGTGGCGTTCCTGCACCCAATGCTTATGCCCGAAGGGATTCTCCTGCGGCGGATCATGCTCGATATAGACGCGCGGCAGGCGGCGTTGCGCATCGGTCAGAAGATTGAGGCGGTCGTCGTCCCATTGATGCTTGTGCTGAAACAGGACGACATCGAAGCTCTGCGACGGCACTTCGCTCGCGGGCACTTCATGCACGTTCGAGCCGAACGGCAAAGCGCCGGCCGTGCCCGCATAGCCCGGCGGATAACCGGGACGCGTGACGAGAAAGAAATCGTGCGGCGCCCGGCTCAGGTAATACAGGTAATTGCCGTGGATATGCCACGTGAGCACACGCAAGCGCCGGGAAATAGTCGTGGGCATGAACAGGCGTCTCCTCTCGAACGGTTTCCTGAAGCTGTGCGAAGGCCGCATCGAGCACGGATTGCACGCTGATATTGAGCGCGCATTCGTGGCCGTAAGGGCATTCGCGGAACGCGCACGGGCGGCACGCGGGCCAGTCCGCGAGCACGCGATGCCGTGCGTGATCGAGCGGCGCCCAACGGCGCGTATCGCTGCCCGATGCGATCACGACACTCCGCGTGCGCATTGCGGCGGCGACGTGCGAAAGGCCCGTGTCGTTGCACACGACGAGCCTCGCTTTCGCAACGAGCGCGGCGAGCGCGCCGAGCGATGTGCGTCCGGCGAGATTGATGGCATGCGCGCCCGCATCGCCTGCAACGCGCGCGGTGAGCGGCGCTTCGCTCGCGCTACCGGTGACGGCGATCTGCCAGCCCGCTTGCGACAGCGCGCGCGCCACTTCGCCGAAGCGCTCGACGGGCCATCGGCGTGAGGGCAACTGCGCGCCGGGATGCACGAGCACGAGCTTGTCGCAATCGAGCGCGCAGGCGTGGATGAGCGCATTGCATTCGTGCCTGTCGTCTTGTGTCAGCGGAATCTCGAGATCGAGGTCATGCACGTCGATGCCACGACGCTGCATCAGCGCGGCGTATCGCGCGGGCTCGGGCAAATCGTCGGGCCACGGCATGAAGACGCCTTCGCGCATGCGCTCGCCGTGCTTGAGAAAGCCCGCGTTCAGACGCGCGCCCATGCCTTCGACGATATCGTTCGCCACGCCGCCGCTGCCATGCAACTGAATCGCGAGATCGAGGCGGCGCTCGCGCAACGCATGAAGAAACGCGGGCAGATGCGCGTTCGTTTCTTCCTGCTCGGGAAAGCCGATAGCGCCCGGAAAAACGATCAGTTCATCGACGAGATGCGCGTATCGCTCGACGAAACGCTGCGCCCACGGCAAGCCGATCAGCGCGATATGCGCGCGCGGATTCGCACGCCGCAGCGCGCGCAACGCGGGCACGGCGCAGAGCATGTCGCCGAGTTGCAGCGCGCGAAAGATCACGATGCGTTCGATCATAGGAAGAGCACCCTGAACTTGAACGCGCCGTGTATGCGCCAGTAGATCGACAGCGTCGGAATGATCGCCGATGTCCACAGCATTTCCGCGATATGCGCGGGCGCGCGCGATGTCGTCTTCAGGCGTTGCATGCTGAACCACAGCGTCATCGCGGCCCATGCGAGTGCTGCGATTGCGGCAACGCGCGGCGCGCCCGCGAACATCGACACGATCGCCGCGACGAGCGCCGCGAGCATCGCATAGTAAAGAAGCGGCGGATTGCGCCGGATGCGCTCGCGAAAGAGCGCGCGATGCTTCTTGTAGAGCAGCGCATCGAACTGGCTCTTCTTCTGCTGCGCGATGCTCATGCCCCAGCGCGCGGGGCGCACGGGATGCAGCACCATCGCGTCTTCGGCGCGGGCGATCGACAGTCCCGCGCGCATCAACGCGAATTGCAGATCGGAGTCTTCGCGCCATGCGGATGTGAAGCGCGCATCGAAGCCGCCCGTGCGTTCGAGCGCGGCGCGTGTCGCGAACGCATTCGCGGTCGCGAACTCGGCGTGCGCGAGTCCGGCGGCATCGACTTCGTAATCGGTCGGACGCTTCGGCAACGGCACCACGATGCGCCCCGATACCGCGTCCGCGCCTTCATCGAGCGCGCGCATGCCGTTCGCAGCCATTGCGGATCGGGGATGGTGTCGTCGTCGGTGAAGGCGATGCGTCTTGCCAGCGATGCGCGCCAGCCCGCATTGCGCGCGCCCGCCGGGCCTTGTGTGCCCGTCACCGGCACGTAGCGGATGTTCGGCCCATGCTGCGCGTGCGATGCGGCGAGACGTTGCACGCATGCGCTGGTGGCATCGTCGGGGCCGTCGTCCCATACGATGACTTCATAGCGCGCCGGATCGTAGGCTTGCGCGGCGAGCGCACGCACGCAACGTTCGAGCATCGCGGGGCGGCGGTACGTCGGCACGATCACGGACACGTCGGGAATGAAATCGCCGCGTGCGAGAGCGGGCGCATCCGTCGCGCGCATCTCGCCGTTTTCGAAAAGGCCGGCACAGGTGCTCATGTGCGCGTACCCGGTTTTTCGACGAGAAACGAACCGATCACGAGCGCATCGAGCGGCGACGTCCAGAACGATTCGAGCGCATCGCGCGGCGTGTTGACCATCGGCTCGCCGCGCGTATTGAACGACGTGTTGACGAGCACCGGCACGCCCGTACGGGCCTTGAACGCGGCCAGCAGATCGTAGTAAAGCGCGTGCTGCGCGCGATTGACGGTCTGCACGCGCGCGGTGCCGTCGATATGCGTAACCGCCGGAATGCGCGCCTTCATCTCGGGACGCACATCGAACACGAAGAGCATGAACGGCGCGATGCGCGCATCGACGAACCAGTCGGCCGCGTGCTCCTCCATCACGACGGGCGCGACAGGGCGAAAGTCCTCGCGATCCTTGATCTCGTTCAGGCGCGCCTGCATGTCCGCATGGATCGGCGATGCGAGGATCGAGCGCGCGCCGAGCGCACGCGGCCCGAATTCGGTGCGGCCCTGATACCAGCCGATCACGCGGTTCTGCGCAAGAATGTCCGCGGTTTCATCCGCGATATTCGTGAGCCTGCGATACGGCGCGCGCGTCCATTTGAGAAACGCTTCGATCTCTTCGTCGCCGAACTCGGGGCCGAGATACGCGTGATTCATTTGCCACTTGCGGCTGCGATCGCCGGCCTTCGCACGCTCGCGATAGTCCGTCCACAACGCGGCGCCGAGCGCGGTGCCGGCGTCGCCCGCGGCGGGCTGCACCCAGACTTCTTCGAACGGTCCGCGATCGCGCAGCCGCGCGTTCATCACGCAGTTGAGCGCGACGCCGCCCGCCATCGCGAGATTCGCAAGACCTGTCTTTTCATGCAGCCACTTCGCGAGTTCCAGCGCGGTTTCTTCGAGCACCACTTGCAGCGAATGCGCGATATCGAAGTGATGCTGCGTGAGCGGGCCGCCGCGTTCGCGCGCGGGACCGAAGCGTTCGACGAGACGCGGCGCATCCACGGTATAGCTGCCATCATGGCGATACTTCACGACCTCGCGAAATTGATCGACATAGGCGGGCTTGCCGAACGACGCGAGCGCCATGACCTTGTACTCGTCCGATGAATGCAGAAAGCCGAGATAACCCGTCACGGCTTCATAAAGCAGGCCGAGCGAATGCGGCAACTCCACTTGCTTCAACCGTCGATACTCGCCGTTCACGAATTGCCCGAGACTCGTCGTGACGCCTTCGCCGCGACCGTCCATCGTGAGCACGGCGGTGTCGTCGAAGGGCGCGGCGAGAAACGCGCTCGCTTCATGACACAGATGATGATCGACGTTGTGCCATGCGAAGCGCGGCGCGCGTCCGCCGCTCGCGAAACGCTTCTTCAGATGATGCGGCGCGCCGTCGATCAACTGTCCCTTCGCATTGACGATATAGCTCAGAAATAGCGGGTCCCACGGCGATTCCGACGGATTGCTCATCGCCTGTTCGGAGGGCATCATCGGCAGCGCGATGCTCGCCTTCGCGTCCTTCGGCATGCCGGAGAAAAGATGCGGATCGTATGAATACGCGATGTGGTCGATGTCGGCCAATTCGATGCCCGCTTCCTTCAGGCAATAGTCGATGGCGTCGAAGGGAAGCTGCCATGTCGAGAACGGCACGGGCGCTTCGCATGCTTGACGTGCGTGAAGCGCTCGTCCTCGGCCGCCGCGACGACGACGCCATCCTTGACGAGCGCGGCCGCGCTGTCGTGATAAACCGCATTGATTCCCAATGTGTACATGACTAACTGGCCTTTATGGTTGTGTCGATCAGTTCCATGACGGCATCGATGACTTCTTCCACGCCGACGCCCGCGAGACACGCGTGATGCCCTTCAGGGCACACGCTGCGATAGCACCAGCGGCACGGCACGTCGTGATAAAGAACGCGATGCGGCGTCTGCCACGGCATGTGCTGCGGATTCGTGCGCGCGTAAAGATCGACGACAGGCGTGTTCAGCGCCGATGCGAGATGCACCGGTCCGCTATTGTTCGACACGAGCACGCGCGCGCGTTCGATGAGCGCCGCGAGCTCGCCGAGTTCGAGCGCGCCCGACAGATCGTGTGCATGCGGACTCGCGCCGCATGCCGCGCGGCACAGCGCGCTCTCGCTTTGCGAGCCGGTCACGAGCATCGGCCATTGCAGATGCGTGCCGAGACGTTCGATGACTTGCGCGAAGCGCTCGACCGGATATCGGCGCGACTCGGCGCTCGCCCCCGGATGCACGACGATGAACGGTGCATCAGGATCGACGCCGCATTCATGCAGCTTTTGCGAGAGCGATACCACGTCTTCGGCACGCACGTTGAAGCGCATGCGCGTATCCGTCGTGCGCGCGCCGACTCGTGCAACGAGCGCGAGTTGCCGCTCGACTTCATGATGCGTGCCGTGCTGCGGCTCGGTTTCCTGCGCCCAGTCGGTCAGCAAACCATAGGGATTCTCGCGGCGCTGCGCGAGCCGCAGCGGTATGCCCGCGAGATGGCACAGCATCGCGGCGGGCAGCGGATTCTGGCTATAGACGCTGAAGATCACGGCTGCATCGAATTGCGATGCGGCGAGGCGCGCGCGCATCGCGAGATCGGCGAGTGCGTCGATCGGCGCATCCTGCTTGACCCACGGCGCGTCGTATTCGATCACGTCGTCGATCGGATCGATGAAGGGCGCCGTCGCTTTGCCCGCGCGCGATGCGAGCAAGGTCAGATGCCGGCCCGGCTGCGCCGAGCGCAACGCGTGCAGCGCGGGCGTGGTCATCAGCACGTCGCCGAGATTGTCGAGGCGGATGCAGAGAATGCGCTTCACGTCCGCGCCCCAGTCGCGCGCTGCGCTCGCCGCGCTCTTGCGCGCATGCGCCTCGATGACTGGCGGCAGCGCCGATGGATTCACCGGATCGCGTTTCATGCGGGACACTCTGCGTTGATGATCGCAATCGCCGCGTCATGCATGCTCTTGACAATAATGTCCGGCGCGCGTCCAGCGCCTGCCAGCCATTCGGTCTCGTTGCCGTTGTCGATGAGCACGCTGCGGCATCCTGCGCGATGACCCGCTTCGACGTCGTCGAGAATGTCGCCGATGAACCAGCTTCGAGAGAGATCGATGCCATGCTCATGCGCCGCCTGCAGCAGCATGCCGGGCGCGGGCTTGCGGCAATCGCATGCGCGCGTGTACTCGGGCACGATGCCTTGCGGATGATGCGGACACCAGTACACATCCGCGAACGTCGCGCCTGCTTCCGCGGCGAGTTCATGCAGACGCGCTTCGACCGCATCGAGCGCATGCGGCGCGAACTTGCCGAGCGCCACGCCGCTTTGATTGCTGACGATGAAAAGCGGCACGTCGAACCATGCGAACAGGCGCAAAGCATCTAGCGCGCCGGGCGCGAGACGCATCTGATGCAGATCGACATTCCAGGGCACATCATCGAGCAGCGTGCCGTCCTTGTCGATGAAGACGGCGGCGCGCGACGTCGGTGTTACGTCCGTCATCGCGATCCTCCGCTTATCGCTGCGCGTGCTGCGTCCTGCAATTGCGGGCCGCTCACGCGCTCATAGACCTGCGCGAGCGCCTGCGCGACGCTCGACCACGTGAACATCGCTTGCGCGCGCGTAAGTCCCGCCGCGCCCATGCGTCGTGCGAGCGCGCTATCGCGCTTCAGCGTGGCGATCGCGTGCGCGAGCGCGGCCGGATGCTTCGGCGGCACGAGTAGACCCGTCTCGCCGTGCGCGACCGAATAGCGGATGCCGCCCACATCGGCGCCGATGACGGGCGTGCCGCACGCCATCGCTTCGAGCGGCGTGATGCCAAAGGGCTCGTACCAAGGCGTGGTCACGAACACATCGGCGGCGTTATAGAAGAGCTTCAGATCGTTTCGCCCATGACGTCCCGCGAAATGCACGTGCTCCTCGATGCCGCATTCGCGCGCGATGCCGCGCAGCCTGCCGATCTCCGGCGTCGCGATCTCGTTGGCTTCGTCGGAGTTGCCGCCGACCACATAAAGCTCGGCACTTTCGCGATGTTCCGCGTGGCACACGCCGAGCGCGCGCACAACATTGTCGATGCCCTTTCTCGGCACCATACGCCCCAATTGCAGCACGATGAAGCGATCCTGCGGCCAGCCGAGCATCTCTCTCGCGCGCGCCTTGTCGAGCGGATGAAACTCCGCGCGATCGAAGCCGCACGGCACGAGATCGATGCGCGCGGGATCGGCATCGTAGAGATTGATGAGATCGTTCTGGTCCTGCGGGCATTCGGCAATGACCGAGTCGGAGCGCTTCACGAGCTCGTCTTCGATATCGAAGCGCGCATCGGGAAAGCCGTCCGATTCCCCCTGATGCAAGCGCCGCACTCGCCCGAGCGCATGAAACGTCGTGATGAGCGGCACGCCGAGCGCGTCCTTGATGCGCAGGCCCACGAGCCCCGACATGAAGAAGTTCGCGTGCACGATGTCATGAGGTACGGCTTCGTGCTTCATGTACCCGATCATGAAGCGCGCGAACGCATCCATGTGCGGCAGAAGCTGCTCCTTCGGCAGTTGCACGGGAGGCCCGGCCGGTACGTTTATTACGCGGATGTTGTCGAAGCGCGAGACGAGCGGCAACAATGAACGATCGCAGCGCGTGAATACATCGACATTGTGACCGATGCGCACGAGCTGACGCGCGACGTTCGCGACATAGATGTTCTGTCCGCCGCTATCCACGCCGCCCGCGATGGCCAGCGGCGACGCGTGTTCACTGATCATTGCGATTTTCACGAAAGGCTCCCCGAACGGTACGGCGAAGATCTCTAATCTTCAAGGGGACAGCATTCGTCGTGCCGCTCGTTTCGTTCCTTTGGCGAAGTGAGAAACGAAGTGCGGTTCGCTGCAGAGCGAACCAAATTTTTGGCGCACGTCTGACTCCTTTCTCGTGATGAATGTTCTCGGAATTCGCCTCGAATTTCTGCTTGTCATCCCTGCGGACGTTGCGGATGAATACGACATGGCGGCTCAATGCGAAGGACGAGGGTCCACGGGGGCGCTGGCCAGCGATGGAGTCGCAGCGCCCGCCCCGAACCGACGAAAAGGCATGCAACCGGGACCCGCATGCATATGATGTCGTCCCCTATGGGTTGACGGGTGCACAGTTCAATCCGGTTGTCGGAGCGGCGCAGGTCGTTAGGGATGTGGATGCTGGCATCGCGCGACGCATGCCAAAGGCGAAATTTGACGAATCCGTGGCTCGGGAAGCCTCTGTCCGAGCAGGTCGCTTTCCCGTGTTGCCGCGTGCCCGCGCTGCAGCGTTGGCGGAGCTGCAGGCTCGCTACCTTCCGGTCGACCGCGCTCGCGTGGGGCAGGCCGAAACAGCCCTCAGCAAGCGCTAGGCCGCAAGCGTCTCGCACGAAGTTATCCGCGCAAGCTGTTCAGGAAATCGCCGAACACGCGGTGCGTCGACGCGCTCAATCCCGCGCTCACCGCCGTCTGCACCGTGCGCCGCAAGCCGAGGATCGCGACGCCGATAAGCGCCAGCGCGATCAGCTCAGCATTCGGCGTGCGCAGAAACCACGGCGCGGCGTTTGTCGAGGTCAGCGTTCGCGTGCGAGGCATACGAGCGACGCGCACGGGCTCTTCCAGCGCATGCGCCGCCACCAGTTCCGCGCGTGTTTCCGCCATCCGTGCAAGGATCATGTCTTGAGCCGCGGCATGTTTCATTGCGCCGCCTCCCTGATCGCGTCGACGTCGCGCCGCAACTCATCGCGCAGCAACTGGAAGGGCTCGGCCGGCTTGCGCGACATCATCACAATAACCGCGATTACGGCGATGGCGAGCCACACGCCCGCCACGCACCACGCTGTCAGCACTAGATGCGGTGTGCCGACCGCCGTCACGATCACGGCGATCGATACGAACGACAGCGAGAATAGCGCGCCGATCGCGAGCGCGACCATCGCGACCACTTCGTGAAGCACGCGCTTCTTCGTCTCGGCAAGCTCGATGGGAATCAGCTCGCCGTAATCGACGAGACGCGCCGTGCAGAAACGGCCGATGCTGCGCCAGCTCGAGATCTTTTTCTGGATGGTCATGGCGCGTGCTCCAGCGACGTTGAAGGGAGATGCAGCGCGGACGCGGTTGCCATAGCAGCACTCATGGGCATTCGACCGGCTCCGGTGGCGGCGATGTGCGAGGGCAACAATCATGATGCGCATCCGAAGCCCCGCGTTAGGAATTGGCATCGCCCTCCGTTTGCTTCGTCTCCGACAGATCGTCGGTCCTGACTTCGGCCTGACGCACTGACGTGCCTTCGTCGTCGGTTTCCGAAATGTCGGTTGTGAAGGTTTCGTCGCTCGTGGCGGATTCGTCTTGCGCGTCGGGCTTGTTCGGTGCGGTACTCATATCGATAACTCCTTCTAGCAACTTCGGAACAATGTCGACGCCTTCGCCTCGTGGGGACTGCCTGCTTGGCGAACTGCGTCAACGTCTCATCGGTGGACTCTTCCTTCTGCAGGGCTCTGCGGGGCGAGCATTGAAATGTCGTTGAAGCGCTCTTCGGACGGACCTCGCGATGCTTCTGAGGCCAATGGTCTGAATTCCACCATATTAGATGGCGTACTTGCGCGAATTCACCTGTACATCCGCTCCCAGCCAAGCGCTTCACTTCGCAATTTTTCTTCGACCGACGGTCACGCTGGTTCCGGTCGGCTCGCACCAACGTTTGGAGCATTGAGTGTGCCGGGTTTTTGCCGACTCAATAGACGGCGCGCTTTCATAAGCCGGTTGGCCTTAAACAACGGCGGAAGATCGCGTCGAGAGCCCGCGAAATTCAGCGCCTCCGAGAATCTATGCGCGCCCTGGTCGCCGAGAATAGCGTTGACCGACGGTTCCAGTGTGTTATCTCGCCTTGAGATACCGGGCGAGGAGGGTGGTAGCAGTGGCGCCATGCAAAAAAACTGACACTACGATCGCCGCGAGGATGACGGGCATGAGTAGGCCAACGATGCCGTTACCCGCCTTCTCCAGCGCAAATAGTAAATAGTAGAACGCTCCGACGCCGCGTAAGCCCAGCCAGGCCGACAAAACACGCTGGCGACGATGCATCGTTGAGCCAATGAGCGCGACGCCAATACTGAGCGGACGAGCGACGACGAACAAGATAGGACCGGCCAGACGATCGACCAGTGAACGAAATCGCGCCAGTGAGCCGAAACGATGCTGCCAATGATGACCATCAGGCCCAACTCGATGAAGCGCTCCACCTCGACCGAGAATCCCATCATCTTCTCGGCAATGTACGCGTGAGCCAGCTCGGGATCTTTGGACGCTTCTTCCCGTTCGCCGCGTTCTACTGAGTCGAGCACCTCGCTCGGCAGCTTCTCGCCAGTCGCCTTCAATTCCTGACGCCGAAGGGAGACGCCGGCGACAAACACCGCGATGAAGGCATAACCATCGAAGATCGACGTCGCACCATACGCCAGCGCAACGAGGCCCAGCGCGAGGAAGCCCTCGAGCCCGAGCGCGTGGTCATAATGCGTACGAAGCCAGGTCACCAGGATTACGATGCCCGTTCCCAAGGACCAGCCGATGAACACCGCGCTGACTAGCCCCCAGGCGATCGCCAGCGAAAACGTCCACGGATTCGCGCTGCCTACGCTTTCGACTCCGCACAGCGCCAATGCAACGAAGACCATCGGCGACGCAGTGCCGTCGTTCAGACCGCCTTCCGATGATAAGGCGAAGCGTAGCGGTTCATCGTCGCCCGCCTCTTCGACCCGGAGTTCGTTGGCCAGAACCGGATCGGTCGGTGCGAGAACGGAGGCCATCAACAAGGCCGGACCGACGGGGAGGTCAAGGCCCCACCGGACGGCGACGAACATAATAGCGATCGTGAGAAGCATCGCGGGGACAGCGAGTCGAACGGTCAGTCGCCAAAGCGGATCCGAAAGTTTGATGCGCAGATACATGCCGATCGCGAACAGCGAGACTACCAGTCCCGCCTCAGTCAGCATGCGCAACAGCGTGACGTCGCGTTGAGTGTCGATCGCGAGCAAATTCGCGCACGCTGGTCCAAGCAGGAACCCGACGACGAGATAGACCATAGCGCCGGTCATCGGCAATTGTTCCACGATCTTACGGCCGACCGCCATCAAGATCAGTAGGGTCCCGACTATGAGGAACCAGACGGCTTCAATGGTCAAATTGCCCCCAGTGCACGGTTCGGTGCGCGCAGTATCTCTGCGGCGATGAAAGGGCTCAGTCGGTGTGCGATAACACGGGCGGACGCTCGCACGTCAGGCCGGAAGGACTTGGCAAGTTCATGGCGCCGCGAGCGTATCGGGCTCAGGCAGATTTCGGCAGACCGCTTAGATGATCGGCTTGCCGCCCGTCACCGCGACGGTCGCGCCCGAAATGTAGCTGGCCTCGTCCGACGCGAGCATCACATAGGCGGCGGCGAGTTCGGCGGGCTGGCCAGCGCGCTTCATGGGCACCTGCGAGCCGAAGTTCTTGATCTTTTCCGGCGGCATCGTCGACGGAATGAGCGGCGTCCAGATCGGGCCCGGTGCGACGCAGTTCGCCCGGATGCCACGCTCGGCCAGCAGTTGCGCAAGTCCGCCCGTGAAGTTCTGGATCGCGCCCTTTGTGCTTGCGTATGCGATCAGGCCCGGATTCGGATTGTCGGCGTTCACGGACGTCGTATTGACGATCGCCCCGCCTGCGTTCATGTGTGCGAGCGCCGCCTTGGTGATGCGGAACATCGCGCCAATATTCGTCGAATAGGTCTTGTCCCATTCGTCGTCGCTGATATCCTCAAGGCGGTCGTAAGTCATTTGATACGCCGCGTTGTTCACGAGCACGTCGATGCGCCCGAATGCTTCCACCGTCTTTTCGACAAGAGTCTTGCAATGCTGGCGATCGGTGATGTCGCCTGGCAGGAGCAGCGCCTTGCGCCCGGCCTCTTCGACCCAGCGCGCGGTTTCCTTCGCGTCGTCGTGTTCGTCCAGATAAGCAATGGCGACATCCGCGCCTTCACGCGCATAGGCGATCGCGACCGCGCGCCCGATGCCGCTGTCGGCGCCCGTGATCAGCGCCGCTTTTCCGGTCAGCTTGCCGCTACCCTTGTAGGTCCGCTCGCCGTGGTCGGGCTTGGGATCCATCGGTTCGGTCAGACCGGGGATTCGGCTTTGCTGCTGCTCGGCAAAAGGTGGGGTCGGATAGGCATCGGCGTTCATGGATGTTCTCACTGAGAGAGTCGGGGCTTGGCCTCGTCCAGCAAGCACTAGGCCCGGATCGGGGACAGCCCAAGCGACGGGACTTTGATTACCCTTCGTCCCGTCATTTCAGCGAGAGCTGTCAGTGGTCGCTGGCAACGTATAGGCAATGACATAGTCGCCGAGCTTGGTCAGGAACGATCCATGTCCGCCCGCCGCGATAACAACGTATTGCTTGCCATGCGCCTCATACGTCATCGGCGTCGCCTGTCCGCCGGCGGGCAACCGCGCCTGCCAAAGCTTCTCGCCCGTATCGGTGCTGAATGCGCGCAGATAGTCGTCCGCCGTCGCACCGATGAAGAACACATGGCCCGCCGTCGTCACCGGTCCGCCGAGCATCGGCATGCCCATCTTGAACGGAAGCGGAATCGGCGATGAATCGCGCGTCGTGCCGATGCGCTTCTTCCAGATCACCTTGTTTGTATTCAGATCGAGCGCGGCCACATACCCCCAAGCCGGCTGCTTACACGGTAGGCGCACAGGCGAAAGAAACGGGTTCAGCTCCACGCCGTACGGCGTGCCGTACTGCGGCTGGATGCCAACCTCAGTGCCGGTGCCGCCCTGTCCCGCATGCGTCGGCTCGATCGGATTACCCGGCCCGCGCGGGATGAGCCTCGAGACGAATGGCAGCGCGATCGGATTGGCGATGGCTAGGCGCCGGTCGGTGTCGACGGCGAGGCCGCCCCATTCGAACATGCCGAGATTGCCTGGGAAGACAAGCGTGCCCTGCTCAGAAGGCGGCGTGAACGGTCCTTCATAGCGTAGCCGGTGAAAGATGACGCGGCACATCAACTGGTCGTACATCGTCGCGCCCCACATGTCGGCGCCAATCAAGTTTTTTTGCGGGCGGAACGTAAGCTGCGAGAAAGGCTGCGTCGGCGACACGCGATCGCCCCTGGCCGCGCCCTGCGGCACGGGCTGCTCCGGCGCGGGCACGATGAGCTTGCCGTTGCGCCGGTCCAGCACGAAGATGTTGCCGGTCTTTGCAGGCACATAGATCGCCGGCACGATGTTGCCGCTCCGGTCGCGGATATCGGCGAGCGTCGGCTGCGCGGGCACGTCCATGTCCCACAGGTCGTGGTGCACGGTCTGATAGAACCACGCGAGCTTGCCCGTCGATGCATTGAGCGCGAGCAGGCCGCTTGCATAGCGCTCAAGATTGGGCATGCGGTCGCCGCCCCAGATGTCGGGCGTCTTCACGCCCATCGGCAGGTAGACCAGATCGAGCTTTGGATCATAGGCCGCGGGTGCCCACGAGTTTGGGGAATTCGGCGTATAGCTGCGCTGATCGGCGGGAATCGCGTTGGGATCGGCCGCGCCCGTATCGAAGGCCCACAGCAGTTTGCCGGTGTCCACGTCGAAACCGCGTATCACGCCGGAAGGCTCGTGATTGCTGAAGTTGTCGGTGACCGCGCCCGCGACCACGATCACCTTCGCGGTGACGACCGGCGGCGATGTCGGCTCGTATTGACCCGGCGCCGTGACCGGCTGCAGATGTTGCAGGTCGAGCATGCCGTTCGCGCCGAAGGTGGGGCAGCGTTTGCCCGTGGCGGCGTCGAGCTCGAACAGGCGGGCGTCGTTCACGGGCAGGAGGACGCGGCGCGCGCACAGCGGCAGATTCGCGACATTGCCGGCGTTGCGCGCGTGGGTTGCGGCGGGCGTCTCGAAGTAGGAGAGGCCGCGGCAGGTCACATGCTGGAAGCTTGGGTCAGGCTTGAGCTCCGGATTGAAGCGCCACCGTTCTTGGCCGGTCGCGCCATCCAGCGCGATCGCGTTCTGATGCGGTGTGCAGAAGAAGAGCGTGCCGTCGACGGCAAGCGGCGTCACTTCATCGGTGATTTCGAGCGGATCGTTCGGGCCTTTCATATCGCCGGTGCGAAAGCGCCATGCTTCCTTCAGCTCGTGCACGTTCTTGTCGTTGATCTGCGCGAGCGGGGAATAGCGCGTGCCCGCCTGCGTGTTTCCATAGGCGAGCCAGTCGCCCGGACGCGCAACGGAAGCTGCCGGCGCCGTCGTGGACGGCGATGCGGCCGCCTGGACGGTGCCATTGATCTGCTGCGGATCGTTGAACCACGCATAGGCCAACGCGATGCAGCACAGCACGACCGTCACCCCGATTGCGATAAGACCGCCCCGCGGGGGCGCTGCCGCGGGTGCTGCATACGAGCGCCAGACGAACGGCAGAACCATCCAGATGCCGACGACGATCAGGACGTCCAGCCGCGGAACGAGCGCCCAGAAATCAGACCCGGACTCGGCGAGCGCCCATATCAGCGTGCCGAGCAGCAGCAGCGCGTAAAGCCAGAACGCACGGCGATCGTTGCGCCCGACGAGGAGGGCGATCGCCAGCATCATGATGCCGGCAATGACGTAATACGGCGAACCGCCGATGGCCACGAGCCACCCGCCGCCGATAATCATGTAAGCACCCGACAGCACGGAGAAAGCGAAGGTGATCCACTTCGCCACAGGAAACGGGGCGTGCGGCCGTGCGTGAGGCGGCAAAGATGAACTGTTCATTCGGTAACCCATAAGTGCGGACGCCGACTGCAGGCGTGCCGCCGGCTAAAGAGACCGGGATGGCCAAAATTTGACTCAGTCTTCTTCTTGGCCGACTGCCTTCGAGACTTCGGCGGGGGTCTGAAACTGCCCCTCAGGCAGCCCATCAAGCGCCGAAAGGACATCGTCGCTTGCGCTATTGCTGCGCGCCATTTCGACGAGTGTCTGTTTGTCCGCGGGATAGTCAACGCCCTTCAATGCCTTCTGCATCTCGATAAACGCACTGTTGGAGCCGCTCGGGGATGTTCCGCTTCCGCTTGCCATGGTCTTCGCTCCCCGAAGAAAGATCGACGCACGAGTTGCCAAAGCAGTCGTTGTGCCCGTCGGTTAGAAGTCCTCGTTAGCGGGTCCCCAGGATCGACCAAACATCTCTGTTGCCTGCAAGGTGCTCGAGCGCAGCCTTCGCATGAACGGCTCGCACGCCAACTGTAGATTGCGGCACGCGCGCCGATGGACTCGGGGGCAACGGGACAGCTACATCCGGCCCGCCTTTCCGACGCCCTAGATGGGCACCATTCGGCGGGTCGACCGTCGGATTGGAAGCTGTGCGTGAGGGCCATAGCACCTTTGCGTCCCGCTTGGAAAAAGCCACAGCCCGCGCTGATAGAGATTTCGGTGACCGTGGTCACGCAAGAGGAAGTCGATCTGCACTGGTGTCTACGAGCGGATGTTGGCTAAAAAGCACGGCGTCGTGCCGCCGATCCAGTGACGCATAGTCCCGCAATCGCGCCGCGGCAGGCGTTTGGATAAACTACCGAATTAGTGCCGGGTTGGCGTGAGGTGCTCGATCAATCTCAGGAGCAAACTTAGGCAATTTGCCTTTTCGGCAATAGGCAGCGATCTGAGCGGCCTGCTCCCGTTCCTGCACTCGCGCGCGGCGAGCGACGTGTGCGCGCTGATCGGAACATTGATGAAACGTGGCGATGGGTCCAATTGGCCGCGTTTCCGGCAAGCGCTTCGCGATCTCGATGCGCAGATTCGGCAGATACGTGAGCGTGGGATCCCGACGGCTTTCTTGGAACGACGGTTGAACGTGCGTTCGCTTACCGCAAGCGCGGCTGCCAGATCGCTCAACCGGAACCCTTGCTGCAGCGTGGCCTCCATCTGCTGCTGGGCGGTGCGACGAGCTTGTCGGTCTGCCCATGTTGTCGACAAGGGTGGCAAAAGACGTTGGCAAGTCCGGTTCATGTCGATCAACAGCGCCTTTGCGGTCGTCGTGGCGAGTCTTTCGCCCGCACATGTTTCCACGAGCCGCACCGCGAGATTCAGGTACGACGTCACGGAATCGCCTGAGATGATGCCGTCTTGTTCGATCAGCAGTTCGCGGGCGCGGACTTCGACCTGCGGATAACGGCGTGCAAAGTCCGACGCTCTCGCCCAGCGCGTCGTTGCGGCACGGCCATCCAGCAGGCCGGCCTCGGCGAGCAGGTAGTTGGCCGTGCAACAAACCGCCAGAATGGCGCTTGCGTTGGCGCCGCAACGTGGACGACAGTTCGTTCAACTGCTCGCGGCGCCCGATGAACTCGTCGATGTTGGAGAGAAACGGTGCTGTCAGTAAAACGGCGTCCGCCAGTTTGCGCGGGTCGATCTCTCCATCGACGTCGATGGTCTGAGGCGACGCAGCCGTCACGGCACGGCCGCCAGCGGCGCGAGAGCCGCTATTCGTTTTGGTTTGCCTTGAGCAGTCGGCAGACGTCGCCCTATAGCGCGCAGTTCCCCTGATAGGCCGGCTGGCTAAAAAGCCCGACCGACCGGACGCCGTGGCGTTGAATTGCCGCAGCCGTCCACCGGCCGCCTTGACGATGAGGGCGTTCAAAACCGATGGTAACAGTACGCCTACCGACGGCGGTAAACCCGCTTTCTATCGTCAGTCATGACGCGAACAATGATCGCAACGGTGACCAGCGATAGCATCTTCGAGAGCCCGTGCGAAGCGAAGCATTTCGCGATCGAATACGGGATAGAACAAATCGAAGGACAGAAAGCGCTTAGCTCTAAGGTAGCGCGTGCAGGCGAGAGCTAGGGCGGCATCCGTTTCCCGGATGAGGCTTAACTGAAATTAGGCACCGATCTAACGTTTCATGGATATGGCTGTCTTGCGGTGATTAGTTCGTCTTTGCTGCGGTTTTTCGCCCCGTTTTGTTTAGCGTCCCGATCAAAAAGCGTCTCGATTTTTTCGCTCGGCTAGTCCGCTATTGATGCGCCCGTGTACGGCCGCCTATAGCACGCGCCATTGCCCTATGTCGCTGCCGCCGCGAGCCAGCAGCATTTCACCATGAGCGACGCGTCGTCCTAGTGCAGTACGGCTCACTTCACGTCGTGGCTCATTCGATCCACGACGAGCTGCCCACAGGCGACCAGAATGCTCGACACCACCGGAACCATGTGACGCGGTACGCACCATTCGTCCGCGGTCGTGTCTTGCATCAATTGTTCGGCAAACAAGTGAAAGACTTCAGAGCACGACACTTCCGGGTACAGGTCAATTTCGCCATGCTCGCGATGCACGCAGGCAAAGTGTTGCACGCAGCGACTGAGCGCTGCGCCGGCCAGTTGTGAGGCTCGATCGTCCTTAGCAGACAGACTTCCCTGCATCTCATGTACCGTTGTCCACAGCACCTCGGCTAATCGTTCTGGGATTCCGAGGTACACATATCCCGCACTTCCGCTCTCCATCTTTCGCTCTCCGGAACATGAACCATCAGGTAAGCGCTACGTCCTTGCAATCGACATGCCCCGCAGACGCGCTGTTCTCTTCAGTCCGCATCGCCATTCAGTGATCCTGATGTCGAAGATCGCTGTAATTGAACTGCGCCGAGTGCCATGCGCCGAAGCATCATCGCTTTGTCTTCGACCAGCACGTAATGATATTCGCGTAGTACGAACAGGCGCCTCAGTGCTATCTCGCGTTCCCGACTGTCGAGCTTCATGACCTCAACGTCCCCGAGCTGTCGTCGGATGCGCTCGGCCAACACCGCAATCTCGGCCGATACTCGCCTCACGTGCTGATCATCGTCATATATGTTCATGGCCGCATCCTTAGTCGTTCAGCTTCGCGCGTTTGCGAGTTGAGGTCGAGAAAAGCGCAACGCACGTGCCCCGCACGGAGGAACGCGGCATGCTTCGCTGCTGCATCACTTGGGCGGGAACATCATGGTCAAGTCGAAAGAGTAGAACGCTTCACCCCGTGCCGCTGCCGCCGAGGATGTTCGAAAGGGGCAGGTAACGGAAAAGATCTCGCGTGACGTCTTTCGTCAGCGGTTCAGGGCACGTTTCTACGATCCCGTCTTTCGCATCGAAGACGAATCGATCGAGCGGCTCGAGGTAATCGCGTGGGACGCCTATGTGGAGGGTCGTAAATCGCCCATCACCGAGAAGGCGGGTCCGGGCTTCAAAGATCCCGACTACGACCTCTCGGTGGAGTGGCGCGAGGCCAGCGATAGAATCGCGGCCGCGCAGGCAAGACAGCGCGATGCCGCCACTCCATCTCGCGTGTTGATCGTCGTAGGCTCGTCGCGCAACGATTTCACATGTCCCGGCGAGATGTCCAAGAGCTTCCGGCTGGGGCAACGTGCTGAGGCCGCGCTACACCGCGCCTCTGTCGAAGTCGACATGCTTGACCTTTCGCGTCTGAACTCCGAGCACGACCTGCACATCCATCCGTGCAAAGGCTGTGTTTCGACCGCGATGCCGCTGTGCCACTGGCCGTGCAGTTGGTATCCAAATCATTCCCTCGGGCTTGTCAACGATTGGATGAACGAGATCTACGAGCGAATCGCTGCGTGCCACGGCTTGCTAATTGTTACGCCGGTTTATTGGTACCAGGTAAGCAGCCCGATCAAGCTAATGATGGATCGACTCGTGTGCGCCGACGGAGGCAATCCCGATCCGAGCTCGACGCACGGCAAGACGCCAGCGGAAGCCAAGAAACTCGAACTCGACGGTTGGGACTATCCAAAGCATTTAGCGGGTCGCGCCTATGGACTTGTTGTTCACGGCGACGTCGCGGGTATCGAGGGATCGCGACGCTCGCTGACGGACTGGCTCAACTGGATGGGTTTCGTCGAATCGGGCGCACTCTCTCGTCTGGATCGGTTCATCGGGTACTACGAGCCGTATGCGACGAGTCACCAATCACTCGACGCCGACACATGCGTGCAAGCGGAAGTGGACAACGTCGCTTTCGCGTTGGCTGCGAAAGTCGCGCAGATACGCAGAGGAGAATTCGAGCCTGATGCGCATCTTGAAAGCCGAGGTCCAAGTAGATTCGAACTGAGAACTCAGGCAGGCAGGCGGGTCCAGACGCGGGCGTAGCGCTTGCTCGAAGCGCACCATGTCCACACCGAGCAAAGGAGCACGCGATGAAAGCGGTCGTTTTTCACTCAGTCGGCAACATCTCGCTCGACACCGTTCCCGACCCGACGATTCAGCACGATCAGGACGCCGTGGTTCGTCTGACAGCCAGCGCGGTTTGCGGAACGGACCTGCATATGGTGCGCGGAACGTTGCCCGGCATGAAACCCGGCACGATTCTCGGTCATGAAGGGGTAGGCGTTATCGAGGAAATCGGCAAAGGTGTGCGCAACTTTAAACGCGGCGACCGCGTGCTGATTCCGTCGACGATTTCATGCGGCTTTTGTTCCTACTGCCGCAAGGGCTACACGGCGCAATGCGATGAAGCGAACCCGAACGGTGCAGCGGCAGGCACGGCGTTTTTCGGCGGTCCGCAATCGACCGGTCCAATCAATGGTTTGCAGGCGCAATACGCGCGCACGCCGCTTGCGAACGCGAGTCTCATCAAGCTGCCGGAGGATGTCGACGATGAGCGGGCGATTCTCATGTCAGACATTTTCCCGACCGGATATTTCGGCGCGCAACTCGCCGAAGTGACGAAAGGCGATACGGTCGCCGTGTTCGGCGGGGGGCCCGTCGGCCAGTTCGCGGTGGCGAGCGCATTCATGCTAGGCGCGGGGCGAGTGATTGTCGTCGACAGGTTGAAGGACAGGCTCGATATGGGGCGTGCACAAGGCGCGGAAGCTGTGAATTTCGACGAAGAAGATCCGGTGCAGGCGATCGTCGCGCTGACGGGCGGAGTCGGTGTCGATCGCGCCATCGACGCCGTCGGAGTCGATGCGGTGCACGCGCAGCAGGGCCCGGCCGCGTCGGCTGACAACGTCACGCAGGGTGAATCGGAAAGCCGCGCCGTCACGCCCGAACGCAATGTGTCCGCCGGAAACTGGATTCCCGGCGACGCGCCCACACAAGCGCTCGACTGGAGCATAGCTGCGCTGGCGAAAGCGGGCACGCTTGGCATCATCGGTGTCTATCCGCCGACCGATCGCTTCTTTCCGATCGGCGTGGCGATGAACAAAAACGTAACGATCAAGATGGGTAATTGCAACCACCGCGCCGTGACGCCCGCGTTGATTGAGCGTGTGCGTAACGGTTCTTTCGATCCGCTGCGCGTGCTGACCACCCGCGAGCCGCTGATGCACGTCGTCGACGCGTATAAGGCCTTCGACAAGCGCCAGCCTGGTTGGATCAAGGTTGCCCTGGAACCGGTGGCGTGAAGCGTCTTTTTTCGTAAGGCCCGACATGGCTGAGGTGTCTCTGCTGGCGCTCGATCATTACACGTGCCTTGATGAAACGCTTTCCCACGGCCCGATAATTGCTACACGCTTTTCGTTTGACTTCAATGCTTTCAGCCAGCGGAGAGTGCGATGTTACGCACCTTGAAAAGAGTCGCGCGCCTGGACGCGGCGCGGCGCGTCGCCAACGCATGATCGGACATGGCGACGAAGCAACCCGGCGTCGAGCCGGATCAGACGCCCGAATCGCTCGATGAGTGCCGGCGCTGCGCGCTCTGGAAAGATGCGACGCAGGCCGTGCCGGGCGCGGGGCCGCGTCATGCGCCGATGATGATCGTCGGCGAGCAGCCCGGCGATCAGGAAGACCTGCAGGGCGAGCCCTTCGTCGGTCCCGCTGGCGCGATGCTCGATCGCGCGCTGGTCGAGGCCGGCGTCGCGCGCCAGGAGGTGTATGTCACCAATGCGGTGAAGCACTTCAAGTGGGAGTCGCGCGGCAAGCGGCGCATGCACAAGACGCCCGCGCAGCGCGAGATCGATGCGTGTCGCTATTGGCTCGAGCAGGAGACCGGCGATGGCGGGCCGAAGGTTATCGTCGCGCTCGGCGCGACCGCGCTCAAGTCCGTGCTGCGCAACTCGAAGGCGACGCTGCAGGCCACGATGGGTCATGCGGTCGAGCATGAAGGCCACGCGATCGTCGCGACCTACCACCCTTCCTTCGCGTTGCGCGCACCGGACTCCGAAACGCGCGAACGGATCTACAAGGCGATCGTCGATGCGTTGCGCGAGGCGCATCGGCTCGTTTCGCGTCATCACAAAGCGCGTTGAGGAAAAGCAAGCAATGGCAACGAGCACCCGAGCTACGAAGAGCGCGTCACGCAAGACACGCGGCGGCAAGCATGCGAGCACGCGGCGACGGCACACGCTTGCGAGTGACCGCAAGAAGGCGAGCCAATCGACGCCGAAGCGTTGGTCGCATCATGTGATGGAAACGAGCGATGCGATGGATATCGAGCGCGATATCGGCCGGCAGTGCATAGGAAATCGCGGATTCGCTCAAGCGCTCGTCGACGCGCAGCACGCGCCGCAAGGGCTCTCCGTTTCAATCGGCGATGTCGATGCTGAACTTCAATATCAATCGCGCGGGACGCGATCTGCCGAAGTCGCGCAAGAGCACGTCGGAGCGCGCGAAGAAGCGCTTGCGCGAGGCGTTCGGACGCAAGCCTGAATGCGAATCGCGCACGGCCTCACGAAAGGGAGACCGCGCGCGTTGCTTACTCCCACTTTTCAAACTGATCAAGGCGGACGCTGGCCGCCCTCATGCTGTGGCAGCCGCTGATTCTCCTGTCGCTGGCCGGTCTGCTGGCCTTGTTGTTGCGATTGCCCCGGTGACCTTTCTCGTTGGCCGTGCTCCAGCGTACAGGCCATCGCACTGTTCGCCTAAAAATGACACCGGTCTGTAAGCCTTGCAATGGGACGAGGAACGCCGATTGCGGTCGGAACGCGATGCAAACCTCTTCGAGCAAGGAGACGGCCATGGCGCAGCAACCTCCACTCAATCCCGGCGACGAGGCCGAGCTCGGCGTGCCCAGCACAGGCGAGGATATCTGTCCGGACTGCAACGGCTCGGGCAAGGTCGATGGCAGCGAGTGCAAGACCTGCGGCGGCACGGGCAAGGTCATACAGGGCATCGGCGGCGGTTGATCCGATGGCCGCGCTCACGGAACGACAGATCGTCGCGCTCTACGATGCAGGCGTGATGTCGCCGCCGTACTGCACCATGTCGTCGCGGCCTATGCGGGCAGCGGCATCGACTGGAGGCTTTCAATCCGCTCGTCGGCGCACGCGCGCTGGGGTTAGGCAAGCGCTGAAGACATCATCGATGCATCAATGCGGCACGCCCGGCGCGATCAGGTCGTCCATTTCAAAGGGCTTCGCGAGTATCAGCATGCCGAGGTGCTTCGCGCGTTGGAGCTCGTCCGCATAAGCCGGTCATCAGCACGATGCTTGGTGATGGCAGGCGCTTCAGGATCTGCTCGGCCAGATCGACGCCGCTCATCTGGCCAGGCAGCTGTACGTCGATCGGAGATCCACCGAACCGGGCGCGGCCGGAGAGCGTGTGATGAAGCGGGCTCGCTACGCCGTTGCGTCACGCCGCGCTGCCGGAGCGCAGCGTCGGCCGCCGCGTTCCGGTGCTAGGGCCCGCCATGGGATCACGGCGTCGGATCAGGGTTAGGGCTTCGTGGAGCCGGGCGGATGCGGATTCTTGTCCTGCGTCGATGGCAACTCGTTGTCCGCCGCCTCATGCGCGCGCTTTACGCGCCGGGTCTAATTGCGTCGCCTCGTGTCGGTGGTCGGCGAGGCTGGGGTATCCGGCGTTTCGTCGCGGCCGACGGGTTCTTCCATACCGTGGGCGGTGGCGCGCTTCACGCGCTAATGCGCGACGCAGATCGGGATCGTGCTGCGTGATGGTCTCCGTGGATGCTTCGAGCTCTCCCGCGGACGCACGCTATCACGTCGAACGCAGCAATCGGGCGGGTCGGCATTCAACGGACTGCGCCTCGCTGCGCTTTTTCGTATGAGCCGCGCTAAAAACGTCCGAAGCGAAACTGCGCAACTAACCGTCGATCCGAAGTTCTCCTCACCGGCTGCGCCGTCAGCAACGCGCCAAGCAATGTTGATACCGTAACGCCACTTGACCTAGCCTCGCGAGAAGTCAGCCGTCGTTAGCTCAAAGCGCGTCGTGGGATGTGCCAGCAGCTTTCGATGGGCAATCGCGCGGATGCGGTTTTCGCCATCGTGAAAAGTCTTCAGCATCCTGGCATCGTCCGCTTGGGCCGGCAGCCAAAAATATGCCTCTAGGACAGCCCGCGAAATCAGGCATTCGATGGCGCCGAGCTTGGAGGCGAGAACGAAGCTCACGCCGCGTTGATTCGCCGAAATTTGAGAGTCAAGGTCGAGTGATTCCATGGCGAGTGATCGGACTCGGGGGGGCAAACGATTTTGGCATGGCGTCGCACGTTTTGGGAATACGTTCGTTGATGCTGCGAGCGACCTCACCAGTCAATGCGATGCTTTTCGTCGGTCTCTCGATGACGTCGGTCGTCATCGATGTGGAGGTAAAGGCTTGTCGTCGTCAACGACGCATGCCCGAGGTTGTCGCGCACGAGCCGCAAGTCGACTTGGCGGTCCGCCATGTGAGAGCCCGCGGAGTGACGCAGCCAGTGAGCCGTAAGCGATAGTTTTAGCACACCGAACAGGGAATCAATAGCAAGCGAAGGGCAAGCATGGCCGCGTCTAGCGGACCTGATAGCGTGCGCGCCAACGCGATGATCGAAGCGAGCTCGCTGCCTCAGCTGACGCTTGCCTCGGCCTCCCGCTTGGCGTAGTTGAACGGCAGCAGGTCGCGGATGTCAGCGTCCGGGGACCGCTGCGGCAACTCGGTTAGCACGTGCAGCAGCCAGGCATGTGGTTCGACGCCGCAAGCTCGGCACGTGAGCATCAGACTGTAGACGACCGCGCTTGCTTTCGCACCGGCTTCCGTATCGCTGAACAGCCACGATTTTCTCGCTGTGGCAAACGGCCTGATGTCGCGCTCGATGACATTGTTATCAACGGGGGATCGCCCGTCGTCGACGTAGCGGATCAGGTACTGCCATTGCCTGCGGCAGTAGCCGACCGCCTCGCCGAACAGACTCTTCGGCAAGACCTTCGGCGCCAGCTCGTCAAGCCATGCCTTGAAGGCGCTCAGCAATGGCACGCTGTGCTGTTGCCGCAGGCGGTAACGGTAATTTGCCAGCGCCTCGCCCTCCGGTAAGGTTTGTTTGGCGAGCGCCTCAACCTGGTACAGCGCCTGGAAGAATTCGAGCGCCCTGGTGATACGGGGACTGGGCTTGTTCTTCTGTCCTTTCAGCGCATCCATAAACATTCTGCGCCCGTGGGCAAGGCATCCGAGGTGTGTCGCCGATTTAACCGTCCGCCATGCTGACCACCCGTCCGTCATCAACGTGCCCGCGTAGTTTCCAAGGAAGGCCTTGGGGTATTCCTGGCCACGCCCCGGCTGGTACTCGAACAACACGACCGGCTGCTCGCTCTCCTCGGCACTTCGATATACCCACATATACGACGTGTCTTGCGCTTTTCGATCCTTTTCCTTGAGGACCTGGACCGTAGTCTCGTCGCCGTGAATCAGCCACTGACCCAGTAGAACCGTCTTGAGCGCGTCGTAAATCCGCTTGTAGTGCAACTCGGCGGGGCGGATGATCCAGTTCGCCAGCGTGCCGCGGCTGATCGCGATGTTCGCGCGCGCGAGCACATCCTCCATCCGGTACAGCGGCGTGCCATCGACATACTTCCCGGCCGTGACAGCGGCGATCATCGATGGACTTGCATGGCTGCCAGGCAAGGGCTGCGTCGGCATCGAGGCGACCACGATCGGCGTTTGCGTGCCGTGACGCTCACAGTGACGGCACGCGTACTTGACGCGCGCATGCTGCAGCACCGACACCTTGACCGCCATGTGCAACTGCTCGCTGAGTTCCTCGCCCATCCGGTGCATCGCTTTGCCACAGCACGGGCAGATCTTCTGATCATCGGACAGATCGTATTCGATACGCTCGCGCGGAAGATCCGCAGGCAGCGGTTTGCGGCCACGCTTGCGGGATTCTGGCTTACCGAGCTCCGGCAACCCGGTGTTCGGCAAAGCGGGCGCGTCGAAGTCGCCCTCGTCAATCGAATCCCCTTCAGCGACTTCTTCAGCCTCATTGAACACGCGGTCCTTGCGCTTCTCGCTCTTCGGCGCGTACTGTCGGGCCAACGCAAGGCGATATTGCTCTTCGAGCGCATCGAGGCGCTTGGCCAGTTCGTCGATCTTGGCGTCGCGTTCTGCGAGACCGGCTTCGAGTTCGTGGATGTAGGCCTTGGCGGCCCGCGGCAATCGCGAGAGTTCAGGGGCTTTCATGCACTTCACGATAACGAAGCGCAACACCGCGCAGGTTTACGGAGATTTGTAACAGCCGGGCCAGCCGTTGTTTACCGGCAACGGCGGCGACACCGGAATTTAGCCCGTGTGGGTGTACTGCCGAGTGGGATGACGGCGCACCGCGTCGACATCGACGCCATCTAGCAGCAGGTGAAGCTGTTCGGTGGTGAACTCGATCACTGCCTGCTGACGGCGGGGCCAAATAAAATGGTCCGCCTCGAGTCGCTTCATCAGGAGCCAGAAGCCGGCCCGGTCATAGAGCACAAGCTTCACGCGATCACGCTTACGATTGTGGAATGCAAAGACGGCTCGCGCGAACGGGTCAAGTTGCATCGATTGCTCGACGACTGTCACCAGTGTATTCAGTCCGCAGCGGAAGTCGATTGGTTCGCGATGGAGGTAGATCCGCAGATCATCGTCAAAGCGGAACATCAACCCGCTCCCAACGCCACGATCATCGCCTTGACCAGTGACGTGTCCTGCACTGAGCATTCCAGATCGATCGCGACGCCGTTGGGCAGTCTTACGGACAGTCGCGCTTGCGGCGGCGCCAACGTCGGCGCTGAGGGAGAATCGCGACGTACCGCCAACGTCGCCGTCGGCTCTGCCGTCTTCAGTGTCGCGTTCCCGATCGTAACCACGGGAACAAACGCAGAAGGTTCGGGCTCGCTCGTCCTCGGTGGATCGGCAACTACGCCTGCCTTGCGGTACATGTCGACCCATTTGCGCAGTTGGTTGGCATTCACTCCTGCCTTCAGCGCCAAACCGGCAAGCGACGCGCCAGGCCGCAGGCATGCCTCGACCAAGCGACGTTTCCCATCAGGATCGAATGATCGTTTGCCCTTTGGCGAAACGTGCATCACCTTCAGCGGCAGAAACTCGAGGTCAATCGTGTCAGGTGTCATCGTCGTTGCGTCCGCAAGTGTTGGTTGCGGACGCAAGCGTGACCTCTTTCACTCCATCGCGCTACGTGCGGATAAATTCGCGCTTACAGTGAGCCGACGCTTGCTCGAGCATTTCGGCCCGTGCGGCAGAAGACGGGTCGCGCTCACGCAGTCTGGCCGCCGCGCTCGTGAACACCGCTTTCACGATCGCGTGCAAGGCAGCCCGGGTCAACGGCGCACAGGTCTGCGCGCCGTGGTTCGCTGCGGTGGCGCCAATGGGCAAGACGAGCGGTGCATCTTCGTTCGAAGACGGAAGCGCGCTCAAGCCCAAGTGCTGTCGGTACCGCGAGAGTTCCGTCATCATTTCCTGGGTGGCCGGCACCAGCCGTTCCTTGCCGCCTTTGCCGTGCACGGTCAGCCACCAACGAACTGCGCCATCTGCATCACGCCGGACAAAGAAGTGCCCCATCGTGTTGGCGCCGACCTCCGCGATGCGCAGGCCGCCCAGATAGAGTAGGGTGAAAAGCCATCTCACCCGGACCGCATGGGCCGTTGCTCGATCGGTGTCGCGCGGCATCGCCGCGATGGTGTCCTTGACCTCCTGCCAGACGCTGGGCTCCAGATAACGGGTGATACGTGGCGCGGCCTGTTTGGCGCGCTGTCGGGACAACGAGAGTGGATTGCCCGCGAGATAGCCTGCCTGGACCAACCACGAAAACAACGCATTCAGAATGACGATCGCCTGACGCTGACTGGCGGGCGAGAGCGGCCCATAGAACGGGCGCCAGCGCGCGTCGCTGCGCGCGTGCTTGCGGCCGCGGCCCGCGACCCATGTGGCTGCCGGTTGCGGATCGGCGAGAAACTGCTGGTAGCGCAGGCAGTCTTCGTGCGTCAGTGAGGAAAGCGGCTTGCCGAGCATGACGACCGACCAAAGCAGAAGCCGCTCAGCTTCCTTGCGATAGTTCTCGAAGGTGGTTTTCGTATCGACGAAGCGGGACAGCCACGCGCGAATCGCATCGAGGTCGTTGTTCGCGGCGATCTGCGCGCGCCCCGTCGAAGCGCGGTTCAAGCCCGCGCTGCCATCCAATTTATGCGGGATGACGAGCGTTTCGAGCGGCGCAGGCTGCAGTGCATGGGATGTCGGCGGGGGGAGGGCTGGCCTCAAGGTCACCTCATTTGTTTTCGCTATTCTAAACCGCTAGCCTCGACATTATAGAATTAATGTCAAATGAGCTATCTTTGAAAGTTGGATATATGATGATTTACGTTGTAGTATGGTTGATCGCTTAGGCCTTTTTACTTATGTCCGACGTCCTTTCCGATGAAACCCGCCTGGCGGCGGACATCGAGCGCCTCAAAGTCGAATTTCCCAAAACACGCGAGCTCTATCGCGAGGTCTGCGCGCTGCTGTTCTTTCGCTTTGGCGTACCCCCGACCGCTAACCGCCTCTACAACCTGGTCCGGCGCGGCACCATGAGTACACCGGCGTCGGTCTTGAACGAGTTCTGGGCGGAGTTGCGCGAAAAGAGCCGGGTGCGCATCGAGCATCCGGACCTGCCCAAGGATTTAAGCGAAGCGGCGGGTGAGCTGATCGGGACGCTATGGACTCGCGCGGCGACCTCTGCCCAGGCCGAACTCACGTCGCTGCGCGACGAAGTCGAAGCGCAACGCGCGGAGGCTGAGCGAAGGGTTATCGCGGCCCGGGAAGAACTGGGCCGCACAGAAACGGCGCTCGAGCAACGCACGGCGGCGCTGCTGGCGGCCCAGGTCGAGATCCGGGAATTAGAGCGGCAGCAGGCGGAAGACGCCGCCACGCGTAAAGCGCTGCAGGCGCAGATCCAGCGTCTTGCTGAGGAAGCGGTGACGCGCGAGCGGGAACTCGAAAAAGTGCGCGACACCTTCTCGCGCGACCTGGAGAAGCTGCGAGAAACCGCCAGCCGTGCCGAGGAGCGCTTACGCGCATCCGAGAAGCGCGCGCTCCTGGAAATCGATCGTGAACGCAGCGCCGCAGCGAAGGCGCAGAAAGAACTGGCCGAGGCCTCCAAGCGGGCGGAAAAGCGAGAGGCCGAGCATCGTCGCACCGTCGACGCGCTGCAGGCGCAGCAGGGCGACGCGCGCCACCAGAACGGGGTGCTCCAGGGCAAGCTCGCCGCGCTCGAAGCGGCCCATCACGCGCTTCAGGACCAGCTGAAGTCGCTGCGCACCGCGGCGCGGCCGTCGACGCGCGTGCCCGCTCGCGAAGACCGTTCGGGGCGAGTCGCCCGAAAGGCAGCGGCCGGCAAAAAGGCGAGCGCGAAAGGTCGTCCGTAAATCATGATCGGATCGCGCCCGCGGGCAGGCGCAATCCAAGGCCGATGACGCGCCATGCGCGTGGTCGGCCAAAGGAGCGAACAGATGAGAAGATCGGCAGAGAACAAGTTGCGGGTGGTGGCGGTGCGCATCGACCCCGTCATCGAACAGCGGTTGCGAGTGCTGGCCGAGGCCACGGGGCGCAAACAATCGTTCTTTCTGCAGCGGATGATCGAAGAGGGCATCGAGGCCATGGAGGAAATCTGGCTGTCGCCGCAGACGCTTGCCAAGGTCCGAAAGGGCGATTTCCCTGAGCTGCTTGACGCGCGCAGCGCGACCTCGGATTTGTTCGATTTGGATGTGACCGACGCAGACTCATAGGCAGCAGAGGGTCTGCGATCCAATGCGTGGCCCGCGTTCGGTATGATCGGGTTGTCTCTAACAGAAAGGAAGCGTTTCAATGAACAAGCAGGAACTGATTGACGCGGTGGCGTCCGGAACCGGTACGAGCAAGCTCGCCGCCGAGGAGGCCATCGATGCCGTGTTCGAGACGATTGCGAAGACGGTGGCGGCAGGCGATGCCGTTCAACTGATCGGCTTTGGCTCGTTTGGGGCCGGCGAACGCGCCGCGCGCACCGGTCGCAATCCGAAGACCGGTGAGCCGATCGAGATCGCAGCAGGCAAGACGGTAAAATTCACCGCGGGCAAGGCGTTCAAGGACGCCGTCAACCAAGCCTGAGCGAGGGCGGCGCCCGTCACGCCGCCGACTTAGAAGAGTTGCGCATTGAGCGGCCGCAGGCTATTGAGTTTGACGGCCGTGCGACGTTCCGTGCCGTCCGCATGAATCGAGCGGATCATGATCCGTCGGCCACGCGCTTCGCCCAGCACCTCAACGATGCGATCCTCGTACCGCATGAGGGTACCGCGGGGCGGTTTGCGTTTGATGCGACCGAAAGAAGGCATAGGGGTATCGACGGGCGTGCGCCGATCGTATCATGCCAAGATGCCGCGGCGACACACCGTGTCGCTCATCGGGTCACAGCAACAGGGACGGGCAAAAGCATGCGCCGCATCGTTGTTCGTTCTTCGCCAGTCCACGGACGCGGCGTATTCGCGCTCAGCCAGATCGGTGCTGGCGAGACAATCCTGGAATACAAGGGCAAGCGGGTGTCGTGGGCACAAGCGCAGCGCCAGTATGCGCGCTCGGCCGCCGAAGACGGCCACACGTTTTACTTCGATCTCGACGACGGGCGCGTGATCAACGTTGGGGGCGGCAACTCGGCGCGCTGGGTCAATCACAGTTGCGCGCCGAACTGCGAGACCGAGCAAGACGGCAGCCGGGCGTTCTTTCACTCGCTGCGCGACATCGCGCCCGGCGAAGAGTTGTTTATCGACTATCGGCTTTTTGTGGAAGGGCGAAAATCTGCCGCGCTCAAGCGGCTCTATGCGTGTCGCTGCGGGTTCGACGCCTGTCGAGGGACGATGCTGGCCGAGTCCTGAAACCACCGATGAAATGATGCACACGCGCCACGGGGTATCCCACCTCAACTACCTGTTCAAGTATCGCACCGACTCGATCGCGATGGTTCCGATCGTGCACCGTGCTGATGAAACGTGACTGTTATGCCCTCACCCAAATCTACATTTGCTTCACGCTTTAGACGCAATGCGTTCGGGTGGCGATCGTCGCTACCAATTCAACGTCTGAAGGAGGCAGTGTCTGAGATTCGTTCCGTCGCGCGTACGGATCGCGCGCTCGCGGCCAAGGGGCAGTTCTGCTGCTTGAAAAGCTGTCACCCGCACTTGAGCAGGTCGATAGTTCCTCGGGCACCCTGGGCAGTGCAGTCAATCGCACGATCGACGCGCTTGTGCCGGTGATCGTGGCGGCCGATGTGACGCTTGCTGTACGGGGACGCTGGCTGGACAGGCTATTCGAGGCCTTGCAAGACGATCAGATGCCCTACATCGAGCTTCTGGGTGATCAACGCGTTGTGCGTGACGCCCGAGTTGGCGTCGGAATGGGCGGATCGGCTGTTGCCGCTTGTCGCGCACGTGCTTCCGGCCGAAGGCTTCAACTACTTCGTCGGTACGGTGCCGTGCTTGAGTGCGCTTTTCACTGCCGGCCGCTTCGAGGAGCTTGTGGATCTCGCCCAGCGTGATCGGCTGAAGTCCTGGTGGTATCGACGCTGGGCCGTTGACGCGCTGGTTTCGCTCGGACGTCCTGGGGATGCCCTTCGTCTTGCTGAAGCGAGTCGAGGGTTGAAGGCGCCCGAGCACGCGATCGCGCGAGCGTGCGAGACGATTCTTCTCGGGTGCGGGATGAGAAACGAAGCGTACGAGCGCTACGCCATTTGTGCGAATCGTGCAAGCACGTACCTCGCAACGTTCCGGGGCATCGCCAAAAAATATCCTGAAAAACCGCAAGATGCAATCTTGTCCGACTTGATTCACAGCGAGCCCGGCTCGGAAGGCAAGTGGTTCGCCGCAGCAAAAGACGCCGGCCTCTTCGATCAAGCGGTCGCGCTGTCCAGGCGGAGCCCCACCGATCCGAAAACGCTCATTCGCGCGCCGCGAGATTACGAGACGGCGCAGCCGCAGTTCGCGATGGAGTGTGCCGTCTCCGCGCTGCATTGGATGGAGGCCGGCTACGGCTACGAAATCTCGGCGACTGACGTCATCGATGCGTACGATGCCCTCGTTGCCGCGGCGCTCGTCGGTCGTGTGCCGAAGTCCGCGGTGGACGACTGTGTGCGAAGCCTGATTCGCAATGCGAATTCGCTGGTGGGGCGAGCGTTGCACACACGCATGGAAGCCGTCCGGCGGTAGAAAAGAAGGAAAGAGAAGGGTATCGGCTGATGCAGCCCCTAGGGCGTCGCGCACTTCTGTGCGTGAATCCGGCACGGTCCGATCGTTCGCAGCCAGGGCCCAAGCCCGGTCCGCTGCGCGCCCGCATGTTTCCTTGACGTCCCGAGAATCTCAATACGCTGGTCTCAACTGATCAGGAGATGCACAGCGTATGAAGACAACCGCAGTCGACCGAAAACGTCACGTCCCCGGTACGTCGCCCGGCGTGCTCAAGCGGACCTCCCTGGAAGCTGATCGCGAACTCGCTCATATACGGCAAGTGGTGACGGCAGCGCGTGCGACATTAGCTCCGTTGCCAATAAGCGTTCGTTACTGGAGGGCACGCCTGCATGAGCTGCGCATCGCCTACGCATTGCTTCCCGTCCAAATTGCCCGGCTGTCTGCGCTTGAGCTTGAGGTCGAACAGCTTGCCCAGAAACAGGTCGACGTCGGAGCGAGCGACGGGCGCCGCGCGGCGTAGATTCGCCGCGTCCATTGAGTTACTAGTAAGGTCGATATGTAGTGCTTATGAATAAGGCCGATGGACTGCCGAATGGAACTCGCTCCGACGCCTAGTCGCCAGTGGCAAGCCACCGCCATTAAACGCATGCGTGATAATACGACTTATCACGCGTGGAAAGCGCTGAGACTGCGCTGAATTTGGTCGGCTCGCGTCGTTCCGCGGGGCCTGCAAGTCCGGATCGCGTTGCCGGGCAACATACGGCGTTCCTTTGCCCGCTGTGCCCCTTTCTTAAGCGAACCGCGGAGCTCGAGTGCTAGCCAGACGGATCGCGTCGGCGCGACAGGCGATTCCGCGCGACGTCGGTGCCGGTCGCCGAGGCCGTAGCCTAGCCGCGGCAGTTCATTTCTGAGACGCCGAAGTGGTTCCCACCATTTTCGAGTAGCGGGAACCATTTTGGGATCAGAAGAGAAACCGGCGTCGGGGACGCGTAGAGGAAGCCCAAACCACAGTCCGGAGTTTCGACGCCGCCTGGCCGAGGCTGCATGTGAGCCTGGCGTCTCGGTTGCGAAGCTCGCCCGAGAGCATGGCATCAACGCGAATATGTTGTTCAAGTGGCGGCGCCGGTACTGTTTCTCATCGCACGCAAACTCGACTTCTCCGCCTTCAACTCGCATGCCCGCTGAAGGCCGTTACCCACTCCGTTTTCAAAAGAGCCGAATTTGTGCCTCCAACCCTCGAACTTGTAGATCGAGTTCCTCCAAGTGATCCATCAGACGCCCAATCAGTGACCGGAAAGAACCGGTCAGGTCGTTCTCCGCGTCTTCAATCGATTCGGGCACGCGACGGGCAATATGACTGATGCCTTGAGGAATGACGAGTCCGAACTCGCTGAGAAGTCCCCCGGTCAGGTTCCGCGCTTTTCGACGGCATCGTATGTCGGCGTCGCAGCATGGGGCGAACAATCCAGCTAGCGGAAGCAGTAATTGCGCTTTGAGTGATACGACGACGATGCGGGCCGCGGCGTAGAGAGCCCGTAGGGCGACTGGAGACGCGACCCGCATCGCGTAGCGGCAGCGACATGGTAGAAAGGCGTTTGCCAAGGAGAAACAACAGGCGCGACGCCGGCCTCAACTGCCAGGTCCAGTCCGGCATCGCGCCTCCACGGGGTTTCCATGTGGCAGCCCTTCTGGCCGGCCGGGGAGCCGTGTGAGCTGCCACTATCGCATTGCTCGCGGGGCCCGTCGACTTCACTGGACCCGTCTCTTTGGCGTTCCAGGGAACCGCCAATGCAGCCGCCTACAGGTCGCCTGTATCTGTGCGCCCGTTGTCGGGCGTAGGTCTTCGTCTGCCGCCAGTGTGACCGTGGCAATCGATACTGCCGCGACTGTGCCGCCCATGCACGCCGCGACAGCGTGGGCGAAGCTGGGCAACGCTATCAGCGTTCCCGCCGCGGACGCTTCGCACATGCCGCACGCGCCCGGCGCTATCGGGTCCGGCGGCAATTCGTGACGCATCACGGTTCACCTGACTCCCCCGCCGATGGAGTACTGCAACCGGACCGCGACGACGCCGTTGCACTCGCCAACGCCGCCGTTCGTCCGGCGGCGCCGCCTCAGTTGAAATGATGGAGACCACGACGACGCACAAAGCCGGTTCGTATCAGCGGTGAGTTGTCCGCCTCGAAGGCGTTGCCTTCGACCGTCGTTCTGATCGCGGAGGCCCCGATGACGATCCCGGTTGAGCTTGCGATGCAGATCCTGCGTCTCTACCACGTCGAGAAGTGGCCCTGCGGCACCATCGCGAAGAAGTTGCGCGTGCACCGTGAGACGGTGCTGCGCGTGCTCGGCAGCGCCGGACTACCGCGATACGGCCCGACGCCGAAGCCCTCGATGATTGAGCCGTACCTGCCGTTCATCCGGCAGACGCTGGAGAAGTATCCGACGCTCACGGGCATTCGTCTCTACGTGATGGTGCGCGAGCGCGGCTACAAGAGGGCGCGAGATCACTTCCGGCACATGCTTGCGCTGCATCGCCCACGCAAGCCCGCCGAGGCCTTCCTACGGTCGCGGACCTTGCCAGGCGAGCAGGGGCAGGTTGACTGGGGTCACTTCGGATTTGTAGAGATCGGTCGCGCGCGTCGGCCATTGATGGCCTTCGTGATGGTGCTCTCGTACTCGCGCGACATCTATCTGCGCTTCTTTCTCGATGCGCGGATGGAGAACTTTTTGCGTGGTCACATCGGTGCGTTCAACACGTGGTGCGGACTGACGAGAATTCTGCGCTACGACAACCTGAAGTCGGCGGTGCTCGAACGCGTCGGCGACGCAATCCGTTTCCATCCAACGCTGCTCGCGTTCGCCGGCCATTACCGCTTTGAACCACGCCCTGTTGCCGTCGCGCGCGGTAACGAGAAGGGACGCGTGGAACGCGCAATACGGCATGTTCGTGAAGCCTTCCTCGCCGCGCGCACATTCACTGACCTCGACGACCTGAACCCGCAGGCCGAGCAATGGTGCCGCGCGCAGGCAGCCGACCGCCCGTGCCCCGAGGACCGCGCGATGACCGTACGTGAGGCGTTTGCTCAGGAGCAGTCGTCGTTACTCCCGCTACCGGCCAATCCGTTTCCGGTCGAAGCCCGGGCCAGGCAGCGCAAATCCCGCAAGCCCCCCACGAAGAAGGAAACCGCGTGATGACCCGCCCCTTCATGCCATCGGGGCGCCGTCGCGGATTGCCGTTCACCGTTCCCAACGACTGGACGCCTGAGCAGGCACTCGCCGTGTTCGAACTGCTCGAGGATCTCCTCGTCGTCGTGACCGACTTATATGGCGCTCAGCTTAACGACCTGCTGCACGAGCAGCGCTCTTCAGAGGCGCACGCGCGTACTCACGAACGGGACCCGCCGTTCTGACATAAATACAGTGCATCAAAGCGAAGGGGCCTGCGAGGCCCCTTCGTGCTTGAGCAAATCACTCTGACTTGCGCCGCCCAAAAAGCGCGATTTTACAGCGCCGTCAACAGCTCTCAATTGGACAATTCGTTTTCAGTCTGAAAACTGCGCCATCCAAGGAGCTGCAGCGCCAGCGCAACTGCAAACACCGCACGAGCTCGCGCGTCGGCGCGCGCGATGCGAGTCAATACACCGGTGCCGGCGATGACACGATCACGCTCAACGGCATGGTCGCGCAAGACAACGAAATTGGAACGATCGCGTCGCTCGACGAGCTCGCCAAAATGGGCGACACCGGCGACGCGTACGTTCTGGTCGACGGATCGGGCACGGTGTACGGCGCATTCATTATTGAGAGTCTCAACGAGACGGCGACATATCACACGGCCGAAGGCATCGCGCGCAAGATCGAATTCAACCTGTCGATTAAGCGCGTCGACGATGATGTGCTGTCGCTTTCGTCCGATGTGAAGTCGACGACCGACGCAGGCAAGGCGACGGCGAGCGAAGCGTCGACGGTGCTTTCAGATACGAAGAAGGTCGCTAACGTCGCGGCCGCCGTGGTGACTGCGGCGAAGAGCTCGACCGTCTCGAACCTGAGTTCTGCGGTCGTCAGTGTGACGGATGGTATCGACGCGAGCACGGCGAGCGCGGTGTCGAAAGGGCTGAGCAATGCTAACGGACTGTCGCTCGCAAATGTTGTGTCTGCAGCGAAGCAGATATCGCAACTAAACGGGCAAACCGCGAGCAGCGCGATCGCGCTCGTGTTATCGAAAGCGGCGGACGCATCATGACCGACAGTACGCGCAAACAACCGTTGGCGGACTATCGCATCACGCTCGATGGTCGCGATCTGTCGCGCCTGATTGCGCCGCGCCTCATGACTCTGACGCTCGCTGAGTCGCGCGCCGATGAATCCGACATGCTCGATCTCGTCATCGACGACAGTAAAGGCACTTTTGCCATTCCGAAGCGTGGCGCGAATATCAAGGTGATGATCGGATGGGTTGGCGAGCCGCTCATCGACAAAGGCACGTTCACCGTTGACGAAGTCGAGCATAGCGGCGCACCGGATATCATCACGAGTCGCGCACGATCGGCCTCAATGACCAACGCCATGCACGAGCGGCGCGAACAAAGCTGGCATGGTCAAACACTCGGGTCGATCGTGCGCACCGTCGCCTCGCGGCATTCGTTGAAAGCGGCCGTTGCTGACGTGCTCGCGAAAGTCGCGATTGCACACATCGATCAGACGCATGAAAGCGATATGTCGTTTCTCACGCGCCTCGCCAAGCGCTACGACGCGGTGATGAACGTCAAAGACCTGAACCTGCTTTTCATGCCGATCGGTACCGGCAAGACGGCAAGCGGGCGCGCGCTCTCCGAGCTCGCGCTCACGCGGCGCGACGGCGATCAGCATCGCTATCACATCGCGCAGCGCGAGAGCTACGCGGCCGTGCGCGCTCATTGGCATTCGAACGGCAAGGGCAAGCGGCAGTCGGTCGTCATCGGTGGCGAGAACAATCACAACGTGAAGGTGCTGCCGGAAGACTATCCGAGCGAGGCGGAAGCGCGCGCGGCCGCGCAGGCCGAATTTGCGCGCGTACAGAGTTCGCAGGCCACGCTCGATTACACGCTGGCGCGCGGCCGCGCTGAGCTCTTTCCAGAGCTGCCGGTGACGGTAAGTGGTTTCAAGCCAGACATCGACGACACGCCGTGGCTCGTGAAGAAAGTCACGCACACGATCACAGGCGACGCACGATTCTCCACGGCGCTGGAGCTCGAAGTGCGCGACGATCCGACGACCGACCGACATCGGTCACATTTTCGCCGATCAGGACGGTGAGCCACGTGCTTAATCTCTGCTGAGCGATCCGGCGCGAGTCAATCGGCTGCTGATGACCCTGAGATTTTCCGCGAACGATCGCCCGCCTCGTGCGCAGGTTGAAGGTGCTTAGTCTGCAGATTTTCACCAAGCCAACGCGAATGCTTGAGCGCCTCGATGAGCGCGTCTTGCTCTGTTGCAAACGGTCCCAGGGTGTCCGACGCTTGATGTTGCTGGGTGCGTGTGGGAATGATCACTTTCGACAGAAACTTGTTGTCCTCCGTCCACACGACGACCGTCAATTGCCCGCGCGCAGGCCGAACGATCTTGTACATGGAACGCTCCTTAGTACTCGGGGCACTGTATATCCCCAGCTACTAGTTTAGTCGCTAACTCTAGCGCAGCAGCGACAGCAGCCTCCTTTTCCGGAAATGGACCGATATCAGATGAACCCTCGAAGGGGTAGAGAACGTGGCCGTCCGTTTTGCGAACAACGGTGAGACTGCCGAGATACGCACCCGTAAAGCGGACTATGTAGGACGCGTAGACCGCATAGTCGTCCGCGCAGAGTTGCGTCGACGCGGGCGCGGCCATTTCGCTGCCAAGATACTTCAGCTTTGCACGCCTCATGCGTCGATCTCCAGTCAAAGCGCTCAGCGCAAGATCCGCGCATTAAGCTGATTTATTCGATGGAACGCCGTCGGCAAAAGACCGCCCGACCAGCGAGTCGAAGGCGGCTTCGTCGCAGTCGGCAATGGCGGCGACCAGCCTCATGAATGCGCTGAGGCCTGAGAGCTTACGCGCCAAAACCCGCGCGGTGCGAAGTGTGATGACACCGACCGCCGGAGCACGGCCGTCCTCGCACAAGCTGAACTCGAACTGGTGTAGTTCTGCAGGGTGTGCAGAGCAACGGTGCAAAATAATGGTCGCGATACTTCCCATGATGCGAAACAAGCCATGACAGCTACGCAGAGCAATTCGCGTTCCGCAGAGGCGATGGGAAAGCTCTTGGCATGGGTATTTTTTAGAGGCGCGCTGCGCGGCAAGATGCTTGGAGACGGGCGCAGTGCAAGTATCGTCGCTCCTTCTTACGTGCTTAACGGCAGTCGCAAGCCTAGCTTGCGCACCAGTGATTTTGCCGTTGACGGGCACTTTCGATGGTTGACTCGAACGTTCCTTGCAGTTTGGCGCAACGCACCTTGTCGGCGGCGGCCCACGCTCTTACGTAATGATCGAATGCCCGCTGGCTGGAAGCATAAGCAGGGGCAACGGCTTCGACTGAAAGAATCAGGTCGTCATATGTTACAACGACCTCACCAAACAGGTTAAGCATGCAGCGTCCAACAGAATTGCAACGGTTTACAGTAAGCTAACCCGGCAAACCTTGCAGCTTGGTTGTAAATAGATGCTTAAGCAGAAGCAGCAAGCCCGACAGATGGCGATTTGTTCAGGAACGCCACGCTTGCGACGATTCCGATAAGTTGACATAAATCTATTTATCGAATTTTATTTACGTAGATGCAGAGTACGATTTTCTGGAATACCGTGCATGGTTTCACGTGAAATTTTGTCCAATCGTGCACGTTAGCGCACAATATTTGCACTAGCCCACGCTTTTTTGTACCGCCCCTATTTTGTTCTTGGATCTAGTCGTACATGCGGCGCCGTCAAACAAGCAGAAACGTCGGTTTTCATGCTCGGTGATGGCATTTATATTTGTGCTAAAATTGTTCGTATTATGTGCTTGGAGCGAGCTATGAATTCGGATACCGGTGCAATTCCAAGTGCAGACGTGAGCTTTGACCGTTTCATGGCCTCATTACGCGATCCCGAAGACCCAGCCCCGATTGTCTCCGCTCGGCGCTTCGGCGAAGCCTTGCATATTGACTTGCAAACCCTTGCCCAGCAAGCACACGTACATCGGAACACGATCAGCCGACAGCCTGCGTCCGAAAGCGTGCAACGATTCCTCCGCGACGCTCTGCGGGTCATTCGTGCCGCGACGGATATCTCAGGCGACGTCACAAAGGCGCTTTTCTGGTATCGCAACGAACCGCTGCCCGTTTTCAACTACAAAACCGCCGAGCAACTGGTGTCCGAAAGTCGGGCGGATGACGTCCTTCGTTACGTTTCGTCGCTCGAGGCGGGCGCGGCAGGATGATCCTCACAGAATTGGCTGGGGTAACGGTCTATCGTATGCACGTTCCCCGGTGGGCTGTTGCGCCGACGAGCGGCGCGGGAGCAGGAACGCATGGCGGTCGCGCGAATCGTGTGGGGCTGAATGCGCTCTACTTGACCTTCGACCACGACACGGCCATCAAAGAGTATCAGCAGCTGTCGTCCTTGATGCCACCGGGGACGCTGGTCAGCTACAACCTCACGGCCGCCCCGATTGTCGATTTCACCGGAGGGTTCGAGAGCGGAAAATGGTCTCCGTTGTGGGAGGATTTCTATTGCGACTGGCGCCACTGTTGGTTCAATGAACGGATCGAGCCGCCCAGCTGGATCCTTGGCGATGAGGTCGTCGCCAGCGGTGCCAAGGGTATCCTCTTCAAATCACGACTGAAGCCCGACGGTACGAACCTCGTTCTGTATACAGAGCGTCTTGACTCGAAGGACCACTTCGACGTCTACGATCCATATAACGCTCTGCCGAGGAACCAGTCTTCTTGGGATTGAGCTCGGAGAGCTCGACGGAGATCAGGAACCGTGCGCCCTTGCCTCCCCAACGGAATCGATATCCTATAGACATATCGGGTCAAACATGCCCATGTGGCCGACGGTTTAGCAAGATCGATTGTTTGCACTGGTACTATACTTCGCATCACGAATAATCATGTTACTTATGTAAGATCATAGACGGACTGCATTGCCTTTTGCCTTCATCAACGAGCAGCGCAGTTACTCCGTTGGTGACCGAGCCTGCTCTGACGATCCGCTCGTTGCCATCGGACCGAAGACACGCTGATCATCCTCAACTCGCCGCACAACCCGACCGGCGCGGTCTACACGCGCGAAGAACCGCGCGCGTTCGCCGACCTCCTGCTCGAACACGAACATGTGCTCGTGATGGCGGACGACATCTACGAACACATGCGTTACGGCGGTCCGTTCCATACGCCCGTGCACGTCGAACCGCGTCTGCGCGAGCGCACGCTAACGATCAGCGGCGTATCGAAGGTGTATTCGATGACGGGCTGGCGCATCGGCTATGCCGGCGGTCCGACGTGACTAATCCGCGCGATGCAGACGCTGCAATTGCATAGCACGTCGAATCTGAGCACAATCTCGGAAGCGGCGACGCTCGCGGCGCTGGAAGGCGGTACGGATTTCCTAACGTTCGCCAACTATCTGCTGGAAGCGCCGCATGTCGGCGAGGCGCACGGCAGCGGGTTAGGCGTGGAGAACTATGTGCGGATGGCGTATGCTGGTCCGATGCCCACGCTGTGCGATGCGGGCCGGCGCATCAAGACCGCGTGTGCGGCGTTGACACCGGCTTTCGCCGCTGTCTGAAGCGCCAGACGCCATACCCGCGAACGTCTGCCGTGTCGCGGGTTTTTCTTTTTATCGGATGGCCTTCCATGCTGTATCTCATCGAAGACGCTACCCCCGAGCCGGCGCAATTCGGCGCCCTTCCCGCGCTGTTCGCCCGGACTTTGAATGTCGAACTCTGCAGGGCAGGCGTGCATTTCGACGAACAGCGGTTTCCCGATGCGCATCAGCACATCACAGCGGATGGCCGGTTACTCGGGAGCGACGGATTCCAGCGATGTCCCGTGTGGGCCCTGCCCCGTCGATATCCCTCGAATAAGATGCAGCCTGCCACGCAAGGCGGCCGCGATGCTAGCAACAACGTGCCAAAATGCGGGATAATCGCCGCAACAATAAACAACACCTATTATGCGTCTCGGGGGCCGTGTTGCGTTCGTTCAAACCTGGCGATAACGCCGTCGCTTATCAAGTAAAACAACTCATCGAACGCTTCTCCTCGGCCTTGTCGGCACAGGAAATGCGCGAGCTGGTTACGAGCTTTGCTACAAAGCTATACGGCCTTTCTCGAGACCGCCGACACGCGGTACTCTACGAGCGACAGGGTGATCCCTACAAAGGTGCATATGTATTCGTCGCACTTCCGTACGAACACACCGTGTCATTCCCCTGGCAGGCGAGCGATTACAGAGAAGCGCTTGTGCTTTCAGTCGATGAGCGCGGTGTGATCACAGAACTGTTCAACGGTTCAATTGAGCAGTTGAAAAATTTTGTCAATTATCCGTCTTCTCCGCGTACCGTGCCGGAACATCCCAGGTACATATCACCAGAGCTTAGCCTTTCCGCTCTCCGGGAGTCTCAGACCGACAAAGGGGTGCCAACGCTTCGACCACTTCCGGAGGAACAGTTGTGGAATTACTTTCCAGGTACGGTCCTCAACAGCGCTGAACGTGATTGGAATGAAACTGAATCGGCAAATCCATCGAACGGAGACAGCGACGACGGCGGGGGTGGAAGTGGCGGAAACGATGGAGGCAACCAGGGAGGCGGGGGTGGTCAGATTGGCGGTGGTGGCGTCGGTGAGGTTCTGATGCACCGCACGCTCTTTGCGGCAGACGACGAGGCACTTGACCAGATTCTGGATTTGATATGAACGCGACGGCCACTGTTTCCCCCACCTGGTATTCTGAAGTTCTTCCACTACTCACAACCAAGGTCGCTGCGAGACAGCTTGACGTGAACTATCGTTTCTCGAACGTCAGCATTCGAGACCAGATGGTCCGTGCTCAAATGGTTGTCAAGGCCCTGATTTCGACTGGAGTTTTGCGATCAGGTGAGCGCGCGAAGGTCAGAGGGGCGCGTCCACATTTCCAACTGGCAATCTTTGGGGCGGGTATTGCCGGAATCGCCGCCGCCATGCAGGCCGAGAAAGAGGGTATCCGCTTCGTATTAGTCGACAATGCAAAAGCACCCAGCGGAATACTAAAGTCCAAGGCTCAGCGCTATGTGAGCGCGGCGATGTACGAGTGGCCGCACGAAAACTTTCGAGCCCATGAGTTCCCTCTTGCAACACCGCCGCTACTTGCTCATCAGCAAACGGACTGGGCGATCGCATTCAAAGTGGCAGCCCCGCTCCTGATTGAGGATTTTGCCAACGAGTTCCTGCGTCGACCTTATCCGGGAACGGGAAAGTCAGTTGATGAACATCTGTCGGACTGGAGGACAAACCATCTCCACAAGCTTGACGGCAATTGGCTCATCGATGAATCTCATTTGAGTAAAGACAGCAAGGCTCGACTCCGGAAGATGCTGGCTCCGGACGAATCAATGACAGGATCACGCATTGACGATCAGCAACCGATTCCCTTGACGCTTCAACCGAATGGACAAAGGCTGACGGTCGACTACACTATCTATGCAGTCGGTTTCGGTCATGAATCTGCAACCTACTCCCCGTCTGCGCCAGCGGCAGCAGCGCCCGACTTTGTCAGCTTTTGGGAACCAGATCAACTCCTGGAAAATAGACTAGGAACGAAAGCGGCCGCGTCACGGGCGACCGCCCTCATCGTCGGTGCCGGCGACGGTGCCCTGCAGGATGCCTTGCGATGCATGGTCAATCCAGATCTTGCGAAGCATCCACTCGAAATCTGGTCCTGGCTGACGTCGGCCGCGCCACCAGAGATGAAGGGCGTTCCTCACAGCCGCCTGTCAGGCATGAAAAGACATGATTTATCCGCAAACCCTGATTTGCTGAACGCCCTACGCAGGATTGCGGCTATTGATGGCTACACAACCATGGGCATGTTGTGGGTGGACAACAAGGAGGCGTTCAAACGTCTCGACGCAGAAGTTGTGGCGGTAATCAACGGGCTTCCCACCGCCCTCAGACAGCAACTTGCAGATAACTTCTCATCAATCGCACGGACCGATGTTCAACGGGTAACGATATTGCGTCCAGATGACTGTTTCACCAAGGCATATGCGCTGAATCGTTTTCTCGTGTATCTGCTTCACGTGATTCTTCCCGAGGGTGGTGCTCCATATCTTGCGATCAGAGAGGGGACCTTGCAGGACGTTCAAGGAAATGCTTCCGCCCCGAACGAAGCTCCTCGACAGGTTCAGATTCTGGTCGCCACCACTATTGAACACCGTGCATATGATCGTGTTGTGATTCGGATCGGTGTCGATCGCAGCATGTATCAGAAAATCGGCTTGAGTGGCCGTAACAGCGGTCGAATCGAGCTTGGAAGGATTCCACCTCCAATCGTCCCCGTAACCGACCCCGCTCAGGATGGTGTCGCAGGAAGCGGCAACCTCGAGTCTGAAACGCTTATAAGTCCAGCAATAAGCGAGCTGGCTACATGACGACCGATTGACCGTCGTGCACAACTCACATCAGTACTATCTCGAAAAAGCGCAGAAGACCAGTCTGTGCAAGCGAGTCGGGATCAACCCGTATAAGGAAAACTCGAACTCGGTGTTGGTCCCATCCCGCCTGCCGCAGGTCAAACGACCTTATCCTTTCAGTCAGGGTACCGTTCGAAGCAGATTCGCGTGTGGGACACCCTGAAAAGCAAACCGGTAAACCTGCCCAAGCCACCCATTGCAGATACGCACCCACGTGTCCCAATGCGGGCTTGCTTTGGCCCGCGTCGTCCCTGCACTTGTGAAAATCCAATCTAGAAATGATGCATCTTCGGTCAGAAGGCTCATGGCGCGGCGTGCGACATGATCGGGCATCGTGGCAAACGTCAGCGGGATACTTAGATGAAGGCGGTCGTGTGAATCAAGGACACTTGGATTTCTCGACACAACGCTGGCAAATTCGTTGACGTTCAACGCCATGTAGTAGGCCGTCAAGGCTACCGACCAGTCCTCTGCCTCACCGAATATTTCGCGAACCCACGGCATGTACGTGCCCAGCTCGGCCAGGACCGTCCACGTATGCGACGTGTTGCGCCCGAGGCTTTCAGGCCAGCCCATAATATCTGATTGCTCCCACAACGGGGCGACGTCTCGTGAGTTCGGCAGCCGGTGACCTGTTCTCACAAGATCGAGCGCGACGTGCCGCGCGTCAAACAAGATGAGAGCCGTGCGTCAATCAGGATGAGAGTAATGGTGTTGCGGCAGTGGTGGAGGGCGTAGCCCGGAACCGCTGCCGCAACACCGCGCCGAGGAGTCTGCCCCGCTGCCGGGGTGCCTTATCGGTGGTCGCGGTAAATCGGGTATGAACAGCTCTTCCATGTAGCGAAGGGAGGCTGAGTTGCCCGGCCGACACATCAACGACCATCAGATGAGGCTCTACATGAAGTTCAGGCTCAAGGAAGGACCAGCTCAAGCAGCTGCGCGCGCCGGGTTCAGCGCCGCCACGGGTTATCGCATCGACCAGGACCGGCGACTGCCATCGCAGAAGAAGGCACCACGTGCGCGTCGCCGTCCCGATCCTCTGGCGGCAATCTTCGACACCGAGATCGTGCCGCTGCTCCAGTCCGCTCCCGGCATCCGGCCTATAGCCGTACTGGACGAGATGCTTCGGCGCCATCCCGAGCTTGCGGGCAACGTGCGCCGCACACTGGAGCGCCGGATTCGAGACTGGCGCGCCCTCCACGGCGAGGAGCATGACGTTATGTTCCGTCAGGTACACGAACCCGGTCGTCTCGGGTTGTCCGACTTCACCGAGATGGACAGCCTAGGCATCATCGTGGCGGGCGTCGCGCTTGACCACCGCCTCTATCACTTCCGGCTAGCCTGCTCGGGCATCGAGCACGCTCAGGTCATTCTCGGCGGCGAGAGCTATGTCGCGCTGGCTGAAGGGCTGCAGAATGCCATCTGGGCACTCGGGGGCGCGCCGCGCGAGCACCGCAGCGACAGCCTGTCGGCGGCGTTCCGCAATCTCGATGCCGACGCGCGCAAGGATCTGATCACGCGTTATGACGCTCTGTGTGCCCACTACGGCATGCAGCCCACACGCAACAATCGTGGCGTTGCCCACGAGTATGGCGCGGTAAAAAATATGTCACAGTGGTTCTCAACAACCCCGCATCGTCTATCGCGTTGACGTTTCCATGACGACATAATTTTCAGGCTGATACTGATATTCCACTGATCAATGATGGGGGAATATCATGTTCGAGACTCTCTTTACGCGTCCGCATGTTCTTGCTGCCCACAATCTCGCGCCCTGCGTGGAATCCAGGAGGCGCTTCCTCGTACATTGTCAGGAACAGGGTTATCCGCTCAGGTCGATTCGGAAGATCGCGTGGATCCTGCTGGTTTTTTCACAGAGCATTGATCTGTCCCGCCCGCGGTTAATGACGCACGAGGAAATCGCGTTTGCGGTTGACCATCGGATTCGACTTCTCCGAAGTGACCGCACGAACGAGTCCCGCAGCTCGCGGCTTCTGTTCATCCATACGGCCACGGCCTGGCTGCGCTTCCTGGGGCGTCTGGAGGAGCGGCATCCTATAGAAGAAACATTTGTTCGCTATGTCGAGCACTACGTCGGATTCATGCGCGACCAGCGAGGACTTTCCTCTGCCACGATTTCAACCTGTCGTAATGAGATCGGCCATTTTCTGGCGATGGTCTGTCGCCCTGACAAGGCACTCGATGCTCTCACTATCCACGATGTCGACACCTACCTCGCCTATCAAGGCAACCGCGGCTGGAGCAGAGTCTCATTGCACGCGCTTGCGAGCACGCTGCGCAATTTCTTCCGGTACGCAGAAGCACAAGGGTGGGCTACCAACGTTGCGTCGGGCATTGAAGCACCTGTGGTGTATAGAGAGGAGGGGTTGCCGCTCGGGCTGAACTGGGATGACGTGCAAAGGTTTGTCGCCAGTTTTGTCGGCGAGAGCACGATCGATCTACGCAACCGTGCGATGATCATGCTGCTGGTTGTTTACGGACTGAGGCGCGGCGAGGTGGTGCGGCTCCGTCTCGAGGACATCGACTGGTGCGGCGAGATCCTTCATGTCAATCGTCCGAAGCAACGCTGCACACAGCAATACCCCCTGGTGGCAACCGTCGGAAACGCCATTCTGCGCTACCTGAAGGAAGCGCGTCCACGAAGCGCCCATCGAGAGCTCTTCCTGTCGGTCGAGGCGCCGATCCGACCGCTGTCACCCGGACGCGTAAGCGGCATTGTCCGCTCGCGTCTCGCGACGCTTGGCATCGACATTCCGCGGCGTGGCGCACATTGCCTGAGGCACGCCAACGCCCGGCATTTACTCGACGCTGGTTTTGCGCTGAAGGAGATCGGTGATCACCTCGGCCATCGCAGCGCGTCGTCGACGAGAATCTATGCAAAGGTCGACCTGACCGGACTGCGGTGTGTGGCCGAAATCGATCTGGGGAGTCTGCTATGAAGCTCTCCGAACTCGTCGCCCAATACGTGAGCCACAAACGGGCGTTGGGCATGCGCTTCAATTCCGAGGCGGCCACGCTTGCCTCATTCTGCCACCGGGTTGATGGCAACATTGATGGGGAATCGGTCACGGTCGAGCAGGTACAGGACTTTCTGACTGGCAACAGGCCGCTGACTAACCATTGCCGGAAGAGAAGGTCCGTACTTGACTGCCTGTTTCGTTTTGCCCTCTCGCGTGGATATGTCAAAGCCTCGCCGCTTCCACGCTACAGTCCGGAATTGCCGCCACCGCTGACACCTTATATTTATTCGCAGCAGGAATTAAAGCACCTGCTCGAAGTGGCGTCGGCGGCATGCAGTCCACGCGGTCTGCTGGATGCGTATGTTTTGCGCGCACTCATTCTGATTCTGTACGGAGGTTGCCTCCGCCATGGCGAAGCCTTGCGGCTAACCATGCAGGACGTCGATCTCGACGAAGCCGTCCTGCACGTGCGCGAGAGCAAATTCTATAGATCGAGGCTGGTTCCGCTAGGCGCAGATCTGAATAGAGCGATGCAAACTTATGCCCGGCTACGCAACCAGAGATTTGGGCAGGCACCGGATGCGCCGTTCTTCTGCTTACGCGATGGTCGCCCCCTGAACCAAAAAGCTGTGCGCAAGGCCTTTCAGCGACAGCGTACTCTGGCAAATATCCAACGCGAAGGCGGTGCGTCCTGCCAGCCGAGGCTGCATGATTTGAGGCACTCAGGCGCAGTGCACCGGCTAATCGCCTGGTATCGCTGCGGCGCGGATTTGCAACTGTTGTTGCCGCAGCTCGCGACCTATCTCGGCCACATCGATCTCGCGGGGACCCAACGCTACCTTACCTTGACGCCCGAGTTGCTGAATGCAGCGAGCACGCGCTTTGAAACGTACGTCCTTGAGGTGCAACATGAATAACTCATCCCTGCTGGGTCCGTGGATCCGACGTTTCCTGATTGAGTATCTGGTGGGCGAACGTAACCTTGCCGTCAATACGCAAAGAAGTTACCGCGACATGCTCATGCTGTTGCTTCCGTATTTGGCCGCCAAGGTCGACAAGCGGATCGATCGCCTGACCGTTGATGATCTCTCCGCGCAAATGGTCCGTCTGTTCCTGACGCACATGGAAGAACAACGCCACTGTACGGTCAGCACACGAAATCAGCGGCTTGGCGGCATCCATGCGCCGGCTCGTTTCATCGGCGAACATGCGCCTGAATACGTTGACTGGTGGGCACAGATTCATCTGATTCCTGTTAAGAGAACCAGTCGGCCGGAGATCAGCTACCTTAGCAGGCAGGAAATGGACGCCCTGCTCGCTGCCTCTGACGTCAATACAGCGCAGGGGCAGCGCGAACATGCGTTACTGCTCTTCATGTTTAACTCAGGAGCGCGTGCAAGCGAAGCTGCGCAGCTCAAGATTGGCGACGTTGACTGGCACACGCGCTCGGTCAGCATCGTCGGCAAGGGGAACCGACATCGCCGCTGCCCGCTCTGGAAATCCACGCTCGATGCGTTGCGCTCACAGTCCGAGGGGAGGGCCGCAGACGCGCCGGTGTTTCTCAATCGATTCCACCAGACGATGACGCGCTCCGGCATTCATGCATTGGTCAAGCGCTGCGCTATCCGTGCTGCAGCCAAAGCGCCGTCGCTTGCCGGCAAGAATGTCCACCCACATGTGATTCGGCATACGACCGCCTCGCTACTACTCCAGGCTGGTGTCGACATCAATACGATACGCGGCTGGCTTGGGCACGTTTCGTTGGAGACGACCAATATCTACGCCGAGATCAATCTGGAAACAAAGGCACGGGCACTGGCGACATGCGAAGTGGAAGGCGGTGCCGAAGGACGAAAGCAATGGCGGGATCAGCCCGACCTGATCACCTTCCTCCGCACCTTGTAACCGAATAATATGTGCTGTTCGCTTTCCACAAAGGTACTGCCTTGGCCTAGTTCGTTATGGAGCAGCACATATATTTTACCGCACCATACTCATGGTAGTACTAAACCGCTGGCGCGGTAGTGGGAGGCAAGCGCGGCCTATGGCTCACGTTTCAGGGCAAACGGTGCTCTCGCATGGGGTCCTGCGGGGCGCGCACGCCAACAGGAGCAGTATGTAGATGCCCGTTTGGGCATTCCGCTTACTGTTTCCAGGAGGCCTGCTATGACGCCACTGCGCCAACGCATGCTGCAGGACATGCAGATCCGCAATCTCGCGGAGAACACCCAGCAATCGTATCTTCTAGAGGTGTCGAGTTTCGCTCGATACTTCCACCGTTCGCCTGAATTGCTGGGCCCTGAGGAAATTCGAGCGTGGCTCGTTCATCTTCGTGAAGAGCGCAAGTTGATGCCGGGTAGTCTCGGCCCAACGATCGGCGCGCTCCGTTTCCTCTATCGAATAACCCTCAAACGGGACTGGTGCGACGAGGATTTTTCCTTGCCTAAGAAATCGGTCCGACTGCCGGTCATCCTCAGTTTGGACGAGATCACGGCCTTCTTTGCCTCAATTCCCATCCTGAAGCAGAGAGCCATTCTGATGGTTGCTTATGCAGGCGGCCTGCGAGTATCCGAAGTCGTGCATCTTAAAGTCACCGATATCGACAGCCAGCGCATGGTCATCCGTGTGGATCAGGGAAAGAACCATAAGGATCGCTACGTGATGCTGTCGCCTCGCCTGCTCGAGATCCTTCGGACATACTGGCGCAACGCCCACCCGCGGGACTGGCTGTTCCCCGGGACGATCCCTGGCAAACCTATTACTCGCAATGCAGTCGGGCGAGCTTGCCGAGTCGCTCGCGAGCGCAGCGGCATCCGAAAGCCGATTACGCCTCACTCTCTGCGCCACGCCTTCGCTACTCATCTGCTGGAGGCAGGCACCGACGTGCGCAGGATTCAACTGCTGATGGGACACCGCGCCCTCTCGACTACTGCGCGCTACTTGAAGGTTGCAACGAGTACGGTATGCGCAACCTCGAGCCCGTTCGATTCTCTGGCGCATCCGGGACTCTCACCCGAGCCGGCTCCGCTCAAACAGATCTGACCTGAGCAATGAGACCGGCGCTTGAGGTCGCGGACATCTTCGGCCGCTGCGGCCTGCAATATCGGCACACCCATGCCGATACGCTTAGTCGCGCGCAGCGACGCACAATGAGCGCTATCGAGCTATGTCGAACCGCCGCGCTGGGCGGACATGTTGAGCAATGCGATACATGCGGTCATCAGCGTATTGCGTACGACTCGTGTCGCAATCGCCACTGTCCGAAGTGCCAGTGTTTGCTCGCGCAAAATGGATCGAACGTCGGCGCGCCCGAACTACTTCCTGTTGCGTCATCGTGAGGTTCCAAGGCCGTTTCCTTATGCGATAGTACTACTTAGAGTTTTGACTCGCACGGGCTTTTGCAGAGATTCCTTAACTCCATGGGCATCCTGTTAACCTTGAGCATCGTAGCGATGAGATCGAGGGCATGGATAAGCCAATCATTGACGACGAATTGTGGAAAAGAATCGA
>NZ_JARUXV010000005.1:141928-246323 GCF_031450975.1 Caballeronia sp. LZ065
TGGCGACAATGCATGAAGCCTTCCTCAAACTCGCTGCCTGCATGATCTGCTGGAATACTCTTCAACGATCTGCTCAGGCATTTTGAAACCACCTCTTAGAAAAAGGTGGAAGAGGAACTGCCAAACTTGCGAAAGGTGAGACTGTCGTCTTGCACCCATACATGCCCGTGGATTTGAACATATTGATGATGCAACGGCCATTCGGTGCGGTCAACTGCATGCACGCCATCGGCCCTAGTCATTCTTCGCCAAGACCGCCTGGGAAATCCGGAACATTGACAGTTTTCGCTGGTGACCGCGCGGCGCAGCGGGATGGCTGCTCCCCGCGTTTGCCAACTGACACTGTCGACCCTGAGCAGCCAATGGCTCCCCGCGAGTTGTGCGTCCGCTTTCGAAGTGGAAGCGGCCCGTCCCATACCAACGCCGAATGATAGAAGGCAGTCGACCGAACCCTCACCGATTCTTCCCGGTGCGGAGACCATCGGTGTTTTTCGGTCTACCCGATTCGATGCCCATCGCTTTATGCCTCCCAGGAATGACTGTTATCGATGGCGCCGGCCTTCTTCGAAAAAGCGCTGACCTTCATCATTTGCTCATCGTCAACCAACAGGAGCAGCACGATGAGCAACTTCCAAACCTACACCATCGACACCGCACCGACCGCCTCGAAGGCCGTTCTCGAAGACACGAAGCGCGCATTTGGCTTCGTCCCCAATCTTCAGGCGCATATGGCGGAGTCGCCCGCGCTGCTGGCCGGTTACTCGGCGCTGTGGGACCTGTTCTCGAAGAGCACGCTGACGCCGCACGAACAGCAGGTCGTCTACCTCACATCGAACTTCGAGAATAACTGCCACTACTGCATGGCCGGTCACAGCACGCTCGCAAAGATGATCAAGATGGACGCAGGCGTAATCGCCGCACTGCGCGCCGGCACACCGCTACCCGATGCAAAGCTCGAAGCGCTGCATCGCTTCACGACCCTCGTGGTGCGTGAGCGCGGTTTCGTCCCGGACGCCGATGTCGACGCGTTTCTTGCCGCCGGCTACACCCGTCAGAACGTCCTTGAAGTAATCCTCGGCGTGGCGACCAAGGTGATGAGCAACTACACGAACCACATCGTCCACACGGCACTCGACGGCTTCATGGCCGGTAACGAGTGGACCAAACCGGTCGCTGTCGCTGCTGCAGCCTAAGGCCGTCCACGGGAGCCCTTACGGCTCCCGTCCAAGCCACACAGAAGTTCGCCTAGAGCCCGCCATGTCCACGTTCGACCGCTATAAAAACGCCTATCCCAATGCACGACTGACCCGTACACCGGACGGCGTGCTCGAAGTCCGTTTCCATACCGAATGCGAGAAGCTCGTCTTCAATGGCCACACGCATGAACAGTTCACCGATATGTTTCATCAGATCGGTGAAGATCCGGATAACCGCGTAGTCATCCTGACAGGAAGCGGCGACGCATTCATGGACGCGATCTCGCCGGAAGGTTTCGATTTCTTCACGCCGCGTGGCTACGACAAGATCTTCCGCGAAGGCCGCAAGATCCTGATGAACATCCTGGACATCGAAGTGCCGATGATTGCTGCGCTCAACGGCCCGGTCCTGCTGCATTCGGAATATGTCCTGCTGTGCGACATCGTGGTGGCGACGCCCGAGACCGTGTTCCAGGACCTGCCGCACGCCGCGTTCGGCATCGCTCCCAACGACGGCGTGCATCTGCTGTGGCCGGAAATGATCGGCAGCATTCGCGGCCGGTACTTCGTGCTCACGCAGCAAAAGCTCGACGCTGCAGAGGCGAGGTCGCTGGGTGTGATTAATGAGATCGTGCCTGCAGATCAGTTACTCGAACGTGCGCACAACATCGCCGCGACGATCGCAAAGCAGCCCCCGCTCACCACCAAATACACCCGCATTGGCCTGACTCAACGTCTGCGTCGTGTGATCGACGAAGGCATCGGCTACGGCCTTGCGCTCGAAGGCATCACGGCGGCCGAAGTGGCTCGCATCGCAGCAGCACAGAACGCAGCCTGAATCCATTATTCCTTTATTCCTCTCGACGGAGAACACTCATGTCACTGCAAGACAAACTGGACGCATTCCGGGCCGACTTCAAGGCTGGCAAGCCGCCCTTCAACGCTCCTGCGGAGATTCATCCGGTGATGGAACGCGCCACAGCAGAACTGATTGCCAGCGGACAAGCGGGCCGCGCGATTAAGGCCGGCGACCGCGCCCCGCATTTCAACCTTAAGGATCAGGATGGCAACGACGTGTCGTCCGCTGCGTTGCTGGTGAAGGGTCCGATGGTGGTGACCTTCTATCGCGGTGTCTGGTGCCCGTATTGCAATATCGAATTGCAGGCGATCAACGAGGTGCTGCCGCAGATTCAGGCCTATGGCGCGAACGTCGTGGCGATTTCTCCGCAAACGCCGGTCAACAGCCGCAAGTCCGTGCGCACCAACGAACTGGGCTTTCCGGTGCTGAGCGACGTGAACGGTCAGACGGGCATGGACTTCGGATTGCGCTTCGCGTTGCCCGACTATCTGGTCGACTTGTACAAGAACCTGAAGAACGATCTGCCCGCGTTCAATAACGACCCGAGCTGGACCTTGCCGATGCCCGCGCGTTACGTCATCGGGCAGGATGGCATTGTGCTGTATTCGGAGGTCAACCCGGATTACACGCGTCGTCCCGATCCATCGGACATGTTCTCGGTTCTAGAAAAGGCGACGGCCAACGCCTGAGCCTTACCGCGCAACGCCGGGCAACAGCCATGCCGCGCCGGAAAACCCGGCGCGGCTTTTCGATTCCTTCAGGTTCTTAAAGGACATTTGATGACACAACGTACATTTCTCATCACCGGCGCGACCAAAGGCATTGGCCTCGCGTTGACAGAACGGCTGATTGCCGATGGCCACCACGTGGTGGGTCTCGCGCGCGAAGCAAGCGATTTTCCGGGCGAACTGGTCCGCGTCGATCTGGCCGACCGTGCCGCAACCGGTGCGGTGCTCGATGACCTCGTGCGACGTCACGCATTCGATGGCGTGGTGAACAACGTCGCATTAGTCAGGCCGCAGCGTCTCGGCGAAGTCGCGCTAAACGATCTCGACGACGTTCTCGCACTGAATCTTCACCCTGCCGTGCAAACAGTTCAGGCGCTGCTTCCCGGCATGCAAGAACGCGGCTGGGGACGCGTCGTGAACATTTCCAGCCTGACAATTCTCGGCATGACGCAACGCACGGCCTACGCAGCGGCGAAAGCCGCGCTGGTAAGTTTTGCGCGTTCGTGGGCGCTGGAACTGGCGGGCACGGGCATTACGGTGAATGCCGTCGCGCCGGGCCCGACCGAGACCGTGCTGTTTCGCGCGAACAATCCGCCCGGCAGCGAGGGCGAGAAGCGTTATCTGTCCGCAGTACCGATGGGGCGCTTCGGCCAGCCCCATGAAATTGCCGCTACGACCGCGTTTCTGCTATCCGACGCGGCCGGCTTCATGACCGGTCAGACGCTTTACGTCGACGGCGGTGCGTCAATCGGCAAGCTTGCTTTCTGAAGTTTCGTTGCCGCCGCCTGTGACGCCCAGTATTTCCTCCACGAAGGCGACGAACGCTCGCGCCTTCGCACTTACCAGGCGCCCGGCCGGGAAGACTGCCCAAAGGTCGATCGAAGGCAATTCCCAGTCGGTCAGCACGGCCTGAGCCGTGCCGTCGACAAGTTCAGGCGAAAACATCCATTCCGATGCGATTGCAAGACCAATGCCGCCGAGCACTGTTGTACGCATTCCTTCAGCGCACTGACGCTGACGCGCCCGGATACGACAACCGCCGTTTCTTTACCGCGCTGGCTGAACGCCCAAGACTCGCCACCGCCTCGCAACGAATACACGATCACCTGATGCTGGCTAAGCTCCGCAGGCGTCGTCGGCACACCCGCTTCGGCTAGATACGCAGGCGTGCCGACCACCAGCCGACGGCTTTGCGCGATGCGCCGTGCGGTCATCGTTGAATCGTCGAGGGAGCCCATGCGCAGCGCCACATCCACGCCTTTTTCGAGCAGGTCGATGGTGCGATCGTCTAGCACGATATCGATCTGCAGGTTAGGGTGCCGGTCCAAAAACGTCTTCAGCGCCGGAAGGATATGCAGCCGCGCGAAGGTCACGGCTGCGCTGATGCGCAACACTCCAGATAGCCCGATCGACGCGTCACGCGCGACATGCTCGGCGAGGTCTACCTCTTCGATTGCGCGTCTGGCATGTTCGTAGAAGCGCTGACCTGCATCGGTGGGCGTCAGGCCGCGCGTCGAGCGCAACAGCAGCCGCACGCCGAGTCGCTCTTCGAGTTGCGCAATCGACTTCGAAACCGCCGGTTGACCTAGCTTGAGCCGCTTGGCGGCCGCCGAGAATGAGCCAGCCTCCACCACGCTGACGTACGTTTCCATTGCTGCCATCCGGTCCATGCCGTTGCTTCTCCTTGCGGACCGTGAAAGTCCTTGTTGTGGCTGTGATGTGTTCAGGCGGGAGTCTAGCGCGTCAGAACATGGGATCGATGAAATTGCCGATGATCGGACTTTGTCATCTGACTTCCGTTCACGAATGCAATCCGCAATGCAAGCGGCCCCGCCGCAGGATCGCCTGCGGCGGGGCCGGTTTGCGATGCGTGCAATCCGGTTCAGAGAACCGGCGCGGCGCTATGGAAGGAGTAATCGGTGTAACCGCGTGCGTTGCCGCCGTAGAACGTCGAGCGATCGTAATGGTTCAGCGGTGCTCCGACGCGCAGTCGCTCGGGCAGATCTGGATTGGAGACAAACAGGCGCCCGAACGCGACGAGATCAGCGTCGCCTGCTTCGATTATGCGATGCGCGCTATCCGCTGTGAAGCCGCCCGCTGCGATGAGTGTTCCCTTGAACACGCACCGCAAATTTTTCGCCGAGACGGCGGATGCCGCTGCGGCGACGTCATCGTTACCGCGCACACGCGGCTCGACGACATGTAGACACGCGAGCCCATAGCCGTCCAGGCGCCGCGCGACATAGCCGAACGTGGCATGCGGATCGCTTTCGGACATCGTGCCATACGAGCTTCCCGGCGATAGGCGGACTGCGATCTGGTCGGCGTCCCACACCGAAGCGATTGCGTCGATCACCTCGAACAGAAAGCGCCCCCGGTTCTCAAGCGAGCCGCCGTATGCATCCGTACGGTGGTTCGCGCCGTCCTGCAGAAACTGGTCGGGCAGATAACCATTAGCGGCATGCAGTTCGACACCATCGAAACCGGCCTGTTTCGCAAGCGTCGCAGCGTGACGAAATTCTTCGATCACGCCAGCAATCTCTTCCAGCGCGAGTGCGCGCGGGACGACCTGCTCGACCTCGATAACGCGCCCGCTTTCGTTGTGAATTGCCGAGTGTTCATAAGCGCGCACGGCAGAAGGCGCGACCGGTGATTCTCCGCCGATGTTGGCGGGATGCGCCTGTCGTCCCGCATGCCATAACTGCAGGAAGATACGTCCGCCTTTCGCGTGGACGGCGTCAGTGACGCGTCTCCAGCCGCGTGCATGCTCTTCGGTGTAGATGCCCGGTGCGCCCACATAGGCGAAACCGAGAGGAGACACGGACGTCGCATCGGAAATCAGCAAGCCGCCCGACGAAGCGCGCTGCGCATAGTACTCGACCATCAGATCGCCCGGGACGTTCTGCGCTTCGGTGCGCATCCGCGTGAGCGGCGCCATGACGACGCGGTGACTGACAGGATAAGGACCGACCTGAGTTTGAGTAAAGAGAGGGTTCATTGCGCGTACCTGAAAAAGGGAGAAGACCTGTGGATCTTCGGGGCAAGTGCGATTCTGCAGAAGACAGCAACGGGCGATAGCTGTCATTCCTGCGCGGAATAACGAGAAGCATCCGACTCCGGTCGTCCTGAGCCATTCCTTGGAGGAATAGCGCTTATCACTCCGACCGGACTTCACCGGCGATCGAATGCCGCGCACAGTTCGTCTCACGCCAAACCGCTATCTCTCTTAGAGGATCACACGCCATGTACCACGTTCATGCATTCGCCACGCCCAATTCCGTCAAGGTGCCGATCGCACTCGAAGAACTCGGAATCGAGTACACGCTGCATGCAGTCAACGTTCGAAAGGGCGAACAGAAGAGCGATGCGTTTCTTGCCTTGAACGCCAACGGAAAAGTGCCTGTGCTGACCACAGATGATCGCGATTTCGTGCTGACCGAGTCTGCGGCTATCCTCGTTTATCTCGCCGAGAAGCACGGCAAGCTGCTCTCGCAAAACCCGGTGCGCCGGGCTCGCACGTTTGAACAACTGTTCGTTCATGCTTCAGGACTGAGCCCGGCCTTCGGACAGGCGGGTTACTTCCTCAAATTCGCACCGCAGCCGCTGCCGCATGCCATCGAGCGCTTCTCCGGCGAAGCGAACCGTCAACTGAAACTGCTCGACGGTATTCTTGCCGGGCAGTCGTTCGTCGCGGGCGACGAGTATTCCATCGCGGATATCGCCCACTTTGGATGGATATGGCGACGCGCGTTCCCGGCTCTGACACTCGACGAGGTGCCGCATGTGCAACGCTGGTACGACGCGATGATTGCCCGGCCGGCCGTGACGAAAGCAATCGGGAAACTCGAACGGCTTGCGAATGCGAATGGGTGAATCGGTTATACCATTCACGTATGTTGACCGGCAGGAAATCGTACGTCGGTCGACTGCTCGCTCATGCTCCATAACCGACGGGCCAGTTCTGGGTCGACCGCCCAAGGGAGCACACAGGCTGTCCCTCTCTCGGACGAGGCGATATCGCTGCTCGACAAAGGTCCGCTCTCGGAGGTGGACCCGTCGTTAGTGCGTTCGCGCAGGCACCCAGACGTACGTCCGAAACTGGCCGAAAGCACGAATTGGCGAACCCGGGACACTCAGGACAATGATTTACCGAGCGCGAACTTGCAGTCACACATAGCTGATGAGCGCGCGTCCGTTCGGAAGCGACGTAAGTACAAAGCTGGCCGGGTTGAACGACCCATTCAGCGCAAGCGCAACGGTAGACCCGTTGTACGAAAAAATTCGCGCGGAGAAAGGCCGGCTGGACGTGCTGTTCGCCAATGCAGGAGGCGGCGCAATGGTGCCGCTGGGCGATATCACCGAAGCGCACTATCACGACACCTTCGACCGCAATGTGAAGGGCACGCTCTTTACCGTGCAGAAGGCGCTGCCGCTCTTGTGGAAGGGCGCATCGGTGACTCTCGCGGAATCGACCAGGACGATCGAAGGCACAGCCGCGTTCAGCGTGTATTCGGCATCGAAAGCGGCGATCCGCAACTTTGCGCGTAGCTGGATTCTCGACCTGAAGGACCGCGGCTTTCGCGTCTACACCATCAGCCCCGGCGCGACGAAAACGCCTGGTCTGGTCGAACTGGCGGGACCGGACGAGACTCAGCAACAAGGTCTACTGGATTATCTGGCGTCGCGCATTCCGATGGGCCGCGTGGGCGATCCTGGCGAGATCGCGGCGGTGGCGTTGTTCCTGGCATCGGATAGTTCGAGCTTCGTGAACGGCGCCGAATTATTCGTCGATGGCGGTCAGGCGCAAGTGTGAGCCTGCCGATGAGCGGCCCGGTTTCATTCGAAGCGAACCGCGTGTCCGTGACGTCAGGAAATCCGGCGATTCATCACATCGGCCCGAAAGGTTTTTCCGGGCCGCGTCGACCACCAGATCAGAAACAGCAGGACCAGTTGCAGCGGCAACCTTAGAACGAGCGCCCAATAGGGAACCGCCGGGAATTGATGCGCCTGCTGAAGCATGTAGATATTGGCGGGCGTCACCGCGATCGTCAGCAGAATCAGGCCCCATCCGGCCAGGGTTCTCGTGACGCGCAGCAGCAGTCCGAACGCCCCCAGCAGTTCAAACACGCCGCTGACGAGAACGATCATCCGATGCTCCGGCAGCCACGGCGGAACGATGCGCATCTCCAGATCGGTCGCGGCAAAATGCGCGATGCCGCCGATGAAGAACCACAGAATCACGAAAACCAGCGCAGGGGTTCGGCCAATCTGCTTACTGCGGGACAAAGTCATTTTTCGCGCTCCGCACGTGAACGATCCGGCACGTTCCGGTGTATCCGGTGACGGCCGAGGCAACACGGCGACGCATCGTTCGTGCCGCTCGCACTGGATGCGCGCGTCTGCGTTCGACGCGACCGCGATCCACAAGCGCGCAAAACGCTACGCTCGCAGATCGCAGAAAAAACGACGTTAACCGCGCGTGCCAGAAGCCTGATCCGCGGGCGCGGCGTGATGCAACTCTGGCTCGGCCATCGGGAAACCGCGTGCTTCGACCGGCACCGCGCCTTTACGCAGCTTCGCCACCTGATCCGCACTCGCCTTGCCGCCCGCGTTTCCCCAACTCGTCTGGATGAAGCTGACCACATCGGCCACTTGCTGATCGGTGAGGATGTCCGCGTACGGAGCCATCGTCAGCGTCGACGGAGCGGTGTTCGTCGCCGGTTGCGCGCCGCCGGACAGCACGATATGAATCGCCGATGTCGGGTTCGACGTCTGCAAGACCGGATTGCCCGCCAGCGCCGGGAACGCGCGCCCATTGCCCTTGCCGTTCGACTTGTGGCAGGCCGCGCATCGGTCGAGATACAACTGCGCGCCTGGCACCGCAGGCACGTGACCGGCATACAACTGCCCGGCCACGTGCGAGTCGTACACATACGGCGTGGCGTTGGCGTGCTGCGGCGTCAGCGCCTTCAGATACAGCGCGATACTCTGCAAATCGCGCTGCGTCATGAACTGCGTCGAATCGGCGATGACATCGTTCATCGCGCCGAACGACGCCGTGTGCGTGTTGCGCCCCGTATGCAGGAACTCGACGATCTCCGCTTCGCTCCATCCGGCGAGGCCGCCGCCGTGCTCGTTGCGCAGACTCGGCGCGACCCAGCCATCGACCGCGCCGCCGCCCGCGAGGTAGATCGAGTTGCCATCGCCCGTCAGCGCTTTTTCTTGTAGCGTGACGCCACGCGCCGTGTGACAACTGCCGCAATGGCCGAGCCCTTCGACGAGATATGCGCCATGTCTCGCCGATGCATCCGTGGCCGTCACATCCGCGAACGGCTCCGGCGTGGGCGCGAAGGCCCAGCGCCATATCTTCAGCGGCCAGCGCATCGACAGCGGCCACGGAATGTCGTTCTTGCGATTCGCCTGCGCGACCGGCTCGACGCCATGCTCGAAGTACGCGTAGAGCGCCTGCATGTCGTCATCGTTGACGCGCGAATACGACGGATACGGCATCGCCGGATACACCGCGTAGCCAGCCTTCGACTCGCCATGCCGCATGAGCGCCGCGAAGTCCTGATACGTCCATTTGCCGATGCCGTTCTCCCGATCCGGCGTGATGTTCGTGGAATAGATGCGGCCGATCGGCGTCTGGATCGCGAGACCGCCCGCGAATGGCTTGCCGTTGCGCGCCGTGTGACAGGCGATGCAGTCGCCGGCCCGCGCGAGATATGCGCCGCGCTGGATCAATCCGGCGTCGGCGGACGTGGCCGCATGTGCGGAACCAAGCGCCAAACCGCACAGCGCAGCCGCCGCCAGAATCAAATGTTTGAATGTCATGTTCTGAATGTCCTCACGCATCGATCAGAGGACGCGGATCTTTGAGGTATTGCTCGCGGATGGCCTTGGCGGACCAGTAAGCGAGCGCGGTGGCGAGTCCCGTCGGGTTGTAGCCGATGCCAACCGGAAACACGCCCGAGCCGACGGCGAAGACGTTGTGCACGTCCCAGCTCTGCAAATAGCGATTGAGCACGCTGGTCTCCCGGTCCGGCCCCATCGCGACGCCGCCCGCCCAGTGCGTCGTCTGATACGGACGCAGATCGAACTGATCGCCCTGCTTCATCATCGTCACGCCGATGGACTTCGGGTTCATCGCGTGCGCCACCTTTATCATCTGGCCTGTGACGTAATGGCTCATGCGGATGTCGTTGTCCTTCCAGTCGAACGTGAAGCGCAACAGCGGCTGGCCGTACGAATCCTTGTAATTCGGATCGAGATCCACGAAGCAGTCGCGATACACCATGTTCGCGCCGTGCACATCGAAGGAAACGAAGTTGGTGTAGCTGTCCTTCGCGGCCTTCTTCCACGCCGCGCCCCACTTGGGCGTGCCATCGGGAACCGGGATGCCGGAAATCGGCTTCACGCCCGCCGGGTTACACCACACTGGCGCGCCGCCGACGAAGCCGAGCGGTCCGTGATTGAAGTTGTCCGCGTTGAAGTCGTCGAGCGCGACGCCGTTGCCGCCCGCGCCGATGAAGTTGTTCGTGTTCTTGCCCGGCTCGAAGAACGCTTTGACCGTGGACATCGTCTGATAAGCGATGTTCTTGCCGACCGCGCCCTTGCCCGTCGCCGGATCGTAGGGCTTGCCGACGCCCGACACGAGGAACAGATGCGCGTTGTTGTACGCGAACGTGCTCGCAATCACGATCGATGCCGGTTGATGCACCTCGTTGCCTTGAGCGTCGATGTACGTCACGCCGGTGGCTTTTTTCTTCGTATCGTCGAGATCGATGCGCAGCACGTTGCAGTTCGGCCGCAGCTCGAAATTCTTCACCTGCCGCAGCGCGGGCATGATGTTCACATTCGGCGATGCCTTCGAATAGTTGTAGCAGGCGTAGCCCGAACAAAAGCCGCAGAAGTTGCACGGACCCATCTGACAGCCGTACTGATTCGTGTACGGCTGCGACACGTTCGCCGACGGTTCCTGAAACGGATGCAGACCGACTTCACGCGCGGCGACTTCGAACAGATGCGCGGTGTACGGCGTCTTTTGCGGCGGCAGCGGAAAGTTGTCGGAGCGGTTCGCCTCGAACGGATTGCCGACGCCGTTCGCCGCGATCTGCCCTTTCACGCGATACGCCTGCCCCGACGTGCCCATCATCTTTTCCACGAAGTCGAAGTGCGGTTCCAGTTCTTCGTAACTCACGCCGAAGTCCTGCAGCGTCATGCCTTCGGGAATGAATTTGCGGCCGTACTTCTCTTCGTAATGACTCTTGATGCGAAGCTCTTCCGGATAGACGCGCCAGTGCTGTCCCGACCAGTGCAGCCCCGCGCCGCCGACGCCTTCGCCCGGCTTGAACGCCCCGATCTGCCGATACGGCAACGCAGGATCGTTCGCGTTCCAGCGAAACGTGAAGCTGGTCTTCGACATGTCCTGAAACAGCTTCCAGCGTTGCAGATAAGTCAGTTCGTCGATGGTCTTCGGATACGCGCCATCGGGATACGTATCGCGATACGCGCCGCGTTCGAGCGCGAGCACGTTCAGTCCCGCCTCGGTCAATTCCTTCGCCATGATGGCGCCGGTCCAGCCAAAGCCGACGATCACGACATCGACTGGCTTCATGGTTTTATTGCTCATTGTTTTCCCTTGAACGCGAGTGCTCCGCGCTCCTTCGTGGAACCGGTTCCAGAAAGAAACGTAAGAAGTCCGGCAATTGCAGCCAATTCAGCCGATGGACACAGGCGGAAGCGGATAGCGCACGCCGTACTGTTCGACCTGATCCATGTAATCCGCACGCGCGCCGGGAAAGTCGATCATTTTCCAGGCGGCCATGTTCTTGTTGCCGCCGTGCTTCGGATCGCAGAAATAGCCCTCGTGCGTGTTCTGAAGCAGCAGCGCGAAAAAGTCGGCGGGCGGCACGTCGCCGATGGCGAGCTTGCCGTGTTCGAGCTGACCGACGAGCGCGTCTTTCGTGGATTCGTCGAGTTCGGCGAAGACTTTGCCGTGCGCATCGCGCGTAGCTTTATCGAGGCCATTGAGCGCGTGGCGATAGAGGTCGCGCGGCGCGAAAGGAAGTTGATAGCCCTTCAACGGTGACGCATTCTTCGCGAACGGTCCTTGCATGTACCAGAGCGCGCCGTGACCGTAAGGCGTATCCATCTGCTTGTCGATGAATTCGGCGACACCGGCTTCGATCGCGCCGGGGCCGGTTTCATCGGCGGGAATGAGACGGTCGACGAGCGCGTTGAGCGCGTTCCATTCCGAGGCGTTGAAGTAGCTTGGCTGATACTGCGCGTGACTCGTTGCCGCGCGCACGATGGTCGAACTGGCGACGCTCGAGCCTAGCGCAATAGCCGCTGGCGCGATGGCGACGACATCGCGCATGAAGCCTCGCCGCGCAGGCGAGATCTGGATAGTCTTTTTCATGTAATCGTGGGTCGTGGAGAAATGACCACCGCAGCTTCGCGACAGTCCGTTCGGATACCGGCCAGTATTCGACTGGCGCGGCATGTCACCCCATGTTCCACGTGCCGGCAGCATCATGACGGCCACCTGACAGGCAAGAGTCTAACGGGTTGCGACAAAACGCGCTTTGACGGTGACAGCGGGTCGAGATAGATGGCCGCATCGTCAATGGGATGCTTGCCCGCCGTGCCGGCTCGTCTCATCGGCGAACGAACCCGGCGAAGAAAATCGGCGACGGAAAATTCGCCACGAAACGGAACCGGTTGCATTCCCTACGTTGCCACGGTCGCAAATCCGGCAGCACAATCGCTTTAGCGCTCAGCTTTGGAAACTCACCGACTGGAACAAACGTTGCGCTGGCTTGCCTGAACTACAGGCACGCCACACCAACTTCCACGAGGGTTTATCAGATGAGCATCGCATCCGCACTTGGCCTCAACAGCGCCCGAAAAATCCGCTACGCAGTCGTCGCGCTCGGCGATATCGCGCAGGAAGCGATGATGCCCGGCGTCGAACACACCGGTAACTCCCAGATCACCGCGCTCGTGTCAGGCGATCTCGACAAGGCGCGCAAGGTCGCCGAAAAGTACGACATCGCCGACCTCTACACCTACGACCAATTCGACGAACTGCTCGCTTCCGAGAAAATCGATGCAATCTATCTCGCCACGCCCAACTGGCGACATGCGGAGTTCATCGTTCCAGCACTGAAGGCGGGTGTTCACGTACTAACCGAAAAACCGCTCGAAATTTCGACGGAAAAATGCAAAGAGATTGCCGAAGTCGCAAAGGCATCGACGGCGAAACTGATGGTCGCGTACCGGTTGCACTTCGAACCGGCCACGCTGTCGGCTATCGAACGCATTCGTTCGGGTGATCTCGGCGACGTGCGCCTGTTCTCGTCAACGTTCGTGCAGAAGGTCGATCCGGCTAATCATCGCGCGAAAAGCGGTGTCGAAGCAGGGCCGGTCTTCGACATGGGACCGTATCCCGTTAATGCCGCGCGTTACGTGTTCGAAGCGGAGCCGCTCGAAGTCGTATCCGCCGTGGGCGTGCGCCACCCCGACGCCGGACTCGGCGACTTCGACGACACCGTATCCGTCACGCTGCGCTTTCCAGGCGACCGCCTTGCGCAATTCGTGCTCTCCTACACGCTCAACACGCTCGATTCCTTTTTCGCACTCGGCACGAAGGGCAACCTCGCAATGCAACCGTGCTACATGTACGGCAAGCCGTTGCAGCACACCGTCACCATCGGCCAGGATGAAAAATCCGAGTCCTTCAGGAACACCGACCACTTCGGTGGCGAGCTGAAATACTTCTCCGACTGCATCCTGAACGACACGCATCCGGAGCCCGACTTCGAAGAAGGTTACGCCGATGTGCGCGTGCTCGAAGGCATCGTCAAGGCGATGGAAACGGGCCGTCCGGTCACGTTCGAACCGTTCGAACGCACGCGCCGTATCGATACGAAAGCGCAGCTCGAAACGCTGCGTGCGGTGAAGTCGCCGGAACTCGTCGACACGAGCAATCCCGGCGCGGGCGTCGACAAGGTGCCGAAAAACTGATGGTGCGCATTCAACGCAACGCAGACGGTTTCCTGCCGCTCGATGCCTACGCCGCATTGGGCAATGGCCGGTACGTCGCGCTCAGCGGCGCGGACGGTTCCATCGACTCGTGGTGCGTGCCGAGCATCGATTCGCCGCCACTGTTCGACCGCCTGCTCGATGCGCGCAACGGCGGCTGCTTTTCGATCACGCCCGTGGAACCGTTCGAAGTGGCACGACGCTACCGCGACGACAGCAACGTGCTGGAAACGGAGTTCGTTACGGCGTCGGGCCGTGCGAAGCTGGTCGAGTCGCACAATAGCGGCTCCGCGGGACGGCTTCCGTGGGCGGAACTGGCGCGGCGCTTCGAGGGCATCGAAGGAAGCATCCGTTTCGATATCCGAATTGTATTCGGACGCCGCGACGATTCCATCAGCCCGTATTGCTCGACCATCGGCGGGCGCGACCTGTTCCATGCGGGGCGGATGCTGGGGCTGCTGCTGCACGGTACTAGCGTCGTGATCGATGAACGTGCGGATGAAGGCATTCGTGCGCATCTCACTGTGCGCGCGGGCGAATGCGAGACGCTCGCCGTCGTCGCTGGCGAGGATGAACCGCTCGTCGTGCCGCCCATCGAGGATATCGATGCGCGGATCGATACATCGGATGCTGCATGGCGCGAATGGACTGCGAATAGTCGTTATGACGGGCCGTACCGTTCGCTGCTGATCCGAAACGCGCGGGCGCCGAAATTCCTGCTGTATTCGCCCAGCGGCGCGATTGCCGCTGCCGCGACGACTTCGCTGCCGGAGCAGATCGGGGGGAACAAAGGTACCGATCTATCAAAAGACTCAAAAGCCAAACTCAGGCGCGACGGCTGAACGAGCGCCCAAGAAAGACCCTGGGTTACGAAACGCCAGCCGAGCGATTCCAGCAAACTATTGCATCGATCGGTTGAATCCGCCACCGACTTCGGCCACAACCTCCCGTTGGCTGCCTCGGTGACGTTGCCATTCGAACGGCGGTTGGGCTCGCGGAAGCGGCCGTTGGCATGGCTCCATCCGTTCCGCGACCCTTCTTGCGCAGGCGCTCGAGGAAATCATCAAACGTGAACTGCCTAGCGTCCAAGCCCCGCCTCGAACTGCTTGAACCACGCTTTGGCCTGCGCCCGTTCTTCCGGCGTCATTCTGTCCCGCCACTCCTGCCATCCGCGCTCGCGGTCCCGCATCAAGTGAGCATCTTGGTCTCGTTGTCGAGCTTCCAACACTGCTTATTGCCGCGCGCGCTGCTACTCGTGGGTCTTGACCATGCGGTCCCAGGCCTCGGCCATTTTTTGCGGTGACCGAGATGGGTCAGCTTGCGCGACGAGACAGCGATCCGTGTAGCCGGCGACACTCAGTGAGTTTCCGGCAGGCCCGATGATGACCTAGCGTCTTGACCGGCGCGCGGGCCTCGCTAACGGTGAATATCAGGCCGATTCGAATAAAGCTCGTTCCTGCCTGACAGATGCATCTTCGCACTCAAAACGCGGGCGAGTTCTTTCGCGAAGGCCACAGTTTGCTTCGCATCGCCGAGCCTAAACCGTCGCATATGCGGCCCTCGTTCATGGGCAAAGTGAGGCAAGATGCCCGAGAGGCAGCCGTCGCTACTGACGATGCTCGTCCTGACGATCACATCGGGACGCGTTGCACCGAGTTTTATCCGCGCGACGCGCCGCTCATTCCTGGAGGCGACGCGCTCATCGAATAAAACGATGCGAGTCTCGCTGACTTCGAACCGCAGATGTTGCGCGAAAGGTCGAGCAACAGAGAGGTTGGTGGCCAGATCCGAAAGCAGTGTGGCTTCGAGAGGCGAAACCGATTGCAATGTTCGAACGGCCTCGGCTAGCCCCATGACATCGACCGTCGATAGGCGTTTTTTCGGCTTGACAACGTCCTCTTCCGATACGGATGCGGCCGGCTTTATTGTGGCTCTGGCTCCCCGAGGCGGAACCGGATTCGGGGTTTGCGCGGCCGCGCTTGGCCCGGTGGCATCGACCGTCGATTTCGACTTTTTCGACTTCGCAATGCTCGCTTCTAACACGGATGAGTGCGGCGTCACTGCGGCTTGCTTGTTCGAAGCGCGCGCCGCCGGGCACTTTGCGGTGTATGCGTCGCCATCGTTCCAAACGGATGTGTCCACTTCACCGCTACTGATGAACGACACCACCTCGTTCAGCGCTTCTTCGAAAAACGTGCCGTCCACGCTCGACAACGTCACGATCTTGCTGTTGTCGTCCACGCAGAGAACCCAGTGAAAGCCGTTCGTTACAGCGCCTCGCACACCCGGTTTCAGGTACTTCCGTATGAGCTCCGCCGAAACGGGCTTTCGGAATTGCTTCGCTTCGACCATGACGCGCGGGGAACGAGTGACGCTGTCGAGGAGTGCAATGTCCACCTTCTGAAAAGTCTCATGCGCGCTAGGTTGCTGAAACTCATAGTAAGAGATCAGACCGGACGTCAAATTGGCGAAATCGACCACTGGGCTAATCAGATGATACATAGCCCAGCGCTCCGATGACTGAGGCGCCGCAAAATGTTTGACTAGGTTTTGGATCAAGGCCTGCTTGTCCATAAAGACGTTCCCCGGAACTATTTAATGTGCGACGGTTGGCGCGTGGAACAGCGGCTCATTGGAATAACGGCAGTCTTGGGCGGAACTTGACGAACCGCCCTCATGTATCCGAAGGCTCGTTGATAGCCAACCGTCAGACCTCGATTGTACGGGCGAGGTTCAGAGTTAGCCTACGAATGAGCGACGCTGACGAGATTCATGCAGCGCGGGTCACAATTGATGTGTCGCACGTCCCGAACGAGACCGAGCCAGATTTTGCATGTTCGCGTCGTCGGCACGTCCCTCCCCGATAACGGTCATAGCGCCGCACATGGATTTGACGTCTGTTGGGGGGATCGACCGCAACCCGACGCGGCGGACCAATCGCCGACCGTGATGGCCGATCTATGTCAGACCGAATCCAGCTAGCTGGCGATACCAGACCGCCGTATTCCATGGATGCGACTTATATTCGCGGCCGTCCGGGAAACCGGAAACTCGACGGAGCAATCGCTGGTCGAGCGCTGACGCTGATCCGGGATCGCTACGCCGATTTCGGCCCGACACTGGCCTGCGAGAAGCTGCGTGAATGTCACGGTTTAACGTTATCCAAGGAAACCGTTGCGCCACCTGATGACCGAGGCAGGCCTGTGGATTCCCCGCACGCAGCGCCCGCCCAAGATTCACCAACCAAGGAATCGGCGCTCGTGTCTGGGCGAACTGGTTCAGATCGATGGCAGCGATCACCGATGGTTCGAAGACCGAGCCCCGGCGTGCACGTTGCTGGTGTTTATCGATGATGCCACCAGCCGGCTGATGACCCTGCACTTCACCGCGACCGAGTCGACGTTCAGCTATTTCGAGGCGACGCGCAAATACAGCGTATGGCAAGCCGGTGGCTCTCTACAGCGACCGCGCCAGCGTGTTCTCGTGCAACAGTCATTCGAGTACCCCCGGCAAAGGTGTGACCCAATACGGACGGGCCTTGTACGAGCTCAACGTGGATACGCTATGCGCCAACAGCAGTCAAGCCAAGGGACGCGTGAAACGGGCCAATTTAACCTTGCAGGATCGGCTCGTTAAGGAATTGCGGTTGCGCAAGATCGACACGCGGGAGGCGGCGAATGCCTATGCGCCTCACTTCATCGCTGACTTCAATGGTCGTTTTGGGAAGATGCCCAGGAGTGGCTTCGATGCGCATCGCGCGCTGCGCGAGGATGAGGATCTCGACCTGATTCTGACGCATCGGGTGTCGCGTTGCGTGTCGAATAGTTTGACGTTGCAGTACGTCCGAGTGATCTACATGCTGGACGACACGCCGCAGACACGCGCCCTCGTCCATCGCTATATCGACGTGTACGAATACCCGGATGGTCGCATCGAAATTCGGGCGGATGGAGACGCGCTGGCCTATCGCCAGTACGACCGGTCATCCGTGGCGGATCAGGGTGCCGAAGTGGATAACAAACGCCTGGAGCATGTGCTGGCATTATCGCGTCAGGTGCGGATGGAGCGCGACATGGTCATCGGGATCATCCCCAAACACCCTGCCTGAAAAACTAGCAGGATAGGTTGATTGCCCGGTTCAATTTTCGGTCGGCGCGATCCCTACAAGTGGCTCAATTTCCGGTCGGCGTAAACAGGTATGCGGATATGATCGTCTTTGTCGCATGAGCTTCGCCTACGTTTGAACGCCAGCTGCGCGTTCAACACTTCACGTGATTGAGATATTCACGCGTCCTGTTCTGCGGTCGCCCTATCGAGGGGTTAGACGATACATTGAACTAGGTGCATCGGTTGGCCACATGTTGCAGCACAGCCCGCCCATGTTCCGTCAAGTGAGGGCGCTCCACTCCCGACGCCAATCTCTCCAATAGAACAAGCTGTCGGTCACACAGCGCATGCAGATCTCTATAGTCCAGTTCACTTTGAACCGGATTTGCATCAAGCAGCATCAATGCCGCGATCTCATGCACAAGCCTGACATCGGCGCCAGGCCGGATCCTCGCAGCCAGCCACAATGCTCGTGAAAGCCCTACCAAGGTTACGCTAAAGATTCCGGGAGGCTGGTGGAATTCAATTTGGTAGACATTTTGAAAAATTGGGCGCACGAGCACTTCGCGGATGTCAGTGCCAGCGGCGGTGAGCGTTTTCATGAGCGCATTCGCGGAATTGACCGATAGATTTCAAACTTCCAAAGCCCGATCCACGCATGAGCGGCCAAGATGGCAGCCACGCTGCAGTACGCCCGCTGCTAGCCTGCCATCGACACGTTAGGGAGAGCGACCCTTATCACAAGGCGCGATGAGTCATTGCCGAGCGAAGGCCAGCGGTGGAGGTGCGGTCCTAGCGGAGGCGCGGGTCTTGTACGACGGCTGGAGCCTCCGTTCGCTAGTTAGTAAGGAGCCGATTCGCACGAGTACGCGCGCGAGCCATTTGCGTCTGCCAAGCATCAAGCGATGCTGACGTGGTGCGCTTGAAAAGCTAGCCCAACCGAGCCCAAGGCGGGGCGCCTGTTCGCCCCCATGCATGCGACCGCGTGCGGCGCGTTCCTGGCGCTCGTCTACGCGCCCACGAACTCCCGGATCATGGTGTCCACAGTATCGTGCTCGATCCGTGTGAGCATGTACAGAAGTAATCAATCAAACCGCTTCGCAGACGGCATCGCCTTCTCGCGGGGCTCGTGCGCATCATGCCGTTTCCTTCGTGGTGCGCGCGGCGATGGCCCGGGCATCGTCCCTGCCCTGCTGCGTAAGGGTGAATCGTGCGTAGTTACGCGTGTGACTGTCCTCACGGACCGTCTTCGACTCGCGAGTCGCCTGCCCGCGATCAACAATCTCTGTCAAGTCGACAACCAAGTGGCGAGCGCGCTCGCGCCCGCCGGGCATAACATAAGTCTGCGCGCCTGTTGCGACAATGAAGTCTGCTTCGAAGTCGCGCATGCTCGTATCGACGGACGGGCCGTAGCGACCAGACGCCATTGCGACGAGTAGCCATTCAAGCCGCTCGCGTAGGGCCATGCGCCCGCCGCTCATGCCATACCTCGCATCAGGGTCGCGCGAGCGCTCACCTGCATCTCTGCCAAGGTTTCGCTCGGCGAGAACGCGAAGCGGCTTGCCTGCGCCTTTTGGACGGTCGCGCTGCCCGTGACCGCCCACGCTTTCATCGGATAGCCGCCCCAGCTTTCGTCGGCGCAGTCTTTGAGTTCGCCCGTTGCGCGCGCCGCTTCGAGCATGCGACGGATACGTTCATAGGGCACGCCCGCGCGCTTGGTGAGCGTCTTCGCGCGGGTGGAGCCGTACTCCTTCAACTGGGCGATTTGGGTTGCGCGAATTTCGGCATCGCTCAATTGCACAGGTGCGGTGTCGTTTTTCATCGTTGTATCCGTGAGGACGGAGATGCTTATGCGCGGGCGGTCAGCACGCCGACGGGCACCGGGCCGGGCGCGTATTTGTCAAACTCGGGCGCGCGACGGCAACCGCCGACCTCGTTCCACGTCAGGTCGAGCATCGACGCACCTTCGCGCCGCGCGCGCGCACCGGATACGGCGAAGACGACAACGAACCTTTTCCCTAGACCTTCGCCGTGGTCAACCTGATACGCTTTAGGCTTCTGTGGGGTTGTCATTTCGGCTCGATCTTCAGGATGCGCCATTCATGTTTGATTCGGCGTGGCACTCACGAAGCCATTCCTGCCCGGATTGATGCCCAAGCCATGCAACGAAGTTATGCTGTCTTGAAGTCGTCAGCGCACAGATCGGGCCGCTGCCGCAGGCCCGTATCGAGAAACGTCGCGCGGTCTTTATGAGAGTCCGCCTTCCTGCGCGTGCGTGTACTCAAGCGACCAGATGCGATGTTCAACCAATTCTTGCCATTACTTATGTTCGTCCACGCACTTATGTAAGCATGTTCTACAATGATCTCAAGAATCATCAAGGCGAGGTCGGGCAGATATTTTCTAATCTGTCGTCCTCAGAAGAGAGAAATTGGACTCGAACGAGATTGACGACACTGCGTATTTCAGGACGCTGCGCGCCGAACAGGCAGGCGGACCGCCACCGATGGAGTTGAACGGCGGGGCTACCGCGACATGGACAATTGAGACAAACGCGCGTTATATCAGCCCGCACTTCTGGCGCGCGGTCGGCGTTATCCGCCTTACGTCCGGCGAAGTGTTTTACGACTACGACTTGCCCGAGCAATTCACGACCGAAAGACATGCCTTGGAGGGCGGACGGCAATATGCGCTCGACTGGATAGCGCAACAGCCCGTGTAGTGAGTCGAGTTCGCCGCGCTGCGCGAGCCAACAAGGAAAAATACTTGCTCCGTGGGAAGTTCGAGAGTTGAGATTGGACGTCCGCGCGACTTCGCAACAGCATCGCCGCTATGGTCTTTTCAATCTCTTCGCTTCGAGGCTTCCAGAACGGGGCGAACTGCTCGTGAAGCAGAACGATGCGAGTTTCCTGAAAGTGGCCACTTTCCTTGGGAGCTTGATGGGTTTATCGAGAGACGTTCTGCCGGCGCTTTCCTCTGAGAGCTGGATCGTCTACCAGGTGCGGTCCGATGTTCTATACCTTCATCTCATCTGCGGCACGCGGCGTGACTTACAAGCGCTTCCCTATCGCATCGTTCCTCGTCTGATGTAGCCAATCAAATCGCGCGATGACGGCAAGCGCCGACCTCTGCGCTCCAATGCGTCCGTCAAGGTCCGCCAGTTGGCGCGGCTGCACTAGTCCCACGTCGCCCGGTAACGTGCCGATCTTTGCTTTTTTCGCTTCTACGCCCCAAGCGCGCACCGTCGCCCGAACGCAGCGTTGACACCCGCCATGCGCTATCCGCAATCCAAAAGCCGAGCGGACACGGCGCCTCCGAATAGGTCACATTGACGGCCGGAGGTCGAATTTTCATAGAAAATCCAAATCCGGCTATCCCCGGACATCCTTCTGTTTAATCCTCGCATGATGGGATCAGCGCAGAGTCGTGCACCTGTCACATTTCTTTTTCTTCATACCGGATGGATGCGCCCTTCTCGAATGACCGGCGGCGGGCTATTGTCTGATCCGTGCGGTACATAGGCTCGCGTACTTCAAATCTCGGCGATCAACACCGCAACGGCTTCAGCCCGTTCACAACCTTCACCGGCATCAGGCGCCAAACAGTCTCCGCCCAGACTCTTATGTTCGGATGCAAACATACTGCAACCCATTGGGTTCTCCACAATTCGATTGGGGCTCGACAGATTAAGCGCCTACAACAACGGGGACTCGAGCAACGCTTGATCGGCGAACGATACCGAATCAGATCGCATCCGTTCAGCGAGGTCGTGCAATCACAATCGCAGCCATCGCCAAAATCATAAAAAGCAAGGGAGCTGCAATATGGGAAGTGCGCAACAATCACTCGTCATCGGTGGTCAGGGCTTTTTGGGCGCCGCGATCGTACGCCATCTGATTGCGCGGGGAGATGCAGTCACGATCGCCGACCGATACGCGGATACCGCGAAGTGCGACGCATTGTTTGGTGAGGGTGCGGCCAAGGTCGTCCGGGCTGACATCATGGATGCGCAGGCTATGCGCGACCTGACGCAAGGCCGTGACACCGTCTACCACTTGGCGGGCAAGCTAGGGACAACCGAGCTGGATGACGACGTGCTGGCCGGAATCCAGATCAATATCACGGGCGCCGTGAATGTCTTTGCGGCCTGTGTGCAGAACGCCGTGCCCAATCTTTTCTATCCGTCCAAGCCGAACGTCTGGCTCAATACCTACACGATCACCAAGCACGCTTCGGAGCAGTTCGCGAAGCTCTACGCGTCAATGGGCAGCACGAACATCTCGACGCTGCGCTACTTCAACGCCTATGGCCCCGGCCAGGCGACTGGTCCGGTGCGCAAGATCATTCCGTCCTTTGCCGAACGGGCGAGCAAGGGCATGCCGATCGAGATCTTCGGCAGCGGCGAGCAGATCGTCGACATGATCCATTCCGACGACATCGGACGCCTGACCGTGGATTTCGTCGAGGCGGGCGGCAGCGCGGACCCCGTCGACCTGGGACGGGGCATCGGTCTTTCCGTCAATGAGATCGCGGCTGCGGTGAACGACTATTTCGGCAATGGCGCCGGCGTCGTTCACCTGCCCATGCGCCGTGGCGAAACACCGGAGACCCGGTTGATCGCCGACATCCAGCCGCTCCGAACCGTGCTGGGCGACCTGCGATTCCTGGACTGGACCGAGTCGCTTCATGACACGCTGGAATGGTATGCCCGGGCCTTTGCACAACCACAGGCAGCCTGATGAGGGTTCTGGCTGTTGTCGCTCATCCCGATGACGAGGTGATCGGCTGCGGCGGAACCTTAGCCCGGCTGTCCGAGAGCGGCCATGAAGTTCGGGTGCTGCTGCCCGTGCGGCGCAACGATCCGCGCGGCGTGGCGCACTGGGCGGAACTGGAGCGTGCCTTCAGGCGCAGTTGCACCCACCTCGGGGCGGAAGCTCTAGTGGGCGACCCGCTCATCGACGAAAAGTCACTCGAGGCGGGCGTTCATCATCTGCACGACCTCATCTTGCCGGAAGTCGAATGGGCGGACACGATCTTCACGCATTGGCCAGGCGACTGCAATCAGGTCCACGGCAGCGTCGGCCGTGCCGTCGAGATTGCAACTCGCCCTTTTCGGCGGCGCAAGAATGTCTATCTGTTCGAGGTGTCCACGTCGACCGAACAGGGCTTCTTCCCCACCTTCGTGCCGAACATGTGGTCGCCACTGGAGGCGCGACACGTGGCCCAAAAGTGCGAAGCCATGAGCTTCTATGCCACTGAATGGGCCGGTGGCCGAACACCGGACGCGCTGGCGCGGCGCATGCAAACCCGAGGCGACGATATCGGCGTGCACGCCGCGGAAGCGTTCAATATCGCCCGGTTCTTCCTCTAGCTCCTCAGGGCCCGACGATCCGGACGATCGTCAGCACGGCGATCCGGACATCCAGCAACAGGTTGAATGTGCGGATGTACTCCAGATCGTCATCGATCATGTCGAACACACTGACGTTCTTCCGCCGCGCGCGCACTTGCCACAGGCCGGTCAATCCGGGCCGGACAACCGAGCGCGCCTGCCGGATATCGGGCAGGTCGGCCAGCATCGAGATCACTAGCGCGCGCGGGCCGATCAGACTCATATCGCCGCGCAGCACGTTGATGAGCTGAGGAAGTTCGTCAATGCTCAGCCGGCGCAGCAGCCCGCCCAGGCGGTCAATGCGCGGATCCGGATCGTAGGTGAGCGTCTCGCCATTCGGCCCCCGTGTCGCCAGCCCATGAGCTTTCAGAACCGCGTCGCCGTCGCGGTGCATCGTCCGCAGCTTGTAGCAGACGAACTGCCGCTCTTCCCTTCCCCAGCGATTCGCCAGATGCAGGACCGGGCGGCCTGAACTGAGCAGGATCGCGCCCATGGCGAGCAGGAGAACGGGACCGAGCGCGAGCAGAAGCAGCACCGCGCCGGCGATATCGAGCAAGCGCTTGACGCGATACGACCCGCGGCGCTCGGGCGCGGCCGGCTTAATTGACCTGCTCCGGCGCGCAATACGTAGTCTCGGGCGCACCGGACATGATGCGGTGTACGACTTCCAGTCCCTGCATGTAGGCATGGTCCATATTCGACACTTCGTAGCGCCAGCCGCCGAAGCGTCCCCGGCTGAAGATGCCGAGTGGTTCCAGTTGCTCGTGAATGTCCGCCAGCGCAGCATCGCGACCTTGAAAAGGCAAAGGGTAGCCGTGAGCGAGCGCTTTTTCGAAGGTGGATACGACGGCCTGATCGTCCATCAGCCCGATGGCACGGAGCCCTTGCAGAACATCACGGCGCAGGTTGTCGTCGATCATCGCAGGCTGGTCGGGTGCACGGCTGATTTCGCAAAGGATCGAATAATACGGGCCGCCGGACGGCACGTTGCCGGGCGAGAAATTCGAGGGAATCGTCACGCGCCAGAAAGGATGTGCGGCATCCGGACACTGAAAACTATGCACGCCACGATAGCGTTCCGGAATGGTCCCGCGCATGCCGAAGCCGAGCAGAATCGCGGAGGATCGGCGCAATCGCTTGCCCAGACGCTGGATATCTGGCCGGTCGATGCAGCACTCGGCCAGAGTGTCGAGCGGAATGGAGGAGATGAGCGCAGTGTACGGATGATGCGTTTCGTCCGAGAGGTGAATCTGGCGCTTGCCGGTCTCGATGGCCACGATACTGCGGCCAAGATGAATGCGTTGCGCGCCGATCCGCTCGGATGCCCGTTGCCAGATCGTCCCCATGCCGCCCTCGCGGGGATATGGCACTCGGTCGTTCCGGCTCCAGGCCGGGTCGTCCGTGCGAAGGATTGCATGTTTAAGCATGCGGCGAAGGCGCACCTGCGGCACATTGTGCAAGGGTGAGCCGCTGCGCTGTCGGACCCACTCGCTGCTCATCTCACGTGGATCGAGCGTCCACATCTTTCGGTTAAGCGGCTCCATGATCCGGCGCGTCAGTTCGCGCCCGAAGGAACGATGAAGATGATGATGGAAGTTATCGGCAGTCTCGGGCACTGCTCGGCGGCCGATGCCCATCGCTTTGCCCAGACGGTGCAGCAGCAGATCGGAGAAGATCGGCCATGCGTGTGTCGGCGGAAAGCGGTGCACGTGACGCTGAATGGGCGTCGGAATGAGCTTGCCGAATATATGGACGCCGCGAATCGGTTCGGACTCGTGCCACTCGATGTCCAGAGAACGGAGCGTCGCACTGAACGCAGCGTACTTCTCGTGAACGAACAGCACGTGTCCGCCATAGTCGAACAGGAAACCCTCCGGCGTGACGGCGGAGGCTGCGTTGCCGCCAGCGTGGTCCCGCTCGTCGATCAGGATGAATGGCATCGAAGGATACACCTGACGGAGCGTCAATGCAGCGCCGATTCCACAGGGTCCCGCGCCAGCTATGATGATTGACGGACTTGCCATGCCGCTCCAGTAAGCATTGGGTGCTTTGGGTGGCCCTCTCGATAATCTGCCCAAACTCCAGCTGCCAAGATTGCAGTTTTTTATTATCTTTCGCAACCGCATGGTTGCTGCTTTCTGGTGCGGCTTGTTGGATTGGCCACGCTCGACTTTAAATGCGATATGACGTCCAGAGGATGGCTCCTCGTTTCCCGCGGCCTATTCAGCCTCCGTAGTGTGCGCAATTCGCGCTGCCGCACGTCCAGTCAGGACGCTCACGCAGATGCTGCGGCGCGCCTATTACGTGCTGGCTCTGCATGATTACGCTCGGCTCGTACAAACTATACGACCTGTTCTCCAATAAAATTGGGGGCGCTTTGACTGGAATGGTCGCTCTTGTCGTCATGACCGGCGTGTTGTTGGCGGGTTTTGGAATGATCGAGGAGGGAATCATGTCATTGTGGTCCGGAGGGGGAGGCAGACGTTCCACAGCCTAGCTTTCCATGTGCGATAGGCGCCGTTCGAATGACCGCCTGACTACGATGACGAACGGCGGGAATTGGCCGAACCCGATGGTCGTCGCTGACTGCTCGAAACAAGAGGCCGACGAAGCTGCCCTCGCTGCTCGACATGCGGCGAAACAGCATGATTCGCACGATCGCCCACTTTCGAGGTTTGATGAGACGAAAACAGTGAATGCGCTTACTCGCACCGCTGTCCAACCGCAACAGCTGGCCTCAATAAATATCGCGCCGATAGCGTCCGGCAACACGCAACGCGTCGAGTTCGGCCCGCCCGAGAATCTCGGCGAGCGCCGTCTCCACGGAACGGCACATGCGGGCCGCGCTGCCGCACACGTAAATCGCCGCATCGGCCAGCACCCATTCGCGCAGCAGCGCGGCATGGATGCGCATAGCTTCGTGCACGTGACGCTGCTGGGCGCCATCGCGCGACCACACCAGATCCAGCCGTTGCAGCATGCCCAGATCCTGCCAGCGAGCGAGTTCGTCTGCATGGAACGCATCGTGTGACTGGTTGCGTTCGCCAAAGATCAGCCAGTTCGCGCCGCAGCCGCGCTCAATACGCGACTTGAGATGCGCCCGCAAGCCAGCCAACCCGGTGCCCGCGCCGATCAGAACGAGCGGGCGCTCATCGTCCGGCGCATGGAACGCGCGATTACTGCGCACGCGCACCTCGACGGATGCGCCCGGTGTCGCGTGCCGGGTCAGCCAGCCTGACGCGATGCCGAGCGAAACACCGTCGTAGGCGTCCGCGTCCGCATGCCACGCTTGCCGCACCAGCAGTTCGATCCGCCCGTCCGCCGGTAGTGAGGAAATCGAGTAATCGCGCGTCGCAAGGGGTTTCAGCGTGTCGACCAGTTCCTGTGGCGCGAAACCGCGCAATGCATCGACATCGGCGGGCAAAACGCGCGATGCCAGCGCGGCTTGCAGCGTCGTGAGCGCGCCATCGCAGCGGATCGGCGCGTGCGCGTCGAGTTGCAAGCGGCGCAGCCACGCCGACACCGCGCCGGCCGCGTGCTGCGGACGAATCTGCGCGATGTCTCCGGCCTGCCAGTCGAGCGCGCCGGCATTCATTGGCGTAAGACAGACGTGATAAGCAGGACCACCTACGCTGCCCGGGTTGAGCAACGTTCGCGCGTCAAGGGTCCAAGGCGAGAAGCTCGAGCGGTGCGAGGCCAAGTCGGGCTGCGCAAGGTTTCCCGCCAATGACGAGACCTGCGTGCTCCATCTGTGCAACGCGCCGGCATCGTTGTCGTCCACTTCGTTCGACTCGAACAACGGCTTCGCGCCCTGCCCGCGCAGCCAGTCCTCAACGCGATGTCCGAACGCGCAAAACCCGGCATAGCGGCGGTCGCCGAGCGCGAGCATGGCGTAGTGAGGCATTGGCGGCGGCGGCGTTGCAGCGTCGGACGCGATTGCGTGGCCAGGAAAGCGCGCGGCGTGATCGGGCGCGTCGCCCTCCCCGGTCGTGCTGACAATAAACAGCGCGCGTTCATAGCCGCTCAGCCGGGCTGCGTCGATCGCCTCCAGTGATTCGAGGTCCACGGCGAGGCCCGCATGACGCAGCGTCGCAGCGGACTGAGCGGCCAGTTCTTCCGCGCGGCCCGTTTGGCTCGCGTAGGCGACCAGCACGGACGCTGGCGTCTGTGATCCGTCGTCGGTCGCACGCGTCCGCCGATGCGTTGCGCGAACCGCCATGCACATTGCCGCGTAGGAGAGGATCACGCCGCCTGCCATCGCCGTGCGCGTCGGGCCGCAACACGCACCGACCGCGCCGCCGAGCGACACAGCGCCCCACGCCAGCGACGCCCGCATCATTCGAGCATCGCAGCGTAAGCGGGACTGACGCTTTCCGTGAAACCCTCGGGCGTCCGCGCCACGCATCGCGCCGCCAACCCCTCGCGCGCGGCGAACGCCATGCCCGCTTCGCGCCCGAGCACCATGAGCGCAGTCGAGTAAGCATCGGCGAGCATGCATTGCGCATGCAGCACGGTGACCGACGCCAGTGCGTGACTCGCCGGATAACCGGTGCGCGGATCGACGATATGCATCTGCCGGCGCGCATCGGCGTCGAGGAAATAGCGGCGGTAGTCGCCCGAGGTCGCTACCGCAAGCCCATGCAGCGCGATCAGGTCGTGTGCTGTCGTGCCTTCGCGTGCGCCGTCGCCAGGCGGCGTTTCGATTTCCACCCACCAGGGCATGCCGTCCGGCTTCAAGCCTTCGCCGCGCAACTCGCCGCCGATCTCCACCAACCGGTGCGCAATACCGATCTCTTCAAGCGCATCGCTTACGGCATCGACGGCATGGCCTTTCGCGATCGATGCGAGATCCAGCGATGCGCCGCCTGGTTGCCGCACTGCATGCGCCGCGTGGTCCAGTTCAATGCGGCTCCATCCGCAGCGGCGCCGGACAGCTTCGACGTCGTCGGGGCCGGGCGCGCGTAGGCGTCGTCCCGACGGCCCAAAGCCCCAAAGGTCAACCAGCGGCCCGGCGCTCGGATCGAATGCGCCGCCGCTCAGGCGCGCGGCATTCAGCGCGGCCTCGACCACCTTGAAGCAGGCTGGCGGCAGGCTCACCCAACTGTCGAACAACGCGCGGTTGAAGCCGGAAGTGGCCGAATCCGCGCGCCAGTTGCTCATCTGCGCAATCACCGAGTCCAGCACGGCGCGAATCGTCGCATCGATGACGTCGATCCGCTCCTGCGCCTCGCCGGCATCGACTACGCACGACACGCTCCAGGTCGTGCCCATCGTGTCGCCGCCGAAGCGTGCGATGCGCCCGTCCTCCGCCGGCGCGTCAGCACCGTTCATCGTCATCCAGGGCACGATGACCCGCCGTGCGTTCTCTGCTGCGTGTCGCCTCATCGCAGCCTCACTGCGGCATCACTTCAAGCGTCGCCGCATAGGTCGCGCGGCGCGACGTGGCGAGTTTCACGCTTGTCTGCGCGTCCTGCGTGCTCGCCTCCAGCCAGTACATGCCCGGTACGGGCCACGTGACGGTGAAGCGTCCGTCCGCGTCCGTCGCGGTTTCGATGCCGCCCAACTGATCGCGATAGCGAATCCCGCCCGGAACGACCGACACCTTCACGTTCGCCGCCGGCCGGCCGTCGAGCAGAAGGCGGAAACGAGCAGGCGTCTGCGCCAGCAGGTCATCGGGGTGCGTGTCCGGCGCCAGTTCAAGGCCATGCCCCGTGTTCTGCAGCGCGACGGTGGTCGGTTTGCCGCGCGTGACGAACGATTCGACGCGCGTCTCGCTTTCCGTCACCTTGAGTTCGTCCGCATTCGCGGGCACGTCCTTCGCGAACGATTCCGTCGTGCCGCGCCAGCGCTTCGTTTCGCCGTTCACCTTGTAGCTGGCGAACAGCGCATGCCCCGCGACCGCGATCCGGTACGTGCCTTCCTGCGTCAAGTGCACGTCGAATACGCTGCGATAGCGCAACGTGCTTGCGTTCTCCACCTTTACGGCGTTGCCATCGGGACCGGTGACGACGAGACCATCCAGGCGCAACGGAAAATGTTCGAAGTAAAAAAGGTCGTTCGAAACGGCAGCATCGACCGTGATCCACGGATCGTTGCCGGACAAGACTGTCGCGGACGGCAGCAGCCACATGCGATGCGCCTGTACGGCGAGCGGCGCGAGCAGCGTTGACGCCAGCGCCGCCGTGAGCGTGAGTTTCTTCAAAGCAAAGTTCATGAGTTGACCTTGTCTACAGAGATACAATTAAGGTTTGACCACCAGCGTGACAGGGCCGAGTTCATGCTCGCCCCGTGCCTGCGCGCTCGCCGATGCCGCTGCCGGCGGCCACGTGAACGGCACGCGCACGACTTCATGTCCGCCGGTCTCGCGTGCCGCTTCCACGACCAGTTGATAGTCCCCCGGCGCCAGCTTGCCGAGCGGCGCGCGGCCGTCGCTGAAACTGATGACCTGTTCGCCGGGCGCGCGTGTTGCGCCGGAGATGCCGTCAGCGGGCATGTTCAGGTCGCGGCCCGCCTTGCGCCACCACTGACGCATGTCCTTGAGCCACTTCGCGCCTTCGCCGCCCTTCTTCTTGCCGTCGTACCAGACCGCGAGCGTCGTGACAGGTGTCTGGTCGGCTTTCTCGATCCACATCGATACATACGGCCGGTGATACTCGGCCACGCCGAGTGAAGGAATAGTGACCGTGACATTCATTTCAACCGCATGAGCGGCGCCGGCGAGCGGCGTGGTGGCCGCGCCCACGAGGGAGACGGCGAGCAATCGACGCATGTCGAACCTTTTTCAGACTGAAGGGTTAGTGGATGAAAACGATGACAAGCAGCAGCGGCACGACCACGCCCAGCCCGACCAGCGGCCAGGTTGCGCCGCGATTGCGCGCATGCAACTTGAGGAGGAACAGTCCGGTGACGCTGAAAACGAGGCAGGCGAACGCGAAGACGTCGATGAACAGATTCCACGCGCCGCCCGTGTTACGGCCTTTGTGAAGGTCGTTCAGGTACGACAGCCAGCCGCGCGTGGTCAGTTCGTATTGCACGTCGCCGGTCGCACGGTCCACGCTCAGCCAGGCATCGCCGCCGGGCCGAGGCAATGCGATGTAGATTTCGCCACCGGACCATTCGGCTTCATGGCTGGCGATATCGACGTTGAACCGACGCTCGATGAAGTCCGCGAACTCGGCCGGCACGGTACGCGGCTTTTGCCCGGTGTCGTGGCTCACGGCATGCAGCAGAGCCGTCGGCAATCGCGCCGAACTGCGCGTCACGCGCGGATGCCCTTCGATACTGCTCGCGTGATTCAGCGTGAAGCCCGTGATCGCGAATCCCATCATGCCAATCAAGCAGACCGCGGAACTGATCCAGTGCCAGCGATGAAGGTGACGCAGCCAGAACGCCCGGCGTTGCGAAGCATCGGCGCGTGCAGCGGTTTGCAGAGGTTGGGCGTTCATGATGGGCTGTCGAAGCGGCGTTCTGCCGGGTGTCATTTTGCTTTCGCGAGAGATGATAATCGTTCTCATTTGTAAGAACCAGAACAAATGATTACGAAATTTTTCGGAAGCAGCGGCGCTCAGCACCAACTGCGAACCTGTCAGGAATTCTTGGAACTTTTCTTTTAAGGAGCTATTGACTGTAAATGGGAACGACTTACATTTGTCACGCTTTCTTACAGCATGTTTCTGCAAGTTTCGTGGGCGCGGTGAAAGCCTTTCATCGTCATCCGACTGGTGTCCGTTGACCGGCCACCGGAACCCGAATCACACCCGGACCCGTCTCGCGTCATCCGCACGCGTCCGGTCGCGCAGTCAGTTCTTCTGACGCCGATTCGCCGTTCAAATCCGATCGCCAGCCATCGCGCGAGGGAACGCATCGACTGATCGCGCCCGGCCGCTTCAGCCAGCCACGCCATGCCGGGGCTTATCCGGTCCATTGTCCTGCTCCCGCGGGATGACTAATCTTTCGAGCTGAAGATGGCCTACATTCGTAGTCGCAAACTCGCGCCCTGCCGCGCGGTTCCCACTGGTACGACCCTGAGCGGCGCCGCGGCACGCGCGACGATCGCAAGCGGAATCGCGCTCGGTTGCGCCCTGCCCGTCGCGGCTCAGACCGCGGACACGCAACCGCAGACGACCCTCGCCCAGTCCCAGGCAACAGCGACCCAAAACGCGACCCTGCCCGCCGTGCGCGTGACGGCGCAATCGAACAGCGACTACAAGAGCGAGACGTTGGCGTCGCCCAAGTTCACGCAGCCGATCGAAGACACGACGCAGACCATCACGATCATCAACAAGGACGTGATGCGCGATCAACAGGCGACCACGCTCACGGAAGCGCTGCGCAACGTGCCGGGCGTGGGCACCTTCTACGCGGGCGAGAACGGCAGCACCAGCACGGGCGACTCGATCTACATGCGCGGCGTGGACACGTCCAACAGCATCTACATCGACGGCATCCGCGATACCAGCACGGTCTATCGCGACATGTTCAACTACGATCAGGTCGAGGTCATCAAGGGGCCGTCCGGTTCCGACTACGGCCGCAGCGCACCGAGCGGCTCGATCAACCTGGTCACGAAACAGCCGAACCTCGACAACACCTTCGACGCCAGCCTGTCAGGCGGCACGTCGAATTACGCGCGCGGCACGCTCGACTGGAACCAGAAGCTCAACGACACCTCCGCGTTCCGCCTGAACCTGATGGGACACAAGGCGGACGTAGCGGGCCGCGACGAAGTGGAGAACCAGCGCTGGGGCATCGCACCGTCGCTGGCTTTCGGCCTGAACACGCCGACTACCGTCTATATCGATTACCTGCACGTCAAGCAGGACAACATTCCCGACGGCGGGGTGTCGACCATTGGCTTGCCGGGTTATACCGCCCCGAGCGCGGCGCTCGGCGTGCTCAACACCGCGCCGAAGGTGAACACGCACAACTTCTACGGCACGGCATCCGATCACGACGATTCGACCACCGATATGGCGACGGTGCGCATCGAGCACAAGCTGAACAACGCGACGACCATCCGCAACATCACGCGCTGGGCCGAGACGAAGCAGGATTACATGCTGACCTCGTTCATGGCGGCGGCGACGAACCTGAGCCTGCCGAATCCGGCCAATCCCGCCACCTGGACCATGACGCGCACGCCGAATCTGCGCGACAGCAACAACCGCATCCTGACGAACCAGACGAACGTCACCAGCACGTTCAATACGGGTCCGGTCAAGCACGATGTCAGCGCGGGCTTCGAACTCACGCGTGAAGAACAGACTATCTACGGGCACACCACGCCGACCGAGCCGGCAGTCAGCATCTACTATCCGAACAGCAATGTGTTCGCGACCAACTACGGCCGCAACGGCGCGAATGCTACCGGCACGACCAACACCGTCGCGGCCTACGCGTTCGATACGATCTCGATCGGCAGCCGCATCGAGCTGAACGGCGGGCTGCGCTGGGATCACTACAACACCGACTACAGCAGCGCGACTGCCTGCGGCGGCACGGGACGCACGGTGGTGGCCTGTCCGGGGGGCGCAGCTGCGGGCACGCCGGTCACGACCATCGATACCTCGACGAACGGCAACCTGATCGACTGGAAAGCGGGCGCCTTGTACCGGATCACGAACAACGGCAACGTCTACTTCAACTATGGCGTGTCGCAACAGCCGCCGGGCGGTTCGAACTTCGCGCTCGCCGCGGGAGGAACGGGCAACAGCGCGAACCGGATCGATTTCGCGCCGCAGAAAGCCAAGACCTACGAACTGGGTACGAAGTGGGAACTGTTCGGGCGCCGCTTGCTGGCGACCGCCGCGCTGTTCCGCACGGACATCACCAACGAAGTGCAACTGCTCGATGACGGCACGTATGGACAGATTGGCAAGAAGCGCGTGCAGGGTGTTGAATTGAGCGCGCAAGGCCAGATCACGCCGGCATGGTCGGTGATTGCCGGCTATACGTATCAGGATGCGAAGGTCGCGGCCGGTAGCGCCATCTCGCAGGACGGCTCCACGCTGCTGACCTACACGCCGCGCAATGCGCTTTCGCTGTGGACGACCTACAAACTGCCGTACGGCTTCACGCTCGGCGGCGGCGCGCGCTACGTGAGCGGTTTGCAGCGCGGCACGGACGGAGCCGTGGGCACGCCCGATCACACCGATGCGTACTGGGTCTTCGACGCGCTGGCCACCTACAACGTCACCAAGCATCTGAACCTGCAACTGAACGTGTACAACATCTTCAACCGCAGCTATGTGGCGTCCATCAACAAGAGCGGCTATCGTTACTTCCCGGGCGCGCCGCGCACGGCGGTGGTCACGGCCAGTCTGAGCTTCTGAGGCAGCACCCTCTCGCCGCGCATGTAGGCGCGCGGCGGGAGATGAAACATCGAACGGAGCAACGCATCATGATGCTGCATATCCCCGAGGTCCTGAACGCAGGCGAAGTGCAGCATCTGCGCGCACGGCTCGATGTCGCGCAATGGGTCGACGGCCGCGCGACCGTCGGCTCGCAAGGGGCACAGGTCAAGCAGAACCGGCAATTGCCCGAAGACGCGGCCGACATGCCGCAACTGCGGCGCATCGTCGAAGACGCGTTGAAGCGCAATGGCTTGTTCTTTTCGGCGGCGCTGCCGTTGCGCGTGTCGCCGCCATTGTTCAACCGCTATGAAGGCGCCGGGCGTGAACACTATGGCTTTCACGTCGATGGCGCCGTGCGCGCGACGCCAGCCGACCCCGGATGGATGCGCACGGATCTCTCGGCGACACTCTTTCTATCGGAACCCGACGAGTACGAAGGCGGCGACCTGACCGTACGCGATACTTATGGCGAGCATGAAGTCCGTCTGCCGGCGGGAGATCTCGTGCTGTATCCCTCATCGAGCCTGCATGGCGTATCGCCGGTTACGCGAGGTGCGCGCGTGTGCTCGTTTCTGTGGATTCAAAGCATGGTCCGCAACGACCAGAAGCGCACGATGCTGTTCGAACTGGATCAGACCATCCAGACGCTACGTAGCCGGCATGGCGAGAGTGAGGAAACGTTGTCGCTGTCCAATCATTACCACAATCTCTTGCGCGAGTGGTCGGAGATTTGATCTTGCTCGCCCGTCGCGGCATCAAACACGCACAACGCGCGTGTTGAGCAGACAAGCGCGTGCCCGCGTTTATCGCGACAGCAACACCGAGCGCCTCCCGCTGGCTTTCAGTAAATCAACGGAAGATCAAAATGGACCCGTCGCAAGGTGCTCGGTTACGGTGACCTAAATCGAGTTGAACTGCCGTGTTGTTGTGTTGTCTTCGCGTAGATAAACGCCGTCTGCAGACTTTCGCCAGAAGCAAGGGCTATCTCTGCATACGAAAGCTCCGCTGACTCCACGCCGCCTTAGCATGCCGTTCGAGAATCGCACTCGACCCTCCACCGCTTGAGCTGTTGGCCGTCTCAGCATCGAATGTCAGGGTCCGATAGAAACCGCAGCGGCTGCCCAAAGGGTTAACGAGCCGGCCGATTTCTCGAAAAATACAGGAGGACCACCGTGTGCAGGTACCTTAGCGCGTGGCCACCGCCGGCCGCTTATGAGATATCCTCGATTCCAGATCCTCCAAGCTTGATTGCGACTTTGACTCGTTGTCGGCGCGCGCATGTGCTGCGGACAAAGCCACTGAGATCGTCGCGCAAACCGCGAGTGCGAATGTCATCCACATGAAGCTCAGGTTGCGAAGTTCGTCTCGGTAGCAGAAAGCGATGAATAGCGGCACGGTCAGGACGATACCAATCAAACCCTGCTGCCGAGCATGTCTCGGCAGACCCTGCCAGCCCGTCTTGAAAACCAGAGCGAACAACAGCAGATTCAGGAGATTGAATCCTTTGGTCGTCAACATCCCGTAGTTGATTTCCGTTCTCAGATAATTGCGCGGGTTGAGCAAATACTGAAGGTGTGACGACAACTGAAACTCAATGACGCCGCCGTTATTGAGCGCGTACTTGTGCTTGATTGCCATGTTCATCGAGGCCGCCAGGACAAGCAATCCCCCCGTAGTGACCGCCGTGCGTTTGATCGAGAAGCGCGTCATCATGAGCGGCATCAACGTCAGGAGAAAAAGGAGGTAGGATTCCTTGTTGAGCGTGGCGACGATCGTGACGATCGCGAGCATGACCGTCTTCCCCCTCGCGGCGAGCAAGGTACCCAGTGCCATGAACATCAGCTCCGGCATGTCATAGAAGTATCCGCCCTCCGTCTGGATGAGCGGAAAGATCAAGGCAATCACGAGCGGAGTCAGCGTCGCGGCCGTCTTGTCGAATTTCATTTCCAGACACACCGCGCGGACCAAGAACATGGCCATGAACATCGAAACGAAAGACAGCGCATAGACGACGAAGTAGCGCAGTGCGTAACGCGGATTCGCTGCATCGCTGGCATTCGGAAAGTATCGATGGATCGGGTTCGACACGGGCGGATCTTCTGCAAGCTTGTTCAAGAAGCTCGCTTGTACTCGCTCCGGAATCAGCGCGCCAACCTCATTGGCGACCATGGGCAATAGCTGGCGATAGACGAAGGGACGGTCCGCTGTTCCGTCGAGCATCATCGGGAGGGTGTAGCGTGTGCCCTCCGAGAATTGCCACTTCAGCATGAACCCGCCGAACGACGACGCGGCGGCGATGTAGTAGATGAAAACTAATAAAATCCAACCGCTGAGACGCGAAAATCTGGATTGCTGCAACATTGGAACGCCCTCGTTTTCTGTTTGTTATTCAAGGAAAGACGTGAAACGGCTTGCCGGTATAGGCTAACGACGCGTCATGCCGTCGCGGAACTCGGAGCGTAAAGCAACAACACACTCACGATGAGAAGCGCAGCGCCGGCGAGTGTGCGTGGCGAAGCGCTCTCCCCCAACGCCGTGCCCAGCAGCATGATCTCAAGTATCGTGACAGCGACCATCATTGGATAGGCGACGCTCAGTTCCAAGCGTTTCAACGCGATAGCGTACAGAATGAATCCGGCTCCGTAAGCACCAAGTGCGCCCAGTCGGTACAGCATCGGCCGAGTGATGAGGTCGAAAAACATCGTGCCACTATTCGCCGGCAGTTTCCCGGCCACTCGAAGAAGAATACTGGCGAGCGCACTGCAAGAGCCGCTGAGTAAGAGCGTGATATATGGCATGGTGATTTGGATCGGCAATTAGGCAGCCACAACGACCGTGGCGACGCACAGGAAAAAAACGAGCAGACTCAGACGGTTCTTGACTGCGTAGACAATCGGGTCGTCATGCATCTCGCCGCGGAATGCGAGCATCCACGCACGACTGATCCAGTACAGCAACAGGCCGAAGAGGATCCACAGCGCATGTGGGTGGTGATACAGAATCCGCACATCGGATGAGTTCACATAGAGCGCGAGAACGAGCACCGCGACATAGCCCGATGCAGTTCCAAATGAACGCAAGATGCCGAGGTCCTGCGTAACGTAGGCCCGGCCAGAAGCAAAGGCCTTTCCGTTACGGAGCAACCCATCGAGTTCGGTGTAGCGTTTGATCATTGCGAGGCTGAGGAACATCAGCACGGAGAACATGATGAGCCAGTCCGACAACGGAATGTTGCCTGCAGAACCGCCAGCGACAATGCGGATCGTGTAAAGGCCGGCCAGGGCGAAGACATCGACGAGCAAGAGTCGCTTGAGTTTGAGCGAGTACAGAAGCGTGGCCGCGAAATAGCCTGCGATGACAAGCTGGAATTCCTGATCAAGCAGCAACGCAAGCGCCGCAGCAACGGCCAGCAACAGTACGGTGAGAACCATGCCGTATTTGAGCGGCAATTGCCCCGATGCGAATGGCCGGTTTCGCTTTTTCGCGTGTCGGCGATCTGCGTCCAGGTCGAGCATGTCGTTCAATAGATAGACCGCCGAAGCGCAGAAACTGAAGGAAAGAAAGGCGATCACCTCAGCGAGGACTGCCTTTGAGTCCGTGAAGCGATGCGACGCGAGCAGTGGAACGAAGATCAGCAGGTTCTTCACCCATTGATAAACGCGCATCTCCTTCAGAACAAGCCAAAGGAGCGAGCGTCTCTGTTCAAAAAAGACAATCGTGGTGTTTACCTTATTAGCCGCTGCGGCGATATGACGATTACCGACTACGATCGCCTGACGTGCCTCTTTCCAGACCGGCAAGTCGGCTTTCTCGTTGCCGCAGTAGTCGAAGCCGCGCGGGCCGAATTTTTCAGTCAGCGCATGAGCCTTTTCTGAACCCTTGAGGTTGAGCTTTTCGCCGCTTGCGAGCACGCCCTTGAACAAGCCAAAGTGGGTGGCGATCTGATCGACGAACTGTCGGTTCGACGCGGAGCAAAGGTAGAGATCCCGTCCGCTTTGACGTTGCTGTTGAAGATACTCGATGAAGGTCGCGTTGTAGGGCAGCACGGACACATCGATGGAGATGCGCCTCGCAATCTCGGATTTAAGGTAAGCCTTGCCGCGTAACAGCCAGACGACGCACAGAAACACGTACATCGGATTCTTCTTCATCAGCACGAGGAAGGACTCAACCAGCAAGTCCGTTGGTGTCAGTGTCCCGTCCAGGTCCACGCATAATGGAACGCCTGCTCCCGCCATTTCAGCTCCGTCTCACGAGTTGTGACTCTCACGACATGGTCCGCGAGTCGTCTGATTGCTATTCTTTAAATTTGATTGCCAGAGGTCTCGCCGGCATCGGGAGACCTTTCGGATCAAGGCGTCCGCGAGGAAGCCGCTAGGCAGGAGGTGCGGCCTTGTAGCGGAGCAGGGTCCTGAGAATTACAAGCGCGGCCAGCAGCCAGATCCAGCTCCCGACAAAGCGCCATGCGGGAATTCTTAGTCCCTCGAGAATCGTCAAGAACGTGGCGACCACAAGAAAAGCGTCCACGGCGCTCAAGAGGCCAGGGCTGAGTGCTCGGGCTAAACAATGGCAGGCATAAGCTGCGACAAACAATATCGCAAGGCTAGCGACTATTCGGCGAAATGCCGGGGCAATAACCGGCAGCGCGCCGAAGCTTCGGCTTTCCGTCGGCGCATCAAAACCGTCTATGGCCCGCAGCGAAGGCTGCGGGCACTCCCCGTGATCTCGCCTCATGTTCTTTTATCTCTTTATTTTTATGAATTGTGTGCTTACCTGTTTTTCACATCAGCGCGCTGGCGCACGTTCCAGATATCAATATTCGCAGGGGTTTGCGATCGCGGCTGGCTCACGCAGAGTCCGCGCGTTCGTTCTTGAAAGCCGCAGCGAGTGACGCGGCGTTGCGCCACCAAGCAGGTTGATTGCAGATCGGATATACAAGCGTGTCGTCAGACCGGGCTCCACCAGCCTTAAAGTTGCCCCGCAAATCCCTTGCGCTCGATGGGCGCGTCTAGTACTATTTTTCACAAATTCATGATGTTATAGGAGCTTCTTCATTCTTTTTATGAGAAAGAAATGGACTAGGAAACATCTTTCGACGAGTACCTCGAACACCTATGCGAGACAATCGGACACAGTGATCCGCGATTGCCAACGCCTGATTGTTGATCTGCCAAGACCCGTCGGGGAGAATCTGCCGGTTTTCGAGACACTCGTGCGGATCTTCCGGCTCGATCTTGATGAAGAAACCGACCTTGCGCGGGAGGCGGAGCTGAATTTGATCGTGCGTGAATTAACTTTGCTGCCTGAGCTGTCAGACTATCTGTACGAGAACGAGGTTATCCGCTCACGCGAAGCGCTCATCGAATGGCTGCCTATTGAATCCAGGCGAGGACGGATGTTGATCGAAGAACCGGTGGTACACGCGGGCATGCTGATGGATATCGTGTTTGGAGCGCTACTTCCACGTCGAAGGTTGACGCAACCGGCGGACCGTGCGCTCAGAATCGAACGCATCAAGAAGCGCCTTCTGATCTACCTGCGCGGCATTGGCTCGGTGGGTTAGCGGTAACTCGCATTGGACGCCGGAGATCATGCTTATCATTTGGCCCTCCCAAGTGAGCTTGGAGCAGGTTTGCCCCCGACCGCTTTCCACTACCTGGTCGAGTTGTACAATCGGGTGCCGGTCCAGAAACGCCTTCAATGCCGGCAGAATGTGACGCCGAGTGAAGGTCACGGCTGTGCTGATGCGCAGCACGCCGGATAGCCTCGACGACGCGTGACGCGCGACATGGTCGGCAAGGTCCACTTCTTCGGTTGCGCGCCTCGCGTGCTCGTAGAATCGCTGACCTGCATCGGTGGGCGTCAGGCCGCGCGTCGAGTGCAACAGCAATCGCACGCCAAGCCGCTCTTCGAGCTGCGCGATCGACTTCGAAAACGGCCGGTTGCCCGAGCTTGAGCCGCTTGGCGGCTGCCGAGAACGAGCCCGCCTGCATAACGCTGACGTACGTTTCCATTGCTGCCATCCGGTCCATGCTGTTGCTTCTCCATGACGACCGTGAAAGTCCCTGCTGTGGCTGAGATGTGTTCAGGAGGAAGTCTAGCGCGTCAGAACATCGGGGCGATGGTATTGCCGATGATCGGTCTTTGTCATCTGACTCCCGTTCACGAAAGCAATCCGCCAAAAGCCGGCCCTGCCGGAGGATCGTCTGCGGCAGGGCCGGTTTGCGACGCGCGCAGTCCGGTTCAGATAACCGGCGCAGCGCTATGGAAGGAATAATCGGTGTAACCGCGCGCGTTGCCGCCGTGGGTCAGGAATCAGTGCAGCCGACATCCTCAATCTCCTGTCGCGTAGCACGGCCCTTTATCCGTCAGCGAACGTCAGATTCTCGCGAAGAACTACGCGCCCGCGCGGTCGCTCATGCAACGCGGCGGCGTCCGGTAGGACACGAGGTCAAGCGCTTCCGCCAACGTTCCCACTGCGCGGTGGGGGATACCGAATGCCTTGGTGGCGCCTCGGCCACGCCCCCTCGCATCCTCGCGTTTTTCGTCATCTGACTCGACAGTGATCAACATGCTGCAGACGCGCGCCAGTGCCTCCTTGTTCTGCTTGAGCCACTGACCTCGCCGCCTGAAATCTTCATGCGGCTCATTGTCGGGCATCTCGACATGAAGCATGACGAAAGGCTCGCCATGCGCGACCAGTCTGTCCATCTCACGTAGCCACTGCTCCGCGTAACCGGGCCGGATTGCGTCGTTACGCAACGTGATGACCGGAAAACTTCGAATATCGAATACCGTGAAAGTTGCACTATCAAGCATGATTATGTTGTCCCGAAAGGTTCGATCCGACTTCGCGCCCACCTGCGTCGCTGCCTGGAGATCGCGACGGAAACGTGCTCTGCCAGCCGCCCCCCAACGCATTGTAAAGACTGACCAGTGAGACCGCCACCTCGGCGGAACTCGATGCGAGCGCCTGCTGCGTACTGAGCAGATCCTTCTGCACGGTCAACACATTCAGAAAATCCGTTGCACCGGCGATGTACTGCCGCTGCGCATTGTCGAGCGCAATCTGGTTCTGTTCGACCGCTTTGGCCAGTTTGTCGCGATTGCTCTGTCGAGCTTCGTATCTGGTCATCGCATTGTCCACTTCATGCCATGCGTTCAGGACCGTGCGCTGAAGAACGATTGCGGCTTCCTGCTGCTGCGCGTTGCGCAGCGCGAGTTGTCCCTTCAACCGGCCGCCGTCGAACAAAGGCACGCTTAGTGCGGGACCGATGCCGAACATCCGCGAATCCCAGCTATCGAGGTCGCTGAAATGCATCGCCTGCAAACTGAGGTTTGCCGACAGCGTAATGCGCGGATAAAAGTCGCCGACCGCGACCCCGATGTCCGCCGTTGCCGCATGCAGGCGCGCTTCGGCCACGCGAATGTCGGGACGCCGTTGCGCCAGTTCAGACGGCAGACCTGCGGGAACTTGCGACGGCATCGACGGAATGGGCGCGTACTCTCGCAATTCGCTTTCCAGCGCGCGCGGGGGCGCGCCCATCAGCAGGCTCAATGCGTTGACGAGCTGCGCGCGCCGGCTGTCGAGTAAAGGCAATTGCGCTTCGATCGTGCTGACCTGCGCCGACGCTTCGGCAATGTCCAGTTGCGTCGCAATGCCATCCGCAAAGCGAATCTGGGTCAGTTCAAGGCTATGACGCGCCATCTGCAGATTCTGTTCGACGATCTTCTGCTGAGCCTGTACACCGCGCACCTCCATATAGTCGCTGGCCGTGTCCGCCAGGCTCGCGAGGAGGACATCGCGCCGCAGATCGGCGGCGGCTTCGACGCCAGCGTCGGAGGACTCGACTTCGCGGCGCACACGCCCCCACAAATCGAGTTCCCACGACGCATCGACGCCGGGCTGCCACAGGTTGTAATCGTGCTTGGCGTCCAGTCCGGAAATATCGAGCAAGCCGTTCTGGCTCGATCGCGCATGCTGCCACGAGGCAGTGCCGGCAACAGACGGCTCCGCATCCGCGCCGGTGAAGCGGCGCGCCGCGCGTGCCTGCGCCAGACGGGCAGCCGCCGCCTTGACGTCGAGACTCGATGCGGTGACACGATTGATCAACGAGGTCAGCTCCGCGTCCTGAAACACCGCCCACCACTGCGCATCGAGCGTGCCCTCGACTATCGCCGAGGACGCGCCGGCAGCAGTGTCTTCGCGGGCATCGGTGTGCCAGTGCGCGGGCAACGCAGCGACCGGTCGCTGGAAATCGGGACCGACGGTGCAGGCGGCCAGTCCGGTCATCGCGAGCAGGCCGACGGCCGCCGTCCATCGCAAAGTATGCAGGCTCATCGCGCCGCTCCCGCCGGCGCGATATCCGTACGGACCGTCACATCCGCCGACATCCCCACGCGCAATCGGTCGAGTCTGTCCTGCCCGGCCCGCAACGCGATCTTGACGGGAATGCGCTGAACCACCTTCGTGAAATTGCCGGTTGCGTTGTCGGGCGCGATGGCCGAGAACGTGACGCCGGTTGCAGGCGCGAAACTGTCCACGGTGCCCGTCAGCACGACATCGGGATAGGTGTCCACGCGAATCTCTGCTGCCTGGCCGGGCCGCACATGGGCCAGTTGCGTCTCCTGAAAATTGGCGACCACGTAAGCCTGCTGCAGCGGCACGATGGCGAGCATCGGTGTACCCGGCGTCACGAACGCGCCCACTCGCAGCGCGCGCTGGCCGACGACGCCGTCGATCGGCGCGACGATCCGGGTCCATGACAGCTTCAGACGCGCCGTGTCGAGCGCGGCCTGCGCCTGCTGAAGCGCGGCCCCGGCGCGCGCCCGCTGCGTGGTGAGGACGGCCACCTGCTGTTTCGCCGCGCTCAGGCCCGCCTCGTCGCGGGAGACATCGGCGAATGCGGTGTCCGCGCGCGAGCGTGCCTGCTGCTCGTTTTGCCGGCTTCCGGCACCATGTTTCGCAAGATCGGCATAGCGATCGTAGTCAGCGCGTGCGAAATCGCGATTGGCCTGCGCCGCGCTCAGCGCCGCAGCGGCCTGATCGATCAGCGAGCGTTGCCGGACGATGCTCGCCGACACGTTGTCGATCGTCGCCTGAGCGACGGCGACGTTCGCTTGTGCGGCGGACACGGCTGCCACGTAATCGCGGTCGTCGATCTGCGCGAGCACATCGCCTTTGTGAACCACCTGGTTATCGTCGACGCTCAATGCCGCGATCTGTCCGGCCACGCGCGGAGCGACCACGGTGAAGTCGGCGCTGACGAACGCGTCGTCGGTGTGTTGTCCCGCGGATCTCATCACGCCGTACGCCAGCGCAGCCGACAGGCCGAGCGCGACGATCACCAGGACGCTCGTGAGATAAATTTTCCGGTTCGATTTCAACTCAGACATGGGTCGGTTCTTTCACTTTCTTCAGGGTTCGATAAAAGGATTCACTGCTTCGCAGCGGGCACGGCGCTGCTTGCACGCGGCGGATAGACACGCGTGGGTATCAACGGAATCAGCAGGATCAGCGCAATCGCGATCAGAGTCATCAGACGGAACAAGTCGGCCGATGCCAGCACCATCGCCTGGTCGCGAATACGCTGATCGAGCAACGCAAGCGCGGCGTGCGGATCCACATGCAAACCCGGGGCGAAATTGGAGCGGAACGTTGCTAGCGCTACGGGCCGGTTGCCCAACTGGTCAATCAGTACATTCGAATGGAAGTGTTCGCGCATCGTCATCAATCCTTCGACGACCCCCGTGCCGACGACCGCGGCAAAACCCTTGACCGTGTTGAACCATGCCGATGCGAAAGGCCCTTCCATCGGCGTCATGCCGTTCGTTGCGAGCATCAGCAATGGAACCACTGCCATCGGCTGCGCAACGATCTGCATGATCTGAAGGACGTAGAAGTTGTCGCGAATCCAGTCGATAGTCATCAAACTGCCAGCGGCACACGAGAGCGCGATCAGGCCAAGCCCTGCGGCCAGCACCCAGCGGCAATCGACCCGGCGAACATTGCAGAGCGCGGCCACCGCCGGCAAGGCGATCAATTGAGGCAGCGCGACGCACAATGCGAGAGGCGCCAATTGGAGCGGCCGATAGCCGCGCACCTCGACGAGATAACCGGCCGGCACACCCGCTAGCGCGACCAGGATGACGAGCACGCCGCCGAGCGTGATCAGCGCATGCGTGAGGTTGCGGCGGCCGAGCAATTGAAGTTTGAAAAACGGCAACGGGTGAAACCATTCGTTGACGAGAAACAGCACCAGTAACATCCCGCCGACTGCGAGCAATACGCAGATCAACGGCGAATCTGTCCAGCCGAGCCGCGTGCCCTGCTCCAGCGCAATCACCAGCATGCCGATAGCCGGGACACCGAGCAGTACGCCTCGCCAGTCGAACTGACGAAAGCGCTCGAGCCGCAATGGGTCCTGCGGAATACCCCAAGCGACCATCGCAATCGACACGAGCGAGAGCGGCACGATCTGCCAGAAGAGAAACCGCCAGCCGACATAGTCGCTCCACAGGGCGGCGAGCGGTATGCCGAGGTTGGGCGCGAAGGTCGCCGTCAGCGCATAGGCGCCAAGTCCATAGAGCTTGATGCCGGGGGGCAGGAAGCGCAGCGCGACGGTCATCAGCATCGGCGGAAGGCAACCGCCTGCGAGCCCCTGAAACCCCCGCAGCACCAGCAGCGCGCTGAATGTCGTGACGAATGGGAGAGCGATGCCAAGCAGCGCGAACACCGCAACGGCCGCGATCGTGAAACGCCGCAGCGAGAAGGTGACCGAGAACCAGGGTGCGGCCATCATCGCAGACACCTGCATGACCTGGTACGCCGTGCCAAGCCACGAACCGCCGTCATGACTGACACCTAGCGCGCCGCGAATGTCGGCCATCGCGATATCGGTGACATGGTCGTTGACCTGCGCGATCACGACGGCGACCAGTACACCCATAAGACCGGTGATCACGCGTGCGTTGAACGCAGGTGGCACGGCTGCCGGCGTCGGTACAGGGCGGGTTGCTGGCGGTTGAAGGACAGTAGCGTTCACACTGTCCGCCGGGCCCAATGGGGCGTGGGATAAAACCGCAAGGGCGCTGTGGCCGCTTTCGAAACGTGCATGAGGCTGGCTCCGTATAAGACACAGCAGCCAGTCTAAAAACATACCATCCATTCGAAAATTGCAATTTCCGCACATGATGCGTGCGTCAGACGCACGCATCGCGCGGCCCAGCTAGTTCCGTCAGCCCGCGCACACCTCCCTCACTACCCGCCTTAGCCACTGATGCGCGGGGTCGTTTTGCCAACGGGGATGCCACGCCTGAACCACGACGATGGTCTCGAGCGGTACGGGAATTTCGAAACAACGCACGCGCATTCCCATTTTCTTCGCCGCGCCGGCCACGTGCTCTGGCAGCCCGGCAATGAGGTCAGAAAGGCCCAATGCGAAGACGCCCGAATGGAATGACGGCACAACCAGAGACACGGTACGGCGCAAGCTCAATGCGTCGAGCGCGGTATCGATTGGGCCGGCGGCACGACCCCGACGCGACACGCTGATGTGATCGTAGGACGCGAAGCGCTGCGGCGTGATTTCATCGTCGAAGATTGGATGGCCTTCGCGCGCGAGTCCGACGAATTTCGTGGTGAACAGCTGCTGCACGCGGATGTCGGGTCCCAAAGGCCGCATCGCGCTGATGTAAAGATCGCTTTCGCCGTCCAGCACGACGTGGGACTCGGTGTCGCTCTCAGGCTGGAAACGCAACAGAGAACGCGGCGCGTCGCGCCGGACGCGATCAAGCAGCGCACTGCCGAACGACCCTGAGAACGTATCGTTCGCGTGCAGGACGAAGTGACGCTCAAGAGTTGCCAGATCGATATCCCGCTCGGGCCGCAAAAGACGCATGGCGTTTTGCACGGAGTCCCGTACATGCTCCCGCAGCGCGAGCGCACGCGGCGTCGGAACCAGACGCCGGCCAATCTTGACGAAGACCGGGTCGCCCAGCGCGTCGCGGATTCGCGCCAGCGTGCGGCTCATGGCAGGCGCACTCAAATGCATGCGCCTGGCGGCGCCGACGACGGAGCCCTCTTCAAGGAGTGCGTCGAGCGCGATAAGGAGGTTGAGATCGGGTAGTTGCATGACACGCAATTATAAATGGCGAATCGTGTAGTTTCCGGTATTGCCGGGAGTCTTGTTCATACAGGAACACCGTCGTTGACCGAAGCAGTGACGTAGACGACGGAAGTCTGGCTGCTCTGTCCGGAGCTCCTTCATAGCCTTGGAGCCTTCGGAAAGACCGATCTAGATTTGCTTGCAAAGAGGGGTGTTGTCCGTAAGCGGCTTGCCAACTCACCTTGATTGTCGTTGAAGCGCTTGGGAGTATCGTGTCCACTAAAGCGAATAAGCGGACACGTGAACACTATCGAAGAAGAGGCGTTGCCGACCCGTCGCCGTCGTCGACGCTACACCGAAGACTTTAAGGCACGCGTTGTTGCCGCTTGCCAAGGTACCGGCGTGTCGGTGTCGGCGGTCGCGCTGGAACCTCGGCTCCACGCGAACCTACTGCGACGCTGGCTTGATCAGGCAGAAGGCAGACTTCCGAAGCGGCTGTCTGAACGCCCGGTAGATGCTCAATCGACACCACTACCAGCGTTCGTTCCTGTTGCTATGGGGGCGAAGCAGGTAGCTTCGACGGAGATCAGGGTCGAAGTTCGCCGGGGCAATCAGTCGATAACGGTGAGCTGGCCGGTCTCCGAAGCCGCGCAATGCGCGACATGGCTGCGCGAGTGGCTGCGGTGATTCGTGTCGACGAGATCTGGCTAGCAGTTGATCCGCTGGACATGCGGGCCGGCTTCGACACGGCGTTGGGGCGCGTGGTGAAGGTCTTCGGCGCCGCTCATCCGCACCACGCGTACCTGTTCACCAACCGCCGCGCCAACCGACTCAAGGTCCTGGTCCACGACGGCATCGGTATCTGGTTGGCAGCGCGGCGGCTGAATCAGGGGCAGTTCGTCTGGCCCCACGCTGGCAGCGAACCCAAGCAGCAGGTGCTCACGCACGAACAATTGGCGGGCTTGGTGCTGGGGCTGCCATGGCAACGCATCGGCCAGGATGGCGTGATTCGCATCATCTGACACGTCGGCGGTGACGTATACAGTTCTCCTTCTCGCGCGTGCGGGGTTCTGGCAGACTGGTCTGCATGAACCCGCCGGCCGACCTCGACGACCTCAGTCCAGAGCAGTTGCGTGCCCTTGCCACGCAACTGCTCGCTGAGGTCCGCGCGAAGGACCAAGAGGTGACGGAGAAACGCAGAGAAGTCGATGCGTTGGAACGGGAGCTGCATTACCGGCAAACCCGCATCGACCAACTGACTCACGAGATCTCCGTGCTCAGGCGCCAGCAGTTTGGCCGTCGCAGCGAGCAGCTCAACAACGAGCAAATGAGCCTGCTTGACGAGGCGATTGATGGCGACCTGGCCGCCATCGAGATAGAGCTCGAAGAGCTCGAGCCTGCACGCAAGCGCCGACCCGAGCAGCCAAAACGCGCACCCTTGCCGCCGCAGTTGCCGCGTGTCGACGTCCGTCATGAACCGGACAACACGGTGTGCCAATGCCGATGCGAACGTGTTCGTATCGGCGAAGACATTAGCGAGAAGTTGGATTACGCACCGGGCGTGTTTACGGTGGAGCGGCACGTTCGCGGTAAATGGGTATGTCGTAACTGTGAGACGCTGATCCAGGCACCCGTACCCTCGCACGTCATCGATAAGGGCATCCCAACCACCGGACTTCTGGCATCAGTCCTAGTCAACAAATTCGCAGATCACCTGCCCCTATATCGCCAAGAGCAGATCTTTGAGCGGGCGGGCCTGGCGATACCGAGATCTACGCTAGGCGCGTGGGTGGGCACCTGCGGCGCGCAGTTGCAGCCATTGGTCGATGCCCTCCATCGAGAGATCTTGAAGCAAAGCGTGTTGCACGCGGACGAGACCCCGGTGCAAATGCTCAGCCCCGGTAAGGGGAAGACGCATCGGGCTTATCTGTGGGCGTACACGCCTACGCAGTTCAGCAACCTTCGCGCGGTGGTGTACGACTTCGCCGGCAGCCGAGCCGGCGAGCATGCCCGCACCTTCTTGACCCGCTGGCACGGCAAGCTGGTATGTGACGACTACGGCGGTTACAAGGCCTCCTTCCTTCAGGGCGTCACCGAGATCGGCTGCGCAGCTCACGCGAGGCGCAAATTCTTCGAGCTGCACGCCAATCACAGCAGCCAGCTCGCTGGGCAAGCGCTACCATTCTTCACTGAGCTCTATGTCATCGAGCGGGATGCCGCGAATCTTCCATGCGGGGCGGATGCTGGGGCTGCTGCTGCACGGTACTAGCGTCGTGATCGATGAACGTGCGGATGAAGGCATTCGTGCGCATCTCACTGTGCGCGCGGGCGAATGCGAGACGCTCGCCGTCGTCGCTGGCGAGGATGAACCGCTCGTCGTGCCGCCCATCGAGGATATCGATGCGCGGATCGATACATCGGATGCTGCATGGCGCGAATGGACGGCGAATATTCGTTATGACGGGCCGTACCGTTCGCTGCTGATCCGAAACGCGCGGGCGCTGAAATTCCTGCTGTATTCGCCCAGCGGCGCGATTGCCGCTGCCGCGACGACTTCGCTGCCGGAGCGGATCGGGGGGAACAAAGGTACCGATCTATCAATAGACTCACAAGCCAAACTCAACGCCGTGGCGCGACGGCTGAACGAGCGCCCAAGAAAGACCCTGGCTTACGAAACGCCAGCCGAGCGATTCCAGCAAACTATTGCATCGATCGGTTGAAGCCACCGCCGTGAAGTGCCGGTCGCCTCGCGCTACAGCCCCCCGTTCTGCTAGCTGGCGCTGCTGATTCTTGATAGTCCAAGAAATTCCGCGCTTTCAAGTCAAACTGACCGTGCGCTCGTCCAACGAATTCCGATCGCCGACACTCTTTCGCCGATGGGCTCGACGCAACAATAAACTTTTACGCCGCGAGACGGTGCTCATAATAAGGCCGATCGCGATCATCGAGAATGGCATACATGGGTTCGAGATCGGATCCGCCTGGGCTCAACCATGCCTCGATGTTTTCCGCCTTGATTGGGACGATACAACGGTCATGACCGGCCGCTTCGACCTCAGGCGGCGGTTCATCGGTGATGGCGGCGAAGGAAAGTAAATCAGGCTCGCCAGGCGCAGTCCATCGCGACCAAAGGCAGGCGACGTGCATCAACTGGCCGTTGTTCGGACGGAATTCCAGTACAACATTCTCGTCCTGCTCGTGCGATTCCAGGAGCGTGCCTTCCATCTTGGCCTTGCTGACGTTTTCATAGAACACGTCGACCAGCATGATGCCGTGCGTGTGGCCAAAACACGGTTTCCAGAACCCTTCGAGATTATCCCGACGAGCGTTGTACGTGCCGGGGAAGCGCCGATCATAGTTCTCGGGCTTCCCCGCGATACGACATTGATAGCGCATAGGTTTGACGACGTACTGTCCGTCTTCGATGATCAGCACTGGCGCATAGTGTCCGGGAAAGATTCGCGAGTCGCGTTCCTTAGGCGTGGTGCGCCGCAGGTCGTCGATCCGACGAAGAGCGGAATCTATTTTGTCGGTGGCGATACGGCGGCTTTCTGCCGCCGCTTTCGTGACCTTTATCTGTAACGCACGCTCGGCATCGGCGAGGCGGGTGCGCTGCTTGAAAAGATCCTGTTCGAGCGTGTTCGCCTGCCCTGTGTTGAAACGATCGATGGATTCCTTGATCTGGCGTTCGTCGTCGTTTTCTGGATGAAGAAAGGCGTCCTCCATCGCTTTCGGGATCTTGGCTTTGCTGCCTTCGGCGCGTTCCCAGAACAGGCGCGCGAACTCGCGGATATCCATCTGTGCGCCAAACATCTTCACGTAGCGTCGATAGTCCGCCTGGATCTGCGCCGAGTAGCACACTGCCGCCTCCTGTAAGGTTCAGCTGTTCGCCTGATCGTCTATGTTGCCGTGCCGGTCGCCTCGCGGCACAGCTTCATCATCTTCTGGACCACCGTGCTCGCATGGTTTAACCCCATATCGCCAGTGAAGAGCACTGGCACATCGGATTGACGGAGGGCGATCCCTGCGCTCTTCAGATCACGGCGGGCAATGTTGAGGGCCAATTGTCCGATGCGCACGCGCTCCGGCCAGCTCATCGTAACGAGGTTTCGCTTAAGCCAGATGCGGCAGCTATCCACGACGTGATCCACCCGCCACTCCTGTGTCAGCGCATGCGAGGCAGCAAGCGTTGCCACCAGAAAACACAAGAGGTCGGCCCGCGCGCCATTCAGCTCGTCAATATCGGATAGATCCATTGCGCTCCTCGTGTGTTCTTAACATACTAGCCGCCTTCGTCGGCCCGTTCGCCACCTCGCGAAATCAGCCGTTTCGACTGCCCGCCTGTACGCAAGTGCGGTCGGCTTACCCACTTTCAACAACCGAGATCGACGGCGCGCTGCAGGCTACCCCGCCCACCGCGCGATCGATCACATCAGGCACAGTAGTGGCGGTCCCACGATGTCGTCAGCCCGACAACGGTTTGAACTCGTCGGGCGACCCTGCCTCCACGGTTCAACCATTCTCTTGCAAATTAGGCTCGCCGACTTTTCCTTAGGCCACAGCCTTGCCAATCGTCACGTCGCCAGACGTCTCGCGGAGCTTGGCGACGAGGTCGACGAACTCGGGCGTCGGTGTCTCGGAGCAAGCATAGGGGTCAAGTCTCTGCGGCCACATAAAAAGGTGCAGATCACTGCTCCGATTTCTGCGCTACACTCGATACTGTACATTTATACAGTGGTTCCACGCCCCGCTATTACCGATCATGGCCGCTTTGCCTAAACACATCGAGTCGATTCACCCGGCGCTTTGGCGTGGGTCTCAACTCGCGCGTGCCTACGGAAAAACCATCGATACCGGCTACGCCGCGCTGTCGGCGGAGCTGCCCGGCGGTGGTTGGCCGGTCGGCGCGCTGGTGGAATTACTGGTGCAACAGCCAGGCATCGGGGAGATGCGCTTGCTCAACCCTGCACTCGTCGCCTCAAGCAAGCGGCCAGTCGCCCTTTTACAGGCGCCGCACATACCGAACAGCTTGGCGTTCGCCTATCTGGGCGTGCCGCTGGACAAGCTCATGATGTTGCGCGCACCCAAGACAGCGGACGCCCTTTGGTGCGCCGAGCGTGTGCTGAACGCACGAAGTTGCGGTGCACTGCTCTTGTGGCAGCAGCATATCCGGTCTGAAGCATTGCGGCGTTTGCATCTGGCGGCACAAGCAACGGAAACCCTGCTGATCCTGGTCCGACCGCTAGCCGCCGCCCAGGATTCATCGCCTGCGACGTTACGGCTCGGTGTACGGCCAGCCGATGGCGGAATCGTCGTCGACGTGATCAAGAGACGAGGACCCACGCGCACCGACCAACTGTCCATCCACCTTCAACCTTCACCGATTCTGCTCAGCCCTCATGGCCGTGTTCGTCGCCATCTTCCTGCCCCGGCTTTCGCTGGAGGTGTTTCGGCCGAGGTACTCACCTCGGGCTGAACACGGCTGTGCAGTGCTCGAACGCGACAAGGTCATCGTGCTTGATCAGGTGGCAAGAGAGGCAGGGGTTATGGTGGGCATGAAGCGCGGTGGCGTCACGACGCTCGCAGTGGATGCGTTGATGTACGACCGCAGTCCCGCGCGCGAGCTTGATGTGCAACGCGAAGTCGCGTTCGCGCTGCTGCGCTTTTCGCCTCAGGTAGCGGTGCGGGAAGAAGAAACGATTGTCGTGGACGTGACCGCAAGTCTGCGTCTGTTTGGCGGCATCCGACACGTTTGCCGACAGATCCGAGAGACGGTCAACGCGATCGGCGTGACCGCCCGCATGAGCGTCGCGCCTACGGGCCAAGGCGCGTGGCTTCTCGCCAAACGCGGCCGCCGGCGGGTACTCAAAATGGCCTCGCTTGAACGCAGTCTCAGGGAGCTTCCTTTCATGGTGGTCCCCGAAGTTCGGTCTTTTGGGGAATGGTTCAACGGCCTCGGTTGCCAAGTGCTCAATGATGTTCGTCGTCTGCCACGGGCAGGACTTAAAAAGAGGTGCGGTGTGGATTTACTGGATTCGCTTGACCGCGCCTATGGCCTGTCACCGGAACTCTACGAGTGGCTGGAGCTGCCGCCTTCGTTCAGCGCGCGCACCGAGTTGCCGGATCGCGTCGAGCATGCGGAAGCGGTTCTTTTTTCCGCGCGACGGCTGATCGTGCAGTTGTGCGGTTGGCTGATCGCGCAGCAGCTGGCACTTACGCAAGCCACGATTACGCTTGAGCACGAGCGCGGCCGCCAGGCAATCGAGCCAACGACGATTGAAATTGCGCTTGCCGAACCGACGTGGCAGGAAGAGCATCTCGTTCGTCTGTTGAAGGAACGGCTCGGCCGTATCGAACTTGAGGCAGCCGTTATTGCTCTGCACCTGACAGCATCGAAAGTGGAGCCGGCGGAGCCGCCGAGCGACTCGCTGTTTCCTGACCCCGGAGGATCGGCTCAAGATCACAATCGCTTGCTCGAACTGCTGGTCGCGCGGCTTGGCGCCGAGAACGTCCTGCGACCCGCACCGACTTCGGATCATCGCCCCGAACACGCGAATCAATGGGTGCCGGTGCAGGCGGCAACGAAAGCATGCCCTCCTCCGGCCGAACTTCCACGGCCGACCTGGCTGCTTGACGCGCCCGTGCGGCTAATGATCAAGCATCACCGACCGTTCTACGGATCCCCCCTAAAGCTCGTCTCGACGGGCGAGCGCATCGAGGCCGGGTGGCACGACGGTGAACTGGTGTCGCGCGACTACTATGTCGCCGAGGCCGCGGATAAAAGCTGCTACTGGATCTACCGTGAACGACCGAGCGTGAAGACGGAAGAAGTCCGCTGGTTCCTTCACGGGCTGTTTGGATAATCGGTGGTGTTGCCGTGGATCTCTTCTCGTCAACGCTTCCTGACTACGCGGAGCTTTTCGCGTTCACGAACTTCTCGTTTCTGCATGGCGCATCGCACGGCGAAGAGCTCGTGCTGCGTGCGTCACAACTCGGCTATTCGGGCCTTGCGATCACCGACGAGTGTTCACTCGCCGGCGTCGTGCGCGCGCACGTGCAGGCCAAGCAAGAAAAGCTGCCGCTCATCATTGGCTCCTACTTTCGACTCGTCCACGCCGACAAGCGTCCGGCATTCGGCCTTATCCTTCTTGCGCAGAATCGTAACGGCTATGGCAACCTATCCGAGCTGATCACGCTCGGGCGCATGCGCGCAACGAAAGGCACGTACCTGCTCACGCCGCACGATCTGTCGAAACCCGACAAGGAATACGCCCATATGCGTGGCATGCCCGATTGTCTGGCGATCCTCGTGCCGGATTTTCCGGCAAAAGAAGAGGCACTCTCCGCGCAGGTTGAATGGCTCAAAGAGACGTTTCCGTCGCGCGGCTGGGTCGGCTTGATCCTGCATCAACGCGCGATGGATGACATTCACCGCGGCAGCGTCGAGTATGTCGCGGAGCAACATCGGGTGCCGGTGGTCGCGCTGGGAAATGTGGTCATGCATGTGCGCTCCCGCAAACCGCTGCAAGACACGATGACGGCGATCCGCGTCGGCAAGCCCGTTGCCGATTGCGGTTACGATCTCGCGCCCAACGCGGAGCAACATCTTCGCTCGCGCCTACGGATCAGCAACTTATATCCAGCTCATGCAGTAGCTCAAACGCTCAACATCTTCGAGCGTTGCACGTTCTCGTTGGATGAACTGCGCTACGAATATCCCGACGAACTCGTACCGGAGGGTTTTACGCACGAAGCGTATTTGCGGCAGGAAACCTACATCGGCGCGCATAAACGCTTTCCTGCGGGCATTCCGCATGACGTGCAAACGCAGATCGAATACGAGTTACAGTTGATCGGCGAGATGCGCTATGAAGCATACTTTCTGACGGTCTATGACATCGTGCGTTTCGCACGTAGCCAGCACATCCTGTGTCAGGGACGCGGGTCGGCCGCGAACAGCGCGGTCTGTTACTGCCTGGGCGTGACTGAAGTCGACCCCTCGCGCGGCAACATGTTGTTCGAGCGATTTATCAGCAAGGAACGCGGCGAGCCGCCTGATATCGATGTCGACTTCGAGCATCAGCGGCGTGAAGAGGTCATCCAGTACATCTATCGCAAATACGGACGGGATCGCGCAGCCATCGCGGCAGCGGTGTCCACGTACCGGCCGCGCGGCGCGTTGCGCGAAACAGGCAAGGCGCTCGGCATTGATCCGCAAATCGTCGACAAGGTCGCGAAAAGCCATCAATGGTTCGATCACTCACAGGACCTGTTGCGCCGCTTCGAGGAGTCTGGGCTTGACCCGCAGAACCCCCTCATCACGATGTGGGCGAAGCTGGCTGCGCAGATTCTCAACTTCCCGCGACACCTCTCGCAGCACTCGGGGGGCTTTGTCATCAGCCGCGGCAAGCTCACGCGACTCGTGCCGGTCGAGAATGCAGCGATGGCCGATCGCAGCGCCATTCAATGGGACAAAGACGACCTTGAAGCGCTGGGCCTTCTGAAAATCGACGTGCTCGCACTCGGCATGCTCTCGGCTATTCGGCGCACGCTCGATATCGTCTCCGACCAACGTGGCGAGCGCTTCGAGATGCAGGACATTCCGCCTGAAGACCCCAGAACCTACGAGATGATTTCGCAGGCGGATACGGTCGGAGTTTTCCAGATCGAATCGCGGGCGCAGATGAGTATGCTGCCACGCATGCAGCCCAGGACCTTCTACGATCTCGTGATCGAAGTGGCCATCGTGCGTCCAGGACCGATTCAGGGGGGCGCAGTCCACCCGTATCTACGGCGGCGGCAGAAGATTGAACCGGTTTCGTATCCGAGCCCGGAGTTGGAGACCGCGCTGGGCCGCACGCTCGGCGTGCCGATTTTCCAGGAGCAGGTGATGCAGGTTGCCATTCTGGCTGCCGGCTTCACTCCCGGCGAGGCGGATCAGCTTCGCCGCGCAATGGCGGCATGGAAGCGCAAGGGCGGACTGGAAAAATACTATGACCGCATCGTCAATGGCATGAAGGAGCGCGGTTACGACCAGTCCTTCGCAGAAGCGATCTTCGAGCAGATCAAAGGCTTCGGCGAATACGGCTTTCCGGAGAGTCATGCGGCGAGCTTCGCGCTGTGGTGTATGCGAGCAGCTGGCTCAAATGCCATGAACCGGCGGCCTTTCTCACGGCTATGCTTAACTCGCAACCAATGGGCTTCTACTCGCCCTCGCAACTCGTGCAGGACGCGCAGCGCCATGACGTCAAAGTCGTGCCAATCGATGTGACAATCAGCGGCTGGGACTCGGTGCTCGAACGTCAGCCAGGCTGCCACGCACCAGTTGTCCGTCTGGGACTTTCATTGTTGAAGGGGATGCGCGATGGCGCCGCGCAACGCATCGAGAACGCGCGAGCGGTGAGACCGTTCGGGAGCGTGAGCGACGTAGCGCGCCGAGCGCAGCTCGACCGCCATGATCTCCAAGTGCTAGCGGCCGCTAACGCCCTTCAATCGCTCGCGGGCAACCGGCGCGACGCGCTCTGGCAGTCGGCCGCTGCCGTGCCTGACCGAGATCTCTTGGCTGATAGTCGGATCGACGACGAGACACCGGCCCTCGGCGCACCTTCTGAAGCGCAAGATATCGTTAGCGACTACAACTCGACGGGGCTGACGCTCGGGCGGCATCCTTTGTCGCTCTTGCGCCCCACGCTTCTCGAGCAACGATTGATGCCGGCGTCGACGCTACGCACCTTCCGAAATGGACGTTTGGCTCGCGGTTGTGGACTGGTGACCGTACGGCAACGACCGGGAACGGCGAAGGGCGTAATGTTCGTCACGCTCGAGGACGAAACGGGCAATGTGAACGTCATCATCTGGCCATCTCTGCTTGAGAAGCAACGCAGAGAAGCTTTAGGCGCCGCACTGCTGGCTGTGTACGGTACATGGCAATGTGAGGGAGAAGTCCGACACCTGGTCGCTCAACGGCTGGTGGATATGTCGCACCTCTTGGGCGGCCTTACGGCCGTCAGTCGAAACTTCTGCTGATTTCCTTGACAGTCGATTAACCCATGCCGACTATCCGAGCCGCTTGGCGCCCCCTCGTTGCGATACTAAGCATTTCAATTTCGGCCCTTAGAAAGTCTTACGCAGAGCGCGCAAGGCCAGCGCATCACTACTGCAACCGCGTGGCACTGTTGCCAACATGCTCACAATCTCCACAGCGCTCACAAAATTTGCGCTTTGCGCACTGCACGGTCGTTGGCCGGTCGGATAGCACAATCGTGCTCCATGTGAAAGTCGCAACACGGGCTCTATCACAAGGAATGCCCGTTGCTCTCCCTCTATAGGCCTGCCAACGTTTAGATAGAGGAGCGAACCATGAATCCAGAACCGTCCGACCCGGTCGAGCGCGCTGACAAGCGTAGAGAAGAACTCGGCGCCGGCGACGTGCGCGAAAATTTCGATGGCACAATTGAGCAGAAGGAACATGGGAATATGGATGCGTCGCTCGTACCGAAAGGTAAGGATCATCCGGAACAGGGCCCCTATCAGCCGGAGCACGACCTGATCGATCCCGACAGCAGCCCAGATGCTAATGCCGACCATCCTCTCGGTAAGCGTGACTTAGAAGCGTAGCGTCGTCTAAAGCTCGCAATTTTTTCGGATCCTCTCCAAAGAGACGAGTAATTTAGATCGCGTCAGCATGAAAAGCACGCGGGAAGATCACGCTTGTCATTTGATGAGTATCAGATGCACGTAGGACCGCCGGCTTAAATTTCGCACTGCGCTTTCGTTACTGCCGCTTCCGGCCTGCGGCCTCCGTCCGACGTTGCCGACAGGGCTGCAACGTCCGGCACTCTTCTCTCGTTGGCATGCCCATTGCTGCCCATCGATCAAGCCTTGCGATGCGTTGCGACGTACACGAGGCTTGCCATTTTGCCATTAACTGGGCGGCACCTCCGTCGCCTTCGGCCAGCGCAACCCTGCGCTGAGACTCGCGAAGCTCACTGCAAGTGACGTCACCGACGCTCCTCTCAGTGTTCGCGAGACCAAACATCTACATACGGTCCACTGCGCTTGTCCAAGGCAGGGATAAGACACGTCCCGTTTTTAGGAGTTGATATGTTCGTTCATAACAAGCGCCTTCAATACACTGTCCGTGTCGCAGCACCCAATCCGGGTCTCGCCAACTTGCTTCTGGAGCAGTTTGGTGGCCCGCAGGGTGAGCTCGCCGCAGCGTGCCGCTACTTCACACAGGCTGTCTCCGAAGACGATCCGGGCCGCAAGGATCTGCTTTTCGATATCGCAACGGAAGAGCTGAGCCACCTCGAGGTCATTGGTTCGATTGTGGCCATGCTGAACAAGGGTGCGAAGGGACAACTTGCTGAAGGCGTCGAACAAGAAGCCGAGCTCTATCGTTCGCTGACGGGTGCGGGCAATGACTCTCATATCACCTCGATCCTGTACGGGGGTGGCCCCTCGCTGACCAACTCGGCAGGGGTGCCGTGGACGGCGGCGTACATCGATACGATCGGCGAACCCACGGCCGATTTGCGCTCGAATATCGCAGCGGAAGCGCGCGCAAAGATCGTCTACGAACGGCTCATCAATGTCACCGACGATCCCGGCATCAAGGAAGCGCTCGGCTTTCTGATGACGCGTGAGATTGCGCACCAGAAATCGTTCGAAAAAGCGCTTCATTCAATCCAGCCCAACTTCCCCCAAGGAAAGCTGCCTGGTGATCCGGAGTTCACCAGCGTCTACTTCAACATGTCCAAGGGCGAAGATGTCCGGGGCCCGTGGAATGAAGGCGGTGACTGGCGCTTCATAGAGGATCCGCAACCGGCAGTCGATGGCGGTGATGGCACGGCATCAGTGAACGTCTCAGAGCAAGACATCACGACCCTTCAGTCGATGGCCTCGCGCACCGCATCCGATCCAACCGCGCAGCCCACGACCGGAGCCGACCTCGGGGCGGGGCAAGCCACGAAAGTGTAAGCACGCATGCAACATCACGAGCCGGGCGGCTGTCGCAGACGTTGTTATCGCAGCCGCCTAGTTCGGTTTCAAAAGCTAGGAGAAAAATTTGGCTACCGTCACATCCAAAGGGACCGTCGTCGTGCATCGCAGCCCGATTGACTGGGTCGTCGGCGCGCTTGTGATTATTGGCGCGCTGAACTGGGGACTTGTTGGTCTCGCGCAGATTGACCTTGTTGCAGCGGTTCTTGGTAGCGGCTCGTTTCCGGCAAGAGCGGTCTACGCGCTTGTCGGGGTCGCCGGGATTTATATGTTAGTGAGTGCCTTTCTCTGGCGAGATCAACGGCTCGCGAGTCGATAGGGTCGCAACGATAGCTCGTTCGATTCACCATTCACTATTTCAAGGAGGTCACGATGAAAGCGCTGACGTGGCATGGAAAGAAAGACATTCGCTACGACACGGTTCCCGTCCCGCAGATCGAACAGCCTCGTGACGCCATCATCAAGGTCTCGTGCTGTGCCATCTGCGGGTCAGACCTGCATCTGTTCGACGGCTTCATGCCGGGCATGGAATCCGGTGACATCATGGGTCACGAGTTCATGGGCGAGGTGGTTGAAGTGGGCGCCGAGAATTGTTCGCTAAAGATCGGCGATCGTATCGTTGTGCCCTTTACGATCACATGCGGCGAGTGCGATCAGTGCAAACGCGGTAATTTCTCGGTTTGCGAACGGACGAATCGCAATAAGGACGCGGCTGACAAAGTGTTTGGTCACTCGACCGCGGGACTTTTCGGTTATACGCACCTGACGGGAGGCTACGCCGGCGGTCAGGCGGAATACGTTCGTGTACCGTTTGCGGATACCACGCACGTCAAAATACCGGCCGGCCTTTCGGACGAACAGGTTCTGTTTCTTGGCGATATCTTCCCAACCGGCTGGCAAGCCGCTGTGAATTGCGACATCGAACCCACGGATACGGTCGCGATCTGGGGCGCGGGTCCTGTCGGACAAATGGCCATTCGCAGTGCCACCCTCCTCGGCGCGAGACAAGTCGTCGTAATCGATCATGTGCCTGAGCGCCTGGCCATGGCGCAGGCTGCCGGCGCCATCACCATCAACTTCAAAGATGAGAGCGTCCTCGATCGGCTGAAGGAACTGACGCAGGGCAAAGGACCTGAGAAGTGCATCGACGCAGTGGGTATGGAGTCGCACGCGACCCGCTCATTCGATTCGCTATACGACCGTGTAAAGCAGGCGGTCATGCTCGAAAGCGATCGACCCCATGTGCTGCGCGAGATGATTTATGTTTGTCGACCGGCGGGCGTGCTATCCGTGCCCGGCGTGTATGGCGGGCTCATCGACAAGATTCCATTCGGCGCGGCGATGAACAAGGGGCTGACCTGGCGCATGGGCCAGACACACGTCAATCGGTGGACAGACGATCTGCTCGCCCGAATTCAGGAAGGTCAGATCGATCCTTCCTTTGTCATCACTCATCGAGTTTCGCTTGCGGACGGACCCGACATGTATAAAACCTTCAGGGACAAGGAAGACGGGTGCATCAAAGTCGTCATGACGCCGTGATCCGCCTTAACCAAGTCACTTTCTTCATATTTGCAACACTTAAGCGAGGCTCACATGGCCAACCAGATTCCACCGCATTCCGATTCGTCCAGCAACGACCCCCAACAGAACGAAATTCTTGAAAAGGAGGCTAGCACAGCGCTCGAACAGGGAGATAAGGAAAAGATCGACCGAAAACTCGATGAACTCCACGTTTCAACGACCGACTCGGGTCGAGATCAATCGCACGACGAAGATACCGAGGGCTCAACCTCATCAAGTAAAAACCTTGATAAACAGAGCGAATGATCCCTTTCGTCCGGGTAAGAAACGGCCCGCTCGAAACAGGGGCGGACCTTTCCTCGCGAGTCGTCGAATTATTCACTCGCCGCCTGCGCATCCTTTGAAACCTCCAGTTTGGCAAGCTGCGTTAGCTTGTCATCAGTGGACTTCTCTTCAGCAAGCGTTTCCAGAAGAAGTTTGCTGGCGTCCGCAAATCCCAGCTGAGCAGCAAGGGTCGCCAGGGTGCCATAGGTCGCAATTTCATAATGCTCGACCTTTTGCGCGGCGCCGATCAATGCAGCATCTCGAATCGGCCCTTCCTCGAAATCTTCGATCTGCTCTTGTCCTTCTTCGACGAGCCCTTCCATCGCGACGCATTTGATCCGCTTGAGCTTGATCCCGCAGCTCTCGACAACTTGGTCGATGCGCTCGATCTGGCCACGCGTTTCTTCAAGGTGCGTTTCGAACGCTGCCCGGAGATTGGCGTTGTGGCTGGCACGGGCCATTTTGGGTAACGCCCGGGTGAGCTGCTTCTCCGCACTATACACATCCGACAGTGAGTGAATAAACAAGTCCTGCAGTGTCTTCGAGGCCATGGCGACTCCTTTGAACAAGAGGGGGAAAACAACGGGCTGTTGCGTGTGCCGCGATTCCAGTGCAATCAACGTTCCTAACTCGCCTGCTGTTGCAAGGTCGCGCAGCCGGCGCAGTGTCCCACCTCGGTACGGCGATTGCGCGTGCCCTGATCAGTGGTACCCGAAGGATCTACACAAGGAGACGACCATGAACGAATCACGCGCTGAAGATCGTATTGAGGAATTGGCGTATCGACTGTGGGAGGAAGCAGGTAGTCCGGATGGACGTTCGGATGAATTCTGGCACCAAGCGCAACGACAACTCGCTAAGGAGCCCGGCATCGGAAGTGAGGCAGAACGCGACGCAGTGAATCGTCGGCCTCCGACAAGCTAGTAAGAGCGCTATGCGCGCCCGTCGATGTGCGCCGGGCGAGTCAGGCCTTATTGGATGCCCTTCTTCGCAGCAAGTTGCTGCGCCATTTTCAAGTGTTCCTGAATCGTCGGCAGCGCCTTTTGAGCGGCCTTCTTCAAATCAGCGTTTTGACCTTCCTGTGCCTCTTTTTGGAATGCCTCAACTGCTTGCTGATGGCCTTCCAGACCCACCTTCTTGATGTACACTGCGTCGAATTCCTTTCCCCTGAGCGGCTTCAAGGCACTGATCACAGTCTCATCCGAGTTGTCCTTGGGAACTGTGACACCGTGCGGAGCTGCCATTTTCAACTGAACGGTCAGTTTCGTGTGATCCATCATCATGTGATGAGCAAAGTTTTTCACGTCCTTGTCTTGAGATTGACTCGTCGCAAGCTTCGCGGTATCGATTTCCGTCGAACTCGACTGAGACGCGGCCTGTACAAAAGCCTTGTCGGTCTGCGGAAGATCATTGGCTTGTGTAGTGCTGGCCGCTTGAGTCTGAGCGCTGCTCACGATCGGCGTTGCTGCGAATGCAGCGGCTGCAATGACTGACAGTCCAAAAGCGTGGTATTTCATGACGTCTCCTCGGGTGGTGTGTACAGACCGACACAGCAAGCGAAATGCCATGGAAGCCAGTCGCCGGCAAGAAGCGTCACGGCCGTCACTGCATTCGCAACATTCATAAAATGGCAATGCCGCATGCGTCCACGTCGCAACTCCTCGACGCGCGACCGAATTACTCATTGGCGCGGTCGAACCTGCAGAAGTAGTCGCCCCCTACTCGATTGAGCGATTGCCGCATTGGGCAAACGAGCATAACTACGTGGCAGGCTGCCGTTGTGGACGTCATCTAACTGCGGCGGGCGCACCGGCTATGTGCTATATGCCACTGGTATCGTGCCGATGGGTAGCCAACCTTGACCGTGCCTACAGAATGACCGCTGCCGAAAGTGAATGGGCCTTCCGCACGTCGCCGGGAACCGAGGCCAGCATCGCTGAATGGCCTCCTACTGCGTTATGCACAGCATGCGCATCGACAACATGGATAGACTTCGTCGCGTCGTCGGAAGCAGACGGCCAAGAGCCGCCCAAACGTATCGAGAAGCAGCAACGGTTGTTCTCGGAAGGGCTGGCCGGTGAGGACGGATGCCGGTCGGCGGGGTGGCGTGCTGCGGTGAGCGCAGAATGCCTCCAGCCCGGAGGAACCCGCATCGGGATCACGACGGTGTGCAGGGCAGGCACACGGTGAAGCGGGTGGTATGGCCGGTCGACTCGACTCCGATCGTCCCTTGGTGCGCGTTCACAATACAGCGGCATATGTAAAGACCCAGGCCCATGCCCGCTGCAGTGCCGCTACGGTTAGGAATGCCTGCACGTGTCAGTGGATCGAATAGCGTCGGTAACGCCTGCTCCGGGATCGGATTGCCTTCGTTGGAGACGACGAGCGTCATTCTTCCATCATGACTAGCGGCGTCCACGACAACGGGACCTGATCCATAGCGAACGGCATTCGTCACCAGATTGACGACCAGTTGGCCAAGCCGCCCGCCATCCCAGCGCCCACGAAGATCGCCTGCGACCTGCAAGTCGATATGCGCATCGGGGAAGGACGCACGGACCTCGTCCACCGCTTCGCTACAGATACGCCCCATGTCCTGCGGCGTGAAGCTGACTGGCATTGCGTCTCCCAGCCGGGAGCGCGTAAAGATCAGCAGATCATCAATCATCTTTCTCATGCGCATTGCGCCTCGCTGAACAAATGCGACCGCTCGCACGCTTGAGGGAGAGAGGGCATCGTCGCGCAGCAGCACTTCGCCCGCATTCAGTATGGCACCCAGCGGCGAGCGCAAGTCATGCGCCAACACGCCCGCGAACAGATCGCGAATGCCTTCAGTGCGGCGCGCATAGTGCCGCACCGATTCTGCGAGCACTTGGTCGATGGCTTCGTTGAAACGGATCATTTCCTGGAACGCCGCCGCGCCTGCGGGCGACGTTTTCTGCCAGCGGCGGAGCACGGTAGCGCGCAGCGCGCGGAACTCCGCAATCACATCGTTGATGTCAAATCCGTGAGAAAGACGATCCTCTGCGTGACATCGCGCGACGTGGTCGAAGCCAGACTCGGCCGTATCTTTGTCGCCGCGCGATTTGGTCCGCTGTTGAGCTGCACTCTGTCCCTCGCGCATGTCGACCGCGATCGCTGCCAGAATCTCGGCCGCTGAGTCGCGAAGCTGGGTCTCCGACAGCATGCTGTCCGGCTGGCTGAGCGCCAGGGCGTAGCTGGTCCAGTCGTCGATCAGACCTGGCAGATCACCCTCAATAAAGTCGGCTAGGTTCATCGGACCTCCAGTGGGTAACAGACAGGTTTGTGCGATCTCAAGCCGCGGCGGTTTTGCACTGGAGCCTAGCCGGGACAGCTGCCAGCGGGCAAGGTTCCATCTCCAAGTAAATCGGATGTCGCCAACGATTCTACTGGAAGCCGCTGTGCCACCGGCGTCGACTTATATAACCGTAATTAGCGGTTGACCCAAAAGCGCCATGGGTCGATGACCGGCTCATCTACATCTGATCGTAAAACTCGCCGCCCTTCACCTTGACAGGCACGATACTTACGGTCATTAGCAGCTGGCCGTGTCACCTTTGACGCGTCGGCATGACGTCGCGCGGTTGAGAACAGAGTTGGAGAGGCACGGCTCCTGATGGAACGTCAGGAGCGTTTTAACGCGGTGAACCCCGCCGTGATCTGGACCGAACAAGCGTTTGCTCCGACATCTCAACTCCTATAGGGAATTGACGTCAGCTTGGCTGTTCCTGTTGTTCGGCCAACACGCTGTTTCTGCCGACTCGCGGTGCACTTGCGATATCCGTCGCCGACTTGGATGGATTCCTTGCATAACCGCAAAGAGTGCTCCAACGGTTCAGCCAGAATAAAGACCAGGCGACCATCTCCGTAGAACAAAGAGATCTAAGATTCCATCGTGCGGACAGATTGCATACTGATTCCGTCCTCGCCACCGGCAGGAAGTCCAACCAGGCGGCGTACACGGGCAAGCGTAGCGCCGAATCCCGCAGGGGCTCTAAATGATTTCCGCGTACTTGTCGATACTTTGGTTTTTGCGGTCCAGCAGATTGAAGCCCCCGACTGCTCCAGCCGCCTCACTAGGTCGACATCCTCGTGACTTGCATAATGCTGGAACCCGCCTGCAAGCTGATACGCCAAGGCGGATACGCCGAGATTGGCTCCATGAATATGCCGGTGGCCTTCTTTTGGAAAGTAGACTTCGCTGAAATCCTGCCGGACAAACGTGTCTTCGGGGGTCCAGTCGTGCACATCAATTACGCCGCACACGGCATCCGATTGACAGGCAAGCTGGCTGGACAGCCAGTCGTTGGGTACCAGCGTGTCCGCATCAGAAAACGCGAGCCATCGCGCACCGAGTCCAAGTGCATATGCAGCACCTGCCGCGCGCGCAGCGCCCACGTTTCCCTCGAAAATTGTTAGGGTGATCACGGGAAACCGGGTCGCGATTCTTTCGGTTGCATCTGAGCATTGATCAGCGACGACGATAATCTGAACGGGCTCCCCTTCCAGCGCTGGATCAGCTGCAGCAGCCACTGCGGAACGCAGACACCGATGCAAAAAAACTTCTTCGTTATGGGCCGGAATGATGATTGCAAGCATGGTGGGTTCTCGTTGTTCGCTGGCAAGTCCAGAGCAAGTGCTGGGCCACCGACTGCAGGAGGGCAAAGCACGCTCGTCACAATCGCATCTGGACGAATCTCAAGATAGCCTTAACTGGCCTAGGCGGCTGATGGGGGGCGTAGCTAGCGTCGAAAACCCGCCAATTTCGATAGATGTCGCGTGGCTTGTCGGCGGGTTATCGGCCGGTCTGCCGAGCCGCGGGCGAAGCCTTGCTGGACCTCTCGGTGACTCGCTGCTCGAAGGTTGGTGATGCAGCCAAACGCTGGCAACGTTCAGCACGGATTCTGGGGCGGCGTGCCGAACAACTGGGCGGTTGCTTCCGCAAACTTTTGCGGTCGACTGCTAGTCGGCGCTGTCAAATCTTTTTTCGATCGATACAGGTCCAAACAGGCTTTGTCATGCCGCGTGGATGAGGGCTCGAATTCTAGGCAGCCACAGTCTTGAAGAATGCAGAAATCCTTGAATGGCCCGAGCCGCAAGCCCGGTAACTGGCCGCTTGTGGCCGCTGGCCGAGCACGTCGGATCGCGTCTTTGCATTGGCGCTCAATGATCGGCGTTCATCCACCCTGATGAGTCATTGACACGATCACTCGGCCCATTTTCGATGAAATCATCCTCGAAGCTCCGTCCGACCAAATCGTCGTAATGTGCGAAATCGCTACTGACGATGGCCCGGAACATTTGGATTAGCGCGTTTCCGTCCTGCAAATGTGCGACAACGACCCGGGCGGTTCGTAGAGATATCGATTCTCGGACGGGCGGAGCCGCACTTCCATCGCTCAATTCGAATGCGAAACGATGGATTTCTTCATGCCCTTCGGGCAACTTTGTGTAACCCCAAATCGTTGCTTTCATGCTGGTCGATTAACAAATTTTTTTTGGGGCTAGCAAATGGAGTGCCTGACGATAGACGCTCACGTCATTCACCTTCTCGCAGGCGCCCGCAGCGATCGCTTCATCGATGTTCTTGAGAGGCAGCGCCTTGTCGCCGCGCATCTGTTCGTCGGCGGTGATCAGCGCGATCGGGCCGACATCGACCAGACGCTCGTTGAGCGAGTTCGATGAGAAGCCGCCGAACACGACCGAGTGTGTGGCGCCGATGCGCGTGCACGTCTGCATCTCGACCGCGCCTTCCACCGACATCGACAGATAGATCACGACGCGGTCACCCTGGATCCTGTTAGCTGACGTTGGTGACGGCGCCGTAGTCGGCTTCGAAAATGATCGCGTGTTCGTTGCCGCGACCCACTTCGACATGACGGTCGAGACTGTTGCAGGATGCAGTCAGCTCGCCGTCTTCAAACCACGTGTAGAACGGCGCCTTCGCTTCATCCAGCACTTTGGTGAACCGAGGGCCTTGCGGACCTTCGTCGAGACAACACGGAGATTCGATGGCTCAAAGGCGTCGATGGAGAAGCGGGAATGATGAGACCTCTTGGCGTTCCAACAGAAGCTGCAGCAAACCAAATCGCGACGATCGGATTTCAAGTTGAGCGCGGGCGGACGCTCTTCGACGGCGGTATTGGTTACAGTGTATGCAATGCACACGTTCGTTTGAAGCTCCAGCCCACTTTTGCAACGTCAGAAGTCGCACGACGGTCGAGTTTCGTTTAGGTTTGTTCGACGCCTGCCCTCGACCAAAGGCTCACGAACCAACGACAACGCGTGTGGGCAGGCGTTGAATAAACCTAAACGACAAAGAGCATTCGGCTCGCCGCGTGCCCCGGAGGCTAACGCCGTCAGCCCGGCTGGTTTGTCATAAGTAACACTGGGAATGCGCCCAATAGTATGCATGCGAGCCGGTTCTGCCACCGTGCGCATATAACTAGGCGGGTGCATTGCCGTCGTTCAGCGGCTGATATTACCCACTTCGCTAGAACAAGCGGCGCGACTCAAATCGCCAACGCCGCATATTACCGCTGCAGATAATAGGCAGGCGTGTGATGACAACGCCTGAGAAGGCCCGGTTATCGTCCGTCACTTCATCGAAAACGGGGTCGGGGGAGGCGGACGAAAATAGGCATCTAACAGCGCACGGCGGAAGCGATCTAATGCCTGTTGATAGCGTTTCAAGACAATAAGGGATTCCACGACGAGAAAGTCGTTTCTTAGCCGGTCATCCACTCCTAGCGATTCCATCGCCACCATCAACCCGGCTAATTGATGGCCTGTCTGACTATTGGAAACCGATGCTTCCGAGAATTGCAGATTGAGACTTTGAGCGGCGATGAGAATTTCGTTTCGGTTCATACTCCAGTGTACGACTTAGCTTAATTGAACAGCCTGTCCGAAAGGGATCGGTTTACTCCACATAATAGGAACTCCGACGGCACGGGCGTCACTCATAACGCAGTGACCGCTTCTCTTCGTTACGTCATCTCGCTCTAGTACCCGGCGGGTGCCACTCCTGTAAGTGGCGTTTAGCGTGCTGGAGCCGGCCAGAAGACGGGAGATATATTGGTCGCGAAACAGCCAACGCATGGATAGCGGTTGGGCGACTGATTGTCGAGGGACACCCGTCGTCTGCGTGCCCGTGCGCTGGAACGGCCCAAAGTCCGATGACGGGCGCCCCCTTCCTGACGGCGATCGGCGGCACGCGACTCGGCCGGCCGTCGACCCAAAGGACTTCCGTGTCGCTTCTCGGTTGACCAACTTTCAATGCCGCTGATGCCGGAGAAATGCCTGCGCTCACGGCCGATGGTTTCGAGCCAAAAGTCGCGGCTTCACTATCAAACCATAACTCTTTTTCTGTAGCACCCGGACGGTTGCGTGCAGCCATCTAACAGCGACATCATCGGCGGCGAAAAGATGAACCGTCTTCGTGTTCGCGCTCGGTTACGTCTGCAAAAGTGATCGCCACACCGATTACCGCGCCTGTCTCCGAGAGATAGGGAAACACCTTTCGAAGAAAGCATCGGCCGCTGTCGTCGCTCATTGCCGCTTCGCGTGGCTCGCTTGCCTCGAGTACGAGGTGAATGTCAGCATAGAAACGCGGGTCGTGGAATACCGGGACGAGATCGTCGATCCGACGACCGGTATCGGTAGGCCTGAGCGGAAACACGTTCCGCATCGAAGGCGTGAACCACCGAAGCTTCAAGTCCGTATCGAGAAACATGGACATCACGGCCCCTGACAGCAGCACGTGGTTTTGCATGGCGAGCTGGGCGATATTTCTCTGCAGCGAGACGTTTGACTGGTTGAGGTCTTGGTTGCTGCGACTAAGCTCCTCATTCGATGCCTTCAGCTCTTCATTGAGGGCGAGCAGTTCTTCATGCGACGCATCCACCTCTTCACGCGAGATGCGGGCTTCGTTCTCCCAATCGACAGTCGCTCCGACGCCGAGATCATCGTGCAGGACGGAGGAGCCGCTTGCATCAGTTGCATCGACAGCATCGTCTTGCCGTATGAACGCTGCGAGTATGCGGTCCCATGAGGCGTCTGTTGACGTTTGGAGCGGGGTAAGTCGTATGCCTAGGCGTACGTCCCCCAGGAAATCGGCCTGTAGATTGCTCAACACCCTTGTTTCGTGTTCCGCCAGTACCTGCTGGATGGCGTGCCGCAGGGGTGCTGCCCATGCTCGTGGCACGAGATCGGTCAGATCGAGGGAGGGCGCGCCTGCGGGCAACCGTAGCAGGCCTTCGGCGTTACCGTAAATGCGCAGGACCCTGAATTGATCGTCTATGAGCACCGACGGAATGTCGAACTGCTCGTAAGCGAGGCGCAGCGCAGAAGAAGACAGCACTGCCTGATCCGGCACCGGTCTGCGCACGGACATTCGCTGTCGCCCTTCTTCCATCGGGCCGACCTTCCTGTATATGTTCCACTTGGCAGAGACAGCCGTGAAGCCCTGGACCTTGAGCGGGTGTGTCTCGCTCTTGCCGAGAAAGAGGACCCCCCCTTCCCTTAACGCTCCGTGCAGGACACGAAGTAATTCTGCGACCGTCTCTGGTTCGAGATAAATGAGGAGGTTGCGGCAGGTGACAAGGTCAAGACCTGAAAAAGGTGGGTCCGAGATCAGATCCTGCGGAGCAAATACAAGTTTTTCGCGCAGGAAACGTTTGATGCGAAGCGCACCGTCTACTCTGTAGAAATACCGGCTCTGACGCGCCTCCGTGACACCGGCCAATGACCGGGTGGGAAACAGACCACGACTCGCTTTTGCGACAAGCTCGGGCGCGGCGTCGGTCGCGAAGACTTGAAATTGAAATGGCTTCTCCCGTTCGTGGGCGAGCTCGTCGAGAAGCATCGCGACAGAGTATGCCTCCTGTCCCGTCGAACATGCCGGGGTCCATATACGCAATGTTCGTTGGTTATCGAATCTGGACACGAGTGGTCCGAGCACCTCGTCACGCAGGATTGGCCAAGCATCAGCGTCGCGAAAAAACTCTGTGACGTGTATCGGAATCTCGCGCACCAGTGATTCCAGCTCGACCGGATCATCTTCAATCAACAGTGCATAGTCATCGAAGGACCAGACCTGTCGAGCCTCCATGCGCTGCTGGATACGCCAAAGCAACGGCGCGGGCTTGTATCCGCCCAAGTCGAACCCGACGCGCTGGCGAACGAGGCCGATAATTCGCTCGAGCGTTTCGGACGTATCATTTATAGAGCTGGCAGATGGTTCGGGGCGAACATAGTCGTGGCGCGTACACGCCACGATTTGTTGACCAATGGCGGCAACAGGAAGAACATGATTGTGAATGCCGCGTCGTATCACCGCGTTAGGCATGCCATGGTGCAGCGCCGTGAGCGGGTCTTGAACGATGACCACGCCACCTGCCTGCCTGATGCGCGCCGCGCCGGCGGTACCGTCCATGCCTGTTCCGGAGAGAATGACCACGACCGGATGCGGCGTCTCGCGCTGCGCAAGACTTTCGAAAAAAGAGTCGATCGTGTCAAGGCCGGGGCGCCGGCTGCCGCCTTCCGCTGGTCTCGTGCGAAATATGTTGTCCTCAAGCGTCAGAACGTGATCTGGGGACGGAATGTAGACGCAGCCGGCCTCCGGCAGGGTCCCGTCAGCGGCGGGGAGAACAGGCAAGCGTGTCCATCTGGCGATGAGATGCGCAAGGCTGCTGGACTGTCTGGCCGGCAAATGCTGCAGCACCACCAGAGCGAAAGTCAACGAGGGCGGAAGCCCTTCGAAGAGTTTCTGCAAGGCGGTAATACCGCCCGCCGACGACCCAATAGCGACAATCGGTACGCCGTCTGCCCCTCCCTCGAAGAACCGCGAGTCGGCCATGGTCCCCTCCCGTAAAGTCGCTCGACTGTCCAGACGACTTCCTTGTCGAACGATTTTTTTGCCGCTTGCTGCCCAGTGCGGCGAGTCTTTTGTGTTCGAGGCGATTGGCGTTCTGCCACACCTCGACGCCATCGACCCGGTCACTGGGACCATTCTCCATGAAATCATCCTCGAAACTTTGTCCGACCAATCGATCGTAGTCTGCCGGCTTGCTGTTGGCGATTGCTTGGAACATCTGGATCAACGCATTGCCACCTGGTAGATGTGCGCCGACAACCCGCGCTGTGCGCAAAGAAACAGTTTACCGAACAGGCGGAGTTGCACTCCCGTCGTATAGTTCAAAGGCAAAGCGATCAACCTGCTCACGCCTTTCTCGTAGGACATGTCGCCGAACTGTGTCTTTCACCCTGGCGTCCTTCAATTTTTCCACGCTGGAGCTACCAACGGTCGTGCCAATAGGCACTGACTGAGCCACGGTCTATTCTATTAAGCGCGCGGTTTGGCGGTCTAGAGTCCACTGATGGCCGGTATGTCGACTAAGCGATTATGGCTGGACCGCGTTACAGACGCGTATCTGCGTCAAAGCCCTCGCGTTACGCCTTGATCTTCCAGTTGTTGTTCGCTACATAACGACCGTGCTGCCATGCCCGACGTTCGCAATCGTCCGACCGTAAGGATACCTTGGTCTCTCCGGAAAGCCGGCCGTCTCGGCAAGCAGACCTGGCGAAGGAGACGTTAACGAAATTGTTGACTCAGCAAAAGCACACCTTATGCTCCACCAAACGCAGACGAGAACCCACCGTGGCCAAGGACCCGACGACAGACGATGCGCGGCTTCAGCAAATCGATGAGCAGATAGTCGAAGCCTCAGAGCGCCGTCGATCATCAGCAGCGCCAGTACACCGAAAGCGATCATTTCTCACAGGCTAAAGGCGTACATACTAAATGTGCGGCGTTCCAATCGTGAATCTCTCCAATACCTACGTCTGCTACGCACAGCACTTCGCGATAACGCGCGAATCCGCGCCTTGCGAAAGAAGCCCATCTGACAAGTCGCACCGACAAATCCAACACAGTCCCGGCTTCGCCAGTTAGCGGTTCGTATATTCCCGATCCACATGGCTCAGACGAGCTCCGAGCGGAAGGACGGCAGCCGACACGAACGGCGATCGTTGCCGACTGGATCACGCAATCGCGGGTTTTTAGTGGCCAAACCAGAGGACGAGGCGTCGGTCGGCACCGAGCTTACGCCAGCCGTTTGTCACACATCGCGCCGACCGTGTTCGGCCGGGTATCTCGTGCCGTCTGAACGACTTGGGCACGCGAGTGGGCAGTCAGACTCCACGGCTCCAAGGCTATAATCGACACGTCCGTGGGACCATTTGCGCGCGTGTTTGGGAAGCATACGGAGTTCCTCGGTCGATGCATCGTACAGCGCCGAGAAGGACTCGCAGACAGCTTCTTAGCATCTCTAACGCTGTTAGTCGGGAGACGGTCGCAAATGCATACCGAGTTCCGTGAACTAAGTGCCGTTGAAAGAGCTATCAGTGAATGCTGCGAGCAGATTGCACGGGAGACCGATTGGCTCATGCAGCAGACAAAATTGGGGTTGGACCCTTCGTCATCACGCAAATTGCTCTTTGCATACCATGAAAGCCTGATGGCGCTAAAGTGCGCAAAGCAGCTTTTGGAAAGCCGGTGAGGGCTCGCCGTTTCGTCGAACTAACTCAACAGCAGATAGGGAATGATTCAGCGCAAATACGAATCGTTTGACGTCAGCATTTCGCATGCTCGGAGGCAAGGAGACAACAACTGGGCCTCCCCAGATGGCCTAGAACACCGAATGAAATTCTCGTCGCGATCCAACTCCTACACGCACAAATCGAAAGCTCGTTAGTGACTGAACATCAGTCGCGAAGCCGACTCTGCGAAATGATCGCCGCAACAGAGCTCTTGGAATGGACGATGTTCTGGCTCACGAACTTTCTTGGTGCGGTCTTTGATGTTCTAACGCGCCACCAAAGGGCCTTAGCCCGTCTCAAAACCGCACTGAAAGATTCGTTCTTTCGCTCACCTGGTCCGCCAGTCTAGCCTACTTCGTCGACTCCGCGACCTGCCGCGATAGTGTGTTCGATCGGGTTTCCTTTCGACCGCTCGCCAGTTGCCGTACCCGCATCGTCACGTGTTTCAGCGTCTTGTAGTTCACCGCCGTCCGGTCGTTTTCACTGGTGACAATCGCAACGGGCTGCGTCGGTCTATGCAGGATGGAAGCGGCGTGCGCGCCATTGACCGGGCGCAATCAAACCGTGAGGTGTGCGAAGCCGGCAGGTATTCATGGCGAACAGGGTCAAGTCCCTAAGTTCTGACAAAGATGCTGGATCTTGACGCTGACCTTAGCGGCCAGCTTCGGGCTGTCATGGGCCCTCCTGAATCCCCGAAAGATATTGTCCACCAAGGCCCTTCCGAAACCCGTGCTTACCACCTTTGGCATCAGCAAGATACCTGGACCGCGCGGCAGGCGATTGGAACCGCAATTTGCGCGTCGAGCATCCTCACGCTAGTCATCACGCAACTGCTCGACGGCCGCACGAAGAGAAAAAGAAGCGCGCGGCGGGCTCAGAAGGACGCCTCGCCGAAGACTATCCTGCCGCCGCAGTAGGAGCGATTGACTGACTGGGGAGGTTTTCATTGGTGAAGTGATTGGCCCAGAATCCACTCAGCCGTTACGGGGCGCGAGCCTTGTATTCCGCTGGTGCTCCAAGAGCGTTCCGCCTTCGCACGCTCGCGAGTCATGATTCGAGCTGGTGTAACGAGAGCAGTTGGGGCGCGGCATGTAAAGCAAGCGCTGACGGGGGAGGTGCGTAGGGGACGGCCGCTTCCGGCGTCGGCGAGCCGCTCGAACGTCTTTGCTCCTCTACAATGAATGACCGAAACTGGCGCCGACTTCGGAAGGCTGCCCGCTTCACGCCTATGCTGTGGAGCGGGCACCGGCTTAGGCCTGCACGAAAGCCAGCAGGTCAGCGTTCAACACGTCCGCATTGACGGTCAACATACCGTGCGAATAGCCGGGATACGTCTTCAAAGTTCCGTTCTTGAGTAACTCGATCGACTTCTTCGCCAAATCACCGATTGGCACGATCTGGTCGTCCTCACCGTGCAAAACGAGTGTGGGTACGGTTATGGCGCGAAGATCTTCTGTCTGGTCCGTTTCGGAAAAGGCCTTGATGCCCTCGTAATGTGCCTTTGCACTACCCATCATGCCTTGTCGTCACCAGTTCTGAATGACGCCCTGGTCTCCGTTCCGTCACTCGCAGCCAAGTTGCCTCACGCACTTGTGACCGATGATCGTGTCAAGCAAGTCCCCTATGACCCAAATCAGGTCTATGAGGTGGTGGGCACGTATGGATATCAGACTTCCATTGAATTTGCCAACGACGAGGTCGTCAAGGTGGTCTCTCTGGGCGATTCGATCGCGTGGCAAACGGTCCCTTACCAAAATCGGTTGTTCATCAAACCGGTCGAGCCGAACGCGGCAACCAACCTAACTGTCGTTACCGACAAGCGGACCTACTACTTCAAACTCACGAGCTCAAAGGCGCGAACGACGCAGACGTTTCTGGTGCGCTTCATTTACCCGAACTCAGCCTCGAACATGAACGCGAGCATGAGCGGCTCTGCCGGCGCTGCTGGATCCGACGCCAGTGCGAGCAATGGAATTGATCCTGCACGGCTCAATATTGACTATGGTGTTTCGGGAGACAAGATCGCGATTCCGCTCAAGCGCGCATTCGACGATGGACAGTTCACTTACTTCCTCTTCGACCAGAATGCTGAGATCCCGTCGTTCTACACGGTCGGTCCGGACGGCACCGAATCTGCAGTGAGTCCACGTCGGGAAGGCCCGTACATGGTCGTCAAGCGCACAGCGAGCCTCTTTACCCTGCGCAACGGCAATGCCCATCTGTGTGTGCAGAACAACGCGAATCCTTATCGCCGTGCTGACATGAGCACCGCTTCAGCGTTCAATGCTGAGGGACACTGATATGGTGGATCCGAACATCAACCCTGCCGAGGACCGCGAAGCAGCCGTTCGGGAGTGGGAAAAGCAGGCCAACACCTCGATGGTGGCCGACAACCGCAAAAAGCGGCTTGGCGGTGTCGCCATCGCTGCGATCGCGACCGCCGCGATCTTGGCGGTGTGGCTGGTCAAGCATAGCGGCAATGACTCGGCCAAAACTACAGCCAATAGCGAACTTTCCATCCCGGACCGAAAACCCGTCCCGAAGCTCAAGGATCAAGAGCCGGCCAGCGCTTCCTCCGTCACCGCTGCACCCGCGGCAACCCCGTCCAGCACCATGCAAGCCGACGACCCAATGAAGGCGCAGCGCGAGCAGATGGAGATGCAGCGTCGCGAACAAGCGCGACGTTTGCTCGAAGCGCGCATGAAGTCGGCCATCATTGCGCCGAACAGCGGAAATCAGCCTGCGGGCGTTCAGACACAGGCAGGGCCTGATGCAGGCGGTCAGGCGCGGCAGAATGCCGGGATGATCGGCGGTGGCTCGGGCGACCAAGGCCCCCAAGATGCGAATTCGCGCTTCGCACGCGCGGTGAGCGGCAATGGTGTCCCGGTCAGCATGGCAAGTCAAATCGACAATCTTCCCTACAAGGTTTTGCAAGGCGAGTTTATTGAGGCGGTCCTGGAACCTCGTGCCATCTCCGATCTGCCGGGTCAGCTGTGCGCGCTTGTGCAACGCGACGTGTATGGCGCACAGGGTCGGCTCAAACTGATTCCATGGGGCTCGCGCGTATGCGGCACGTACAACGCCGAACTGCGCAAAGGAAAAGATCGTCTCTTCGTCGTGTGGAACGCGCTGCGTCGACCTGACGGCGTGCAGGTCGCCATCGACAGCGCGGGCAGCGATCAGCTCGGTACGGCAGGCATGGGCGGTATCGTCGACACCCATTTCGCCGAGATTTTCGGCATGTCGGCACTTCTGTCCATCATCGGTGCCGGTGCGTCGAACGTCGGTGTAAGTTCGGGCGATCAGTACAACTCCGCCTCGCAATACCGGCAGTCGGTGCAGCAAGCCGCAGCCCAGTCGTCGCAACAAGTGCTTTCTCCATACATCAATATCCAACCTACCGTCACCGTGCCGGCAGGCTCGCGCGTACGTATCTATGTGAACAAGGATCTGGATTTCACGTCGATCTACAAGGATCAGATCGATGCGGCAAAACACCTCGACGGCGTGACGTTCATTCAGTGAGGAGGAGACATGTCGCAGATTGCCTCCTTTCGAGCCAAGCTCTCCTTGCTGGCGGACTATCTTGATGACAGGGAGGTCACCGAGATTCAGGTCAACAAGCCGGGCGAGCTATGGCTCAGAAAGAAAGACTTGTACTACGCTGAAAAAATCGAGGTGCCAGGACTCACGTATCAGTTGCTTTCGTCATTGGCCGATGTCACCGCTTCGTTCAAGAGCCTCGAAGTCGACCGGGAAAGCCCGATTCTGTCGGCCGAAGTTCCGGTCAATCTGGATGATGGCATTCCGGATTTCGAGCGAGGAACCTACCGGGCCGAAATGATCCTGCCGCCCGTCGTGCCGGAAGGGACCATCGCGATGACGATTCGTAAGCAGTCGCTGGTTCGGATGAGTCTGCCGAAGTATCTGGAACAGGGCGCGTTCCGATTCGTGAACGGCGAGGTGATCGATGAACCCTACTCCGATGCTCGGTTGCAGGAGATGTATCGGGCGAGGCAGTGGGACGAGTTTCTGCGTGGGGCGGTGTTGGCCCACAAGAATATCGTCATTTCCGCGGGTACTTATTGCGGCAAGACGACATGCCTGAACGCGTTGGTACAGGAAATACCTGCGCACGAACGCATCGTCACGATCGAAGACTCCCGAGAGATCGAGCCGGCGCAACCGAACTGCGTCCGACTGTCCTACGCGCGTCATCAAGCATCGGAGCAAGCTGCCGTGACGCCAACCACGTTGCTTCGCTCGTGCATGCGACTCACACCTGATCGCGTAATTATGGGTGAGATCCGCGGCCCGGAGGCCGTCGAATTCGTGAATATGCTCAACACGGGACACAAAGGCTCGCTCACGACTGTTCACACGGATTCGCCCGCCGAGATGTACGACCGGTTTGGCGAGTTGATGGACGGGCACACCTCAATGACCCGCGAGCAAATCATCGAGCGCGTCAGAAGGCGTATTGACGTGGTTGTGCAGTGGAAATACACCGAGCGCAACGGCCGCTACATATCGGAGATCGTTTATGCAGGCCCGTGACGTTCTATCCGTACTCGCCGCGGCCGGGGTGTTGCTCGCTTTCGCCCGGTTCGCCTGCGCTGAGACGACGGCGCCCTATCTACCGTTCGACAAGCTGGCCGCCGAATGCGCGCCGGGTGTTCACCCGACAACGCTCAGGGGTGTTGTTCGCACCGAGTCGGCTGGCAATCCCTTCGTGATTGGTGTCGTGGGTGGTCGACTTGAGCGTCAGCCGCGCAACCTGGCGGAAGCAGTCGCGACTGCGCGAGAGCTTGAGCGACAGGGCTTCAATTTTTCGATGGGACTCGGACAGGTGAATCGCTACAACCTTGCGAAGTATGGCGAACGCTACGAGACGATATTCGAGCCGTGCCGCAACCTTAAAACCGGCAGCGCGATTCTACGAGACTGCTACCAGCGCGCGAGGGCAGGGATTCCAGACGATCAACAAGCCCTGCGCGCGGCTTTCAGTTGCTACTACTCGGGCAACTTCACACGCGGTTTTCGGCCAGATCACGCGGGCCAGCGGAGCTACGTGCAAAAGGTGGTGGCGAACGCGACAGACACAGCCGAGCTCATTCCCGTTGTGCCGGCCGTGAAGCCAGATAGCGCTGATGCCAGCGTTACGCCTCAACACGCGGCAGCCCAGAAGCCAGCGAAGCGGACGGCCATGACGCCGCAATGGGTGATGTTTGCAGACGGTCAGTCGCAGCGTGACCAGGCCCCCGACTCACCGATCGAGAATGCCAACAGCGGGTCGGCGGTCAGGGTGCGGTTGGCAACGCCGGCCAACGGCTCGGCGGACAAAGTCAATCCGACGCGTTCCGCTCCCACGTCAGCGTCGAGTGCGACTCAGCCCATCTCCGTCCAGCGATCAACGACATCGCCATCGACTAGTACAGCGACATCAACTACGCAGCAGGCTGCGTCGTTCGTGCAGTTTGTGAATTAACGCTTCTCTCGCATACGGTAGAAGCGCTTTCGGGAGGAAAACCGATGAAAAGAGCCGTGATTGTCTTGCTCGTCCTCGGCGCATCAGTGCCGGCCCATGCCTCGGAGTACGGCTGCAAGGTGCTGCTGTGCTTGGCCAACCCTGCATCGAACGGCGGCCCCAAAGGCGTTGGCGAATGCGTGCCCCCGATCAATCAGCTCTATCACGACCTCAGCAAGGGGAGACCGTTTCCGAGTTGCGATCAAGCTGACGGGAATGATGGATCGAGCTACGCCCGGCAGGTCAATGACCCATACGATCCTTGCCCGGCGCCGCTATTGCCGGCCGAGCGCGGCGCTTATGTTGTCGAGGGCCATCGAAGATCAAGCAGTAACAAGGGAGGATGGTTTGGCGGCGATGGGACATACTCGCTGAGTGCCCCACCGCAACTATCGGAGTCATCGGTCGGTAACGGCTATGTTACGGGCGCGCGAGCCTGTGTCGGTCAGTCGATCGGCTCGTACACGACCGGCAGCTATGACAACACCTACACCGTGTACGTGTTCGACAAGGTGCTCTGGCAGCCACCGCAGAATCCGCGCGCCATCGACGTCTATATCGACAACACCTACCAACAGCGCGTGCGTTGGTAGCGGTGTCCGCTCGCGTATCGGTGAGTCACCATTGATGGGCCCGCGTATCGATGCGCCCGCATGCCGCGCGCGATGCCGGATCGAAAATAGTCGCGCCCGTATCAACCTCGAGGCGCACCGTCAATCTACAAACGGAGCACGATCGATGACCCGACCACCTCTTGTCCGTCTTGCTGATCTGATTGCCTACTTGGCGGTCGCCTTTTTTTTCCTGTGGTATGCAACCAACCTGATGCTTGTCTTGGCCACTTGGCCGGACCCTGGACGCTGGATCGCGATTTTGGTGGTCTTCGCCATGTCGATCTCCTGCACGATCAAGATAGGGCCGATTTCGCGGGCGTTGGTCGAATTTGGACGGACCCATCGGACCGATCGTAGGGCTAGCGGCTGGAGCTTGCTGATGCGTGACGAGTAGCTGTCGAAGCCCCGATGACACCGTTAGATAAGCGCGCATTCCGCGCGTCCGTTACCGAAGCGACCTATCTGAATCGACCATAGTCCAAAGGCTTGCGACCGTTTGTCGGCTGCCTGCGATGGTCCTCGGGCAGTTGACGTTGCAGCCCTTCCTTACCCCTGCCGTGCCTCCCGGCGGCGTACCCACACCGCGGCGTTGCAGTTCCCGCTCTCGCTGGATCGCCAAGGCCGTCGTCTTGTCGAATCGACGTGCGATCGCCGCCGGCAGCGATTTGACCGAGTCCGTGTAGACCCGCGCCTCGTATCGCGCCCGACTGATGGCGACGTAATACAAATTCATGGACGTCGTGCGGCTCTTGGTGTCGAGCGCGATCAACGTCCGGTCGTTGGTCAAGCCTTGTGAACTATGGACGGTCGACGCATAAGCATGTTCAAGATGAAGCGGTCGTCCGGTCGGCAGCTCAATTGATCGCACGGGGCGGCCGTCTCGATGCTCGACCGATTCGAGGCTCACCACACCGCCGATCACGCCGGCCACTCGCATGCGGTCACCATTCGTGAGGTCTCGACCCGCATCGTTTCGATTGATCCGCACGGTGTCGCCGACCGAAAGCTCAGCCCGCTCAAGGCGATAGACGCTCAGCTGCGTCACCTTGCGCGGATTGATCGTCGCCGTCGTACCATCTTGCCGAGATAAAATCAACGCGTTGCCGGGTAAAGCCTCTGACACGCGGTATGTTTCGCCGCGCACCAACCCCGCTTTCACGTAGTCCTTCTCGGGCTGAATCACCATACCGGGCTGATAGCTCGGTGCAAAGCGACGCTGCGCCTGCGTCATGTCGACGCGAGTCAGGGTCTCACACTCCCGCCCGTTGCCGGTGAGCGCCAGCGACTCGCGCACCATCTTGTTGATCTCGCGTCGAGCTTCGTTGGTGCCGGCGACAATCAGTGTGTCGCGGCGCTCAGCTTCGGTGAGGGCAATGTAATCATTCACGATCGCGCGGTGTCGTTCCATCGGCTCTTTCAACTCCTCGACGTGCTTGAGATGCGCGAGCGATTGGGTGACGCGTCTCTCTGCTGCGTGCTCGACCGCCGCCTTCAGCTCATGATCTTTCTGTCGCTGTATTTCGCTGATCCGTGCGGTCTGCATGCCATCGAGTTGAAGCTGGGCGAAAGGTTTTCCAGCCTCAATGGCCTCGGTCTGTTTGGTGTCCCCGATCAACACCATGCGCGCACCGGCTCTCTCGACCGTTCGCATGAGCTGTTCCATCTGGCGAGCGCCGACGACGCCGGATTCGTCCAATACGATGATCGTCTTGCCGTCAACGGGCTTATCCTTCGACCGAAGAAAACTCGCGAGCGTATGCGCTTCGAGTCCTTCGTTCTTAAGCGCCTTGACCTGATTGCCATATGGCGCGAGCGCGACGGTACGGTAGCCTTGTTGCGCCGTCTGGGCCGACGCTTGCTTAATAAGGGAGACGGCCTGGTTGATGGTGTAGGTCTTCCCTGTGCCAGCGTCGCCCTGGATGCCCACAAAGCGATTACCCGTGGCGACGATCGTTTCTACGGCCGAACGCTGCCCCGCATTGAGCGTGGAATGTTCAAGTGCCGACCTGACGGCGCCGATTTCCAGAATCGGCGCGACAGCCCGACGCCCGGTCCGTTCGATTGCGAGAATGGCCTTTTCACGGGCAAGGGCTTGTTGCGTCGTGTATCGCTTTTCGGCCGGCACGAGTGAGCCCTGTTTGATCGCATTGGCAACATACTGCTGCGCCTGCTTGTTAGACCAACACTTGAGCTCCTGCAGATAGCTTTTCCAGCCTGCAACAGACAGCGCGGGACCCTCCTTGCGCTCGGCCATCCGATAGGCCGGCACCGCCTCGATCAGCGCGCCCTGTCCGACCAATCGCTTGATCTCCGCGCGCACGTCGGTGGGGTCTGCCAATCCGACAGCTCGGCGCAGCGCAGTCGCCAATAGCTCGCTTTCACGCACGACGGCCTCACGTTCAGTCAGATGGTGAATGGCGTACTGCACCACTGCTTGTGCAGGCGTGAGGCTGGCCGGCAAACTCGTTGCGGCGACACGATTGCGCTCTTCCGGCTTAAAGACCTTCCCTCTGTCGCCGGCGACACCGTTGCTCTCCTTGCCGGTCATCCCATCGGCTGTCCCGTCGCGCGTGTGGCTGGCCTCTCCCGGTGTTGCGCGCTCTCGCCCACCGCTCCCGTCATAACTGCGTCCATCGAGCCGTGATTTTGGGCCGTAGTCAATGCCGAGGTCGCGGCTCTTCTCAACCCAGTATTGCTTCACGATCTCCCGGTCGGATTCGTCTTTGCGCGGGCGCGTGGCGAGCGCGATCACCTGCTTTTCGAGCGTGGTGGCACTCGCGCGCGTCTTACCCTCGTTGGCCAATGCCTCTTCAATCACGCGGCTACGTGCCGAAAACGCTTCGATCTGATCGCGGCTGATATGGGCCAACTCAAAATTGCCCTTGTCATCGACCAGGCGGATCGAGTAGCCGACCGCCTGCAGGCCTTTTGCCAGTTCGGCCTTGTAGATTGCATCGACCTCATGCTGGACGCGAAAAATATCTTCGTTCGCAAGCGCACGCCATGCGCCATCGGCGCGCCGCGTCAAGTTCATCACGACCGAGTGCGTGTGCAACTGAGGATCTTTCGCCCGGCTCATCTCATGCCGGAACTTGGCGATTGTCATGTTGCCGGTGCGCTCACGATAGCTCTTGCCCTTCACTTTCTTGCGAGCCTCGGCCAGCTGCTCGACCTGTTCGAGCGCTCGGGTCACGGCGCGGTCATGCGCAGCGGTCACTTCGCGGTCACCGGCCACGAGCGCTTGCATCGACACTGATTTCGGCGCCGAGAAAGTGAGATCGAGCCCCATGCGCTTTTTGCTGTCAACGGGGTCAAACGTCGTCTGGATTCGCTCGCCGTTGGGAAGCTGGCCGTCCAGGAGGCGCGAGAGCTGTGCCTGTTCGATCGGCCCCGTGAGCCCAAGGTGCCGCGCCCCTTCGCCCTGCCACTCGCCCGGATTCTCCTTGGCGTAGTAATCGTCGGCCGACGAGAAGTAATGGGCGGCCGCGTACTGGTTGTTGCCGCGAATCGGCGTCACATTGAGCATGGCGGTGCCTCCCTCACTTGATCTCGATTGCCGTGGCTCGATGCGGATACTTGACGTAAGGCAGCTTGATCTTGGCAATCGGGAAGTCTTCGCCGAACATGACGTAGCCCTCCAGGTCTTTCAGGAACGAGATCTCCGAATCCATCACAACCGGTTCCGGCGGACTCGTGACCATGTTGCGGCTGCGCCCTCCCCCACCTCCGCCTGCGCCACCCCCAGCGTTCGTCGTGATCTGGATTCGCTCCACCTGATGCTTGCCCAGAATCTCGCTCGCCTTATCGGTATTGAACGCGTTCGAGCCGCCAAAGATAAGGTAGTTTCGAAAACATCCAAGCAAGGTTCGCGCGGCGTCCTTCCCATAGGTTTCGTCAAGCTGGGCCCAATCCTGAATGGACGCGGCCATGCGCAGACCGTGCTTGCGACCCTTCGTTGCCGCCGGCACGAACGACTCGAGCTTGCCGAGCGACTCCAGCTCGTCGAGGAAAAGCCAAAGCCGGGGCGCCAGCGGCGCCGAGCTATTGGGGATGCTCATGATGGTGGCGCAGATCGTGTCGATCCACGTCGCCACGAGTGGGCGCTGCGTCGTGCGCATGTCCTCGCGCCATGTGATGAACAGGTTGCCTGCGTTCGGATCGTGCACCCATTTGTACAGCGAGAATTCGCCCTTGGACATGAACCGAAGCGGCCGCACGTACTTGTTCATCATGAACTGGATGGAGGCAACTGCCTTCTCCGCGTTCTCCCGAAAATAGCCCTGAGAATCGGTATTTGCCAGGAATGCCTGAATCACCTCGCCATCCTCGCGCACGAGGAGATTGACCAGCGCATCCTGGTCGGGGTTATTGGTCTCGACCAGCTTGCGCATGGTGTCAGCGAGTACGTCGCGCGTGTACGCGCACCACTGCTCGTCGGTGGGATCGATCTGCGGGGGAATGATGCTTCGCGCCATCCGGTCGAAGTCATGTATGCCCCGGATCTCGTTGAAGATGGTCCAACCCGCTGAACGTTGATCAAACGGATTGAGAATGGTGTCGCCTGGAAAACTGAACTTCGAATAAAAGGTGCCGTTCGGATCGACGACCGCCATCTTGTCACGGCGCTTCACGGCCGATGCGATCATGCTTTCCATTGCGACCGACTTACCGGCGCCGATGGTGGCGCAAATCAGCGTGTTCCGGTTCTCAAGATGCAACGGCATAGGCATCCGGCCGATCATGATGGGAGGCAAGTCGGCTCTGGCTAGACTCGACGCCCCGGTGTCTGCCGCGCGCTTCAGTTCGGCGCGAAGACGTCGGTTCTCCCGACGATTCGCCGCCTTCACCTGTTGCTTGACCCCGTGCCAGTTGGCCATGCGCGCACCGCGCAGCCATCGGTGATACCGGGCGCCGCGGAATCCGTCGTCGCCGTATTCGTGCAGTAGATACGCGGTGGTTGCCGCAAGGCCAAGACCGATCACCACCCCACTCGCAACGAGCGGATTGTGCGGTGTCGTATGGAGGGCTATGGTGAGCGCTTCCGGGAACGGGCGCAGCGGTACCTTTGCGGCGTAGGTTCCGGCAAGCCAGCCGGCAATGGGTAAGCTCACGCCAAAGAGCAGGGTCGCGTTCTCGGCTTCATGTTTCTGCATCGGCTTAACCCACGCTGGCCACGCCGGACCCGACCACTGCGTCACGGCGTCGGGCGAGCCACGCAGCCAGTATTTGCGCATCACACGCCGCATCAACGCAGTCGCGCTGCAAGGCGCTCAGCAGGGCATCGTGCAGCCGGTCGCTGATGCTCGGCGCATCGAGCGCCGCCTGAATGTCCGAGTCGATCTGCTCAATCGGTTCTGACATCACGAATCCTCCGTGAATCGGGTGACCAGCGAAGCGAATTCTGGAGACGAGGCGGCAAGTAATTCCGTGGGCATCCCGGCACCTGATACAGCGTTCTCGCATGCAAGCACGAGATCGTTGAAATCGCCCGACGTCGCCTTTTTGCGCATCAAGAAAAGCAGCGCGGCCAAAAGCGTATGCGCGGATTTCTGGCTACGTTCAATTTCCGCTAGTCGGCCGATGAGCTCCTGCCGTTCAGCCCACGTTTCCATGCTGTCGCGCGCCGCTTCGCGCTGACTATCACGACTCATCGCTTTGTCACGAATATATTTCGACAGGTGCTTATAGCCCGCGATTGCCGCCGCTTCTTCGACTCTGCGGCGATCCTCCTCTGAAAACCAGACCGGGATCGATTTGCCTGTGCTCATGCGTCGTTATCCCCTGTTGTTAAATTTAGAGTAACTCAATCTTCTAACCTATAGTATTGTCTATAGGTATCAAATGAGCAAACACATAGCTCTCCTGTGATTTCCTATAGCAACGCTATAGAGCCAAAGTAGTGTCACTTTCTCTGTGAGCCTGGTCATATCAGGGTTTGCACTCCCTCAGGGGGTGCGTGATGTGTATTGAGATTTCTGGCCTGTTAAGGACAGGGATCTCTCAGGGTTAAGGGCGTGAAAATCAACTAGCCCGAAGGGCGTAGGCGAAGTGGATGCAATCCAGTTGCAATCGAGTAGCACAGAGGTTGCAAAACAGATGCAAGTTGGTAGCATGAAGAATGCGTGTGAGATGCAGTAGGAGTGCGTATCAATAGCTTGGAGGATGCTTGAATGCCGCAACGTGACGTGGTGCAGGCTTTGACGGCGCTGGAGCCGAAAACCAAGGCGGCGAAAGTACGTGAAGTAATGCCACTGATAGAACAGAGGATCTCAGCAGGCGTGCGGATCGTGGATGTTCTCAGGGCCCTGAGAGCGAACGGAATCGATCTGACCGAAGCCACATTGAAAAGCTATCTCTACCGATACAGGCAGAAGCAACAAGTCGAGCAAGACAGTGCGGGACAGAAACTTCCGGCTAATGTCCAGCAGCCTCATGTCCAGCAATCCAGCGCCACCGAAGCAGTGTCACAACGGCACTACTCTGACTCATCCTCGATAAGCGATTCAGATTTATCGACGCACGCGTCCCCACACGGGCCCCCACACGAACCGATGTCGATGCAAGAGCTTGACCGTCTGATGAAGCCCGACCCGGATGAACAAGCCGAAAAGTTGGCACGTTACGAACGCCTGGCCAAACAGCAACGAAGGAGCCGCAAATGAAAGTCGCCGTCATCAACTTCAGTGGAAATCCGGGCAAAACGACGCTGGTCGATAACCTCCTCGCGCCGCGCATGAACGCGCCGAAGTTTGAGGTCGAAACGATCAACGCGGGATCGTCCGGCACTGGCGCAGAGCGCCTCAAGGGGAAGGACTACGGAGGGCTCCAAGAGGATCTGATGACGCTCGACTCGGCCATCGTCGATGTCGGGGCATCCAACGTCGAAGAGTTCATGAAGCAGATGAGCCAGTTCGACGGCTCGCATGAAGAGTTCGACTATTTTGTCGTGCCAGCGGTGAGTGAGAAGAAACAGCAGATCGACACGGTCAACACCATTGAGACACTGGCGGGCCTCGGTGTCCCGGCCAAGAAAATCCGCGTGGTGTTCAACAAGGTCGAGCTTGAAGATGCGAATGATGTGCCGCGCCTGTTCAGCACGGTTTTTGGTCTTCATGCGGAACGCAGATGCTTTACGCTCAAGCCGGAAGCAGCAGTGTTCAGAAACGAGATTTTCGAGCGGCTGCGTGTCCTCAAAAGGACCGTCTCTGATGTCGTCGCGGATAAGACGGACTATCGGGCCATGCTCCGCGAAGCGACCGACGAAGACACCAAGGCTCGAGCAGTCAGCATGATCTCGGCGCAACGACTGGCGAAGTCGGCGCACAAGAATCTGGATGACGTGTACAAGGTTCTGTTCAAGTAACGGAGAAGGTCATGAGCGGCAATGTATCCACCGCGCGCGAAGCGCTGATGGCGGAGCTACTGCAAGATGCCGACGCGCTCGTGCGGCGTTTTGAGCAGGTCGACGAAGCGTTATCTGGCAAGATCGAGCGGGCGACCACCGACGCGGCCGGCAAAGCGTTCCTGGCCGCGAAGCTCAATTTCGAGTCAGTCATCGAGCAGAACGGTAACAAGCTGATTGAGGCCGGCCGCTTAGCGGCCGCGCAGATCGGAAATCAGCTCAACGGCGGCGCCGCGCAACTTGTCGCCGCGAATGCCGCGCTTGAACGCAAGGCTCGTCGGTTCGTCGTTCTGCTGGCCGTGTTCGCATTCATTGCTGGCATCGTGGGTGGCTTCATCGGCGGTAAGCTCGCGGCCGGCGTGTGAGGGACAGGGACGCTCCGTCGAATGCCCTCTCTCAATCGCCGCCGGAATTTGCAGGTACTGCCTTGAGTTGAGACCGCGTCCGAGAGTTTATCCGGCGGCGTTGTTCGTCAAGCTCCGGCTGCGTTATCGGTCTATATGCATTGATCGCTGCTCAATCGTTTGGCTGAACCGCAGGCGGCAACATCCTATCGTCATATGTCGAGCTTCCGTTAGGTTCAGTTCTCGCCGTTCGCCGAGGTAATTACGGCTTTCGCGACATGACACGCGGCGCAAAGCCGCTCTACGAGATGTTCGTTCCGGCCGTTCGGGCAGGCCAACGCGCGTACGAGATCGTCGGTGCGCAAAACCATTCTCTGCAGACTTTCGAGCATTGCCGGTGAGGCTTCGCAGAGGAGCCAGGCGGGGCGTCCGCCGTAACGCATAAAAGCCCCGTCGAGGGTGACACCCTCGGCAATGCTCCGGCCGTCATCGTCAGTGATTGAGACGATGCGCGCGCAAGCGGCGCTGCTGCGGTCGCGCTCGGTGCAGATTTCCGCCGGGTCTCGATGCTTAGCTACGGCGATCGCCTCGGCTGCCGTCGGCGCTTCGATCTGGGTCCTGCCGTAGTGCGGAACATTGACGGCATAAACAACGGTGAAGTTTCTCACGAGTCCATCTCGTTATTTAGAGAAATCGGTCCTCGGCCTGGACCGGTGCGCCCAGGCCTCTCGGCGATGCCCTCACGCTGCTTGTTGTTCGTTCTCGTCTTGCAGGGAGAACAGGAACTCGCAGGCTTTTTGCGCTTGGCTGGCCGCCGTGAAAATCGCCCTTTTGTCGGCCTTTAGAACCTTGAGCCAGTGGTCGAGGTACGCGGCGTGATCTTCACGGACTGCCGGGGTGAGGCCCAGTTGCGCACATAGAAAAGCGGCGCCCATCTCGGCGATCAGTTCTTCGGCGCTGTACGCGTCGTCGCCGAAACGCTTGCCGAGCTGGCGGTCGAGGCGGTTTTTGTGGCTGGTCCAGTGGGTGATCTCGTGCGCCTTGGTGGCGGCGTAGCTTTGCGCCGTGTCGAATGACTCGGGGATGGGCAGTTGCACGATGTCCTGTGCGGGCGCGTAGTAAGCCTTGTCGCCGCCGTGACGGATGACAGCGCCGGTCTTGGCGAAGAAGGCTTCTGCATGTTCGATCAGCTCGAGGGGCTCGCTGTCGGCGGGCACCGGTTCCGTGCGGTAATCCGCGGTCAGGTTCTCGATCTGGTCGACGTTGAACACGGTGTAGCCCTTCATAAAAGGGATCTCGCGTTCGATCTCGTCGCCATTGTCGTCGGTGTCGGTCTTGGCGACTTTGTTGGCGTAGACCACGAGGGTGCCATGCTCGCCTTTACGGACGTTCGCGCCGAGCGCCTGTGCTTGCTTGAACGTCATCCAACGGTTGGATTGAAAGCCTTTCTCGAGCTGCTCGCCCCAGAGAAGCAGAATGTTGATGCCTTGATACGCGAGGCCGTTGTGACGCACCGGAAGCGTGATCCGGCCGCCGGCGTTGCCGCCTTTCCAGGGCTTGACCCATGGCCTGACGCCTTGCTCGAGGTCGGCAATGATCTTGTCCGTCACGCGGCCGTAGACGTCGGGGAGCGGGGTCTTCGTTTGGGCTTTCATGGTCTTTCCTTTAGGTCTCGGGGTGGATGTGCTGGGGTTGCGCACATGCACCCGACGACCGTCGGGCGACGACCGGGGAGGCAAGCTGCAAGGGCTGGACGCGGGGAGGGGGATCACCCGGGATTTTTTCAGCGCGTTACCGAAAAAATTTTGGGGATACCCCGCGGCCAGGGCGAAGCCATCTCCCTTGCAGTGCGCTAGGGGCAGAGCCCCTTAGCGGGTTCTCCTGGATGAGTCTTTTAAGTGGGTGTTGCGAAAGGGATCGTTACCGAATGGCCGGGACTACAGGCCCGGGGAGCGAAGCGAGTAGAGCCCGGTCCGCGTGCGCGGATCCGCCCATTGCCGGGAGGTAAGCGACCTACGGTGTGAATCGGCGCTAGACGGTTAGTTGCGCAATCGGTTTCCATGCCTGTGATCGAAGACGGCGAACTGGCAAACATTCGCATGGGCACGCTGATTTCGGCAGGCACTACGGCGGACATCGTGAACACTACGACCGCCTTAATGTGGTGTCCAATCTCGCCGTCAGCAGATCCCTCAACTCTTTGGCTGTAGTTGAACGCGGCGGGCGGCAAGGCCCCGGGGACGTGAGGCACTGGACTGGCCCGATTATGAGAAATACATGGGTGCCAAAACGCAACTTCAAGCTATCGCAAAGGCTTGATAAGTTACCCGCCAAGATCGAATGGCATGCACCGGCTTCAGCCCGTCTTAGCGGTGCCTCACCTCCCCTTCTTGGGCTTCCGCATGGAAGCCGCCCCACAACTTCAACTTCTTTCGAGATATTCCCGCAAAAGCTCCGCGGTTGGGACGCTGCGACGCGTCAGAACCTGCAGAGTTAACTTGCGTTTACTTTTCACAACGACTAATCTTCGAACCATTCGACCGGTTAGGTCGAAACATTCTGAATCGGTCCACTGGACGCTACAGGTAGAACGATGGACACCATCAAAAAGCTTAAGGCGGGGAAAACGACGGGCGCTGATCTCATGCACCTGGCGAAACTGTCGGACGGCATGCTGCAGAAAATCCGCGATGAGATGCTCGAGCCCTTCCCTCGTAAAGTGCCGCCCATCATCTCGTCTTCTCGACTGCAGGAGATGTGTGATATCGATAAGCAGCGCATGGGCTACGTGCTCAAGAAAGGCGAGCTTCCCGCAGGCACGCAAGCCAAGCCCGGCTCCCCGCGCCAGTTCACGGTCGAGGAGACGATTGCATGGATCCGCTCTGAGCGCAATCCCCTCCCCCGCAACGGTCCGGCGAAGGTTATCGTTGTGGCGAACTTTAAGGGTGGCGTGACAAAAACCACGACCTCGACCCTTCTCGCCCAAGGTCTTTCGATGCGTCGAGGTCGCCGCGTCTTGCATATCGATCTTGACCCGCAGGGAAGCGCAAGCACGCTGTATGGCATCAATCCCCATGCTGAGGTCGATTCATCTCAAACCGTCATGCCCTTGATCGAGGCTTATCTCGAGGGCAGGCCGTTCGACATGACCACCCTCCCCGTCCCGACTTACTGGCCCAACGTAGACATTATTCCGTCCTCTACCGAGCTGTTCAATGCGGAATTTATGTTGCCCGCACGAGCAGCCAGCGATGGAGAGGTTCGCTTCGAACAGGTTTTGCATGACGGATTGGCGCAACTGAAGGATACCTACGACTACATCATCGTCGATACCGCGCCGACCCTTAGCTACCTCACAATCAACGCGATCTTCGCGGCCGACGGAGTTATTGTGCCGGTCGTGCCAGATATGTTGAGCTTTGCCTCGATGGTGCAGTTTTGGCACCTGTTCGGCGATCTGATCAACGGGATGCAAGCGTTCGACGATGGTCGGGCCAAGGAATTTGACTTCGTCGACGTCCTTGTTACCCGCATGACGTCAAAGCCCGCCGCCCAGATCCTCCAAGGCTGGATTACCCAGATCTATGGTTCGCGCGTCGTGCCTATTGAGATTCCTGAATCGGACTTGGCGCGCAATACAAATATGCGCTTCTCGACCTTCTACGATCTCGGGCCAAATGATGTCGGAGCCGAAACGCTTCGCCGAATTCGCACTCCAGTAGATCAGTTGGTCGATCGCGTAGATGACAAGGTGTGCGCCATCTGGGCACAGGAGGAGTAACAATGGCCTCATGGATGAAGGAACAGGCTGCTCGGGCCAAGAACATTCAGGTGACGGACGAGGACAAGGAAAAAGCCTTGGACGTCCAACCCGTACCTGCTCGCACAGCGCCGGGCCAATTGATGCAGTTGCAAGCGACCGCGGAACGGCAACGCAAAGAGATCGCCAATCTCAAGATGCAGTTGGACAAGGGTGCACGAGCTAAGCGCCCTATCTCGAAGCTCCACGAGGTTCCTGGACGCCGTCGTAAGCTTACCGCCGAGCAATACGCCGAACTTAAAGCAAACTTGGCCAAGCATCCGCTCGTGCACCCCGTAATCTTGGAGGCACGCGAAGACGGCGAATGGAATATCAACGCTGGCAACAACCGCGTTGCGATTTATCGAGACTTGGGTATCGAGGAGATCGACTCAATCGTCTCCGAAATGGAGCCCGATCAGGCCGAACGGCTGGCCTTCTTTTCCAATCTCTTCGCTCCCTCGCTTTCCGACTACGAGAAATACTGGCACTTTCAGCGCCTTCAAGAAGCTGCAGACGCCCTAACCCAACAGGAGCTGGCCACTGCGGTTGGATTGTCGGAATCCCACGTCAGCAAGATCTTCGCATTTGACGGGTTGCCGGCCGAGGCAAAAGCCGCCCTCGAAGAGCGCCCTGAAAGACTGGGCGCCGACGCCGCCGCTCAGCTTTCGCGCGCGCACTCAGAGGGGCGAACGAGCGAAGTCGTCAAGGCTGTTGAGCGCTTGGTTAAGGAAGAGCGTTACACGCAGAAGGAGGCAGTTTCGAGTGTGCAGGCTAAGCCTGCAAAGAGCTCCCCTCCCGCCGAGACGCTAATCGTTAAGCAAGGCAAGAAGAGCTACTGTGAGATCACCACGCGCGGCGGCGTGATTGGTGTGCGACTGAAGGTGGATGCAGAGCGTGCAAACGAATGGGCCAAGGAAATTCAAGCCCTAATCGAGTCGAAATTGAAACCATGACTTTCGGCACGAAACTCATTTGCAATCAGTTACTTAGAGTTTCCGCCAAGTTTTTCTAGATGTAACCCAATTTTCTAAGCCTCTGTTTTTATTGACCTTTCGTGACGAAACTAAGACCGATGCAAACCTAAAGCCTGAAAGACAAAGGCCCCCAGCTGGAAACTGAGGGCCTTTGCGTAAGTGGGCTTGGCTGGAAATCCTAGCACCACACTCCCCGGCTGGAAACCGGAAAGGGTACAACGCTCTACCCGGAGTGTAGCGCAACACGATCGACAGTCAAGCGAAACCCATCCATTCACTGAAATGGACCGCTAGACATGTCTATCGCGCAACGCTTCGTTGCTGGCGAGGGTGAAGCACACCCTGAAGATTCAGCCGCCCTCACCGCTTTTCGCTGCGACTCGACCAACCTGCCCTGGATTATCTTCCGGGCGGCGTTTCGCGCCGCGCACATCGAACAAATTCCGCCGCGGGCTCGCGCGGTGCTCTCTGCCCTCGCTCGTACGGTCGACGCGATGAAACCGTTCGGCGCCATCTTCGCGCGCCGTGAGTTGCTCACGGGCCGCGCGCTGCAATCCATGCGCACCTTCTATCGCAGTCTCGACGATCTCGAGGTCGCCGGACTCATCGAGCGTCGGCCGCAGGGCCGCTATGTCGAAGCCGGATTGTTTGGCCGCGCCTACCTTCATCTCACTGAACATGCCGCGAGCCTCCTCGGCCTCGTTGAGCCTTCGCGGACGCACGAGAACAAACCCGCCCAGGCGCCCTCATCAACTACACCCGCCTTGGCCCAGCCTTCTTTGTCTGTACCGTCTGCCAATGTGGCAGACGGTGGAATATATAAGGATCTAAGCCCTTCTGTTTTTCAAAAGAGACAACCGGGCCAACTGCCTGCGGACCTTCAGCGCCTGCGCACCCTGGGGGTTTTTGATTTCTTGATTTTCAAACTCATGCGCGAGGCGCGTGAGCACGGCAAGCGCCTCTCCGATGTCGTGGAAGCCACTTGGGATCACCTGAAGCTCGCCAAGGCGCCGATCAACTACCTGCGCGCCCTGCTCCGCAATCCGGTCGACTTCGCTCTCCAGGTGCGCCGTCGGACCGCCGACCACCATGCCGAGCAAGCGGACGCGCAGCAGCGCGCGGACGCCCAGGCCCTTGCCCTCCAGCATGCCGGCCGCACGTTCATCGACGCGGACAGTGCACGCCAGTTCGTGATCGGGGCCGGGGGTGACTCTTTGACGATCTTCAGCCTCACGGAGCGCATTGGCCGCCAGGCCGCCGGATGGATGCCGTCGTTTGCGACGGCGCTCGCGTCCGGGAAACTTCGTCCCGCCACTGCATTGGATCTCGAACGCTTTGCCCATGCGCAACGGGAAGCGCTGGGCAAATCCCAGGCTTGCGCCACACCGTTGGCGCACGCGAAGCCTCCGGTGACGGGTGCCGTGCGGGAGCACATCGCCGAGCTGCGTCAGCTCCTGAAAGCACGGGTAGCGGGCGCGTGAGGTGGCGCATTGTGGCAGTCATCTGGGCGCCCGCCTGAATCGCCGCGGCGTCGCGCGACAGCAACGAACGCAGGGACGAGCACGACACGTGGACCAGGCCGACTCGATCACCCCAATCGAAATGCAACTACCGATCGTGTCCACAAAACTCCGCACATTGCCGGCATGCGCAGGTGCGAAGGTTGCTCGAGAACCCACTCCCAAGATGGCGATCGAGGCGTCGGGACGGAACGATCTGAGCGAGACGACGGTGTGAGCCGAACGGGGCCTCAACGTCGAGCGCATGCGCAAGAGAGGCGAAGCAAGTCGCTGACGCGGAGCACCAGGCCGGGCGGCGAACGACGCCAAGGACCAGAAGCGGATGTTCATCGATGACCGCTGAGCGAGTACGCATGTTGGTCTCAAGATGTCCGCCGTCCCTGCGCCGATCATTCGCGCCGCGTGCTCATACGCTAGAGTCGGCAGGCGGACGATGATTGCCTAGCGTCGCACGAACGAAATGCCGGGCGAAGCCGACGTGGCTCCTCGTCCTGGGCAGAGCGACTACGCGAATTTTTTCGCGATGCTCACTCCTAGAGCGGCCACATGCGCACGACCTCTGCAGCCGTCCCAGCCGACCAACAGCGGTCCAACGCGCCGCACAAGAAGCCACACTGTCGAAGAACCATTACGGCGATCGCGCCATGCAACATCGCCTGTCGCGTGTGCGGCGAATCAGCGCTTTCAGACCAAGCGCGGGCGTGCCGGTGCGGCGTTCCGGAAGCCTTGCCGGCCGGAGCCAGAGATCGCGAGACGGGGTTGGAATGTACAGTGGGTCGGTCCGCTGATGTCTGCCGGCGGTGCACATCTGGCGATCTGACGATAAGCGCCGATGCTCGACGGCGTGGCCAGTGATCGATCGGATCACGCGAGCAGCGCGCTCCGTGCTCGGTTCATTCGCGCCGACCGGCGGGGGAGGCGCGTCGCCTGCGCCTCGCGGTGGGTCCAAAAGATCCGGGCGCGCATCGAGTGGTCGATCGAAGACCGCGCACGGCAGCCGTTCATACCTTTTTCGCGCGGCATGGGGGTGAACTAGGGGCGCGCCGAGCGAGTTCGCCTAAGGCGCACGCAATGGCATTCAGACTGATTATTCGGAAGGGGCCGCGTCTTGATCTTCTCGGTTGCCTAGTGCGTGGCAGCTCGTCAAGATAGCATCCGGCGCTCGCGAGGGTGGCGCCGTCTTCAACTTTTTAGGTCAACAAAAATGGCAACTGGTACGGTCAAGTGGTTCAAGGACGACAAGGGTTTTGGCTTCATTACGCCCGACGGCGGCGGTGAGGACTTGTTCGCCCATTTCTCGGAAATCCGCACCGAGGGTTTCAAAACGCCCAAGGAAGGGCAGAAGGTGACGTTCGACGAGAAGATGGGTCCGAAGGGCAAGCAGGCAGCGAATATCAAGCCGGCGTAAGCACCGACGGAAAAATGGGCAGTCATCGTCCGCCAGGCGCCGACGATGTTCGCCCATCGCACCGTCTCCGGCCCGGCGAATCGCGCTCCGTTCGCGTGCGTTCTTCACCGGCCGAGCCGCGCGGCGAGACAGTATGCCCGATGCAACCAGAAGCTTTACCCCACCGACAGCCCGATGCCCGTGGATCAATCCTACGGACTCCTCCATTTCTTGCGGCTTCATGCCTGCCTAGCGGTTGCCTTGGTGTGAAACATTGCCGCGGAAATGACATTCCAATCTAAGCGATTGTTTTAAAACGTATTCAAGGAAAAAACGCGGCGAAATCGCGCATTGTTTCACGCTCCCACCTTTCGGCACGCACCTCACTCCACCGTTTTGCGGCCCGTCGTCGCTCAACATGCCTGTCGGGCGTTCGTGCGTATCAAACAAGACGAATTCTGTGCTCATTGATACGTTCGGTAGAAATTGGTTTCTTGGCGTGGTAGGCATCCACACGGCCGACTCAGTGGCCGATGGCCGCCGCGGGCAGGGGAGAGGATCGCGCGCTGGACACGAAACAGTCGAGCCGGTCGCGCGCCAAGATGAACATGCCTGGGCGCGTTTGCGAGCCGACGATCCGACTGGCGCAGCACTGCCTCGAAAAGCGGGATGTCGTGGGCGTCGAGTGTCCAAGCCCGCGAGCGTTCGGCGCGTTGCAGAACGCATTCCATGGCCGCCTCAGCGCGCGCGTAGATGATCAAGTCGGCGTCGCCAAAGCCCGCGTCCTGAACATAGTAGGCGAGATAGATCACCCGGATCAGTTCATTGAACAGATACGCAGACCCGGCGCCCCTTTGCCACGCGGCAAAGGTCAGATGGTTCACCAGGAAGATTTCTCGCGCCGCGTTCTCCGGCATCGGCAGCAACATGGCTTTGGTGAGGGGTTTGCGCAAGGACGCACGGGAAAGTTGAGAATGTGGGCGGCGAGAAGGGTGCGGCAAAAGAACATCGAGGAGAATTCCGCGTGATGCGAAGTTCTGCGAATCCTAACAGTGCTTCAAGGCGACGTCTGTGGCTCTCCCCGCGCCGGCAGCCGACGACCTCGGTTTGGAATGGATTCCGTCATTCCTGTTTAGCGAGCCCCGATCCGGGTGTGAACTGTGGCGCTCGGGAGACCGGGCCGCCCGATTCCTATTCGAGATGTAGTTGGGGATCATGGTCGCGGCGCGTGCCCTATTCGCTGTGTGTAAAAAGACGGGGCTCGTCTTGGCGCAGCGTTTTCGAGCGCCTTCGACTGTAGCTTGCTGCGAAGTGAAACCCTGAGGACATGATGGTCAGGATTGAGTTGGAACTGGACGATAGCGTGCATGCCGCCCTGCGCTCGGTGGTCGCGCGCTGCAAAGCGGCGCAAAAAAGCAGCGGCGGGGTGAACACGCACGGCGAACTGAACGTGAAGAAGCTGCTGACACTATTGGCGGAAGATGCCGCGATGATGCAGAGTCGACCGGGCTCTTGGGAGGCTTCGACGATGCAGCAGGTGCTCGACGCGCACGGCTATCCGTCCTGCAACGAGTCGTGAGATGCAGCCGGAAGCGGGGAGGGCGCAGGCTAGCCGGGCCGTTCGCGGTAGAACCGAGAACGCCAGAAGTCGGGGCGTCGACAACCTTCTTCTCCTTGACCGCGCTCGCTGTTTTGTCTTCGCGGAGCGCTTGGAACGCCGGGTACCGCACCTCACCCGAAGGTGTCCACTCGAGGAACGAGACCTCGGCCACGATGTCGGGCGTCAGCCAATGGAACACTCGCTTTTCATAGACGCCCGGGAGAAGCGAAGGAACGCCAGACGTCGCCCCGTTGAGGTGCGAGAAGCCGCCGCCGACGAACTCGCGTCGCAAGTTCCACTTGAGCTTTTATCCAATCGTCGATCGCCCTGAGCGGTTCGGCGCATTGACCCGCAGGGCACCGTCTTTGGCGTCTGAACCCGCGTGGTTCGTGCGTCACGCCAGCGACCCATCTCACCCGCCCGGTCGCGCCGGCCGCGGCGCGTCCTTCTCATCGTCGCCCTGCGAACCTTCGATGGGCGGACGCAGCGGCAGCATGGTGTTGCGTATTCAACCGGTCGATGCCCGCCATCTGAAGTGGAGCGTCGATGCGCTTCAAGGCCAAACTCAAATCCAGCGCACACGGCGGCGAACATTCGTCGTCGCTGAGCACAGTCATGCCGTGGTGAACCGTGAGCGCATACCGCGCCCGCAGCAATGCATCGACGAATTGAGCTTCGTGCTCCGCTTGTTTGATGAATGCAGCCGTTCTCATGTTGACGCCCTCCGGTCCAGAGCGACGCAAAGGGCGCGCGACCGGAAATAAGACTTGCAAACAACGACTAAGGGTTTATACTAGGCTTTGTCTCCTCCACGTCTCGACCGGTGTGGATTCAGCCCGCTCCTTTGGCGGGCTTTTTGTTTTGCGCGCCACGACCGGTCGTTGTTCGGTTCTTCGGCCCTTCTTCACCGCGAGGTTTGTCCGGCGAAACGTCGTCTTCCACGTTCTCGGCGGAGTGAGCCGCGGAAGTCGGCCAACCTGGGTCTCGCATTCAGCTGGCAAAGCGCCGTTCGGCCCAGCCATCACGTTGCATTCGGGAACCGCTGCTCAGGTGCTCGTGTTCATGTGAGCCCTCTTGTAAAGAGAAGACCTCCTTATGAGCGCGCGCCTATACTGGGCGCTCGGTGCAGAGCACGTCGCCCATCGTGTTTGACGCGGATGACCTCGTTTTTGAGCGGTGCGGCGCCTTGCCCAACTCGCGGCAGGGCGCGTTGATGTACCCGACATCAGAACGAGTGACTCCGTGTACGCGCTCACATGCAAATGGAATCCATGGCAAACCTCGAACGGAAGGATAAAGAGGCCACCGCCGTCGCCCGCGTCGCCGACGCCGCTCGAGAAGTACAGGCCGCATCGATGGCCCTTGAGGAGCGCTTCAAAGAGTCAGCCCACGCAGCGGCGCCGACGCTACAGCTGGCGCGTCTCACCGCGGCAATGAACGAACTGAAAGCGGCTCGCGATGCCCTCGACTCTCTGCTCGCCGAAAGAAGCGCTGTAGAAGAACCTCGTAAGCGCGACGCGTAAGGCGCACGCCGTCAGGCGGCGCGGCCTTACACCTCCTTCTACAGTCGTTGAGCACCGGCCTACGGTGGGAATGAGTCGTTCGAGACAGTGGTCAACGGTGCTGCTTTTAAGTATTCATTCGTCGCGGTGACAATCTAAACACGGACGCCTCAGTTTTAATTTGCAATCCTGATAATGTCTATTATCGGGATAGCGTTTCAGGGGTAGGATTGGGCTTCTGCAAATTACCAAACAGGGGAGAGGGCCGTGGGACAAGCTTTTCCGCCGGATGAGCCTGACTCGGGCCACGATCCGGACCGCGGACCGGACGACGGCTCAGGCGACGCCTGCGACGAGCTGCCGGATGCGTACGTCGCGCGCCTCGTGCATGACTCGAACAGGTCGTCACGGCGAGCCGCCGAACTATTGCGATCCGCTATGCCGCCCACGGCGTGACCTTCCCGGTGCCGCCGACGCCGGACCGCGCCGAACTCATGGTGCTGACCGCGCTGGTGCAGACCTACGGCGTCGCGGTGTTTCGCGATGACTTAAGTGCCGTGCGGCAGCGCCTGGCGGAATGCGGTGCCGTGGTCGTACTGCAGCAGACGGTGTTCGGCGATCGCCCGGGCCGGGGCATGCAGCGCTACGGCGGGGGATCCGTCGTGGGCGTCGCTGCGCGCCTGCAGGAAGCGCGGCCGCTGTTTGAGACGCTGTGCGAGCAATTTCCCGAGACCTTTCTAATTCAAGCGCGGGCGCTGCTGACGCGTGTCGCGCGGCGATCATTGCCGCCGAGGCCACCGAAGCCGAAGCCACCCGAGGCGCCGCTCGAATCGGAGGGCGGAGAGCGCGACGATGCCTAAGCACGGTCAGCAAGATCGGCACGATCAGCATGACGCGTCGGCTCGGTCGGACCAAAAAGCACCCCCCGGTGCCGCCCTGGAAAAGCTCACCGCCAAGACGACGCGGCCCCCGGAGAAGCTCACCGAATCACTTGCCCTCGAGCGCCGCTACACGACCAAGGATTTCACGGCGCTGCGCGCGTACGTGCAGCGCATCCCGCCCGCGGTGATCGCGCGCACCTATTACGATCCCGCCGAAGATGCGCACGCGGCGACGCCCGGCGCGATGGAGCGGCATCTCACCACGATGCTCGACGCCCTGGTGCGCTCGCGCTCGCGCACGGCTCAAGCGCGCTCGCCGAGCACCTGCGCGCGTCGATCCGGGAGAACGGGCGCCCATTGCTCACGGCGGTGACGTTCCGCATGGTGACCGAGGCGGCGCAGCTGGCCGCGCTTGCCGCCGCGGGCTGATCATCCGATCGGCGCCTGGTTGCGTCCGCGCGTGGCACGGCGCCTGAAGGGCGAGGGCCTCGCGACGCTCGGCGAGCTGGTCGCGTTCTGTAATCGGCGCGGCGGCAGCTGGTGGCGCTCGATTCCGCGCATCGGCCTCGGCCGGGCGCGCGCGATCGTGAGCTGGCTGCGCAAACAGCAGGCGTCCCTGCAACTCACGATCGAAGCCGACGTCGACTCCGAGGAACGGGACGGCATCCCGTTGATCGCGGCCGACCTGGTCGAGGTCGTACCGGCCGCCAAGGTGACGGGAAGCGGCCCAGGCGGTGGTCCAAGCAGCTTAGAGTCTGCAAGCCGGCTGACCTTGGCGCCGCTCGAGCGCCTCGCCGTGCCGCACGCGCTCTCCGGCGCGCATGGGGAAAACCGCGCGACCGCCTTCTGTTATATCCAGGCGAACCACGATCTCGAAGCGGTGCGCGCGTATCTGAACCGCTACCGCGATCAGCCTAAAACCTTGCGCGCGTACACCAAGGAACTCGAGCGCTTCCTGTTGTGGTCGGTGGTGCTGCGCGGCAAGGCGTTGAGTGATCTGCGCGTGGACGACTGCGAGGCCTACAAGGACTTTTTGAAAAGCCCCGATCCGCGCTTCGTCGGCGAGCGTTTCCCGCGGCACTCGCCGCGCTGGCGACCCTTCGCCTTGTGTCACTCATCTGCGGCCGCCGACGGTCAGGCATCACTGTCCGCGACGCTTTCACCCGATTCGCAGCGCTATACCGTTCGGGTGCTGCGTACGGTGTTCGCTTGGTGGGTGGACGTGCGCTATCTCGCCGGCAATCCGTGGAAGGCGGTCAATGATCCGGTCGTCATCAAGCGCGAACGCGCGTTGAAGATCGAACGCGCCTTGCCGGCCGGTCTGTGGCGCAAGCTGCGCAGTGAACTCGATGCGCGCTCAGCAGAAGATAGCGGGGCGACGGCCGACGATGGGCAGTGGCGCATGGACACGAACATGCGTCGAAACGGCGTCCAGTGGCGCGCCGTGCGCGCGGCGATCTTGTTGATGGGCGACTCGGGGCTCCGCCGCGAAGAAACCGCAAGTGCCCGGCGCGAGGAGCTGCGCCCTTCATCCTTTGGAACCCCCGGGCGACCGGTCTGGGAGCTGACCATCGTCGGCAAGGGCCAGCGCGAACGCACGGTACCGGTGAGCGTTGCGACGCTGAACGCGCTGCGCGCGCATTGGCGCGATCGGGGGCAGGATTTCGACGGCGCGACCGGAGAAGGCAGACAGAGAGGGCCGCTGCTGAGCCCCGTCCTCATTCCGTGGACCGACGCGTCACGCCGGCGACATTGGGCCGGGCAGGGCGCGCAGAGTGGGAACGGGCAGCCTGCGAATGAAGCGGGCTATACCGCAGACGGACTAAACCGGCTGATTAGTCGGATGGTCACCGAACTGGTCGAGACGATGGATGACCTGAGCCTGGATGAACGCGTGCGGCTCGGGCAGTCGAATGCGCATGCGTTCCGCCATACCTTCGGCACACAGTCGGTCGCCGACGAGGTGCCGGTGGATGTCGTGCAGAAGGTCCTCGGTCACGCATCGCTGCAGACGACGACCATCTATGTCCAGGCCGAAAAGCAGCGCGTGGTCGAAGAGATTGCTGGGTACTATGCTCGACTGGGTTGCAAGTGACGTAGCGGCATCCTCGCTGCCTGTTATAGTCGCACCCGCTCGACTCGAAAATACGTAAAAGATGCACCTAACCTGAAATGACGACGACCAGCCAGAATGATGCGGCGAGCGGGACGATGATCGATCGCGAGGCCGGAGACAAGAAAAAGGGCGACCGATTCCAGAAGCTAAGAGCGTGCATCCGGTTGCTAACAGAGATCGGCCTCGATGCAAATAACCGCGTGTATTGTGCGATCGAGCTGCTCGAAGATTCCGTATTGATCAGTGAATACGGTGCCGATGCCGCGAGCATCGAGGAGAACAAAAATTACGGTTCCTCGCTGTCGTTCAATTCTGCAGCGGTCCGCAACACGATGGTCGCCTTCATCGACTTGGATTTCCGCTTCCTCGGTGACTCCGCGATTCGCTTCAGTTTTTACGCCTCCGCAAATGCGGGAGATGAGCGTTTCGACCGTGCTTTGTTCGAGAAGGCGGGACTTGCATCGCAAGGGAAGACATCAATCTTGAAGAAGCTCTGCGCAAATCAGCCGCTCTCCGAAGATGAGCTAGCCCTTTGCCGAGAATCCATTCTTGACGAATACAGCAAGCAGTACGCGGCCATTGCCGGACACGGCCGCCTCGCCTCGATCACTGCGTGGACACCCGGGCAATTCGGACAGTTTCTGTCGCGGATCGAATGGATAGTGACGACAGATGGCAATCAAGAGTTGGAAGATACCGCTGTCGAGTGTGTTAAGAGATGCCCGTTTTACAACTATCGTCACGAAGGAATGGAGTCGCTGATTGTCGGGGCTATCTGCAGCGAATTCGAGAAGCGCTCTGAACACAAAATCCCGATGGGTCGGCTCCTCAGTACTTCGGATATCGAGAACGTATTCCTGCGCGCTCATGGACTGCAGGCGCAGGGGAAGCCGCTTGACCCTGCACACAAGAACTGGGAAGACATTGAAGTATCTGATATGCGTAACCTTGAGGAGAAAATTGAAGCCGTTACTTCAAGCTATCCGGACAAAGGCATGCGCCGTCTCAAGAGACGCGTCGGCTTGGCGAAGGACGAGGCGAGGCTCTGGCAGCGAGAGTATGTATCGCTACGGCGTCGTGTGTACGACATCTGCGAAGACATCCTGGACGCGAAAGTGGCGTCACGCACATCCCCGCTGACCCCTTCGGAGATTGATGAGATCCTCGACCTGCTGACGGCGCAGTCTATGGAAGAATTGGCGCGTCTCAACAGGACGTACCATTACCGTATTCAAGACGAGAGCACATTACGAGGGGCGATCCTGTCATTGTTTGATGAATGTTACCTGGCGTTTGACTGACATGGACAAGCGAGATGCGGCCAAGCGGCGATTGAACTTCATCAGCGGCGAAGACTTTTATTTCTTAACTTATGAATTGCTTTTGATCATCGATGTCATGACAAGCGTCAACGGCTCGTTCAAGGATCATCGAAAGCTTTCGTACCTAGTGCAGCTGGCAGGGGATGAGAACGTAGTTCGCATCCTCGAGCGATACGACGATCGACCCATCGCCAACGCGGAGGACCGCGAGCAGCTCTTCACAACTTTCGCAAACGGCGAGCTCAACAAGCGCGAGATTTTCAAACTTGTTCTCGCACTGGAAAGACGCGGATTTCTCATGGTGCAACGGGCCAGCATCCCCGAGGTCGTAGACGTTCAGCTCAACCGATCGGCTCTACCGGCACGGTTCCTTGACAATGACGTCTTTGACGCAGACCGAACTCGGATACAAAGGTTGAAGAAACTTGTTCCGAGGCTGTCTACGCTTAAGATTGAGACATTTCTTGAAAAAGTATATGGAACTCGCGGAGTGAATGTATGGGCGCTCTGAAGATTCTTCAGGTAGGGTACCAAGGTGACAGGTACGAATTCGAGTCTCCCGAATTTGGGGAGAAGATCACGATCATCGAAGGGCCGAACGGCAGTGGCAAATCGACCTTTTTCAATCTGATTTACTTCGGTTTGGGAGGGAAAGTAGACGAATTCGATCTGCGTAGCAAAGAGCGCCACGCGGAGATTACAGGCGATACTAACAACTTCGTTTACCTAAAGGTCAGCATCAACCGGGTCGAATATTCGCTGGTTCGAAAGCTCGGTGAGAACCTGATCACCGTCAGAGCGCTCAGTCCCACGGGACCAGAAGCTGAAACGGGTGCTGATACTTATCCGATCTACCGGCCTGACGCAGAGACGAAGGTATTCTCTGATTGGGTACTCGAAAAGCTGGGCATTCCGGTTGTCGAAATATTCCAAGGCGGCCGGAACTTCAAGTTGAACATCACTGATCTGATGCGCCTGATTTACCACAATCAGGCACCGGATCCGCACGGGATATACAAGCCTGCAGACAACAGCAACTTCTTGTCTGATTCGTTGGAGGTCAGGCGCGCGATCTTCCAAGTGCTCGTTGGAAAGACGCTGCTCGCGCTCTATGACGCCATGGGCGATCTGAAACGTTCGGAGCGGGAACTAGATGCGGCGCGGGCAATCCTCTCCGAATACCAAAAGGTCGTCGGAGAGGTGCTGAAAGCGCGCGCAGGCGCGACGGTGCAAAACGTCCACTTCTTAAACAGGCGCATCGAAGAAATCGACGCGCAGTTGGAAAAGCTTTTGCGCGCGAGATCAGAACGAAGGTCCCGGGTCGAGCCAACTCAGCTGATGCAGTCGGTCGACGCGGACCGGCGCCGTCTTGGCGAGCTTGTGTCAAGACTTCGACACGAACGCGATGCGATGGAACTCATGATCCGCGACAAGGGACGTCTAAGCAGCGTAGTGACTTCGATTCGAGACGACATGGATCGGGTCAGCAAGGTCATTTTCACTCACGAGCAACTAAAGTTGTTCTCGAGTGATACATGTCCCTATTGTCTTAACGCCGTGTCACGGGCACAGGGGCATTGTGTTTGTGGGAACACAGTCGATGAGAACGACTATCAACGTTTCTTCTATAGCCCGACTGAGTACGTCGACATCTACCGGGCAAAGAAGAAGTCCTTGCAAACAATGCTGTCCACGATCGAAGATACCGATGTGGAAATTTCAGAGAGCCTAGAAAAGCAGGCGGCGCTAGAGAAGCAAACGGCCGAGCTCACTGAGCACATCGAAAAGTCGTTTTCGTTGCCGCAAATGGAAGCAGACGAAATCCAGGCGGAGCAGCTCGAGGAAAAGATTTTCGACCTGAAAAACGAGCAGAACGAGCTTTTTCAGGCGCTGAAGATGGAAGAGAAGGTCGAAGATCTACAGCGAACATTCAACGCAAAACGAGACATCTGGTCGGCTGCAGATCGATTAGTGAAGCAGCTTCAGTTGGCGTCGAAAGAAGAGCTCGCTGGACGGATTGCAGGATTCAACGAGATCTATAACGACTTCATGACGAAGGTGCTGGCTGAATGTCGCACCGCGCGAATCGATGAAGACACGTATATGCCGGTGATTAATAACGGTGAGTATCGCGAAGCGAGCGCGGACGTTTCGAAGAGATTTCTTTACTATCTCGCCCTTCTCTGGATGTCGCTGAAGCATGACATGCCTTTTCCTCAGTTTCTGTTGATCGACACTCCTGAGACGGCAGGAATCGACAAAGATAACCTCGTGCTCATGCTCCGACAAATGAAGCTATTGGATGAGGAGCGCAAGGATTATCAGATACTGCTGTCAACCGGAGTGGGTAAATTTCCACCAGAGTTTCAGCAGCATGTCGCTATCAGGTTGCGGAAAGATGCCAAGCTGCTAAGGGAGCGCCCGATGAACAGCAGTAAGAGCGAATAGGAAGGTGTCGGCCGGCCTGGGGCAAACGCTCAGGCCTCGGTCGGCTCGCAGCACGATCACGTCCGACGGTCGAAGGCAACGGAGGACTTCGTGTAAATGAATGGCCATTGCCGGACGGCTGGACAAGCGCTACTTTCAACCTCGGGCCGAGGCATACAGTCGAAAGTCTTGCACCCGAACCCGAACAAGCGTCATTTTGCGAGAGGATTCACGAACAAGCCTGTGCTGGCGAACCGTCAGAAAACCCTGTTGACACAGGCTATTGCGATATAATAGGAGCTACTGAAACGCAAGAGGCGGAGGGTTGCGATGGCGGAAGCGTTGAAAACGGTGACAGCTCAACTGCCCGTGAATCTCGTGGACAGGATGGACGACATGGCAGCGCGCCTGGACCGTTCGAAGCAGTGGATTGTGCGCAAGGCGGTAGTGGCGTATATGGCTCGCGCCGAGCGCGAACGCCAGATGATCCAGGAAGCCTTGGACGACGTTGACTCAGGACGTCTCGTGTCGATGGAAGCCATCGAAAGCTGGGCGGATTCTCTGGGCACGGACGACGAACTGCCTTTGCCGAAGGTTGGCGACAACTGATGGCGATTACCGTCCTGTTCACAAGCAAATCGGCGTCCGACCTGCTAACGATTTACCAGTTTGAGAAGAAGATCAACGGCGCAAAGAAGGCGCGCGAGATCGTGAAAGCGCTGAACGCCGAAGCCCGATCACTGAGCGCGAATCTGCGGCATCGGATAGGTGAGGAACTGGACGGCTGGGAAGGTCCGCCGGCGCGGGAGGTTCACAAGGACATTTGTTTGCAGGGAGATTACGAGATTCACTACGAAATCATGCCTGCATACGAACCAGTCCCAACCAGCATCGTCATCCTCAGGGTATGGGACACCCGGCAGGAGCGATGAACTAAGGGCCGCAAGGGCCCTTTTCCTTTTTGGAGCAGGCGTGGCGTCCGCCGAAAACTTGACGGAGCCGCTAAAGGTGGCGATTTACGATGTACGCGCACCGGAATCCGCGAAAGTTTTACCGCCTCGTTAAGCCTGCGCTTAAATGTCGGCAGACAAAAGTCCCGACGAGCCGTGCGAGGCGTTGTTGGACCTGGCGGCGCAGCAGCGCACGTCGTTCGAAAAGGCGGAGGCAACTTTTCAAAGCTTTGCTGGCGCGCGCTTTCCCCGGCTGACAGACTAGTTACCATGAACAAGACGATCCCTACGCAACGGCATATACCGTGAGCTCGGTGGCGGTTAGCTCACTTCACGTTTGTTCGCTGGTTTCGAGGCTCGCGTCTCGTGCCCGGCGGGTGTTGACATAACGCCGTCGTGTCGCTCGTTGCATCACTGCGCGTTTGTGCTTTCCGGTCAACGCCATAGCGCCGGCGTCGGAGCCTCATCCACACGGTTATCCCCGTAAACTGTGGATAAGTGGCCCCTTCAGTCACACTCGAAACCACGCGGCTTGCGATCGCTCCAATAGCGACCTCCTGACTTCCGGAGTCGACCACAAGGGGTCATTGGCAGAGCGAAAACCGGTGCCAATTAAACGACGGCAAAATGCTATGACTAGAAGCTACTGCGGCTGTGATGACATGCCGTGTCTAAGGCAACGCTGAACAAGCCGTTGTATTTATCAAATTGGGCGCGAACACAGGTGGGCTTATCGTGAGTGAAGCTTTGCCGCTGCATTTTCTTGCCCA
>NZ_JARUXV010000006.1:0-22521 GCF_031450975.1 Caballeronia sp. LZ065
CTGGGCGCGGCGCTGGGCGCATCGCGCGCGGCGGTCGATGCCGGCTACGTGCCGAACGACTTCCAGGTGGGCCAGACGGGCAAGATCGTCGCGCCGCAGCTGTACGTGGCGGTCGGCATCTCGGGTGCGATCCAGCATCTGGCCGGCATGAAGGACAGCAAGGTGATCGTCGCGATCAACAAGGACGCGGAAGCGCCGATCTTCAGCGTGGCCGATTACGGTCTCGTCGGCGATCTGTTCACGGCCGTGCCGGAACTGGCCGCAGCGCTCGATCGCTAAGGCCGCAAATCCTCCTCACCCCTGTAGCCATGATCCCGACTTGATGCCCCTACGGCAAGAAGTCTTGATTATTTCTCACGCTACACGCGTTTCTTTCCTCGCCAGAATGCTTTCAACACGACGCCGCCGGAGTCCGCCAGGGCCCGCCGGCGCCGGATGCGCGCGCTCGTTCACGCGAAGCTACCCCCACTTACATACCGAGCAGATGGTATCTGCACGACGCCAACACGGAGACCGGCCATGACGACGACCGTCGCGAAAAGGCGCACGCAGGCCGACCGCACCGCGCTCGCACGGGCCGCGCTGGTGCGCTCGGCGATCGCGATCCTGAGCGACCTCGGCTTCGCCCGCGCGACGACTTCGGCCATCGCCGAGCATGCGGGCGTGACCACCGGCGCGCTGCATCACCACTTTCCGACCAAGGAGAGCCTGCTGTTCGCGGTGCTCGACGAACTCACTGAAGAAGCGCTCGCGCTGTTTCGCCAGTTGCGTGATCCGGCGAGCCGTGGCGATGGCGCGGCGCGCGGCATCGTCACGTCGCTCTGGGCGCTGTACGGCAGCCGCCGCTATTGGGCGGTCTGGGAAATCAACATCGGATTGCGGCCGGATCAGGCGCTGCATGAGGCGCTCATCGAGCACCGCACGCGCACGCGCGAACGCATGTACCGCGTCGTCGAGGCGAATCCTTCGCTCAGGGCCGACACGAAGCGCGCACTGACCGAACTGCTGCCGTTCCTGCTCTCGTCGATGCGCGGCATCTTCCTCGACACCTTCTTCGCCGGCCATGAAGCCGAATGGCTGCATCGCCAGTTGGAGCGGCTGATTCATGCGCTCGATCAGGAGATGAAGGCGCTGTCCGCCTAGTCGAAACGCAACATCCCGCGCAACGCCCTTATTTGAATCGCATCACCCCGATCAGGCACTTGGGAGCTCGCATGAATCACCCTAGTCGCGCTACGGCGCATCCGGCGGCAGGCGCCGCGAGAACCGGTTCGAAGAGCCTCGTCCTCGAAGGCGTCAGCAAGCGCTACGGCGGCGTTCAGGCACTCGACACGCTGACGCTCGCCGTGGAACCGGGCGAGCTGGTTTCGCTGCTCGGGCCGTCGGGGTGCGGCAAGACGACCACGCTGCGGCTGATCGCGGGCTTCGATTTTCCCGATACAGGCAGCGTGCGCATCGACGGCGCCGATGTCTCCGCGTTGCCGCCGAACAAGCGCGGTCTCGGCATGGTGTTCCAGAACTACAGCCTGTTTCCGCACATGACGGTGGGCGAGAACATCGGCTTTGGGCTGCGCATGGCGGGCGCGAAGAAGGCGCATATCGCGGCGCAGGTGACACGCATGCTCGATCTGATTCGCCTGCCGCAGTATGGCGATCGCCGCATCGGCCAATTGTCGGGTGGCCAGCAGCAGCGCGTCGCGCTGGCGCGCGCCATCGTCAACGATCCTTCGGTGCTGCTGCTCGACGAACCGCTCGGCGCGCTCGACAAGAATCTCCGCGAAGGCATGCAGTTCGAGATCCGTCGCATGCAGCAGGAACTCGGCATCACGAGCGTGATGGTCACGCACGATCAGGAAGAAGCGATGACGATGAGCGACCGCGTCGTCGTCATGAGTCACGGGCGCATCCTGCAAAGCGGCGCGCCGCGTGAAGTCTACGACCGGCCGCGCAACCGCTTCGTCGCGGAGTTTCTGGGCACGGCGAATGTGTTCGCGTGCCGCGTCAGCGCGCGCAGCGTGCAGTCGATGACCGTGGTCACGTTGCCTGAATCCGGTAACGCTCCGGTCGAGATGACGCTGAACCTGCCGCGCGCGTTGCAGGGCGATATGCCGGGCACGCTGGAAGTGGCGCTGCGGCCGGAGAAGATCGCCATCGATGCGCCGAAGGAAGGCCATATCCGCCTGCGCGGACAGATCGTGCAGCACGTGTTTCGCGGCTCGCAACATTCCTATGAGATCGACGTGCCAGGCCTCGGCCCGCGCATCTACGCTTACGAACAAGCGTTCTCCACCGATCACGCGGGCCATGCGCGCGGCCAGGCGGTGACGGTGTCGTTCGCCCCGCACGACGTGGTCGTGCTCGAACCGGACGGCGCGCCCGCCGCCGCGGCGGATGCGAGCATCGCGCCGGTCACGCAGGCCGGGCCGCTGGCGAGCGAAGGAGCGCGCTGATGTCCACGCCCGCCGCCACCGCATCCGCCGCCGCGCCGCAAGGACAGCGCCGCGCCCGCGAGGCCGCGCTGCGCATCGCGCTGCTGTGCGCGCCCGCGCTCGTGCTGCTGATCGTGTTCTTTGCGTTTCCGCTGATCGGCAACGCGCTGCGCAGCCTTGGACTCGACGCGCAGGCTGCGCCGTCGCAGGCCAGCCCGTGGTCGAACTACGAGAAGCTGTTCGTCGATCCGTACTACCGTGGCGTGATCGTCGAGACCATCAAGGTGAGCTTCATCGCGACGCTGCTGTGTCTCGCGCTCGGCTATCCGATCGCGCACTTCATGGTGCGCCGCGCGGGACGCCTCGCCATGCCGATGCTGTTCCTGCTGATCGCGCCGCTGCTCACGTCGATCATCATGCGCACGTTCGGCTGGCGCGTGCTGTTCGCGCGACATGGCCCGTTCAATGACCTGCTGATGTGGCTGCATCTGATCGAACGTCCGCTGCGCGTGCTGGGCGGACCGCTCGGCGTGTATATCGGCATCGTGCACGTGATGGTGCCGTTCATGGTGCTTTCCATCGTGCCGGTGCTGCGCGGCGTGGACCGTCGGCTCGAAGAGTCGGCGCGCATTCTCGGCGCGGGCGCGGCGCGCACGTTCCTGCTCGTCACCTTGCCGCTCGCGATGGAAGGCATTCTCACGGGCTGCGTGCTTGTCTTCATGCTCACGAGCGGCAGCTTCGTCACGCAATTGCTCCTCGGCGACGGCAGTGTAGTCACGCTCCCGCTGCTGATCTTCCAGCAGTTCTCGCTGACCCAGGATCTCGGCTTCGCCAGCGCGATGGGCAACCTGCTGCTCGTCATCGTGCTTGCGTGCCTGTATGTCCAGTTGCGCGTCGCCGGACGCAAGGGAGATGCACGATGATGCGCGCCGGAACCCTCGACAGAATGGCCGCGCGTGCCGGCGCCGGTTCGCTCGCGATCTTTACCGCGTTGTTCTTCATCGCACTTATCGCGCCGATCGTGGTGGTGGTGCTGGTGTCGTTCTCGCCGGACGAATCGCTCGCGGTGCCGGTCGCTGGCCTGTCGTTGCGCTGGTATCACCGCTTGTGGGAATACCGCCCATTCGTCGATTCGCTGTTGACGAGCCTCTATCTCGCGCTCAGTTCGTCGTTCATTGCGATCCTGATCGCCGTGCCTGCGGCGATCGGCGTCGGCCGCAGCAGTGGTCGCGTGGCAACGGCCTTGACTACCTTCCTGCTCGCGCCCATCGCCATTCCTGCGCTGGTGATCGGACTGTCGCTGCTGTACTTCCTGTCGAACATCGGCATTGGCGTGTCGTTCCTGGCGCTGCTGATTGCGCATACGGTCGTGTCCGTGCCTTACGTGATGCGCACCACGCTCGCCACCTACAAGAACACGCACGCGTCCTATCTGGAAGCGGCCTCGGTGCTCGGCGCGGACCGCTGGCAGACCTTCCGCCACGTGACCTTGCCGCTGATCGCGCCGGGCATCTTCGCGGGCGCGCTGTTCTCGATTCTCGTATCGCTCGACAACCTCGGCGTGTCGTATTTCTTCGGCACGGCGAACGTCACGACGCTGCCTGTCGTGATGCTGTCGTACCTGCAAAACCAGTTCGATCCCGCCATCGCCGCGATCAGCACGGTGCAGATGGGGATCACCATTGCTCTGCTGTTGATCGTCGAAAAAACCTACGGCCTGCGCGCGTTGACGACGCAATGAAGCCAGCGCCACACCACCTCACCTGCTACGGAGCCTGAATGAACGTCTCACATGCTGTGCGCGCCACTGGGCTGGCGATCTCGCTTTCCGCCGCCGCGCTGACCGCGCAGGCCGCCGACCTGACCGTCACCGCTTACGGCGGTGCATGGGAGCAGGCCTATCGCAAGTGCTTCGTGCAGCCCTTCGAGAAGCAGACCGGCAAGTCGGTCGACGTGATTCTCGGCAGCCCGATGCAGTGGATCAACCAGATCGCGGCGAACACGACGCATCCGCCCATCGACGTGATGATCGGCCTCGTGGACAGCGGCGAGATCGCGCGCCAGAAAGGGCTGGTGGAGCCGATCGACGAGAAGAACGTGCCGAACCTGAAGGACATCAAGCCGAACATGCTCGCGTACGGCAAGGGCTATGGCTTCCCGATCGCGTTCGGCGACTTCGGTCTGATGTACAGCAAGAAGGCCGTGCCGAATCCGCCAAAGACGTGGAAGGAATTCGTCGATGGCACCAATGCCGGCAAGTGGCACGCGGCGCTGCCCGGCATCGCCTACGTGGGCACGGCGCAGGGCTTGATCGGGCTGTTCGCGATGGTGTACGGCGGCAGTCTCGACAACGTGCAACCGGGTCTCGACGAGATCAAGAAGATGCAGAAGAGCGGCAACGTGACCTTTTACAGCGAACCGAATTCGCCGCTGGTGGCGTTGAAGTCGGGCGATATCGACATGGCCATGTACTTCGACGGCCGCGCCTGGGCCGAGCATGACGCGAGCAATCCGGATATCGGCTATCTGAATCCGAAGCCGGGCGCGGTGGCGTTTCCGACCATGGTGCAGAAGGTCAAGAATGGTTCGCCGCTCGGCTTTCAGTTCATGAACGTGGTGGCGTCGGCGGAAGGGCAGAGCTGCTTCGCCAACTTGATCCAGTACTCGGCTTCGAACAAGAACGCGAAGTATTCGGAGAAGGTGGCGCCGCGCGTGCCGCAGGACAACGACTCGATGTGGCTACCGTTCGACGTGATCTCGCAGAAGACGCCGCAATGGGTCGAGACGTGGAACAAGCAGATCGGTCGCTGACCGCAACAGAGGATTGAGTTCATGAGCCTGAGAATTGGAGTCGATATCGGCGGTTCCTTCACCGATTTCGCGGTGCTGGACGACGACACGCGCAGTATCCGCACGCTGAAGGTGTTCTCGCGCCCCGACAGTCCCGGCAGCGAGGTGCTGGCGGGCATGGCGGGATTGATCGAGCGCTATGGCATCGAGGCGCGCGACGTCGCGTATTTCACCCACGGCACGACGGTTGGCGTGAATGCGGTGGTGCAGCGTCGCGGCCTGCGTCTTGCCCTCATCACCACGGAGAAGTTCGAGGACGTGCTGGACATCGCGCGCCTGAAGATTCCCGACATGTATCACTTGTTGTCGCGCCGGCCGGATCCGCTGATTCCGCGTGACCGCGTGTTTGGGGTGAAGGGCCGTCTCACGGCGGACGGCAGCGAAGAAACGCCGATCGACGAAGCCAGCGTGCTCGCCGCGATCGAAGGTATTCGCCGCTCGGATTGCGAAGGCGTCGTGGTGTCGCTGCTGCATTCGTATCGCAATCCGCAGCACGAGAAGGACGTGAAGGCGCTGATCGCGAAGCACTATCCGGAGCTGTTCGTGTCGTGCTCGCATGAAGTGTGGCCGATCATTCGCGAATACGAGCGCACCTCCACCGCGATCATCAGCGGCTATGTGCAGCCGAAGGTGGCGGACTATCTGACGCGTTTGCAAGCCGCGCTTGCTGAAGCGGGCGTGCCCGCCGAATTGAAGGTGACCAAGTCGAACGGCGGCGTGATGAGCGCCGAGAACGGCAAGAGCAACTGCGCGCAGATGATCCTGTCGGGCACGGCGTCGGGTGTGATCGGCGCGGCGTATATCGCGAACCAGTGCGGCATTCGCAACTGCATGAGCCTCGATATCGGCGGCACGACGGCGGACGTCGCGCTGATCGTCGATGGCAAGCCGCAGTACGCGACCGGCGAATACATCGGCGAATTCCAGATTCATATTCCGTCGGTGTCGGTGTCGTCGATCGGTGACGGCGGCGGCTCCATCGCGTGGGTGGACGACTTCGGCGTGTTGAAGGTGGGTCCGCACAGCGCGGGCTCGAACCCGGGTCCGGTCTGCTACGGACGCGGCGGCGAGCAGCCGACCATCACCGATGCATTCGCCGTGATGGGCGTGCTCGGGCAATCGGATCTCGGCTACAACTCGGTGTCGCTGGATCGCGAGGCCGCGCGGCGCGCGATCGGCACGCTCGCCGAGCGTCTCGGCAAGAGCGTCGAGCAGACGGCGGAGGCCATCATCCGCGTGTCCACGTCGAGCATGTATGCGGGCACGAGCCGGCTCGTGTCGCGCTTCGGCATCGACCCGCGCACCTTCACGCTGCTGCCGTTCGGCGGCGCCGGCCCGATGCTCGCGTGCTATCTGGCGCGCGCGCTGAACATGCCGGATGTCACCGTGCCGGTCACGCCCGGCGTGCTGAGCGCGCTGGGCGGGCTGATCGCGGACATCAAGAACGACTTCGTCAAGACGACCTACTACGAGCTGAACGAGACGACGCTCGCGCTCCTCGCGGACGATGCCCGCGAACTCGAGAAGCAGGCGCGCGACTGGATGACGGCGCAGATCGGCCATTCAGAGGGCGTGTCGATCGTCATGACGGCGGACATGCGTTATCGCGGGCAATCGTTCGAGATCGAGACGGCGCTCGATGCCGCCACCATCGCTTCCGGCGATCTTGCCGCAGTGCGCGAAGCGTTCCATCACGAACATCGCCGCCTGTACGGCCACAGTGACGATCACGCGGGCATCCAGCTGGTGGCGCTGCGGCTGGTGATTTCGTCGCCGACGCCGAAGCCCGAACTTGAACGCATTGCTGCAAGCGATGAAGCGCCCGTGCCGGTGCGCGAGATCGACGTGTGGATGGACGACGAAGCGCGCCGCATTCCGCTGTATCGCCGTGCCGACCTGCGCGCGGGCCAGGCGTTCGACGGCCCGGCGGTGGTCTCGCAGGACGATGCGACCACGTGCGTGCTGCCGGGTTTCTCGGTCAAGGTCGATCCGTTCGGCAATCTGGTTCTGACGAATCGCGCAACTCAACATTGAAGACCGATCATGAAATTCGATAAATCGGAATTGCAGATCTTCGCGAACTACTGCGTCGCGGCCGCCGAGAGCATGGCCTATACGCTGGTGCGCACCGCGCACTCGACCTTCGTGAAGGAAACCGAGGACTTCTCGTGTGCACTGGCAAGCGTCGATGGCCTGACCTTCGCGTCGCCGCGCACCTTCGGCGCGACGTGGTATGTCGGTCTGGATTACGGTCCGGTGATCCGTTCGTTCACGGACTACAAGCCGGGCGATGTGTGCATGACCAACGACCCGTACAGCGGCTATGTCGCGACGCACACGCCTGACGTGGTGATGTGGAAGCCGGTGTTCTACAAGGGCGAGATCATCTGCTTCGTGTCGGGGCACATTCACAATACCGACATGGGCGGCGCGGTGCCGGCATCGCTGTCGCGCACCCTGACGGAGATTCATCAGGAAGGCATCCGCTTTCCGCCGACGCGCGTGGTGGACGGCGGCGTGGTCAACGAAACGCTGCTGTCATGGATGATGGCCAACGTGCGCGCGCCGGATCAGAACATAGGCGACTTGAAGGCGCAGATCGCGTGTCTGACGACGGGCGAGCGGCGCGTGCTCGAGATCGTCGAGCGCTTTGGCGTCGAGGCATTCAAGGCGGGCATCGGCCAGTTGCTGGATTACTCGGAGAGTCAGGCGCGCGCGGTGGCCCGCACGATTCCGGATGGCAAGTACTTCTTCGCCGATTACGTCGATGAGGACGCCGTCGGCGGCAAGCCGATGCGCATCGCGCTGACGCTGACCGTCGATGACGGCCTGCTCGGCTTCGACTTTTCCGGCAGTGATCCGCAACTGACGTCGTCGATGAACGTCCCGACCGGGAATCATCCGCGTCACGCGCTGTTGCTGGTTGCGCTCAATTACGTGCTGTATTCGCTGAATCCGGACATCCTGCTCAATGCGGGCATGTTGCGCATTGCGACCTGCGAAATGCCGCTCGGCAGCGTGCTGAATCCGGTGCCGCCCGCCGCGGTGGGCATGCGTACGCTCACGTGCGTGGTCGTGCAGGCGGCGGTGTTCGGCGCGTTCGCGCAGGCGCTGCCGGAGCGCATGCCGGCGTGTCCGGCATCAAGCGTGTGTCTGCTCAACGTCAAGACCACCGACACGGCGGGCCGCACCATCATGGCCTCGCTCGGTCCGGTGATGGGCGGCGCGGGCGGTGCATCGGCCGGCGACGGTTCGGATGCGTCCGGCGCGAACATGGCGTTCCTGCGCAATACGCCGGTGGAGATCAACGAAGCCGAAGTGCCGATCCGTATTCTCGAATACGGTCTCGTCGGCGACAGCGGCGGGGCGGGGCAGTATCGCGGTGGCCTGGCCATCGCGATGGAGTTCAAGGTCTTCGCACCTAACACGCTGATCACGGCGCGCAATCGTGACCGCACGCTGTTTGGATCGTGGGGCATCAAGGGCGGCATGGCGGGGCGCACGTCGGTGTTCAAGCGCAATCCCGGCACGGCGCGCGAGGAAGTGCTCGGCAATACCGACCTGGTTGCGTGCGAGCCGGGCGATGTGATCCGCCTCGAAGGCAATGGCGGCGGCGGTTACGGCGCGCCGACGCGGCGTGCGGCTGAAGCCGTGGAGCGCGATGTCCGGCGCGGTCATGTGTCGGCGCAGCAGGCTCGTGAGTTGTATGGCGTGGTGATCGCGAATGGCGCGCTGGATGTGCAGGCCACCGCTGCGCTGCGTGCTGAAATGGGCACGGAGCGGCAGCTCGACGATGGTTTCTTCGACTACGGTGCGAACCGTCGCGCGCATGAAGCCGTGTGGACGCGCGAGCGCTATGCGGTGCTGTGCGAATACCTGGAGTCGGTGTCGATCGGCTGGCGCTTCTTCCTGAAGCATCAGATGTTCGAGCGTCTGGCGGCGCGCGGGGAAGTCGCGGCGGGCGTGGAGATCGTGCATGCGGTGTTCGCGGAACTCGTGGCGGAGTTTCCGGCGCTGCGGGCGGGGGGGAAGCGGGCGGCTTGAGCGCGGCGTCTTGCACCAGCAGTAAAAGAAACGGGCCCGGTTCAAATTGAACCGGGCCCGTTTTACTTGGAACGTGTCAGACTGATGCGCCTACGGCAACCACCCCTTCGGCAACCCCGCCAGCGCTTCCTTCATCCGCGCGACCGTCGCCGCCGCCGGTTCCACGAGCGGCAGCCGCACTGGCCCCAAGCCATCACCGAGCAGTTCAAACGCCTTCTTCGCCGGACCCGGATTGGTCTCGCTAAAAATCGCATCGAGCATGGGCGCGAGCATCGCATGTTCACGCAATGCAGTCGCGGCATCACCACTCGCCGCACTCGCATGAATACGCGCCCAAGCCTTCGGCAACAAACTCGCCGACGTCAGAATGCCGCCCACCGCGCCCAGCAGCACGTGATGCACATACAGCAGGTCGTCGCCGCTGAGGATCGCCATGTGTTCACCCGCCAGCGCAACCGTGCGCGCGAACGCATTGAGATCCGTGTTGCACGCCTTCATGCCGATGATCGTGCCGTCTTCCTTCGCCATCGCGGCAATGGTGGCGGGCGGGGTCGCATAACGCGTGCGCGCCGGAATGTCGTACAGCAGCAGCGGCACGGCCGCCGCATCGCGATAACGCTGGAAATACGCGCGCACACCGGCATCGCTCGGCGTGACATAGAACGGCGTAACCAGCAGCAACGCCGCCGCACCCGCATCGACGAAAGCCTGGCCCGCATCGAGCGCTTCGGCATAGCCCGGCGACACCACGCCCGCGACCACCGGCACGCGACCACGCGCGGCCTCGACCGTCGCGCGCACGACCAGCGTGCGTTCAGCCGGCGAGAGCGCCGTATATTCGCCAGTGCCGCCCACTGGAACGAGTCCGGTCGCGCCATCGGCGATCAGCGTATCGACCAGTGCATGCAGTCGTTCCGTATCGATTGCGCCATCCGCCGTGAACGGCGTCGGGAAAGCGGGATACATGCCCTTGAGGGCGGAGACTTCGAGTGTCATCGATGAGAGTCCTGTGAAAACCTGTGAGCGACGCGCGTCAGAGCAGCTTGCCGGGATTCATCCGGCCATCCGGATCGAGCGCGCGCTTCACGGCGCGCATCATGTCGAGCTCGACCGCGCTCTTGTAGTGCGAGAGTTCATCGCGATGCGCGCGGCCGATGCCATGCTCCGCGCTGATGCTGCCGCCGAACTCCACCGCGGCGTCGTTGACGATCTTGCCGATCGCATCGACACGGGCGTCGCGGTCCTCGACCTTCGCCCACACCGCATGCGGGAACAGCACGATGGAGTGGATATTGCCGTCGCCCACGTGGCCGACATACAAAAAGCGCGCGCCCTCCACCAGTCCCGCTTCGTTCAGCCTGACTTCGGTCTGCGCGAGGCACGCGGGAATCTGCGAAATGGGCAACGAGATATCGTGCGTGACGCTCGTGCCGAAACGCACATTGGCCTCGGACACGATATGCCGGATATGCCACAACGCCGCAGCCTGCGCTTCGCTTGCGGGTAACGCGGCATCCAGCGCGATGCCTTCCTCGAGCGCCGCGCCGATCACGTCTTCGAGCATCGCCTGCAACGGCGCGTCGTGCGCGGGATCGGCGAGTTCGATCATCAGCACCCACGGCGACTGGCCGTCGAGCGGATCGCGTGTGTCGGGCACTTCCTGATAGACGACATCGAGCTGACTGCGCGACATCAGTTCGAACGAAGTCAGCGCGTCGCCGCAGGTGGCGCGGCAACGCGACAGCAGTTCGATGGCGGCATCGGCGGAATCGAGCGCGACCCATGCCGTGGCATGCGACCGCAGCGCCGGAAACAGCTTGAGCACGGCGGCGGTCACCACGCCAAGCGTGCCTTCCGCGCCGATGAACATCTGCTTCATGTCGTAGCCGGTATTGTCCTTGCGCAAACCGCGCAAGCCGTCCCAGACGCGACCATCCGGCAGCACGGCTTCGAGGCCGAGCACCAGCGCGCGCATGTTGCCGTAGCGCAGCACGGCGGTACCGCCCGCGTTGGTCGAGATATTGCCGCCGATCTGGCACGAGCCTTCGCTCGCGAGCGACAGCGGGAACAGCCGGTCCACCGACGCCGCCGTTTCCTGGATCTGTTGCAGCGTGCAGCCGGCTTCGACGGTCAGCGTGTCGTTGCGCGTGTCGATCGCGCGAATCTTGCTCATGCGCGCGAGGCTGATGATGATGGCGTCGCCCGCTTCGGACGGCGTCGCGCCGCCCACGAGGCCGGTGTTGCCGCCTTGCGGCACCACGCTCACGCCAAGCTCCGCGCACAGTTGCATCACCTGCGCGACCTGTGCGGTGTCCGCGGGCTTGACCACGGCGCGCGCACGGCCGTGATAGCGGCCGCGCCAGTCGGTGAGCATCGGTTCGGCGTCGGCGAGGTCCACGAGGCCCTTCGGCCCCACGATATGCAGTAGCGATTCGATCAGATTCATGATTGGACCCGCTTGGGTATGACAGTGACGTTGGGTTTGCCGGTCGCAGCCGCAGTGCCGGGCCGTGCGCCCGAGATGCGCTCAGGCAGCGTGTCGATGCCCGGAGTGCCGAGCAGCGTCATGGTCGTCACGATTTCATCGAACAGCAGCGACAGCACATGTGCAACGCCCGCATCGCCGCGTGCCGCGAGGCCATACAGCGGCGCGCGGCCGAGCAACACACCGCGCGCGCCGAGCGCCACGGCCTTGACGATGTCGGCGCCGCGCCGCACGCCCGAATCGAGGTAGACATGCAGCGCATCGCCGACCGCTTCCGCCACGGCGGGCAGCACGTCGAGCGGCGCATGCGCGCCTTCCAGCTGGCGGCCGCCGTGATTCGACAGCACGATGCCGTCCGCGCCGTGCTGATGCGCGAGACGCGCGTCATCGACGGTCAGGATGCCCTTGACGAGCAGCGGTCCGTTCCAGTGCTTGCGCAGCCACGCGATGTCCGACCACGCCAGCGACAAATCCATCTGGCGCGCCAGCGCGGCCGCCTGACGTTGCAAATCGGGTGCTTCGCCGAGACTGCGGGCCAGGTTGACGAGTTGCGGCGTGCCCTGACGCGCCATCTGCAACGCCCAGTGCGGATGACGCAGCAGGTCGAGGATCAGCTTCGGCGTGATCGGCAGCGGCAGGCGGTAGTTGTTGTGGATGTCGTGATCGCGGCGGCCATGCACGGGCGTATCCACCGTGACGAGCAGCGTCGTATAGCCCGCCTCCGACGCGCGCCGCATGATGCTCTCTGCAATGCGGCGATCCTTCTGCACGTACAACTGCATCCACAGTTCGCCGTCCGGCGCGGCGGCGCGCACGTCTTCGAGCAGCGAGGTGGACGCGCTCGACAGCGCGAACGGCACGCCACGCGCGGCAGCAGCGCGGGCCAGCATTTCATCGGCCTTGGGCCAGAACAGGCCGTTCAGTCCGGTCGGCCCGACGACCATCGGCGCGGCGGACGCGTAGCCGAACAACTGCGCGGCCGGCGAGACGTGCGAGACATCCACCATCGCGCGCGGGGCGAAATGCACATCGGCGAACGCGGCGCGGTTGCGCGCCAGCGTATGACCGTCTTCGGCGCCGCCGTCGAGATAATCGAAGGCGATCTTCGCCAGCCGCCGACGCGCGGCCTCACGGTAATCGGCGACGTTGGCGAAGCCCTGCGTTGAAGAATAGAAAAGACTCATTGCATCGTGATGGTTCGACGAGGGTTAGCGCAGCACCCAGTCGTTGAAGCGCTCGATCGCGACATCCTGATGCGCCGGCCAGTACGACGGGTCGATGCGCACGCCGCGACGCAGATTGTCCGGGAAGGTCGGCAGATTCTTCGCGCGCTTCGCATCAATGTACTGGAACGCGTCCGGGTGCGTCGGCCCGACAGCCAGCGCGCTCGCGACTTCCGCCTGGCGCTTCGGGTCCGCGCAGAACGCGACGAACTGGCGGCAGGCATCGACATTGTCGCCGCCCTTCATGATGCCGAACGCCTGCGGACCGTAGATGTGGCCGTCCCATGCAATCGCGAGCGGCGAGCCCGCATCGATGGCGGGCAGCACGCGCGCCAGCCAGCTCGACGCCATCGCCACTTCGCCCGACTTGAGCAACTGTTCGCACTGCGCGCCCGTCGTCCACCAGATGTCGATGTTCGGCTTTACGCGGTCGAGGCTCTTGAACGCTTCATCCAGGTCGCACGGATAGACGCCGCTCGTCGGCGTGCCGGCGGCCATCAGCGCTTCTTCGATGGTGTCGAACGGGAACTTGCGCAGCGCGCGGCGGCCCGGGAACGCCTTGACGTCCCACAGGTCGGCCCAGGAAGCGGGCGTCTTGCCGCCCTTGAAGGCGTCCGAGCGATAGGTCATCACCGTCGTGTAGACGTTGTGGCCGATCGCATACGGGTCGCGGAACTGCGCGGGAATCTTCGCGACGGCAGCGTTGCCGTCGAGATTGACCGGCTCCAGATAGACCTTGTCCTTGCGCGACAGAAGGTACACGGCCGGGAAGCTCAGCTCGGCCATGTCCCAGGTCTTCGCACCCGTCTCGACGATGCTCTTGATCTGCGCGGTCGGTTCCGCACCCGAGGCCACGCCCACCACTTCGATGCCCGTCGCCTGCTGGAACGGCTTGTACAGCGTGCGGGTGTAGATATCGGTGTAGACGCCGCCCGAGTCGCGCACCACGAGGCGCTTCGAAGCGGCTTTCGCCGAGGTCCAGATGGCGGGCATCGCGAGTCCGGCCGCGCCGGTTACGCCGAGTCGGATGAAGTCGCGGCGCGAAGCGGTGGAAGGTTTCTTTTGGTCGTTTGCCATGTGGGTCCCCGAGGTGCGAAAACGGGCGCCGCGCGGACAGGCAAAGCACGCGCGGCGCCGCAAGAGTAATGGTCTGGCGGCTCGCCGCGCCCATGGACGCATTCGACGCGCCTCGCCAGCGTGCGCTCATGATCGGTCAGACGAGACGCTTCGCCAAACGAGATAAAAGCACCACATGATGCGAAATGCTCAAGACCTTGCGGGCTTGCAGTCGTCGTCGCCGGTGTATTCGCTGGCTTGCTTCAGCAGCCATTCGCGGAACTTCTCCAGCGGCTTGCCATGGCTGAGTTCGGTCGGATAGACGAGGTAGTAGGCGGAGTCGGCCTTGATGCTCGCCTCGAACGGCACGATCAGCCCGAACTGTTCAAGCTGCCCGCTGACGAGGAACTTCGGCACCAGCGCGACGCCCAGGCCCGCTGCGGCCGCGCTGATCGCCATGGTGTGCAACTCGTAGCGCATGCCGTGCATGGTGCTCGCGTCTTCCACGCCGAGGCTCGCGAACCAGCGCGTCCAGTCGTCCGGCCGCGTGGTGGAGTGCAGCAGCGGATACGCGAGCAGTTCATGCACCTGCCCGATGGGCCGCTCCAGCAACGACGCCTTGCACACCGGCACCACTTCCTCGCCGAACAGATAGTCCGCCGTCGTGCCGGGCCACGTGGGCTTGCCATAGTGAATGGCGGCTTCGAAGTGCGACTCGGCGAAGGAGAAGGCATCCGTGCGCACGCCCATGTTGACGCGCACATCCGGCGTGCATTCGTAAAAGCCGCCGATACGCGGAATCAGCCATTGCGATGCAAACGTAGGCAGCACGGCCAGCTCCAGATAACCGCCGCCGCTGCCGTGCGCGATGATGGAGAGCGTGTCGCGGTCGAGCTGTTCGAGCGAACGCCGCACCTGCGTGCCGTAGATGCGGCCCGCGCGCGTCAGCACCACGCGCTGCTTGGCGCGCACGAAGAGGCGCACGCCGAGATTGGACTCGAGCGTGGCGATCTGACGGGAGATCGCGCTCTCCGTGAGGAACAGTTCCTTGGCCGCGTGCGTGAAGCTTTCATGGCGCGCGGCGGCTTCGAAGGCGAGCAGCGCGCCCATGTTGGGGATCTTGAACTTGCGCATGGTGATTCCAAACACTCATCAAGTCACAATTTAATCTCGCTTTACGCGCGACACAATGATTAAAAATAATGCTGCCTTGCCGTAGCGGCTCCGCCACCGTGCGAGAAGGCCCGCGGCCAACGTCCAACCGCGATACCAGGCGACCATGCGAAATACGAATATCGAAAGCCTGCTCGAGCGTCTGCTCGGCTCCGAGAAGACGGGCTTGCTCTTCAAGACCCTGAATGCCCCGTCGATCCTGAATGACTGGGAACCCGGCACCGTCACGCGCGCCGAACTGGCCCAGGCGATGAACATGGCGCTCTTCGAAGGCCTGCTCGCACGTTCGCCGAACGGCCGTACTTATACCGATGAAACCATCGCCAACGGCGGCTCCGTGTATTTCGACCACGGCGCGCTGCGCACCGTGCGCTGGCCGCAGAATGGCGGCCTGCCGCCGGGCGAAGCCGCGTTCACCCGCATCCTTCGTCCGCTCGGCTTCCGGCTGAACGGGCGTTATCCACTCGACAAGCTCGGCATGACCGGCCGTTCCTACGCACATGAAGACGCGCCCGACGAGATCGCGCAGTTCTTCGTGAGCGAATTGCACCCCGAGCGTTTCTCGGAGACCTTCCAGCAGGCCGTGACGAATGTGGTGGGCGCATCGCGCGATCCGCTCACGCCGCTGGCGGTGGCGCAACTGTCGGAACTGGAGCGCGACGGCTCGCTGCCGCTCGACGCGGCGCACCAGCTGCTGGCGGTGATCGTCGGCGCATTCGAGCGTCAGCACGACCTGCCCATGCTGGCCGACTATGAACTGCTGCTGGCGGAATCGGCTGAAATGGCGTGGATCGCTACCGAGGGCAACGGCTTCAATCACGCGACCGACCGCGTCGCCGACGTGTTCCAGCTCTCCGACGACGAAAAGGCCAAGGGCCGTCCGATGAAGCCCGATGTCGAACGCTCGCGTTCCGGACGCGTATTCCAGACGGCGTATCGCGCGGACACGGTCGAGCGCATGTTCCGCACCGCCAATGGCGACACGGTCACGCGCAAGGTGCCGGGCTCGTTCTACGAATTCATCACGCGCAAGCGCGAATTCGACCGTGCGGCCCGCGCCTGGGTCACCGACCTGCGCTTCGATGCCGGCAATGCGCAGGGCATCTTCAAGATGACGGCCGGCGCGGCGAAGTAAGGTGAGCGCGAAGCCGTATGCGGCGGATGCCGCCCAGTTGCAGTCGCTGCAACGCGACCTCGCGGCCGCGCTGCGTGGCGAAGTGCGCTTCGATGCCGGCGCGAAGGCGCTCTATGCGTCGGATGCGTCCAATTACCGGCAGGTACCGCTGGGCGTCGTGGTGCCGCGCGATGTCGATGACCTCGTGCGCGCGCTGGAACTGTGCCGTCAACATGACGTGCCGTTCCTGACGCGCGGCGGCGGCACGTCGCAGAACGGGCAGTGCGTGAACGTCGCGGTGGTGGCCGACGCGAGCAAGTACGTGAACCGGGTCGTGTCGATCGATCCCGAGGCGCGCACGGCGATTGTCGAGCCGGGTGTGATCTGCGACACGCTGCGCGATGCGGCGGGCGCGCATGGCCTGACGTTCGGCCCGGACCCGGCGACGCACAGTCGCTGCACGCTCGGCGGCATGATCGCCAACAACTCGTGCGGCGCGCATTCGGTGATGGCCGGCAAGACCGCCGAGAACGTCGAGGCGCTGGAAGTGCTCACGTATGATGGCGCGCGCTTTTGGACCGGTCCGACGTCGCCCGATGAACTCGACCGCATCATCGCGGACGGCGGGCGGCAGGGCGAGATCTATCGGCAGCTGCGCGATCTGCGTGACCGTTACGCCGACGCCATCCGCCGCGAGTTTCCGCAGATCCGTCGCCGCGTGTCCGGCTTCAATCTCGATCAACTGCTGCCGGAGAACGGCTTCAACGTCGCGCGGGCGCTGGTGGGTACGGAAGGCACGTGCGCGGTGACGCTGCGCGCGAAGGTGCGCCTCGTGCACAGTCCGGCGAGCCGCGTGATCCTCGTGCTCGGCTTCGCGGATATCTTCGTCGCGGCGGATGGCGTCGCGCATTTCGAGCGCTTCGGTCCCATTGCTATCGAAGGACTGGATCGCGGCATCATTCGCGGCCTGCAGGCGCGTGGACTCAAGGCCGATGAAATCGCGCTGCTGCCGGAAGGCGACGCGTGGGTCGTGCTCGAATTCGGCGCCGATACGCCTGCCGAAGCCCGTGCGCAAGCCGAGGCAGCGCGCGCTTTCTTCCTGTCCGGTGCGGGCGGCGAGGGCGTGACGGGCTTTGTCGTCGAGGAAAAGGCGAAGCAGGCGTTGATCTGGTCCATTCGCGAAACGGGCGCGTCGGCGGTGGCGTTGTCGGTGGATCCGTCGAAGCCGGACCCGATCATCGGCTGGGAGGATGCGGCGGTGGATCCGCTGCGTCTCGGCGATTATCTGCGGCGCTTCCAGGCGCTCGTGGACCGTCATGGCTACGAGACCTGCCTGTACGGCCATTTCGGCGATGGTTGCGTGCATGCGCGCATCACCTTCGATCTGCGCAGCGCGGAAGGCGTGCTGGTGTGGCGGCGCTTCTTGCGCGAGGCGGCGGAACTGGTCGTGGAATTCGGCGGCTCGCTGTCGGGCGAACACGGCGACGGCCAGGCCAAGGCCGAGTTCCTGCCGATCATGTACAGCCCGGACATCATCTCGGCGATGGAGCAGTTCAAGGCCATCTGGGATCCGGCGCAGCGTCTGAATCCGGGCAAGGTCGTGAACGCCTATCGCGCCGACGAAAACCTGCGCATGGGCCCCGCGTACAAGCCCGTGCAGTTGCAGACGAAGCTCACCTTCCGCAGTCCCGAAGGGGACGGCATGCAGCGCGCGGTGGAGCGCTGCATCGGCATGGGCAAGTGCCGCTCGCTCGATGGCGGCACGATGTGCCCGAGCTTTCGCGGCAGCCGCGAGGAACGCCAGTCGACACGCGGTCGCGCGCATCTGCTGTGGGAGATGCTGCAAGGCGATGTCATCAAGGACGGCTGGGACAGCGTCGAAGTCAAGGAAGCGCTGGACACGTGTCTCGCGTGCAAGGGTTGCCGCAGCGACTGTCCGACGCATACCGACATGGCCTCGTACAAGGCCGAATTCCTGTCGCATCACTATGCCCGCAGGCGGCGTCCGCGTCAGGCGTGGTTCATGGGGCGCATCGGGCAGTGGGCGCCATTCGCCGCGCGCGCGCCGTGGCTTGCCAATCTCGCGACTTCGTTCCGGCCGCTCGCGCCGTTGAGCAAATGGATTGCCGGCGTGGCGAAGGATCGCGCGCTGCCGGTGTTCGCGCCACGCACCTTCCGTGCGACGGCGGCGGCGCAAGGTCATCGCAGTGCTTCAAAGCCGTCGCGCAAGGTGCTCTTCTGGGTCGATACCTTCAACGATCACTTCACGCCGGACGTGGCGCACGCCGCAAGCGACGTGCTGGCCGCGCTGGGCTATGAGGTCGTGCTGCCGAAGAAGCGTCTGTGCTGCGGCCGTCCGCTGTACGACTACGGCTTGCTCGACGAAGCGCGCGCGATGCTGCGCGAAGTGCTCGACACCTTCGCCGACGAGATCCGCGCGGGCACGCCGCTCGTTGGTCTGGAGCCGGGTTGCCTGTCGGTGTTCCGTGACGAACTGGTCAAGCAGCTTCCCGACGATCCGCTCGCACATCAGCTTGCTCAACAAACCTTCATGTTCTCGGACTTCGTCGCGGATGCCGACTTCGACTGGCCGACACTCGATGCCGACGTGCTGCTGCACGGTCATTGTCACCAGAAGGCGCTGTTCGGCATGAAGAAGGAAACCGCGCTGCTTGGGCGTCTCGGTGTGCGCTGGAAGCTGCTCGATACCGGCTGCTGCGGCATGGCTGGATCGTTCGGCTTCAATGCGGACCATTACGAACTCTCGATGAAGATCGGCGAAGACAAGCTGTTGCCGCTCGTGCGCGCGGCGCAGCAGGACACGCTGATCGTCACCAACGGCTTCAGTTGCCGCGAGCAGATCGCGCACGGCGCACAGCGTGACACGCTGCATGTCGCGCAACTGCTGCAACGCGCGCTGCAACACGGCACGCGCAAGCCTGCACCACAGCGCGAACTCACTTCGCTTGATGCGTGAAGCGCATCAAGTCCTGCAATTAACTCGCTTGAGCCCGGTTGCGCGCACTCGCACAATCGGGCCGGTTCCATTGGAGATACACCCTTGAAAGCTTCCACCATTCTTTCCGATCTGGGCATCGCGCAGCTGGCCGAAGAAGGCGATATCGTCGTGCGTTCGCCGATCGACGGCGCGGTCGTCGGCCATGTGAAGAGCCACACGCAAGCGCAAGCCGATGCCGCGCTCGCCGCCGCGAAGACCGCCAGCGAAGCATGGCGCAACGTACCCGCGCCGCGCCGTGGCGAACTCGTGCGCCTGCTCGGCAACAAGCTGCGCGAGAAGAAGGAAGCGCTCGGACGCATCATCACCCTGGAGACCGGCAAGATCCTTCAGGAAGGCATGGGCGAAGTGCAGGAAATGATCGACATCTGCGATTTCGCGGTCGGTCTTTCGCGGCAGCTGTACGGCCTGACCATCGCGTCGGAACGTCCGGGCCATCGCATGGCGGAATCGTGGCATCCGCTCGGCGTCTGCACGGTGATCTCGGCATTCAACTTCCCGGCGGCCGTGTGGTCGTGGAATGCGGCGCTTGCGCTCGTGTGCGGTAATGCCGTCATCTGGAAGCCGTCGGAAAAGACGCCGCTGACGGCGCTCGCCGTGGACCGCATTCTCGAAGACGCGCTCGCCGAATTCGGCGATGCCCCCAAGGGCCTCACGTGCGTCATCAACGGCGGCCGCGACATCGGTGCGCAACTCGTCGCGGACCCGCGCTCGTCGGTCGTCAGCGCGACCGGCAGCACGGAGATGGGCCGCACGGTCGGTATCGAGGTGGCGAAGCGCTTCGGCCGCTCGATCCTCGAACTCGGCGGCAACAACGCAGGCATCGTGACCGGCACCGCCGACAGCGAACTCGCACTGCGCGGCATCGTGTTCTCGGCAGTCGGCACGGCGGGACAACGCTGCACGACGCTGCGCCGCCTGTTCGTGCACGAGAGCGTGTATGAGCAGACCGTCGCGCGCCTGAAGACGCTCTACAGCAAGGTTGCGATCGGCGATCCGCTCACGGCCGGCACGCTGATGGGCCCGCTGATCGACGCGCAATCGTTCGAGCGCATGCAGGCCGCGCTCGCACAGGCGAAGGACGAAGGCGGCACGGTGACGGGCGGCGAGCGTCATGTCGTGGCGGGTCTCGGGAACGGTTACTACGTGCGTCCGGCGATCGTCGAGATGCCGTCGCAGACCGCGGTGATGCTGAAGGAAACCTTCGCGCCGATTCTCTACGTGATGAAGTACCGCGAATTCAGCGAGGCGATCGAAGCGAACAATGCGGCGTCGCATGGTCTGTCGTCGTGCGTGTTCACCACGGACTTGCGCGAGGCCGAGCGCTTCCTCTCGGATTCGGGCAGCGATTGCGGGATCGCCAACGTGAACATCGGGCCGAGCGGCGCGGAGATCGGCGGCGCGTTTGGCGGCGAGAAGGAAACCGGCGGTGGCCGCGAGTCCGGCTCCGACGCATGGAAGGGCTACATGCGCCGTGCCACCAACACGGTCAACTATTCGTCCGCGTTGCCGCTGGCCCAGGGCATCGACTTTTCGATCGAGTAAGCCGCGCGTTCCGGAGCCATCATGAATTACGACTTCACTGAGCCGTTCCGGAACCCCGGCGGCTCGCCGATCCGCGAGTTGTTCAAGTATCTCGGCGAGCCGGGGATGATCTCGCTCGCGGGCGGTTATCCGGCGAGCGACCTGTTCGATACCGAAGGCTTGCAGCGCGCCGCCGCACAGGCGTGGACGCAGCCCGCGCTCTGCCTGCAATACGGTCCCACCGATGGCTTGCCCGTGCTCAAGGACGCGCTCGCGCAGCTCATGCAGCAACGCGGCGTGTCGGCGCCGGCGGATCAATTGATGGTCACGACCGGCTCACAGCAGGGCTTCGATCTGCTGCTGCGCGTGCTGGTCGCGCCCGGCGATGCCGTGCTCACCGAGCAGCCCGCGTATCCCGCTACCTTGCAGGCGCTGAAGATGCAGCAGGCGCGCATCGTGACGGTGCCGGTGGATGCGCAGGGGCTGGATGTCGCGCGGCTCGCGGCCATGCTCGAAAGCGGCGAAGCGGGACGTCCGAAACTGCTCTACACCGTGCCGACGTTCGCCAATCCGACCGGCGCGACGTTGTCGCTCGAACGTCGCAAGGCGCTCGTCGAACTGGCGGTGAAGTACGGTTTCATCATCGTTGAAGATGAACCTTACGCCGACCTGCGGTTTGCAGGCGAAGCCTTGCCATCGCTGCTGAAGATGGCGCAGGACATCGACGGCGGACGCGAGCGCGTCGTGTATTTCGGCAGTCTGTCGAAGGTGGTGGCGCCGGGGATACGGATTGGCTGGACCGTCGCGCCGGCGGATATCGTGCGGCGCTGCACCGTCGCCAAGCAGACGGCCGACCTGTGCAGCGCGCCGTGGATGCAGGCGATTGCCGCCGCGTATCTCGCACAGGGCGCGCTGACGGAACACCTGCCGCGCATCGCGGAGCAGTATCGGCGCAAGTGCGAGGCGCTGTGCGATGCACTCGATACGCATCTCGCCGGCGCGCTGCAATTCCAGCGGCCTGAAGGCGGGATGTTTGTCTGGGCGCGCATGGACGGGGTCGATTCATCGGCGCTGCTGAAGCATGCGATCGCGCAGAAGGTGCTGTTCGTGCCGGGCAAGGCCTTCTATGCCGATCACATCGATGCCGCCGCGTTCAGGCTGTCGTTCGCTGCGCCGGGTATCGGCGAGATAGGCGAAGCGGCGGCGCGGCTGGCACGTGCGCGCGAGGCGCTGCTGGGCTGAAGCTGACACTATTCGAAAATGAAAGCGCCGGGTATTGTTCCCGGCGCTTTCGCTCGTCCGCGCTTCAGCATGAAGCTCTATGCTGGCGCCGTTCGTGAATTCGGCGCCTGATTTGACAGCGCGACCGCGCGAGGAACTCGTCCGGCAACTGGACATCTTCGAGACGGCGCGCTGAGTTTTTGTTCAAGGACGTAATCCGCATGGCAACCATCAATCTCCAGATCAGCGGTCTGTGCAAGCGTTATGGCGACTTCGTCGCGCTCGCACCGACCGACCTCGACGTCGCGCAGGGCGAGTTCCTGACGCTGCTGGGCCCGAGCGGCTCGGGCAAGACCACGCTGCTGAGCCTCATCGCGGGGCTTGCA
>NZ_JARUXV010000007.1:0-19099 GCF_031450975.1 Caballeronia sp. LZ065
GAGCGTCTGCTGTTTCATTGTCTTTTGGCTAACTCGTTGCTTGTGCGCTCTATAACGCTCGACCCGCACAAGCGGTGGACTTAATCAGCGTTGCCCTAAACGACTTGCACGCTGTCCTTCTCGATGCCTTGGCAAGAACGGAACATGTTAGCGGTCGGTCGAGTTGCCAGGCTTCGCGACATGACTCAACGTGTTGCGAACGAGGACAACGAGCGTCCTCGCGCATTCCTAGCGAAGGACTCCCATACGAGTGTGGCCAATCCAACCAAACCGCCATCCAAGAGTGTTATGAGATCGGATTGCCACCCGTGACGCCGTAGACTTCGCCCGTGACGTAGCTCGACTCTTGCGACGCCAACAGGACATACACCGGTGCCAACTCAGCCGGCTGACCGGGTCGCTTCATGGGCACTTCAGATCCAAACACTTCAATCTTCTCCTGTGGCTGCCCGCCGCTCGGTTGCAGCGGCGTCCAGATCGGACCGGGCGCTACCGCGTTGACACGTACGCCCTTGGGCGCGACCGAGCCGGGCAGTCGTGGGGGCATCGCCAGCGCTTGCAACATTCGCGGCTTCTTTCGTCATCGTTCTCTTGCATCGCGCGTTGGCATGGATATGCGTGAGATGGCCTGTGTTCGAGCGGTTAGTCGGAGGCACTGAGCGTCCGCTTTATTACAACGGCGACTTCGACCGCCAGCAGATGCTTGCCGCCTTGGTGTCACGAACAGACATACTGGAAACAGTGCGAAAAGAACTAGGAACGGATGCACTGGACCGAGTGCAAAGCGCCATTCTCGAACGCAATGGTGAGATAAGCATTATTCGGAGCCCTGGCGCATCATAAAAAGCGACCACTCAACGCGGAACAACAACGACTGCCAAACGTGCAGTCGAGTTGCTTATCCAGCAATCAAGCAGCGCTCTTCGCAATCCATATCGCGACATCATCTGACCCTTCCCTCCCTTGCCGTTGCCTACAATCGCGCCATGCGATTGCCTCGGAGTATCTCCCGTCGGTTATCTCACTTCCGCACGCCTCTCCCAGACGTAGTTGTGAACTTTCGCCGTTAAGGAGCCAAACCGTTTTCGGCATAAAGGCGCCAGGGAGTTTTCGGCGTTTAGGCGCCGCAAAGCCACCCTCCGGAGCAAATGCGTGCCGGGAGGGTAGCGGTTGGCGGTGTTCGAGCGCCCGACTCAGACGCCAGTGGCGCCTTTACGGCGAAAATCTACCGGCGCCTATACGCCGAAAAAAAAGCATAGCTTCACAGGCCAACAGCACCAGTGACCAAATTGGAAGACGATAGAGCATTTGCCAATAAACCGGAGGATCCAAAATGCCTTTGACAACGGTAGGCGTGGACATCGCGAAAAACGTCATTCAGCTTCATTACATTGACGCTGAAACTGGGGAACTCATCAATAAGCCGATGAAACGGGCGTTGTTTTTGGAGCATTTTACAAATCGGGCACCATGCCTGATTGGAATGGAAGCCTGCGGTGGCTCGCAACATTGGGCGCGTAAGCTGATGGCCATGGGTCACGAAGTGAAGCTCATGCTGGCGGATTCAACTGGTCGTAGCAACACCTTTGATCGCGGAGGTGTTGCATGGTGCGAAGTGCAAAGCAGGTGTATCGGTTGACCGGTCGAGCAGCGATGTACTCGCCGGGCGCGCCATCGCTTGGAAACGAGATCGAGCGTCGCTTTTGGCAACAGACCGCGACTGGCATTACAAGCGAGAAGGCAGCGCAGGAGGTAGGCGCGTCTCAAGCGGTGGGCTCGCGCTGGTTCCGCTACCGTGGCGGCACGCCACTATTCATGTCCAAACCGACCACTGGTCGTTACTTGTCGTTCCCTGAGCGAGAAGAGATAGCCTTGCTCTCTGTGGCTTCGCGGTGGGGAAGCCGAACTGTTTCATTTTCCCAGCTGACGTCAGCTAGGCCGACGTTGTTACGCGGCGCTAACCGCCACTTGGGCCCTCAACGGCTTGATCGGCAGCAACGTTCAGTCTCAACATTCCGCTGCGGGCATCGGCAGGGCCAGAAAAGCGACCCTGAGCCCGTTGCCGGAGCGTGGCGCTGGGCGAGGATTTGTCGCCAACGGTGATGCGCGACTCTGGCCAGCGGCGGCTCCGGTGGTACTGCGAAGCTCATCGAGATACTGGCGCGTGCATAGACCCGGAAGCCTTTCGAGGAATCGATGAGGAAAAAGAGCCTTGCGGATCTTGGTCACATCAAGATGGACAACATGGTCGACCGTTGCGCCAGTTTGCGCGATCTCACCTTAAATCTGTTGGATGGGCGACGACGTTAAGGACATAGACATTGCCTATCCACCGGACTAGCCGCCGCCTCGCTGCAGAGTCGGACCACTTAGTCCAAGAGCGGTATTGATGACAGCCAGATGGCTGAGCGCCTGCGGAAAATTGCCGGCGAGTTCGTCCCGTTGCGCATCGTATTGCTCAGCAAGCAGTCCAACGTCGTTGGCTACTTCAAGCACCCGATCGAATTGTGCCCGAGCTTCATTGTGGCGCCCCAACATGTGCAAGCAATCGGCCATCCAGCACGAGCACGCCAGAAATGTCCCTTCGCTGGGCTCATTGGAACCTCTTCGCCGGCGCCGAATCAGACCATCTTCTGTCAGTTCTCGCCGGATCGCCTCAATCGTCGACAACATGCGAGCGTCATTGGCCGGGAGAAATCCCACCAGCGGCATCAGCAAGAGACTGCCGTCGAGCTCGTCACTTCCGTAGTATCGCGTGAAGCTGCCCCGTCCTTCGTTCCACGCCTCCTCGCAAACTTCGCGGTGAATCTGGTCTCTCACCGGTTTGAGTCGAGCGACGAGGGCTGCGTAAGCAGGCTCATGGGCCCGGTGCGTGATGTACCGCTCCATTGCGACCCAGGCCATGACCCGGGAGTATGTGTAGTGGCGTGGCGTTGAACGAGATTCCCAGATGCCAGAGCCGGGAGTGTTCCAGACCTTCTCAAGGTGTTCGACGATCCGCGTTTCGATAAAATCGTCTTCGGCAGTCGACGGGAGACCACCGCGGCGGGCGATGTCCAGACAGTCGATGACTTCTCCAAACACGTCGACTTGCTGCTGGTGCGCAGCTGAATTGCCGACGCGCACTGGCTGGGCATAGCGGTAGCCGCCCAACCAACCAATTAGCGATTCTTCGAGCCGCCTGCTACCATCGACGCGGTACATAATGGCAATGTGTTCGGGTGAGCAAGCGATGGTACGGACAAGCCAATCGCGCCATGCGCGCGCCTCTTCGTGGAAACCAGCGTTGAGCAGCGCGACAAGCGCGAAACACGTGTCGCGCAACCAGCAGTATCGGTAGTCCCAGTTCAATGAACCGCCGGGAGCTTCGGGTAAAGAAGTCGTCGATGCGGCGACCATCGCGCCGCTACTTGCATGAATCAGCGCTTTGAGAGTCAGCAACGAGCGTCTGACCGGCCCCGGCCATGACGTGCGCGAGTTATCGAACGCGCTCACCCAACGTCGCCAGTATTGCTGAGTGGCAAGCAGCGCCGCTTCTGCGTCGATCGGTTGAGAGGCAAGCCCATGCGAGGCTGCATGCGATAGCGCGAAACCCACGCGCTCACCTTCCCGGATGTCGAAATCTGAAACGATCGAACCGTTTTGCAACGTCAAGGGAGCGTCGGATCGCAGTGCGATGACGTCGGGCCCGCGAGTGGCCAGCGCCATGCCGTCTGCAACGCTCATCCACGGTGCGAGCAAGCCATAGTCGAAGCGCAGGCGCAACGCGCAGCGCAACCGGACCGTGTTATGCAACCCAACCACGATCCTGATTACGGCGTTGCGCTCCGCGATCACTGGCATGAAGTCGATCAAGCGCACCGCACCGTCGGCGGTCACGAGATCGGTCTCCATGACCAGTGTGTCCTGCTGATAGCGTCGAACTCGTCGAATCACGGCCTGCGTGGGTGCGATGGACCACTCACCGTTTTCCGGAGTGCCGAGCAAAGAAGCGAAGCATGCGTCGCTGTCAAAGCGGGGCCAACAGAGCCATTCGATTGATCCTTCACGGCTCAGGAGTGCGGCGGTTTGCCCATTGCCTAGCAGCGAATAATCTTCGATACGTTTTCCCATGATGCTTATCTGGGGCGGCTCGACAGGATTTTTACCATACCGGCCAAACCAATGGCGGCGAGCGCCCAGAAAGCGGTGCGGTGGCGATTGGTGAACATTTCCCAACTTCGGCTTCTTGCCTGCCCATCGAATCTGCCATGGGCCGTAAAGTCGCCCGGCACCGGCTCAAACAGGTTGGATGGCGCAGCGGTAGCGACGGGCTCTTCGGTGAGTTGCCCCCGATATCCCGAGCGTGCGAGATATCGATCGATGAGCGCGGGGGCAATGCGGTTAGCGAGTATCGCTTTGACCGTCGAGAAACCGACCCAGATTTCCCGGCGCCGATGCGTTGCCGCAAAATAGATGGCGCGGGCTGCGACTTCGGGTTGATAGATCGGTGCGACGGGCCGCGCACGGTGCGCCATCTTGTTCAGAGCCCAGTCGAATTGCGGAGTATTAATCGCCGGCAGGTCAACAAGGGTCAGGTGGACGTTGAGGCGATCGTGCTGCATCTCGGAACGCAGGCTATCTGTGAAGCCCCGAATCGCGAACTTGGCGCCACAATAGACGGACTGGAGGGGAACGGACCGATACCCCAGCGCCGAACCCACATTGACGATCGTTCCCCGATTGCGTACTCGCATGCGAGACAGCGCCGCCATCATGCCGTGCACCTGCCCGAGGTATGTGACTTTGGTGCCGCGCTCGACTTCTTCGGGAGCCAGTTCAGACACGGGTGCAAAGACCGTTGCCATTGCAACGTTGACCCACACGTCGATGGGACCTAACACTTGCTCCGCTCGCGCGGCGGCTTGATCGACTGCCGCGGCGTCCGCCACGTCCGTCGGAATCGCGAGCGCACGTACGCCGTAGTTTGCCTCGATCCCTCTGGCAGACCGTTCAAGGCGCTCCGGATCCCGCGAAAGCAACGCCACATCGTAGCCGTGCCGGGCGAACTCTTCAACGCAGGCCCGGCCGACTCCCGCGCCGGCACCGGTGACGACCACCACTTTCTTCATTGCTTAAACCTCCTTGCATGTGAATCAACCTTTCCTGATCGCATGCAGTCCGTTGCAGTCTACCGATGCACAGCCGCTGCTTAAAGCTCTCCGCGTCCTGCAAGCGCTTCGATGCGATCGGCCGTGCGCAACGCGATGGCTTGAATCGTAAGGGACGGGTTGACACCACCGACGGTCGGGAATACGGACCCATCGCAGATCCACAGGTTGCGAATATCCCAGCTTCGGCAATCCCCATTGACCACACTGGTAACGGGACTTGTTCCCATGCGCGCCGTGCCGTTCAGGTGTGCAGTGTCGTCGGTTTGCGCCCACACATCGCGTGCGCCAGCGGCCTCAAGTGCCGTCTGCATGAAGCGAAGCGAATGGTCGATCAATCGTCGGTCGTTATCGCACCATGAATGGGTCACGCGCGCGACCGGTAGTCCATACTGGTCCTTTTCATCGGCGAGCGTCACACGGTTGCGCTCCTGCGGCATGGTCTCGCCGACGATGCGTAAGCCCGCCTGATGGTTGTACTTGCGCATTTCATCAAGCAACGCGTCGCCCCATAGCCCACGCCCCGTCTGTACCGCTGACCAGGCCACCGGCAACGGCCCTTGACTCATATAGGCGTAGCCGCCGAAGAAGTCCTTGCCCCGGTCTTCGTAGTTCCAGTGCTCCGTCAGCGCAAGGGAAGGCGGGCCCTTGTACCAGCGAACTTCTTCTTCCATCGTTCCCCAGACGGCCTGATTGCTTTGCACCATCAGGTTTTTGCCGACAAGGCCCGAACTGTTCGCGAGACCGTCGGGATAACGGTCGGTCGCCGACATGAGCAGCAGGCGCGGCGTTTCAATCGCATATCCCGCCACGACGACGTTGCGTGCACGCTGGAACTGCCATTGCCCTTCGCGGAAGTATTCGACCCCTTCAGCGCGGCCATTGTCGCCCATGACTACGCGTCCGACCATCGCGAGATCGCGAATTTCCGCGCCCGCGTGCACAGCGCGAGGAATCCAGGTCACGAGCGCGCTTTGCTTAGCATTAGTCGCGCATCCTGACACGCAGAAGCCGCGGTACACGCACGGGTGCGCCTCGCCCCTCGGTGCGGAAACCGTCGCGAGCGGTGTCGGGCTCCAGTCGATACCAAGCGCGTCGCAGCCACGCGCGAGGACGAGCGCAGCCGCATTGAGTTCGTGCGCGCGGTAGGGGTAACGCGGGCGCTTTGGCCCCCACGGATAGTTGACGGGTCCGGCGATTTTCAGCGCGTCTTCGACTTGCGCGTAGTAGTGCCACATCTCGCGCCAGTCGACGGGCCAGTCGGCTCCGTAACCAAGCAGGCTTCTGGCCTTAAACCATTCGGGACGAAAGCGCAGCGAGACCATCGCGAAATGCACGGTGCTGCCGCCGACGGCCTTGCCGCTGTTGTTGTTGCCGAGTTGGAGCGGATTCTCGCCATCGCAGATGCGCTCATCTGTCCAGAACAGCTTGCTCTGATGGTGCTCGTCCGATGCGAACTCTTCGAGCGGACGCCACCACGCGCCGGCGTCGAAGGCGACGACGCTGAACCCCTTCTCGGCGAGACGGCAAGCGAGCGTACCGCCGCCCGCACCGGTGCCAACGATGGCGAAATCGACAGCTTCGTTCTTGGGGAATTCGCGCATCGGCAGCCAGGCGCCGTAACGCATGACATCGGGTGCGCGTCCGTTCTTGCCGCGGGGCACACGCTGCGGATCATCGGACACGGCGATTCTCCTTGAGGGCCTCGTCCTCTTTTCCGGGCTTGGCTTCCGCCGCTTCCCACGGATCTCGCCGATTCGCCACCATTCGCACGTAGCCGCGCGGATTAGCCGGCCCGCCGAATCCCATCTCATTCCACGCGTGCGGATGTGAATAGTAAGCGCCGCAGATGTCGTGCAACACACGCTTGGAGAAGAAGACGTCGCTCGGCATGTCTTGCCACGCATCGCCGGTCAGCTTCCCTGCTTGCATGTCCTTGATGATCTCGAGCGCCGCACCCCTGTCAATGCTCGCAAGCGGCAAGTCGTAGCGTGCCCGGCATTCGGCATCGAGCGCTGCAAGGCCGATGCGCCAGGCATCGGGCATCGAAGGCAAGCGGGCATCGCGATAGCCGTCGCCGATTCTTGTGATCAATTTCGTATCGAGCATCTCGGGAACCGGAACAGGCGCGTTCGCGGACATTTGCGGAACGACCAGGTCGCATAGGGCGCGCACGGCTTTCCATTGAACAGCATCGAAAAAACGAGGATCTTTCGGCGGGTGCAGGCGCTCATCGATGACCTGCCGCGTAATATCGTCCCATGACGGCGTGTCGCGCTTTGACAGGACGTCGTAGCCAGGATAGCGGGGCAAAGTCATCGTTCGGTCTCCCGCAAACGCTGCGCGGCGAGTCCCGCGATTGCGAGCGCGGAGAAGCTCGGCGGGGCGGGCAAGGGCGGCCCATTGAAGAGGTTCTGGCTCCAGTTGCGCCAGCCGCCGCGATTGCGCGCAATGCCTCGTGCATGAAAGCCCACGCCGATGAAGCCAAGCGCTGTCGTCACGCGCAGCCACAGTCGCGTGAACCAACGCTCGCGCGGTGCGCAAATCGCTGTATTCGCGAGCAGCAACGAGGCGACGGGCGCGACAACGATGGGCGCATACATCGCAGGATTTTGGAACGCACCGCGAAAGTGCAGCAGTCCCACTTCGCCGAGCGTCCCGGCGAGGCCAGCGCTGACGAGCAGGGCAAGGGCCTGTCCCGCCGGCATGCCAAGGAGCTCTGGCTCGTGCGCGGGCTCATCGCGCAGCCGCTCAGCGACGGCCCCCAGCGCACCAGACAGCAGGAGCGCCATTGGCGCACCGATGGGTGCGGCGTAAAACAGGTTGTGCCAACTGAGTCGTCCCGGGCGCTTCGTGATGTTATAAAGGTGAAAGCCAGTTCCGACGACGCCTGCGAGCGCCGCCGCGATGAAAACCGAATCGCGCACGGCGTGCCGCCGAGGATGGCTGTCTCGCCCGCCATGAAGGCCCGCAAAGAGCGAGAGGGTCGAGACGACGAGCGGCGTGTACATGGCGGGATTATCGAAGGAGCCGCGGTAGTGTTCCATTGCGCTATCGGCGAGAACGGACAGCGCGAGCAGGGCCGAGCTGCGGTTGAACGTGCGCGCAGTATCGATGTGGGTCTGCTTCTCCTGTTCGTTTTCGATGCGTCCGGTGGCCCTGCTCAGCGCGGCAACACCACACGCGAGCCCCAGACCGATTGTGATGACGGTGCGTTTCATCGTTCGTTGCCTGCTCCCTTTAGACCGCATAGCGGTGGGCGTCTTGGTGCCTGAAATCGAGTCCGCAGCCGGGCCGGGAAAGGTCGGGCGCCATCGCGCCATTGACAGCGCGCGGTGCGCCGTCAAAGAGCATCTGTTCGATGCGAACGTGGTCGTGAAACCACTCCTGGTGCCGCAGGCGCGGAACGGCGCAGGCGACGTGCAGATGCATTGAAGGCGCGCAGTGCCCAGAAAGCGGCGTGTGAAAGGCATCGCATAGCGCAGCGACGCGCATGAAGCCAGTGATCCCACCGCAGCGCGTTACATCAGCCTGGAGCACATCGACGGCCTCGTGCATCAGAAGCGAGCGAAAGTCGTCGGCCGTATAGCCATACTCGCCCGCCGCTAGTTCCATGTGCGTGGGCAACGCATGGCGAACAGAGGCGAGCCCGGCCTGATCATCCGATGAAATTGGCTCCTCGAACCACGAAACGTTCTCGGCTTCGAAGCGGTGTGCGTAGTCGACCGCCTGCTTGCGGTCCAGTGCGCCGTTGGCATCGACAAAAAGACCGGCGCTCTCACCAATTGCATCGCGCGCAATCTCTACGCGATGCGGATCACGATCGGGATCGCTGCCAATCTTGATCTTCGCCCAGCGGCAACCGTCTTTATGCACCCATTGTCCGAGCTGGTCGCGGATATCGTCGTCGGAATAGGTTGTGAAGCCGCCGCTGCCGTAAAGCGGTACGCACTTGCGTGTCGCTCCGAGTAGCCGGACAAGCGGCATATCGAGCAGCCGCGCCTTGACGTCCCACAGCGCACAATCAAGCGCCGAAATGGCGGTCGCCGCCGCACCGGAGCGCCCGATGTTGCGCACCTTGCCTTGCATGCGCTGCCAGAGCGCGTCGATATTCCACGCGTCCTCGCCGATAAGAATCGGGCCGAGCGTTTTCTCGATGAGCTTTGCGACACTCGCATCGTTGTAGGTGAAGCCGAGGCCGGTCTTGCCGGCCGCGGCGACCTCGACGACGACAAGCGTCGTCGAGTCCCACGCATACGTGCCGTCGGCTTCCGGCTTGTCGGTGGGAATCGTATAGGCACGGCTGCGTATGGCTTCAATCGGCGCGTCGCGGCGAGTGAGATGCATTGGGTCACTCGTCCTTGTGGCCGGGAAGGATCGCGCCCAGCACTTGTTTGGCCGTATCGACAATCACGCTGCCTTCATCCGGGTCGCCCTCGAATAAAGTCGTCGCGAACGCTTTCGCCTGTTGTAGTGTGATGTGCGGCGGCAGCGGCGGCACGTTCGGATCGGCCTTCACTTCGATCACTACGGGACGATCGGAGGCCAGCGCTTCATCCCACACGGCGGCCATGCGCTCGGCGTCATCGACATAAAGCCCTCGCAGCCCGATGAGTTCCGCGAAGCGGTGATACGGGACCGAAGGAATATCCTGCGACGCTTCGAACTTCGGATCACCGTTCATCACACGTTGCTCCCAGGTGACCTGGTTCAGGTCTTCGTTGTTCAGCACCATGCAGATCCAGCGTGGATCCGACCACTGTTTCCAGTACTTTGATACTGTGATCAGCTCCGCCATATTGTTCATCTGCATTGCGCCATCGCCGACGAGCGCGATCACCGGCCGCTCGGGATGCGCGAACTTGGCGGCAATCGCATAAGGGACCGCTGCGCCCATCGACGCAAGGCCGCCCGATAGCGAGCACATCATGCCGCGCTTGACCTTGAGATCGCGTGCGAACCAGTTCGCGCACGAGCCGGAATCGCTGGTGACGATCGCGTTTGACGGCACACGCGGCGACAATTCCCACACCGTGCGTTGCGGATTGACGCTGCCTTTCGAAGGCTCCAGCGCGCGTTTTTCGAGCTTCTTCCACCAGTCGTCAAGCCAGCCCGCGATGTCGTTTCGCCATGCGTCGTCCGTCTGCTGCTTAAGCATGGGCAGTAGTGCGCGCAAAGTCTCGGCGCTGTCGCCGACCAGGTTTACTTCCATCGGATAGCGGATAGAAAGCATATCCGCCTTGATGTCGATCTGAACGCCGCGTGCCGCACCTTCCTTTGGTAGGAACTCTGAATAAGGAAACCCTGAGCCGACCATCAGCAGCGTATCGCATTCGGTCATCAGTTTGTAGCTGGGCTCAGTGCCGAGCAGGCCAATCGACCCAGTCACGTATGGCAAGTCATCCGGCAGCGCAGCTTTACCGAGCAGCGCTTTCGCCACGCCTGCGCCCAGCTTGTCGGCTATCGCGATGACCTCATCGGTGGCTTCAAGCGCGCCCGCGCCGACGAGAATGGCAACCTTCTTTCCGGCGTTGAGGACTTCAGCGGCGCGTTGAAGCTCGTCAGCGTAAGGCACGATCTTCGGCGTGCGATACCCCACGCCTGAATGTAATGTGCCGTGCTTGCGTGGGGGCGGCTCGTATTTCAGATCCTGCAGATCGTTTGGCAAAATCAGGGCCGTCACTTTGCGTTCACCGAGGGCCGTGCGCACCGCGCGATCGACGAGATGACGAATCTGCGACGGCACGCTTGCCTGCTCGACGAATGCGCCGGCGACGTCCTTGAACATCGCCTGCAGGTCAAGTTCCTGCTGGTAGTGGCCACCAAGCGCTGCACGTGCCTGCTGGCCGGCAATGGCGAGCACCGGCATGTGATCCAGCCGTGCGTCGTACAGGCCGGTGAGCAAATGCGCCGCGCCGGGACCGGATGTGGCGATGCACACGCCCAGCTCACCCGTGAACTTCGCATGCGCAGAGGCCATGAATGCGGCCATTTCTTCGTGCCGCGCCTGAATGAATTCGATCTTGCCGTTCGCGCGATTGAGTGCGCCGAAGACGCCATTGATGCCATCGCCGGGGTATCCGTAGATGCGGCGCACGCCCCAAGCGTAGAGGCGGTCGATGAGAAAGTCGCCTACGGTGGCTGCCATTTTCTATCTCCAATGATGCTGCTAACGGTGTCATGTAACCGAGTGCCTGCAAGCGGTCGCAATCACTATGCCGCTGTATTTCGGTTACCTGACTGCCAACGTCCAGGATAAAGTCAGACGGTGTGCCATGGCCGCTTAAGCGGCCAACGGAAGTTCGCTCTCGGGGCGGTGGTTCAGCGTCGCGGACGCGCCGAACCCGTCTTAACGGCTTCTCCAAGCACTTGCAAGATCAGTCTGCGCTGTCTGCGGATTGAAAGGAGGCTTGGGGCCGCGAAAGGTTGTCATTGCCCGTGCGACCTCGGGCGTGCGATACCGAGACATGTCTTTGCCAAACTTCCGGAGCGGGGCGAGCGTCTGCGCTCGCTCATTGATTGGAACAGCTATTGCTACCGAGGCGGCGGTGGGGCTGTTGTCATCGTGACGGGACGACTCCTCCCACGTACACTGGCTTGCAGGAGATATCTTGGATGCATGACGGATGGTCTGACGTGGCTCCCGCGATATGGTTGGCAATATCCGTCCTATCAGCGCTGCTGGTGTACTTCGATGTCTGGATCGCCAGTCACCGCCAGCGAATGGCGATCATGTCCGCCGTATGGCCACTGACAATGTTGTACTGGGGGCCGGTAGGCCTGCTTTTCTACTTTTCCTTCGGTCGATCCACCTCCGCCACGGCTCAGCACGATGTGCCGATGTGGCGCGCCACATTTCTCGGCGCGACTCACTGCGGAGCCGGCTGTGCGCTGGGCGATTTCATTGGTGAATGGCTGGCGTTCATCTTTGCGGTGACAATCGCTGGCTCTGAGCTCACCGGCAGACTTGCGTGCGCCTTTGTGCTTGCCTACCTCATTGGGGTGGCATTTCAGTACTTTTCGATTGCACCGATGCGCGGCCTAGGACTGCGCGACGGCATCATGGCGGCGGTAAAGGCGGACACGCTTTCTTTACTCGCATACGAGATCGGAATGTTCGGCTGCATGATTGCCTTCGCCAAGGGCGACCCCACTGAAGCCTACGGACGCGATGTATTGGGTAAGGATGCAAATAGCGATGGTTGCAGGCTTTGCGACGACGTATCCGGTCAACTATTGGCTAATCCAACGCGGCGTGAAGGAGAAGATGTGAAATCCATGCGTCGACTGCTCGCGAGGCTTCATTGGTCAGGCGTTGCGGGCGCGATCGCCTTCTACGCCCCGAGCGTCTGCGCGAACGACTACGCAACCCCGAACGGTCACGAAGCGCTGGTGCCCGCACGGACGCCGCTCGCCTACTTTCTGAGAAGCGAGGGCCCCGCTGCGCACCCAGTATTGCACTTGAACTGGGTGCTTACCGCTATTTGCTGCCTCGTCTGTGTGGCTATCGCTGTCATGCTGGCAATGGCTATGTTTCGGCGCCGTAAGCAACAAGATCCGCGCGCGCTCACGTCTAAAGGCGGCACCCGTTTCGTATTTGTTAGCACGGCGATTTCGACCGTCACGTTGATGGGCATCGCGGTCTACATGTTGGTAGTGCTGGCCGAGGTGGCCGAACCGCCGAGCGAGCCCGCACTGACCGTCACGGTAACTGCTTACGATTGGTGGTGGAAAGTGGACTACGGCGATGGTCCCAGCCAGTTCACGACCGCCAACGAGTTGCACATTCCGGTCGGCGTGCCAGTGCTCGTGCGTCTGAAGAGCGCTGATGTAATTCACGCTTTTTGGGTGCCTGAGTTGTCCGGCAAGACGCAGGCGATACCTGGAGTCGTCAACCGACAATGGATTCAGGCGGATCGACCGGGGGTGTTTCGTGGGCAATGCACCCAATATTGCGGGTTGCAACACGCACACATGGCATTCGAAGTCTATGCGCAGCCAGAAGCTGCCTTCGAGCGATGGGCAAACGCGCAGCGCGAGACTGCGCCTGCGCCATCGACGGTTCAGGCAGTTCGTGGAGCGAAGCTTTTTGAAGAACGTTGCGCGGGCTGTCACGCGGTGCGGGGCAGCCGCGCTTCCGGGGTGCAAGCACCCGATCTCACGCATGTCCTCTCACGCCGACTCATCGCTGCAGGATCGGTCGTCAACACGCCCGAGAACCTGCTTCACTGGATCCAAAACGTACAAACGATAAAGCCCGGCTCGCAGATGCCCAACATGAAGTTAACGTCTGCAGAGGCGACCGATTTAATGGCATATCTTGCAACCCTCAAGTAAGGATTTGATGATGTCCGCGACGCACGATCGCAGCGCGCACCACTCCCATCCGGTTGCGTTTCGAAGGGAGCTTAAGTTCGGCCGCGTGCCGCAAGGATCCGAAGCAGAGCAACATCTGCGCGACACATGGGAGGGCGAAGCGGGCTGGCGGGGCTTTATCACGACGGTCGACCATAAGAAGATCGGCTTACGCTACATCGTCACGGCGTTTGTGTTTTTGCTGATAGGGGGTGTCGAAGCGTTGCTGATGCGCCTGCAGCTGGCGCGGCCCAATGAGACGTTGCTCACGCCCGACCAGTACGCGCAACTCTTTACGATGCACGGCGTGACGATGATCTTCCTCTATGCGCTGCCTGTGCTGAGTGGATTCGCCAACTTCCTTTGGCCGCTGATGCTCGGCTCGCGCGACATGGCATTCCCGCGACTCAATGCGCTGTCGTACTGGGTGTTCCTATTCGCCGGTATTTTCCTGTATTGCAGTTTTCCGTTCGGCCAAGCGCCTAATGCAGGGTGGTTCAACTACGTGCCCCTGTCGTCGCTCGAATATAACCGCGGTCCGAACATCGACGTCTATTCGCTCGGCATGGTGCTCCTTGGTGTATCGACGACAGTCGGCGCGGTGAACTTTGTCGTGACGCTTTTTCGTATGCGTGCGGTCGGCATGTCCGTAGACCGGTTGCCCATCATCGTGTGGGGAACGCTCACCATCTCCTTCGCCAACCTGTTTGCCGTGCCGGCGGTGAGTCTTGCTTTCTTTCTGCTATGGATGGACCGCAACGTCGGAACTCATTTTTTCGATGTCGCCGCCGATGGCCGTCCGCTGCTCTGGCAACACCTCTTCTGGATGTTTGCGCATCCGTGGGTATACGTAGTCGTGCTGCCGGCCATGGGTATCGTATCGGACGCTCTACCGACCTTCACAAGGCGCCCACTCGTGGCTTATGCCGCCGTCGCAATGTCTACAGTCGCCACGATGATCATCGGGTTCGAAGTGTGGATCCACCATATGTTCGCAACCGGTATTGCGCCGCTTGCGCTAGCGTTCTTCGGTGCGGCGAGTGTGCTTATCACGATACCGAGTGCAATAGCCGTTTTCGCCTGGATCGCGACGATATGGATGGGACGTCCCGTTTTCACCGTGCCGTTTCTTTACTTCGCAAGTTTCGTGCTGATGTTCGTGATTGGCGGTGTGTCGGGCGTAATGACTGCAGCCGTGCCGCTCGACTGGCAGCTCAACGAGACTTACTTCGTGGTGGCGCATCTGCACTATGTTTTGCTCGGCATCAACGTATTCCCGGTGTTTGGCGGCATCACGTACTGGTTCCCAAAATTCACCGGACGTCTGATGAACGAGAGGCTTGGGAAGCTATCGTTCTGGATTATCCTCGTTGGCTTCAATCTCGGTTTTTTTCCGATGCACATCTCGGGGCTGCTTGGCATGCCGCGTCGCATTTACACTTATCCGGACGGCATGGGCTGGGATACATCGAATCTGATTACGACGATCGGGTCGTTTCTACTGGGCATCGGCGTACTAGTATTCGCGTTCAACGCGCTCGTGTCGGCGAAGCGAGGGAAGAAGGCGCCGCCCAATCCATGGGATGCGCCCGGCCTCGAGTGGTCGCTGCCATCGCCGCCGCCGCCGTATAACTTCGCGGTGCTGCCGATCGTGGAGTCTCGCCATCCGATGTGGGAAGACCGTCTCCAGCCGTCCGGACGACATTCGAGCCTTGAAGAAGGTTACCTGCTGCATGAAGGTCGCGAGGCGCTGGGTGTCCATCCCTTCACCGGGAAACCGGATGTCATCCTTAAAATGCCAGAGGACGCATGGTCTCCCTTCTTTCTAGGACTCTTCGTCGCGATCACCTTTGTGGGCATGCTGCTTCGATCGCCTTCGCTCACGGTCGCTGCTTTTGCGGCGAGCAGCGCAACGCTGATCGCATGGATGTGGCCTCGGCGCTCATTAGCGCAACGAGAACCGCCGGCGCCAAAACAAACGGTTCCCGCGGCCAGCGACGATTGCGAGGACGCGCTGCCCGTCGGCAGTGCGGGTGAGCACTCGGGCGGCTGGTGGGGCGTACTGGCGCTCGTCTTGACCGAGGCAAGCCTGTTCGGTTATCTGCTTTTTGGTTACTTTTATTCGCAGTCGCAAACGCAGTTGGCGTGGCCGCCGGAAGGCATGCCCAAGGTTGGCGTGGGTGCGCTTAGCACAGCGGTGCTCATCCTCAGTAGCGTATTCGCGTGGCTCTCCGAACGCATGCTCAAAAGAAGTCGAAGATGGCCAGCATTCGCGTGGATGGTGATTGCCATCGCGCTCGGTTGTCTCTTCGTCGGCATTCAGATCAAGGAGTGGCATGACCATCCTTATGGTTTGAGCGCGCATCTCTATGGCTCGCTCTATTTCACCATCACTGGCTTTCACATGGCTCACGTGCTGGTCGGCCTAGTCATCTTGGTCTTGCTTGCGGTATGGATCGCACTTGGGTACTTCGACGAGGAGCGCAACGCACCGATGCGCATCGGCGGACTTTACTGGCACTTCGTCGACGTGGTGTGGCTCTTCATTTTTGCCTCGCTGTATGTGACGCCCTTCTGGTTGAGAGGCCATTGATGCAAGATCCCGCCTCGATGCAAGAGAAGCTTACCGTTGCCGAGAAGCGCCGGCTCTGGATATTTGCGGGCGCCGGCTTCTTTATCTCGCCCGGCGCGTGGTTGCTGCAGGTCATGATCTCCGAGACGCTCGCCGCGCAGAGCTGCGACACAACGGTCCCGCTGCGCTCGCCAGGCGTGCCGCATATGCAGGCATGGTTGTACGGCGTCTCCGCCAGCGCGTTGCTTGTCTCGATCGCTTGTGCGACGGTGGCTACGCACGGCTTCATGTTGCTGCAACGCAAGCATCAGCGCATAAGAAAGAGCACATCGAAAAAGCGCTCCAACGAGAAGCCGCCTAGGGAGCAGGAGGAAGTTAGCCGCAAGCGGTTCATTGCGCTTTGCAGTGCTTTGATTGGCTGTCTATTTGTGCTCGCGCTCGTATTCACGATCCTTGCAGAAGTATTCCTCGCTTCTTGCAGCCAATGGCATTGACATGACTGCCCGACGAAGCTTGACGCTCCTCGCTTGCATCCTATCGGCCACCGCTTCGATGATTGGCGGATGTAGCGGCGGCGCCGATGATCATCTTCCGGCCGGCGTCGACGCGCGCTCGCCGGTGGCAAGCGACCCGAAGCTGGTCGCACGCGGCGAATATCTCGCCAAAATAGGGGACTGCGCTGCCTGTCACGACGCCGCGGACCACACCCCTCTTGGCGGCGGTATGCCGGTCAACTCACCGTTCGGGCCGATCTACGGAAGCAATATCACGCCCGATCCACTCTACGGCATTGGGCGCTACACGTTGAAAGAATTCTCGGACGCGATTCGCTACGGCAAGCGCCGCGATGGCAAGCGCCTCTATCCCGCAATGCCTTACGCGTCGTTCGCGCACATGACCGACGACGACGTCACGGCGCTTTATGCGTACCTGATGCATGGGGTCATGCCTGCGGCCAAACGCGCGCCGCAGACGCGGCTGCCGTTCCCATTCAACCAACGTTGGGGCATGCTGTTTTGGTCGTTCGCTTTCGGCAACCGCGACCAATATGAGCCCGACCCGAAGCAGACCGCTCGGTGGAATCGTGGCGCCTATATCGTGCAAGGCTTGGGACATTGCGGGGCCTGTCACACGCCCCGCGGTCCAGCGTATAACGAGCTGGGCTACAGTGAGAAGTCGCCCTGGTACCTGACCGGAGGAGTTCTGGATCACTGGCTGGCGCCAAACTTGACGGGCGACCCCGGAAGCGGGCTAGGGCGCTGGTCGCAAGCCGACATTGTCAGCTTTTTGCGCACCGGGCACGGTGCTGGCGCCATCGCGTTTGGCGCCATGGCACCGACAATTCAAGAGAGCACGCAATATCTGACCGACGCTGAACTCGAGGCGCTCGCCACCTATCTGAAATCGTTGCCGCCGCGCCAAACGTACGGCAGCTACGACTATAACGCGCATGCCAAAGTACAGATGGAGCGGACACTGGAGACCGGCGAGAAGCAAATGCCGGGAGCTGGCATCTATCTATCGTTTTGTGCGCGTTGCCATCAGACTGATGGCAAAGGACAACCAGGGAAAGTTGCGGCGCTCGCCGGAAATCCCGTCGTGCTGTCGGACGACCCAACCTCGATCATGCGCATCGTGATTGAGGGCAGTAAGAGTCCGCTGACCGAAACAGGGCCTGCAACGCAGAAGATGCCCGGCTTCCATGGGCAACTCACGACGAGCCAGATCGCCGAGGTCGTATCGTTCGTCCGGGGCGCGTGGGGCAACCATGCGGGACCCGTGTCTGACCGACAGGTTGAGCGGCTACGCTCGAAAATCCATCAGTAACACTTTGGGCGCAGTCGCCGCCGCCGCGCCCAGACATCCACTGCGTTTGGACTTCTCAAATGATTCGCACTGGAATTGACTTCGCTCCCGGTACCTTGCTTTCCTTCGCGTAGTGCCAAAGGGGCAACAGTACATTGCATTCTGGGTAATATCCGGCGATACACCCTTCCGGAAATTTCATAGGCCTTTATAGCGAGCCCCTCGAGACGCCGGTCGATGCCGTCATCGGCGATTGTCTGCAAGGTGACCTTCTGTCCTTCACGAAGCTGACGTTTCTCAATGTCCGCCTTGTTCATCAGAATCACCATGCGCGAGCCTTTGACTCCGCGAAAGCGATCCTCGATGTTGTAGATCGTCGTATTGAACTGACTATCACTACGCAAAGCCATCAAACGGAGCGCCTCGGGAAACTTCTCGGGCATGTCGGGGTCTTCGCCAAGGGCTTGAGGTGTCACGAATTCAGCTTTACCGGTCTTTGTTTTCCACTGTCGCTGGCGCGCCGGTAGTGGGCGATGAAAGCCGCCGGGCTCCCACATCCGCTTGTTGAAGTCATGAAACGTCTCCGGGTAGGTCTTCGCGATTTCGTCCCGGACCAGTGAATAGTCGTTGCGCCACGCGTCCCAGTCCACAGCCGCGTGGTCTGCGAGCGTTGCCTTTGCAATGCCGGCGACGATATATGGCTCGGGCCGTGCCTTGTCACTAGCAGGTTCGGTCGCGCCGCGCGAGCCGTGCATACAGCCGGTGCTGTCTTCCATGGAGACGGCCTGATCGCCAAGCGGGGTTTGATGGCGCTCGATCCGGCTCAGGCAGGGCAGAATGTACGAAACGTCGCCGTGGACAAGATGGCTGCGGTTGAGCTTTGTCGCAACGTTGATCGTTAGGCGCAAGCGTGCCCATGCGGGCTCAGTCTGTAAGCGGTCGGGGACGGACCGGACGAGATTGCCGCCGAGGTTGAAGACGGCGCGTACATCTCCTTTGACGATGGATTCGAGTGCCTCGATCGTGTTGAGCCCCTTTTTGCGTGGCGGCTCAAAGGAGAATTGTTTGGCCAACTGGTCGAGCGGTGCGAGCTCCGGCTTCTCGATGATGCCGACCGTGGGGCCTGTCAGCAATTTCGTGTTTGAGGCATAACATGCTCACAAGGAGAATTTATGCCTCGCAAACCGAAAACGCAGCCGGCGGATCTGCCGACGAT
>NZ_JARUXV010000008.1:0-14649 GCF_031450975.1 Caballeronia sp. LZ065
TGGCGACAATGCATGAAGCCTTCCTCAAACTCGCTGCCTGCATGATCTGCTGGAATACTCTTCAACGATCTGCTCAGGCATTTTGAAACCACCTCTTAGTCCAGCCAGCGGAGTCGGCTGCGAGGGCACCGCGTCCAGGCGCACCGCTTCGCCGGCCCATGCATCGGATGCCGGCGGATAAAGTCTCAGCACCAGCGGGTCATGCCCCGGAACAATGTGCTCAGGGCTCGCTGCGAGGCGTGCCAACGTACCGAATGCCCGGAGATAATCGGGCACATCCACGACAACCGAAAACGGATTGTCGCGCGTCAGGTTCTCGTAGAAATGCAGCGCATCGGAGGCGAGCACCACAACGCCCCGGCGCGTGCGCACGGTCACCACTTGCAGGCCGGGCGCATGACCGCCCACGTGATGCGCGCCGATGCCCGGCGCGATCGCACATTCCCCCTCGTTAAAGTTGACCCGGCCGCCGTACAGCGCCCGCACGACCTGACAGACTTGTTCCACGTCATAAGGACGTTGCAGCAGCGGCTGGCACATGTCGCAGCCGGTGGCGAAAGCCATCTCCGTCTTGTGGATGTGCAGCCGGGCGTTGGGGAACTTGTCGACGTTGCCCATGTGGTCCCAGTGCATGTGGCTCACGATCAGATCGGTGACGGACTCCGGCCGGAAGCCGAGCTCGGTCATCGCCTGTGCGGGACAGCGCAGAAACTCGTGGCCGCGCGCACGCACAGTCGTTTCGTGCGCACCGCCGTCGATCATGATCACGCGCTCGCCGCAGACCGCGAACCACACGTAGAAGTCCATCGGCATCGGCGTGTCGTGGATGTCGTGCGTGATCAGGAAGTTCTGTTTGGCCGAGCGGTTGCGGGTGGTGGCGTAGCGCAGGGCATAGAGCTCGTAGACCTCGCCGTTGTCCTCGATCTTGTTGAAGAGTGGATTCATAGATATTCGTTCGAAAGCGCGGCTTCCCGGATTTCGGCCGGACTGCCCTCGCGGGTAACGATTCCGCCACGCATCACATAGGCGCGCGTGGCGAGCTTGAGCGCCGGGACGGCCATCTGCTCGGTCATCAGGATGGTCGCGCCCTGCGCCTGAAATTGCCGCACCGCGCGGCTGATTTGCTCGATCCAGACCGGCGCGAGGCCAAGGAAAGGTTCGTCGAGCAGGAGCAGGGCGGGCCGCGAACTCATCGCGCGCGCGATCGCGACGATCTGCTGCTGGCCGCCGCTCAACTGGCCGGCCGGCTGCGCGGCGCGCTCCGCCAGCATCGGGAACAGCGAGGCTAGCCAGTCGTAGGAGGCACGCTGCTGCGCCCCTGACAAACGGAATCCGCCGCACAGCACGTTGTCGCGCACCGACATCAGCGGAAACACATGTCGGCCTTCGGGCGAATAGCCGATACCGTGCCGCGCGCGCCGCTCGCAACTCAGGCCGTGAATGTCCGCGCCCTTCAGCGAGATCGAACCGCCGCTCGCCGGAACCAGACCGATGACGGCGTTGATCAGGCTCGACTTGCCGGCCCCGTTGGCGCCGACCAGCAGCACGGTCTCGCCTTCGTCGACACGGATCGAGAGATCGCGCACCGCCGTGATGCCGCCGTAGCGCACCTGCAATCGGGAAACGTTCAGCATGCGGCGGCCTCCTCGTCGGCTTCGCTGTGGGCGGTGCCGAGATAGGCGGCCAGCACCTCGGGCCGCGTCAGCACTTCGTGCGGGGCGCCCTCGGCGACCAGGCGGCCGCCGTCCAGCACTAGCGCGCGTGTGCACAGACGCTTGATCAGGTCCATGTCGTGTTCGACGATCAGCACGCCGCAACCGAAATGCTCGATCGCGCTGCGCACGAAATCGTCGATCCGGGTGCGCTCGCTGCCCTCCAGACCGGCGGCCGGTTCGTCGAGCAGCAGGATGCGCGGACTCGTCGCGCAGGTGAGCAGCAGACCGAGCAGCTTCTGCTGGCCATAGGCGAGCTTGTCGCTCTGGCGCGCCAGATGCTGGCGCAGATCGAAGCGGTCGAGCAGGCTGTCGATATGGTCCGCGGCGGCGGTGTGCAAGCCGCCGCTGAAGCTCAGCGCCCGTTCGATGTTCTCGCGCACCGACGCCTGCTTGAAGGTCTTCGTCTGCTGGAAGCTGCGCACGAGGCCGAGCCGGGCGCGGGCGTGCATCGGCAGGCGCGTGACGTCGCGCTCCTGCAGCAGCACGCGGCCGGCGCTGGGCGCGAGCTGGCCGGACGTGACGTTGATGAGCGTGGTCTTACCCGCGCCGTTCGGTCCAATCACGCCCAGCACTTCGCCGGGCGCGACTGCGAAGCTGACGTCGTCGAATACCTGCACGCCGCCAAAGCGCTTGCAGACATGTTCGACGCGCAACAGCGGTGTATCGATGCCAATCGCCATGTCATTTGTCTCCTTGTGGTGCGGCCTGCGGCGGCGCGGCGGCGGAGACCGCCGAGGCGCGATGGCGGAAGCGGTGCGCGAGCGGCGGCCAGACCGACATCGCCAGTCCGACGATGCCGCCCTTGGTGGCCAGCACCACCACCATCAGCAGCAGCCCGAACAGTCCCTGCGAATACTGGCCTTCGAAGCTGAACAGGTTGGTAGCCCACACCAGCAGCGTGCTGCCCACCAGCGGTCCCAGGATCGAAGCCCGCCCGCCGACGATGGCATACGCGATGTAGTTGACCGACGAGATCGCCGAAAAGGAACTCGGATGCGCGGTCAGCAGCATGTTGACCAGCACAAAGCCGCCCAGTCCGCTGATGCCCGCCGCCACGCAGAAGCCGATCACCTTGTGCTTCCACACCACCAGCCCGAGGCTTTGCGCGAGCACCGGGTCTTCCTCGATGGCGGCGAACTGGCGTCGCAGCGCGCGCGTCAGCGCCACCGTCACGATGGCGCACAGCAGTGCCACGCCGATCGCCATCTGCAGCACCGCGCGGTTGTCCTGGACGGTCCAGCCCATCAGCACCGGCGCGGGCAGACCGGCGAGGCCGTTTGCGCCGCCGGTCAGCGAGCTGGTCTCGAACAGCACCAGCGGCACGATCTCGGCGATCACGAAGGTCACCAGCACGAAGTACACGCCGCTAAGTCGTAACACCATCCAGCCGAGCGGCAGCGCGATCAGCATCGGCACGATGAAGCTGATGCCGGCGAGCGCCAGCAGGTTGGTCACGCCGTGATCCAGGCTCATGATGGCGCCCGCGTAGGCGCCTACTGCCATGAAGGCAGGCACGCCGAAGGTCATCAGGTCCATGCGCATCATGATGTAGACCGCCAGCGCGCCGATCAGCGCGATGAGGATCTGCGACAGCAGCGACACGAGCGACGGGCTGGCAGTCAGCGCCGGCACCATAAAGCACGCGAACAGTACCACCAGCAGCACCATCTCGGCTGCGCCGACACGGCGCGTCACGCGCTGAATGAACGATTCCGCCATGTCACGCTCCTCTCACGGTGCGGCCGAACAGGCCGGTCGGCCGCACGACCAGGATGATCAGCACCAGCACGAACAGCACGAGCGCGCCCTTCGAGCCGCCCAGATAGACCGACGAATACGCCTCGACCAGTCCCACCAGAAACGCCGCTGCGGTGGCTCCGCCGATGCTGCCGAGGCCGCCCAGAATCACCACTAGGAAGGACGTCGCGAGCACCGGATCGCCCACGTGCGGCGCGAGCGAGAAGATCGGCGAGACGAGCGCACCGGTCAGCCCGGCGAGCCCGGTGGAGATCGCGAACGCGAGCGGAAAGAGCATGCCCACGCGCATGCCCTGGGCGCGCGCCACCGGACGGTCCTGCGCCATCGCGCGCAAAGAACGGCCGAGGTTGGTGCGGTAGATCATCGCGTAGGTCAGGCCGATGACCGCGAGGCTGGCCGCGAGCAGCACCATGTTCTCGATCGGCACGAAGAAGCTGCCGGCCCGCCACACGCCGCTCAACGGAAAGGTGAAATCGACCGACTCCGCGCCGAACACCGCCTGCACGCCGTTGGTCAGCACGAGATACAGCCCGAGCGTGAGCACCAGCGAGGACAGCGGATCGTCGATCACCCGCTCCAGCAGCAGGCTCTCGAACATATAGCCGAGTGCCGCCGTCGCCAGCACCGCGATCAGCAGCGCGACGACGAACGGCGCGTCGAGAAAATGCACCGCGGCGTAGGCGACGTAGCCGCCCAGCAGATAGAAGCCGCCGTGCGCAAAATTCACGACGCCGAGGATGCCGAAGATCAGCGTGAATCCCAGTGCGAGCAGCGCATACTGCCCGCCAAGAGACAGGCCGATCAGCCCGGTGGAGATGAGGTCGTCCATTTCATTTTCCCGTGGCGGCGGCCATGCGCTGCACCGGCTGCACCTTGCCCTTCACGATCAGGCCGACGCCATACGGCAGCGAGAGCTCCTGATTGATGCCGAAGAACTCCTGGCCGATCCACAAGCCCTTGCCGAGATTCGGATCGTCGACCGGCATGGCGCGCAGCGCGGCGGCGACCTTGGCGGTGTCGGTCGCGGTGCCCGCTGCAGTGATCGCCTTGAGCACCATGCGCGCCCCGGCGCTGAACTGGTAGAAGAAGTTGTTGCTCGGCGGATCGGCCTTGAGCAGTGTCTTGTAGCGCGTGCCCATCTCGCGGATCTTGTCGTCGATGAAGATCGGCTCGTACCAGTAGAAATCGCCGATGACCTCGGGGCCGCCCGTCGCTCGCATGATCTCGTCGGTGCCCGGACCGCCCAGCCGTCCAATGGCGCCCGTGAAACCGGCCTGACGCAGCTGCTTGATCACCGTGCCGGCGTCGCCGGGCGGGCAGGACGCGACATCGACCGCGTCGGGCTTGGCGCGCAGGATGCGGGTCACGACCGGCGCGAAGTTGGTGGTTCCGCGCTGGTAATACTCGAGGCCGACCTTAATGCCATTTTTTTCGTAGACCTTGCCGGCCACGTCGGCGACGTCGGTGCCGGCCTGATCGTTCGGGCCGATCATCAGCACGCTCGTGAGATTGAACTTCGCCTTCGCCACCTTGATGATCGGATCGGCCCACGCGCTCGGTCCCGGCCCGAGGTGGAACACGGTCGGCCATTGCGGACCGATGGCGTTCTTCGCGAAGCTGTCGCTCATCATGAGCAGATTGTTGCGCGCGGCGATCGGCTTGATGCCGGTGACTTCAGGCGAGCCGATCGGGCCGAGCACGAACTTCACGCCCTCGCTCACCAGATTGTTGCCCGCCGCCGCCGCGCCTTCGGCCGAATACTTGCCGTCCACCGCGAGCACCGTGACCTTGCACTTCTCGTTGCCCACCTGCAGGCCGCCGGCTTCGTTGGCTTCGGCCGCGACGAAATCGGCCGCGCCCTTGATCGCCTGGCCCCATTGCGCCGCCGGACCGGACAGCGGACCGACCGCGCCGATCTTCACCTCGCAGGCGGCCACACTGCCGCTCAGGCCGGCGGCGAAGAACGCGAGCGCGGCCAGCGAGATCGTTTTCGTGTTGCGTGTGTGCGTCGTTTTCAAGTTTCGTCTCCTGTTTTTTTGTTTGAAGTCCTGCGGCTCGCTGCGCGCGTGCTTCCCCGTCAGCGAGCCGCGCGGCTTACTTCGGTTCCTGCCCGAGCAGGGCTTCCATCTCGCGCACGGTGTGACGCTCCAGGTTCATCACCGCGTCCAGCACCGCCTGCGCGTGCGCCTCGCCGAAATGCAGCGTGGCGTTGGCGCGGTACTTCGCGACGATCCGCTCGCCCGGCAGCGGCCGTTCGGCATGACCCGGGTTGATCGGCACGCGCTCCATGCGCGTCGTGCCGTCGGCCATGGTCAGTTGCACGTGGCTCGAGTAGTGGCGCGGGAAGGTGCTCTCGGCGTCGACCGTGTAGTGGGTCTTGTCCATTACCGCGACGAGACGCGGGTCGGAGAAGCGTTCCGGCCTGAGTTCCTCCAGCCCGAGGCGGCCGAGCACGAGACCGCAGGCGATCGAGTAGGGCAGGCTGAACTTGGCGTCGTAGTCGGTCTGCGGGCGGCGCTTGTCGGCCTCCGGCTCGCAGATCGTCGGCACCACGCCTTCGGGCACGAACACGTCGATGCGCGCGACCTGCGCGGGGTCGATGTCCTGATCATGGAAACGCGTCGCACCCTCGATGGCCGCATGCGCGAAATGGCACATCGGATACGGCTTGACGGCGATGTCCATCAGCTCCCACGCGGACGGATCGGAAAGCTGGTCGAGGCCCGCAACGGCGAGCGCCGGTTCCACCGCCGCGCGCAGTTCGGTGCTGAGGAAGGTGCTGTACAGACCGAAGCGGCCCTGATACGGCGCGGGAGGCGCGGGAATGCGATGCTTGCCCATGGTCGCCGCCGTGATGCCGGATTGCGCCGCCCAGCCCGGATGAATGCGCTTGGTCCACGCGCCGGTCTGCAGGAACTCGAGGGGCCCGCTCGCCAGCGACAGCGCGATGCCCTGCGCCGACATCAGCTGGGCTTCGTCCAGCTCCATCAGACGACCCGCCGCCAGCGTGCTGGCGAAGGCGCCGACCACCGCGCTCGGATGAAACCCCTGCGCGGTGAGCCCGCCGCGCACGCATTTGGCGATGCGCGCGCCGCATTCCAGCCCGACGATATACGCGGCCAGCAGGTGTTCCCCGCTCGCGTCGAGCCGGCCGCCGAGCGCCATGGTGGCGGGCAGCACACTGACGCTCAGATGCGCGATGCCGGCCATGTGGGTGTCGTCGAAGTCGAGTCCGTGGCACAGCAGGCCGTTGAGCAGCGCTGCGTCGCGGGCCGCGAGACGTCGGCCGAAGCCGATCACGGCCGCCTGTCCCTGCGTCTCCTGACCGAGATCGAACACGGTGTCGGACAGACGCGCGGCGTAGTCCTGACCGCGCGCGGCCAGACCGCAGCCGAGCGCGTCGAGCATCAGGTGACGGGCGCGCTCGCGCACGGCGGGCGGCACGTCTTCCAGCTTCATACCGTGGGCGAAGCGCGCCAGGCTGAGGGCGATGTCGTCGACGTTCATCAGGCCACCTCGATCGTCATCAGCGGCGCATGCTGCTGCGCGCCGAAGGTATCGCGCTCGTTGACGCTGCCCTGCGCCCAGTGACGTTTGAGCGTCAGCTTGAACGCCATGGCCGGGTCGAAGAACATGAACGTGACGATGTCGTCCGGCTGCACCTTGTAGAGCCGGCACATCAGCTCGCGCGTGAGGACGCCGCTTTTCTTGACGCGCTCGTAGACGCCGACGTCGTCGAAGATCACGTCGAAGGTGATCTCGAACGGCCCGGAGTTCTTGCTGCGCACGACCTTGGCGAGTTTCTGGAGTGGGTCTGCCATGGAATCAAGTCTCGCAGTAGTGAATGGGGAACAGTTCGGTCGGCGAATCGACTTCCATCAGGTGATAGACCGAGAAGCGATACACCGGTCCCGTCGGCGTTTCCGGCGGGTTGAGCGGAATGGCGAAGTTGCCCGCGGTCGCGACCTGTCCGGCGTAGGGCATGTGCAGCACGTTGATGCGCGTGCTGCTGCAGATGGCGTTGGCGAGTTCCTGCGTCGGCGCGGTCACTTCGCCCATCAGGCCGATCTCGTGCGGAATCCGCTCGAGTTCCGGCTCCGTCGCGCCCATCACGCCGTTGCGGCCGTACTGGTGGAAATCGAGCGTCGCGCGGCCCTCGGCGATCTCGGGATAGGTCTTGGCGGCGCTCTCATGCACGCGCGCCAGGAAGTCGTCGATCTGGCTCAGCAGGATCGAATCGCGAATCCCGCCGATGAAAATCGTCCGGTAACCCACGCGACCCGCGCCTTCGAGCTTCACCGCGTACTGCTCGGAAGGAATGAAGCGGCTGCCGCTTACGCGCACCGCGCGCTCGCTGATCTGCTCGTAACGCGCCTCGCGCAGATCGAGCACACCGCCCGGTCCGGCGAGCATGTCGGGCTTGCTCTTTTCGTACAGCGTGTGGGCGGCGACCGAGGCGATGGTGCAGCGCTCGTCGAGCGCCATCGGTTCGAGATCGAAGCTGTCCTGGCGGATGGTCGCGAGAATCGTCTTGCCCTTCGGCTCCGCGCAGTTCGCGCCGCACTCGACGATCTTGCCCATGTGCCAGTAAGCCGCGTCCGAGATGCCGTGCAGCATGCACAGGCCCGCAAACGGCGCCGGATCGTAGGCGCGGCCGGCCACGATCACGTCGATGTCCGGCCGCTCCTGCAGCACCTTGAGGAACGGCTCGCCGCCCATCTGCGCGACGACGTTGACCGCGCCGTCGACGTCTTCGGCCGTCAGTTCGCCCGACGAGCCGCACGGCCCGACGCGTCCCGCCGCGAGACGCTCGCGGATCACGCCGCGGTCGATGTCGGAGTAGATCTTGGCGATCTGCAGACGCCGCCAGCCGTTGTCGCGCACGATCCCGGCGATGATCTCGACCAGTTCGTCCACTTGCGCGTTGGTGCCGGAGCCGCCTGCCGAGCCGATATAGATCGGGATGCGGCGTTCCGCGCAGGCTTCGAGCATGATGGTCAGGTCGCGCACGTAGGCCTCGCGAGAGACCAGCAGCGCGCCTTGTCCCAGCAGATACGGACCGGGATCGGTGGAACCGGAGTCGATCACCATCGCGTCGGGACCGCGCTCGACACCGCGCCAGAAGTCCGCTTCGGGAATGCCGTAGCCGAGCATGCCGTTCGGCGTGAGAATCCTGAGTTCCTTTTTCATGCGATTTTTTGCTCCGACGGGCGGGTGGCGAACGCTCCGGCGCGCCAGTCGCCGGCATTGGGACGCGGCAGGCCGAGATTGCCGCGCAGCGTGCTGTGTTCGTATTCCTTGCGGAACAGGCCGCGCCGCTGCAACTCGGGCACGACCATGCGGGTGATGTCGTCGAAGCTGCCGGGGACTTTGGTGGCCGAGAGTACGAAGCCGTCGCAGGCGGAATCGAACCAGGCTTCCATCTGGTCGGCCACCTGGGTCGGGGTGCCGACGAACAGCGGGCCTTCGCGTACCGTGCCGCGCCCGGAGGCCTCGACGAAGTCGCGCACCGACGGGTTCTTCTTGCCGCTGGTCGCGATCACGCGATCGCGCAGGCTCTGCCAGGACACCGCGGCGAGTTCTTCGTCGGTGAAGGGGAGTTCGTAAGGCCGCTTGGAGAAATCGACGTTGAGCACTTCGCACAGCAAGGTCAGCGAGTCGATGGTGCGCGAGGTCGACGCCACCATCTCGCGCTGCTCCTGCGCGAGCGACTCGGATTCGGCGACGATGATCTTGCACTCGGGCGCGATCTTCACCGTGTCCGGATCGCGGCCGGCGTTCGCAATGGCGCTGCGCAAGGTCTGATACTGCTTCTTGCCCGCCTCGAAGCTCGGATAGACGGTGAAGATCAGTTCGGCCCAGCGGCCCGCGAACTGCATGCCGCGGCCGCTCTGGCCGGCCTGCAGCACCACCGGATGACCTTGTTCCGAACGCGGTACGGTCAGCGGCCCGCGCGAACTGAAGAAGCGGCCTTCGTGATCGATGCGCTGCACCTTGTCAGGATCGGCGAAGCGGTCGGTGGCGCGGTCGAGGATCATGCAGTCGTCGCGCCAGCTGTCCCAGTGGCCCATCACGACTTCCATGAACTCGTCGGCGCGGTCGTAGCGCAGGTCGTGTTCGAGGTGGCCCTTGCGGCCGAAGTTCGCCGCCTCCGAGTCGTTCAGCGACGTCACCACGTTCCATGCGACGCGCCCCTTGCACATCAGGTCCAGCGTCGCGAACAGCCGCGCGACGTGATAAGGCTCGTAGTAGGTCGTGGAATAGGTGGCGCCGAGGCCGAGGCGCGAGGTAGCCATCGCCATGGCCATCAGCACGGCGCTCGGGTCCATCTTGACTGCGCGCACGCCGTGCGCCACCGTCTCGCGGAAGCTGTCGCCGTAGATGTCGGGCATCGCTAGGCGGTCGTCGAAGAAGGCCATGTCGAACTTGCCTTCTTCCAGCGTGCGGGCAATGCGCTGGTAATACTCGGGCGACGTGAAATCCATCGCCGAGGCCGGATTGCGCCACGAGCCGACGTACATCGAGCAGTTCTGGGCCTGCAGAAACGCGACCAGCGCCATCTGCCGGGGTGTCTTTCCTGCCATTGCTATGTCTCCTTTTATCGTCGATGTGCAGCAGACTTTTGCTCGCGGGCGGCGCGGCGCATGGTGGCGGCGACGTCGATCCGCGAGGCAATGCTTCTCCGCTGCGGCGGATCGGACTGATCGCCGCGTCGGGGTTTCGAATCGCTTCGGTGGGCTCGCGAACGGGTGGCCAGGATCGCGCCCGGCAACATTAGCCGGGCGCGCTGCTACCGCGGCGGCGCCGTGAAAGGGCACGCGGCGGCGCGCATGCGAGGTCGAACTTCAGTTCCCGGCGTGCCGGGGCAACGATTGTTTTCATGGTTATCCGTGCGTCTGGATCCCGGGTCTCCACCGGCTTCACGGCCAGTGTCGGGCAACAAAGCGGCACTAACAATTTCGCGTTTGCGCTACAGTCATCGGTGGAAGCGATAAATAAGAAATCAGGAGACGAGTTTTGCGTACCAATATCCGGGAGTCCGGGCGCGCGGGTTTCGAGCTGATCGACCTGCAGACGCTGCTCTGCGTGGTGGACTGCGGCAGCTTCACGCTCGCCGCGCAACAACTGCGCATCTCGCAGCCCACGGTGTCCGAGCGCATTCAGCGGCTCGAGACCAACGTCGGCATGAAGCTGCTGACGCGCACCACGCGCCGGGTCGAGACCACGCCGGCCGGCGTGCGCTTGTGTGCGGAAGCGCGCGCGCTTCTGCGCGGCATCGACGCGCTGATGGACGACTTCCGCGAAGCCGCGCTGCAGCAGCGCGCGCGCGTGACGGTTGCGACCACGCCGGGCATCGCGGCGGTGCTGTTGCCGCCGCTGATCCGGGCTTTCCACGAGGAGTCGCCGGGCTATCACGTCGACATGCTCGACGGACAGTACGAGGACGTGCTGCGTCATATCGAACTGGGCGAGACCGATTTCGCCGTGGTCACCTTCGACGGCGACTCGCGGTTCTTCGAGTTCAACGACCTGGCGGAGGAGGAGATGGTGCTGGTCTTGCCGCAGGGTCATCCGCTGCTGTCGGGGCCCATCAACATGACCGATCTCTCCGGACAGCAACTGATGACGCTCGAACGCTACTCGCTGCTGAGCGGCCTCGTGACGCAAGCCTGCACGCGCGAAGGCGTGCCGCCGCCGCACATCAGCAAGGTTGAAAACCGTACGACACTGCTCGGCATGGTCGACGCCGGCAATGGCCTTGGCTTCCTTCCGGGCTCGATGGCGTCGGGCAGTCCGCATCGCGACCGCGTGGTTGCATCGATCGCCGACGTGAAGCTGCAGCGCCACTACGGCATCCTGAAAACGCGCAAGTTGCCGCTGACGCAAGCCGCCCTGCGCTTCTCTGACTATCTGGCCAGTCGCTTCCCGGCGGCGGTCGAGCGGGCCGGGCAGGGCGCACGGACATGAACGAAGCGGAACCGGGCCAGCCCCTGCGTCTCGATCTGAGCGAACTCGAGACCTTCGCCGCCGTGGCGCAATGCGGCAGCTTCAATCAGGCAGCGGCGCGGCTGCATCTGTCGCCGCCCTCGGTCACGGCGCGCATCAAGCGGCTCGAAGAGCGGCTCCAGACCCGGTTGCTGGAACGCACGACGCGCCGCCTGGAGCTCACGCCGAGCGGCGTGCGCGTCTTCGAGACCGCGACGCGGGTGCTTCGCGAGCTGCACGGCATGCTGAACGCGTTGGACATCCAGCAGGGACGCGGCGGGCATCGCGTGACCGTCGCCGCCACGCCGATGATAGCCGCGACCACGGTGCCGGCCATCATCCGCAGCTACAGTCAACGTTTTATCGATGTGCGCATCAAGCTGCTCGACCTGCAATATCCCGATCTGCTCGCGCAAGTCGAATCCGGCGCGGCGGATCTCGCCATCGCGGTCTTCGATCACGACGCGCCCGCGCTCGGCTTCGAAGCGCTTACCGAAGAAGCGCTGCTGCTCGTGATGCCGCTGGATCATCCGTTCGGCGGGCAGGAAGCCGTGACGCTCGAACAACTGGCGGCGTGCCCGTTGATGATCCTGAAGCGCTACGACGGCGTGCTGGAAACCATTGCGCAGGCGTGCCGGAAGCGCGGCATCACGCTGCCGCCGCCGCTGGAAGCACACAACCTCAACACGCTGATGGGCATGGTCGATGCGGGTCACGGCGTCACGCTGCTGCCGCGCTCGCTGTCGCAGGTCAACGCCCAGCGTGCGCGCGCCGCGCTGCCGCTCGCCGACATGCCGATGACGCGCGTCGTCGGTGTGCTGTTCGCGCGGGACACGGAACTCAGCGCGGCGGCGCACAGCTTCCGCGAACACGTGCGCAGCGAATATCCGAAGGTGCTGGCGGCCATGGAACATCGGTCGGCCACGCTGCTTGCGTCGCGTTGACCATTGCGTGACTTATCGGCGCGACCGATCAACGCAGCGCCAACACCGAACAATGCGTTCGCGTCCCGCTGTTAGCATGGTCACTCGTCGATGGAAGGAGACGACGAACGCGAAGGGCATTAAGACCCGCGGCGCCTGACTCTATGGCATCGGTCGGCGTACGCGTCACGCTGGCGGCAGGCGAGATGCGTGACGGCAGCCGAATATCGACTGAGCTTGCGCCCGGGCCGACCAAAGACATCGAGACATCGAGGAGACGCACGTGACGCAGACGGTGAATTCAGGAGGCCGGCTTGACCGGCTTCCGTTGAGCGGTTTCCATTGGAAGATGCTGGCGCTGATCGCAGCCGGTGGCATGGTGGATGCGTTCGATATCTATCTCGCGGGCGGTGTCGCGCCCGCCATGGCAAAGGAGGGCTTCTCCACGCTCGCGATGAACGCGGCCTTCGTCTCAAGCACATTCCTTGGCATGTTCATCGGCGCGGCGTTCGCGGGCATCATCGGCGACCGCTTCGGACGGCGCGTGTCCTATCAGGCCAATCTGCTGATCTTCGGGTTGGCGTCGCTCGCGGCGTATATCGCGCCGAATATTGAGGCGCTGATTGGCTTGCGCTTCCTGATGGGGCTCGGACTCGGGGCCGAACTCGTGATCGCGGCCGGTACGCTGAGCGAATTCACGCCGCCGGCTTATCGCGGCCGTTGGGGCGCCGCACTGTCGCTGGTGATCGCGAGCGGTCTGACCTTTTCGTCGTGGATCGGATATTTCGTTATCCCTACATTCGGATGGCGATGGATGTTCATCATCGCGGGCGTGGGCGCCGTCGCCGTCTGGGCGATGCGCAAGCGCATGCCGGAATCGCCGCGCTGGCTGGAGCGCGTCGGCCGGCTGCAGGAAGCGGAAGTGGTGACGACGGCGATCGAGCGTGATGTGGAACGCCGCCATGGCGCGCTACCGCCGGCCAGCCTGCAACTGACAGAGAGCGGTGCGCCCGCGCCGCTGCGCGACCTGTTCGCGCCGGCCTTGCTGCCGCGACTCTTGGTGGCGTCGCTGCTGATCGTGACGACCAATGTCTCGGTGTATGGCTTCGTCGTGTGGCTGCCGACCTTCTTCGTCGAGCAGGGCTTGACGGTGACGAAGTCGCTCGGCTATACGACCACCATGGCGGTCGGCGCGATCTTCGGCTCGCTCATGGCGACGCTCATCGCGGACAAGGTCACGCGTGTCAAGGCGATTGTCTTCTCGTGCCTTCTGCTGATCGTCAGCGCAACGGCGTTCTGTCAGATGAAGACGCCGACGGAAATCCTGGTCGCGGGCTTCTGTCTCGTGTCGTCGCTGTACTGCCTGATCTCGATCGGCCAGTACAACTTCGTGCCCGAGGTCTTTCCCACGGCCTACCGGCTCCGGGGCGCGGGCTTTGCGAGCATGTGCGGCAGAGCGGCAGCAATCGTTACGCCGTTCGGGACCCTTGCGCTCTACAAGGACTACGGCGTGATTGGTGTGCTGTCGGGCGTGGGTCTTTTACTCTGCACGCTGATCGTCGCGGTGTTGGTTTTGCGGGTCGAAACAGGGCGCGTCTCGCTCGAAGCGCTGTCGCAGGAACCCGCGCTCAGATCTTCGGGCGTCTCAATTCGCGATGCCGACGCCTGACTCGACGATCACTCGTTGCGAACCCCGCAGCCCAACGGTGCATTGCATATGCGGGCTGGAAGGGTGCCAAACACTCCGGCGGCCAATATCTCCGCAGTTAGTACGGCATGGACGGCCTCGTAGCCGCCCGTTCGTTGATCTACGATTGCAGAGGTGGTGTATCGCGAGGCGCCTCTCTCGAACGTTCCGGGACGATGACCGAGATCACGCGGTCATTGAGAAGGCGCTGACCGACGCGATGCCGATGTGGGATGCCGCAGTGGATCGGCCGATGCATGAGGAGGTTTGCAAAACCCAATAACTGCGAGCCCGCTTCGATCAAGCGAAGACGTGAAGCTCGTTGCAGGACTTTCCTTGGTGACACCCGGTCTGCCGAGGCTATGACATGCTCGCAATCAAAGATCTGCGAAATTGCGACGCGGAACGTTGGAACCGGTAATGTCAAGCCAGCCGGGCCGGCCGGTACGCCAGGACGACCGGCGGGGAGCAGCCGATCCAATTTAAGAGGTGGTTTCAAAATGCCTGAGCAGATCGTTGAAGAGTATTCCAGCAGATCATGCAGGCAGCGAGTTTGAGGAAGGCTTCATGCATTGTCGCC
>NZ_JARUXV010000009.1:0-9349 GCF_031450975.1 Caballeronia sp. LZ065
TGTCCGTGAGCCTGGTGGACGCCTCGCGTATCGCACAGGCGGGCGCTACGGTGGTGGTGATGCCCGATCCGTCGAAGGCTTTTGCCGTAGATGGCGTGGGCGAAGTGACGATGACGCCCCGCCCTGCTCGCTTCCTCACGATCGAAGCCGCGCCGTTTGCTGTTGTTGAAGATGGCGCAGACGTGGGCGAATCAGCGCTGCCGCTGTCGCGTGCTGCCATCGATTTTTCGACGGCGCCGCAGATGGCTATCCGCTTCCGTGTTTCGCGCCGCGATCAGAAAGACTTCCAGGACCAGGCGGACGCCATCATGACGGCCATCACGCTGGGCTTGGCTCGCGCTGCTGATGCCACACTGCTGGCTGCCATCACTGCGGCGATTCCTGCTGCGTTCAGCCTGGCTGCCGCTGCGGAAAAGGGTCTGCGATTCGATGAATTGCGCGCCCTGGTCGGCACGGCTGGCGCTGGTGCAGCGGTGAGCCAAGACGGCAAGCTGCGCGTCGCTGGCGTGGCTGCTGAGTTGACCGCCGACACAGCAGCCACGTTCGTAGGTGCGTTCAGCCGCTCTGCTGTGGCGGTGCATGAAGCCATCGACGTGGTGGCCGAACGCACCAGCGTGGCGGGCGATCTGGTGGTGACCTGCTGGGCAAACATGCAGGCATTGCTGCCGAACGCAGGCATGTTCTTCAAGGTGTCCGCGTGAGAGCGCTGTCGATTATCGGGCGGTGCGGCAATTGCCGCAGCCTGACTAGCCGAACCATGGGCGACGTGCATCAGTGCCGCCCCTGTGAAGCTAAAGGGTTGCCTACGGTGAAAGCTGAGGCGAAGCGCAAAGCGTCCGATGGCGATTTGCCGCGACACGTTGCTGATGCGCTTGCCAGTGCCTCTTATCTCATGCGTTCGCCAGACGAGAACGGCCCGCGCGTCGTGGCCACCATCGCTGGATTTGGCTCTGTGGTCTTGGGCGGCCGAGGGGGTGACGACATCGAAGCCCGCGTGGTCCGAACGTGGCCCGATCTGTCGAATGCACAGGTATGGCGAGTTTTGAAGTACATCGACGCGGGCGCGGCTGCGGCTATTCGAGCCGCAACAGAACAGCCTGGCCGCCAGAAAGACCGCTGGCTTGATCGTTACTGAGATACCGACCTATGCAAACGAACACAAATTTGGAAGCGATGCCCAGGACGGAGCGCATCGCGGTTCCGACCGATCCCGAGATGCTGCGAGCGCTTGAAGCGCACCGCAGCCGCCTGGAGCAGCAAACGCTGATGAAGATCACGCTTGCGCAGGCTGCCGCTGGCCTGTTGCGTCGCGGCCTGGAAGCGGCGAACTGATTTCTTCCCGTGGAGCCCTGTTCCGAGGGGTGCTGCGGCGGGCAAACCGCAGCGAATCGGAGGTTTGCTGGTGCACGTTGCCCCGTGGCCTGTATGGCACGGGGGTTTTTTCGCCGGGCTGCCGGGGCCGGAAATACTGGCAGCGACCCCAAAAAAAAATTGGCCCCATGACGGGGCCGAATTTCCTATTTGCGCAGCCATGATAAACGACCGTCCGAGCCAGGGCAAAGGGCAGCCCACTGCGCTGTCCACGAAGCACCGCGCCCTGCCCCGTATCCCTGACTGGCTGAACCCGGATCGTCGCATGTCGCCTGATTCCCTGGAGAAACACCAGTTAGAAAAGATGCACCGCGACGATAATCATGACGGAAAGAACGTCGCGCGCAGCCTTAAAAAGAGCAACCCAATCATCCCGATCCATATCAGCCCCCCCTGTTCCATGACTCGACGGAAAGGAATGTAACCTAGTTTTTTCTAGGGTAAACGCTTGGTTTTATCGAATGTCAATTGTCCAATTTGCAAAATTAAATCTCGCTTAAGATGCCCTGCCCTAGGTGTGCGCGTCCTTTTCTGTTATCTTCCTGAAATCATCAATGCCGCAAAGGATGATTTCATGAAAACAATAATTGTTGCCAGCCAGAAAGGTGGCAGCGGAAAGACCACTCTTGTTTCGCACCTGGCGGTGGAAGTCGAACGGGCAGGGGATGGCCCCGCCTGGATTCTCGACACCGACCGACAAGGCACGCTAAGCCGCTGGCACGAAAGCAGAGAAGCGGACACGCCCCAGCGCGCGGACGTACCATTTTCGAAGCTGTCCGCTGGCCTAGATGCGTTGGACAAGCAGGGCGCCGCTTACTGCCTGATTGACACTGCGCCCGCTATTTCCGATCAAAACACCAAGCTGCTGCGCTTGGCTGATCTGATATTGATCCCTGTTCGCCCCTCTCCTGCCGATCTGTGGGCCGTATCTGAAACGGTCGAGCAAGTGCGCGACGCAGGCAAGCCGCTGCTATTTGTCATCACGCAGGCAAAGGCCCAGGCCAGCATCACAGCGCAAACCGTGGCGGTGCTGTCTCAACATGGCCAAGTGGCCCAAGCGTTCATTGCTGACCGCGTTCCTTATGCGGTAGCTATGACGGCAGGCCGCACGGCGCCCGAGCTAAGCGCGAAAAGCCCCGCAGCTAATGAGATCGCGGAACTGTGGGCATGCATGAAAGCATGTTTTCATGAAAAAAAGAAAACAAGGAAAGTGAGCAATGGCTAAAGCAATGAATCCGCTTGCGCAGGCAATGAACCCGCGCAAAGACGTCCCGCAAAGTGCCTCAAGACAACGGGGTGTTGTGCCGTCATCTGAACTGGTGCCGCTTCAGTTCCGCATGCCGCCTGAGTTCGTGAAAGCGTTTAAGCAGGCCGCGTTAGACAGAGACATGAAATTGAATGAATTGTTGAATCATTGCTTTCAAGAATTCATGAAAAAAAGCTGATATGAAAACCCGTTTTCTTGCGTTGATCCTTTTTGCTACCGCATCTATCCATGCTCATGCAGACCCGTACTTTCGTGACTGCATTGTCTTGGCAACGGGGGTTGAAAATGCGGGTGATTACCGGGCGAAGGGCTATACCAAAGATCAATACGACCAATATTTAGCCGAGCGGGTGTGGCGTCAAGACCTCAACACAGATGCTTTCCTGTTATGGGACCAAGGTGCAAAACTCGCATACCGTCCCGAATACTCAAAAATGAGTGCCAAGGCAGTAGCCGCTAAGGTGTATGCCTACTGCCTTACCCACCAAAAAGAAAATTGACGCAACTACCGGTCTTCCTCAATGAAAGACCGGTAGTTGCGATCTACGAGGAAGAAACTATGAAAGCAATACGGGGATTGATGGTGCTGGCAGGAGTTGTCCTAGTCGGATCGGCGCAGGCGGCGGATTGGGTGAAGGTATTTTCCGACTCTGACGCGACTTACTTTATGGATGCTGAATCGCTTCAAGGGCAAGGCGAGGAAGTGGAAACATGGATTAAAACAGAATACAAAACGCCGCAGCATTTAAATGGAAAAGCGTTCGATACCGTCAAATATAAGAATCGATTCTTCTGTGATACGCGGCAAATCCAAAGTGGCTTTACCGTGTTTACCGACAAAAACAATGTCGTTTACTCTTCTAAACGTTTCGCGGAGCCTGAAGAAGTCGTCCCGGACTCACAGGGCGAACTTTTCATGACGGCAGCTTGCAAGATATTTCCGCGCCGCAGCAAATCATCGGATCCGGTCCGCTAGGTGGACCAAACATCGTGAAGCTGTTTTATGTCTAGTCCCGTCAGGCCCGCTCGATAGTCACTTTCAGCCCTGGCGGGCACAATTTTTTGTGCGATGCGCCAAAAGTCAGGATCCTGACTGATACGGTGAGCACCATACCGAAGTCGCCCGCACCATCAATCTAGATCGTCTCAGCAACTAAGCTGCTGTCGAGGATTCGCACCTAAACCAGTGTTTCCAAAGGCAAACACTGAAGGCAATTTTGTGACTTTGACGATTGGGAACAATTGGCAAGGGTGATGGCGCGGCGTACAATCCGACTCACTGAGCGGGATGTAGTTTTTTCCGGCCCAGAAAGCGAAAAAGCCCAGGCTGGCAGGCCGGGGCTTCTTCATCCAGGATCGCGCGGACACGTGAGCCAGGACAGGTACAGCAAATAGTGATGCGATTGTAGAGGCAATTTGCGCCGGACGCAAATCGCATTTGTGTACCCCTTGCTACGTTTTTGTGCGATCTGAAACCCGAAGAATCAGGGCTTTAGAACGCATGAACAACATCAGCCTTCTGTCTCAAATCCACCGCGCCCGCACTCGCGCTGCGCGTCTCCAGGCCGCCTGGGCTGCCGCCATTCACCTGGCAGGCAAAGACACCATCGCAGGCCACCCCGTCTTTCCGCTGGCCATCGATCTGATTGCAGCGCACGCCAAATCGGGGCCGCCCGATACCCGTCTGTCTCCGCTCGAAGCATTCCGCATCCTGGTCGATGCGCTGCATTCGATGGAACGGCGGGGGGCATATGGTCGCTAAAGCCCGGTTCTCTGATTTCATCGCACAGCGTTACCCGAACCCCGAAGACCTGCTGGCCGCGTTTTTCGAAGACGCCGTGGCTACCGCTGCGGACGTGGGCGTGCTGCTGGAATCGATGCCCGCCCTGGATGGCCGCCGCCGCAACTTGCCCGACCTGAAGGGCCAGCGCGGCAAGGGCTTCGTGAAGGCCAGCAGCAAGGGCGACAAAGACGGCGATTTCCCCGCGCTGACGTTCGGGCGCTATGGCCACGAAGACCAGAATGCGACCTGGAACCCGCGTAATTTGGCGTGGCAAGAGTTTCAGGCCGCACGTGGTGGACTTGCGCCGATAACACCAGAACAGAGCGACGACCTAAAGCAGCGACGCGCTGCAGCTGCGGCTGCCGCCATCGAAGGGCAACGGCAGCAAGCCATCCAGGAAGGCAAGCGCCAGGCCACTGCCGCCAGCCAGGCCGCACGCCTATGGGCCGCTGCCGCTCCTGCTGGCTCGCACCCTTACCTGACCCGCAAGGGCGTGGCCGCATGCGGCCTGCGCATCGACGTGGACGGCCTGCTGCTGGTGCCAATGTATGACGCGGCGGGCGCGCTGTGGAACCTTCAGCGCATCGACACCACGGGCCAGAAACGCTTCCTGACCAATGGCCGCGCCAAAGGCACGTTCTATCGCATCGACGGCAGCCCCGCCCGCGTGATCCTGTGTGAAGGCTTCGCCACGGGCGCGACCATCCACCAGGCAACGGGAGCCACGGTGCTGGTTTGCTTCAGCGCAGGCAACCTGCGCACGGTGGCTGCCGATCTGGCGCGCGTCGATAGCGTGACCTGTGAAGTGGCAGCCGATAACGACGCGAGCCGCACGGGCCAGGAAGCTGCTGAAGCCACGGGCCTGCCGTATCTCATGCCGCCGACCGTGGGCCACGATTGGAACGACCACGCAGCCGCACGCGGCATCGCATCGGTGGCCGCCGCATTCGCGCCGGACTTCGACCTGGCCGCCCTGGATAGCATCCAGCCGCAGCCGGAACTGAAGGGCCGCGAGGATCAATGGATTACGGCCATGTGCAAAACGGCCGACCCACTGATGGCATCGGCCTGGGCCTGGAAAATCATGCGGCGGCTGTTTCCCACCGTGCCCGCCCGCTTTGACCTGGACGGCCTACTGCGCATGCTCGAAGCACACGCGCCGGCATGCGGCTATCCGCTTGGATTCATCGCTGCCGCACGCGAACGTCTGGCGCGGCGCATCTACGCGCGCCGCAAGCAGGCCATGCAAGCCGTTTCGTTCTCGAGCGACGCCACCGCGCGCCATGATTACGTGCAGTGCATCGCGCTGCCGCAGTTTGCGCCCGAAGACTACGAAGGCGTGATCCTGGTTCGCGCGCCGAAGGGCACGGGCAAGACGGAATCCATCATGCGGCCATTCGCGGAATGGGCGGGCAAACATGGCGGATTCGTGGCCGTGGTCCATCGCGTGAGCCTGGTTCAAGAGCTTGCCCGCAAGCTGAATTGCGCGCTCTATACGGATGTCACGAAGCGATACGCGCGAGACAACGCCGTGCCCGCACTGGCCACTTGCCTGCCGTCCATCGTGCGCAGCGCGCATCGCGGCATCATCGAGCAGTGCGACTTCCTGGCCGTCGATGAAATCGCGCAGACATTGGCGTTCATCGAAAGCGAAACCGCCTGCAAATCCGAAGGCGTCACGAACGCGGGCGTCTATGCCGCGCTGCGTGAAATGGTGCGCCGTGCGCGCTGCATCATCGGCGCCGATGCGGGCCTGAATGACCAGGTGATCCGCTTCCTGGAAAGCTGCCGCCCTGGTGAGCGTTTCCGGGTGTTCGATATGGGCGACCGCGACCAGGGCATGAACGCGCATTACGTATGGGGCGATGCAGGTCTGTCTGCCGCCTTGGGCGAAATGCAGGCGCGGCTGCGCGATGGCCAAAACATTTGGGTTAGCTGCGATACGCGCCGCTTTGCCGAGGCCGCTGCGAAGTGTCTGGCCGCCAGCACGGACCGCCCTATTCTTTGCATCACGAAAGCGAAGACCGCCGAGCGCGAACGATTCATGGCCGACCCGCAAGGCGTATCACGCGAGTATGCCGCCGTGATTCACTCGCCTGCCATCAGCAGCGGCATCAGCATCAAGCACGACCACTTCCAGCATGGTTTCCTGTTCTATTCGGGCTATACCATCGCACCGGATGAAGCATCGCAGATGATGCGCCGCGTTCGCCCGCTGAAGGACTGGACCATATCGCTATCGGTTAGCCGCCTGAGCGCCACCACGGAAGCCGATGCCATCCTGATGGGCATGGAGCGCGCATCTGAAATCGCAGGCAGTCCGAAGCGCGCCACCGAATTCGATGGCTTCATCGCCACCATCCGCGCCCACCAGGACCGTGCCCGAATCGACGGCGCCGCCGGTTTGCTGTGGCAGCTTGAAGCGGAGCGATACACCGTCACGCGCGCCGATGCCGCCCTGGACGTGGACACCCTGGAAAGCTACAAGCTGGCCCGCCGAGAACTGCGCGAAGCCGACCGCGAAGCGATCCTGGCCGCGCCCGATCTGACCGACGACGAAGCGCAGGCCCTGCGCCGCCAGCCGTCGCAATCGCCCGAAGACGAAGCCGCCCTGGACCGTTACACCATCGCCCGCGGCCTGGGCGTCCGCGCAGTGGACGAAGCTGCGCTGGACGTCTGGACGAACATCGGCCCGAAATCACTGGATCGGTTCGCCAGCGCCCTGCTGGGCTATTCAGGAAAGGCCGACCAGGCGGAAAACGAACACCTGAGCCAACGCGCGCCGCACCGCGCCCGCGCCGCAGCTTATGCGCGCCTGTTCCAAGGCATCGACGTGCGCCCAGGCCTGGTGATCGACGCCGACCTGGCAGAAAAACTGATGGACCGCATCGAGGCTGATCGATTCGCGCTGTCCTGGCTGGGCATCGTGCCTGCCGCATGGGGCGCCATCCTGACCGACAAGAAAGGTAACGCCATTGCGTTTAAACGCCCCGCGTATCCCGTGCGCGAGGTGGGCGAAGTGTTCCGCCGCTTGGGCATCGTCACGGTTTGCAGCAAAAGCAACGGAGCACGTACCTATGCGCTGCCGTCCAGTTTCGAGCTGGTCCGCACTTGGGCGACAAGCCGAATTCAGGGCACATGCCACGGTATTTCTAAAGCAATTCAGCCCATGTGCCCTGTTTTGGATGACTGGCTGGCCGTGCGCGAAAGCCTGTTTCAGACCACGCCCGCTGACGCCGCAGCCGTCCGCCGCATCGTGTCTCTAGGCGCTACCGGCCGCGCAATGCTGAAGCTGCGGAGGATGGCAGCCTAGGGAGAGTGTCATACTATGACAAATAGGTATTTATGACCGATACGCTTGATTTCAGTCAGATTTACGGTAATAATTACCGAAAGTGACTTTCTGGAATCGAGCATGCCGCAGCCATTCGCCCAGCCACGCATCGCGGACGTTGTATTGACCGCCGTGAAGACCGCCGCCACAGCGCGTGTGGCTCGATTCATTGAAGCCGACCTGCGCGCCTGCGGCCTGCCGTGCCATTCGCTGGACCAGCGTTCGATGGATGAACTGTCCACGATGGTGGCCAGGGCAGTGCGGCAAGCTGCTGCGAACGTGAAGGATGAAGCCTGATGGCTGTCGGATTCGACTTCGGCGCATACGCGGCTATCCGTGATGACCTGGGCCGCCAGTACATGCGGCAGCTTCGTGTCGTGCCGCGTGGATGCGTTGCGTCCTGGATGGCAGTCGGCTGCATGGTGGCCGCAGAAGCATTTGCCATTGGCATCAGCGAGTGGAACGAAGGCGCAGGCGAAGCCAGGGCATACGGGCTGACGGGCACGGCAGGCAATGGCAAAGCGTATGGGTTCATCTGATGACGCCGACCGCGTGGCGGCCCTGTACGCGAACGGCAGAAGGCAGCCGCAAGACCCCTATCAGACCCCACCCCCCCCTATCGCGGGTCCCATCGGAGCCGGACGGCAGGCGGGTGACAAGCACTCCCGGCATTCAAAATTGGTCTGCCGTTTTCAAGTTCGGACTATGACTATGTCCCGAGGCATAAGCCTTTGAGCCTGCATCCGAAAGCGCCTTTCTCGAAGTAGTAGACATATGGAAACACTTCCGCAAGCAAGCCATGCGCGCGTCCCACTGAAACAGCGGCTGCCCAGCCGTGCATGCCCTATCGATGGCCGCGTTCGCCCTGCCTTTCGCCTGAAAAGCAGCGACAGAAACCCACAACTGAACAGAAGAAACCCACACGTGTAATCTGGCGAAAAATCGGCGCAAGATGGTGCCAGTTGATACAACCTAAGCATAACTAATCATGACCCTTGAAGAGTTGAACGGCTACATCGCGGAATGCAAAGCGGCCCCGCCCGCAGCACCGCAATTGACGGTGGCCCAAATCCGCACGACTGCGGGATACAGCGCTGCCACGCTGGACCAGTGGGCGGCCGAAGGTGCGCCGATCAATCTGACGGGAAAAACGGACCTGTTCGCGCTGTTCGATTGGCTGAATGCGCCGGGCGGCAGTTACGCAAACGCGGTGATCGGCATCGATGACGTCCTGCGCTGCCAGTGGATCTACAACCGCAGCAACAACGTTTAAACGACATGAACAAAATTCTCGACCTGCTGGACTCGGCCAGCAAGGCCCAAGGTGGCCACGTGTTCTATAACCCGAATGGTGATGTGCGCGCCGTCCATCCGGGCAAGCCTGTCGTGCGCAGCATCCTGAATCTGAACAGCGACGTTATGCCGTTCATGCAAGAAAAAGACGGCGGCCTGACGCGTGCTCCGCAGGCAAAGCTCGCCGTCGAAAACTCGCGATTGTCCGTGAGCCTGGTGGACGCCTCGCGTATCGCACAGGCGGGCGCTACGGTGGTGGTGATGCCCGATCCGTCGAAGGCTTTTGCCGTAGATGGCGTGG
>NZ_JARUXV010000010.1:0-5343 GCF_031450975.1 Caballeronia sp. LZ065
CATTAATCATCGTCAGTACGTTGAGTGAGCGACCGGTTCTTAACGGAACCGAAAACAGTAACAGGAATTGAACTGAAGAGTTTGATCCTGGCTCAGATTGAACGCTGGCGGCATGCCTTACACATGCAAGTCGAACGGCAGCACGGGGGCAACCCTGGTGGCGAGTGGCGAACGGGTGAGTAATACATCGGAACGTGTCCTGTAGTGGGGGATAGCCCGGCGAAAGCCGGATTAATACCGCATACGACCTAAGGGAGAAAGCGGGGGATCTTCGGACCTCGCGCTATAGGGGCGGCCGATGGCAGATTAGCTAGTTGGTGGGGTAAAGGCCTACCAAGGCGACGATCTGTAGCTGGTCTGAGAGGACGACCAGCCACACTGGGACTGAGACACGGCCCAGACTCCTACGGGAGGCAGCAGTGGGGAATTTTGGACAATGGGGGCAACCCTGATCCAGCAATGCCGCGTGTGTGAAGAAGGCCTTCGGGTTGTAAAGCACTTTTGTCCGGAAAGAAAACTTCGAGGCTAATATCCTTGGAGGATGACGGTACCGGAAGAATAAGCACCGGCTAACTACGTGCCAGCAGCCGCGGTAATACGTAGGGTGCGAGCGTTAATCGGAATTACTGGGCGTAAAGCGTGCGCAGGCGGTTTGTTAAGACCGATGTGAAATCCCCGGGCTCAACCTGGGAACTGCATTGGTGACTGGCAAGCTTTGAGTATGGCAGAGGGGGGTAGAATTCCACGTGTAGCAGTGAAATGCGTAGAGATGTGGAGGAATACCGATGGCGAAGGCAGCCCCCTGGGCCAATACTGACGCTCATGCACGAAAGCGTGGGGAGCAAACAGGATTAGATACCCTGGTAGTCCACGCCCTAAACGATGTCAACTAGTTGTTGGGGATTCATTTCCTTAGTAACGTAGCTAACGCGTGAAGTTGACCGCCTGGGGAGTACGGTCGCAAGATTAAAACTCAAAGGAATTGACGGGGACCCGCACAAGCGGTGGATGATGTGGATTAATTCGATGCAACGCGAAAAACCTTACCTACCCTTGACATGGTCGGAAGTCCGCTGAGAGGTGGATGTGCTCGAAAGAGAACCGACGCACAGGTGCTGCATGGCTGTCGTCAGCTCGTGTCGTGAGATGTTGGGTTAAGTCCCGCAACGAGCGCAACCCTTGTCCTTAGTTGCTACGCAAGAGCACTCTAGGGAGACTGCCGGTGACAAACCGGAGGAAGGTGGGGATGACGTCAAGTCCTCATGGCCCTTATGGGTAGGGCTTCACACGTCATACAATGGTCGGAACAGAGGGTTGCCAAGCCGCGAGGTGGAGCCAATCCCAGAAAACCGATCGTAGTCCGGATCGCAGTCTGCAACTCGACTGCGTGAAGCTGGAATCGCTAGTAATCGCGGATCAGCATGCCGCGGTGAATACGTTCCCGGGTCTTGTACACACCGCCCGTCACACCATGGGAGTGGGTTTCACCAGAAGTAGGTAGCCTAACCTGCGAAGGAGGGCGCTTACCACGGTGGGATTCATGACTGGGGTGAAGTCGTAACAAGGTAGCCGTATCGGAAGGTGCGGCTGGATCACCTCCTTTCTCGAGCTTCGCACTGGGTATGCAAATACCCGAGCATTCAAGCGCTCACGCTTATCGGCTGTTGTTTAAGACTGGCTTTGGGTCTGTAGCTCAGTCGGTTAGAGCACCGTCTTGATAAGGCGGGGGTCGATGGTTCGAATCCATCCAGACCCACCAAGTGTCAAGCGGGGAAGACTCGCGGGGGATTAGCTCAGCTGGGAGAGCACCTGCTTTGCAAGCAGGGGGTCGTCGGTTCGATCCCGTCATCCTCCACCAAAAGTCTTCAATGCACAGTGTTTCGTGAAGTACTGTGCATTGGCGATTAATAGCCAGTTGATGCTGAAGGTAATGAAGTGTACCTGTCGGCTAAACGTTCTTTAACAATCTGGAAGAAGTAGTAAAGAGAGTCTGCGAAAGCGCTTAGAGATGGGCGTGAGTAGAGGACTCAGGGTAGTGATTGTATCAAGTATGAAAAGGTGATCGAAAGATTGCTTTGGAATACGGCACAACGCGAATACTCAGCCTATGACGAGGTGGCTCGAGAGAGACACACTTGTTATAGGGTCAAGCGAACAAGTGCATGTGGTGGATGCCTTGGCGATCACAGGCGATGAAGGACGCGGTAGCCTGCGAAAAGCGGAGGGGAGCTGGCAAACGAGCTTTGATCCTCCGATATCCGAATGGGGAAACCCGGCCCGTATGGGTCACCCTTGACTGAATACATAGGTCATGTGGAGCGAACGCGGTGAACTGAAACATCTAAGTAACCGCAGGAAAAGAAATCAACCGAGATTCCCAAAGTAGTGGCGAGCGAAATGGGATCAGCCTGTACTCTTTATCCTTCTTATTAGCTGAACGCTCTGGAAAGTGCGGCCATAGCAGGTGATAGCCCTGTAAGCGAAAATAGGTTGGAAGAACTAGGTGTACGACAAGTAGGGCGGGACACGTGAAATCCTGTCTGAAGATGGGGGGACCATCCTCCAAGGCTAAATACTCGTGATCGACCGATAGTGAACCAGTACCGTGAGGGAAAGGCGAAAAGAACCCCGGGAGGGGAGTGAAATAGATCCTGAAACCGCATGCATACAAACAGTCGGAGCCTGGAAACGGGTGACGGCGTACCTTTTGTATAATGGGTCAGCGACTTACGTTCAGTAGCGAGCTTAACTGATTAAGGCAGGCGTAGCGAAAGCGAGTCCGAACAGGGCGATCAGTTGCTGGGCGTAGACCCGAAACCAAGTGATCTATCCATGGCCAGGTTGAAGGTGCGGTAACACGTACTGGAGGACCGAACCCACTAACGTTGAAAAGTTAGGGGATGAGCTGTGGATAGGGGTGAAAGGCTAAACAAACTTGGAAATAGCTGGTTCTCTCCGAAAACTATTTAGGTAGTGCCTCGTGTATCACCTTCGGGGGTAGAGCACTGTCATGGTTGTGGGGTCCATTGCGGATTACTACGCCATAGCAAACTCCGAATACCGAAGAGTGCAATCACGGGAGACAGACATCGGGTGCTAACGTCCGGTGTCAAGAGGGAAACAACCCAGACCGCCAGCTAAGGTCCCAAAGATTGGCTAAGTGGGAAACGAAGTGGGAAGGCTAAAACAGTCAGGAGGTTGGCTTAGAAGCAGCCACCCTTTAAAGAAAGCGTAATAGCTCACTGATCGAGTCGTCCTGCGCGGAAGATGTAACGGGGCTCAAGCCAGTCACCGAAGCTGCGGATACACGTTGAAAGACACGTGTGTGGTAGGAGAGCGTTCCGTAAGCCTGCGAAGGTGTGTCGAAAGGCATGCTGGAGGTATCGGAAGTGCGAATGCTGACATGAGTAGCGATAAAGGGGGTGAAAAGCCCCCTCGCCGTAAGCCCAAGGTTTCCTACGCAACGTTCATCGGCGTAGGGTGAGTCGGCCCCTAAGGCGAGGCAGAAATGCGTAGCTGATGGGAAGCAGGTCAATATTCCTGCACCATTGTTAGATGCGATGGGGGGACGGATCGCGGAAGGTTGTCCGGGTGTTGGACGTCCCGGTCGCTGCATTGGAGAAGGTGCTTAGGCAAATCCGGGCACATAATTCAAGGGTGTGGCGCGAGCTTCTTAGGAAGCGAAGCAATTGGAAGTGGTTCCAAGAAAAGCCTCTAAGCTTCAGTCTAATAGTGACCGTACCGCAAACCGACACAGGTGGGCGAGATGAGTATTCTAAGGCGCTTGAGAGAACTCGGGAGAAGGAACTCGGCAAATTGGTACCGTAACTTCGGGATAAGGTACGCCCTTGTAGCTTGACTGGCCTGCGCCAGGAGGGTGAAAGGGTTGCAATAAACTGGTGGCTGCGACTGTTTAATAAAAACACAGCACTCTGCAAACACGAAAGTGGACGTATAGGGTGTGACGCCTGCCCGGTGCCGGAAGATTAAATGATGGGGTGCAAGCTCTTGATTGAAGTCCCGGTAAACGGCGGCCGTAACTATAACGGTCCTAAGGTAGCGAAATTCCTTGTCGGGTAAGTTCCGACCTGCACGAATGGCGTAACGATGGCCACACTGTCTCCTCCCGAGACTCAGCGAAGTTGAAGTGTTTGTGATGATGCAATCTCCCCGCGGCTAGACGGAAAGACCCCATGAACCTTTACTGTAGCTTTGCATTGGACTTTGAACCGATCTGTGTAGGATAGGTGGGAGGCTATGAAACCGGAACGCTAGTTTCGGTGGAGCCGTCCTTGAAATACCACCCTGGTTTGTTTGAGGTTCTAACCTTGGCCCGTGATCCGGGTCGGGGACAGTGCATGGTAGGCAGTTTGACTGGGGCGGTCTCCTCCCAAAGTGTAACGGAGGAGTACGAAGGTACGCTAGGTACGGTCGGAAATCGTGCTGATAGTGCAATGGCATAAGCGTGCTTAACTGCGAGACCGACAAGTCGAGCAGGTGCGAAAGCAGGTCATAGTGATCCGGTGGTTCTGTATGGAAGGGCCATCGCTCAACGGATAAAAGGTACTCTGGGGATAACAGGCTGATACCGCCCAAGAGTTCATATCGACGGCGGTGTTTGGCACCTCGATGTCGGCTCATCTCATCCTGGGGCTGTAGCCGGTCCCAAGGGTATGGCTGTTCGCCATTTAAAGAGGTACGTGAGCTGGGTTTAAAACGTCGTGAGACAGTTTGGTCCCTATCTGCCGTGGGCGTTGGATATTTGAAGGGGGCTGCTCCTAGTACGAGAGGACCGGAGTGGACGAACCTCTGGTGTACCGGTTGTCACGCCAGTGGCATCGCCGGGTAGCTATGTTCGGAAGAGATAACCGCTGAAAGCATCTAAGCGGGAAACTCGCCTTAAGATGAGATATCCCCGGGGCTTCGAGCCCCTTGAAGGGTCGTTCCAGACCAGGACGTTGATAGGTCAGGTGTGTAAGTGCAGTAATGCATTGAGCTAACTGATACTAATTGCCCGTAAGGCTTGATCCTATAACCAGTGTGTTTTACGTAGTGACTTGGCGCTTCAGCGCTTAGTCAATACCACCCCCGTAGGGGGCCACGCCGGTTGAGTCAGCGACTGTGCCGATACCAGTCACTACCCAAATCTACTTCTTCCCAGATTGGTTGTGCCGTCCCCGACGACACAACAACAAGTCATGCCTGATGACCATAGCGAGTCGGTACCACCCCTTCCCATCCCGAACAGGACCGTGAAACGACTCCACGCCGATGATAGTGCGGATCACCCGTGTGAAAGTAGGTAATCGTCAGGCTCCTCATGCTACAAACAAAAACCCCACC
>NZ_JARUXV010000011.1:0-5189 GCF_031450975.1 Caballeronia sp. LZ065
GACGTGGTTCCTGTGGGACGGCGATGCGATGGCCGGCGAGGTGCGGCGCACGGCGCGTCATGCGAGGGAAGCGCGGTTTTATGTGTATCGGCAGGATGGTTTCGAGCCACTGGCGATGCAGGTGGATGATGGGGCGTGTAAGCGGGTTTATTTTTATCAGAATGATCCGAATGGTGCGCCGGTCAGGTTGAGCAGCGCAGACGGTGACATCGTTTGGGAAACGCACTACAGTGTGACGGGTGGGGTTGAATGGGTTGAAACGCGGAAGGTCGAGCAGGCGATTCGGTTGCAGGGGCAGTATTTTGATGACGAGTCGGGGTTGCATTACAACCGGTATCGGTACTTTGATCCGGGTACCGGGCAGTTTATCTCGCAGGATCCGATTGGATTGATTGGGGGCATCAACCCATACAGATTCGCGCCGAACGCTTTCGGATGGATTGATCCTCTTGGATTAAAGATTTTTGGCATTGATGATCTGCATCCTGGCACGATAACGGATTCTCATCCAGACGGCATATTCACAATTCAGGCTGCTGGTAGCCGGCACGGAGATAAAGTGGCTTTATATAGTGCAGCCGGCTTGAAGGAGAGCTTCAGTTCAGAATGGATTTCTCATCATATTGACTATAATCCGGCAACAAATGAAATGAGAATGCAGCTTGTGGCAGTCGAGCCGCATCGCGCTTCCCATGCTGGTGGCATTAAAGATTTTGAATTGGATACGGGACTAATATACGGCACGGATGAGTCGAAGACAGAAGCTGCAAAGAGGAGCCGAGAGCATGCATCCGCGTGTTCAAAGAAGAAAAGGAAAAGGAGGAGATGAAAATGGCAGGAAACTTCGATTTCACCGCACAGGGAGTCTCTTTTGTGAACTCGGCTGGTCAAGTTACCCAAGAACAAATAGAGAGCGTCCTGCCATTTCATTTTGATGGGAAAGAATTTTTTGTTGAATTTTACCTTTCCTATAACGGCGGGATTTTTCTGAATGGTGCGCGCTTCTATCGGAACAAGATTCATCGAATTCAGAAAGGCGGTTACACGTCGGTAGAAATAGAAGGGTTTTATTTTATTCCTAGGTTTGAGGGTGAACGTGTTCCAAAATTAATGTCTATCCCAGAGATGTGGAGAATTAACAAAAAGTCTTTTAAGACACTTGAGCTTTTCTCAAAAGCACATTTTCCATTTGCGGCTGACGCAAGTGGCAATAACTACTGGATTGATATTGAAACTGGGAAAATCAAGTATATCGCTATGGATTCAGATGGTAGTGAGGTAGAGGTTGCTCCATCGTTTTCCATTTTTTGCAGAGGAATACAGCCTGAGTCATAATTTTGGAACTAGGCGCAAAGGGCCACGTGTGCAGCCCTTTGATTGTTATTCGGTGGCAATCACGAGCCGTCTGTGCTCAACATTGATTCTCACACGCTGTCCGGGCCTGAATCCGGCTTGCTCGATCCATCGTCCGACGAGCTTGAGCCACGGATAATCGGCGGTTCTTTGCGCTGCCAATGCGGCTTCTTCGAACGTTTGTCGCGTTGGATCTGCTGAACGGTCACAAAGCGTTCAGTGACGGCGGGACGCGCTTCAAGAGGCGTCAGCCATTAAGCGCACAGCTATGGCTACGATCCGGCGGGGCACTTGACGCGCACCGTCGATCCGCTCGGGCGCGTGCTGAACATCCGTTGCGATCCGCTGGGAAGAATTGTTGCGCATACGGATCCGGCGCAGCGGCTGCGTAGGTACGCCCATCACTCGCTACAACTGTCTCTGCGCAGTTCTGAAGGCGCGACTCCTTTTTCCAGAAAATCCGCGATGAACCCTTTTTAATTGCGTTGCGCTTCAGCTTCACGCCGTCTCCAGCCACCCCCCAAACTGCGCAATCTGCCCAAGCGGCAAACGCGCGCGCGGCGCGTGCTCACGCTCGGCGAGCGCGGCGGGCAACGACTGCGCATCGCCATGATGCGCCACCGATATCATGCTCAACACCTTGAATCGCGCCGGCAGCGCGAACGCCGCACGGAACGCGTCAGCGTCGAGGCCACTCATCGCGTGCGCAGCGAGACCTTGCGCGCTGGCTTGCAGCAGCAGCGCCATCGCGGCGGCGCCGGCATCGTAGCTTGCGCTCGGATTCTCCGCGCCCTTCGACGTCAGCGTATCCGCCAGCACGGCGATCAACACCTGCGCGTGCGTATTCCACGACTGATTGAACGAGATCAGCGTACCGAACGCCCGCTCGAACGCAGCCGAATCCACGGCTTTCTCAAACACGACGAAGCGCCACGGCTGCGCGTTGAACGCCGAAGGCGCCCAGCGCGCCGCTTCGAGCAAGCTCATCACCTCGGCATGCCCGACGGGACGATCCGCATACGCACGCGGACTCCAGCGGCCCGCGATCAGGGGATGAATGGCCGTATCGGCCGGTGCGGGACGATGTGTCATGGTGTGACGTTTTCGATGAATGGCAAAAGGCCGGGACATGAAAGTCCCGGCCGCAAGAACAGACCCAAGGTCACTCGGGATGACGGAAGGCGAAGCCTTCGGGCGTCTCGTCGACATAGCCCGCAAAAGGCGCCATGAAGTGTCCCGGCAGCAGCAGCGCGCGCTGCTCGCAGGTCTTCTCCAGAATCCTGCGGCGCGTCTCGGCGGATTGCTTCTGGTCGATGCACCCGAAACAGCTCCACTGCGGATACTTCACCTGGATCGGATGATGCAGGATATCGCCGGTCATCACCGCATGCGCGTCGTTCGACTTCAGCCAGATCGCGACGTGACCCGGCGTGTGACCCGGCGCCGGTTCGATGAACAGACAGTCGGCGATTTCCGCGTAGTCGTCAATCATCATCGCCTGGCCCGCCTCGATCACCGGCAGCACGCTGTCCTTGTAGCCGAGGATGTGATGGCCCGTCGATTCCTTTGCGTAGCGCGCCGCCCAATAATCGTTCTCGGTCTTGCCGAACACGTACTTCGCGTTGGGAAAGGTCGGCACCCACCGATCGCCGACGAGCCGCGTATTCCAGCCGATGTGATCCGCATGAAGGTGCGTGCAGAGCACATAGTCGATCTGCTCGGGCGTCGCGCCCGCCTTCGCGAGGCGGTCAAGATACGGCGTCTGCAGGTTGCACCAGTCGGGGCGGCCGGGCCGCTCCTTGTCGTTGCCGACGCAACCATCGATCAGGATCTTGTGACGCCCCGTATCGAGCAACCACGAGTGCATGCTGAGGAGCATGCGGCCCGTGGCGGGATCGTAATGACCCGGCGCCATCCACGAGAGATTGTCTTCGACGTCCTGCGGCGTCGCCAGCGGGAAGAACTTGAGAAAGTCGAAGGACTTGTCGACGGTCTCTTCGACGAGCGTCGCCGTTACATTGCCGATCCTGAAACGAATCACGATGCCTGTTCTCCCGACAGTCCCGAAGCGTGCGGCTGACGCGCCGCGCCCGTGTCACGATGCAGATTCTCTTCCAGCGAGGACAGTTCCACGCCGGCCGCTTCGCGCAGCGGCATGATGCCGAGCACCGAGACCACCGCCGCGAACACGATGTATGCCGCCAGCAACCAGTAACCGCCCGCCCACATCACGAACAGCGCAGCGAGGATCGGCGTCGGGCCGCTCCAGATCACCGTGGCGAGCTGGTACGCCACCGAGACGCCGCTGTAGCGGATCGCGGCCGGATACTGCTCGCTGATGAGCGCGGGCTGTGCCGACAGCGTGCTGCCAAGACCGAAGACCATCGCGACGGAAATCGCCGTGACGATCACCGGATAGCTCCCGGTATCAAGCATCTTGAAGAACGGGAAGATGAATGCGCCGAGGAAGATCATGCCGCCCATGTACACCTTCTTGCGGCCGATACGGTCGGACAGCGCGCCAAAAATCGGCTGCGACAACAGCGTGAAGAAGGAACCGATCATCAGTGCACGGATCGCGAGCGGCTTCTCGATGTGCAGGTTCTGCGTCATATACACCAGCGCATACACGGAGATCACGAAGAAGCTGGTGTTCTCGGCGGCCTGTGCGGCGACGATCTGCAGCGTGCGCTTCTTATGCGTGGCGAGCACGGTTGCGATCGGCATCTTCTCGGCGGTGTGCGAACGTTGCAGCTTCTGGAAGCTCGGCGACTCCGACACGCGACGGCGAATGATGATGCCCACCACCACGAGGATGCCGGACAGCAGGAACGGCACGCGCCAGCCCCATGAGGCGAACTGCTCGGGCGTGGTGAACGCCGTCGTCAGGGCCATCACGCCGGTCGAGAGGATCAGCGCGGCGGAGATGCCCATCTGCGGCCAGGCGCCATAGAAGCCGCGCTTCTTCGCGGGCGAGTGTTCGATCACCATCAGCGTGGCGCCGCCCCATTCGCCGCCCACCGCGAAGCCTTGCAGGAAGCGCAGCGTCGTCAGCAGGATGGGCGCACCGAGGCCGATGCTCTCATAGGTCGGCAACAGGCCGATCAGGAAGGTTACGCCGCCCATCATCACGAGACTCAGGACGAGCATTGCCTTGCGGCCGATCTTGTCGCCATAGTGACCGAACACGATGCCGCCCACCGGGCGCGCAATGAAGCCGATCGCGAAGCTCGCCAGCGCCGCGATGGTGCCGGCCACCGGATCGATAGCGGGGAAGAACAGCTTGTTGAAGATCAGCGCGGCGGCCGATCCGAAGATGAAGAAGTCGTACCACTCAAGCGTTGCGCCGATGGCGCTGGCGAATGAAACTCGCCGGATGTCCGAATCGTTGACCATGGTGTCTCCTCTGCGTGTTGCGTGTGTTGTTGATTTTGTTTGAGTGGCGTTATCAGACGCCGGGAATTTCAATCGTCAGCAACGGTGCGTGCTGTTGCGCGCCGAATGTGTCGCGCTCGCCCACGCTGCCCTGCGCCCACGAACGCTTCAGCGTCAGCTTGAAGGCGCGCGCCGGGTCGAAGAACATCAAGGTCACGATGTCCTCCTTCGTCACGTTGTACAACTTGCAGATCAGCGCCTCGGTCAGCACCCCGCTGGCCTTCACGCGTTCGTATAGCGTTGGTTCGTCGAAGATCACATCGAACGTGATCTCGAACGGACCCGAGTTCTTGCTGCGCACGACCTTCGCCAGTTCGCGCAGCGTCTTGCCTTGTGTCTGCGTCGTGCTCATGCGCCTACCTCCACGATCTCAACCGGAAACAGCGACTCCGCCGAGTCGA
>NZ_JARUXV010000012.1:0-4308 GCF_031450975.1 Caballeronia sp. LZ065
ACCGGGGTCGGTAGAACCGCCATCGACGATCATCGCGTCGGGCTGTTGATCGATGCCGCGCCAGAAGTCGGCCACCGGGATGCCGTAGCCCAGGATGCCATTCGGCGTCAGGATCTTGATTTCGTCCTTCATGAAGTCTCCTTGCGATTCCTTTGGAGCGCCGCATGCTTCGGCATGACGCAAGAGGCGCAGTCGTATGAACCGATTATGTCGATGCCCACGCCACGACACTATTTGCTTTATGAGATAGACTCATAGACATTCCTGATAAAACCCGGAGACCTTGGGCCATGACGTCCGACAAGCCGGACGAAGCCGCGCATGCCGCGGCGCCGGTCACGCTGCGTTTCGACCTCGTCGAACTGGAGACTTTTCTTGCCGTGGTGGAACTGGGCAGCTTCAGCGCCGCCGCCAGGCGTCTGCATATCTCCCAGCCTTCCGTGACGGCCCGCGTGCAGCGGCTCGAATCGACCTTGAAGACACGCTTGCTCGTGCGCACCACGCGTCACGTGGAGCCGACCACCGCCGGCAAGCGTTTGCGCGAGCACGCCGAAGCCGCGCTGCGCGACCTCCGCAAGCTGTTGACCGAATTCCAGGCCGACGCCGAAGCAGCGCGGCTGCGTGTGGTCGTCGCCGCCACGCCGATGATCTCGGCCGTCATGCTGCCCTCGCTGATCCATTCCTTCTGCCAGCGTTATCCGGACGTGCAGATCCAGTTGCGCGACCTGCAATATGAAGACGTGGTCGCGCGGATCGAGAGCAGCGAGGCGGATCTTGCCGTCGTCGCGTTCGATAACGATTCGAGCAAGCTGAGTTTCGAGGCGCTCACGGAAGAAGACATGCTGGTCGTGGTGCCGACCTCGCATGCGCTCGCGCCCGCCGGTGAAGTGACGCTGGAGCAACTCGCGCAAGTCCCGCTGATGCTGCTGGACCGCTATTCGATCCTGCGCGAACGGCTCGCCGACGAGTTCGCGAAACGCGGCCTCGCGCTGCGGCCGATGCATCACGCCGCCAACCTGAGCACGCTGCTCGGCATGGTGGACGCGGGTCTGGGAGCCACCTTCCTGCCGCGCTCGATGGCGCAGCGCTACGCCCGCGACACCCGCGCCACACTCCAGGTCACCGACGTCAAGCTGATGCGCAGCTTCGGCATTCTGCGCTCGCGCGATGCGGACCTGAGCGCCGCCGCGCTCAGCTTCGTGCGGCATTTGGAGGCGAACTTCGGCGCGACGCTGACCAGCGACGCGGCGCAGGCCTGAGACGATGATGCGAGCGCTTGCCACCTGTCAAAGCGCTGATCTATCCGCTGATCTATCCGCTCATCTATCCGTTTTATCGATCAATCCATCGCGACTTCGAAATTGTTCTGCGGGACGCGCGACTCTAGACTGGGTTCATGCAGCGCAGATGCCATGCGCTCATCTCATTCCGGAGACTTTCATGACGCTCAAGAACAATCAGACCTTCCGCGACGCACTGTCGGCCTTCCCGAGCGGCGTCACCATCGTGTCGACGACCGACGAAGCAGGCCGCCACTGGGGCTTCACCGCCAGCTCGTTCTCGTCCGTATCGATGGACCCGCCGCTCGTGCTGGTGTGCATCGCCAACAAGGCGGATTCGCACGCGGCCTTCGTCACCGCGCAGCGCTACGCAATCAACATCCTCTCGCAGGATCAGAAGGACGTCGCGATGCACTTCGCGCGCAAGGGCGTCGACAAGTTCGCCCCGCACGGCTTCCGTTATGGCACCGGTGACAATCCGCATCCGCCCGTGCTGCCGGGCTCGATGGCCTCGCTCGTGTGCGTCGCGCGCGACGTGCACGAAGCCGGCGATCATACGGTGTTGATTGGCGAGATCCAGGAAGTCGAACTGTGCGAAGCCACGCCGCTCGTCTATTACAACCGGGGTTTTCGCAGCCTCGAACTCGAAACCGAAGATTCACTTTCCTGAGCGCATCGCATGAACGCATTCAGTTTCACCACGGTTCCCTCGCTCATCGTCGAATATGGCAGCGCCCGACGCCTCGGCGCGCTGCTGCGCGAGCGCTATCGCAACGAGCAGCGCGTCGTGCTCGTGACCGACCGCTTCCTCAATCAAAGCGGCCTGATCGCGCCCGCACTCGATGACCTCGCCGCCCAAGGCTGGGACGTCACCGTAATCGATGACGTCGTCGCCGATCCGCCCGATCACGTCGTGCTCGACGCCGCCGCACGCGCGAAGGCCAGTGGCGCGCAGATCGTGCTGGGGCTCGGCGGCGGCTCGTCGATGGACGTCGCCAAGCTGATCGCCGTGCTGTGCGCAAGCGAGCAGCCGCTCGACAAGATGTATGGCGTCGGCAACGTGGAAGGCCCGCGCCTGCCGCTCGTGCTGATTCCGACCACGGCGGGCACTGGCTCCGAAGTCACGGCCATCTCCATCGTCACGACCGGCGCGACCACCAAGAGCGGCGTCGTCTCGCCGATTCTGTATCCGGACATCGCGCTGCTCGACGCCGAACTCACGCTCGGTCTGCCGCCGCAGGCCACCGCCGCGACCGGGATCGACGCGATGGTGCATGCGATCGAGGCCTATACCTCGGCGCGTCTGAAGAACCCGCTGTCCGACATGCTCGCCAAGGAAGCGCTGCGCCTGCTGTATGCGAACCTGCTGCCCGCGTGCCGCGACGGCAAGGACCGCGCCGCTCGCGAAGCCATGTTGCTCGGCGCGACGCTCGCCGGCCAGGCGTTCTCGAATGCGCCCGTCGCCGCGGTGCATGCGCTCGCCTATCCGCTCGGCGGACACTTCCATGTGCCGCATGGGCTGTCGAATGCGCTCGTGCTGATGCACGTACTGCGCTACAACGCGTCCGCCGCTGCCGCGCTCTATGCGGAACTCGCGGACGTGCTCGGCTGCGCGGCCCCCGGCGACAGCGCCGAAGCCAAGACCGAAGCCTTCGTCCAGGCGATGCAGACGCTCGTCAACGAGACCGGCATCCCTCGCACGCTGCGCGAAGTGGGCGTGGAGGAAGCGCATCTGCCGATGCTCGCCTCCGACGCGATGAAGCAGCAACGCCTGCTCATCAACAATCCGCGCGAGATGACCGAGACCGCTGCGCTCGACATCTACAAGGCCGCGCTATGAACGCGCCGTCGCAACCGGTCAAGCCCTTGCGCATTGCGTTCGTGCAAGCGTGCTGGCATCGCGAGATCGTCGATCAGTGCCGGCATGCGTTTCTTGCCCGCGTTGCGGACCGGGGCTTCGATGCAAGCGCCGTCGAGTGCTTCGAGGTGCCGGGCGCGTTCGAACTGCCGTTGCATGCGAAGCTGCTCGCCACGCGCGGTGGTTTCGATGCGGTGGTGGCGGCCGGACTGGTCGTCGATGGCGGCATCTACCGCCATGAGTTCGTCGCGCAGGCGGTCATCAACGGTCTGATGCAGGTCCAGCTCGACACGCTTACGCCGGTGTTCTCGGCGGTGCTCACGCCGCATCATTTTCATGCGGGCGAAGAGCATCTGCGCTTCTTCCACGATCACATGAGCGTGAAGGGGCGTGAAGTGGCGAATGCGTGTATCGACACGCTGGAGCGCGTGGCGCTGATTGCCTGATCACACGTTTCAGGAACGACAAAGGCATCCGGTTTGCAGACCGGATGCTTTTTTTATGTGCATGGAGGATGAAGGTCCGTGCACGGCATGCAAGATTCCGTACTACGCCCTCATACAACATCACGCGCCAAGGCCAAGGCCATAAAAAAGCTTGCCAAGGAATCGGGCAATGTTATGCCGAATTGACCTGGCGAATTTCACCCCCGCACAACCGCCTCCGGGTTCTATGGATCGGCATTGAGACGCGCGATATCCGATCTTATAACTGTGCCGGTTAGCGCGTTCATCGGCGTGTTGAAAGCCGGTTACGACGCTCGAAATTATATCTTGTGAGCAGTGATTTAGCGCTTTGAATTTAGTCAAAGCAGCGTGAACCGGATTAATGATGCTTATCGGCATTGATTTATTCGGATACCGGTTCTTGACAGCGTGCGCACTCTGAATAATTAAGAAAAGTCGCGTTCAAACTTATGCAGTCGCGGGGATACATTGACAGTCGGTCGAATACGCAACCCGCGTGTTCCGCTTCAGATCGATTGTCGAGGTTTCATCGTGTCGAATGCCGGATTACTGAATCGTGGAATGTTTGAGCGCAGCGCGGCGGACATTGCCTGGGCGGCGCTCGGCTCGAAGCAAGCTTCAACGCCCTGAACGCCGGCATGGGCATCGATCCGGCATTACGCGCGAACAGCAACCTGCAACTCGTGGTCGCCTGGATGCTGGC
>NZ_JARUXV010000013.1:0-4193 GCF_031450975.1 Caballeronia sp. LZ065
GCTCGCGTTCGTGCTGGCGCCGATCGTGGTGCCGCGCATGATCCTGGCGGTGGGCGTGTTCTATTTCTTCGCGAAGATCGGTCTGGTGGGTTCGTCGCTCGGACTGGTGCTGGCGCACACGGTGGTGGCGGTGCCGTATGTCGTAATCACGATGATGGCGGTCCTGCGCAACTACGACACGCGTCTCGATCTGGCCGCGCAAAGCATGGGCGCACGCACGTTCACGACCCTCAGACGCGTAACGTTCCCGATCCTGAGCGCGGGCATGCTCTCGTCGTTCCTGTTCGCGTTCGCGACCTCGTTCGATGAGTTGACCATCGCGCTGTTCTCCTCAGGCGGATTGAGCACGACGTTGCCCAAGCAGTTCTGGGACGAGACCACGATGCAGATCTCGCCGGTCATTGCAGCCGTATCCACGCTGCTGTTTGTGTTCATCTCCATTCTGATTTCCATTGCCGACCGCTTGCGTCGTCGCGGCACGGCATCCTGAGCCATTCAAATTTAGAGAAAATCGTATGTCGCTGACGTCTCAATCCTTGCATGGCATCCTGCCCGCGATTCCCACGCCGGTGAATCCGGACGACACGATCAACGTCGATGCCACCCGCGCCTTGCTGCGCTATCTGCTCGAACAGGGCATCGACGGCGTGCTGCCGCTGGGCGGCACGGGCGAGTACGGCGCGCTGTCGAGTGAGCAGCGCGTGCGCATGGTCGAAATGACTGCGCGCGAAGCGGCGGGCCGCGTTCCGGTCATCGCCGGCGTGCTCGATCCGGGGTATCACGATGCAATGAAAGCCGCAAAGGATTTCGCCGGCGCCGGCGCCGACGCGTTGCTCGTGCTGACGCCGTACTACACGAACCCGACGCAGGCCGGCATCCGCGATTACTTCCTGCGCTATGCCGACGAATCCCCGGTGCCCATCCTGCTGTACGAGATTCCGTATCGCACGCGCATCGCAATTGCGCCCGAGGTCATTCATGAGTTGTCGAAGCATGAGCGCATCATCGGCATGAAGGCGTGCAACACCGACATGTATCACTTCCTGCGCGTGGTGGCAGGCGTCGATGATTCCTTCGCGGTGTTGAGCGGTGAAGACACCTTGTTCCCGCTGCATGTGGCGGCGGGCGCGCGTGGCGGTATCGTCGTGACGGCGTCGCTGTTGCCCACGGCATGGCGCCGTATCTTCGAACTCGCCAGCGCAGGCAAGACGCAGGAAGCGCTCGCGATGCATCGCTCGCTGATTCCGCTGATGAACCTCGCGTTCGCCGAAACCAATCCGGGTCCGATGAAGTCGGTCATGGACCTGATCGGCGTGAATGCGCCGGACATGCTTGCACCGCTGGTTCGTGCCGACGACACGCTGTCGGGCAACCTGCGCGCCGAGCTGACGAAGCAACTGGCGATCTTCGAAGGACGCTGATCAGCGACGCGACATCGGCAGCCGCGACTTCGAGATAGAGGTCGCGGCGACCTGCACATGCTTGACCAGTTCCGCCTCCACCCGCTCGATGGTCCAGCGCGTAGTGGGAACCGAGATGTTGACGGCAGCGACGGCGGTGCCGTCATGATCGGTGATCGGCGCGGCCACGGCGATGTCGCCCAGTACGGTTTCGTTCTCGATGACGCTATAGCCACGGCGCGATGCCTGATGCACGCGTTCGAGCAGTTTCTTTTGATCGGTTTCGGTATAGGGCGTCATGCGTTCGAGCGGCGTGCGCGCAACGATGGCCTTCAATTGTTTCTCGGGCAGCCGCGAAAGAATGGCGATGCCGGACGCTGTGTAGAGCGCGGGAAGTCGAGCGCCCAGGGCGATATCCACGTTGAACAGATGACGACCTGGAAAGCGCGCGACGAACACGATTTCATTGCCGTCGATCTCGTGTAGGTTCGTGGTTTCGCCGAGATGGCGGCTGATATCGAGCAGATACGGCGAGGCTTTATCGATCAGCTCGTTGGCGCGGATGTAGTTATATGAGAACTGCAGGACCTTGGTCGTGAGACGGTAGTCGCGCGTTTCGGGCACACGTGCCAGATAGCCGAGCGCCTCGAGCGTATGAACGATGCGTTGCGCGGCGCTGCGGTCCAGCGACGACGCCTTGGCGAGATCCGCAAGCGTCATCTGCCGGTTGGGACCGTCGAAGGCATGCAGCACACGGAAGGTCTTTTCAGCGGAGCCGACGAACAGCGAAGAGCGCTCGCCGGATGCTTCGCGCGTGCTGCGCGCGGACGTGGATGAAGCCTTGGGCATGGGACCAATGATTGTATTCCGATGGCTTCGATTGTAGTTCAATCAAAGATGCTTAACTCAGGAAAACGATATGAAAATCGCCTTCATCGGCGCGGGTAATCTTGCTTCGGCTCTGATGGGTGGACTCATTCAACGAGGCGCGACGCCGCATGATCTGCTGGCTGTCGATCCGGACGAAAGCAAGCGGCAAGCAGCCGCGCTCGAACTGGGTGTCGATACGGCGGAACGTCTCGAATCGGCGGAAGGCTTTGATGCTGTCGTGCTCGCCGTGAAGCCGCAGATCCTTCAGAAGGTGTGCGCCGCGCTTGCCCCGTTGCTGAAGCGGCCACTCGTCATCAGCGTCGCGGCGGGCGTGCGCATCGCGGATATCTCGCGCTGGCTCGGCGGTTATGCAGCCATCGTCCGGTCGATGCCGAACACGCCCGCGTTGATCGGCATGGGCATGACGGGACTGCACGCGGCCCCGGACGTGACGCCTGACATGCGCGATCAGGCGAATGCCGTCATGAATTCGGTCGGCGCGACGCTGTGGGTCGAGCACGAAGCGCAACTCGATGCGCTCACGGCCGTGTCGGGAAGCGGCCCGGCCTATGTGTTCTATTTCATCGAATCGTTGATCGCTGCGGGCGAACGCGCCGGGCTCGATGCCGGGCAGGCGCGCACGCTTGCACTGGAGACGTTCTTCGGTGCGTCGGCGCTGGCGCGGCAGTCGGATGAAACGGCGGCGGTGTTGCGTGAGCGGGTGACGTCGAAGGGCGGCACGACGGCCGCCGCGCTGGCCTCGTTCGAACAGTCAGGCATCAAGGAAGAAATCGGGCGCGGCGTGCGTGCGGCACAGGCGCGCTCGAATGAACTGGCCCGGGAACTGGGCGCGCAGTAAAGGCAATTTCACTCTCATCTCAAGCTTATGAAAGTTATCGTAACCGTCAAACGCGTGGTGGATTACAACGTGAAAGTCCGCGTGAAATCGGACAACACGGGCGTGGAACTCGCCAACGTGAAGATGTCGATGAACCCATTCGATGAAATCGCCGTTGAGGAAGCGGTGCGTCTGAAGGAAGCGGGCATCGCGACTGAAGTGATCGCCGTGTCGTGCGGCGTGACGCAGTGTCAGGAAACCTTGCGCACGGCGCTCGCCATCGGTGCGGATCGCGCGGTGCTGGTGGAGACGGCGGAAGAGCTTCAGCCGCTTGCCGTCGCCAAGATCCTGAAAGCGCTGGTTGATCAAGAGAAGCCCGAGCTTATCATTCTCGGCAAGCAGGCTATCGACGACGATTCTAATCAGACCGGTCAGATGCTGGCTGCATTAGCTGGCCTGCCGCAAGCGACGTTCGCGTCGAAGGTCGTGATTGCTGATGGCCGTGCATCGGTTTCGCGCGAGGTGGACGGCGGTGCGGAAACGCTGTCGCTGAAGCTGCCCGCAATCATCACGACGGACCTGCGCCTGAACGAGCCGCGTTATGTCACGCTGCCGAACATCATGAAGGCAAAGAAGAAGCCGCTCACCGCGGTGAAACCGGCGGATCTGGGCGTGGATGTCGCGCCGCGTTTGAAGACGCTGAAGGTCGTCGAGCCGCCGAAGCGCAGCGCCGGTATCACGGTGCCGGACGTGAAGACGCTGGTCGAGAAGCTGAAGAACGAAGCGAAGGTGATTTGAACATGATGATTCTGGTAATTGCGGAACACGACAACGCGTCGATCAAGGCAGCGACGCTGAATACGGTTGCGGCTGCAACTAAAATCGGCGGCGACGTGCATGTGCTGGTCGCGGGTTTGAACGCGCAAGGCGCAGCCGATGCCGCGGCGAAGATTGCAGGCGTGGCAAAAGTCCTGCTCGCCGATGCACCTCAACTCGCCGACGGCCTCGCGGAAAATGTCGAAGGCACGGTGCTGAACATCGCGAAGGATTATTCGCACATCCTGGCTCCGGCTACGGCTTACGGC
>NZ_JARUXV010000014.1:0-3361 GCF_031450975.1 Caballeronia sp. LZ065
GCCGCGGTGGGGAGATAATGATCTAAAGAGATTGGCAAATCTTAAACCCTGACATTTCTAATGAGCCAGACATCGGACATTTGTATTTAGCCATGACATCCTAGATTACTTAAAAATTGTTCGTCTAGTGACTTAGGCAGCGTGCGCGCCGAGCAAGATTCGGCCAGCCCAGCTTCCCAACAACGTCACCAACTTTGCTCCACCAAGCGTTCATTAGCGCTTGAGGGGCGCCAGAGCTAGAAAGCGCACAGTCATGCGGTGCAGACCCACAGAAACGAATCGTGATCGCTTGCGGCGGGCCGCTCTTCCCTCCAGACTGAATTTGGTCTATATTCAGTCTGATACTTGCGTTACGAAGGAGCAATCATGCATCTCGCAGATCACGTAAAGCCCATCAGCTACCTGAAAAGCGAAGCGGCGCAAATCGTCAAGGATCTTACCGAGTCGGGCGAACCGCTGGTGATCACGCAAAACGGCGAAGCGAAGCTGGTTGTACAGGATGTGCGCACCTATGAAAGCACGCAACAGACGCTCGCGCTCCTGAAGCTCCTCGCTATCGGTCAAAGGCAGATCGACCAAGAGGACTATGTCGACGGCGACGCTTTTTTCTCGGAACTCGCCGAACTCGATCGACAAAAGAAGATTCGCTGATGCACGGTCCGATGCTGAAGTATCGTGTTCTGCCGACGGCCCGGATTGGAATCGACGGACTGAGGAGTTACATCGTCCGGACATTCGGTTGGGAGACATGGCTTCAGACTTCGGAGCACCTTCAAGCCACCATCACGCAGATTCGCCAATTTCCTGAGAGCGGTCACATTCCTCCTGAGCTCGAGGGGTTCGCTAACGAAACCTATCGGCAGGTGCTCTCAGGTAAGAACCGGATAATTTATCAAGTGCGTTCGGACGTCCTGTACATTCATATCGTCTGCGACACGCGGCGTGATTTACAGGCACTTCTACAGCGGATTGTTCTTCGTCTAATGTAGGGAGGCAAGGAGAACTTCAGCGGCAGACCCATACTTCACGTTTCTCAACGCTGAAGCTGCGCGAGTCCGCTGGCACGGGGGAAGCAATTCTCGAGGTCGGTATCTTCAGACACTCCAGTCAACGCCGGTGACATCGGTCAGGCAATCACCCATGGCGCATGGGCGTTGGCTGACATCAAGGGCGATCTTCACGACATGGTGCGCACCGCGCCGAAGCGCAGCGGAAAGACCACCGTGTTCGAGGAGGCTGGGGGAGCACATCTCGACCTTCTGGTATCCCTCGCGGCCCAGAGCCCTGGGCGCCTGCCTATAGACCAGATGATGCGAAGAGCGCCTCTCTTTGTCGACTGATTGCTCGCACAGATCCAATTCTCCAGCGCGCTCAGATGCTCAGTGGTGGCTATATGTTACGAGAACGTCACACATGCTGCCGAGGTCCTCTACGTCAGCGAGGGAAGCGCCAATTCGCCCGTCGCCGGAGCGTTGCCCTCCTTGCGTGCGAGCCCGGTATCTTTTATCGCCCCTCTCCTCTCATCTGGAAGGATGAAGCGTCACGAACGCCGTGCGAATCGCTGCGTCGAAATCCTTGTGGGTTGCTACATGTCGATGGTCAACGCTGACCAGCCAACCCCCTGCCGCGCGACACCATCTCAAGCGGCCCTCCTCGAACAGGCCGGAAAACCATCGCCACAGAACGGCATCTTCCTGGTCTGCTCTCAGACGGGCCTCCCTGCGCACGTGCTTCATCCGTAAGGTATCGGGTTGCAATGCTTTTTCGTCGATCATTCGTCGTTCATCACGCGCGCGCCGGCGCCTCTCGGGAGGCCTCGCTGCGCCGCTGCAGCATGTCGTAAGTCGAGAGCGGTTCCGTGTCGCTTGTCGTTACCCGGCGCAAATCTCGCGGATAAGACTCGTCATACGGCTTGCCGCGATGCATTGTGCAACGGTTGTCCCATATCACCAGATCGCCCACGTGCCACGCGTGCGCGTACACACGCTCGCGCTGCGTCGCGTGTTCCAGCAGGTCGCGCAGGATCATGCGACCTTCCGGCACCGGCAGACCGACGATATGCGACGCATGCGAACCCATATACAACGCCCGACGCCCGTGCGCTGGCGACGATCGCACGAGCGGATGCCGTACCGGTGGCAAGGCGTTGCGCTCTTCCTGCGAGAAGTCGGTAAAGCCGAGTTGTTCGCGCGAATACATGAGCGCATGCTCGGCGAGCATATCGTCGACGCGTTGCTTCAGAGGCGAAGGCAGCGTCTCATAAGCCGCGCGGTTATCGGCGAATTCGGTCTCGCCGCCGGCGGGCGGCACGACGCGCGCGTAGAGCATCGACAACGCGCCGGGCGTCGCGCGAAACGAACTGTCCGTGTGCCACAGGCGATTGCCGAGCAGAAGCATGCGCAACCGGTCGTCGACTGCGCGCGGACGATCGTTCTCGTCGAGGTTCGATACATCCACGATTTCCTTGCGCTCGATCCGCTGCCGGTTATCCGCGCGATATCGCGTCACCGAAGGCTCGAGCAGACCGAAGCGCGACGCGAGCGCGATCTGGTCTTCGTTGGTCAGCGTCTGATCCCGCACGATGACGACGCCATACTCGTCGATGGCGGCAGCAAGTTGCCCGAGCGCCCGGTCTTCGGGATGCGCCAGATCGATGCCGCTCACTTGCGCGGCGAAGGTTTCGTGCAGGCGGGTCACGGTGACGGTCATTGCATCTTCCCCTGAGCATTGGCGGCGGTCTGGGCCTTCGTGATCATCGGACAGGTGGACTTTGACAACGGCTGGAACGCATCGGCGCCCTTCACCGTCGCGCGAATGTTGTAGTAGTCCCACGGCCGCTTCGATTCCGCCGGCGTCTTGACCTGCACGAGATAGAGGTCCTTGATGAGGCGTCCATCCTCGCGGATCGTGCCGTGCTGCGCATAGATGTCATCCACGGGCGCACTTTTCATCTGCTTCATCACGATCGCGCTGTCGTCGCTGCCGGTCGCCGCCACGGCCTTCAGGTACGTCAGCGTCGCGGAATAAGCGGCCGCCTGGATCGCAGTGGGCATCTTGTTCATGCGCTTGTAGAAGCGCTCGGAGAACTGGCGCGTCTTCGCATCCGCGTCCCAATAGAAGCCTTCGATCGTGTAGAGATTCTGCGCCAGCGGCAGGCCGAGCGAATGCACGTCCGTCAGCAGAAACGCCATGGCAACAACGCTCTGCTTGCCGGACTTCGTGATGCCGAACTCATTCGCCGTCTTGACGGCATTGATCATGTCGCCGCCCGCATCGGCGAGTGCGATCATCTTCGCCCCCGACGCCTGGGCCTGCAGCACGATCGACGAGAAGTCCGACGCGTTGAACGGATGCTTGACGC
>NZ_JARUXV010000014.1:3371-4080 GCF_031450975.1 Caballeronia sp. LZ065
CAGGCCGACGACCTTGCCCTTGTTCCCGACGATGACCGCCGTCGCATCCGATTCCATCGCCTTGCCGAAGGCAGAGTCAGCGGTGATGAAGTACCACGAGTCCGCACCGTGCTGCACCAGCAGCTTCGGCGTGCTCGCGAGCGCGACCGTATCGATCTGGTAATGAACCGTGTAAGGCGAGCATGCATCGTTGGTGAGGCGCGACGAATACGCGCCGGTTACCATCACGACGCGCTGCTTCTGCCGTCCGATCTCGACGACCGCAAGCGACGGCGACGACCCGACGAGGTCGGTGATCATGTCGACCTTGCCCTGATCGAACCATTCGCGCGCTTTCATCGACGCGACGTCCGCCTTGTTCTGATGATCGCCCACGACGACGTCGATCGGCTTGCCCGCGACCTTGCCGCCGAAATCTTCCGCGGCCATGCGTACCGCTTCGACCGAGCCCTTGCCCGCGAAGTCCGAATAGAGCCCGGTGAGGTCGGTGAGCACGCCGATCCGCACGACGTCGTCGGAGATTTTCGGCGTCTGCGCATACGCTTGCATCGAGAGTGCAACGAGCGTTGCACACAGCGTCAGTTTCATGGTCGTCTCCTCTTTTATAGGGGGCGGTTTCAAACCGAAGTGCAACGGCGGTTAATGTTTAGCTCTTTGAGGTTGGCTCGCTGAGGCAAGTGTTGCAGCGAAGACCTCGAATGGCGAATGG
>NZ_JARUXV010000015.1:0-3594 GCF_031450975.1 Caballeronia sp. LZ065
TCGACTCGGCGGAGTCGCTGTTTCCGGTTGAGATCGTGGAGGTAGGCGCATGAGCACGACGCAGACACAAGGCAAGACGCTGCGCGAACTGGCGAAGGTGGTGCGCAGCAAGAACTCGGGTCCGTTCGAGATCACGTTCGACGTGATCTTCGACGAACCAACGCTATACGAACGCGTGAAGGCCAGCGGGGTGCTGACCGAGGCGCTGATCTGCAAGCTGTACAACGTGACGAAGGAGGACATCGTGACCTTGATGTTCTTCGACCCGGCGCGCGCCTTCAAGCTGACCCTGAAGCGTTCGTGGGCGCAGGGCAGCGTGGGCGAGCGCGACACCTTCGGCGCGCAGCAACACGCACCGTTGCTGACGATTGAAATTCCCGGCGTCTGATAACGCCGACAAGAACGAGGAGGCATGCTCAACATGGCAAACAACACTTCGCGTCAGATGACGCTCATTGGTTTCCTGCAGGCTCAGAACTGCTCGACCTATCCTGGCTCCTGGCGTCATAGCGGTGCGATGCAGGACTTCATGTCGCCGGAGTATTACCAGCGCATTGCGCGCACGTTGGAGGAGGGCAAGTTCCATCTGGCCTTCTTCGACGACCGTCTGGCGATGCCGGACATCTACGGCAACGATCATGCGCAGACGGTGGAGCATGGTGTGCGCGCCGTGAAGATGGACCCGTCGCCGATCGTCACTGCGATGGCAATGGCTACGACGCATCTCGGCCTCGGCGCCACGTACTCGACGACTTACTACGAGCCGTACCACATCGCGCGTCACTTTGCGACGCTGGACCTGATGACGAAGGGCCGTGTCGCGTGGAACGTGGTGACGTCGCTGAACGATTCGGAGGCGGCGAACTTCGGACGCGACATGCATCTCGAGCATGACTTGCGCTACGATCGCGCCGACGAATTTCTTGAGACCGTGATGGGTCATTGGGATTCGTGGGAAAGCGATGCGCTGATCCTCGACAAGGAGAGCGGCCGTTTTGCCGATCCGGCCAAGGTGCATCGACTCGATCACAAGGGCGCGTACTTCAAGTCGCGCGGCCCGCTCACGGTGCCGCGTTCGCAGCAGGGTCATCCGGTGTTGATCCAGGCGGGGCAGAGCGGCCGTGGCCGTGCGTTTGCGTCGCGCTGGGGCGAGCTGATCTTCGTCGTGTACCCGAACCTTGCGGCGGGCAAGAAGCAGTATGCCGAGCTGAAGCAGGCGGTGTCGGCGGCGAGGCGTGATCCGGAGAAGGTCAAGGTATCGACGGCGTGTTACACGGTGGTCGCCGAATCGGAAGAGATTGCGCAGCAGGAGCGCGAATACATCGATTCGCTGGCGAAGCCGATCGACTCGCTGACGCTGCTGTGCGAAGTGCTCAACACGGACTTCTCGAAGCGCGACTACGACGCGCCGTTCACCGATGCCGAGATGAAGGCCATTTCGGGCTGGACCGGTTTCCGTGATCGCGTGGTGATGCTGTCGGGTAAGCAGAACCCGTCGGTGCGTGATTTCGTGGACTTCTCGAACCGGGCGCGTCTGAATGAATTCCCGGTGTTCGCGGGCACGGCGAAGACGGTGGCTGACCAGATGGAGCAATGGTTTGTCGAAGGCGGTTGCGACGGCTTCGTGATTTCGCCGACGCACGTTCCTGGCGGCTATGAGGACTTCGTGCGCCAGGTGGTGCCGGAGTTGCAGCGTCGTGGCGTGTTCCGCAAGGATTACGACGGCACGACGTTGCGCGAGAACCTGGGCTTGGCGAAGCCGGATGCGGGCGACTGGCGCAAGCAGGCATTCGCGGGCGTGAATGGCGAGGCGGAGCGCAAGGCGGGCTAAGGCTTTACACCATCGATCAAGCAAGAACAAAGCGCCCGGCCTGACCGGGCGCACCCCTTGGAGACAGACATGGCAGAAATCGCCGACATCCGGCGTGTGGCGCTTGCGAGCACCATCGGCACGACCCTCGAGTGGTACGACTTCTTTATCTTTGCGTCCGCGGCGGCGCTCGTATTCAGCAAGCTGTTCTTTCCGACCTTTGATCCGGTGGCGGGCACGATTGCGTCGCTTGCGAGCTTTGCGGTGGGTTTCATTGCGCGGCCGGTGGGTGGCGCGGTGTTCGGGCATTTTGGCGATCGTATTGGCCGCAAGGCGATGCTGGTGCTTAGTCTGACGATGATGGGCGGCGTGACGTTCCTGATTGGCTTGTTGCCGACGTATGCGAGCGCGGGCATAGCCGCGCCGATCTTGCTGACCGTGTTGCGTTTTGTACAGGGTTTCGCGGTGGGTGGCGAGTGGGGTGGTGCGACGTTGATGGTGATCGAGCATGCGCCTGCGAAGAAGCGCGGCTTCTATGGCAGCTGGCCGCAGATGGGCATTCCGGGCGCGTTGATTCTTTCGACGGGTGCGATGGCGGCGACCACTGCGCTGACCACGCCGGAGCAGTTTGCTGCGTGGGGCTGGCGGGTGCCGTTCTTGTTGTCGGGGATTCTGGTGGTGGTGGGGATTGTGATTCGGCGGCGTCTGGCGGAGTCGCCGAGCATCGAGCGTATGCGCCGCAAGCATGACACGCCGGCCGTGCCGATCGCGACGCTGCTGAAGCGTCATAAGCGTACGACGTTCTTGCTCGTGGCCTCGCAGGCGGTGCAGTGTGCGGGTTTTTATGTGGTGGCGGTGTATTCGCTGGTGTATCTGACGCAGAACCTGCATTTGCCGCGTAGTGATGCGTTGCAGGCGTTGATGATTGCGGCGGCGTGCACGCTGGTGGCCCATCCTACGTTCGGGGCGCTTTCGGATCGCATCGGGCGCAAGAAGGTTTTCATGGGCGGCATGATTTTTCTTGGGCTGTTCATTTACCCGTACTTCATGTTGCTCAACACGGGGAGCTATCCGCTGATCGTGCTTGCAATGAGTCTTGCGATGGCGGTTGGGGAGGGGTCTGTTCAGGCGGCACAGCCTAGCCTTTTTGCCGAGCAATATTCGTCGGGGGTGCGGTATAGCGGGGTGTCGTTGGCTTATCAGCTTGCGACTGTGTCGTGGAGTGGGCCGACGCCGGTGATTGCGGCGATGCTCATCGCCTGGGCAGGCGGATATTGGCCTCTTGTTGGGTACATTATTTTCCTGGCGGTTATTTCGGTTGTTTCGATCGTTCCGCTCAGGGAAGCAGCAGGGGTCGAGCTTTCTACTCTCGAGGAATCTTTCGAGGATGATGCGCCGAGGTTTGCGCGGGGCGCCGCGACGCGGTGAGGGGTTTTTGTTTGCTTGCGCTTGATGTCGTTCGTCTGCGCTTCCATGGACTTCCCGTATTAGCGTCGGTCTGTTAGCACTGCCCCGGTCTGCGCTCTGGTCCTTCGCGTGGGTTGCTGGTGTTTGCTTGCGTTTCCATGGACTTCCCGTATTCGCGTCGGTCTGTTAGCACTGCCCTGGTCTGCGCTCTGGTCCTTCGCGTGGGTTGCTTGTGTTTGCTTGCGTTTCTATGGACTTCCCGTATTCGCGTCGGTCTGTGGGCCTGTCAGCAATTTCGTGTTTGAGGCATAACATGCTCACAAGGAGAATTTATGCCTCGCAAACCGAAAACGCAGCCGGCGGATCTGCCGACGATT
>NZ_JARUXV010000016.1:0-3284 GCF_031450975.1 Caballeronia sp. LZ065
GTAAAAAAACCAAGGCCCGAGTACCGGAACATCGGACTCGGCCAACTCGCGAAGTATCGCTTGCCGCTGGCGGGGAAGGTCTCCATCCTGCATCGCGTGAGCGGCCTGCTGCTCTTCGTGTGCCTGCCGTTCATCCTGTACCTGCTCGATCAGAGCCTTACGTCGGAAATCAGTTTCGACGCCTTCAAGGGCTTCCTCGCCAACCCCATCGTCAAGATCATCACGCTCGTGCTGTCGTGGGCGTATCTGCATCACTTCTGCGCGGGCATCCGCTTTCTGCTGCTCGATACGCACGTCGGCGTGAGCAAGGACGGCGGCAAGCAGAGCGCCATGATCGTGCTGATCGTCTCGCTGCTGCTCACGCTCGCGATGGCGCTCAAGCTCTTCGGCGCCTTCTAAGGAGTTTATAAAAACATGGCAACCCACAATCGAGTCGGCCCCAAGCGCCTGGTCGTCGGCGCCCACTACGGTCTGCGCGACTGGCTCGCGCAACGCATCACCGCCGTCGCGATGGCCGTCTACACCATCGTGCTGCTCGTGCTGTTCTTCGGCGCGCAGAACTTCTCCTACGAAGGCTGGGCAGGCATCTTCGCGATGCAGTGGATGAAGCTCGCCACCTTCGTCGTCTTGCTGTGCCTGTTCTATCACGCGTGGGTCGGCATTCGCGACATCTGGATGGACTACGTCAAGCCCATGGGCCTGCGCCTGTTCCTTCAGGTGCTGACCATCCTGTGGCTCATCGGATGCGCCGGCTACGCCGCACAGATTCTCTGGAGAGTGTAAAGAACATGGCTGCAATCAAGACTTCCCTGCCGCGTCGTCGCTTTGACGTGGTCATCGTCGGCGCGGGCGGCTCGGGCATGCGCGCCTCGCTGCAACTGGCGCGCGCGGGGCTCTCCGTCGCCGTGCTCTCGAAGGTGTTCCCGACGCGTTCGCATACGGTCGCTGCACAAGGCGGCATCGGTGCGTCGCTCGGCAACATGAGCGAAGACAACTGGCACTATCACTTCTACGACACCATCAAGGGCTCCGACTGGCTCGGCGACCAGGATGCAATCGAGTTCATGTGCCGCGAAGCGCCCAATGCCGTGTATGAACTCGAACACATGGGCATGCCGTTCGATCGCAACGCGGACGGCACGATCTATCAACGTCCGTTCGGCGGGCACACGGCGAACTACGGCGAGAAGCCGGTGCAACGTGCGTGCGCTGCCGCTGACCGTACCGGTCACGCCCTGCTGCACACGCTGTATCAGCAGAACGTGGCGGCCAAGACGCACTTCTTCGTCGAATGGATGGCGCTGGACCTGATCCGCGACGCCGAAGGCGATGTGCTCGGCGTCACCGCGCTCGAGATGGAAACGGGCGAGGTCTATATCCTCGAAGGCAAGACCACGCTGTTCGCAACCGGCGGCGCGGGACGTATCTTCGCGGCCTCGACCAATGCGTTCATCAACACCGGCGACGGCCTGGGCATGGCGGCGCGCTCGGGCATCGCGCTGCAGGACATGGAGTTCTGGCAGTTCCACCCCACAGGCGTGGCCGGCGCGGGCGTGTTGATCACCGAAGGCGTGCGCGGCGAGGGCGGCATCCTGCGCAACTCGAATGGCGACCGCTTCATGGAGCGCTATGCGCCGACGCTGAAGGATCTGGCGCCGCGCGACTTCGTTTCGCGTTCGATGGATCAGGAAATCAAGGAAGGCCGCGGCGTGGGTCCGAACAAGGATCACGTGCTGCTGGACCTGTCGCACATCGGCGCCGAGACGATCATGAAGCGTCTGCCGTCGATTCGCGAGATCGCGCTGAAGTTCGCGAACGTGGACTGCATCAAGGAGCCGATCCCGGTCGTGCCGACCATCCATTATCAGATGGGTGGCATTCCGACCAACATGCATGGTCAGGTTGTCGGTACGTCCAAGGGCTACAACGATCCGGTCAACGGCTTCTACGCCGTGGGCGAATGCTCGTGCGTCTCGGTGCACGGCGCGAACCGCCTGGGCACGAACTCGCTGCTGGACCTGGTGGTGTTTGGCCGCGCGGCGGGCAATCACATCATCAAGCATGCGCGTGAGCTGAAGGAACACAAGCCGCTGCCGGCCGATGCCGCCGACTTCGCCATGGAACGTCTCGCGGTGCTGGAGAAGTCCACGTCGGGCGAATACACGCAGAACATCGCCAACGACATCCGCTCGACGATGCAGGCGCACGCAGGCGTGTTCCGTACCGCCAAGCTGCTGGAAGACGGCGTCGAGAAGATCGCGGAAGTGGCGGAGCGCGTGAAGCACGTGCATCTGAAGGACAAGTCGAAGGTGTTCAACACCGCGAAGGTCGAGGCGCTGGAACTGGCGAACCTGATCGAGGTGGCGCGCGCGACGATGGTGTCGGCGGAAGCGCGCAAGGAAAGCCGCGGGGCGCATGCGCACAGCGACTACGAGCATCGCGACGACGAGAACTGGATGCAGCACACGCTGTGGTTCAGCGAGGGTGACCGGCTGGACTACAAGCCGGTGCAGATGAAGCCGCTGACGGTCGAATCGGTGCCGCCGAAGGCACGCACCTTCTAAGGCACGAGGATAGAGAAATGGCCAAGAGAATCTTTGAAGTTTATCGCTACGATCCGGACAAGGACGCAGCGCCGCGCATGCAGACGTATGAGCTCGATCTGACGCATGAACGCATGCTGCTGGACGCATTGGTGAAGCTGAAGGAAGTGGACGAGACATTGTCGTTCCGTCGTTCGTGCCGCGAGGGCGTGTGCGGTTCGGACGCGATGAACATCAACGGCAAGAACGGTCTGGCGTGCCTGACGAACCTGAACGAGCTGCCGCAGAAGATCGTGCTGCGTCCGCTGCCGGGTCTGCCGGTGGTGCGTGACCTGATCTGCGACTTCACGCAGTTCTTCAACCAGTATCATTCAATCAAGCCGTACCTGATCAACGACACGCCGCCGCCGGAGAAGGAGCGTCTGCAATCGCCGGTCGAGCGCGACGAACTGGACGGCCTGTACGAGTGCATTCTGTGCGCGAGTTGCTCGACGTCGTGTCCGAGCTTCTGGTGGAATCCGGACAAGTTCGTGGGACCCGCGGGCTTGCTGCAGGCCTATCGTTTCATCGCGGACAGCCGCGACGAAGCGACGGGCGAACGACTCGACAACCTGGAAGATCCGTACCGTCTGTTCCGTTGCCACACGATCATGAATTGCGTCGACGTGTGCCCGAAGGGGCTCAACCCGACCAAGGCGATCGGCAAGATCAAGGAATTGATGGTGCGCCGGGCGGTTTGAG
>NZ_JARUXV010000017.1:0-1464 GCF_031450975.1 Caballeronia sp. LZ065
CCATCCTGCCGATACACATAAAACCGCGCTTCCCTCGCATGACGCGCCGTGCGCCGCACCTCGCCGGCCATCGCATCGCCGTCCCACAGGAACCACGTCTGCGCCCCTTCGTCGCGATGCCTCCGCCCCGTCTCCGCCCTGACATCCGCCGCCTGCTTCCCAATACGCCGACCGAGCGCATCATATCGATACACCCATCGCTCGTTAGCGGTGTTCTCAAACCCCACCATCCGCCCGAACACGTCCCACGTGAACCGTTCCACGCCCCGTGCAGGATGCGTGCGCTCGCTCAGTTGCCCCGCCGCATCCAGCCACCAGCGCGCACCGTCCGGATGGCGCCACTCCCGGCCTTGCTCAGTCGCGCGCACCTGCGAGAACCGATCGCCTTGCGCGTCATACACGTACCGACGCAGTCGCTGCCCCGGATCCGTATGCGCGACAATTCTTCCCATCGGATCGTAGCGATACCGATCCACCCCCAGCCGGCTATCGCTGCGCGTGACCAGGTTGCCACTGACGTCATATTCGTATCCGATATGCGTCTCGCGATGCCCCGCACGCCGCGCGCTCTGTCGCGCGAGCCGCCCCGCGGTGTCGTAGCTGAACGCGTGATCGAGTCCCGGTGCGAACGCGATCCCGCTCAAGCGGCTCGCCAGATCATGTGTGAAGCGGATCGGCTCATGCGTATCGATGCTCAACGTGCGGGCCAGTCCCAGCTCATCGTACTCATGGCTCAGCGTCTGCCGATAGCACACCTCGCCATTCAATTCGCGCAGCTCGCGCTGCTGCAGTTGCAATTGCCCCGCTGAGTCGTACTCGTAGCTCAGGCTGCCGAGCCTATCGGCGTGCTTCTGGGTCTCGCTCGTGAGCCGTCCGTCGAGGTCGTATTCACGCTCGATCAGCCCATGCGCATTGCGCGCTTGGCTCAACTGACCGCGCTTGTTATAAGCGTAGTGCTCGTCCTCGCCGTTGCCCTCCGCGATGCGGCTCACGATACGTCCCAACGGATCGCAACGAATGTTCAGCACGCGCCCGAGCGGATCGATGGTACGTGTCAAGTGCCCCGCCGGATCGTAGCCATAGCCACGCGCCTGCCCGAAATAGTCGATCTCCTCGATCAACCGGCCCGCTGCATCGCGCTTCAAATGCCAGGTCTGCCCAAGCGGATTGCTCACGCCAATCAGCTGCTCTTCCGTATCGTAGTGATAGCAGGTGATGCTGCCATCCGGATCGGTGCGCGTCTGAAGCTGTCCCTGTCCGTAATACGTGAAGCGCGTTTCCTGCCGCGCTTCGTCCTCGTAGCGGATGAGATTGTCCTCGCCGTCATACTCGCAACGTACCCACGCCCCGCTGGGAAGATCGCAGAGAATCAGACGATCCTTCTTGTCCCACGCATAGCGCGTGGTTCCTTCCCCCGGCGCTTCGCGGTGTAGCAGATTGCCGCGCGCATCGTGGGTGAAGTGC
>NZ_JARUXV010000017.1:1564-3162 GCF_031450975.1 Caballeronia sp. LZ065
GTCCGTCGCTCGATATGCCAGGCGTTGCCATTCAGGTCCGCCATCCGGGATAACGGCAAAGCCAGCGTCTGCCCCCGATCCACAGATGGCACGCGTGCGCGCCAGTCATCCGGTAGAGCAAACGCGTATTCCAGACCAGCCCGCGTACGAATGCGCAGTTCGTCATGTTCGATGTAAAGCGCATGACCATGCTGGCGGTCAACCGTCCGCGCGGGCCATCCGCTTTCGTGCGGCATCTGATCGAACGCAGTGGCGTGATCGGCAAACGTGACGGCCGCGCTGTATTGCACGGTCTCGTGACCCTGATCGCGCAGCAAGTCCACGCGAATGTCGGCCGGACTGCGCCAGCCGTGGCCCAGGCTTCCCCGGATCTCGTCGTGACTTGCGTAGTACCGATCCCACACCAGCGGCAAGCGCCCCTCGATAGTGAAATCGTGCTGCTGCACCACCACTTCGCCGGTGATCGAGTTGACCGGCTCCGCGTCGAAGATCACGCACTTGATGAACCCCGACGGGAAGTTCTTGAACAGCCTTTTGGCCAGCGCCGAGCCCCGGAACGCCCTGAACAGTCCGGCCGCCACCGCCATCATGTTCATCACGGGCGGGCCGCCCACCAACACGGGACGATCAGCCGGAATGGGCAGCATCTTGGCCGTGGGCAAGGACATGTACTTGCGTTCCGTATGCGCACTGTTGTGCGACATCGGCAGCATGCCCGCGCACCAGCAACTCAACGCGGGCAGCGCCTGGAACGACATCGGGTCGCCGTTGGCCAGCACGGTGCGGCTGCCCATGAACGACTCCGCATCCTGCGACGGTCCCCTCGCATCCGATGCGGCAAAGCCCGCGCCCAACGGAAAGTGCAGGCCCGGCGCATGGACCGTGTGCGTGCCCGCCGTGGCGCGCAGCAAGCCGTTGATCGTGACCGGCGCGCCCCCGCCCCCCGATCCGACCTGGCCCCCCAGGGCATCGCTCACCTTCCGCTGCACAGCGCTTGCCGCTTTCAGCGCATCCATGCCGCCTTGGACGACATCATTTTTCATGACGGCGTCGACCGCCCCCAGGCCCGACTGGACCAGATCGCTGTTCATCACATCGGCGATCTGCTGCTCGTGGGTCTGCACGAACGCCTCGACCTGCTCCTCGACGAAGCTGAACACGATGCTGCCCATGACCGCCAGCGCCGCATTCGCGTACTCGCGTAAATCCAGCACCACGCCCACGTGCGGGTGCGGCAGCGGAACAGGCGCGGGCGACGGCGGCAGATTGACCCAATGCACGTCGATGCCGACCACCGGCGTCAGGTGGTTCACGGCCAGCATCGTCATGTCGCCTGCGCCCCGGTGTTCACGTCATTGCTGTCGGCGTCGTGCGCTCTCAGGCGGGCCGAGACTTCAGCGGGCGCCAGCGGCTGAACCGCCTGTTTCCAGTCGACGCCATAGAGCGATTGCAGCGCGCCTTCCAGTTGACTGCGCTGCGCGTGCAGCCAGTCGATACGCGCCAGCATCCAGGCGACCACGAGTTGCAGGTTGCTGTTCGCGCGTAATGCCGGATCGATGCCCATGCCGGCGTTCAGGGCGTTGAAGCTTGCTTCGAGC
>NZ_JARUXV010000018.1:0-2448 GCF_031450975.1 Caballeronia sp. LZ065
AGCGACGAACCCACCAGACCGATCTTCGCGAAGAAATAGAACACGCCCACCGCCAGGATCATGCGCGGCACCACGATCGGCGCCAGCACGAACGCGAGCATCGTTGCATTCCAGCGCAAGCCGCCGCGCACCAGCAGGAAGGCAGCAGGCGTGCCGATTGCCATCGACAGCACGCCCGTGCCCACGCCTACCACCAGCGAACGGGTCGCGGCCTGCATCCACAGCGGCGAGTCCATCACCTGTTGGTACCACTGCAGTGATACGCCATGTGGCGGCCAGGCGAGGCCCGAGGCGGAATCGAACGACAGCGGGATCATCAGGAACGCAGGCGCGCTCAGGAACACCAGAATCAGCGTGACCACCGTGCGCAGCGTCATGCCGTTGCCGTCGCCTGCGCGTTTCTTGCGCTTTGGAAGCAAGGCGATCAGGGCGTCGGTTGCGTTCGCCAGCAGCGTGAGCAGTGCGTTGCCCAGTCTATGCAGAACACCATCGCTCTTCTGCGGGCCACGAGCCGCGCTACTGCCACCGGTCATCGTCGAGAGACCCACCATCCGGTCATACACCACGAACACCACCAGCACTACCGCCAGCAGCAACACCGAGATCGCACCTGCGAAGCCCCAGTTCAACGCCTGCAACACCTGATCGATGATCAACTGCGTAATCATCGTCTCGTGACGTCCGCCCAGCAGCGTCGGCGTGATGAAGAAGCCGATTGCCGTCACGAACACCATCAACGCCGACGCGAACACGCCCGGCAACGACAGCGGGAAATACACCTTCCAGAACGCCATGCCCGGACGTGCGCCCAGTGTCGATGCCGCGCTCGGCAGACGCCGGTCGATGTTCTCCATCACCGAGAGCATCGTCATGATCGCAATCGGCATCAGCGCGTGCGTCATGCCCACGATCACCGCCGGCAGGTTGTACAGCAGACCGAGCGGTGAATCGACCAGGCCGAGGTGTTTCAGCACCCAGTTGAGCACGCCATTACGCCCGAGCAGCACGACCCAGGCGAAGGTACGCACCAGAAAACTCGTCCAGAACGACAGCAGCACCCAGTACAGCAACCGGTTCTTGCGCTCGCGCGTGGCCGCCGAAATCAGGTACGCGACCGGATAGCCCACCAGCACCGAGAAGAAGGTCGTGAGCAACGATATCTTCATCGTCACCCACAGCACTTCCACATACACCGATGAGGCGAACAGCCGCTTGTACTCGGCCATCGTGAAGCCGCTCTGATTGTGAATACTCAGCAGCAGCAATTGTCCGACCGGATAGATCAGGAACACCGTGAGCAGCACGATCACGGGTGCGGCCATCGCGGCCACGCGCAGCTTGCGGCTCAGGCGCGGGTTGCGTGCCTTGCGCGGTGCGGCGCGATCGTTTTGCGCGGTCATGGCGGGAGGGTTCATCGGCTCACCCCGCGATGGCGACGGCATCAGCAGGCGACCACGACAGCGTCAGCGTCTGGCCGATCTCATAGCGCGCCCCGAGCCGGTCGGTCGGGAACGACGCAATCAGTTCAGCCGCTTCCGCGTTCTGCTGCTGGCGCTGCATGTACAGCTTGGTCATGCCGCCGGTCACCATGATGTCGGTGAGCTTGGCGGACATCGTTTCGGCGCTTGAATCGTTGTGACCATTCACCCGCAGGTTCTGCGGACGCAGCATCAGCTTCACCGGCTTGCCCGATTGCACCTGCGCGTCGTAGACCATCGCGCTGCCTTTGTCGATGCCTTGCATCGCGAGGCGCACCTGATCGCCTTCACGCGACGTCACCTGTGCATCGAGCAGATTCGATTCACCAAGGAAATCCGCCACGAACACATTCTTCGGACGAAAATAGAGATCAGCAGGCGTGCCCAGTTGCGCGATCTTGCCCGCATCCATCAGGCAGATGCGATCCGACATCGTCATCGCTTCTTCCTGATCGTGCGTCACGTAGATGATCGTGGTGCCCAGATCCCGGTGAATGCGCTTGATCTCCAGTTGCATGTGATCGCGCAGCTTCTTGTCGAGTGCGCCGAGCGGCTCGTCCATCAGGATGATCGACGGCCGGTACACCATGCAGCGCGCCAGCGCGATACGCTGCTGCTGCCCGCCCGAGAGTTCACGCGGATAGCGCCCCGCCACATGCGGCAGATGCACCATCTCCAGCGCCTCGGCGACGCGCTTCTTCGCACTGGCCGAATCCACCTTGCGCATCTGCAACGGGAACGCGATGTTCTCCGCCACCGTCATGTGCGGAAACAGCGCGTAGTTCTGAAACACCATGCCGATGTCACGGTCATACGGCGCGCCGTCGGTGACGTCGACGCCGTTGATGCGGATCGAGCCGCCGTCCGCCTGTGCAAGCCCCGCGATGAGGCTCAGCAGCGTGGTCTTGCCCGAGCCGCTCGGGCCCAGCAGCGTCAGGAACTCGCCCTGCGCGACGTCGAGGTCGGTCGG
>NZ_JARUXV010000019.1:0-2295 GCF_031450975.1 Caballeronia sp. LZ065
ATCGGGCAGGGGATCATGAGCGCTCATGTCATCGGCGAGCACGAGCGTGTGCTGACCCATCTGATGCGTGAAGTAGTAGTAGATGCCTTCCTGCTCCATGAGGCGACTGACGAAGGCGAAATCGGACTCCTGGAACTGGGTGCAGAAGCCCCAGGTGCGGTAGGTGCTGCTCAGACGGTTGGTGACCGGGAAGCCATAAGCGGAGAAGACTTCCTGAATGATCTCGACGACCGTCTTCTCCTGGAAGATGCGGCAGTTGATGGAGCGCGTGAGATACCACAGCGAAGGCCGCACAGTGGCCGTATAGATGTAGCTGCGCGAGGTGAGCGTCTCGCGGCCGTTGAACTCGAAGCGGGTGATCTGGCCATCGAGGTAACGCAGCGCGCCGACCTGCGGCTGGATCTCCAGCGTGAGGGACTTGCCGAGGGCGCTCTTGAGATCGAGCGAGGCATCGCTGGAGACGAGCTGCACCTCGAAGTCGAAGAGCGTGGAAAGGGCTTCGTTACCTGTCATGGAACGGAAACTGAGGGTGCCGGGCTCGAATGCTTGGCTGTAAGCCATCACAATCTGGGTCATGTCGCTCTCGTGATAATCGGATAGTGGGTCAGACAAACGTGTTGTGAAACTGAGTCATCCTGACGGGAATAGGCAGACTGAGTTCTGCGATTCCCGAATGCTGTCGGCCGACCGGTTGGGTCGGACTCTGGTGACGGAACTTCCAGAACGGTTCGCATGGTTGCTTCGATCTTCACGCTTGGCATGCGCGCATGCCCGGGATGCACTTGACGCGCTCGCCCTCGCGTCAACGCCCGGCTGTTGGTTGCCGAGGTGGCGATAAGGCGCGTCAGCTTCATCAGCCGGGTGAGTTGCATGACCTTCATTGCGCGTCTTCTTTCGTGGTTAAGCCGGCTTCAGAATTTGACTTCGTAACCGACGGTCTGAACCGATGATCCCGTGGTCGACACTTCCGAGCCGACGGTCGAGATGGACGAGCCGGTCGACGTGATCTCGCTTCCCTTGTTGTCGACGACGGAGCCGGTGTTCGAGATCTCGGCGCCGGTTGCACTGACGTCGAACGTGTGAAGTTCTTCGAGCGCCCCGCCGATGACATCGAGCTTGTTTCCCACGTTGACGCGGTTCTCAGCGCCGCAGATGATGTCGTTGACGATGCCGAACACAAGAGTCGAGGACGAGCCCCCGACGAGGGTGTTTTCGTCACCGTTCACCGTCAGGTTGAATGCGTTACCGTCGAGCTTCGGGGTGAAGAAGTTTTGCGCGACGGCCGGGACCTGTTGCAGCAGTTGTTCAACCGGACTTGAGGGTGCGGTCGATTGCTGCATGCCGCTGTGGGCATGGGCTTTTTTGCCGCGCTTGCGCGGTCGCGCCGCCATGATGGCCTGCTGCAATTGTCCGGCTGAGCCTGTGCTCGCTTGCTGCTGCAACAGACGCTGCGCACCGGAAGGCGGCGGCGAGGTCGAGGTGTCGCCGGAGGCGAGCGGCAGGCCTACTTCGATCGTGTGCGAACCCGCCGTGGCATGCGTGGTGTTGGCTTCGACGGACGTGTCGTAGTTGCGCTCGGCATGCAGCTTGACCTGCTCGGAACCTTGTTTGTCCTCGAAGCGGAACATGTTGGCGTTGCTGCTGTTGCCGTTGGGCGTGCGGGTGAGAAAGCCGCTTTGCGTGGCCGAGTCGGGCAGATTGAACGGCGGCATCTGCGAGGCGTTGTAGACGCGCCCGGTGATGAGCGGGCGATCGATGTTGCCGTTCATGAAGTCCACCACCACTTCCTGACCGATGCGCGGGATATAGATGCCGCCATAGTTAGACCCGGCCCAGGCATCGGAGACGCGTACCCAGCAGGAGCTGTTCTCATCGCTCTTGCCGTAGCGGTCCCAGCGAAATTGCAGCTTCACGCGGCCGTGCTGATCGGTCCAGATGGTCTCGCCCGCCGGGCCGACCACGACTGCGGTCTGCGGTCCGGTTGCTTTCGGCAGCGGCGTGACGGAAGGCGCGCGCCAAGGCAGCGACGTAGGCTGCGCGATGAACTCGGTGTCATAGCGCGCGGTACTGCTGCCGCTGGCATCGCCGCCGCTCTGGAACTGATAGCTTGCGCCGACGATCAGGTACTCGACGTTGTCAGCCGTGCGCGGACTGCCCGTGAGCGTGAACAGATAACCCGGAGCGAACGCCTGAATGGTGGTATGTCCGTGAGCGCTCTCGCTGCCGGTCTGCTCCTCTTCGAGACGCACGCGCGAGTAATGATTGCCTTCGTCACCATTGACGTAGCCGAGCTGC
>NZ_JARUXV010000020.1:0-2030 GCF_031450975.1 Caballeronia sp. LZ065
GGCGGCCAGACTTATCCGGTCAGCTATAACAAGGACGCCGGGTATTGGCAGTTACAGCCACGTGAGGGATGGCCCAATACACGCAACATGTCCATCGACTCGAAGGGAAACTGGCAGGTCGATCTCGACAAGGGACTGGTGGGAGGGACGGGTCCTCGACGCCTCTACTCGCAAACCACGGCCGCGGCGATGTTCGATCGTTTCGAACAAGGGTACTCGTTGTACGACGTAAGCCGGGAATTCAATATCTCCAATAATATGCCTAAAGAGTGGATATCACGATATGTCGCCGAAAGCGGAGATATTGCCCCTCTGAACCTCGGCTTCGGGAACGGGCAACGAACGGTTATGGCGTCTGGTGAGCGAGCATACTGCAGATTGATCAGCGGCCAGTCCCTGTCCGAGGTCGCAACCGCACTTTTCGACGGTGACGAGTTTGCTGCTTATCGCAGTGCGAGCCGCTACGCGCGCACGACCAATCTTCCGACCGGGAGCTTCTCGCAAAACAGACCCTGGAGAATGCCGCAACGTCCAGGCACGGCTGACATCGTGAACCCGCCGCAACAGTATCCAATGACCGAGGCACAGGGTGACCCGTATCCGGCGGGCAAGCCTCCGCTCAAGCGCACACACGCGGACCCCGCCGAACTCGATCCACAACAACCCGGCACCAGCGGCGCCATTCAGCAACCCCAATTCAAGCGACCGCGCCCCGATCTTGACGAACCCTGGTCTCCACAACCTGGAACCAGCCGTGCTGCCCAAGATCAAGGCCCGGCCACTTCTTGGGGGAGCGCGCAACTCAGGCAGTTCACTGAAGACCATGAAGCGCTGAGCGGACCTGAGGCCGATTCGATCGACATGTGGCTCGAAGGACAGGTTTCTGCCCCTCCGAGTCTTGCAGCGGAACTGACCGCCCGGGGATTTCGGGACATCACGCCGGAGGAAGTACACACCTATCTCACCGGCAGAGGCCCGGAACTGACGGACCTTCAAATGCAACGAATCACAGCCTTCCTGGGCTTATAGCGGGCTTGTCGGAGTCGAAGCGCGCGCGAGTGACATGAGTCTGACGGCCCGGGCGCGCAATCGTAGCAACGCCACAAACGCATGGCGCTCAAGCGGGCCTACGTTCCCTCATCCCGTCGAATGACGCCTCGCGCCGCGCTCCGCCCGGGCCCGGAAGCTGCCCTCCGCGCAACGAGAACGCCCCCCTCTCCGTGATGGACAGCAACGCGACCGCGCCGCCCGCGCCGCCCGCGCGTGCGCCCAGCGTGTCATCCGCCAGCAGGCAGGGTGAAGGGCGCGGATTCCATCCAGGACGAGTGGCTTGTAACGCGTGGACGATACGTTTGCATCACCCGCCTGGACCAACTGACAGCAATACTCGGCGCAGGCCTTGCCTCAACGCTCCAGGTAGATGACGCGTATCGGGCGGTGCCCTTCTACTTGTCAGGAGCAACTGAAATGGCTGTATCGAGCGTCAGTCCAACTTCGTCCGCCTCCGCGCAGCAGTACGGCGACGACGACACCACCACTTCCGCCAACACTCACCCGGCGAACGACCCGCCCGCCTCTTCGACCGGCAACGACGCCGATAACGCACCCTCCACGCAGACCGATGCGTCCGCAGGGCAGTCCACGCTGGCGCAGATCCCGCCCGAGGACACGGCGGCCGGGAACACAGCAGCGTCCAGTCCACCGAAACTTCCCAGCGACGAAGCGACGCAATCGCTTTCTCCTTCACCCGGCAACGAAGCCAACAACGCATCCTCCACGCCGACCGATGCGCCCGTAGGGCAGTCCACGTTGTCGCTGAACCGGCCTGCGAACGCATCGACGAACACGGCGATCTCCAGTCCGCAGAAACTCTCCAGCGGCGAAGCGATGCAATTGCTCTCTCGCTTCGACAAGGACCCCGCTATCCCCAGCGACGCCGCCAACGCCAACAGCATGGCGGCGCTCCAGGGCGAATCACTGCGCGGCGCGCCGCCTGAAGCCATCTCGTTCGAACAGCAGGTAACCATCGC
>NZ_JARUXV010000021.1:0-1419 GCF_031450975.1 Caballeronia sp. LZ065
GTCTGTGAGCATCGGCTGACCATGGTGCAGGCCGCTGAACGACTCGGACTGTGCGAACGTCAGATCAGCCGGCTCGCTCACCGCTTTGTCGCGAGCGGCCCGGCTGGGCTGATCTCGCGCAAGCGCGGGCAGCCAAGTAATCGGGAATTGCCCATCGATCTGCGAGCCCGGGCCATGGTGCTGGTGCGCCAGCGCTACGCTGATTTCGGCCCGACGCTTGCCTGCGAGAAGCTGCGTGAATGTCACGGCATCGAGTTGGGCAAGGAAACGGTAAGGCGCTGGATGCGCGATGCCGGGCTCTGGATTCCACGCAAGCAGCGTCCAGCGGCGCTGCACCAGCCGAGGAACCGCCGCTCGTGTCTGGGCGAGTTGATCCAGATCGATGGCAGCGACCATCGCTGGTTCGAAGACCGCGCGCCAGCTTGTACGTTACTGGTGTTTATCGATGATGCCACGAGCCGCCTGATGACCCTGCACTTCACGGCGACCGAGTCGACCTTCAGCTACTTCGAGGCCATGCGCAAGTATCTGGAAGCGTACGGCAAGCCGATTGCGCTCTACAGCGACAAGGCTGCGGTGTTCCATTGCAACAACCACGCCGAGGTCGGCGGCAAGGGCGTGACGCAGTTTGGACGGGCTTTATTCGAGCTCAACATCGATACTTGGTGCGCCAATAGCAGCCAGGCAAAGGGACGCGTCGAGCGGGCCAATCTGACCTTGCAGGATCGGCTGGTGAAGGAGTTGCGTCTACGCGGCATCAACACGCAGGAAGCAGCCAACGCTTACGCGCCCCACTTCATGGCCGACTTCAACGCTCGGTTCGGCAAAGTGCCGAGAAGCGCTTTCAATGCCCATCGCGCACTCAGGAGCGACGAGGACATCGACTTGATCCTGACTTCGCGCGTGGCGCGGCGCGTGACAAAAGTGTTGACGGTTCAGTACGACCGGGTGATTTACATGCTCGACGATACGGCAGACAACCGTGCGCTGATTCACCAATATCTGGACGTCTTCGAGTATCCCGATGGACGCATCGAGATTCGCGTGAATGGGGCTGCCCTCGCCTATCGCCAATACGACCGGCTCTCAGAAATCGATCAAGGTGCCATTGTCGACAACAAGCGGCTTGGACACGTCCTGCAGGCCGCTCAGATCGTGCAAGCTGAGCGCGACAATCGCTGCGCTTCAGGGATGCCTTCGCGGACCAATCAGGGAATGGCGCCTCGGCCCAAGGAACGCAAGGTGGGCACGCGCACGCAGCGCGAACTGACCCTGGAGCGACTCAACGCGGCTGTGTTGAGTTCCGCCGAAGAGCGGGCAGCCGCGGTGGGGAGATAATGATCTAAAGAGATTGGCAAATCTTAAACCCTGACATTTCTAATGAGCCAGACATCGGACATTTGTATTTAGCCATGACAT
>NZ_JARUXV010000022.1:0-1381 GCF_031450975.1 Caballeronia sp. LZ065
ACCTTCGCCAGTTCGCGCAGCGTCTTGCCTTGTGTCTGCGTCGTGCTCATGCGCCTACCTCCACGATCTCAACCGGAAACAGCGACTCCGCCGAGTCGATCTTCATCACGTGATACACCGTGAACTTGCACACCGGCCCAATCGGGTTCTCCGGCGGATTCAACGGAATCGCGAAGTTACCTGCTGTGGCCACCTGTCCCGGATACGGCGTGTGCAGCACATCGATACGCACGCTGCTGCAAATCGCATTCGCCAGTTCCTGATTCGCCGCCGTCACTTCACCCAGCAAGCCGATCTCATGCGGCACCGCTTGCGTCTGCGGTTCGAAGCTGCCCATCACGCCGTTCTTGCCGTACACGTGGAAGTTCAGCGTCGCCTCGCCCGAGCGCAACTCCGGATACGTCTCGTGCGCCTGCTGCTTGATGCCTTCGAGGAACGTGTCGATCTGCTCGACCAGGATCGGATCGCGGATCCCGCCGATAAAGATCGTGCGCATCCCCACCACGCCCGCGCCTTCGAGCTTCACCGTGTAGTCGTCGGCCGGAATAAAGCGGCTGCCACGCACCCGCACCGCCCGCTCCGTGAGCTGTTCGTAGGTCGCCTCGCGCAGATCCAGCACCCCGCCCGGGCCCGTCAACAAGTCCGGACGCGTCTTCTCGTACAGCGTGTGCGCCGCCACCGAAGCCGGCGTGCAGCGCTCGCGCGGGTTCATCGGTTCGAGGTCGAAGCTGTCGCGACGGATCGTCGCCAGGATTACTTTGCCTTTCGGCTCCGCGCAGTTCGCTCCGCACTCGACGATCTTGCCCATGTGCCAGTAAATCCCCGGCTCGATTCCATGCAGCATGCACAGCCCCGCGAACGGCGCCGGATCATACGCACGGCCCGCCACGATGATGTCCAGATCGGGATGCTCGCGCAGTACCTTCGCGAACGGCTCCGCACCCATTTGCGCGACGATGTGCGACGACGCGCCCACATCCGACACCTGCAACTCCGGCGCCGATGCGCACGGCGTGATGCGGCCTTCGCCCATGGCATCGCGCACATACGACGGGTCCACGTCCGAATAGATCTTCGCGATCTTGAAGCGATAACCGTCACGCTTCGCGATCTCCTCGATCACATCGACCATGAAGTCCACATGCGCGCGAATCCCGGGGCCGCCGGCCGAGCTGATATAGATCGGCACCTTGCGCGTGGCGCAGGCTTCGAGCATCAGCGACAGATCGCGCAGATACGCTTCACGCGTGACCAGTGTCTTGGGCAAGCCGAGCAGATAAGGACCGGGGTCGGTAGAACCGCCATCGACGATCATCGCGTCGGGCTGTTGATCGATGCCGCGCCAGAAGTCGGCCACCGGGATGCCGTAGCCCAGGATGCC
>NZ_JARUXV010000023.1:0-1212 GCF_031450975.1 Caballeronia sp. LZ065
AGGTTCCGAGCAGGTCAAGCTGCATGCCGAGCGCAACTACGACACGTCCGTCGAAGCCAACACCACGCATGCCACGGCGGGTTCGCACACGATCGAAGTGGGCCTGCCGCTCGCCTCCGGCGACAGCTCGACCTCGCCGCCGCCCTCCGGTGCGCAACGTCTGTTGCAGCAGCAAGTGAGCACAGGCTCAGCCGGGCAATTGCAGCAGGCCATGCCCGCACGGCGACGCGAGCGCGACTGGAAGGTCTTTGCGCGGCGCGGCATGCAGCAGTCCACGCCGGCCACGTCGACGTCTACGTCCACCCCTGCGTCATCGTCCATCACGCTGGCCAGCCAGGTTCCCGGCTTCCTGCAGAACTTCTCCACGCCGAAGCTCAATGGCAGCGCCTTGAACGTCACCGTGAACGGGATGGAGAAGACGCTCGTGGTCGGCTCGACGCAGAAGGTCTATCTGGGCGAGGAGCTCAAGATCACCGATGGTACGTCCACCGTGCTGATCACCGGCATCGAAACCAAGGATGTCGCCGGTTCGACCACGACGACGATCACCGGCCTCTCCACCAGCTTCGTGACGGGAAACCGGGCGGACACCACGGTCGGCAACGCGCTTCAGGTCCAGGCCGGGCAGTTCGAGGGCTTTCAGGTGGCGGAGCTCAACACCTGGGGAAGCAATGTGATCACCGTGGGTAGCCAGGTCCACAACACCGGCAACTGGGTGCAGTCGACCGGTTCGATGATCGTCGACATCGGATCGTCCGTGAACAACATGGGCGTGAAGATGGGACACGTCGGTTACGACGTGAAATTCTGAGGCAGCACGTGCGCGTGGCGAGCTCGATTCGACACCCGGATTCGCCATGCGGAGCGGAATATCAACTGCCGGGGTCGGGCGACCTCACTCGCGACGCTCTGCGAGTGCAGGGCCCGTGTTTCATGCAGTGGCAATCGCTATCCCGCTCGAAGATCGAGGAGACGAACGTCCAAAGGTCAATAACCGCATCCCAACGAGATGCGGACGCTCCACTTGTTCAGGCATTCGTGCCTGTCCTTTTATCCGTATCGAGTGAGACAACATGACTCAGATTGTGACTGCCTACAGCGAAGCATTTGCTTCCGGCACCCTCAGTTTCCGTTCCATGACAGGTAACGAAGCCCTTTCCACGCTCTTCGACTTCGAGGTGCAGCTCGTCTCCAGCGATGCCTCGCTCGATC
>NZ_JARUXV010000024.1:0-1196 GCF_031450975.1 Caballeronia sp. LZ065
GTTAAGGAAGCTCTGCAGAATGCGGTTTCAAAACGCTGCGCACCATGTAGGCGTTAGGCAGATTGTTCTTGCTCAGCAGCGTCTGTCAACGACAGAGGTAATGGGGCCACACTTTGTGACCCTTCCTCGAGAGTGTGAGAGCGAGTTCAGCCTGCGGTGTGCTTACGCTTCGCGCAGCTCCTTGCGCATCATCCATAAATTTCCCAACGCAAATAACGTGGTGATCTGAGCGGTGTTCTTCGCCAGCCCCCGATAACGCGTCTTCAAGTAACCAAACTGTCGCTTGAGAATTCGGAACGGATGTTCGACCTTTGCTCGAATTCCGGCTTTCAGTCGTTCGATCTTGTCGTATATCGCATCGAGAGGATCCTTCAAGTTCAATTTCCTTCGCTTGCTGGGCCGCATCGCGACATGCCATCGAGCCGAGCATGTTTGCTTACGTTTTTCGATGCCTTGGTATCCGGCGTCGGCATAAACATCCGTTTCTTCACCGTGCAACAAGGCAAGGGCCGCATTGATGTCGTGCTCGTTAGCCGCCGTGCCGATGACCGTGTGAACGATGCCTGACTCCGCGTCCACGCCTATATGCGCTTTCATACCAAAGTACCAATTCCTGCCTTTCTGGGTCGACTGCATCTCAGGGTCACGTGTACCCGATCCGTTCTTGGTCGAACTGGGCGCAGCGATCAACGTAGCGTCGACGGCCGAGCCTGCCCTAAGCATCAATCCCTTCTCGTTCAATACGTCATTGACGACCGCAAGAATCTGGGCAGCGATGCCATGCGCTTCGAGCAGGTGCCGAAATCGCAAGATAGTCGTTTCGTCTGGAAGACGGGTCATCCCGCCATCGAGGCCTGCAAATTCGCGGTACAGCGGTACATCGTAGAGAGCTTCTTCCATCGCAGGATCCGACAGACCAAACCATTGTTGGAGGAAATGAATCTGCAACATCGTCGCCACCGGAAATGGCGGACGACCAGTCGTCCCCTTCGGATAATGCGGCTCGATCAATGCAATCAGCCTCGACCAGGGCACGACTCGTCTCATCTCCTCCAGAAACTCCCGCTTACGCGTGCGTTTGGTTGACAGGTTCAAGCCGAGATGAAGTTGTGTCATCGTGATAGCTCCAAGTCATTGCTATTCAATAGTACTCCTTATCGTCCATATAGGAGCGGGTTATGCAGAGGTTCCTTAAC
>NZ_JARUXV010000025.1:0-1196 GCF_031450975.1 Caballeronia sp. LZ065
CTAAGGCAACGCTGAACAAGCCGTTGTATTTATCAAATTGGGCGCGAACACAGGTGGGCTTATCGTGAGTGAAGCTTTGCCGCTGCATTTTCTTGCCCACCTGGGCGTTGCGGACGGGCCTGCGGCCCGCTTTTCGCCCATTACGGGCGTACCTGTGCCATCAATCGCCTGCGCGAGAGATAGACGTTGCTCAACGCCAGCGCGACGAAGGCGCGATTGGCGTTCTTCGCCAGACCGCGATAGCGTACCTTCGAGAAGCCCCACAGGCGCTTGACGACAGCAAACACGTGCTCAACCCGAGCCCTGATCTTCGACTTGTTGCGATTCTTGCCGCGCGCTACCTCGTCAACTTTACCCGCGCGGCGCGTACGCTGATTGGTGAAGTCGCGTGCCTTGGGGGCTTTGTCACGGATCAGCGCTTTCTGGCTCGCATAGGCGCTATCTCCATAGACGCGTTGCTCTTGCCCATGCAGCAATTTCGGCAGCGGATGTTTGTCGTGCACGTTGGCCGACGTGACCACCGCGCTATGTGCCAGGCCGCTCTGACTATCGACCCCGATGTGCAACTTCAAGCCGAAATACCACTGCTTTCCTTTGCGCGTCTGATGCATCTCGGGGTCGCGCGCCTGCTGCTTGTTTTTGGTCGAGCTGGGGGCGGCGATCAACGTCGCGTCCACGATGGTGCCGCTGGCAAGCTTCATACCGCTGGCTTGCAGCACCCGCCCCACCTCCGCGAAGAGCCGTTCACCCAGTTGGTGCTTCTCAAGCAGGCGCCGAAATTTGAGCAGCGTTGTCGCATCCGGGACGGCTTCGCAGCCCAGATCAATGCCCACGAAGCAACGCAGGCTGGTGCTGTCATACAAAGCCTCTTCGCAAGCGAAGTCGGCCAGATTGAACCAGTGCTGCACGAAGTGAATCCGCAGCATGCGTGCTAAACCAATCGGCGGGCGACCGTTACCCCGTTTCGGGTAATACGGTTCAATTACCGCGCACAGTTCGGTCCACGGAACGATCATGTTCATCGTGTCGAGAAACTCGTCGCGTCGCGTCCGTTTGCGGCGAGTCTCGAAACCCGCACCTTGTTCCGCGGCCATCGCGAGCGTCTGCTGTTTCATTGTCTTTTGGCTAACTCGTTGCTTGTGCGCTCTATAACGCTCGACCCGCACAAGCGGTGGACTTAATCAGCGTTGCCCTAA
>NZ_JARUXV010000026.1:0-1117 GCF_031450975.1 Caballeronia sp. LZ065
GTCGATGCCCTGTTTCTCCGATGCGGAAAGCGATGGGGCCGGCACGATGTAGTCGATGAGCAGATTGACGCCCGGCACGAGGCCCACGAAGAAGCGGCCGAGGCTGTCCCCGAGTTTCTGCTGCCAGAGCGGCAGGGGCGGTGTGTGAGCGTCGAGATATTCATAACGGATAGGCCCGTGCTGCGTGGATGCGTTGAACATCTTGTTGTCTTCGCCGATACGCTGGCTTTCTGTCTGATAGCGATTGAGCAGATCGGGGCCGAAGTTGCCCATGCTTACGTTTTCGGTGTTGGTGTGCGTGGGGTCGGGCGGCAGCGGCGGGAGATCGGCGGCGCGGCGAAGGGGATCGCTCTGTATGTGATCGGTCGCCCACTGGCTTTGGCGGGTCGCCTCGTCCGACCAGCCGTGCAGCATGTTGAAATCGTTGGGGGTGTGGGCCAGACGGTACTGGAATTCCTGTGCGTTGCGCCCGGAGTTCAGGCCGTGCGTGATGAAGTACCGCTCACGCTGAAAGGCACTGTCATCGTGGCCCGTGCCGGAAGAGAAGATTTGAAGCGAGGCGGCATCACGCTGGGCCTGATCAATTTCCTGATCGGCCTGCTTCCATTGAGCGCCGAGGTTCGTGCGTTCCTTGTCGATGAAGCCGCCGACCTGCATCTGCATGTTGTGGCGGATATCGGCAGCTTGTCCGAAGATGCGCGAGCGCTCTTCAGGCGTGCCGGCGTGATTGAACTGCTGTCCCAACTGGGCGAGCCGATCGCTCTGCTGCTGGCCGGCGTTGCCGAGATAGAAGGTGCCGTAGGGCTTGCCGAACACCTGCTGCACGCGGGCGTTGGGGTCGCTCATGACCTGCTGATAGGCCCGGTTCACGGGGGTGATGACTTGAGATTGCGCGGTCTGGGCGATCTTCTCGCGCTGATCCCCGGTGGTGGCGGCATTGTAGTATTCGGACCCTGCGGCGAGCGCACCGCGATAGAAGTCGCGCCGATCGGAGGGCAATGCCTCGACCTGCTGATTCGCGATGGTTACCTGCTGTTCGAACGAGATGGCTTCAGGCGGCGCGCCGCGCAGTGATTCGCCCTGGAGCGCCGCCATGCTGTTGGCGTTGGCGGCGTCG
>NZ_JARUXV010000027.1:0-1101 GCF_031450975.1 Caballeronia sp. LZ065
GGCGGTTTCAAACCGAAGTGCAACGGCGGTTAATGTTTAGCTCTTTGAGGTTGGCTCGCTGAGGCAAGTGTTGCAGCGAAGACCTCGAATGGCGAATGGAACGCGTGGGTTGCGCGCGGCCGACTGTTCAGACTGTCGGCGATGGCATCGAGCTCGTCCTGGGTGTAGACCGAGAGGTCGGTGCCCTTAGGCAAATATTGACGGAGCAATCCGTTGGTGTTTTCGCAGGTCCCGCGCTGCCAGGGGCTATGTGGGTCGCAGAAGTACACGCGCACGCCAGTGGCTGCTGTGAGTTCTTGATGCCGCGACATTTCTTTTCCCTGGTCGTAGGTAAAAGTTTTTCGCAGCGGTGCTGCAATCGAGTTGAGTTTGGCAGAGAAGCCCGCCAGCGCTGAGGCGGCGGTGGCGTCTTCCATCTTGGCGAGCAGCACCAGACGGCTGGTCCGTTCGACCAAGACGCCGACAGACGATTGATTTCCGGCGCCCTTGATAAAGTCTCCTTCCCAATGACCAGGCAGCAGGCGGTCCTCGATTTCGGGCGGGCGCACGTGAATGCTCACCATGTCGGGAATCTGCCCGCGCCGGTCGGTGCCGCGTGTGCGGGACATACGGGTGCTATGGCCGTGGCGCAGGCAGGCAATCAACTGGCGGCGCAATTCGCCGCGCGGCTGAGCGTAGATGGCCGTGTAGATGGTTTCGTGCGAAACGTGCTGGGTCGGGTCGGTCGGGTACATGCGCTTCAGTGTGCCCGATATCTGCTGGGGTGACCATTTCCACTCGAGCAGGGTGAGAACGATGCGCCAACACACCCCATGCGGGCAGAGCTTTGTAGGACGACGACCCGCACTGCGACGTGCGGCGCTGAGCGCTTCTGCAGGTACGGACGCGTAGCCAGCAGGAGAACCGTTTCGCTTCAGTTCACGGCTTACGGTGGCTGGCGAGCGGCCGAGTATCCGGGCCATGGCCCGGATACTCGAACCCTGCAAATGCAGGCTGGCAATGGTCAGGCGCTCTTCGGGTTGAAGCTGTTGATACTGAGTTCTTTCGTGCATCGCAACACCTTATACGAAACAGGTGTTGCACTTCAGATTTGATAGCGCC
>NZ_JARUXV010000028.1:0-1072 GCF_031450975.1 Caballeronia sp. LZ065
AAATGACTGACGTAGTGATCGTATCGGCCGCGCGTACGGCGGTAGGCAAATTCGGCGGCTCGCTCGCGAAGATCGCGGCGCCGGAACTGGGCGCAACGGTCATCAAGGCCGTGCTCGAACGCGCAGGCGTGAAGCCGGATCAGGTGAGCGAAGTCATTCTCGGCCAGGTGCTGGCGGCGGGTTCGGGACAGAACCCGGCGCGCCAGTCGCTCATCAAGGCGGGGTTGCCGGACATGGTGCCCGGCATGACGATCAACAAGGTGTGCGGCTCGGGCCTGAAGGCGGTGATGCTGGCGGCCAACGCGATCATCGCGGGTGACGCGGACATCGTGATCGCGGGCGGGCAGGAGAACATGAGCGCGGCGCCGCACGTGCTGCCGGGCTCGCGCGACGGCTTCCGCATGGGCGACGCGAAGCTGATCGACACGATGATCGTCGACGGCCTGTGGGACGTCTATAACAACTACCACATGGGCACGACGGCCGAGAACGTCGCGAAGGAATTCGGCATCACGCGCGAACAGCAGGACGCGTTCGCGGCGCTGTCGCAGAACAAGGCCGAGCGTGCGCAGAAGGAAGGCCGCTTTAACGATGAGATCGTGCCGGTCTCGATTCCGCAACGCAAAGGAGAGCCGCTGCAATTCAACACCGATGAATTCGTGCGTCACGGCGTGACGGCCGAGGCGCTGGCGGGTCTGAAGCCGGCGTTCTCGAAGGAAGGCACGGTGACGGCGGCGAATGCTTCGGGCCTCAACGACGGCGCCGCGGCGGTGGTCGTGATGTCGGCGAAGAAGGCGGAAGCGCTGGGTCTGACGCCGTTGGCGCGCATCAAGGCGTATGCGAACGCGGGCGTGAGCCCGAAGATCATGGGCATGGGCCCGGTGCCGGCGTCGAAGCGCTGTCTGGAGCGCGCGGGCTGGAGCGTCAACGACCTCGATCTGATGGAAATCAACGAAGCGTTCGCGGCACAGGCGCTGGCGGTGCATCAGCAGATGGGCTGGGATCAGTCGAAGATCAATGTGAACGGCGGGGCGATCGCGATCGGGCATCCGATCGGCGCATCGGGCTGCCG
>NZ_JARUXV010000029.1:0-1070 GCF_031450975.1 Caballeronia sp. LZ065
GTCACGACGATGCGTTTGTCCGCTGCCGGAGTGGCGAGTGTGTCGCCGGCGACGCGCTTGCCTTCTTCCGCGAACCATTCGATGAACGACGCCGCGTAGGTGATTTCGCCTTTGGCCTCGGCGAGAGGTTTGCCTTGTTCGGTGGTGAGGATCAGCGCGAGGTCATCGGCGTTTTCCGTCATCAGGTCGAACCAGCGACGCATGAGCGCCGCGCGTTCTTTAGCAGTCTTCTTGCGCCATGCGGGCCAGGCCGCGTTTGCTGCTTCGATCGCGCGGCGAGTTTCGGTTGTGCCCATCTTGGGGACAGAGCCTAGTGATTCGCCCGTCGCAGGGTTCTTTACTTCGAAGGTCTCGCCAGTGTCGGCTTGCTGCCACTCACCATCGATGTAGGCTGCGTTGCGCAGCAAGGTCGGGTCTTTTAGTTGATCCTTCAAGGTCATTATCTTCTCCGTTTGTTGGGGTTGCCCCGCGTCTCTTGTTTGCTTGGGTCTGTCGTTCGCTCGCTTGCGCTTCTATGGACTTCCCGTGTTCGCGTAGGTCTGTTAGCACCGCCCCGGTCGTCGCTCTGGTCCTTCGCGTGGGTTGCTTGTGTTTGCTTGCGTTTCCATGGAATTCCCGTATTCGCGTCGGACTGTTAGCACTGCCCCTCCCCGGGGCGGGGGTAACTTTCTTTGCGGCTGCAAAGAAAGTCACCAAAGAAAGCAGCTTTTCTTCCCGCCCAAGGTCAAGTTACGGACGCAGCACAGAACCTTGTTTCTGGCCCTGCAGTAGCGAGTGCCCTCATAGGCCCCACCGGGCGTGGATCGCGGACCCACTGTGAAATCGCACCATTGAACAAACTGGTGCAGCCCTTGCAGGCTCCGGCGCAGCGCTACGCGCCGCCGTCCGGTCAATCGGGTCTGCCCGTGCTCCCGTGCTAACGCCTCCATCTCATTGCTCTTGCTTTCCATTGGTTTCCCTTGCATACCCTGCGGCAGCGCGTAGCGCTGGGCCGGCGCTTTCAATGGCTGCACCAGTCTGTTCTGTGGTGCGGTTGCACGGTGGGTCCGCGATCCAAGCCCGGTGTGGCC
>NZ_JARUXV010000030.1:0-1056 GCF_031450975.1 Caballeronia sp. LZ065
CGCACGCGTGCCATCTGTGGATCGGGGGCAGACGCTGGCTTTGCCGTTATCCCGGATGGCGGACCTGAATGGCAACGCCTGGCATATCGAGCGACGGACGGATCCGATTCACGAAAGCGTGTCGATGCACTTCATCGAATTTGCGGGGAGCCGTGCTACCGGGCGTGAATTGCGTGCCGCTTCGGGCCGCGTCGCGGGCTGCCTGGGAGCGCTCGCACTGCACGATGGACAAGGGGGCGTGCATCCGCTGGTGTCGTATGAGCAGGACGCACTGGGAAATTTGAGCGCCGTGCTCGATGCGCATGACGCGCCCTACTGTTTCGAGTATGCGCAGCACCAGATGGTGAAACATACCGACCGCAACGGCCTGTCTTTCTACTACAGCCATGCGATGCACGAGGACGGCCAATGGCGTGTGAGCCACGCATGGGGCGATGGCGGTCTGTACGACTACCACTTCGAGTACGACCTTGCGCATCTGGAGACGCGCTTCACGGATTCGCTGGGCCACCTCACGGTGCTGCAATACAACGAGCAGCAATGGCCGGTGGCGCGCATCGACGGTGCTGGCGGCGTGCGCAGCTATCAATACGATGGCGCGGGCCGCACGATCGCGGAGGTCGACCCGGCGGGCCACGCGACGGAATGGGAGTATGACGGGCATGGCAACCTGCTCGCGCACAGGCTGCCGGATCGCACCGTGGTGCAGACCGAGTATGACGAGCAGCATCGGCCGGTCGCGATCACCGATCCCGAGGGAGGCGTCTGGCGTCAGGTCTGGGATACGCGCGGCAATCTGATTGAACAGGTGACACCGTCGGGGTGTTCAAGCATCTTCGGTTATGACGCGCTTGGGCAGCTGACGCAAGTGGCGGATGCGGCGCGGCGCAGCACGGCGCTGGACTACGACGCGAATGGCTATCTGGCTAACTTGACCGATGCGTTGGGGCGTGTCATGCACTTCACCCACGATGCGCGCGGCAATCTGCTACACCGCGAAGCGCCGGGGGAAGGAACCACGCGCTATGCGTGGGACAAGAAGGATCGTCTGATTCT
>NZ_JARUXV010000031.1:0-1000 GCF_031450975.1 Caballeronia sp. LZ065
AGTGGGCCTGCCGCTCGCCTCCGGCGACAGCTCGACCTCGCCGCCGCCCTCCGGTGCGCAACGTCTGTTGCAGCAGCAAGTGAGCACAGGCTCAGCCGGACAATTGCAACAGGCCATCATGGCGGCGCGACCGCGCAAGCGCGGCAGGAACGCCCATGCGCGCAGCGGCATGCAGCAATCCACGCCGTCGACGTCGGTCTCGACGTCATCGGGCACGTCACAGTCCAGCACGCTCGCCAGCCAGCTACCTGCCTTCGTCCAGAACTTCTTCCAGCCGAACCTCAGCGGAAACGCTTACAGCATCACGGTGAACGGTCTTTCGAACGCCCTTACCGTGGGCAGATCGAACAGCTTGACCGCTGGCCTGAGCATGTCATCGGTCATCGGCGAGTCCACCAGCTTCGTCACCGGCAACGAGAACGACTTCAACGTCGGCAACACGTTCGGCGTCAACGTCGGATCGAATGAGGTGTTTCACACGAGCGATGTCAGCACCCTCGGAAGCGTGGTGACCACGGCCGGCAACGCGGTCAACAACACGGGCTTCTGGTTGGCGAATACCGGCACGATGGTGGGGCAGAACGGCGCCTCGATCACCGAAACCGGCGTGACCATCGTCAAGGTCGGCTATGAAGTCAAGTGGTGAGCCGGCGGCCACGCAGAAGCCAGTGACACGTTGATCGACCTCACCCATAGCACGGAGCAAGGCCACCATGCGAACCGTTTAAGGCAAGTCCGCCACCAGCGGCCGACCCACCAGGTCGGCCGACAGCATCCGGGGTGCGCGCCGCAAGAGACGCGGCGCCAATCAGGATGACTTACTCAACACACGTGTCTAAGCAACGATCCGATTCTCACAAGAGACCGACATGACCCAGATTGTGACTGCCTACAGCGAAGGATTTGCTTCCGGCACCCTCAGTTTCCGTTCCATGACAGGTAACGAAGCCCTTTCCACGCTCTTCGACTTCGAGGTGCAGCTCGTCTCCAGCGATGCCTC
>NZ_JARUXV010000032.1:0-865 GCF_031450975.1 Caballeronia sp. LZ065
TAAGAGGTGGTTTCAAAATGCCTGAGCAGATCGTTGAAGAGTATTCCAGCAGATCATGCAGGCAGCGAGTTTGAGGAAGGCTTCATGCATTGTCGCCAGTTGTTCGTAGCGGATTCGAAGACGGTGGAAGTTATGGAACCATGCATGCGTGCGTTCGACTACCCAGCGGTACTTTCCAAGGCCAGATCCGTGAACGGCGCGCCGCTTCGCGAGAATCGGGTTAATGCCGCGATCGCGCAACTTCTGCCGGTGTGGTTCCGAGTCTTATCCACGGTCAGCGTAGACGACCTGCGGCTTTTGCAAGGGTCGCCCGCGGATGCCACGAATAGCTGGGATCGCGTCTATGAGCGGCAACAGTTGAGTGATGTCGTGGCGATTGGCCCCTGTGAGGATGATCGAGAGAGGCACCCCGTTCGCATCGGTGGCGACATGGTGTTTGGATCCTGGTCGCGCACGATCTACGGGGTTTGGCCCAGTTTTTGGCCCGCCCCAATCGCGCGAACAGAGGATGAATCGACGATGACTCGCGAAAGATCGATCTGGCCAGCGCCGCGAAGCTCGGCGAGCAGCAGTTCGTGCAATCGGTCCCATACACCGGCTTGCTGCCAGTCGCGTAACCGACGCCAACACGTCACGCCGGAGCCGCAACCCATTTCGGCGGGCAGGTCGCGCCAGCGCAGTCCTGTACGTAGCACGAACACAATGCCGTTCAATGCCGCGCGATCGGGTACCGGCTTTCGGCCGGGATACTTCTCGCGTCGAGCCTTCGGCTGCGGGAGTAAATGCTCGATTCTTTTCCACAATTCGTCGTCAATGATTGGCTTATCCATGCCCTCGATCTCATCGCTACGATGCTCAAGGTTAA
>NZ_JARUXV010000033.1:0-755 GCF_031450975.1 Caballeronia sp. LZ065
ATGGAGCAGGAAGGCATCTACTACTACTTCACGCATCAGATGGGTCAGCACACGCTCGTGCTCGCCGATGACATGAGCGCTCATGATCCCCTGCCCGATTACGCCTCGCTGCCTTATCTCGCGCCCGACCAGATCGCGCTGCCCGAGACCGAAGGCGTCGATCGCTGGCACACCGAGGACAACGTCACCACGGGCCGCTATGTTGTCGATGACTACGACTTCCGCAAGCCCAAGGCCGACCTGCAAAGCCAGCAGGCCAATCCGCTCAGCGATGACCACGGCTCGTACGAGAAGTACAACTGGCAGCTCGGCTACGTCAATGGTGACGAAGGCAATCATTACTCGCGCGTGCGTCTCGAAGAGGAGCAGACCGGCAGCGAGAGCGCTCACGGACATACCACTATCCGCGCCTTCGCTCCCGGCTTTTTGTTCACGCTCACCGGCTCTCCCCGCACCGCCGATAACCGCGAGTACCTGATCGTCGGCGCAAGCTATCAGTTCCAGAGCGGCGGCGATGCCAGCGGCAGCAGCACGGCACGCTATGACACGGAGTTCGTCTCTCAGCCCACGTCGCTGCCCTGGCGCGCGCCTTCTCTCACGCCGCTGCCGAAAGCGACCGGACCGCAGACCGCAGTCGTCGTAGGCCCGGCGGGCGAGACCATCTGGACCGATCAGCACGGCCGCGTGAAGCTGCAATTCCGCTGGGACCGCTACGGCAAGAGCGATGAGAACAGCTCCTGCTGGGTACGCGTCTC
>NZ_JARUXV010000034.1:0-710 GCF_031450975.1 Caballeronia sp. LZ065
CCGCCGAACGGTGCCACTTCGTTCGAAATCAGCCCGGTGTTGATGCCCACCATGCCGTATTCGAGCGCTTCGGCCACGCGCCATACGCGGCCGATGTCGCGGCTGTAGAAGTACGCGGCAAGACCGAATTCGGTGTCGTTGGCCATGCGCACGACTTCTTCGTCGGAGCTGAACTTGAAGACTGGCGCGAGCGGGCCGAAGGTTTCTTCCTTCGATACTTTCATGTCCGGCGTGACGTTCGTGAGCACGGTCGGCTCGAAGAAGCCGTGGCCAAGCGCATGGCGCTTGCCGCCTGACACCAGTGACGCGCCTTTCGAGAGCGCATCCTCGATATGCGATTCGACCTTCTTCACGGCGGCTTCGTTGATGAGCGGTCCAAGCGCGACGCCGCTTTCGGTGCCGTTGCCGACTTTCATCTTGCCGACTGCGGCGGCGAGTTTCTGCGCGAACGCGTCGTAGACTTTTTCGTGCACGTAGAAGCGGTTCGTGCAGACGCAGGTCTGACCGCTGTTGCGATACTTCGAGGCTACGGCGCCTTCGACTGCGGCATCGATATCGGCGTCTTCGAACACGATAAAGGGCGCGTTGCCGCCGAGTTCCAGTGTGACCTTCTTGACCGTCGGCGCGCTCTGCGCCATCAGCAGTCGGCCCACGGCGGTGGAGCCGGTGAACGAGAGCTTGCGCACGATCGGATTGCCGGTCATTTCCTC
>NZ_JARUXV010000035.1:0-690 GCF_031450975.1 Caballeronia sp. LZ065
CCTCGGGCATGCCTTTCAGACCGTCGGTCACGGCGATCAGGATGTCGTGAACGCCGCGCGTCTTCAGATCGTTGAACACCTTCATCCAGAATTTGGCGCCCTCGGTACTCTCGATCCATAGACCCAGGATATCGCGCGTGCCGTCAGGCAGCACGCCCAGCGCCAGATATACCGCCTTGTTGCGCACCACTGCATCCTCGCGAATCTTGACCCGTAGTGCGTCGAAGAACACGACCGGATACATCGGCTCGAGCGGCCGCGCTTGCCAGGCGGTCACCTCGGCCATGACCTCATCGGTCACGGAGCTGATGAAGTCCGGCGAGACCTCGGTGCCGTATTGCTCCAACAGGAAGCCCTGAATCTCGCGTACGGTCATACCCCGGGCATACATGGCGACGATCTTGTCGTCGAAGCCCGTAAAGCGGCGTTCGTGCTTGGGAATCAGGATGGGTTCGAAGCTGCCATCCCGGTCACGCGGCACCTCAATACGGATCGGGCCATCCTCAGTAAGGACCGTCTTGGCACCCCGGCCGTTTCGCTGATTCGTGACGTTGGCTGGCTTGGCCGCACCGGACGGGTAGCCGAGATGGTGATTCATCTCGCCGCCCAGAGCGCGCTCGATCAGAGCCTTCTTGAGCGCCATCGTTGCTGAATTGATGGTTTCAGCCGTCATTGGACCGCTGCCAAACT
>NZ_JARUXV010000036.1:0-573 GCF_031450975.1 Caballeronia sp. LZ065
CTGCGGCGCGACGATCTTGCCCGTCTGGCCCACCTGGAAGTCGTTCGGCACGTAGCCGGCATCGACCGCCGCGCGCGATGCGCCCAGCGCCGCGCCCAGCTTGTCGGCCAGCGGTTCCAGCGTCTTCGTGTAGTTCTCGCCGCTGCCTAAACCACGGCCGCCCGACACGATGATATGCGCGCTCGTCAGTTCCGGACGGTCCAGCTTCGTCACTTCGCGGCTGACGAACTGCGAGATGCCTGCATCGGCGGCGGCTTCGATCTTCTCGATCGCTGCGCTACCGCCTTCCGCTGCGACCGGATCGAAGCCCGTTGCGCGCACCGTGATGACCTTGATCGGATCGCTCGATTGAACCGTCGCGATCGCGTTGCCTGCATAGATCGGACGCTCGAAGGTGTCGGCGCTATCGACGGCGGTGATGTCACTGATCTGCGCGACATCGAGGTGCGCGGCGATACGCGGCGCGATGTTCTTGCCGTAAGCCGTAGCCGGAGCCAGGATGTGCGAATAATCCTTCGCGATGTTCAGCACCGTGCCTTCGACATTTTCCGCGAGGCCGTCGGCGAGTTGAGG
>NZ_JARUXV010000037.1:0-545 GCF_031450975.1 Caballeronia sp. LZ065
CTGTAACTGCCAATACCCGGCGTCCTTGTTATAGCTGACCGGATAAGTCTGGCCGCCTTGCTGAATGAACTGCTGGCCGGTGTCGTCGCGATAGAGGCCACGGTAGTCGGCATCGGGCACGAGCTTGCCCGAGGGCGCGCGCGCATATTGATCGGGCACCAGCGGGATGCCGATGGCGAGCCGGATGCAGGGGTTGCGCTTTTCGGTGCAGGCACGGAGGGTTCGGCTTGCGGAAGCTTGACAGGTTCGCCGTTTGCACCGTTTTCGGAAGGCTTGATATCTTCGGAAGGCTTGATATCTCCGAGAGGCTTGATCTCTGCGGGAGGCTTGATCTCTTCGGCAAGCTTGAACTCGGCGGCGGGGTTTAACTTTCTTGCGCCGAGTTTGGGGAGCTGTATCGGGATCTCGGGTGCGGGCACAACGACGCTGATCACCCCCGATGCGAAGTCGATGCCCTGTTTCTCCGATGCGGAAAGCGATGGGGCCGGCACGATGTAGTCGATGAGCAGATTGACGCCCGGCACGAGGCCCACGAAGAAGCGGCC
>NZ_JARUXV010000038.1:0-476 GCF_031450975.1 Caballeronia sp. LZ065
AGAACCAAGTTTCTGGCACTGCACTAGCGAGTGCCCTCATAGGCCACACCGGGCTTGGATCGCGGACCCACTGGGACAAACTGCCGTTTAACGAACTGGCGCAGCACCTCAAAGGTCCGGCCCAGCGCTACGCGCTGCCGAAGGGTACGCAAGGGAAACCGGTGGGAGACAAGAGCAATGATGTGCAGGCGTTAGCAGCAAGCAGAGCACTGGCAGACCCGATTGACCGGACGGCGGCGCGAAGCGCAGCGCCGGAGCTTTGAGGGGCTGTACCAGTTTGTTTGAGGGCGCGGTTGCACAGTGGGTCCGCGATCCAAGCCCGGTGGGGCCTGTGAGGGCACTCGCTACTGCCGGGCCAGTGAAGTGCTTCTGTGTCGCGCCGCTTGGTGGTCCTTGGGCGCTAAGAAAGCTGCTTTCTTTGGTGACTTTCTTTGCAGCCGCAAAGAAAGTTACCCCCGCCCCGGGGAGGGGCAGTG
>NZ_JARUXV010000039.1:0-440 GCF_031450975.1 Caballeronia sp. LZ065
GGGGGTGTCAGTATTTCCGTGTTCGAGGCAGATTGAGTAATTACACGGAAGGTCGAACGAATCGATCTGCATAAAGGATAGCGAATTGGTTCATGGCCGTCTTCCAGTCATGGGCAGCACTGCCCCAATGGGTTGTGATCTTGCGCAGTGCCAGCCAGATGAGTTTCGTTGCCGCCTCGTCGGTCGGGAAGTGCCCGCGTGTCTTGATGATCTTGCGCAGTTGCGAGTTGATATTTTCAATCGCATTTGTCGTGTAGATGATCTTGCGCACGCCCGGGGGAAAGGCAAAGAACGGGATCACACGATCCCAGGCGTTACGCCACGCGAGACTGACAGTGGGGAATTTCTGCCCCCATGGACCATCCGCAAAGGCATCAAGTTCAGCCTGCGCAGCTTCCGCACTGGCGGCCGCGTAGATCGGTTTGATCGCCGCAGCCAAT
>NZ_JARUXV010000040.1:0-417 GCF_031450975.1 Caballeronia sp. LZ065
AGAATCAGACGATCCTTCTTGTCCCACGCATAGCGCGTGGTTCCTTCCCCCGGCGCTTCGCGGTGTAGCAGATTGCCGCGCGCATCGTGGGTGAAGTGCGTGACACGCCCCAACGCATCGGTCAAGTTAGCCAGATAGCCATTCGCGTCGTAGTCCAGCGCCGTGCAGCGCCGCGCCGCATCCGCCACTTGCGTCAGCTGCCCAAGCGCGTCATAACCGAAGACGCTTGAACACCCCGACGGTGTCACCCGTTCAATCAGATTGCCGCGCGTATCCCAGACCTGACGCCAGACGCCTCCCTCGGGATCGGTGATCGCAACCGGCCGATGCTGCTCGTCATACTCGGTCTGCACCACGGTGCGATCCGGCAGCCTGTGCGCGAGCAGGTTGCCATGCCCGTCATACTCCCATTCCGTC
>NZ_JARUXV010000041.1:0-406 GCF_031450975.1 Caballeronia sp. LZ065
CTTGACCGTCGGCGCGCTCTGCGCCATCAGCAGTCGGCCCACGGCGGTGGAGCCGGTGAACGAGAGCTTGCGCACGATCGGATTGCCGGTCATTTCCTCGCCGATGGCTTTCGGGTCGCCAGTGAGGATGCTCAGCACGCCCTTCGGAATGCCGGCGCGTTCAGCCAGCACGGCCATCGCGAAGGCCGAAAATGGAGTGGCTTCTGCTGGCTTCACGACGATCGGGCAACCGGCTGCGAGCGCCGGGCCGACCTTGCGGGTGATCATTGCCGCAGGGAAGTTCCATGGCGTGATCGCCGCACATACACCGATAGGTTCCTTCGTCACGACGATGCGTTTGTCCGCTGCCGGAGTGGCGAGTGTGTCGCCGGCGACGCGCTTGCCTTCTTCCGCGAACCATTCGATG
>NZ_JARUXV010000042.1:0-403 GCF_031450975.1 Caballeronia sp. LZ065
CGCACGCGTGCCATCTGTGGATCGGGGGCAGACGCTGGCTTTGCCGTTATCCCGGATGGCGGACCTGAATGGCAACGCCTGGCATATCGAGCGACGGACCGATCCGATTCACGAAAGCGTGTCGATGCGCTTCATCGAATTCTCGGGGAGCCGTGCTACCGGGCGTGAATTGCGTGCCGCTTCGGGCCGCGTCGTGGGCTGCCTGGGAGCGCTCGCACTGCACGATGGACAAGGGGGCGTGCATCCGCTGGTGTCGTATGAGCAGGACGCACTGGGAAATTTGAGCGTCGTGCTCGATGCGCACGACGCGCCCTACTGTTTCGAGTATGCGCAGCACCAGATGGTGAAACATACCGACCGCAACGGCCTGTCTTTCTACTACAGCCATGCGATGCACGAGGAC
>NZ_JARUXV010000043.1:0-389 GCF_031450975.1 Caballeronia sp. LZ065
GCCGGCACGAATGCGACGAGCACGGTATCGGTGGGCGCGCCGGGCGCGGAGCGCACGATCACCAACGTCGCGGCGGGGCGTCTCTCCGGCACCTCGACCGACGCGGTGAACGGCTCGCAGCTCTTCGCTTCGAACCAGGCGATCGATCAGAACTCGACCGACATCAGCAACGCCGTCAACTCCATCAACAGCCTCGCGACGACGGGCACGAAGTACTTCCAGGACAACAGCACCGGTGCGGGCTCCACGGCGACAGGCGTCAATTCGGTGGCGATCGGTTCGGGCGCGGTGTCGACCAATCCCGGCGATGTCGCCCTCGGCGCCGGTTCGACAACCGCGCCAGTCGTGAACACGCCGGGCGCGACGATCGGCGGCACCCCGTACACGTT
>NZ_JARUXV010000044.1:0-21609 GCF_031450975.1 Caballeronia sp. LZ065
CGAGATGAAGTTGTGTCATCGTGATAGCTCCAAGTCATTGCTATTCAATAGTACTCCTTATCGTCCATATAGGAGCGGGTTATGCAGAGGTTCCTTAACAGCCCCTTCAACGTCTTTTTGAAACCACCTCTTACATGAATCACCCCTCGCCAATCCCACCCATGCCCACCCATGCCGCCCCCAGCCCTTCCCCATGCGCCGCCCTGTAAATCGCATTGACGATATTCTCGTAACCCGTACATCGACACAAATTTCCGCTGATGCCACGTCGTATTTCATCGGGGCTCGGCAAAGGATTTCGCCTCAGCAACTCCGCCGCCGCGACAAGCATGCCGCTTGTGCAAAACCCACATTGAAACCCATTCTCGGCAATAAAGGCCTCCTGCAGCCGTTCGATACCTTCCAGGCCTTCAATCGTCCGTACATCGTTATCCGATATCGCCGCCGTGAGCACAAGGCAGGACTTCCTTACTTCGCCATCAAGCAACACCGTGCATGCACCGCAGTCACCCGTAAGGCACCCGACACGCGTGCCCTTCGCATCCATGACGTCACGAATCAACTCAACAAGCAGCGTTCGTGAATCCGCGCACACCGAGCGCCGCTCACCATTGAGCGTCAACCGTACCTCGATCATCTTTTCCATATCTTCGTTTCCGTGAGCAAATCGCGCAGATGCCGTTTCACGACGCCCGGCACGATGGCGCGGCGATACTCCGCGTCAGCAAGTTCATCGCTCCAGCCTTCGCCAATCAGAATCAGTGCGTTCGCTGCCGCCCGGTCGATAAACACCTCAGGCACCCATGCCTCGGGATCGATCACGAAGCTCACGAACGCCGGCCGACAACCCGCCCCTCCAACCGCGAGCCGCACGCTGACTTCTTCACTGCGATGCAGCGAGCATGCGACCGTGACGATCGGCCAGGAACTCGCGCTTGCCTTGTACTTCTGGTACCGGCACGCCACCAGCGTCGTATCACGCGGCAGGAGAATGTTCATCAGGAATTCGTCTTCGCGTCGTTCGGTGCGGAAGGCGTCGACGAAGAAGTCCCGTGCGGGAACACGACGCATGCCTTCCAACGAACGCAGTTCAAACAGTGCCTCCATCGCGGCAAGACAGCCCGGCGCGTCTGACGATGGATTCGCAAAGCTTGCTGCTCCACCCAATGTGCCCTGATTGAGGATTGAAGCGCCGCCGGTTATCTGCGCGGCCATCGCGGCAAGAAGCGGCGCGTGTTGAGTGACCACCGGCGAAGCAAGCAACTGTGCATAGGTCGCCATTGCGCCAATACGCATATAGCCGTCATCCAACACCACTTCATCCAGACCAAGCGAAGCCAGACTGATCAGATGCGCGCGTCGCACGAGATTCGCGGACATCGACGGCACCAGCATCGTACCGCCGCCGAGCACAGCCGCTTGCTCGCGATACGTGTTCATCAAAGCTGCGGCTTCGTCGAGATCACGAGGCCGGTGAAATTCGAACCGATGACCAATCACGCCCGCGACTCCTGCAGTGCCGCCATCACGCGGGCGGGCGTCGCGGGCACGTGCTGCAAGCACGCATCATCGCCCAAGGCATCCGCCACGGCATTGCTGACGGCCGCAAGCGCGCCGCCCAGTCCCGACTCCCCCGCGCCCTTCATGCCCAGCGGATGAAAAGGATTCGGCGTGACCCGATGTCCAACGCGAATCGGCGGCAGGTCGTTCGCTCGCGGCAACAGATAGCTTTTGAACCGATCCGTGATCATGCGATGCTGGCTGTCGAACTTGATCTGCTCCCACAACGCAACCCCGATGCCCATCACGATCGCCCCTCTCAACTGCCCTTCGACCAGCGCCGGATTGATCATTGCACCGCAATCGTGCACGACGGCGTAATCCAGCAGCTTGCTGTTCCCGGTCGCCATGTCGAGTTCCAGTGCCACGGCATGAACCGAGTACGAGAAGGTTGGATAAGTGGCGATACGGCCCTGTGCATCGGGTTCCACACGCACGTTCTTTGGCGCGAAACTGCACGTCACTTCGAGCGGCAGTGTCACGCCGGCCGCCACCGTGAAAGGTCGCAGATGAGCGCCCAGCGCCAGTTCGGCCACCGAGATCCTCTTGCCGTCCGCTTCGCGCCACGCGTGGCCGTCGCGCAGCACGATGTCCTGGGCCGCTCCGCCCAGCATGTTGGCCGCGCATTGCGCAAGCCGGCCGCGCAGTTCCCGCGCAGCGAGATACGCTGCCGTGCCGCCGTACATGAGTGCACGGCTGCTTGCGTTGCCAGTGCCCAGCGGCGTGACATCCGTATCGCCCTCAATGACCCTCACCTGTTCGGCTCGCAACCCCAGTTCGCCCGCGACCATCTGCGCGATGCCGGTATCACTGCCGCTGCCGGGCGACGTCACGCCCGTCAATACCTGGACATCGCCCGAAGGCATGATGCGCACCGTCGAGGTCTCGTAACCGTTGGGGAAGTTGCCGGGACGGGCGCCGCCTTCCGGCGTGAGCTCAAACGCAATGCCGACGCCAATACGCCATTCCGAAGCACGCGCAGCTTCCGCGCGCTTTCTCCAGCCTGAGAAATCGAACATCGTCTGCAGCTGCGCAAGACCGCCCGGATAATCGCCGCTGTCCACGTTCAGCCCGGACGGCAACAGACGCGGCAAGGCTTCGCGCGCAACCAGATTGCGCCGCCGCAACTCGAGCGGATCGATGCCGGTCTGACGCGCCAGCAGATCAATGGCCCGCTCCAGCACGAGATTGCCGATCTCCTTGCCGTAACCGCGAATGGCTTGCCAGGGCGGCTGATTGGTGATCGCGAGCGAGCACTCGACGTCGCAATGCTCGATCGTATAGACCGTCGGGAACACAGCCGGCGTCACGAGCGCCATCGCCCAGCTATGACCGGCGCCCATGATCCCCACGTCTACCAGAATCCGGTCGCGCCAGCCTGTCAGCCTGCCCTCTTCATCGGCGGCAATCTCGAAGCTGTGATGCTGCGAACGCGAGCCGGCAAGCAGCGTTTCACGCCGCTCCTCGACCCACGCTACCGGACGCCGCGTAAGACGGCTAAACAGCGCAACCAGTACTTCCTCGGGATGCCCCGCCATTTTCAGGCCGAACGTGCCGCCAATGCGCGGCGCGATCACGCGCACCTGAGACTCCTTCACGCGCAACGCCGTAGCCAGCAGCCATCGGCTCGTATGGGGATTCTGGAACGTGCCTGTCAACGCATAGCGCTCGGCGCGCGCATCCCATTGCGCGATGTAGCACAAGGTTTCCATCGGCGCGCTGGTCGAAGATCCGATCGTGATTTCGCCACGCGCTATATGCGCTGCCCGCGCAAACGCGGCATCGGCGTCACCGGAGCGGATGCGATCGCGCACCAGCAGATTGGTTTCCCAGCCGGGCTGGACAATCGGCGCATCAGCACGCAACGCATCGAGCGCGTTCGTGGTCGGCGCGCGCACTTCATACTCGACGCGGATCTTCGCGAGCGCCGCCTGTGCATCATGCACCGTGGTCGCGACGAGCGCCGCCACTGGCTGCCCAAAATAAGTCGCATGACCCAAGGCAAGACAGCGACTCTGCAAGGGACCGCGCGCCCCTTTCGCAGGCAGGTCCATCGCGGGCGGCATCGCATCGCTTATGCGGGCCGCCTCCTCGCCGATCAATCCTGCAACCACGCCCGGCATGGCGAGCGCTTCGGACAGGTCGATGGAAACGATCGTGGCGCACGCATGGGCGCTGCGCAATATGGCGAGATGCAGCGCGCCTGACGGGATGAGATCGGCGCTGTAGTCCACGCGTCCCGATACGAAACGCACGCCGTCGAGACGCGCCACGCTTTCCCCGAGCAAGCTTCCCGGCGATGCATCCTTGAAGTGATGTTCCATGTCTGTCACATGCCCTGCCGCAGATTGATCTGTCATTCGTGAATGCGGCGCGTACCGCGCATCGCAAGCATCCCGCATGCTCCGAGCGCAAGCAAGATCGTCATCAGATAGAGGCCGCTGTTTAACGAGCCACTCAGCGTCTTGAGCCAGCCCATCGCGAAGGGACTTGCGAAGCCGCCGAGCAGGCCAAGACTGTTGACGAACGCGATCGCCGCCGCAGCAGCGGCTGATCCCGCAAAGTAATCCGACGCCAGCGACCAGAGCAAGGGAATGGTCACGAACACGGTCGTCGATGCGATCGTCAGCAACACAATGGTCGTAGTCAGATCATGCGCCAGAAGCGGCAGCAGCGAAAGCGCGATCGCACCGGCGAACGCCGCGAGCGCACCATGCCAGCGACGCTCCAGTTTCCGGTCCGAATGGCGGCAGATCAGCACCATGCCGACCGCTGCGATGCCGTACGGAATCGCCGACAGCCAGCCAATGCGCTCCACGCTCGTCACGCCGGCGCTCTTCAGCACCGTCGGCAACCAGAAGCTCAACGCATAGGTGCCGCAGATGAAGGTGAAGTAGGCGAAGCTCATGAGGTACACCTTGGGGTCGCCGATCACCTGCCGCAACTTCCCGGCGTGTTCAGCGCCCGGCTCCTGGCCATCGACGCGCAACGCGCGGCGCAAGGTGTCGCGCTCAGGTTCGGTCAGCCATCTGGCGCGCCCGATGTCATCCGAGAGTGTGAACCATGTGACGGCGCCGAGCAGCACGGCCGGCGCCGCTTCGACAATGTATAGCCACTGCCAGCCCGCGAGTCCCGCGACGCCGCCGAGGTGCGACATCGCCCAACCCGACACCGGCCCGCCGATCATTCCAGCAATCGGAAAGCCTGTCATGAAGAGGCCGAGAATCTGCCCGCGACGGTGACGCGGAAACCATTGGCTCAGGTAGTAGACCACGCCCGGAAAGAAACCCGCCTCGAACACGCCGAGCAGGAAGCGCAGAAGATAGAACGCGGTGGGGCTCGAGACCGTCGCCATCGCGCAGCCGGTGATGCCCCACAGGACCATGATGCGCGTGATGGTCTTGCGCGCGCCAATGCGTTGCAGCAGCAGGTTGCTCGGCACCTCGAACAGAAAGTAGCCGATGAAGAAGATCCCGGCGCCCAGTCCGTACACCGCATCACTGAAGCCCAGCGCATCCTGCATCTGCAGTTTGGCGAAGCCGACATTGATCCGGTCGAGATAGGCAACCACGTAACACACGATCAGCAGCGGCACGAGCCGTAACGCCACCTTGAGATAGAGCGCACGATCCGCGTCGCCCGGGACCCTCGTTTCTGCAGGCATGTCTGCATGTAAAGCGGCTTTTCTCGACATGATGGCCCTCTCAGTAAAGATGGACCAAACGGGATTCAAACGACGGATAGCGATTCATCAACTGTCTCCTGGTCCTGCCGGCGCTCGATGTCGGCGGCGTGTGCTCTTGTCGGGGTGCGCCCGAAGGCGCTGGATCGTCCTGATCGAATTTCGAAAAAAACTGATCGATCGAACAGTCAGCACAGTAGCGGACGAGCCAACGTCCGGTCAACGACGATCTCGTTCGGTATTTCCCTTGTTGACTGATCGATCAGTCAGTAATAGGATTGGCGCCTGAAGAGTCTGTTCGGATATCGCCAGCGACACGCCGGCACGCACCGACGCCACATCCCAACGTTCAGAGGAACCAGCCGTGACCCAATTCAACGATTACGCAGACAAGTTCGAGACCATCCGCATGACGCGCACTGACGGCGTGCTGGAAATGCACTTCCACACGCACGGCGGCCCGCTCGTATGGAACCTGACCGCGCATCGCGAGTTCGAGCAGGCGTTTCTCGACGTGGGCCGCGATCGTGAAAACGACGTGGTGATCATGACCGGTACCGGCGACGCCTTCAGCGGCCCCCCGATCGCCCCGGGCATGCATCAGAACCGCAATTCGATGACGCCGACGATCTACGACCCGATCTACTGGGAAGCGAAGCATCTGCTCATCAATCTGCTCAACATCGAAGCGCCGGTGATCAGTATCCTGAACGGGCCCGCCGTACGGCATGCGGAGATCCCGTTGCTGGGCGATATCGTGCTGGCATCCGATACCGCGACCATCCAGGACACCGCGCACTTCCAGGGAGGCATGGTGCCCGGCGACGGCATGCACCTGATCATGCCGCTGCTGATGGGCCGCGCGCGCGGTCATTACTTCCTGCTCACGGGTCAGAACATCAGCGCGAGCGAGGCGCAGGAGATGGGTCTCGTGAACGAGGTCATGCCGGCCGCCGACCTGCTGCCGCGCGCCCGCGAACTCGCGCAGCTGATGCTCAGGCAGCCGCGTCTCGTGAGACGCTATACGCGCACCTGCCTGAACCAGGAACTGAAGGCGCGCCTGCATGACGTACTGGGCTACGGACTCGCGCTCGAAGGCCTCGCCCGCATGAAGGAACCGGCTGCCTGAGGCGGCGCTTCGCAGCTGCATCGCCATTCACACCGAATATCAAGGAGGCAACATGACTGTCAGCAGTATCACGAGACCTATCGACATGGTGGGTTCGGCTATCGACGTAGTCGATTCCACGCCCGACGTACTCGGCGAATCGATCATCTGGGACGAGAAAACGCAATTGCTCTGGTGGGTCGACGGCATCGGCCAGACCATCCATCGCCTCGACATTTCCAGCGGCGTCAAGAAAAGCTGGCCGATGCAGGAAGAAATCGGCAGCATTGGACTGCGCGCCAAAGGCGGCCTGCTGGTGGGCATGCGTTCCGGGTTCTATTTCTTCTCCCCTGAAACCGGCGAGCTGAGCGAGATCTCGCGCCCCGACGCCGAACGGCCGAAAAACCGCTTCAACGACGGCAAATGCGACCGGCACGGCCGCTACTGGTCGGGAACCGTGGAGGCCGCCGCCTATACCCCGCGCGGGCGCCTGTTCCGGCTCGACCCGGACCTGCAGCCGAAGCTGATCATGGAGGGCATCACCTGCATCAACGGCATCAGCTTCAGCCCGGACAACCGGCTGATGTACATGACTGATTCCTTCAGTTGCCAGATCGATGTGTTTGATTATGATTCGGTCGACGGCGCCATCTACAACCGCCGGAAGTTCGCGGAAGTACCGCTCGGACGCGGCATCTGCGACGGATCGACCGTCGATGCCGATGGCTGCTTCTGGAGCGCGAACATGGACGGCTGGTGCGTGACGCGCTACGACCCGCGCGGACGGATCGACATGGTCGTCAATCTGCCGGTGCGGCGCGTGAGCAGCTTGTGCTTCGGCGGACCGGATCTCGATACCTTGTTCATCACCACGGCGCGCCGCCGGATGAGCGAGAAGGAACTGGCGCAACAGCCGCTCGCGGGCAATGTGCTGGCGGTGCGGCCCGGCGTGAAGGGACTGCCGGAACCGGAGTTTCTCGGCTGACGACGCGCGGTGGCCCGACTTTGCCTTGTCGGGCCACGCAGGGTTCACGTTATACTGACTGATCGATCAAATAGCCTGGAGAGGTCGCCACGGAATGAGTACACAACGAGACAAGTCCGCGAAAGCCGCCAGTCCGGCTCAGGAGTCCGACCGCGGATCGGGCTCGCGCCTGTCGGCGATCCTGAATGCGGCCGAGCGGGTGTTCGGCGAGCACGGCTATGCCGGCGCGAGCATGCGCAACATCGCCGATGAAGCCGGAGTCGCCCAGGCACTCGTGCATTATCACTACGCGACCAAGGACAAGCTCTACGAGGCCGTCTTCGAGCGCCGCTCGTCGGCCATCAATCTGCATCGCGGCAAGCTCCTCGACGCGCTGTTCGCGTGCGAGCAGACCGTGACGGTCGAAGACGTACTGACGATCGCCTTCACGCCGCTGTCGGACATTTTTGACGGTGAAGAGGCTGCGAACCTTGCGCTGTATGTGCAACTGGTCGCTTCCGTCAGCCTCGGCAGCGATGAGCGTTCACGGCGCATTCGCGAGTCTTATTACGACCCGATCGCGGAACGGTTCATCGATGCACTGCATACGGTGTTGCCCGGTATTGCACGCGAACAGGCGGTATGGGCCTATCTGTTCTCAGTCGGGGCACGGCAACAAGCGCATGCGCTCAATGGCCGCGCGAAGCGCTTGGGTGCGCGGGACCGCGCGAAGAAGTCGACGGCTCATTACTCTGATCTCGTGCGTTTTGCGGCCGCCGGCATTCGTGAACTGGTACGTTAATGGCGCGGAAACGATGGACACCGGCAGGACCTCAGGCAAGACCTCAGGCAAGACCTCAGGCAAGGGGAAGGCGACGAAGACGCCGCGTGCTCGCAACGCGTCGGCATTGTCGAGCACTGAGCCAGGATCCGATTCAAAAAGAGCACGGTCGCATGGTGAATGACATGGGAGCGAATGCGCAAGCACAACGACTCGTCGAATTCGATAACGTCGCCATTTCCGTGACCGACATCGATCGTTCCGCGGAGTGGTATGCCCGCCTGTTCGGATTCCGTCGCGGATACTCGACTTATATCGAATCCTTGCATGCGAACTTTCAGATACTCGAACGGAGCGACATGCGGATCGAACTGCTTTCGCGCGCAACGACCGTTCGCAACCCCGATGCCGCTATTGTCCCTGGCCCGCATATCGACAAGACCGGCGCCAAGGCGGTCGTATTCCGCACATCCGACCTCGAAGCCGTGACATCGCACCTCGAGCGAGAGGGCGCGATCTTCGAATGGAAGTTGCAAGACCTGTCCGAGGATGGCTTGCGCGCGACGATGATCCGCGATCCCGACGGCACCATTATCAACATCCTGCAATATCCGTAAGCATCGGATCCTGATCAAGGCTGCATTCCACGCCCCTCTCCTATGCCTATAGATTTTGTTGGACATCCAACATATATTGGGCTACCTTTCTTCCTCATCGCCGCGTCGCCGTGGCGCGGTCACCCCCCGGTCCAACCCTTTTCCCGGAGTCGAAATGAAGCCCCGAGTCATGCATATTGGCGCCTTGCTGTCCCACGTCGGCATTCATCCGGCTGCGTGGCTGCATCCAGGCACGCCGCTCGGTGGCGAAGTGGACCTTTCGTTCTGGATCGATCTCGCCAGGATCGCCGAACAGGCCAGGCTCGACTTTATCTTTCGCGCCGATTCACCCGCCAGCCGCGATGGCGACATCGAAGCCATCACGCGCTATCCAGGCCATATCGCGGATCTCGAACCCGTCACGCTGATGTCCGCGCTCGCGGCAGTCACGAAGCACATCGGCCTTGCCAGCACGGCCTCGACGAGCTTTTATGAGCCTTATAACGTCGCCCGCCTGTTTGCCACGCTCGATCATCTGAGCGGCGGACGCGCGGGCTGGAACGTGGTCACGTCGTCGGCGCCGCTCGCCGCGCTCAACTTCAGTCGCAAGGATCATGAAGACCACGCGCGCCGATATGCGCGGGCGAATGAATTCGTCGATGTAGTGCTGGGTCTGTGGGATAGCTGGGACCAGGACGCGTTCATCCGCGATCGGGCAAACGGCCGCTTCTTCGATCCGTCGAAGCGTCGCGTGCTGGATCACAAGGGCGAGTTCTATCAGGTGCGCGGCCCGCTCGACGTACCGCGCAGCCCGCAGGGCCGGCCGATCGTGATCAATGCCGGAGGCTCGGAGGCCGGCATGGAAATGGCCGCCCGCACCGCCGACGTCGTCTTCAGCGTGGACCGCAATATCGACAAGGCGAAGGCGTTCTATGCCGATCTCAAGGGCCGCATGGGCAAGTACGGCCGCCGTCCGGAAGAGCTGAAGATTCTCTGTGCGCTCAATCCTTTCGTCGGGGCCAGCGACGCCGAAGGCCAGGAAAAGCTGGACTTGCTACAGTCGATGATTCATCCGGCCGTCGGCCGCGAGATTCTGTCCGTGGACCTGGGCGGCATCGACTTGCGCGATCTGCCGCTCGACGAACCCATTCCCGAATCGGTGCTGCCGCCTTCGAGCAATGCCACCAAGTCCTACTTCGACAACATGGTTTGGGCCATCCGCGAACAGGGGCTGACCGTGAGGCAGCTGTACCTGGCCTGCGCCGCCTCGCGAGGCGGCATGAATGCGATAGCCGGCTCGGGCGAAACCATTGCCAACCGCATGGCGCAATGGTTCAACGAGGGCGCGGCAGACGGCTTCATGGTTCGCGTTTCGCATCTGCCCGGGGGGCTGGCGGACTTCGCCCGTCATGTGTTGCCCGTGCTGCAGGAGCGCAAGCTGTTCCGCACCGAGTATTCCGGTCCGACGCTACGCGACCAGCTGGGTCTCGCGGAGCCGGCGCGGCATCGCGTGTCGTGAGCCGTTCGAGGCTGACTTACAATACGTGAACGTCGAGTCGTGAAATGATCTGAACGGGAGACCAGCACCCATGGCGACACCTCTTTCGTCTGCCCGCAAGAAGCGCGGACCTTCGCGGATCGCCATCGAACGGCGGCGCGACCTGATCGAAGCGGCAATACGCGACATTGCACGAAATGGCTACGCCACCGTCACCGTGGCCTCGATCTGCGCGGAGGCCGGTTTCTCGCGAGGCCTGATCGGCCATTACTTCACCAACAAGGAAGAGCTGCTGCTCGAGGCCGTGAAGACCGTCGCCACCGAGCTGGGAAGCGCCATCCGCGACGCTGCCAATGCCGCCAAGCCGGACCCCGCCCAGATGCTGCATGCGCTGATCCACGCCAGCTTCACACCGCCCGGACTTACAGATGAAAAGATCGCCGTTTGGGTATCGCTCGCGAGTTCGGCACGCTGGTCCGAGCAACTGGCGAAGATCTATCGGGAAATCTGGGTGGACTATCGCTCCGGCGTGGGCCGCCTCTTCGCGCGCGCAGCGGAGGCGCGCGGCGTCGCCATCAATGCGTCGCATGTCGCGCTCGCCTTTTCGCAGCTGGTGGAAGGACTGTGGATCGGACTGGCCGCCAATCGCAGCAGCATCAACGCGAACGATGCCGAGCATTGCTGTCATCACTACGTCGATCTGATTCTCGACGCGAAGACGCAATCTCCCGCAAACGCACCACCGGCCCCGCGCAAGCGCCGCGCGCTGGCCTGACGACCGGCGGCGTCACTACGTCCGGCGTTACGGCTGCTTGAAGATGGCGTCGAGGTAAGTCAGGCAGGCCGACTCGGCACGCTGCCGGCTGATTTCAGTGGAATCGGCAACCCAGCCCACCCATAGACCTTCGATCAAATGCGTGAAGGTGAGCGCGGCCAGCCTCGCGTCGAGCGCGATGCCGCGTGTCTGCGCGGCGCGCTCGAACAAGCGTGCGAGCGCCTCGCGATACCCTGTCCATAGCTCGTGATAGAGCTGCGTCAGTTCGGGCGACCAGCCCGCGTTGCCGGCCAGTGCAGCCCACACGCAGGCATGGGCTTCGGTAAAGGCCGGCTTGCCGAAGCTCGCACGCGCCGTGGCATACAGGCGCGCGACGGCGTCTTCACCCGCCGCTGATACCGCCTTGCGAGTACTTGCGCCGATCTCCGCGGCGACCGTCTTCACCGCTTCCAGAAGCAACTGATCCTTGCCCTTGAAGTAGTGGCCAATCAAGCCACGCGAGATGCCCGCAGTCTCACTGATGGTATCGACGGTGACGTCGTTGTAGCCGATCTCGCCGATGGACACAATGGCCGCGTCGATCAGTTTGCGCTTGCGCGCCTCGGGGTCGCGCGAGCGCGTACCTTCCGCGGGTTTGACACTCATTCGATTTCTCCCACTACTGGACAACGCACAGGCTGCGCGGCCCATGTTCCAGGCAGCGTCAGATATTAGCAGATGCCTCAGGCCGCACCGCGCCGCTGCTGGACGCGCGGACGTGGCAGACCCAGATGTTCGCGCAGCGTCGAGCCGCTGTAGCCGGCCCTGAAAAGACCGCGCCGGCGCAACTCCGGAATGACCAGCGTGACGAAGTCCTGAAGACCATCCGGCAGCGACGACATGCCCAGCATGAAGCCGTCGCACGCGCCCTGCCCGAACCATTCCTGCATCTCGTCGGCGATCTCCTCCGCCGTGCCCACGATGAACTTGCCGCCGCGCGCCACCGCATATTTTTCGTAGAGTGTGCGCAGCGTGAGCGTGCCCTCTTCGGACATCGCGCGAATGTACTCGAGATAACTCTTGCCGCCTTCCGTCGATGCAGGAATGCGGTCGAGCGGCAAAGGGGCATCGACGGACAGGTCGGACAGATCGATGTTGTCCAGGTCGATCGCAAGAATCTCCCGTCCGACATCGGGATGCAGCTTCTCCTGCAAGCGCGCGAGCTTGTCCTCCGCTTCGCTTCGCGTGCGGCCCACGATGGGATTCAGCGCGCTCACGATCTTCAGGTCTTCACGCGAACGCCCGAAGGCCTCGAGGCGCCCTTTCAGGTCGGCATAGAAGCGTTGCGCACGTTCGAGCTCGGCTTCGGACGAGAAGACCAGTTCGGCCGTCTCGGCGGCCAGCGCCTTGCCGGCCTCCGAACCACCCGCCTGGACGATGACCGGATAACCTTGCGGCGGCCTCGCGATGTTCAGCGGACCGCGAACCGAGAAATGCTTGCCTGTGTGATCGAGGCGACGCAACCTGGCCGGATCGAAGAACGTCGAGGTCGCGCGGTCGTACACGAACGCATCGTCATCCCAGCTATCCCACAGACCCTTCACCACTTCGATGAATTCCTTCGCCCGTTCATAACGCGCCGCGTGACCGGCGCGCGCATCGGCGCCGAAATTCAGCGCCGCGGCCGCCTGCGAGGTCGTCACAACATTCCATGCCGCGCGGCCGCGGCTCAGATGATCGATCGAGGCGAACTGGCGCGCCAGATTGTAGGGCTCGTAAAAGCCGGTCGACACCGTGGCCGCCAGACCAATGCGGCTCGTAGTCGCCGAGAGCGCCGCCAGCAACGTGACCGGCTCGAACTGGTTGGCGTACAGCGGCCACTTGCTGATCGCATGGAGGTTGCCATTGCGGATCGCTGGCACGTCCGCGAAGAAAACGAAGTCGAGCGCACCGGACTCCGCCGTCCGGGCCACGTCGATGTAATGACCGATATCGTTCTCGGCTCCATCCGGAGCATCGGCCACCAGCCACGCCGCCGGATGATTGCCATAGGGCTGGATCAACACGCCTATCTTCATCTCTGTCTTCATCAATTCGCCTCCGGGTTAGCCTCGGTGATCGACACGCACCGCATCGCTTGCGTTATTTTTTTGTTGAACGTATAACAAGATTAACACGGACAAAAAGACTGTCAACAACCGGCGAGGCGGCGGATACGAACCGGACCGCTCTTTCGTCGCACAGGAGGATGTCTTATGAACGCAAGGTCCAGACGGGTTCCACTGTCTGAAGCGGCATCGTCGATGCGGCGCAAGATTCTGAAAGCCGCGAGCGCCGGCACGCTGCTGTCCGGTTTGTCGAGTCTGGCGCCGCGTGCGTCGGCACAACAGAAGACGCTCAATATCGCGTCCTACGGCGGCAGCTACAACGATGCCCTGAGAAAGGCCTGGCTCGATCCGTTCGAGCGCGAGACCGGCATCAAGGTCAATCTCGGCGTCAATGCAAGCCTGTCGCTCGCGAAGTTGCAGACCATGAATCCGAACGGCGCGGAATGGGACATCGTCGATCTCACGGCGACTGAATACAGCATTGCACAGGGGCAGAACGTCCTTGTTCCGCTCGATCCGAAACTCGTCGACACGAGCAGGATGCTGCCGGACTATGTCGCCAGCCACGGTTTCTGCTATGCGCTCTATATCTGGGGCATGGCGTGGGACCGTCGCAAGATCCCGGACGCGAGCGCGCCCAGGTCATGGGTGGAGTTCTGGGACACGAAGCGCTACCCCGGCAAGCGCTCCCTGCTGGCCGTGAACAACGACGGCGCGTCCATGGAGGCTGCGTTGCTGGCGGACGGCGTACCGGAATCGAAGCTCTATCCGCTCGACGTGCAGCGCGCCTTTCGCAGTTTCGACAAACTCGGACGCGAGAATATCGTGTGGGCCAATGGCAATCAGGAGCCGGTTCAGCGCCTGACCTCCGGCGAATGCTCGCTGGCAGGCATGTACGTCGGGCGGGCGATCATGGCCAATCGCGCCGGCGCGCAGATCGGGTTTTCATTGACGCAATCGAATGTCGGCATGGACTATCTCGGCGTGATCCGCAATGCGCGCAACAAGCCCGAAGCCTTCGCGCTGCTCAATTACATTGCAACGCATCCGGAGCGCGCGGCCGAATTCACTGCCATTACGTCTTATCCGGTGCCGATCAAAGGCCTTGCCTCGCTCTTGCCGCCGAACGCAGCCGACGTCAAGGCGGTCCTGCTCGACGACCCGATGGTCCGCGCCAAGGTGCATTTCAAGGACACGAAATGGTGGGTGGATAACCTGCCTCAGGTCGCTGCGGCGTTCAAGCAGTGGCAGCTCATCTGACGGAAAAGCGTTTCTCGTTTCCACTCAAGTCTCAATCACACGGTCTGACAGGCATGACCCACACCTCATCGATCACTTCACGACGCCGCCGCATCGCTTTCGTTCAGGCTTGCTGGCATCGCGACATCGTCGACAACTGCAAGGCGGCCTTCCTCTCGACCATGCTGGAACTAGGCTATCGGGCCGATGACCTGCAATGCTTCGAAGTCCCCGGCGTGTTCGAGATACCGCTCTGTCTCAAGCGACTCATCGCAAGCGAGGAATTCGATGCCGTGGTCGCGGCGGGGTTGATCGTCGATGGCGGAATCTACCGGCATGAATTCGTGTCAACCGCCGTGATCGACAGCCTCATGCAGCTTCAGTTGCAGACCGGCACGCCGGTCATTTCCACCGTGCTCACGCCGCAGCACTTTCATGAAAGCGAGGTGCACCACGCCTTCTTCCTCGAACATTTCAAGGTCAAGGGACGTGAAGCCGCACATGCCTGTCACCAGACCCTGGACACGCTGCAACGCGTCGAGGCTTCCCTGACCCAGAGAGGAACACGATGAACCTCAAGACCTGCGTAACCGCGTCCTTCCTGATTTTCACGCAGGCTTGCCTGGCTCAGGTCAAGGTCGGCGTCACGGTGAGCTCCACCGGCCCCGCGGCCTCTCTGGGCATTCCGGAAAAGCAGACCCTCTTGCTGATGCCGGCGAAGATCGGCGCTTACGACGTCGAATACATCGTGCTCGACGACGCGTCGGACGCGACCACGGGTCGCAAGAACGTCCTGCGCTTCACCACGCAGGATCACGTCGATGTGATCATCGGCTCGTCGACCACGCCCGCAACGCTCGCCAACATCGAAGTTGCCGGCGCATCGAAGACGCCGATGATCAGCCTGGGCGCGGGCTCCAGCATCATCGAGCCGATGGACCCCAACCGGCGCTGGGTCTTCAAGACCCCGTACAACGACAAGACGACCGCGAACGCCACCGTTCGCGACATGCAGCGGAAGCACATCAGGACGGTGGCCTTCATCGGCGCGGACGACGGTTATGGCGAAAGTTGGCTGAAGGAACTGAAGGCCGCGACGGGCCCGGCCGGCATCACGTTGGTGGCGCAGGAGCGCTTCTCTCCACGCGATCCTTCGGTCGTCGCACAGGTGCTCAAGGTGATCGCCGCGAAGCCCGATGCGGTCCTGATCGCCGCGTCTGGCACGCCTTCCGCGACACCGCAGATCGAGCTTCGCGACAAGGGCTACAAGGGTCCCGTCTATCAGACGACCGGCGTGCTCAACGAGGATTTCATCCGCGTCGGCGGCAAGGCCGTCAACGGCACGCTGGTCGCCGGCGCGCCGGTGACCGTGGCGGCCGAACTGCCGGACTCGCATCCGGCCCGGCAGCCGGCCATGGCGTTGACTGCCCTGTGGAAAGGCAAGTTCGGCACGGACAAGGTGAACGCATTCGCCGGGTATGCCTGGGACGCGTATCTCGAACTCAACGCCGCGATTCCGGTCGCGGGCAAGACCGCGCGGCCGGGTACGCCGGAATTCCGGATCGCGTTGCGCGATGCGCTGGAAGGGATCCGCAACGTGGCGACGACCAACGGACTCGTCACGATGTCGGCGTCGGACCATAACGGCTATGGCCCCGACGCACCGTCCATGCTGACGGTGCAGGACGGCAAGTGGGTACTCGCGAAGTAGGTCTGGCTAGCCGACTTCCCCGTCCCACGCTTTGGGGCGGGGCAGATGCAGATGGCCCCGCAAGGTGTCCGCTTCATACGCGCGCCTTGCATAGCCTTTCTCCTGCAACGCTGGAACAAGGTGCGTGCAGATGGCATCGACGGAATCCGGGAAGGTCGGCGCATTGAGGCTGAAGCCATCGCAAGCGTGGGCCTCGAACCACGAGATCATCTGTTCCGCGACCGCTTCCGCCGACCCGCAGATCAGCAGATGGCCCATCGCGCTGCTGAAGTTGATCAGCAGATCGCGCAGCGTGCTGCCCGGCTGGCTTGCCACGGTCCTGTAGGCAAGGATGCGCGGCCCCGACGGATGCGTGCGCCATACGTCGAAGCGTTCCGCGGGCACGGGTTGATCGAGTGCGAGGCCGTCAAGCGATACCGAGAACATCGCGCGGAAACGCTCCCGCAAGTCCTGGAAATCCATGGATGCGATGATCGATTCGAACAGATCGCGCGCTTCGGCATCCGTGCGGCCAACGTAGGGAATGAGGCCCGGCAGGATCTTCACGTGATCCGGGTCCCGTCCGAAGCGGACGACGCGTTCCTTCTGCTCACGGTAATACTGGACGGCCTGGTCCTTGTCCGGCTGGGTGGTATAGATGATGTCCGCGAATTCAGCGCCGAAGTTCAGACCTTCGGCGGATTGACCCGCCTGAACCAGTACCGGATGACCTTGTGGGGAACGCGGTATGTTCACCACGCCTTTGGCCTTGAAGAACTCACCCGCGTAGTCGAGCGGCCTCACTTTGTCCCGCCGCAACCAGTGGCCGCCTGATTTGTCGTTGATGACGGCGTGATCGCTCCAGGCAGACCAGAGCTCGCGCACGAGGCCGACGAACTCGGCCGCGCGCCGGTAACGGTCCGCTTTCGCCGGCAGCGCGATGCCATGCGCGTCCGCGCCGAACGTGGAGGTCACGATGTTCCAGCCCACCCGTCCTCCGCTCAGCAGGTCGAGCGCGGCAAGCTGCCGTGCAATCGTGAAAGGCTGATTGAAGGTCGTCGAAAGCGTTCCGATGATCCCGATCCGCTCCGTCACCGCGGCGAGCGCACCCATCGTCGAGATGGATTCATACGGGCTGCCCAGCGCGAGATCGCCGTCCAGCAGGAAATCCGCGCCCGGAATATCCGCGACGAACACGGAATCGAGCTTCGCCGCTTCGTAGCGCTGCGCGATGGCCTTCACGATGCCCACCGTACCGATCTCTCCGGACCGGCTCGTGGGCAAGCGCCAGGCACGCGCGTCGTAGCCGCCCGGCGCGAGAAACCCGCTCAACACCATGTTCGATCGACGCCCTCTCATGATTTCCTCGCCCTGATTGTGTTCTAGACCGCTTCGCGCAACTGCACGCTCATGTCGTGCGTTTCACGACCGCCACCCGCCACTTGCATGTCGCCCGGTTCGACATCCACGCCGAGCACCTTCGCGTCTTCCCGGGACCAGCCAAGCCGGACAGCCGCGCCCTCCGCAAGCCTGCTGATGCGCTCGGATGCGTTGCCAACAATCGACGTGATCTCGACCCCTGATGCAACCGTGCAGACACGCACGAACTTGCCGAGGAACGCGACTTCGCGCACGACGGCATCCACCATGACATCGGCGTGTTGATCGGTGGCGAGCACGCTGATCTTTTCAGGGCGGATAGAAACGAACGTCTCGGGGTTGCGGCTCAGTTGCGCGCGCTCGACATCGGACGCGGCGGGAAAGGAGAATCCCGACGCGAGCGTCACGTTCACGGCGCCCGGCCCGGCCGTGTCCGCCACGCAGGACAGCAGGTTCGTCTCGCCAAAAAAGCTCGCGACGAACGGCGTGCGAGGCGACGCGTAGAGTTCCCGGGGCGTGCCGATCTGCACGATCTGCCCATGGTTCATCACCGCGATGCGGTCGGACATGGTCATCGCTTCTTCCTGGTCGTGCGTCACGAACAGGACCGATATGCCAAGCTTGCGTTGCAGGCTCTTGATCTCGTACTGCATGCGCTCGCGCATCGACTTGTCGAGTGCGCCGAGCGGCTCGTCGAGCAGCAAGGCATCCGGCTGGAACACCAGCGCGCGCGCCAGTGCCACCCGCTGTTGCTGTCCGCCGGACAGCTCGCGCGGACGCCTTTCCTCGAGGCCCGCAAGACCGACCTTCTCGAGCATTTCGAGCGCCATCGCGCGCCGCCGCGACTTCTCGACGCCCCGCATGCGCAGCGGGAATTCGACGTTCTGCCGCGCGCTGAGATGCGGAAACAGCGCATAGCCTTGGAACACGATGCCGAAGTTGCGATCCTTCGGCGCCCGTCGCACGACATCGACGCCGTCCACCTTGATCGCGCCCGAACTGGGCGACTCGAATCCGGCGACCATCATCAACGTCGATGTCTTGCCCGAGCCGCTCGGCCCGAGCAACGTGACGAACTCACCCGGTTCAATGGCGAGCGACACATCCTTCACCGCCTTGAAACTGCCGTACGCCTTCGAGACATTCTCCAGGGTGACGCGTTTGACCTGTGGCATTTCTGATCGAGACATGACTGAATCCGGAAACGAGAGTGAAGAGATCGGACATTAGCGCGGCACCGTCTTCGGCCGAGCGAGGCTCTGGTAGCCGTTGACGATCAACGCGACGAAACTGATGGCCAGCAAGACGGTGGACACGGCCGCGATCTTCGGCGTCAGATCGAATTGCAGCGCAGTGAACATTTGCACGGGCAAAGTCACGGCATTCGGCCCGGACAGGAACAGCGCAATGACCACTTCGTCAAAAGAGCCGATGAAGGCGAAGATCGCGCCGCCGACCATGCCCGTGCGAATGACGGGCCAGTAGACATCCACCAGCAGCGCGGTCGTCGTGCCGCCGAGACTGCGCGCCGCCCGATGCAGCGCCGGGTCGAGCCCGGCCAGCGAGGTCTGCACCGAGACGAACACATACGGCGTGACGACCACACTGTGCGCGAACGCAATCGACACCCAGTTCGAACCGAGATTCAGCGTCGACGAGAACAGATAGTCCGCGAGCGCGAGCACGACTACCGGCACGAGCAAGGGCAGCATGATCAGCGTGGAGAAGAAGCTCCTTGCAGGCACATCGTTGCGATGCAACGCCAGCGCCCCGCCGGTGCCGGCCGCCACCGCGATCACGGTGGCGAGCAGCGCCACCCTGAACGACGTCAGTGCCGAAGCCACCCATTGCGAATCGCGCAGCAGATCCACGAACGCGTGCCCGGACCAGCCGTCCGGCGGAAACATGAGGATCTCGCCGCTCGTCATCGACATTGGCACGATGATGAGGATCGGCCCCAGCAGGAAGACGAAGATCGGCACGCACGCGATCGACAGCAGCGCATGGCCCGAGAGCCCGACGCGCGGCGCCTTGAAGGCCGGCGCGTGCAGTTCAAATTTTTCCATACTGACCTTCCTTCGGAATGGAGTGATAGAGCGCGATGAGGAACGCCGTCGCAACCAGAATCACCAGGGCCAGCGCGGAAGCCATCGGAAAGTCGATGATCTGATGCGTGTAGAAATCGACCAGGTTCGCGACCATCATTTCGCGCGGGCTGCCGAGCAGCACCGGCGTGATGTAGAAGCCCAGGCAGATGATGAACACCAGCAGGCCGCCCGCATACAGGCCGGGCCGGGTCAGAGGCAACGTGACGGAAACCACCGTTCGCCAGCCCGGCGCACCGAGGCTCTTGGCGGCGCGGTACAGGCGCGGATCGATTGCGAGCATCGAGCTGTAGATGGGAAACACCGCGTACGGAATGACGTAATGCACCATGCCGATGACGACCGCCAGCCGCGTATGCAGCAGCGGCAGCGGATGCGAGACGATCCCGAGGTGCATCAGCGCGAGGTTGATGACGCCGTTGTCCTGCAGCAGTGCGGACCACGCGAAGTTCTTGATCAGCGCGGCCGTCCAGAACGGCAGCAGGATGGCCGCCATGATCCATGCCCGCGCACGCTCGCCCGACTGCGCGAGCAGCGCTGCGATGGCATAGGCGAGCAGCACGGCGGCAAGCGTCGTCTCGAGAGAAATCACCAGTGTGTTCTGCGCGATGCGCAGGAAAATCGGCGAAACGAACAGGTCCCCGAACGTGCCCAGGCCTCTCTTGAAACTCAACTGGGCAATCATGAGGATGGGCGTGGCCGCAGCCAGTCCGTAGAGGATCAGGACCGGCGTCAGCATCAGTGACTGGGTGAGGTTGAAACGTTGAGGCATGGCCAGATTCCCTTGGTCGGTTCGTGTCACTCGCTACGACAGCTGCCACGCCTTGAAGGCCGCGGCAACCTGGGGCAGATTGCTGGCCCAGTAATCGTCTTCCTCGTAGAACACCTTGGCGCGCACGTCAGGATTGCTCGGCAGCACGGCCTTGACATCCGCCGCACTGGCCGGCAGCAGCGCCTCGATTCCCCTGATCGGCACTGGATAGGACGTGATGGCCGTGAACTCCGCCGCGCGTTCGGGATGGGTCGCGATGTAGTTGAGCAGCGCGAAGGCTTCGGGCTTGTTGCGGGCATTGCGGATCACGCCGAGAAAGTCTCCCGCGACCGCCGCGCCGTCGAGCGTGAAACCGATGTTCGCGCCCGAGCGGTTCGCCATGATCGAGCGCCCCACGTACATGCCGGCGAGCACGCACTCGCCCGACGTGAGCCGCTGCACCGGCTCCTGATTGGTGGAAGCCCACACGATGTTGTTCCGGCCGAGCTTGTCGAGACTCTTGAAGGCGCGTTGAATATCGAGCGGATAGAGTTTCGACGGCAGCACGCCGTCCGCCTGCAACGCGGCTTCGAGCGCGTGCCCGTTCGTATTCACGGTGATCAGCGAACGCTTGCCGGGATACATTTGCGTGTTCCAGAAATCGGCCCATGACTTCGGCGCGGAAGCGTCGGGGATCTTGCGGCGATCCCAGGCCATGCCCCACACATACGCGGCATAGCCGAAGCCATGGCTCTTGACGTACTCGGGCAGCAGCCGGCTTGTATCGACCTGCTTCGGGTCCATCGGCAGAAGCATGTCCTGACGGGTCGCGATGCTGAACTCCGGGCCCGTCAAGTCAACGATGTCCCACTCGGCGCCATTCGGATTCATGGTTTGCAGCTTCGCCAGCGACAGGCTCGCGTTGACACCGAGATTCACCTTGATGCCGGTCTCCTTTTCGAACGGTTCAAGCCACGCCTTCTTCAATGCATCGCCGTAACTGCCGCCGTAGGACGCGATATTCAGCGTCCGGCTCTGCGCTGCCGCACTGCGGATCAACGCGCCCGACGTCGAGAGCACGAGCCCGGCCGCGGCGGCTTTCAGCACGCGACGGCGGGACGCCTGAGCGTCATTCATTTCATCGGTGAACTGCGTGCTGCTGTCTGCGGCATGGCGGGTCCGTCGGATCATTGGACAGTCTCCAGTTGGGCGACTCGAAGCAACGGGCACGTCTGCGCGTCAGCGCGCACCGTTGCAATGAAGTGGAAAGAAAACGCGTCGCTACTTGTTATACGTTCAGCAAGATAACGACACGCGGATTGCCGGCAATCCGGGCCTGGGCCCGGGGCGGCCCGGGGGCCGCCCCGCGGGCGCCCGCGGCGGGGGCGACGCC
>NZ_JARUXV010000044.1:21619-272484 GCF_031450975.1 Caballeronia sp. LZ065
CGGTTGCAATGCTGTGCAACCAACCGCGGTCGATATTTTTTACCCGTCCAGCCCCCTCCCGCCGCGCGGCGCCCCCCCACCCCGGGCCTCCGCACGGAGACGCGCGGGCGCGTCTCCGTGCGGAGTCGGACGGGCTCAATTCGCCTGCAGGTAGGAATCGATGACGGATCGCTTCTGGATCTTGCCGGTCGGTCCCTTCGGAATCTCGTCCCAGATCTCGACCGTCTTGGGTATCTTGAAGCTGGCAATCTTGTCGCGGCAAAACGCGCGCACGTCGTCGGGCGTGAGGCTGAATCCGGCGCGCACCGAGACGACGGCGTGAATGCGGTCGCCCCACTTCTCATCGGGCAAACCCACGACGCAAACTTCACGAACGGCTTCGTGCTCGGCGATCACGTTTTCGATCTCGGTCGGGAATACGTTGTAGCCGCCAGTCTTGATGCGGAACTTGGCACGGTCGCTCAGGTAGAGGTAGCCGTCTTCATCCTGCCGGGCGATGTCGCCCGTGCAGAGCCAGCCGTCCTTCACCGCTTCGGCGTATTTCTCAGGCGCGTTCCAGTAGCCCGAGGTCACGAACTCGGTCCGGATCAGCAGTTCGCCCACTTCGCCGGCCGGAACGTCGCGCATCTCGTCATCGACGATACGCACGTCCACGTACGGCAAGGGCCGCCCCGCCGATGACAGCAGGCCCGGACGTTCCCGGATCGCCAGTTCGTGCTCGGACGGAAACAGCATCATCGACATGCCCATCAGCTCGGTGGTCCCGTACATCTGAAGCAGCTTGCCGCCCAGCACGCGCGCGGCTTCGCGGACCATCGAGGGCGGCAAGGGCGAAGCGCCGTAACCCCATTGACGCATCGAGCTCAGGTCGAAATCGGACGCCTGTCCCGACGTCACCAGTGAAGCGAGCATCGTCGGCACCAGCACGGTGATGGTGGTTTTCTCCTGCTGGATCAGCGCGAGCGCCGCCGCCGGATCCCAGTCCCCGACGATGACCGTCTTGGACCCGTGCACGACATTGCGCAACAGATGCATGATGGGTACGCCGCTCGCGGGCATGGCATGCAGCCATACATCGTCATGGTTCGCACCCTCCGCGAGCGCGATGGCCTGGGTCGAGCGCAGCATAGCCTCGTGCTGGTACACGGCTCCCTTGGGCAAGCCCGTCGAGCCGGTCGTGTAGCAGATCATCAGATGATCGTTGGGCGTCTGCGGCAGCGGGTCGCTGCCCGCGGCCTGCGTGAGGCACTCGGTGTAGTCGAGCAGGAACGGATGGCCGTCGTGCATGCCGATGACAACCGGCTTCTGCGTGCTCTCGAGAAGCGCGGCTTCGACCATCGCGCCGTAGCGGGCATGGACGAACAACACGGCCGGCGCCGAGTCATCGATCAGCTGCGCGAGTTCCCGTGCGGCAAGACGGCCGTTGAGCCCCACCCGCAATGCGCCGATCTTCGCGCAGGCATAGAAGACCTCGGCGACTTCGACGCAATCGGGCGACACGATGCCCACGCGATCGCCCGACGATACACCCAGCTCGCGCATGTAGCGCCCGAGTGCATCGCTGTTCAGATGGATGTCCTGCCAGGTCGTGCGACGTCGGTGATCGACGTAAGCAGGCGCACTGCCGCGCACCCGCGCGTGCCGTTGGACAAGTTGCCCGAACGTATTCATCGATTGCTCCCAAGGCTTGAATGCGTGGCCGCGCATGCGTCATGCGCGCCGGGTTGACGACTCCGACCGGGATGCCGCAAGCGGAGTTTCGTGTGCCGCTGTCCGTCAGTCTTTCGGAACCTTTGCGATGACTGCGTCCGCGAAGGCCTGCAAGGAGCCGCGTTCGAGCTCATCGCCGAAGTAGTTAATGTGATGCCAGACAAAAAACTCGTCTACTCCGTACTTTTCATGCAGGCGCATGACGTCGTCGAGCACGGCCTGAGGCGAACCGGTCCACACGCGGCCCATCGGTACATGGTACGGAGGCGCATCATAGGCATAGTTGAAGAGCTCGATGAAACCCTCCTTCAATGCGCGCTCTTCCGCTTCGGTGCGGCCCATGACCAGATGTCCGCCGATCGCCAGCACGTCGCGCGGCGCGCTGTTGCGCCCGGCCGTGTGCGCGGCTTCCAGACAGGCGTCGAGCACGATCGGCATGAACTCCTCTTTCTCGGGCCGGACGAACGACACCATCTTTCCGCCTTCCGCCCCCCAGAAGCGCGCGGTTTCGACCGAATAGCTGAACGGCGCATAGACAGGCGGATACGGCGTCTGCAAGGGACGCGGGGTAATCCCGACCTTGCGCAGGATGCCTTCGCCATCGACCGCATCCGCGCCCCAGTCGCGCGTCGGATTGAATTCCCACGGCACCGGCTCCGGGACTTTCCAGAACTCGCCCTGGAACGAGGTCAGATCGTCCATCCACAAGGACTTGACGATCTTCCAGTTCTCGTACAGCGCCCGGCGATTGCGCTGGTCCGCTTCCGACCGGTCGGACTCCGCCGAGAGGATGTTGAGATGCTGTCCCATCGTCGCGGTCCAGCGCGCGGTATTGCCGCGCGAGAAGCCCGCGAAGGCACGGCCGCCGGTCATCTGGTCGAGCATCGCGATATCTTCCGCGACCTTGATCGGATTCATGGCCGTCAGGTTCATGCCCAACTGCCCGACGCGCATTTTCTTCGTGTGCTGCGCGACGAAGAGATTCCACATCAACGGATTGGTCGTGGCCTCGACGCCTTCCACCTGGAAGTGATGTTCGGTCATGCAAAAGCCGTCGTAGCCGAGTTCCTCGGCGAACGTCATTTGATCGCGCACCGCGTGCATCATGCGCTGAAAGCGCTGCGGATCACGTCCCGCGAGTGCGACGTGCTCGCCCCGCTGCCGCATGAAGGGGATGGCCAGCAATGTGAATTTCATTTTTCAGTCTCCGTGTTGCATTTTGACGAGGCGCATTGCCCCAAACCGTTCCCGCTCCGTTCTGATCCAATGCAGTCCGTCAGACGGTCGTATCGGCGCCGAGGATCGTCGTGCACTGATGCGACAAGGTGCCCCCGTTACCGTGTGCAATCGCGATCTCGGCGCCTTCGACCTGAAAGCCCCGCGCATCGCCTCGCACTTGCCGCGCCGCCTCGATCAGACAGAACAGGCCGTACATGCCCGGATGAACGCAGGACAGGCTGCCGCCGTTCGTGTTGACGGGCAATGACCCGCCCGGTCCGATCCTCCCGCCCTCGACGAACGCGCCGCCCTCGCCCTTCCGGCAAAAGCCCAGGTCTTCGAGGAACAGGATGGTGTTGACGGTGAATGCGTCGTACAGCTCGACCACATCCACGTCTCGCGGCGTGATGCCCGCCATCGCATAGGCGCGCGCACCGCTTTCCGTGGCGGCCGTGACGGTCAGGTCCGGCATCTGCGAAACCTCGCGATGCCAGTGCGCACCCGCCACACCCAGCACATAAGCGGACTTCATGCCGCGCGCACGCGCCCGTTCCGCCGACATCAGGATGACCGCCGCCCCGCCGTCCGACACGAGACAGCAGTCGTAGCGCGTCAGCGGATCGCAGATCATCGGCGCCGCGAGCACCGTTTCCCGCGAGAGATCCGCGCGCGAGGTGGCCTCGGGGTTCAGCTGCGCCCAGCGCCGCGCCGAGACCGCCACATCGGCCAATTGCTCGCGCGTCGTGCCGTACTGGTGCATGTGCCGGGCTGTCGCCATCGCGTAGCCGGCCATCGGCACGGGGAGTTCGTAGAGCGCTTCGAAGCGCGGCGTCTCGATCAGCCCGTTCAGGTTGCCGCTCGAACGGGCGTTGCTGCCATACGCGATGAGCACCGTTTCGCATAAGCCGGCGTTGATCGCGAGCGTCGCCTGCAGCACATCCGACATGAACGATGATCCGCCGACCGATTCCGAACCCGACCACTTCGGCCGGATGCCGAGGTACTCCGCGGCGGACAGCGAAGGCAGGAAGTGATAGAGCGTGCTCGCGCATACGCCATCGATTTCATCCAGCGTGATGCCGGCATCGTCGAGCGCCGCACGGGTGGCCTGGGCCATCAGTTCGAGCGAACTCCAGCCCGGCACCTTGCCGAGCGCCGAATGGCCCGTGCCCACGATGGCCGTACTGCCGCGCAAGGAATCGATCACGAGCGGTCTCCTAGTGACGGTGTGAGCGGTGTGAGCGGTGTGAACGCCACGACAGGACAGTCGGGCTCGGTACTCGACCACGAACGCACGAGAATGGTTGCCCGAACCGGCATGGCGATGGAAACGCGCTCGGGCTCGACATCGACGAGCCGCGACAAGATGCGCGGCCCCTCGGCCAGATCGATCAGCGCAATGGTGTAGTCGCCGCCGCGTTCAGCGGGGCGACGCATGTGCGTGCAGGAATAGATCACGCCGTCACCGGATGCCTCGACCCATTCGAAGTCGTCCATCGTGCCGCGGGCATGCAGCGCGCGCGGATAGAACACATGGTCGTGGCTCGTGCGATGTCGCTGCAGCATGAACTTTCCCTGCTTCAGATAAGCGAAGAATTGCGCTTCCGGTCCGAGTTCGTGATTCATGAGATGTCGTGAGATGGCGCGTGAGTGCGTTAGGGGCGCGGCTAGCGAGCGACGGAAGCGGAGACGGCCTGTTGCAGGGGCAGACCTTTGCCGTGGAATTCACGGAATCCATACAGGAGCGGGTTGCCATTCGAGAGCAGCCGGATGCCCTGCACTTCGCCGATGAACACCGAGTGCGACGCAACGGGCACTTCTTTCAGCACGCGGCACGACACGTTCGCGAGCGCGCCGCTCAACCATGGCAGGCCGCCCTGCTCTTCCCACACGCCGCCGTTGATGAACTTCTGCTCGGCTTCGTCGGCGCTCTTGGCCGAGCGCGAGAAGACCGTGGCGACTTCCATTTGCGAATCGGCGAGCATGTTCACCGAGAACGCGCCGCTCGCACGGATCAGTTCACAGGCGCGTGCGTTGTGGTTGATCGAGATCAGCATGGAAGGCGGCGAGTCGGACAACGAACACACGGCGGTGGCCGCAAGGCCCGCGCGCAAGCCGCCGAACTGCGACGTCACGATGGTGACGGTGGTCATGTGACGCTGGAAGCAGGCGCGAAAATCGTCCTGGATGCTCGGCCCGGTGAGGTGTTCATTGCCCATCATTTACTCTCCTTCGCAGACTCATGGCAGTGCGTGTCATCGTGGTGTTCAGAGCTCCGGGCAGGCTTCGAACGGGCCCGTGAGATCCTCGAAAAGTCTGGCAAGCCGCAGCACGCCGAGATCGTCATAGCGCCTGCCGACGATCTGCATGCCGATCGGAAGGCCGTCCAGGGTCTTGCCGCACGGAACCGATATGGCCGGTTGTTCCGTGAGGTTGAACAGAAAGGTGTTGCACCAGGGATCGAACAACCGTGTTTCGTCGGGGGCGGCCCGCTCCGCCGCGAATGCAGCGGCGGGCGTGGCGGGCAGGATCAGGAAGTCGGCATCATCCAGCAGCGCCATGGCCTGCTCGCGCAGCGCCAGCAACGCCTGCATCGCGTCGATCACGGACTCGGCGGACTCGCCGGCGCTGGCGCGCGTCCATTCGTACAACAAGGGTGACAACGGCTGCCGCTCGGGCGCGTGCTTGTTCAATTCCGCAAAACAGCGCGCGCGATAGAACCGTTCCGCGGCCTCGACCCGTTCATGCGCGAAGCGCGCGGGCCGTTCCTCGATCGAGGCGATACCTGCTTGTTCCAGCCGCCGGGCCCCTGCCCGAACCGCCTCGACCACTTCGGCATCCGGACTCAGGCCGAAGCCCAGATCGGTCACGAGATGGATGCGGACGTTATCGAGCGGCTGCTTCGACGCTTCGTGGTACGACTGTCCCGCAGGCGGCAATGCAGTGAAGTCGCGCGGGTCGGGCCGGGCGATGCAATCGAGCATGAGGGCGACGTCCGCCACGTTCCGCGCCATGGGTCCGGCGACCAGCGCGGGGCTGACCGGCGGGTAATAGGGAACGCGGCCATACGAGGGCTTCAGTCCGACCAGTCCGCAGAAGGATGCAGGCAGCCGGATGGAGCCCACGATGTCGGTGCCGAGGGCGAGCGGATGCAGGCCCGCTGCCACCGCCGCCGCGGCGCCGGAACTCGACGCGCCCGCCGATCTCGACAGGTTCCACGGATTGCGCGTGACGCCGAAGCGGGAACTAACGCTGCCTGCGATGATGCCGTAGTCGCACATGGTGTTCTTGCCAAGCAGGATGACGCCGGACTCACGCAACCGCGCGACAGCCGGGGCATCGAACGGCGCCGCGATGCCGCCATCGGGTGTGCAGGCCGATCCGCGATAGCCCGGCATGCCGGCCACCGGCAACGCGTCCTTCACCGTCGTGGGAATGCCATCCAGCAGACCGAGCGGTGCGCCGCGCCGCCATCTTTCTTCCGAGGCGCGGGCCGCATCGAGCGCTTCGTCCGCCGCCAGCCAGTAGATTGCGTTGATGCGCGGATTGAGCTGTTCGATACGCGTCAGCGCGGCCCGCGTCACCTCGACCGGCGACAGATGCTTCCGGCGATACGCTTCCGCCAGGTCGGTAGCGGACAGAAAGGCGAGTTCGTCGTTCATTCGATGACCCGCCTCATCCCTGGAGTACGTTCTTGCGATACGAGTCCTTCACCTGGATTCGCCCGTCCTTGAACCGGAACAGATCGCATCCGCGTGCCTCGACGCGGCTTCCGTCCCGCTTCGTGCCGGTGAACGTCCAGTAAGAAACACCGCGGTCGCCGTCGACGAAATGCCGTGCGTCGTTCCAGCGCGCATCGGGAAAGGTGTCCCAGATGGCCGCGTAGCTGCGGCGGACCGCCTCGCGTCCTTCATGACGTTGCCCGAACGGATGCGGCCCCGCCGAGGTGTCGAATACACAGTCGTCGGTCATGAAGCTCATCAATGCGTCGGCGTCGTGGGCGTTCCACGCAGCCTCGAAGGCTTCGAGCATCTGCATCAATGCGCCGGATTCGTTGCTCATCCTTTTCCGCTCCTGTCAGGCGGCATGACGCGTTGCCGCCTGTTCTGGCAGCCCGCTATCATCCCGATTCAGTGTTTGTTGAACGTATAACAAGGATATTGCCGGGTGTCGGGTCTGTCAACTGTGTCAATTAAGTGTTCGCTTGAAAATTCGAAAGGCTTTCCCTATCCTCGGCGCTGGCGATAAACAGAAGCGATAACCAGGACACGTCGAAGGCATGCACGCAGTGCCCGACGAGTCGAGGAGACAGCTCATACGTTGGGTCAGCGTTGCCACCACTCTGATGCTTGCCATCACGGCCGCCCATGCCGACGAATCCAGCGTGCCCGCCACGTCGGCGCAGGGCCCGCAGAAGCCGGCGCTCAAGGTCTATGACGTCCATCACAAGGCTATCGGACGGCTGGCTTCATACAACGGCACAGACGGCGTCTATATCGCGATCAACGGCGCCATGACCTTCGTGCGCATCGGCCGCCCGCTGGATGCGTCCGGCACCAGCACCCGCATCGGCGCGCCGGCGAATGCCTTCGCCTGGTCGACGCTCAACACCGCCTGCTTCGAAAGCGCGGATTGCAGCGGACAGCCCGTCATCAACTACGACTCGAACTGGCCACGCTCGTCAGTCGCCGTTCGTCAAGGCGCCGATGTCGTGGCCTATGTCGGCAGCGATACGAACACCACACCCATCCCCGCTGCTTCCATCCTGAACGGCACCTCCTGCGTCGCACAGAAGGCGACCATGCAGAGCGTCAGGCCGGAGTCGAGCTTCGACGTATCACAGCGCTATCCCGAACCGCTGACGATCGATTACTGACTCACTCCCGCATAACGACATCGAGGAGCCACTGATGCGCAGCATTACCTTGCCAGCCCTGCTGTTTGTGAGCGCGACGGTCGCGCATGCGCAAGTTGCAACCCCTGCTTCGAACACAGCCGGCCAGACCAACGTACTGAAAGTCTTCGATGCGCAAGGCAAGCCGGTTGGCCCGGTCGAGAGCTACGAGCGCGCGCAAGGCGTCTATCTGAACTTCGGGCGCACGGCAGTGTTCATGCCGCTGCGTCACGAGAAGATCTCCGCCACTCAGTATTCGGAGTCGCAGTTCGAATGGGCGGATGACACCGCTGCGACGTTTCCGTCCGCGGATTGCAGCGGTGCGCCACTCATCATGATGGGATCGTCGCCGCGGCCCGTCGAGCTCGTGAGAACCGGCGCGGACGTGACTGCCTACATTGCCGGTCCCGGTTATGGCAGTCCGCTCACTGCGAACTCTTATATCTCGTATGACGGCTCGTGCGTGACGGCAACCCGCTCGGTGCCTTCGTACTGGACGCCGCAGACATCTTTCTCGCTCACGCAGCACTATCCCGAGCCGCTGACGGTTCGCTACTGAGCCGGATCATCGTGACTCATGCTTCGAGGAGACTGACCATGAACAAGGCGCTCATCGCGCTGCTGACCTTGCTCGGCACGAGCCTCGCTCACGCGCAGACGTCACCGGCTGCCGTTGCGCCGAGTGCGCCGAGTGCGCCGACTATGCCGCCCAATGTGCTCGATGCAGCCGGCCACACCGTCGGCGCACTTTCTCACTTCCAATACAACCATGGGCCGCTGGTCACGCGGGGCAACACGCGTTTCGTCGCCCCCTTGAAGCGCAAGACGACGACTGACGATCCCAGCGGCATCAAGGCGCCGTCATCGGCGTCGCTATTCCTCTATCACAGCGTTGACTCATTGCTCTACTACACTTCCGCCGATTGCAGCGGCGACCCCATCGTGACCGCCTCCAAAGGTCCGACGCCCGCCGTCGTGGTGCGCGAAGGCACGACCGTCACCGCCTATGTCGCGAGCAACACCGCTTCTTCGCAGTCGTTCAGCATCGCATCGCAACGGAGCACGCAAACCGAGTCCTGCACGCCGCTGTCCACGCCGACGCAACGCACGGGATGGCCCCTGGGCAGCAAGATCGTACTGACCCGCGAGCATCCGGAACCCTTGACGGTCAGTTACTGACCTACCGGCGCGCCGTGCAAGGCGCTTATTTTTTATGTTGTGACGCACCTCCAACAAACCAGTCGAACATGCGCACACGTCATCTGTCTTCCCTGACTCTCGCGGGCATCGCCATTGTTCTGAGCGGATGTGCCGCTACGCTGCAAACCCAGGACACGGCATCGCCGACCGCCAAGACCACGCAACCGGGCGTCGTGGTGCCGGCAGCGTCCACGCATACCATCGTGCTGCGCATGAACGGATCTTCGGTTGCCACGTCCGCATCGGACTGGCCGTGCGTGCAGACGGAATGGCGCGAAGCCATGGAAGGCGCATCCAGGGACGCCAGTTCGACCTTCTTCGACGAGACTGTCAAGCGCACGGCGCGTCAAGGCGCGGGCTCAGTGGTCGACGTCTACGTAGAGGACTTCCACTTCGTCGCGCCCGGTGCGCGCTACACGCTGGGCATCATGACCGGCAATGCCTTCATGCAGGCCCGCGTCACTTTCCGCGATCTGCAAAGCGGTCGCGTGTTCGGCGAACGCGACTACAACACCTCGTCGTCGGCGTGGCAGGGCATCTTCGCGCCGACGTCCGACAAGCAGGCGCGCGCCATCGCCGCCGATATCGTCAAGCAGATCAATCCGCGCCAGGCATTCCGCTCACGCGTCGGCCGTCTGTGCTTCCCCTGCTCGCCACACGTTCGCCGCGTAGAACGCCGTGTCGAAGTCGGCGGGCACGTCGGCGTTCAGGCGTGCCGCGTGTAGGTCGAGATCGGCGTGGAACAGATCCCGGCTGATCCGCCGTACCACGGCGGGAATGTCGCGCCGCATGCTCGGCACGTCGCCCACCGGCACGCCCGCGCTGACGAAGCCTGCTGGATTGTAGACATGAATGTCGCGCAGCCAGGGCGCCGCGCCCGGCTTCTTTTCCCTATATTCGAGCGCCTCGCCGAGATAGGGATGCGCGCCGAGGGCAGCGTCGGCTTCAGCGGGCGGCGGCGTGTACTGCTCGCGCCACAGGCGCACGTGCGGCGCAACCTCGGTGAGTTCGGGACGCGCGAACAGGTCAATGGCGTAACCGGTCCCCGCTATGACGAAATCGAAAGCGAACGACTCGCCAGGCGTGTTCAGCACGGCGCGACGAGCGTCGATGTGCGCCGCCTCGATCGCCGCGCCCGGATGCAGATGGAAGTTCGCGAAGCGCGTCACGCGTTCGACCGAATCGCGCGGCGGCGTCGAGCCTTCGTTGCGAAAGCGCCGGGCCTGCGACCAGCGCAGCGCGTCGGGCAGGCCCGGATAGTTGTCGTAGGCGCCCGGATAGCCGCGCGTGCGCGAGACCGGCTTCGCGGCAAGCACGGCGCGGCGCGCGAACAGATGCACGTTCGCGGCGCCGGCTTCGAGCGCCGTGGCGGCCGCATCGAACGCCGAGGCCGCCGCGCCGATCACGGCGACCGACTTGCCTCGCAGCGCGTCGAAGTCGATGGCCTGCGAGGTATGCGCAAGCATGCTCGAAGGCAGTTGCGCGAGCGCCTCCGGAACGAAAGCTTTGCCATTGCCCGCGACGCCATTGCACAGCACGACCTTGCGCGCGGTTTCGATGCGCGTCTCGCCCTCCACTTCGAGATGCAGGCGAAAGTACGACTGCGCAGGTTCGATCCGCACGAGACGCACGCCATAGCGCACGGGAATATCGAGGAACGCGCGGTACCACGCGAGGTATTCGGCCCACAGCGTGCGCGGCGCACGCTCGATGGACTCGTACGCTGCGCCGCAGAAACGGGCCTCATACCAGACTCTGAAACTCAGGCCCGCGACATCGCCTTCCGGACCGACGAGCGTCTTGGGCGTGCGCAGCGTATTCATCCGCGCGCGATTGAGCCATACGCCCGCACCCGCTGCTTCGGCGGCCGCATCGATGACGCTCACGCGCCCAATGCCCGCGCGCCGCAGCGCGAACGCCATTGCGCAACCGGTCTGCCCGCCGCCCACGACGAACACATCGTGGTCGATGCCTTCGCGGGCGGGCACCCAGTTCTCCGGAAGCGGCCCGAGGAGATCCAGCGCGCGACGCGCTTCGGCGTCCACGTCGATAGCATCGCTCATGCATCAGTCCTTGTTTGCGCTGGTCTGTGCGGCCGCAGTCTGCTTGCCCGCGTACTGTTGATGCCACGCGAGCAGTTGCTTCGAGGGCGGCATGTGCCACTTGTTGCCTTCGTCGATCAGAAAGCCCGTGCGATGCCAGTCCTTCACGATGCCGTCGAGCGCCGCGACCGTATCGCCCTGTCCCTTGCGCACCCAGATCACCGAGGGCGACGGAATCAGTTGCGTGCCGATCGGCGCTTCATAGTCCTTCCATTCGGCGGGTTCGTTCAGCAGCCGCGCCTGAATGCCCGGCGTCACATGCACCGACGCGACGCACGCGCCGCCGCGCAATGCCAGCAATGCTTCCGGCATGCCCTTGAAGCCCTTGACCTGCGCGCCGTACTGCTCGATCAGCGGCTTCGTGTAGTTGCTGCCCTGCGAGACGCACACGGGCTTGCCGCGCAGATCGGCCCACTCGTGAATGCCCGCGCCCTTGCGCACCATCGCCGATCCGCCGATCTCCTCGAACGGCGTCGGCACGTAGCTCAGTATCTCGTCGCGTTCCTTCGTGTACTGCATGCTGGCGATGAGCGCATCGACCTTGCCTTGCTGGAGGAACTGCACGCGGTTCGGCGGCGTCACTTCCACGGCCTCGAACTTCACGCCCAGATGCTGCGCCAGGCTCTGTCCGAGTTCGACGTTGTAGCCGATGGGCCGGCGCGTCGCGGGATCGAGCGAACCATAGGTGCCATCGAGCACCACGCCGACGACCAGCACGCCGCGCGCCTTGATGCGGTCCAGCGTGGCATCGGCATGCGCCGGCCCGGCGGCAACGAGCGCAACCGTGAAGAATGCGGAGAACAGCGCGGCAGAGCGTGCGCTTGAGCGATGCTTCATTGAATCATCCAGTCAGAAGCCGGCGGCCGCTCTTCGTGAACGGCCCGTCCAGCGATAAAGAGAAAGTCAGCGTGCAATGCGCGCGAAAGCCTGCGCGAGATCGTCGACGAGATCGCCCGGATCTTCGAGCCCGACATGCAGCCGCACCACCGGCGCACCGCTGCGCCACACGCCGTGCATCGCGAGGCGCGAGGCAGGCGCGATCAGCGCCAGGCTTTCATAACCGCCCCATGAGGCGCCGATGCCGAACAGCCGGAGCGCATCGACGAAAGCGGCGGCATCGGCGTGCGCGGCATTGCGCAATGCGAACGACACCAACCCGTTCGCGCCATGGAAGTCACGCTGCCACAGCGCATGACCTGGATCTTCTGGCAGCGCTGGATAGAACACGCGGGCGACGTAGCCGGTCGTATCCGCGAGATAGCGCGCCACGTGCAGCGCATGCCGCTGATGCTGCGCGAGCCGCACGGCCAGTGTGCGCACGCCGCGCAGCGCGAGCCAGGCATCGTCTGCGCCGACCGACAAACCCAGCGCCTCGTGCGTGTCCCGCAGGCGGCGCCCCACGTCGCGATCCTTTACGGCGACCGCACCCTGCATCAGGTCCGAGTGCCCGCTCACGTATTTGGTGATCGCCTGGATCGAGATATCCGCGCCCCGTTCCAGCGGCCGATACAGCACGCCCGCGCCCCACGTGTTGTCCGCCGCGAGCAGCGCGCCATGCTGCCTCGCGAAGGCGGCGAGCGCGGGCAGGTCGATCACTTCATACAGAAACGACGACGGCGATTCCGCATAGATCAACCGTGTGTTGGCGCGCACCGCATCATGCGGCAGGCCGGCGCTTGCATTGAAGTACGAGAACGCGACGCCCAGCCGTTCGAGCAAGGGCTCGATGCGCTCGCGCACCGGCCCGTACACGCTGTCCTGGACCAGCACGTGATCGCCCGGAGAGAGCAGCGCGATGAACGTCAGCGTGACGGCCGCGAGCCCGGACGGCGCGAGCAGGACATGCTCCGCGCCTTCCAGTTCGCCGAGGGCCGCTTCGAGCGCGCGATGCGTCGCGGTGCCATGACGTCCATAGGTCGCGACCGCTTCGCCCGCCTCCCGCCGATGATGCAACGCGGCGCGCGTGGCATCGCTGTCGAAGCGGACCGTGCTCGTGCGCACGAGCGGTGCGTTGACGGGCGCGGTGCCGCCGTCGAAAGCAGGTGCGCCCGCATGCAGCACGCGCGTATGCAGATGATCGCGGCGTTCCGGCATCAGCCCACCGCCTGCGTCGCGCGCTTCATGTGCTCGGCGTTGTAGCGCACGACGCGACCCGTGTCCGGCTCGAAGCCGAGACGGCCCGTCAGCGTTTCGAGTGGCCTGCCATAGAGATGAAAGTGCAGCGTGGGCGCGCTCCCGTTCACGTGGATGCTGTGAATGTCCTCGGGCAGGAACGCGATGGGCGTACCGGGCCGCACCACCACCTCGCGCGCCACGTCGAGCTGCGCACGGTCAGGGTCAACGCCGTCGTCCACGCGCCGATACACGCGGTTCAACTCCTCGCCCTCGACCGCGACGATGACCGCCCACGTGTCGTGGTTATGCGGGATCGTGGTCTTGCCCGGCAACAGCGAGTTGAGATAGAGCGCGAAGCCCTCTTCGTCCGGGTTCAACCGGTAACGCACCGAGGTATCGCCGCTGTGGACTTGCGGCGGCGGGAAGTCGGCGGCATCGAAGAGACCGTCCTGCGTGGCAAGCGTGGCAAGACGCGCGCTCAGGCGTTCGAGCGCGGCGCGCGTCAGCCCGTCTTCCTCGACGATGCCGCGAGCATCGGCAAGCAGCGCCTGCACCGCTTCGCGGCGTCGTTGTTCTTTCTGCGTGGTAGTCATGTTTCGTGGGGAAAGGTTTAGACGGCGCGCAACGGCGAACGGCTCCGGTCTTCGCCGCGCGCGCGCTGGAGAAACAGCCGCGTGCGCTCGTGGCGCGGCTGGCCGAACAGTTGCGCGGCCGCCCCGTGCTCGACGATCACGCCGCGTTCCGTGAAAAAGACCTCATCGCTGATCTCGGCGGCGAAGCGCATCTCATGCGTGACGAGCACGCAGGTCTGGCCTTCGTCCGCCAGTTCGCCGATCACGTTCAATACCTCGCCGACGGTCTCGGGATCGAGCGCTGACGTGACTTCATCGAACAGGATCAGATCGGGACGCATGGCCAGCGTGCGGGCAATCGCGACACGCTGCTGCTGTCCCCCCGACAACTCGCCCGGATACACCTGCGACTTGTCGGCGAGACGTACCTTGGCGAGCAGCGCGTGCGCGTCGCTTTCGGCTTGCGCGCGGCTCCTGCCGAGAACGCGTCGCGGCGCGATGGTCAGGTTGTCGAGTACGCTCAGATGCGGGAACAGGTTGTACTGCTGGAACACGAAGCCCACGCGCTTGCGCAAGGCCAGGCGCTGGGCCTCGGTCTGCTGCGCACCTACGTCGATGCCGTCGATATGGATGGTGCCGCGCTGGGGCGTCGCGAGGCCGTTGATGCAGCGCAGGATCGTCGATTTGCCGGAGCCCGATGGCCCGATGATCGACACGGCTTGACCGCGCCTCACCGACAGGTCGATGCCGTTGAGCACCGGCACGCCGTCATAGGCGAGATGCAGGTCGCGGATCGACACCAGCGCGTCATCAGCGCGCGGTGCAGCGGCGAGGGGTGCGTCGAACGTCGATGCGAGCGCGGCCCGGTTCATGCCGCCTCCCGTTGTGAAGTGAGAGGCGAACGCCGCAACGCCTCGATGGCCGTGGCGAGCCTCGCAACGCCTTCGGTCAGTTGCGCGGGGTCCGCGACCATCGAGAGGCGAATGTGATCCGGCGTGCCGAACGAGGTGCCGTCCACCACGGCAAGACCGTGTTCATGCAGCAGGTAAGCGACCAGATCGACGTCGCTGGCAAGGGTCTCGCCGTTCGGCGTGACGGCGCCGATCAGCGCGCTCACATCGACGAACGCGAAGAACGCGCCTTGCGGCGGCACACAGCGCACGCCGTCGATCTTCGCGAAGGCGGCGAGCAACAGGTCGCGCCGCTCGCGATACGCCGCTACCGATGCCGCGACGAAAGCCTGGTCGCCGCGGAGCGCGGCAGCGAGCGCCGCCTGTCCGATGGAGGACGGCGACGAGGTCGATTGCGACTGCACGATGGTCATCGCGGCGATCAGTTCAGCCGGCCCCGCGCCGTATCCGACGCGCCAGCCGGTCATCGCGTAAGGCTTGGATGCGCCGTTGACGATCAGCGTGCGATCCGCGAGATCCGGCGCGATGCGCAGGAAATGTTCGCGCGTGCCTTCATCGAAACGGATGTGTTCGTAGATTTCATCGAGCAGCACCCAGACATGCGGATGACGCCGCAGCACAACGGCGAGCGCGGCGAGTTCGTCCGTCGCGTAGACCGCGCCGCTTGGATTCGATGGTGTGTTCAGGATCAGCCAGCGCGTGCGCGGCGTGATGGCCGCCTCCAGCGTGGCGGGCGTGAGCTTGTAGCCTTCTTCGGGCCGTGAGGCGACGGTCACCGGCGTGCCGTCGTTGATCGACACCATGGCCGGGAACGACTGCCAGTAGGGCGCGGGCACGATGACCTCGTCGCCGTCGCGCAGCGTCGCGGCGAACGCGTTGTAGATGACGTGCTTGCCGCCGCCGCTGACGATGATCTGCTCCGGCGCATAGTCCAGCGCGTTCTCGCGTACGAGCTTGTCGCGGATGGCGGCGCGCAGGTCGGCGGTGCCGGCGGGTGGCGTGTACTTCGTATCGCCGGCCGCCAGCGCTGCAATCGCGGCTTGCTTGATGGACTCGGGCGTGTCGAAGTCGGGTTCGCCTGCGGTCAGTTCGACGACGGAACGTCCGCTGGCCGCGAGCGCCTGCGCGCGCGCCTTGGCCGCCGCGTTGGGCGCAAGGCCGATGCGCGAGGCGCGGCGGGAAAGAATCAGATGAGCCATCGGCGGGTCCTGTGCAAGTCGGTCATGAATTCTATGAACCGGTCCTGCGGGCGCGAACCATCGAATCCGCACATGCTTATCGCGGATTGGCCAATGCCCATTTGCCGGTTAGCCCCATTTGCTTAGCAGATTCGCTTCGTTGGCCAGGCACGGGCATGCCGCTATCGTCGGGTGCTGCCCTGCTCCGCATCCTTCAACGTCTCGCATGATTACAACTTCCCTTCTTGTTCGCGCAATCCGCGCAACCGCAAGCGCGCTGCTTGCTTCGTTGAGCCTCGCCGCCCACGCGGACGCCACCCTCGACCGCATCGCGTCGCGTCATCAGATCGATGTCGGCGTGATGATCGCGGGCAGTCCGTTCGGCTCACTCGATCCGCAGACCCAGCAGCCGCGCGGCATCAACGTCGATCTGGCGAACGACATCGGCCAGAAGCTCGGCGTCAAGGTCAATCTCGTGTCCGTGCAGCCTTCGACTCGCGTGCAGTTTCTTCAGCAAGGCAAGGCGGACATCCTGATCGCCAACATGGAGTACACGCCGCAACGCGCGGAGATACTCGACTTCGTGCCGACGCCGTATTACCGCGTCGGCGGCACGGCCATCACGTCCAATAACAGCGGCATCACGCGCTGGGAAGACCTGCGCGGCAAACCCGTCTGCATCTCGCAAGGCAGCAGCTATATCCGTCCGATGGTGGAACGCTACGGCGCCGTGCCGCGCGCGTTTCCCGGCGCGTCGCAGTCCTTGCTCGCGCTGCGCGGCGGTAGTTGCGTCGCGGCCGTACACGACGCGGCGCCCCTGCTCTATCCATTGCAGCAGCACGATCCCGAATGGCGCGACTACCGTACCTTGCAGCCCGAACTGATCCCGGCGTCGTCGGTCATCTGGGTGCGCCAGGGCGAAAAGGACACGGCGGCGAAGCTCAATGGCATCGTCGAGGCGTGGCATCGCAGCGGCTTTCTGATAGCGTCGGAGGCGAAGGCCGGACTGCCGCCTTCCGCCGCGCTCGCCGAATGGCACGCGAATCCGCCGAAGGGGCCGTGAGATGAACGCATCACTGCATCCCGTTCTCGACTGGGCCGCGCGCGGCGGCTTCGACTTTCGCTTCCTGCTCGATGCCTATGAACGCGATCCGTTCCTGCAAGGCATCGGCGTGAGCGTCGAGATCATCTTCGCGACCATGATCGGCAGCGCGATTGCGGGACTGGCGCTGCTGGTCGCGGTGCGCGGCCGGCGCATGTGGCTTGCGACCGCCGCGCGCGCGTTCATCGAACTGACGCGCGCCACGCCGACGCTCGTGCAGCTGTATTGCGCGTTTCTCGTCGTGAACATGCTCATCACGCAAGGGTTGCAGATCCATCACATCGACAATCCGTTCAAGCCGTTCTTCTGGATCGTGATGGTGCTTTCGCTGCACAAGGGCGCGTTCCATGCAGAAGCGCTGCGCGCCGGATTCGATGCCGTGCCGGCGCAGACTATCGAAGGCGCGGTGTCGCTCGGGCTGGATCGCACTGAACGCTTCTGGCGCATCGAACTGCCGCTCGCGCTGCGCACCGCGCTGCCGACGCTCGTCAACAACGCGGTGGAGCTGGTGAAGGCATCGGCGCTGGCATCGGCGATCGCGGTCGGCGACATCACCTATCAATCGATCATGATCTGGACGCAACGCGACAACGTGCTTGCGCTCATGGTGCTGATTCTTCTGTTCTACGGCGTGCTGACGTGGCTCGTGAGCCGCGCGGGCCGCTGGCTGGAACGCCGTTTGTGGATCCCCGGCTATGGCGCGTGACGCACTCGTTTCTCCTTCGGCACTGCCTTCCTCGCGCGGCAGGACGCGGCCGTTGCAAGGCTTCACGTCGGGCACGGCGGCGATCGGCGGCGTGCTGGCGTTCGGCGCGCTGTTATGGGCGATCGCGCCCGAAGCCGGGTCGCGCATCGACACGCTCGGGCAACTCGTCGAATGGACGCCCGCGCTCGCGCACGGCTTCTTGCTCAACGTTCTCATCAGCCTGGGCGCGGTGGTGCTCGGCACGATCGGCGGCGTAATCGCGGGCGCCATCGCGTTGTCGCGCTCGTTCGCGGGACGCGTGGCGCGCGGGCTGATCCAGGCCTTTCGCAACGCGCCGTGGCTCGTGCTGATCTATTTCACGACCTATGTGTTTCCCTTCGAATTCACGGTGTTCGGCACGACGCTGCCGTTCCCGGACTGGCTCAAGGTGACGCTCGCGCTGGCGCTGCCGGCGAGCGCGAACATCGCGGAAATCTTTCGCGGCGCGATAGCCTCGACGCCGACCGCGCAATGGGAAGCCGCGCAATCGCTGGCATTCTCGCGGCGCCAGGTGCTCGTGTATATCATCCTGCCGCAATGCGCTCGCCGCATGCTGCCGCCGTGGACGAACGTCTACGCCATCATCACGATGGGCACGGCGCTGTCGTCGCTGGTCGGGATTCACGATCTGATCGATACTGCGCAGATCGCCAGCAGCACGGTCGCGCGTTCGAGCTTCACGGTGCTGACGTATGTCGCGACGCTGGTGGTGTTCTTTGCCTACTGCTATCCGATCTCGCGCTTCACGCGCTGGCTGGAGCGGCGGGTGAAGGTGCGGTAGCGTCTCTTGCGGCAAGTGGTGGCACCCACTCGCGCATCAGCACGACCTCAGCCGCTCCACGACATACTGGCTGACGAGCAAATCCAGATACGCACCGCCAGCGTTCTTGAACACCGTGCGGTCGCTTGCATCGCGATGAAATGCCGTGTCCTGACACAACTCGAACAGGTCCGCCTCGATCTGCCCGGCATGAATGATCTGCGCCTGCATCGGGATAAGGATGTCTCCTGAAACGCTCGCATTCTCGCGGTCGTCCACGAAGATGCGCGCGCCTTTGAGTGCATCGCAATCGGCTTCCTGCATGTCCGGACGATAGCCGCCCACCAGATCCACATGCGTACCCGGGCGAACCCGTTCTCCCCGTATCACAGGTAGGGATGCCCCAGTGGCCGCCGTCACGATATCCGCGCGCGCAACTGCTTCATCCAGATCCTCAACCACGCGCACCCGGATGCTCCTGCTCTCCAGCGCCACTCGCATCGCGTCCACCTTCGACAGCGTGCGATTCCACAGCAACACCTCGCGAAGCGACGGCCGAATGTGCAGATAAGCCTCCGCCAAAGCCAGCGCAACCGGCCCCGCACCCAGCACGAGCAGCACCTCGCTGTCCTCCCGGCTCAGCTTCGTGGCGGCCAGCGCGGAATCGGCGGCGGTCTTCCAGCGCGTGATCTCCGGACCGTCGAGCATCGCGACGATGCTTCTGCTGTGCTCGTCCACCACCAGAAAAGCGGACTGCTCGGTCGGCCGCGGCGGGCTGGCGGATTGATTGGCCGGACAGAGCGACGCGACCTTGAACCCCGCGCCCTTGCCCGGCAGGATCACGCCCCGGCTGAACAGGCCAAACCCGGCATCGCCGACAAAATAGCTGTCCCCGATCGGCCGCGCACCCGCATGTCCATCGCGCAGTGCGTCGAGCACGCCCGTCCAGTCCAGCACCGCCCTGATCTGCTGCGCCGTCACGATCTGCATCTTCAATGCTCCTGCTGATGCGGCCAGATATCGCCCACGATATAGCCCTCGGGAAAAGGATCATCGTGATCCAGCACGATGGTGTTGATGCCATGAATCCAGCTGGTGCCCGACAGCGTGGGAATGACCGCATCATGTTCGCCGATGCGCGCCTGTTCAACCAGTCGGCCCGTGAACACCGTGCCAAGGATGCCCTGATGCCGGAAGTCCTGATGCAACGGCAACTCGCCCTTCGCGTGCAGCACGGCCATCTTCGCGCACGTTCCGGTGCCGCAGGGACAACGATCGATCGCGCCGGTCCAGGTCGAGGGATCGTCCCAGGAGAGCGGACCGGTCGGCATGGTGACGGCGTTCTTCCAGTCCGCGCGAGGATCATCCGACGGACCCGAAAGCTGCGAGATGGTGATACCTACGCCCGGATAGTCCGGATGCGCGACCGGCAACTGCTCGATGGCCGCCTGCCGGATCAGCGCCGATACCCGCGCGATTTCCTTGCCATGTTCAGGCTTGAGTTCGAGCCCCGCAAACTGCCGCACGTCCGCGATGACATAGAACATGCCGCCCCAGCCGACATCCACGCGCACCTTGCCCAGATGCGGCACGTCGATGACGGCGTCCAGATGCGCGGCGAACGCCGGCACGTTCCTGAACGTTACCCGCCTGACCTTGCCGCGCTCGCATTCCGCGACGACGCGGATCAACCCTGCGGGCGCTTCCAGCGTCAGTTCGGTGACGGGCTCGCGCATCGGCAGCATGCCCATTTCCAGCAGCACCGTGACGACGGAGATGGTGTTGCCGCCCGACATCATCGGATACTCGACCTGTTCGAGGATGATGAAGCCCGCGTCCGCCTCCGGATGACACGGCGGCACGACAATATTGCAGCAATGCGCCGGATAGCCGCGCGGCTCGCGCAGCAGCAGCTTGCGCAAGCCATCGTCGTTCGCTGCCAGCCAGTGCATCTTGGCCCGGACAGTGTCGCCGGGAATGTGCGGGATTCCGCCGGTGACCACGCGCATCGGTATGCCCGAATGCGTCTCCACCGCGTGCAGGGTTCGCTTGAAGCCCATCGCTGTTGTCCTCGTTGATGCCGCACGGCAGGCGCGGCGCATGAGGCAATTTATTCGAGTTCGCGGCGCAACCCAAACGACGTTTTCTCCGGCTCTGCTTCAACTTTTTGTTGAAGCGGCATCCTTGGCGTGTGCGAAAAGCGCAAGCTGCGGCCTGAGCCACTCGCAGAACTTTCTGCATACGAGAGCATCGGTCTTGTCGCATCGCACGGAAAGATAATGGCCGCGATTCTTCATCACTGTCTTGTGCGGCAGCGGGCGCACGAGGTCGCCGCTTGCGACCAGATGCCCGACCAGGTGATGCCAGCCAAGCACGATGCCCTGATGCGCCAGCGCCATCTGCACCATGGCCGGGTAATCGTTGCTGGTGAAAAGCTGGCGCGGAATGTCGGCGCGCCAGACCGTGTCCACTTCGTGCAGCGCCAGCCAGACCTTCCAGTCGATATGCTCGGAGATCTGTGACCGGCCATAGGCGCTGATGTCGAGCAGCGACATGCCCAGCAACGCTTCCGGCGTATCGATCGGACCATGGCGCTGCAAGTACTGCGGCGTGCAGACGGGATACACCTCGTCGTCGAAGAGGTGCTCGGTGTCGTAGCCGTCGCGCATGCTCGCGAGCTTCGCGATGTAGACGTCCGGCTGCACGCCCGCTTCCATCGCGATGAAGTTCTGCGTCGCCAGCACCGTGAGTTCGATATCCGGATGCGCCTGGATGAACTCGGGCAGACGCCGGTGCAGCCAGAGCGCGGAAAACGCCGGTGAACAGCACACGATGAGCGTCTGCCGCGCGGAGATCTTCTTGCGCAGACGCTCGGCCGCCTGATGGATGTTGATGAGGGAAAGCTGGGCGGCATCCTTGAACATTTCGCCATCGGACGTGAGGGTGACGGCCCTGCCGGTCCGCACGAAGAGCGTCGTGCCGAGGTAGTCTTCCAGTTCCCGCACCTGCTTGCTGATCGCCGCAGGCGTCACGCACAGCATGTCCGCCGCAGCCGTGAAGCTTCGGCATTTCGCGGCCGCGAGAAAGGCCTTGATGGCTCTCAAGGAAAGCGCACCGGACAGGCTGTCGCTCACATCGAAACGCGCCGTCATCGCCGTGGGCCCATTCAGATATCCTTCATCAGCCGAAGCGCGTCGTAGATGGCCGCATGCGTGTTGCGCGCGGAGACTGCATCGCCGATGCGGAAAAGCTGGAAGCGCCCCTCGGGATTGCGCTCGACAACCTGCGCCTTGCCGTCGATGAGATCCTCATAATCGACCGCGCCGAGATTGCGCGACAAAGGCTTCAGTTCGAAGTACAGCTCGTCCATCGGAATCGTGCCGTGATTGACGACGATCTGGTCATAACGCTGTTCCTTCGTCACGCCGCCATAGTCGCTGCCGATGGTGGCCACCAGTTCCTTGCCTTCGCGGCGCACGGCCTCCAGACGAAAAGTCACGGTAAAGGTCGTCGCGAGCTTCTGCAAGGCACGCATGTACGGCACCAGGTTCATGCTCATCACTTCGGGCGAGAAGGTACGATCGGGCGTCATCACCTCGACCTTGCCGCCCGCCTGCGCAATGGTTTCCGCCGCTTGCAGCGCCGCATGATCGCCGGCATCGTCGAAGACGAGGACGTTGGCGCCCGGCTTCACGTCGCCCGAAATGATGTCCCACGACGAGACGACATGCTCGTTGCCCGTACTGCACACCTCGGTATGCGGCATGCCGCCCGTCGCGACGATCACCACATCCGGACTGTAGGACAGCACCGTTTCCGTATCCGCCCACGTATTGAATGCAAAACGCACGCCGAACTTCTCGCACTGCGCCATGCGCCAGTCGACGATGCCCATCATCTCCTTGCGTCGCACGTTCTGCGCGGTCAGGCGAATCTGTCCGCCCGGATCGTTCATGGCTTCGAGCACGGTCACCTCATGTCCACGCTCGCCCGCCACGCGCGCCGCTTCGAGTCCCGCCGGCCCCGCGCCGACGATCACGATCTTGCGCTTCGTCTGCGCCGGCGCGATCCGGTGCGGCATCTCCAGCTCGCGTCCGGTCGCGGCATTATGAATGCATAACGCCATGCCGCCCTGATAGATGCGATCCAGACAGTAGTTCGCTCCGACGCAAGGCCGGATGTCGTCTTCCCGCTTCTCGATGATTTTGCGCACAATATGCGGATCCGTCATGTGCGCACGCGTCATCCCGACCATGTCGATCCTGCCCGACTCGATGGCGAAGCGCGCCGTCGCCACGTCCTGGATGCGCGCGCCATGAAACGTGGGAAAGTTCGTCGCCTCGCGAATCTCGCCCGCGAAGTCGAGTTGCGGCGCGCTGCGCATGCCCATGATCGGGATGACATCGGTGAGGCCGGCATCGGTATCGATATGTCCGCGCACGATGTTGAGAAAATCGACCAGCCCGCTGTTCTTCAGCCGTTTCGAAATCTCGATGCCCTCTTCCTTCGTGATGCCGCCTCCCATCATTTCGTCGGCGGTATAACGAATGCCAAGCAGAAAATGTTCGCCGACCCGTTCACGCATCGCGCGCATCACGTCGAACGTGAAGCGCAGGCGATGATCGAGCGAACCGCCATACGGACCTTCGAGCGTATTCGTCAGCGGCGACCAGAACTGGTCCATCAGATGCCCGTACGATTCGATCTCGAGTCCGTCGAGGCCGGCTGCCTTCATGCGTTCGGCGGCATCGGCGAAATCCTTCACGATGCGCTCGATGTCCCACTCTTCCAGCTTCTTGGGAAACGCACGGTGCGAAGGCTCGCGATGATGCGACGGCGACACCGCCGGCAACCAGTCGCCCTTGTCCCAGCGCGTGCGCCGGCCCAGATGCGTGAGCTGGATCATCACCTTCGCGCCGTGCTCGTGGCATTCGTCGACGAGATCCTTCATCCACGGCACCACTTCATCCCGGTACGCGAGGATGTTGTTGAACACCGGCGGACTGTCCTTCGACACCGCAGCGGAACCCGCCGTCATCGTCAGCGCGATGCCGGCCCGCGCGCGCTCGACGTGATACGCGCGATACCGCTCTTTCGGCATACCGTCCTCGGCATAGGCGGGCTCGTGCGACGTCGTCATGATGCGATTGCGAAACGTGAGTTGTTTGAGCGTGTAGGGCTGGAGCAGCGGGTCCGTGGACTTGAGCGCCTCGTGGGGGACGATTGGGGGAATCGAAAGACGTGTCGTGCGCTCAGATTAGGTCTCATGTACACATGTGTCAAGTGAAACGACAGTGGTGTACAGTACGAGAATCGCAAGTAAGCAAGAAGGAAATGCCATGGATCAGACCGTCGATACCGTGCGCGGCTCAGCCGACATGTGGCTCGATTGCGCCTACGAAAGCCTGCTGGAAGGCGGCGTGGAAGCGGTGCGCATTCTGCCGCTGGCCAAGAAGCTGAATCTCGCGCGCACGAGCTTCTACTGGTTCTTCCGCGACCGCGACGAATTGCTGAACGCGTTGGTCGCGCGCTGGGAAGAGAAGAACACGGGCAACTGGGTCACGCGCAACGAGGCCTATGCCGACAGCATCTGCGAGGCGATGCTGAACATCTTCGACTGCTGGTTCGACAACGCCCTGTTCGACACCCGCTTCGAAGCCGCCATCCGCAACTGGGCGCAGCAGTCGCCCGAGATCACACGGCTCATTCAGAAAGACGACGCGCTGCGCATCGAGGTCTTGACCGCAACCTTCGTGCGCTTCGGCTATGACGCCGATGTGGCGGACGTGCGCGCCCGCACCACGTATCTCACGCAAGTGGGCTATGCGGCCATGCGTGCGGAGGAATCGTTCGAGACGCGCATGAAGCGCATCCCGGCATTCGTCGAAGTATTTACCGGCGTCCGCCCGCAAGATCACGAAATGCAGCGCTTCTATGCGCGCAGAAACTTCGAAGCTTGATGCGTGATCCGGCGCGCTTCGCATAACCTGAAGTAATGGCGTCACAACTTCAAATCACGTTGACAGTCCATTAATGCACTCGAATACTCAAGCCCCATCGCGTTGGCAAGCACTTTCAAAGCACTAATCAGGGTATTCCATCAATCAGCAGATCGATTCAGTTTCTTCGTCGCGGCAAGAACACCGGGAGCCTCACATGAAGAAGTCCACGCTTGTACGTTTCGTTCTCCAGGCTGGCATTGCAGTGTCCACCGCTGCATTCGCGATGACCGCCAGCGCCGCCGATCCGCTCAAGATTTCACTCGCCAACTGGGCCGACACCCAGGCGGTCACCTATACCGCCAAATACGTGCTCGAAACGAAACTGAATCAGCCGGTCACGTTGATCGTCGCCGACCTGGGCATTCAGTTCCAGGGCGTGGCGCGCGGCGACGTCGACCTGATGCTGGGCGCGTGGCTCCCGGTGACGCACGCGGCCTATTACGCGCGCTTCAAGGACGAGATGGACGATCTCGGCGTGATCTACACGGGCGCGAGGATCGGCTGGGCGGTGCCCGACTATGTACCCGAGAGCGAAGTGGCCTCCATCGCCGATCTGAACAAGCCGGAAGTCAAGACCAAGCTGAACAGCACGATTCAGGGCATCGAACCGGGTGCGGGCGAGATGGTGGCGTCGGAGAAGGCGCTCAAGGAATACGATCTCGCGGGCTATAACCTGATTCGCGCAAGCGAGGCCGGCATGCTCACGGCCATCTCGCGTGCTTATCCGGCGAAGAACTGGATTGTCGCGACGGTATGGAGCCCGCACTGGTTATGGCAAAAGTACAAGATGCGTTATCTGAAGGATCCCAAGGGCGTGCTGGGCGGCGACGAACAGATTCGCGGCTTCGGCTCGAAGCAATTCGCGACCAAGTTTCCGCGCGCCTTTACCTTCATCAAGCATTACAAGCTGACGCTGGCCGAGGTCGAGCAGATCGAGCTCGACGGCAATGCATCGAACGACTGGAATGCCGCCGCGAAGAAGTTCGTCGATGCGCATCCGGAGAAGCTCAAGGAATGGCTCCAGCAATGACGGCTGCTTCAGAGAAGCAGCCAACATGAGCAAGGCGCGGATTGCGTTTGTCTTGCTGGGTCTGTTCTGGGGCTCCAACTTCATCTATATGAAGTGGGCCGCGTCGTCCATCACGCCGATGCAGATCGCCTTCGTGCGCGTGCTGTTCGGCTTTCTGCCGCTGGCGTTCGTCGCGTGGCGCACGAAGGTCATCGAACGGCGCCAGTTGCGTCATCTGCATCATTTCTGCGTGATGGGCGTTCTCGCCACGGCGTTCTACTATGTCGCAATCACGCGGGGCACGGCGCTTGTGCCCTCCGGCATGGCTGCGATGCTGGCGAATGCGGCCACGCTCTTCACCGCCATCTTCTCCGCGCTCTTCCTGAGAAGCGAGAAGCTCAACAGCACGATGACCTTCGGCGTGCTGCTGGGCTTCCTCGGCATCACGTTGATCGCACGGCCCTGGGAAGGCGCGAGTGGAACGATCGACTTGTCGGGCGTGTTGTGGCTCCTGACCAGTTCGATGGTGCTCGGGCTCTCCTACGTCTACGTGCGCGTTTTCCTGACACCCCTGGGCTTGCCGCCGCTCGCGCTGGCAACCTGGCAGATGGGCATTGGCGCGCTCGTGCTCGCGGCCGCGACGGATTTTCATGGCGTCAGCCACCTGCTCAACGATCCTTTCGCGGCCGTGGCGCTCGTGATCGGAGGCGGCGTGCTGGGAACCGGCGTGTCGTTCTTCCTGTACTACTACCTCCTTGACCGCTTCGGCGCCGTTGCTTCGTCCGCCGCAACCTATCTCGCGCCAGCGGTCGCGCTGCTGATCGGGTGGGCGGTGGGAGAGCGTTTCGGCTGGCTGGAGTTGACGGCGTTCGTGCTCGTCATCCTGAGCGTGGTAACCCTGCATCTCGGACGGCAACGAACCGTTCAGCGGGCCGCTGCTTGAGCAGACGGATGCCGTCCGGACATGGGCAGCGTGAGCGACTTCTGCAACAGGAACAAGGCATCCAGCTGATCGAGCGACGTGATGCCGGGCATGCCCATATGTCGCGCGATACTTCGTCGGCGAGCAGCTCGATGGCATGGCAGCCCTGACTACATATCCACCACCTTGACTCATCTCACTCTGTAATCCTGAGCCGTGAGCGGTTGAAACTCGTTTTCAACGCCACACAGCGAGCCGGCACCCCAAAAAATGTACCGCGAGTCGTTGATCTGCAAACGCTACCCAAGAAATGTGATCATGGTTCTTCCCGTATCAAGCAATTCATCCTCAACCTATTCTGCATCCGATTTCGAAAAATCCAATGACGATGGTTCGGCAGGTTCGCCTGCTGTATCGCCTGCTGCATCTTCCGATGCGCCGCGCGCGCCGGATACATCCTCATCGAATACGGGCACCGATCAACCGAATATTGAAGCTTCCACGACTACCCCCAAGCCATCGATCAGTACTGAAATGCAAACTCAAAAAGACCTTCATGATATTCAAAAAGGAGGGGCAGTTGAAAATGGATCGGCAGGTTCGCCTGCTGCATCTCCCGATGCGCCGCGCGGGCCGGAGACATCCTCATCGAATAAGGGCAACGATCAACCGAAACTTGAAACTTCCACGACTGCCCTCAAGCCATCGGCCAGTACTGAAGAGCAAACTCAAAACGACCCTCATGAGATTGAAAAGAGAGGAGCGATGGTTACCAAGTGCGTTTCCCCAGATTACCCGGAATGCCGTGGAGGAGAGGCGCTTGAATATGACTCATTCGTGCATATTCCTTTTTCGCAAGCGAATAACGCGCGCCTTCGCGGAGAACAGGGACAATGCGAAGGGCTGGTTCGCGAAACCATGCGCCGAGTTGATCGCAATACCGATCCGCTGAACGATCGTGTGCCGACAAATATTTTTACCGCAGTACAAGGTATGCGTGCCGACATACGCCATAATCATGCACGAGATATGTACGATAGAATAGACAATTTCCAGAACCACCCAAATTTATTAGGGCTGGATAATTATGGAAGATATAGTACCTCTACATACCTTGGACGCACGGATATAAATCGGGACGGTCGTATCAACGATTTTATAAGTGACCTGCCCGGCATACCGGCAGATGGCATGGGCGTTTTGAGAATTGGAATAGGAAGCGGAGACAATTTGGATCATCAAACAAATGGTCACACACTCTTGATTCAACGATTCAGCGATGACAACTATATGGTATATGATCCGAACAACGGCGTTTTCATGTATCAAGACCAATCGAGCGTTGCGAATGGAATGCGTAACTATCTGGACACCGCCTTCAACGAAGGAAGCATGGTTGCCACGCCCGACAGCCTCCAGATATTCACACCTCGAACAAATCCCAATTGGACTTCAACTTTGCCGACTACGGTTGCGCCGCCTGCTGTGCCGCTGCCTGAGCCGCGTTTTGCTTTGCAACCACGCTCTGACCTCTAGTCACCCTTGCAAAACATATTGAAGACAGAGATCGTGCAGGAATGAGCGCGAGCCAAAGCTCGCAAAGCTCGCGAGCCTGTCGGATTTTCCATTGAACAGCACCTTGAACTCGCGCGCCTTGCCAGCGGACGACTCCGCCCGCTCTTTCATGCGATAGACATTTCGCGTCCGTATTGGCTCCATCTAGCCCGTATGGCGCGATGGAGCCAACCCGGCGCTAGCGACCGAAATCCCGCGTTCGCCGATCGGGTGGCCGGCTTCGAGCGCCAAGGTCAGGTGCAATTGAACGTGCATCGGCGTCCGCCACTTGCCGACGGACACGTCGACAGCGTCGTCGATCATGCTCGAACAGGCATCGTCGGTACTCCCGGCGCGGGCGCGGAGTAGTCATTCGAAGTATTCTCGCTGAGCGCCGGCGAGACCCGCGGGCGAGAAGACCTCCGTCCGGTAGCCGATTTCTTGTAGGTCTTCGTGCGCGTCTTCCTGTCACCCCTGGGCTTGCCGCCGCTCGCACTGGCGACCTGGCAGATGGGCATCGCCGTGCTCGTGCTCGTGCTTGCGGCCGTGACGGATTTCGACGGCATCAGCCACCTGCTCGACAATCCTTTCGCGGCCGTGGCGCTCGTGATCGGCGGCGGCGTGCGGGTAACCGGCGTGTCGTTCTTCCCGTGTTGCTCCCTGCCCGACCGCTTCGGCGCCGTTGCGTCGTCCGTCGCGACCTGTCTCGCGCCAGCGGTTGCGCTGCTGATCGGGTGGGCGATGGGAGAACGGTTCGGCTGGCGGGAGTTGCCGGCGTTCGCGCTCGTCGTCCTGAGCGTGGCGACGATGCATCTCGGCCGCCAGCAAACCGTGCAGCGGGCCGTCGCCTAAGCAGACGGCTGCCGCCCGGACGCGGGCAGCGTGAACGACTTTTGCAACAGGAACGAGGCATCCAGCTGATCGAGCGACGTGATGCCGAGCATGCCCATGTCGCGCGATACTTCGTCGGCGAGCAAACGGACGGCATGGCGCACGCCCGCCTCGCCCGCAATCGCCGACGCATACGCGAAGGGCCGCCCCACGAAGGCCAGCTTCGCGCCGAGCGCCAGGCACTTCAGTACATCGGTGCCACGCCGCACGCCGCTGTCGATCATCACCGGCACGTCCCGGCACGCTTCCACGATCCCCGGCAACACACGCAGCGGCGCCACGCTGCCGTCGAGTTGCCGTCCGCCATGATTGGACACGATGATGCCGTCGGCGCCGGTCTGGCAGGCCTTCGCTGCATCGCGCCGGTTGAGGATGCCCTTGACCACCAGCGGGCCCTTCCACATCTGCCGGATCATCGCGAGGTGATCCCAGGTGAAATGTCCGCGATCGGAGAAGTCCCGCAACACGCTCGGCGAAAGAATGGGTGCGCCGCGTGTGGCGTAGTTGTTCTCGAAGTGCGGCATGCCGTGCTTCAGCACGGTCTTCAGGAAGGTGCCCATCAGCCATGCCGGATGCGTCACGCCGTCCCACGCGAGACGTAACGTGGGCCGCAGGGGTGTTGAAAAGCCCGTGCGGATGTTGTTCTCGCGATTGGCCGCAACCGGCGTATCCACCGTGATGACGAGCGTCCCGAAGCCCGCCGCGCGCACGCGGTCGATCAGTTGTGTGATCTGCACGGTCTGTCCCGGCAGATAGGCCTGGAACCAGCTTCCTTGCGCCACGCCGGCGACGTCCTCCAGACGGATCAGCGACGAACCGCTCATGATCATCGGCACGTTGGCCTGCTGCGCCGCGCGCGCGAGCACGATATCGCCCCGATACGCGGACAGCGCGGCCAGGCCGAACGGCGCAATGCCGAAAGGCGATGCATACCGGACGCCAAAGAGATCGACATGCGATGACCGCTTCGACACATCGACGAGCACGTTCGGCACGAAGTCATAGTCCTGGAAGCTCAGGCGGTTCTGTGCGAGCGACGCGTTCGTTTCCGCCGCTCCGGCGATATAGCCGAACACCGGACGCGGCAGGAAGCGCCGGGCGGCCGGCTCGAAGTCATCGAGGCTGAGGATGGGTTTGAGTCTTCGGGGTGGTGTGTGCGCTTGCATGCCGTGAGCGGTTCAACTCGATGCTGATTTGCGATGTCCGGCACATGTTAGGCGCGGCATGACAGTCAGTCCAATCAATTGGTGACGCCTTTTATCGATATTGACGCACGGGCTCGACGTCGAGCGGTTCCGAGATCGTCAACAGGATGATGAAAGTGAGCGCGGAAATGGCCGACATGAAGCCGAACACGTAATTCCAGCCGAAGTGATCGAGCAGCAGACCGGCGATGAACGGCGTGGCCGCGCCGCCGAGTTGTCCGCCCATGTTGACGATGGCGTTCGCCAGCGGGAACTTCTCCCTCGATACGAACGAGGTCGGATACACCATGTAGGCGGAAAAGCCGATGCTCAGCGTGACGCCGGTCATGAAGATCAGGAAGCCGTACACGACGGGCGAGGCCGGGGACTTGATGAGCGCGACCATCATGACGGCGGTCGCGATGGCGGAGAACATCATGCCGGGCTTGCGCCGCTTGCCGAGCGCGCGGTCCGAGAGCAGCCCGCCCGCGATGTTGCCGAACACGGCGCCCACCCACGGCGCGGCGGCGACAAAACCCATCCCCGCGACGCTGAAGTGCTTCACGTTGAGCAGATAGGTGGGGATCCACGCGAGCAGCACGCTCGAAATGCCGAGCTGGCAGCAGTAACCCAATGCGCAGCCGTAGATGTTCCACGAGGTCGCCACGGCGCGGCTCGTCTCCAGCGGCTTCTCGCTGCGCACGCGCGTCAGGCGGTCGAGCAAGGGCATCGCGCGCGTGCGCTCGATCTGCGTCGCGGAAGGCGTGCCGGGTTTGGCCGTATCGATCAGGTCGCGCTCGGCCTGATTGACCGCGCGGCTATCGGACGGACGGTCGGCCACCATCAGCCACCACACCGCCGAGAACAGCACGCCCGGCACCGCGAACACGATGAAGATGGCCTGCCAGCCCCACAGCGAGATGACCGCTGCGCCGATGATTGGCGTGATCACCGGGCCGAACTTCACCGCCGAAAGAAACAGGCCGGATGCCGTGCCCTTCTCCTTCGCCGGGAACCAGCGGTTGATCGTCGCGGCAATGCCCAGCGGCAACGGGCCTTCCGCGAAACCAAGCGCGAGACGGCACATCTTGAGCGCGAACAGCGAGCCCACCACGCCGGTGAGCGCGGTGGCCACTGACGTGAGGATCATCGAGATGGGCAGCGTGCGGCGCACGCCGAAACGCGACACGATCCACGCCGAGGGCAGCTGCGCACAGGCATACGCGATGAGGAACACGCTGACGAGCGCACCGGCTTCCGCGTTGCTCATCGCGAATTCGCGCCGCAGGAACGGCAACGCGATGCCGAGGTTCGCGCGATCGGCAGCGGCGACCGTGTAGATCAGGAAGAAAAGCGTGGCGACGACCCAGCGATAACGCGTCGGACGCGCCGTGGCGGCCACGGTGTCCATCACGGGCATTCCGGTTGATTCTTTCATGTTGTCTCGCTCCATATTGGCGGCTTTTATGCGGTTCTTATCGGGTTGATTCACAAACGGACGCGGTCAATTCAGGCCGAACCGCTCCAGTGTGCCCTGCAATCCCAGCAGTTCGACGGTGCTCGCGCCTTCGCGGATCCGTTGCCGGAACACGCTCTCCTTCTGTTCGCGCGCGCGGCTGACCTGCACCACGCGTTCGACGTCGTGCTTCGGCACGACGACTACGCCATCGATGTCGCCCACGACGATATCGCCGGGCTGAATGGCTACATCGCCGATGCACACCGGCACGTTCACGCGGCCCGGCTGGTTCTTGCCCGTGCCCTTGATGCTCAAACCACGGCTGAACACCGGAAACCCCATGTCGATGATGGTGCGCGCGTCGCGCACCGCGCCGTGGATCACGAGCCCCGCGAGTCCCTTTTGCAGCGCGAGTGCGGTGAACACGTCGCCCCACGGACCGGCCTCGAGAAAACCCTTGGCGTCGACCACGAGCACATCGCCGGGCTTCACCTTCAGCATCGCGTAGTGCAGCATCAGGTTGTCGCCGGGACGGGTATCGACGGTCACGGCCGGGCCGGCCATGCACATCGACGGATGAATGGGCTTGATGCCGCTGTCGAGCGCGCCGTGCGCGCCCTGGGCTTCGTAGACGGTGGCGCTGCCGAGTGCGCGCAGCGCCGCGATGAGATCGGCGGATGTCTGGTGACTGCTCATGTCTCTCGATTTGGAAGTCTGAAAGTTTGATGGTAGCGACAGTTTTAGATAAAGTTTCTTCGCTATCAAACATCGATTTCTGAGCCTAAGCTCAAAAAAAATGAATCTACGACAGGTCCGATACTTCTGCGCAGTGGTCGAAGCAGGCAGCGCGACGAGCGCGGCGGACGCGCTGCACGTTGCGCCGACGGCCATCAGCATGCAACTCGCACAACTGGAAGCGCATCTCGGCGGCGAACTGTTCGACCGCTCGCGCCGCCCGATGGAGCTCACGTCGCTGGGCAAATATTTCTATCCGCGTGCGAAGGAATTGCTGTCCCACGCCGGCAGGCTCGACGACGAAGCGCGCGGCATTGCATCGGGGCAGCGCGGCTGGCTGGGTATCGGCTTCGTGCGCTCGGTGTCCTATTCGGTGCTGCCGGCCGCGGTGCGGCGCTTTCGTCAACGCTGTCCCGACGTGCATCTCGATCTGGTCGAGGCGCTGTCCGAGTATCAGCCCGAGCGCTTGCGTCAGGGGCGGATTGATGTCGGCATTTCGCGCTTCATCGGGCCGCTCGAACCGAGTCTGGATCTCGACCGCGCCGTCGTGCTCGACGAACCGTTCGTCGCAGCGGTGCCGGCCGGCGATCCGCTGGCGAAACAGCGCTCGGTGACGGCGGCGGAACTGTCGCGGCTGCCGTTCATTCACTACCCCAAGGATGCGCGCAGTCCGTTCGGCCAGCAGTTGCTGACCGCGCTCAAGCGCGCGGGCGGCGCTCCGCGTGTGGCGCACGAGGCCATCGAGATTCATACGGCGCTCGCGCTGGTGGGCGCGGGGCTGGGTGCGACGCTCGTCGGCCGCTCGACCTCGAAGAACAACCGGCGCGACGTGCGCTTCATTCCCGTCGCCGATCTCGATCTGCGGACCAAGCTCGTCATGCTCACGCGCGCGGGCGAGGACAACCGGCTCGTCGAAACCTTTCGCGAGGCGCTGTCGAAGTCGAGCGGGCGGCGTTGAACGGCACGGACCGCGCGACGCGTCATCGGGCGGCTTTCGTTAGAATCGGTCTTCACCCCTTTTTCCCAAGTGCAGGAGGCGAGCGTGCCAGCGTTACTCCCTGATGTCGACCGCGAGGGGCTCCTCGAATATTCGGTCGTCTACACCGACCGGTCGATCAACCACATGTCGCAGCTGTTCCAGGGCGTCATGCGCGATCTCTCCGCCGGACTGAAAAAAGTCTATAACGCGCATGCCGTCGCCATCGTTCCCGGCAGCGGCACGTTCGGCATGGAAGCCGTGGCACGGCAGTTCGCCACGAACAAGAAGTGTCTCGTGATCCGCAACGGCTGGTTCAGCTTCCGCTGGACGCAAATCTTCGACATGGGCGGCATTCCGTCCGAATCCGTGGTGCTGAAAGCGCGTCCGGTCGAAGCGGGACAGCAGGCCGCCTATGCACCGGCGCCCATTGACGAAGTCGTCGCGGCGATCCGCGAACACAAGCCGGATCTGGTCTTCGCGCCGCATGTCGAAACCGCCGCCGGGATCATCTTGCCCGATAACTATCTGCGCGCCGTGGCGGACGCAGTGCACGAAGTGGGCGGCATGTTCGTGCTGGACTGCATCGCCTCGGGCACGGTCTGGGTGGATATGCAGTCAAGCGGCGTCGACGTGCTCATCAGCGCGCCGCAGAAAGGCTGGAGCGCGTCGCCATGCTGCGGACTGGTCATGCTGAGCGCGCTGGCTCGGGAGCGCATCGACGGGACGACCAGCAGCAGTTTCGCCTGCGACCTGCGCAAGTGGCTGCAGATCATGGAAGCCTACGAGAACAACGGCTTCGCGTATCACGCGACGATGCCCACCGACAGCCTCGCGATCCTGCGCGACGTCATCAAGGAAACCGAGGCCTATGGCTTCGACCAGGTGAAGGCCGAGCAACTGGAACTGGGCCGGCGCATTCGGGCCGTGCTGGCCGACAAGGGCTTCAGGAGCGTGGCGGCGAAGGGGTTTGAAGCGCCGGGCGTCGTGGTCTGCTACACGGACGACGACGGCATCCGTTCCGGCAAGAAGTTCGCCGACGCGGGCGTGCAGATCGCGGCCGGCGTGCCGCTCCAGTGCGACGAGCCGGCGGATTTCAAGACCTTCCGCATCGGCCTGTTCGGCCTCGACAAACTGCATGATGTGACGGGCGCCGTGGCCCGCTTCGAGAAGGCGCTGAACGAAGTGATCTGACGCACGAAAGCACGAAAGAGCCGGTCATTGCGCCTCGTGTTCCGCGGCGGGGGCCGGTTCCGTATCATGCGGCGACAGTTGCTCCCACGTGCTGTGCACATGCCGGCGCAGGAATTCGCCGAGCTTCGCGCCATCGCGGGCGCTCAGCAGGCGAATGATGACCTCGTGTTCGTCGATGGCGGTATGCCACGTCTCCGACGTCACGCTGCCCTGAAACCGGTAGCGGTACAACTGCCGGTTCAGGCGCTCGTGCACCTCCCTGAGCGTCGCGTTCTTTGCGGCCGCGATGATGCTCGTATGGATCGCCTGATTGAGCCGGAAGTAGTTCATCCGGTCGCGCCGCTCGTATGCCGCATGCATTTCATGATGCAGCGCGCGGATTTCGGCAATCTCCTCGCCGGTCGCCATCCGGCAGGCCGCCTCGCCACCGAACGCCTCGATCACCCCCAGCACGTCCAGCTTCTCGGCGATTTCCGCCGCCCCCAGGTCTGCCACCACCGCGCCGCGCTTCGGCAGCACGACCACTAAGCCATCGCTTGCCAGCTCCTTCAAAGCCTCGCGCAGAGGCGTGCGCGATACGTCGAGCCGCTCGGCCAGCGTGCGCTCGCGCAGGCGCTCGCCGGGCTTGAGTTCGTCAGTGGCAATGAGCGTGCGCAAACGCTGCGCGATCTGCATCGACAGCAGTTCGTCGGGCGCTTCGCCGTTCCCTGAAGCTTCGATGTCGTCTTCGGAATCCGTCATGGGGCGATCCTTCTTGGCCGAAACGCATCGTCGGCTCTGTTGGTATGCCACTTTACCAGCGCGCGTACGGCGAAGACAGCCGCGCAAGCCTTTTGCTCTCCATGGTGTTATCCCGCACTTGACCGGATGATGACCTCCGGATAAATTTTGGTATACCAAAACGGCAATTTCATCACATGAAAGCAGATGAAGCGCCGTCGCGAATAACGATGAAACCGGCAGGAAGCCACGCCCGGAGACCTGTGAAAGCCTTATCCAATAAGGCTTTACACCCGATTGACGGGTACCGCTACAGAACGTCTTCAACAGGCCGCCCAGCCCGATCATTGGTATACCGCGCCAGATCATCAGGCAGACCGCTCAACCTGAAAACGACCGCCGCTTCAGGCCGTCATCCGCCGGAATGTGCGGCACAGCACACTCCCGCTCGCCCAAGGACAAGGACGAACACACATGAATTACGAACATCTCTTCCAGTCGCTCGGCAGCCGCACGATCCGCATGGCGCTCGTCGGGCCGAAGGGCGGCTTCGGCCGCTCGCTGCTGGTGCAATGCCGCGCGTTGCCGGGCATCGAGATCGCCGCGCTGTGCGACCTGGACGTGGACGGCACGCTCGCCACCCTCGCCTCGCTCGGTTTCGACGCCAGCGCGGTCGCCGTCTGCAACGATGCCGCCGATGTCCGCACCGCGCGCGCGGACAGCCGCATGGCGCTGGTCGCCGATTACCGGCTGCTCGACGGCGTGGAGCTCGACATCCTCGTCGAGGCGACCGGCCAGCCCGAAGCGAGCGTGCGGATTGCGGAGAACGCGCTGCGGCGCGGCGTGCACGTCGCGATGGCGACCAAGGAAACCGACTCGGTCGTCGGACCGTATCTGAACCAGCTGGCGCTGGAGAACAAGGTCGTCTACACGACGCCCGACGGCGACCAGCCGAGCAACCTGATTGGCCTCGTCACGTGGGCGCGGGTCCTCGGCTTCGAAGTCGTGGCGGCGGGCAAGTCGAGCGAATACGACTACATCTACGATCCGGCCGCGCACAGCATCGACTATCTGGAGCAGCGCCACGCGGTGTCGCTGGATGCGTGCTGGGCGCTCGGCGACGACATCCCCGCGACGCTCGCGACTCGCAGCCAGGCGCTTTCGATGCTGCCGCAAAGCGCGACGCCCGACTATTGCGAACTGAACGTGGTCGCGAATTCCACCGGCCTGCTGCCCGCCGCCGACGCGCTGAACTACCCGCTCGCGCGCATCAGCGAACTGGCGGACATCTTCGTGCCGAAGGAAGACGGCGGCATTCTGGAGCGCACCGGCGTGGTCGATGTCTTCAACTGCCTGCGCCGTCCGGACGACGTCAGCTTTGGCGGCGGCGTATTCGTCATCGTGCGCTGCAAGGATGACGAGACCTGGCAATTGCTGAAGCAGAAGGGCCATGTGGTCGGCAAGAACGGACGCTACGCATGCATCTACCTGCCCTATCACCTGATGGGTCTCGAAACCCCGATGAGCCTGTTCTCCGCCGTGTTGCTCAACCAGCCGACGGGCAGCGCCGCGCAACGGCCGCACGCGCGCATGGTGGCGCGCGTGGAGCGTGACTTCAAGGCGGGCGAGACGCTGACGATGGGCGGCCATCACCACACCATCGAGGGCGCGACGCCCCTGCTCGTCGATACGGCCAAGGCCGGCGGCGCCGCGCCGTTCTATCTGGCGGCCAACAAGCGCCTGCTCGCCGATGTCGCGAAGGGCGAACGGGTGCCGCTCGCCGCGCTGGATCTCGAAGGCTCCGCGCTGTACGCGGCATGGCAGCGCAACCCGGCGCACTGAGCGTTGACGCACTCGAATCAGAAATAGAGAGAAGAGACATGCAAACCGAAAGTCCCGTTGCGGCATCGTCCGGATCGATCCGCTCGCTCGCGTCCACCACGCGCTGGCGCATGGTGCTGCTGCTGTTCGTGCTGTACACGATCAACTGCGTCGACCGGATGTCGTTGTCCATCGCGATGCCGACCATCGTGCACGAGTTCCATCTCGCCGCGACCATGCAGGGGCTGATTCTCTCGGCATTCTTCTGGACCTACAGCACGTTCCAGATTCCCGCCGGCTGGGCCGCCGACCGCTTCGGCGGGCGTCGCATGATCGGCATTGCGGCGGTGTTGTGGGGCGGCTTTCAGTGTCTCGCGGCCTTCGCGGTGAATGGCGTGACGTTGCTCCTGTCGCGCATCGGCCTCGGCGTGTTCGAAGCGCCGTACATGCCGGCCGCGACCAAGCTCACGGCCGCGTGGCTGCCGCCTGCCGAACGCGCGCGCGGCGTCACGCTGATCGACAGCGGCGCACCGCTCGGCTCGGCCATCGGCGGGCTCGCCATCAGCGCGCTGCTCGCGTTCACGGGCTCGTGGCGCACGGCGTTCCTGATCGTCGGCGGGCTGACCATCGTGTTCGGTCTGGTGGTGTATCGCCTGCTGCGCGAAACGCCCGAACAGCATCCCGGTATCGACGAAAGCGAAGCCGCCTATATCCGCGCGCAAAAGCTCGCCGCCGGGGAAGCGCCTCGCGCGCAGAAAGCGCCGCTCTCGCGCGCCACGATCGCGGCGATGGTGGTCGGCCGCATCGGCTGGGCCATGGTGTTCTTCGGGCTCGTGACGTGGGGACCGAACTATCTCTCCGCCGGACGCGGTCTCGACATCCGCAGCATGGGCTTCGCTACCTTCCTGATCTTTCTGGCGGGCGCCATCGGCGAAGTGCTGTCGGGCGTGACCGCCGACTGGCTGCAAAAGCGCTTCTCGCGCAAGGTGGCGTTCCGGATTCTGTTCGGTCTGTCGGGCGGCATGTCGCTGGTCTGCCTGCTCGCGCTGCCCTTCGTGTCGGACATTCGCTATGCGGTCGCGCTGCTGTCGCTCGGCGTGTTCTTCCATCTGTGGGGCGGCCTCTACTGGCTGATTCCCGCGATGCTCGCGCCGCGCGAACAGGTCGGCCTCGTCGGCGGCGTGATGAACTTCGCGGGCACGGGTGGCGCCATCGTGGTGCCGATCGTCGTCGGCGTGCTCGTCGATGCCACCGGCGGCTTCAACGCCGTCATCCTGTTCTTCGCCGCCGCGGCGTTCGCGTATCTGGTCGGCTCGCTGCTGATCGACTTCGGCGGCGGCAAAGCCGGAGAGCGCGCATGACGACGCGCTACGACGGCCCGGTCATCGACGCCCATCAGCACTTCTGGAATCTCGAAGCGAATCACTATCCGTGGCTCGCGGGCGACACGCTGGTGCCGCACCGCTACGGCGACTATTCCGCGATCAAGCGCACCTACCTGCCGGCGGACTATCTGCGCGATGCCGCCGGTCACGACGTGGTCGGCAGCGTGTATGTCGAAGCGGAATGGGATCCGGCTGATCCGCTCGGCGAGACGCGCTATGTGTCGCAACTGGCGGCGTCGAGCGGACGGCCCAATGCGATCGCCGCGCAAGCCTGGCTCGATCGCGACGACACCGGCACCTTGCTCGCCGCGCAGGCTGCGTTCGAACGCGTGCGCAGCGTGCGCCACAAGCCCGGCGCGCCGGATGACGCGGGCCGCACGCTGATGTCCGACGCGCGCTGGCTGCGCGGCTATGCGCAACTCGCGCAACACGGATTGCATTTTGAATTGCAGGCGCCGTGGACCCAGATGCACGAGGCCGCCCGCCTCGCCCGCGACTTTCCCGAAACATTGCTGATCGTGAATCACTCGGGCGTGCCGGGCGACCGCTCGCCGGACACGCTGCGCGGCTGGGGCCAAGCGATGGCCGCGCTCGCCGCGCTGCCGAATGTCGCCGTGAAGGTGTCGGGATTGTGCGAACGCGGCCAGCCGTGGAGCGTGGCGGCGAACCAGCCGGTCACCGATACGCTGCACGCGCTGTTCGGCGCGGAGCGGCTGATGTTCGGCAGTAACTTTCCGGTCGACGGCATGTTCATCTCGCTCGACGGCCTGCTGAACGGTTTCAAGCAACTCGTGCGCGCGTGGCCGCAGGCGCAGCAGCGGGCGTTTTTCCATGACACGGCCGAGCGTGTGTATCGCCCGCTCGGACTGGCTTCCTGACCACTCAAAGGACTTCCGCATGACCACCCGGACCGACAACGCGCTCGGCTTCACACTGCCGATCCTCGATGCCCATCATCATTTCTGGGATCTGTCGGACGGCACGTTTCCGTGGCTCACCGACGAATACGACGACACCTTTTTCCTCGGCGATTACCGCCAGATGTGCAGCGACTTCCTGCCCGAGCAATATCGCCGCGCGACGGCGGGCTTCGATGTGATCGGCACGGTGCACGTGGAAGCGGAACGCTCGCGCAAGGAACAGGTGCGCGAAACCGAATGGCTCACGCAACTGAACGCCAAAACCGGGCTGCCGAGCGCGATCGTCGGCCATGTGTTCTTCGTGCAGCCAGATTGCGAAGCGATTCTCGCGGGCCATGCGAAAAGCCCGCTGATGCGCGGCGTGCGCTCGAAGCCGGAAATCTCGGCGGGCCCGGGCGACTCGGTGCAGGGACGCCCCGGCACGATGCAGGACGACGCCTGGCTGCGCGGCCTCGCCCTGCTCGGCAAATACGGCTTCTCGTGGGACTTGCGCGTGCCGTACTGGCATCTGGAGGAAGCGGCGGCGGTGGCGCGGGCGTTTCCCGACACGCCGATCGTCACGAATCATCTGGGCCTGCCGCTCGACCGCTCGGAGGAAGGCATCGCGATCTGGCGCACGGGGATGGAAGCGCTCGCGGCCTGCCCCAACGTGTTCCTGAAAGTATCGGAACTCGGCCTGCCGAACGGTACGTGGGACAGCGCGAGCAACCGCCGCGTGATCCGCGAAGCCGTGGAACTGTTCGGCTATGACCGCTCGATGTTCGCGAGCAATCTGCCGGTGGGCAATCTGTCGGCGAGCATGACGGAGATCGTCGCCGATGTGCTCGCGGCCGTTCCGCAGGCCGACGAAACGCAACTGCGCCAGCTCTTCGCCGGCACGGCGAAACGCTTTTATCGAATCGACTGACCCGGGCTCGGCCCAAAAAAACCATTACGAGACAAGCAATGCAGACCATCGACGAAAACGCGCTGTTCCGGAAAATATCGATACGGATTCTTCCGGTTTTAATGCTCGGCTTTTTCTTTTCTTATCTGAACCGCGTGAACGTGGGCTTCGCCAAGCTGCAAATGGCGAGCGACCTGAGCTTCAGCGACGCCGTCTATGGCTTCGGCGCGGGCATCTTCTTCGTCGGCTATTTTTTGCTTGAAGTGCCGAGCAACGTGATCCTCCACAAGGTGGGCGCGCGGCGCTGGATCTCGCGCATCATGGTGACGTGGGGCTTGATCTCGTGCGCGTCGATTTTCGTGCGCACGCCCACGCAGTTCTACATCATGCGTTTCCTGCTCGGGCTCGCCGAAGCGGGCTTCATTCCGGGCGCGATCTACTACATGAGCCAGTGGTATCCGTCCGTGCGACGCGGCCGCGCCTGGGGCGTGTTCTACATTGCGCTGGCTTCGTCGGGGGTGATCGGCGGGCTGGTGTCGGGCTCGATTCTCGGCTTCATGTCGGGACTCGGCGGCCTGCGCGGCTGGCAATGGCTGATCCTCGTCGAAGGCGTGCCCACCGTGCTGCTCGGCATCTATATCTTCTTCCGCATGAGCGAGGACATTGCCCGCGTGAAGTGGCTGTCGGAGCCGGAGAAAACGCACTTGACCGGCCTGCTCGCCGCGGAGAATCGCGACAAGCTCGGCCACGGTTTCGCCGCGCTGCTCGGCAACGGGCGCATCTGGGCACTGGTCGTGATCTACTTCGTCTACAACATGGGGCTCTACGCAATCAGCTTCTGGATGCCGACGCTGGTGCAGAAAATGGGCGTGAAGGATGCGTTCACCATCGGCGTGATGACGGCGATTCCGGGTGTGTGCGCCATCGTCAGCATGCTGGCCTTCGGGTATAGCGCCGACCGGCATAACGAACGCAAGTGGCATCTGATCGTGGCATTCGCGATGGCGGCAGTCGGTTTCTCGCTGTGCGTGCTGTGGCAGACGCAGCCGGTCCTCGGCCTGATTGCGCTGTGTATCGCGAACATGGGCGTGCTGTCGATTCCGGCGCTGTTCTGGAGCCTGCCGACCGCGTTCCTGACCGGCGTCACGGCGGCGGCGGGCATCGCGATGATCAACTCGCTCGGCAATCTCGCGGGCTTCGTCTCGCCGTACATGATCGGGTATCTGAAGGACATCACCGGACGCACCGATACAGCGTTGTTCGTCGTGGCGGGCGGGCTCGTGCTGGGCGCGCTGCTGGTCGCGGCGATCGTGCGCTCGCGTCCGCATGCGGCGCGTGTTCCGGCGGAGGCGCGTTGAGGTAGGGATTCACTGCCGCGCAACGCGCGGCAGTGACGTTCAATCCTTGCGCCGACGCGTCCCGAAGTGCAGATCGACCACGCTGCGAATGTGATACGTCATCTCCGCGATGCCGATGGTGGCATCGCGACGTTCCAGCGCGCTCAGCACGCGCGAGTGTTCGTCGATCGAATACTTGAGCCAGTTGGGCACGTCGTATTCGCGGCCGCGCGTCAGGCGGATCTTTTCGTGGATGGCCGTCAACTGCTGCAACAGCAACCCGTTGCCCGCGCCTTCCGCGAGCGTCAGGTGGAAGGCCGAGTCGTATACCGAGAAGCGTTGCCGGTCATTCGCCGCCAGCGCGTCCACCTGCCCGGCGATGGTTTCCCGCAGCCGGTCGAGGATCGAATCGTCGGCGCGCTCGACGCATAGCCGCACCGCCGTGGTTTCCAGACTCTCGCGCACTTCGTACAGGTCGCGCACGTCGCCGGGCGTCAGCTCCTTCACCTGATAGAAACGCCCCTTGCGTTCGACGAACCCTTCGTCGAGCAACTGCCGCAACGCCTCGCGCACCGGCGTGCGGCTCACGCCGTAGTGCGACGCCAGTTCTACTTCCTGGAGCGGCGCGCCTGCCAGCAGGCGCATCTCCAGGATCCCGGCCTTGATGCTGCCGTACACGCTGCCGCGCAAGGGCCCGTTGGCCGCGCCTTCGGCAATCACGTCGTCGTCCGACATCTTCTTCCTCTCTGTCGCTCGGGTCGCCAGCCGGCGTTACCCATCGGTTCAGCATACCGAAAATCCGTTAGAACGGGAAAATACCCACAAAAAACCTGCAATCTAGGCTTGTTACGCTTTTTTGATGTGGTTAATGTATACCGAAAGCAGCGTGAAATCTTCGACGCGACACGCGACATCACGGTAAAACGATCACTTCAAAGGGGAGCTTCGCAATGAGGAACTGGCTTGGATTTTTCGCGGGTATCGCGATGGTAGCGGGGGTCACGTTGAGCGGCACGGCAGGCGCCGAGACGCTGAAAGTGGGCTCCACCCCCACGGGCGTCCCGTTCACGTTCCTCGACACGAAAAACGACACCATCACCGGCGTCATGGTCGACATCATGAGCCTGGTCGGCAAGGAAGCGGGCGATACCGTCACCACCGTGCCGCTGGCGTGGTCGGCGCTGATTCCGTCGCTCACGACCGGCAAGATCGATGCAGTGGCCGCCGCGATGTTCATCACGCCGGACCGCCAGAAAGTGGTCGATTTCACCGACCCCGTCTACCAGTACGGCGAAGGTCTGATCGTGCCGAAGTCGGACACGAAGAACTACGTGAGCTTCGCGGACCTGAAGGGCAAGGTGGTGGGCGCGCAGATTGGCACGCCGTTCCTGAAGGCGATGCAGGACTCCGGCCTGTTCGCCGAAGTGAAGGTCTATGAAACGCTCCAGGATCTGCTGCGCGACACCAATACGGGCCGCGTCGATGCCGCCGTCGCCGACTATCCGATCCTCGCCTATCAGGTCTCGCACGGCGGCTTCAACAACACGCGTCTCGTGACCAGTTACAAGCCCGTGATGCCGGGGCAGATCGGCATTGCAGTGCAAAAGGGGCATCCCGAGCGCATCGCGAAGCTCAACGCCGCCATTGCCAAGGTCAAGGCCGATGGCCGGATCGACGCCATCGTGAAGAAGTGGGGCCTGTGATCTCCATCTGGCCGGGGCCTGTCCGGCTCCGGCGCGCCGACCATGTTCGAGCAACCCTGCTCTGGCCGGCAACGGCCAGGAGAATCTGATTCATGCAAGACTTTTTCCAGCACTCGGCCGAATACCTGCCGATCCTTCTACGCGGCGTCAAGCTGACGATCATCGTCACGATTGGCTCGCTGCTGCTCTCCACCGTGCTCGGCATGGTATGGGCGCTGATGCGGGTCTCGGGCGTGCGTTCGCTCGACCTGATTGCGCGCGGCTTCATCAATTTCATTCGCGGCGTGCCGATCATCGTGCAGCTCTTCGTGATCTATTTCGTGCTGCCGGACTTCGGCATCTCGATCACGGCGTTGCAGGCGGCGATCATCGGTCTGGGCGTCGCGTATTCGGCGTACCAGGCGGAGAACTTCCGCGCCGGTATCCAGGCGATCGACAAGGGGCAAATCGAGGCGGCGCATTCCATCGGCATGCGCGGCGCGATGACCATGCGCCGCGTGATCCTGCCGCAGGCCTTCAGGATCGCGCTGCCGCCCTACGGCAACACCATGATCATGATGCTCAAGGACAGCTCGCAGGCATCGACCATCACGGTGGCCGAGCTTGCGCTGCAAGGCAAGCTGATCGCATCGTCCACCTTCCAGAACACGACGGTCTTCACGCTGGTCGCGGCGCTCTATCTGGTGATGTGCATTCCGCTGTTCCTGCTCGTGGGCCAGCTTGAAAAGAGACTCGGGAGCGGACGCACATGATCGAACTGCACGACATTCACAAGAGCTACGGTTCGCTCGAAGTCATCAAGGGCGTGTCGGCCACGGTATCGAAGGGTGAAGTGGTGTGCCTCATTGGGCCTTCGGGGTCGGGCAAGTCCACCATTCTTCGCTGCATCAACGGGCTGGAGAATTATCAGTCGGGCACGATCACGGTCGAAGGGCGCAAGGTGGACGCGGCGCATCGCTCGATCGCCGAACTGCGCGCGAGCGTGTCGATGGTGTTCCAGCGCTTCAACCTGTTTCCGCACCGGACGGTGCTCGAGAACGTGATCGAAGGGCCCATCTTCGTCAAGCGCGAGCCGAAGAAGGAAGCCATGGAACGCGGCCGCAGCCTGCTGGCGCGCGTTGGCCTGTCCGCCAAGGAACACGCGTATCCGGCGCAACTGTCGGGCGGCCAGCAGCAGCGCGTGGCAATCGCGCGGGCGCTCGCCATGCAGCCGAAGGCCATTCTCTTCGACGAGCCGACCTCCGCGCTCGACCCCGAACTGGTCGGCGAAGTCCTCGCGGTGATGCGCAACCTCGCCGACGAGCAGATGACCATGATCGTCGTCACGCATGAAATGGGCTTCGCGCGCGATGTCGCGGACCGCGTGCTGTTTCTGGACGGCGGCAGGATCGTCGAACAGGGCGCGGCCAGGGAAGTGCTGGGCAATCCGCAGCATCCGCGAACACAGGACTTTTTGAAGCGAGTCATCGAGCATGTCTGATTCCACGCTGACGCCCGCCGCGCAATTCCGCGCCACAGCGCCCGGCGAACTCTTTCCGCTGGCCCCTTCGCTGTGGGCTCACACAGCCCTTCCCGCTGTCTCCACGCCCGCGCTCGGCGAAAGCTGCACGGCGGATGTCGTGATCGTCGGCGCGGGCTATGCCGGTTTGTCGACGGCCTGCCATCTCGCGAAACACGGCGTGAACGTCGTCGTGCTGGAAGCGCGCGAACCGGGCTGGGGCGGCTCGGGCCGCAACGGCGGGCAGATCATTCCGGGCCTCAAGTACGATCCGGACGAACTGGAAGCGCGCTTCGGCCCTGAAGCGGGCCGCGCGGTGGCGGCGTTCGCCGGTTCCACGACCGAGCACGTCTTCAGGATGATCGACACCGAAAAGCTCGCGGTGCCGCACGTGCGCCACGGCTGGGTGCAAGGCGCGCACAACGACGCCGCGCTGCACACGGTCGAGTCGCGCATGCGCCAATGGGAGCGGCGCGGTTTGAAAGGCGCGCAACTGCTGGATGCCACGCAAGTGCGCAACCTGCTTGGCACGCATGCGTACAAGGGCGGCTGGCTCGACCCGCGCGCGGGCGGCCTGCAACCGTTGACGTATGCGCGAGAACTTGCCCGCGTGGCGATTGCGTCGGGCGCGCGCATCTTCGGCCGGACGCCCGTGACGGGCTGGCAGCGGGAAGGCAATGCGTGGAAGGTGAACACGGCCCTCGGTCCGCATGTGACGGCCAAAACGGTCATCGTATGCACCAATGCCTACACGCGCGAACTGTCCTCGAAGCTGTCGAGCACGGTGATCACGCCGAACTCATACCAACTCTCCACCGTGCCGCTGACCGCGCAGCAAGCGGAGAGCGTCATGCCGGGCGGACAGGTTTCGTCCGACACGCGCAACCTGCTGCTGTATTTCCGCAAGGACCATACGGGCCGTCTGCTGATGGGCGGACGCGGGCCGTTCCGCCAGCCTGCATCGAACAACGACTGGGCGCATCTCGAACGCGCCGTCGTGAAGATGTTCCCGCAACTCGCGGGCATTGGCTTCGATCACCGCTGGTGCGGCCATGTCTCGGTGACGCGCGATTTCCTGCCGCATGTGCATGAACCCGAGCCGGGCTTGCTCATCAATATCGGCTGCATGGGGCGGGGCGTCGCGCTGGAAACCGCGATGGGCGATGCGCTCGCCCGCTACACCCTCACACGCGATGCGCGCGCCCTGCCCTTCCCGCTGACCCGTATCTCGCCGATCCCGTTCCACGGCTTGCAGCGGCTCTATCTCGCGGCGGTGGTGAGCTGGTATCGCATGCGCGACGCCGGATTGCTGTGATCGCGGCGTTCGCTCTCCCTGACACGACCTTAAAAAACGAAGCCCATGTCCCTCCTCGTCTCACTCGACACTGCTCCCGGTTTCGCGCCCCAACCCGGCGCGCCGCTGCCCGAACGGCTGATATCGGGCAATCCGCAGAATAAGACGTGGCTCCTCGACGAAGCCTTCGACGGCAAGATCCAGACCGGCATCTGGGAATCGACGCCGGGCGCGAACCGCTCGATCCGGGGCGAGATGTTCGAGTTCTGCCACATCCTGTCGGGCGTCGTGGAAATCACCGAGGACGGCGGCTCGCCCGTGCGCTACGGCCCCGGCGACAGCTTCCTGATCAAGCCCGGTTTCACCGGCGTGTGGCGCAACATCGAGACGGTACGAAAGATTTTCGTCATTTACGAGTAGTCCCGGAGGCCCGCAGCACCGCACTGACGCCGCCCTATTCGCTTTCCGGATAGCCAACCAATTTTGACAGCGTTGAGTCGCCCGATTTCGCGACTCACCATGCTTACATGACGCCGCTTCACACCGGAGCGGCGAGATGAACGGCAGCACATGGAGGTGTCGGAATGACGAAGGACGGCAAGCTCAGACTCGGTCTCTCGATGCGGTATCTCGGCTATCACGTGGCCGCGTGGCGGCATCCGTCGGTGCCCGCCGATGGCGCGCTCAGCTTCGAGCATTTCCTGAACACGGCGCGCAAGGCGGAAGCCGCTCACTTCGACATGATTTTCTTCGCGGATGGCCTCGGCATCCGCGCCAACGACAATCCCCAAGGCTCGCTTGCCCGCGACATGCGCAACGCGGAACTCGAACCGCTGACGCTGCTGGCGGCGCTCGCGGCCACGACGCGCAACATCGGTCTGGTGGCGACGGCATCGACCACGTACAACGAGCCGTTCCACATCGCGCGCAAGTACGCATCGATCGATCACATCAGCGGCGGGCGCGCGGGCTGGAACGTGGTGACGTCGTGGTCGGATGAAGAGGCGCAGAACTTCAGCCGCACCGAGAACCTCGCCTACGCGCACCGTTACGAACGCGCCGATGAATTCGTGGACGTCGTGCGCTCGCTGTGGAACAGCTGGGAAGACGATGCCTTCGTGCGCGACAAGGCGTCGGGCCTGTTCTACGACGAAGCGAAGCTGCACACACCGAACCACAAGGGCAAGCACTTCCAGGTGCGCGGCCCGCTGAACTCAGCGCGCACGCCGCAGGGACAGCCGGTCATCGTGCAAGCGGGCGCGTCGGAGGCGGGCCGCAGGCTCGCGGCGCGCTGTGCGGAAGTGGTCTATAGCAACGCGCACGATCTCAGCAGCGCACAGGCCTATTACGCCGACCTCAAAGGCCGGCTCGCTGCTCACGGCCGGCAGCCGGATGACCTGCTCATCATGCCGGGCATCGCGCCCTTCGTTGCCGCCACGCGTGAGGAAGCCCGTGACAAATACGATGAACTCCAGGCGCTGATCCATCCGCTGAGCGGACTGGCCGCGCTGTACGGCCAGCTGGGCGATCTGTCGGGCTATCCGCTGGATGGTCCGGTGCCCGCTCTCGACACGATGAACACGAAGAACATCGGCAGCATCGCGCAGAACCTGGTCGAGGTCGCGCATGCCGAGAACCTGTCCATCCGGCAACTCGGTCAGCGCGTGGCGTCGACGTTCGGCGTGCGTTTGCTGATCGGCACGGCGGCGGATATCGCCGACGAAATGGAGGCATGGTTCCGCAACGACGCCGCCGACGGCTTCAACATCTGCCCGCCGATTCTTCCCACCGGCATGGACGACATGAGCGATTTTCTCGTGCCCGAGCTGCGTCGGCGCGGGCTGTTCCGCTCGCGCTATGAAGGCACGACCTTGCGCGCGAATCTCGGCCTCGCGCCGAGCGTTTTCAGGTCCAGCGGAGGCACGCGATGATGCCGACCGCAACCGATACGGAACACAGCTTCCAGGACGCCATGGCGCTGTTCGCGGCAGGCGTGACGGCCGTCACCACCTTGCGCGACGGCAAGCCCGCCGGGCTGATCGCGACGTCGGTGTGCAGCCTGTCGTCGGATCCGCCTTCGCTCGTCGTATGCGTGAACAAGAACGCCTCGGCGCACGACGCGATCGTCGCGCACGGCACGTTCGCGGTGAACCTGCTGTCGGTGGAACAAAGCGACATCGTCGACCGCTTTCGCGCGGCGAAAGGCGATGCGCGCTTCGAGCCCGGCCAGTGGACGACGCTCGAAACCGGCGCGCCTGTGCTCGCCGATGCCGCCGTCGTGCTCGATTGCCGGCTCGACAAGTGCCACGACGGCTACACGCATTCGATCTTCGTCGGCGTGATCGAGCGGATTTCGTCGCGCCGCGATGTCGATCCCGCTTGTCTGCTCTGGCATGGCCGGAGCTTCGCGCGCAGCACGCCGCTGGGCGCGGCGCAGTGATTTTTGAAAGGCAGTTGAGGTCTGTTTCAGCACTATCGCTATTGAACGTTGGCACCACGGCATCCGGCGGCCGCTCCGCCTGCTCAAGACTGCAAAGGATGAATATGTTGAACAAGGCCAGCACCCTGGACACTCCCGTCGTGGACCAACCCGCTCCAAACCGCGTGCGGGACGTCATCGCCGCGAACTTCGGCACCTTCTTCGAATGGTTCGACCTGCTCGTGTACGCGATGTTCGCGATCACGGTGTCGAAGCTGTTCTTTCCGACCGGCGACGGGCAGTCCGCGTTGCTGCTCAGTCTGCTCACCTTCGGCAGTTCCTTCGTGATCCGTCCGGTGGGCGCGATCGTGCTCGGCGTCATCGCGGACCGGCGCGGCCGGCGCTTCGCGCTCAGTCTGGCCGCCCTGCTGATGCTGCTCGGCACGGCGACCATCGCCATCGTGCCGACTTATGAAAGCATCGGCGTGCTCGCGCCGGTGATTCTCGTCGCCGGACGGCTGCTGCAAGGCTTCTCGGCGGGCGGGGAATTCGGCGCGGCGAACTCGTTCCTGACCGAACAGGACAAGCGCCGCATGGCCTTCTTCGGCAGCCTGCAGTTTTCGGCGTCGGGCCTCGCGGTGCTGACTTCGTCGCTGTTTGCCTACTGCATCAACCACTTCCTGACGGCCGAGCAGGTCAATTCGTGGGGCTGGCGTCTGCCCTTCGTGTTCGGCTGCCTGATCGGGCCGGTCGGCCTGTATATCCGCCGCAAGGTGAGCGAGACCGCCGACTTCGAACAGGTGAAGAAGACCGAGCATTCACCGCTGCGCGAAACGGCGCGCTCGCACAAGGCGGCCGTCTTGATCGGCGCGATCGTCGCGGGCGCAGGCGGACTTGCCAGCTTCATCAACATCTACATGCCGACCTTCGCGATCAACAATCTCGGCGTCAGCAAGGATGCGGCGTTTTCGTCGTCGATTGCGAGCGGCCTGGTGTGCGTGCTGCTGCCACTGGTCGGCGGCATGGCGGCGGACCGCTTCGGCACCGTGAAAGTGATGCGCGCCGCGCTTGTCACCGGCATGGTGCTGATCCTGCCGCTGTTCTACATGCTGACAAGCGCGCCGGGCCCGGTCACGCTCGTCGCGTTTCAGTGCATTCTTTCGCTGGTGTTCTACAGCTTCTATTACTCGCCGGTCGGTTCGCTGCTGACGCAGCTGTTTCCGGCGAGCTGCCGCACGACCGGCGTGTCGCTCGCTTATGTGATCGCGATGACGCTGTTCGGCGGCCTCACGCCGCTGGTGACGAGCCTGCTGGTCAAGACGACCGGCAGCATCATGTCGCCCGCGTGGTATCTGATCGCCGTCTCGGCGCTCGCGCTCTGCGGTCTCGCCGCAAGCCGGAAGCGCCTGGCCTGACGTCCGGGCCGCATCAACTGACTCATTTCGGAGCACGCGAGTTGAAACCGGATCTGCCCAAGCAAGTGTCCGTCGCCATTGTCGGCGGCGGGATCATCGGCGTGAGTTGCGCGCTGGCGCTGGCCCGCAAGGGCATCGACGTCGCGGTGTTCGAAAAGGGCACGGTGGCCGGCGAGCAATCGTCGCGCAACTGGGGCTGGATTCGCAGCGTGGGCCGCGATGTGCGTGAGTTGCCCTTGTCGATGCTCGCGAACGAACTCTGGAAAGAGCTCCAGTCGCAGGTCGATGTCGGCTATCGCACGACGGGCCTCGCCTATCTCGCCGCCTCCGATGCCGACATGGCCGCGCACGAGAAATGGCTCGACGCCGCGCAAACGAAGGGCGCGCACGCGCGGCTCATGGACCGCTCCGCGCTCGCGAAACTGATCCCGCCTTCGCAGCGGCCATGGGCGGGCGCGCTGTACAGCGACTCCGACGGCGTCGCCGAGCCGCTCGCCGCCACGCGCGGCATCGCCGATCTGGCGCGGGCGCACGGCGCGCGCATCATTGAACACTGCGCGGTGCGCGGGCTCGACGTGGCCGCCGGACGCGTCGCGGGCATCGTGACCGAGCACGGGCGCGTGCAATGCGCGGACGTGGTGCTGGCGGGCGGCGCGTGGTCGCGGCTGTTCTGCGGCAATCACGCCATCGACTTTCCGCAGCTCAAGGTGCATGCCTCGGTGATGCAGACCGCGCCCATCGACGCCGGCCTCGACGTCACCATCAACGGCGGCGACTTCACGTGCCGCAAGCGTAGCGATGGCGGCTATACGGTGTCGAAGCTCGGCGCATCGGTGGCGGACCTCACGCCCGACAGCATCCGTCTCAGCACGAAGTTCATGCGCGCGTGGCTCAGCGAGCGCAAGTATCTGAAGCTGCGCCTGGGCCGGCGTTTCTTCGAGGAAATGATGATTCCGCGCCGCTTCGGCCTCGACCGTCCCTCGCCGTTCGAAGCATGCAGGACGCTGGACCCGGCCGCCAATCTGCCGATGCTGCACGACGCGCTCGCCCGGCTCAAGGCCACCTTCCCGAGCTTCGCGGGCGCGACGATCCAGCGTGCATGGGCCGGCATGATCGACGTGACGCCGGACGCCATACCGGTCATCTCGAAGGTCAAGGCGCTGCCCGGCTTTCATCTCGGCTCGGGCTTCTCGGGACACGGATTCGGCATCGGGCCGGCCGCCGGGCAAGTGCTGGCGGATCTGGTGACCGGCGACCGTCCGCGCGTCGATCCGCGTGACTTTGCTCTCGAACGGTTTTCCTCCTAGGATGTGGGCTTCCGTTTGCAGGGCGGTTGCGCCGTCGTCATCATGAACATCCGGCAACTCGAAGCATTCCAGGCCACGATGAAAGTCGGCACGATGATCGGCGCCGCCGAACTGCTCGGGCTGTCGCAGCCGTCGGTCAGCAGGCTCATCAGCGATTTCGAGCGCGCGCTGGGCGTCACGTTGTTCGACCGCGCGAACGGCAGGCTCGTGCCGACGCCGGAAGCCCGCATGATCCGCGAGCAGGTCGAGGCGACCATCCGTTCGCACGAACGCATTGCCGAACTCGCCGCCGACGTGCGCAAGCTGCGCGTTGGAAGCATTGCGATTGCCTGCATGCCCGCGCTCGGCATCACCTTCATGCCCACCGTGATCGCGCGCTTTCGCGAGGCGCATCCGGAAGTGGACGTGTCGCTCGACGTGCAGATGTCCTCGAAGATCGAGGACTGGATCGCGGCGCAGCAGATCGACTTCGGGCTGGCCGAACTGCCTGCGGTCGCGCACGAACTTACCGTCGACGAGTTCTGCAACGTGCCCTACTACGCGGTGATGAAGAAGCAGCACGAGTTGTCGGCGAAGGATGTGCTGGCGCCGCAGGACTTCGACGGCCGCACCTTCATCTCGATGACCGGTCATTACCAGCCGCGCGTCCATGTGGACCGTTTCTTCGACAGTCACGACGTGAGCCGGATCACGCGCATCGATACGTCGCTGTCGCATGCCACCTGCGAGATGGCGGCGCTGGACCTGGGCATCGGTTTCGTCGATCCGTTCAGCGTGCATGGCTATCTGGATCGCGTCGATGCCCGTCCGGTCGATCCCTGTATCCGCTTTCGCGTCGGGCTGATGTACCCGACGCATCGTCCGCTGTCGAAGCTCGGGCGCACCTTCGTCTCGTTCATGAAGGAGTTCCGCGACGAATGGCTCGCGGACGTGGCCGCCCGATGCCGTCCGGGCGTCTGACGCGGCACCTTGTTTCCGGAATCGAATCGCATTATCGAGGAGAGGCGTTTTCATGTTGTTACTGGTCAATTCGGGCGGACCCGGCGCGGTCGGCGAGTGGCAGGATCATTTTGCGAAGTGGCTGCCTGAACTCGAGGTGCGCGGCTGGAACCATCCCGAAGTCGACGATGCCCAGGTGGACTTCGTCCTCGTCTGGGAGCCGACGCCGGGGCGTCTCGCGCGCATGCCCGCGCTGAAGATCGTGTTCAGCGCAGCGGCAGGCGTCGATCACATCATGTCGGACCGTTCCGTGCCCGCGCATCTGCCCATTGTGCGGATGGTCACGCCCGAGACCACCGAACGCATGTCGGACTACGTGATGGCCGCGTGCTTCGGCATCACGCGGGACTTGGCCGCGCTTCACGATGCGCAGCGCCAGCGCCGCTGGAATGACGAGCTGTTCGGCAGGCGCTCGGGCGAGACGAACGTGGCCGTGCTCGGGCTCGGCGAACTTGGCGCGGCCTGCGCGCAACGGCTCGCGCTGAACGGATTTCAGGTCCGGGGCTGGTCGCGTTCGCCGAGGAACCTGCAGGGCGTGACGTGCTTCAGCGGCAATGAGGCACTGGATGCCCTGCTCGATCACGCGCACATCGTGGTCAATCTGCTGCCCGACACGCCGCAGACGCGCGGCATGATCGACGCGGCCTTGCTCGCCAAACTGCCGATGGGCGCGTCCATCGTGAACGCGGGCCGTGGCCCGCAAGTCGTGCTCGACGATGTACTCGCCGCGCTCGACCAAGGCCGCTTGCGCAGCGCGTGGCTCGATGTCTTCGAACAAGAGCCGCTCGATCCGGACAGCCGCCTCTGGTCGCATCCGGGCGTGGTCGTCACGCCGCATGTGGCGTCGCTGCCTTCTCGCGGCGCACGCGCGGAGCAGGTTGCGCGGGCGCTGCGCGAGCATCTCGAGGGCAAGCCCTTGCAGCATGTGTATGACCGGGCGTTGGGGTATTGAGTCCACGGAGATCCGGAAGCGGCTGAACCGAACGACTGGACACTTCCTCTGCAGCGCTCTTTCACGACAAGAGCGAACAACGAGCGGAAAAGCGCTGCATTTTGACCTTGTTTAGACCCGGGTCATCGCCTAATTTCATATCTAACCGACGTCCATCCCGACACCGCGCGCATTGCGCGCTTGCCTGAGCAGTAGAAGCTGAAGTCGCCGCTGCACGAACGGCTATCGTGCAGGCCCATCCTTGCGGTTGCGAACTACCCTGTGTCGAGGGCAGCATGGACGGTCGATTTCCGGTTACACGGCGGGCCTTCCTCAAGGCTGTCGGCGGCAGCGCCGCCACGGTCACGGTCAGCGGAATCGCGTCGCTGATGGAGGGTTGCGCCACGCACGCCGTCGATGACGCGTCGCCACACACCGCCGACAACGCGTTGCTGATGCAGGCCGGCAACCCCGACTGGGCGCCCGAACCCGGCAAGGCGCGCTGGCGGATCGAAGGCGTCAGCAAGGTCACGGGCGCGAAGGTCTATGCGCGCGACTTCAAGGCAGCGGATTTCAATGGCTGGCCGAAGCAGGAAAACTGGCTGTACGCGCTGCGCTGCGACCGCATCGATCAGGTCATCGACGATATCGACCTCAGCATGTTGCCCGGCGCGCTGAAGCCGGCCGTGGTCATCACCAGCGAGACGCTTGCACAACACGACATCCCCGCCTCCGCCGACAGCAGCGGCATCGGCCATCCTGCCGCCGAGTTGTTCGCGCAACGATCCGCACCGGCGGGATGCTATGGACAGCCGGTCGCATTGCTGATCTTCGATAACTTCGACATCTATCGCCGGGCGAAGAAGATCCTCGACTTCAATCCGGCCGTGATTCGCTACGGCGCAATGAAACCCGACGTCGTCAAGCCGTATCCGACGCTCAATTCGGATGTCTTCAAGAACAGCAAGATCTACGTCCGGAACGATGAAACCGGCTTCTGGAACACCAACATGCAGCCGGACAATAACGGCAACCCGACGCAGGCGTTCAAGGCGGTCGCGCGTGACGAACGCGAGGGCATCCTCGACCTGGCCCGGGATCAGGTCCGCAAAGGGAAATGGCTGCAATTCGGCACCACGGACGGACACCTCTTCCAGACTCCCGCCATGGACCCGGTCTTCATGGAACCGGAATCGGGCCTCGCGTGGTTCGACCCGGACACGCGCGTCATGAAGATGGTGTTGGGCACGCAATCGCCGCGCGACGATGGCGCAAGCGTCGCCTTTCTGCTCGCCACCAAGGACCTCAAACCCGAGCGCGTCGACATCATTGCCTGTTATCCCGGCGGCGGCTTCGGCGGGCGCGACAAGTCGCCGTTTCCAGCGTATCTCGGCCTCGCCGCGCGCTTCGCCAAGGCGCCGTTGCGTTGGCAACTGTCGCGCTACGAACAGTTTCAGGTGGGCTTGAAACGCACCGAGACGAGATTCGAAGAATCGATCTGGCTCGATCGCGGCGGCCGGATCCAGGCGCTCAGCAGCCGGTTCCTTCTGAACTCCGGCGGCAGGCAGAACCTGACGGGCGCGGTCGGCGACCTCGCGGCGATGAGCGCGATGAGCTGCTATGACATTCCGCGTGCCAGCGCCGAAGGCGTCACGTTCTTCTCACCGGAAATCTACGGCGGCTCGCAGCGCGGCTTCGGCGGGCCGCAAGCCTTCATCGCCATCGAAACCCTGCTCGACGAAGCCGCTCACGCGCTCCGCAAGTCCCCGTTCGAGATCCGCCGCATGAACCTGCTCGGCACGCCGGGCAGCCGGACCATCACGGGCGGAAAGATCCTGTTCGATCTCCAGTTGACCCAGCATCTGAAGCGGCTGGAAACGCATCCGCTCTGGACCGGGCGCATGCGTACCCGCAGCGAGCGCGCAAAAGACGGGTTGCGCTATGGCGTCGGCTTCGCCATGTCCAATCAAGCCTATGGCACGGCGAAGGATGGCGTCTTCGCGCTGGTGGAAATCGGCCAGACGACGGGCGTGCGCGTGGTGACGCACTACACCGACATGGGCAACGGCGCGGCCACCACGCTGGCGCTCGCGCCGGCCCGGCATCTCGGCCGCAATGCGCAACAGATCAGGATGAGCGACGCGGCCGTCTTCACGGCCATCGATGACTACGATGCCAGCCAATCCGGCCGCTGGAGCAAGTTCCGCAACGCCAAGGGGCTGTCCAGCCCGTTCGGATCGTCGAGCGCGTGCCTCGGCGCGTTCCATCACGTTCAGGCGGTCGATCGCGCGGCATTGACCTTGATGCTTCAGAGCGTCCTGCCGGCCGCCCGCGCGATCTGGCGCGATGACAAGGTCGGATACGGCGACCTGAAATGGATCGACGGGAATCTCAGCGCTCCGGGGCGCGAGTCGCTGACCTGGTCCAGGCTGCTCGACGCCATCAACCGCCAGCGCCTGCATACCGTTGCCGCCACCCATCTCACCTACGCGGGCGATTTCTGGAAGAGCAACTATGTCTTCAAGTCGGGCATGAGCATGATGGACTGCGACTTCATCGCAACCGGGCCGAGCGTCAGCGAACTGCGCCCCGTGACGCACGGCGTCCTGCATGAGCCGAAGGAGATCATCGTCGGCTATGGGCGAACCAACTATGCGCCGGCGGCGGCGCTCGTATCCGTTGCGGTGGATGCCCAAACGGGCCGCGTAAAAGTCGAGCAGGTCGTGAGCACGCTGAGCGCCGGTCGTCTCTTGTGCCCGGAGATCGTCAGCGGACAGTCGCACGGCGCGGTGGCGATGGCCCTCAGCAACGTGCTGAGCGAAACCTGTCCTCCCGGACGGGACGGCCCGGGCAACGGCACATGGAATCTGGACCGGTACCGGATCATGAGCATGCAGGAGGCGCCCGAACAGGAACTCCACACGCTCGACCCGCCCGACGACGGCCAGCAACGCGCGGCACGCGGGATCGGCGAAGCGGTCATGTGCCCGATCGCGCCCGCCCTGCTCAACGCGCTCGCCATGGCGACGGGACACCGCTTCAGGCAGACGCCGGTGACGCCGCAAGTGATCCGCGAGGCCCTCAAGTGAACGGCGCGGTCATCAGGCTGCACGTCAACGGCCAGGCGCTCACCGTCAGCGCCGACGATGCCGACATGAGCCTCGCCGATTATCTGCACGAGCGCCTCGACCTGACCGGCACGAAGGTCTGTTGCGGGATCGGCGTGTGCCGCGCGTGCACGGTCGGCATTCGCAACCGGCCCGATGCGCTGCTGGAGAAGACGCTTGCGTGCGTGACCACCGTCAGCACGCTCGCGAACCAGCACGTCTATACGGTCGAGAGCCTGGCGCAAGGCAATCGGCTCGCGCCGCTTCAGCAGAGTTTTCTGGAAGCGTTCGCGTTCCAGTGCGGCTACTGCACGCCCGGCTTCCTGATGGCCGCGACGGCCATGCTGGAGCATCTCGGCCAGTACGGCGCGTCCGCCGAACGGATCGACGACGCGATCGATACCTGGGTCGGCGGCAACCTGTGCCGGTGCACCGGCTACGTCAGGTACAAGGAAGCGATCCGCCGGGTCGCGCGGGCGAAGCTCAAGGGCGGAGCGGGATCATGAGACGCGCGCTTGTCGTCGCTGCGCTGGCCGTGGTGCTTGCCGTCGAAGCGGCTCCGCCGCAGCCGCAGAGCATCCTCGACTATGGCGCGCAGTGTTCGCGGGAAATCGGCGCGATTCCGCCCTTCGATTGCACCAGCGGCGCCGAAATACCCATCACCGTCGACGGCAGGCGGATCGGGCTGGACGAACATCCCGCGCGTTGCGACCGCCCATCGCTGCTTTATCCTCGGGATGACAAAGCGCAGCAGTGCATGCCCGGCGCGAGGATTCTCGATCTGTCGCGCGGGGCAACGCAGATTTCCGCTTATTGCCGCAAGAACGATCCTCGCAACACGGTCGCGGCCCATTTCGACGAGGTCGTGATCGTGCTGCATCACACAGGGAATGGCAAGACGTGCTGGTTTGCCTCGAAGGATCCGCCCGATCCGACTTCCGGCTGGGACACGTCGCGCGTCCCGCCGCCCGACGAGAAGACGCCGCCCGCGCCGAAGCTTGCGGCGGTCGAGTTCTGGCAGACGCCGGACAAGCTGGCCGCCAAAAAGCCCAACTGCATTGCATGCCACGATGCCGGGCCGTTCATCATGAGCCCGTTCATCGCGCAGGTGTGGGACAAGGTGCCGACCGATCCCTGGGGCAAGTATTCGAGCATCGGACCGGCCTTCCAGATGGAGCGTCTGAAAACGATGAGCACGCCGGGCAATACCTGCGTCGGCTGCCACCGGATCGGCACGAAGCAGACGTGCGAGGTCTTTCTCGGCCTTTCGACCGGCGGACCCGCGCCGGGTAACGGCACGCTTGCCAACCGCTTTCCGCTGAGCCACTGGATGCCCACGGACACCAACCTGAGCGAAGCCCAGTGGAGCGCCGCGCATCGCGACTCCATCGCCGCGTTGCAAGCCTGCTGCCAGAATCGGACCACGTCCGGCTGCACCTTCACGCCGATGCCGAAATAAGCGGCCTCATCCGAAGAAATTGCTGCCTTCGATGAGTAGGGCCGGCTCGCCCGCGCTTTCCGGAAACTTCGTGTCGATCTGATGCAACGCGCGGCCGAAGCGCAGGCCCGTCAGCGTTTCGATCTTGCCGAGCGGCACCTGATACCAGCGAAACTCGTCGAGTTCGAGCGCTTCAGGCTTGAGCGTCTTGAGCAGATCGTCCTGCGTCAGCAGGAATGCGCGGGCCTTGTTGTCGTGGTCTTCGTCGTCGGTGAAGAAGACGGCTTTCCAGAATTGCCGGGGAAGCTGCACGCCCCGGTAAGCGGCGTCGTCGGGATCGAGCACGGGGCCGCCCATCAGGCTCACGCGCAGCTTGTGGAGCACGACGTCTTCGAGCACGGCGTTCTCCAGCAGCCCCCACTTGCCGTTCAGCTTCGACTGATTGAAGGCGCGATGCTGCGGCGTCATGTTGGTGAAGAAGAAACTGTCCTGATTCGCCTGCCGCGCTTCCTCCAGACTGCCCCATACGAGATCGTCGCGCCGCGCGAGATGGCCGCGGTCGATGTCGTTGCGGCGGTACAGTTCATCGCCGATCTGGAACGCGTCGAGACCGTCGCGCTCGTCCTTGACGAAGCGGAGGCCTTTGCGGTTGATCGTTTTTTTCGCGCCGCCGTCGATGTTCCACGCGCAGCACAACGGCAGCTTCCGCGACGCGGAGAGCCACGCGGTGTAGTGGCAATAGTCGATCGAATCCTGTCCTTCCAGACCGCGCAGATCCGCTTCGACCCGTTTCAGGAAGGTGGGCCTCGGCACGGCGAACTCGAGGAAGCCGGAGTCGAAACCGGTGCGCAGCGGGCTGTCATGCGGCGCCCTGTTTCGTGCCGTGGCCTGTGGCGCCGGTTCGCCCGTCCAGGGTGAGATTTCGAGTTTCTGGAAGACCGCATACGCGTGGCAAGCGAGCGCGTAATCGCTGGCGGAGCCTTCCGCTTCGCCGCCGAAATGCAGGCCAAGCATCGTGTCCGTCACCTTGCCGTTTTTCGGATTGACGGCCATCCACGCCGATCCCGAATCTCCGCCCTTCGAGATCTGGTGATCCGCCGCCGGATGCGCGGGCGATGGCTCCAGTTCGAAGCCGCTGACCGCCTTTTCGCCGACGCCTTCATAGGTCATCTTGAAGAGCGCTTCGATGCGCGTGACGGTGGCATACGTGACGCCCGTCGTGCGGCCGCTCTTGACGGCGAGATCGCCCAGTTCGGCCTTGCCGATGTTCGCCACCGCGACATCGAGTTCGAGCAGCCGGGTATCGAACTGACGACTCTCGATGCTCGCCACCGCGCAGTCGCCCGCAATACCGAGATGACTTCTCACCAGCTTGCCGACGGCGTTCTGCGCGACGCGGTCGTCGTCGAACGGGCCCGGCTGCACGATCGTGTCGCCCGGCACGCCGGACGCTCCGCTGAGCACGTGCCAGTTGCTGAGGATCAGCGGCTGGGCCGTCGCGACGTCGCGCACGATGGTCCCGAGCGTCCCGGCGGTGGAACGGATATGGCCGATGCTGATGCCGCCGCGAAGCGGATCCTGACGCGCCTTGCGTGCCGGCTTGGCTTCGACCTGCACCACCTTGAAGGTCGGCACATAGCTGCGTTGCAGGATGTCGACCGGAATGCGGCGTCCTTCGAACTCGATGGTTTCGGGCAGCGGCGTAATGGCGCGGGCCTCGAGCGTTTCGGGCGCCAGCTTCTGCTCGACGGTGAATTGCAGCGCCGGCACGTTGGTGGTCTTGCCGCCAACCTGTTTCATGCCGATACCGACACTGGTCACGTTCGGCCGCTGGAGCAGCGCTTCGCCCTGAGCGCGAATCAGGCGCGCGATGCGTTCGATGTCGCCGGCCTTGCTGCGGGGAGACGTCTTCGCGGCCGGCCGTGTCTTCCTGGCTGCGGCCTGCGTGCGTTGCGACTTGGCCATACCCTTCTCCTTGTCAGTGAGCGCGTCGTGCGACGCGCGCCGCGTCCGCTGGAGGCGACGCTCCGACATGAATGAAAGGAGAAACCGGGTGAAATGTAAAGCTGCTCGCGCTGCGCGCGTTCACTTCACGCGCAACGGTCTGAAAAACGCGCGGATCTCTTCGGCGAGCAAATCCGGCTGCTCAAGCGCAGCGAAATGTCCGCCGCGCGGCATCGCGTTCCAGCGGCGCACATCGAAGACGCGTTCGAGCCACGAGCGCGGCGGCATCGGCAACTCGCGCGGAAACAGCGCGACGCCGAGCGGTGTCGAAACGCGTTCGGACGGAGCGAAACTCAGCGGCTGACGGCGGTTCTCCTTGTAGATGCGATACGACGCATCGAGCATGTGGCCGAACCAGTAGATGGACACGTCGGTCAGCACGTCATCGAGCGTGAATGCGCGTTCGATGTCGCCGTCGCAATCGCTCCAGGTCCGGAACTTCTCCACGACCCACGCGGCGAGTCCCACGGGAGAGTCGGTCATGGCAAAGCTCAGCGTGTGCGGCTTCGTGCCTTGCAAGGCCGCATACGCGCCTTCCGTTGAGGCCCATGTGGCGACCGTGTCGAGATAGGCCTGTTCATCCGCGCTCGGAGGAGGCAGGCTCGGGCCCATTGCCGGCCGGAAACTGGCGGGAATGTAATTGACATGCGCGCCGATGACATCCTCCGGGAAACAGCGCGCCAGCCACAACGAAACCGTTGCGCCGATGTCGCCGCCTTGCGTGCCGAAGCGTTCGTAGCCGAGGCCGTTCATCAGCCCGCGCCATAGTCCGGCGATGTGGCGCGCGCTGCAACCCGGACCGGCGGGCGGCGCGGAAAAACCGAAACCCGGCAGCGAAGGCACGACGACGTGAAACGCATCGGCCGCGTCTCCGCCATGCGCGGCCGGATCGGTCAGCAGCGGAATGATCCGTTCCATTTCGATGAAGGAACCGGGCCAGCCATGCGTCAGGATGAGCGGCATGGGCGCGGGGCCCCGGCCAGGCTGATGGACGAAGTGGAGGTCCTGGCCGTCGATGATCGCCTGGAACTGCGGCAGACGGTTCAGACGAGCTTCCTGGGCGCGCCAGTCGAAATGCTTGAGCCAGTGATCCGAGACGCGTTGCAGATAGGTGAGGCTCGTGCCGTCTTCCCAATCGTCCGCATCGAGCGCGGCCGGCCAGCGGGTCTGGCGGAGGCGCTGTTTGAGATCGTCGATCTGGGCATCGGGGATCGCGATGCGGAAGGGGCGCAGGTTCATGGCACGGTCCGGTGCTTGGGCGGGAAAGGTCAGCTTAGCGGTTTCGTGACATGGACAGGAAGCAGCATGTTCCTGAGTGCAAGAGGACGACTGTCGGGACCGGCTGATGGCCGCATTTCCGACCCAACAATCCGGACGCTTCTTCTGCGCAGACGATGAACGCTTCCACGTCGGCGGCATGACCTGCGCGCTCACGAATCCGTGGGGCAACCGGACGTTGGAGGCGGCGGACAACATCGTTGCGTGCATGCCGGAAGGTCACAGGTTCTCGTATCAGGCTGAAGACCAGGCTCGCTGCATCGCGTGCCTCGCGGCTCATCCCATGCGCCTGGCTCAGGGTTTTCCATCCCGTTCCCTTGCATAAAACCTATTCCTGCCGCCCCCTGAATCCCTCGAAACTCCGCTCCTATACTGGCTCCTCACCCCACACGAGGAGATGTATCGGTGCTGATGGACGCCAAGGATTCGATCTATAGTCCCACGCAGGACGGCCTGATCTTCCCGCAGGAACCCAGCTTCGCCAGTTCCGCCGAGGAGCGCCGCTATCGCAAGGAACATCTCGCCGCCGGGTGCCGGATCTTCGCCCGGCACGGCTTCAGTTTCGGCTTCGGCGGCCATCTGACGGTGCGCGATCCCGAACACCCCGAACTCTTCTGGACCAATCCGATGTGCGTGCCGTGGTCGCGCACGAAGACCTCGCAGCTCGTCCTCGTCGATCACACGGGCACGGTGATCGAAGGCCAGCATGCGGTGAATCGCGCGGGCTACGTGCTGCATTCGGCAATCCACGCCGATAACCCCGACATCATCGGCTCATGCCATGCGCACACCGTGCACGGCGATGCGTGGGCCGCGATGGGCAAGCCGCTCGATTACGTAACGCAGGATGCCTGCATGTTCTACGGCAGCCATGCCGTGGTGCGCGACGGCGCGGGCAAGGTGCCGGTGGCGGACGACTCGGGCAATCCGATCGCGCGCGCCTTCAACGATCACAAGGCCATCATCCACCAGAATCACGGCCTGCTGACCGCGAGCCGCCACAGCATCGACGACGCGGTGTGGACCTTCATCGCGCTCGATCACTGCTGCAGGATGCAGTTGCTGATGGACGCGACCGAATCGCGCCCGGTGCAGATCGATCCCACCTTCGCGGAGTATTCGCATCAGCATCTGGGCAATTCGTTCATCAGCTGGCTGCACTTCCAGACCATGCTTTACGAGATCAACGAGCAGGAGCCCGACTACCTCGACTGACGCACCGGCGTTCCCCCAGTACATCGGCGGCATGAGCGATCCTGCACGTCGCGCATGCCGCACGAAAGCGCTCGAGAATACTTACATCGGAGACATGCATGGAAGCGCTCTATGGTGAAGACACCGTCCGGCAGACAGACACGAGCCGCACGTATTACCGCGCCTACTGGCGGCTGTTGCCGCTGCTGCTGATCTGCTATCTGGTCGCCTATCTGGACCGCGTCAACGTGGGCTTCGCGAAACTGCAGATGCTCGATGCACTGCACTTCGACGACGCCATCTATGGTCTCGGCTCGGGCATCTTCTTCGCGGGTTATTTCTTCTTCGAGGTGCCCAGCAATCTGGTGATGCGCAAGGTGGGCGCGCGCAAGTGGATCGCGCGCATCATGCTGACCTGGGGCGTGATCTCGGCAGCGATGATCTTCGTCAAGACGCCCACCATGTTCTACATCGCGCGCTTTCTGCTCGGCGCCGCGGAGGCCGGCTTCGCGCCCGCCATCATGTATCTGCTCACGCTCTGGTTCCCGGCGCGCTACCGCGGCCGCGCGATGTCCATCTACGTGATGGGCGCACCGCTCGCGTTCGTCGTCGGCGGGCCGATCTCGGGCTATATCCTGCACGCGCTCTCCGGCAACGAGCATCTCGCGGCATGGCAGTGGCTGTTCCTGATCGAAGCCATTCCAGCCGTCGCGCTGGCGTTCATCGTGCTCGCCTTCCTCGATGACGATCCCGCGCACTCGCGCTGGATCAGCGAAGAAGAAAGCCAGAACGTGCTCGCGGAACTGCGCGCGGAAAACGCCAACAAGGTCGATCATTCGAGCGTGCGCGCGTTCCTCGCCAACCGCAAGCTGTGGGAGTTCTGCGGCATCTACTTCTGCCTCATCATGGGCCTCTACGCGCTGGGCTTCTGGATGCCCTCGCTCATCAAGCGCAGCGGCGTGATCGATCCCTTCGCCATCGGGCTCTATTCGGCCGTGCCCAACATCTTCGCGGCCATCGCGCTGTATGTATCGAACCGCAGCGCCGACCGCACGGGCGGCCGCCGCGTGCATTTCGCGCTGTTCATCGTGATCGGCGCAGCGGGTCTTGCGGCCAGCATGTGGTTCTCGGCAGGTCCGCTCGTGACGACAGCCTGTCTCTCCGTCGCCGCCGCAGGTGTCTACTCGTGCATCGCACTGTTCTGGGCGTTGCCGACGAGTCTCTTCGTCGGCGCATCGGTGGCCGCCGCGCTCGCGTTCATCAATTCGGTGGGCAACATCGCCGGCTTCATGTCGCCCTGGCTCGTCGGCATGCTCAACGTGATGGTCGGGCACGCGGAGGTCGGCATGTACGTGATCTCCGCGTTTCTCGTGCTCGGCGGCGCGATGACCATGCGCCTGCCGAAGACGCTCGACGACCGCTGACCGCTGACGTCACCTCGTGCTCAGGCGGCCCACGGCGGCCGCCTGAGCCGCTCCGCCACATGGTCGATGAACGCCCGCACCCGTGGATGCAGGGACGCATCGCGCGGATACAGCGCATAGATGGCGGTTTCGTCGCTGGGCTGGAAGTCGGTGAGGAGCGGCACGAGCATCTTGCTGCGGATCGACGGCAACACCATGTGCTCCGCCATGCGCGTGATGCCGACGCCCGCCAGGCACATGTTCACCGAACTCACGCCGCTGCTCGTCTGAAAATTGCCGTTGATGAGCATGGAAGTACGCTCGCCGTCGATCATGAATGGCCAGTGATTCAGATGATCCATGGGCGGCTCCCACATCAGGCAGTTGTGCCGGGCGAGATCGGCGGGCACCGAAGGCACGCCGTGCCGCGCAATGTACAAGGGCGACGCGGTGACCACGCGTTGCAGATGACACAGCTTGCGGCTCACGAGATTCGAGTCCTGCAGGCTGCCCATGCGTATCGCGACATCGAAGCCTTCGCCGATGATGTCCGCCAGCGTGTCCGATAGCGAAAGCCGCACGCGCAGCCCCGGATAACGTTCGAGAAAACCCGGAATGAGCGGCACGATCTGGTCCATGCCGAACGACGTCGCCACTGTCACGCGAATGCCGCCGGTCATGTCCTGACTGGCGCGCGCGAGTTGCGCCTCGGCGGTATCGATGTCATCGAGCACGCGCTTGCACAGCGCGAGGTACTGATGCCCTTCCTGCGTCACCTGAAGACTGCGCGTGGAGCGCCGCAACAGCGCCACGCCAAGGCGCTTCTCCAGCGCCGAGACGGCGCGGCTGACATACGGCTGCTGAAGATCGAGCAGGAGCGCCGCGGCGGTGAAGCCGCCGCTTTCCGCGACGGCCTTGAAGATCTTCATTTCGACGAGACGTTCGACCTTCATGTTCGCGATGCACGCTCGAGCGGGGTCAAAGCGAGCATTTTAGCCAGCGGCCGCATGCCGTCCTACCGGGACTTGCACTGCCCTCCCTTCCAATATACGATTCGTATATGCTTCATATAAGGAGAAGAGCATGGGCATCGTCAATATCGACGACGATCTGCACGATCAGATCCGCAAGGCCAGCGCCGTGTCGTGCCGGTCCATCAACGCGCAGGCGGCTTTCTGGATCAAGGCCGGCATGTTGTGCGAGATGACTCCCGGCATGACGCTCAATGAGATCGTCGCGCGGGAATTACGTGCGGCGGGCGTGGCTACCGAGTCCGCCGGGCTTGCCGGAGTCGCGCCAGCGTGACCAAGCGTCCGGAGGAAATCGCCTTGCTCGCCGAGTCGGGCAGGCTGCTGGCGCAGGTATTCGGTCATCTGGACAAGCTGGATCTGATCGGCATGTCCACGATGCAGGTCAACGATCTGGTGGACGGTCTCATCGTCGATGAACTGAGCGCGCGTCCCGCAAGCAAGGGGCAATATGGCTATGCCTACGCGCTCAACGCGTCCCGCAACGACGTGGTATGCCATGGCGTCCCGTCCCACGCGGAGATTCTGCAAAGCGGCGACATCGTCAACTTCGACATCACGCTCGAAAAGAACGGCTATATCGCGGATTCGAGCAAGACCTATCTGATCGGCAACGTTGCCGCGCCGGCCAGGCGGCTCGTGCAGGTGACCTACGAAGCGATGTGGAAGGGCATCAAGGCGGTGCGTTCCGGCGCCACGCTCGGTGACATCGGTTATGCCATCGAGCGGCATGCCCGCAGGAACGGTTATTCGGTGGTCAGGGAATATTGCGGTCATGGCATCGGCAGGGAGATGCATGAAGATCCGCAAGTGCTGCACTGGGGCCGGCCGCGAACGGGCCTGCGCTTGCAGGAAGGCATGGTGTTCACCATCGAACCGATGCTCAACCAGGGACGCTCCGCCGTGTGGACCGAGCAGGATGGCTGGACCGTCCTTACCCGCGACGGTCAGCTCTCCGCTCAATTCGAGCATACCGTTGCGGTGACGCGCAACGGCGTGCGCGTACTGACGCTGCGTGCTGAAGAGGCGCGCCTGAACTGAACAGGAACTGGCGCGGCGGCATGTTGAAGGTCGCCCTGCGAAAGGGCGCTGACAGCCCGCGCAACACGCTGCCTCGGCCGCACCCGGTCCCTCCGCGATCTTGAGACGGCGGTCGAGCACGGACGCATTCGCGCCGGTGACATCGACTCAACACCTGTTGCGTTCTTTGAGTTTGAGCGGCCGCATGCGGGCCGGTACGCTGGGATGAGTTGCCGGACGCTCGATCCGGCGCCCGCACACGGCGCACCGACCTCCATGAAACTCGACCATTCCATCGTGCTCCTGCACGCGACGCCCGTCGCGATCGCGCCGATTCAGGCCGCGTTCGCCACTGACTGGCCCGAAGCGAAACTGAGCAATCTGCTCGACGACGGCCTGACGGCCGCCCGCGGCAAGAACCGGGACCTGGACGACGCGCTGCGGCAGCGCTTCATCCGCCTCGCGCGCTATGGCAGTGAGACCGGCGCCGATGCCGTGCTCGCTACCTGCTCGGCCTTCGGCCCCGCCATCGAAGCAGCGGACGCCGAGTTGCCCATCCCGGTGTGCAAGCCGAATACCGCGATGTTCGCGGACGCGCTGGCGCAGGGTCAAAGCATCGCGATGCTCGCGACCTTCGCGCCCGCCCTGCCGACGATGGTCGCGGAATTCTTCGAGGAAGCCGAACGCAGCAAGCCGGGCGCGACGCTTTCGACGTTCGTGGTGGACGATGCGATCGACCATCTGCGCGCCGGCGATGCCGCGACACACAACCGTCTGGTCGCGGACAAGGCCGCGAGCCTGCACGGCTACGACGCGATCATGCTCGCGCATTTCTCGACGGCGCAGGCCCTCGATGCCGTCACGGCCGTTGCGGCGTGTCCGGTTTTTTCAGCGCCGCGCAGTGCGATCGCGCATCTGAAGAAACGCCTTGGCGTGTCCTGCTGATGCGTCCGCCCCCCTTCTCTTCCTTTTCGCTGATGAGCACGCTGGCCGTGAAGCGCGCGCTCGTCGATACGGTGATCCCTTGCTTCGAGACAGAACACGGAATCGAAGTGCAGGCGCTCTTCGATCCCACCAACGTGCTGCAACAGCGCATCTCGGGCGGCGCACAGGCGGACGTGCTGATCGCGACGCGCGCCTGCGTGCAGCGCCTCGCGCAAGACCGGATCGTCGCTGCGCCGAGCGTGCGTGCGCTGGTCAGGACCGGCGTCGGCATTGCCGTTGCCGGAGACGTGGCCCTACCGTCCCTGCACGACGTCGATGCGTTGCGCACGCTGCTCCTCGACGCGCGCTCGGTCGCCTGCTCGCGTACAGGTGCGAGCGGCGTGTACTTCGCGTCGCTGCTTCGGAGACTGGGTATCGCGGAACAAGTCGATGCGCGCGCAACCATCATCGAAAAGGGCCTGACGGGCGAGTGCATCCTGCGCGGCGAAGCGGATGTCGCGATCCAGCAGATGAGCGAACTGGCGATGGTGGACGGCATCGCGCTCGCCGGTCCGTTGCCTGAAGAGGTACAGCACTACACCGATTTCGATGTCGCGATGTTCGACGCAAGCGCAGGTCTGCCAGCCAGCGCCGCGTTCGTCGACGCGTTGTTCTCCGCTACGGCCCGTCACGCTTATGCGCGCTTCGGCCTCACTGTCTTCTGACTCGCGAGCACGATCCAATGGACCTCAATCAGCACACGCCCAGTTCACTCATCACGCCCGTCACCGTGTTCGGCAACCTCGCGTTCGTGAGCGGCCAGTTGCCGCGCCAGAATGGCGTCGTGATGTATTCGGGCAAGGTCGGCGCCGACCTGTCCGTGGACGATGGCCGCCAGGCCGCCGCACTGTGCGCGGAGGCTTGCCTCGAAGCGCTCGCCCGCGCGCTCGATGGCCACGCGCGCGTTGCACAGATCGTGAAGCTCACGGGATTCGTCGCCTCCACGCCGGAATTCACGCAGCAAGGCGCGGTGATCGACGGCGCATCGCGCGTGTTGATCGATGCCCTCGGTGAGCGCGGCCGGCACGCGCGAAGTGCGATCGGCGTCCAGCAATTGCCGCATGGCGCGGCAGTGGAAGTCGAGATGATCGTGGGGCTGACATGAAGCGCCGCTTCGCCGCGAATCTCAAATGGCTGTTCACCGAACTGCCGTTCATGGAACGCTTCGAAGCGGCCGCGCGGCAAGGCTTCGACGCTGTCGAGTACGCCTCGCCCTTTGAGTACGACCCGTCCGAGCTTCGGCGCGCACTCGAACGCTGGAACCTGACCCAGGTGCTCATCAACACGCCCGCGGCGCAGGCGGGTATGACCGGCGCGAACGGCTATGCGTGCCTGCCAGGCCATGTCGATGTGTTCCGCGAAGGCATCGATCAGGCGCTCGATTACGCCGACGCCCTCGGCTGCGGCCTCATCCATCTGCTCGCCGGAAAGCGGCCGGATACTTGCCCGGAAGAAGAAGCCGAAGCGGTCTTTCGCGACAACCTCGCATGGGCGGCCGCGCGGGCATCAGGAACAAACGTGACTTTCGTACTCGAATGCCTGAATCAGCAGGACGTGCCCGGCTACTTTCTTCGAAGTCTCGACCACGCGAGCGCGTTCCTGCAACGCAATGTGAGACTGCTGTTCGATTGCTATCACGCCGGCATGAGCGGCGTGGACGTGGCACGCGCGTTCACCACGCATCAGGAAGAGATCGCGCATATCCAGATAGCCGATCTGCCGGGCCGCCATGAACCCGGATCAGGGCGTCTGCCGTGGCATGCGATCCTGCGCGCCATCGACGACAGTGCCTATGCCGGATGGATCGGTTGCGAATACCGTCCCCGTACGACGACGCTCGCGGGCCTGGACTGGCGCAACGCCTTTCCGGCTACACCAAGCTAAGCGGCGCGGCGCTCAGAACATCGTCCGCAGGTTCGCCATCTCGAGTTCCGCGCGCAACCACTTCTCGAACACGGCGGCCTCGGCCGAGTTGCGCAGGCTCGAAGACCGCAGCAGATAGTACGAGATATTGTCGACGTGATACTTCGGGTCTGGAAAAGGCTCGATCAGGCGTCCGTCGCGCAACTCCTCTTCCGCGAGAATCTCGCTCTCCAGCACCACGCCCAAACCCTCGACCGCGGCTTCGATCGCCATGGCCGAACGGTCGAGCCACAAATCGTGTGCCGGCTTGACGACGAGATTGCCCACACGGCGAAAATAGTCCACCCAGTTCAGCGGATTGTTCGAATGGATCAGCGTCGCCCTGGCGAGATCGCGCGGGCTTTCCAGCGCGATCTCGCGGGCCAGTTGCGGGCTGCACAGCGGCCTCAGCCGTTCGACCAGCAACGGCTCGGCCAGCTTGAGACCGGGCGTTTGCGGACCGTGCGCGATGGCGATGTCGTAACGGTTGGAATCGAGTTCGTGGGTATGCAGCGTGGCGAGGCGCACGCGGAACAGCGGATTGGCCTTCAGAAAGGTTTGCAGGCGCGGCTGCAGCCACTTGACCGAGAAGCTGTTCGGCACGGCAATCGCCAGATAGCCGCCCCACGACTGCGGCGCCAGCGCATTGGTCGCATTCGCGATCAGGCCGAACGCCTTCTCGAGTTCGCGCGCGTACGAGCGGCCGGCGACCGTCAGCACCGCGCGGCCCGCATGGCGCTGGAACAACGGCACGCCGAGGAAGTCCTCGAGTTGCTGGATATGGTGGCTGACGGCGGACGTCGTGATGCCGATCTCGTCCGCGCCCTGCGTGAAACTGCCATGACGCGCGGCGGCCTCGAAGGCAATCAGGGACTTGAGCGGCGGGAAGCGCACGCGGCGCGTGTCGGCTGCCGTATCCGCCGGTTCGCCGTTCTTCTTCCTCGACTCAGCCGTCATGAACCTGTCCTTCGCTTTTCGATGACGGCCAGCATAACGCAGTTCAAGTCAGCGACCCAGGCACAGACTGAAGAAGCGCATCAGCTCGTCGGCCAGCTTGTGAGGCTGCTCTTCGGGAATGTAATGACCGCATGCTTCGATCACGCCGCCGTCAAGCCGCTCGCACAGCGGTTGCATCAGTTCGTGGATGGTCGGCGCACTGCCGACGTCGCCGCCGAGCGCCAGCACCGGCGGACGGATGCGCCTGGCGAACAGTTGCTGGTTCTGCCGCATGTCTTCCTCGACGGCGCGGTAATAGCCCAGCATGCCGCGCAGCCCGCCGGGCGACGCATAGGCCTTCACGTACTCGTCGACATCGGCGGCTTCGAAGGTCGCCATCGCGTTCGCGGTCTTGCGATTGAAGAACCATTCGATCAGGATGCGCTCACGGCCCGCAATCAGAGCCTCAGGCAGGTCTTCCACGGCATTGAACAGAAAATGCCAGCTGCGCCAGTTCGAAGGCGCCGTGACCGACACTTCCGGCTTGAGCGTGATACCCGGAATATTGCCGTCGATGAACACGATGCCATCGAGATCGTCAGCGTAGTGATGTGCATATGGGTACGCGATCCACGAGCCGATGTCGTGCCCCACATAGAAATGCCGGCCCACACCCAGCGTCTTCAGCAGCTCGTGGATGCGAGCCGCGGCGGTTTCGGTGTCGTAGCCGCTCATCGGCTTGTCCGTGTAGCCCTGGCCCGGCAGGTCGATGGCGATGGTGCGGTACGCGCCCGCCAGCAGCGGCTGGACGCGGCGCCACGCATACGCCGTCTGCGGGAAGCCCGCGAGCAGCACGACCGTCGGTCCGGTTCCGCCATCCACCATGTGATACCGGATGTCGCCGCTGCGGACGAAGCGGCGCTTGAACCGCTTGCCGCCGAGATCGATCACGCCTTCCATGAGAGTCCTCTTCGTGAATGAAGTGAAGCCTTGCAAGCCGATTGTATCGGCGCTTTGCCGTCGTTTCAGGCAATGCTTTTCAGGCAAGTTCGCGCGACTGCCGCGGGTAATGCGCCGCGACGAATTGCGCGCTGACGAGCCCCGCCTCGAGGTCCGCCGCGATGCGTGCAACCGGCCGCCGGGCGGGATCGCCGAAACCGCCACCGCCCGCATCGCGAATCTCGACGATGCCGCCGTCCGGAATGAGCACACGCGCCTTCGGATCGGTCTCCACGCCATCCACGATCACCTGCCGGTGCGCGCCCGGCTGCGCGCCTGCAAATCCCTTCGCCGCAATGCGCGTGCGCGACGCCATGAACGACGCTTCGAGCGGCCGCCCGGTGTCGTTGCGAATCGCGAAGACCTGACCGTTGCCGCCTTGATACTCGCCGGGGCCGCCGGTGTCCTCCAGCACCTCCTTGCGCAGGAACGTGCAACTGATCTGCTGCTCCCAGAACTCCACCGAGCCGCCGATGATATTGGCCGGCGCCGGGAGTGCCGCGCGGCCGTCGTAGCCCAGCAGCGCGCCATAGCCGCCCGCCGAGAAGTAGATGGACGAATACGGCTTGCCCGCGCGCGTCTGACCGCGCAGGTTCATCTGGAACACCATGCCCGAGTCGGCCTGCACGTCATGCGGAAACGCATCGGCGAGCGCGTTGAAGATCAGCGGCCCGACGAAATGCCCGAACACATGGCGCGCGCCGGTCGGGTTCGGACGCAGCGCGTTCAGGATGCAGTTGTCCGGGGCATCGATGGTGACGAAGTCCAGGATCGCCTGATTGTTCGGGATGTTCGGCGCCACCAGCACCTTGGTGCAGAAGTAGCAGAACGCCCGCGTGTAGCACAGCGGCACGTTCACGCCGCGCCCCACCACGGGATCCGTGCCGGCGAAGTCATAGGCGAAGCCCGCGTCGCTCAGCGTCACCGCGACGGCCAGGGTAATATCCGGGAAATCGCTGCCGCCCTCGACCGGGATCGTCGCCGCGTAGCGTCCCTTCGGCATCGATTCGAGCTTCGCGAGGATCGACTTGCGCGTCAGGGCGAAGATGGCGTCGGCGGCATCCGTCGTCGTGGCGAGCCCGTGCTCCGTGAGAATCCTGACGAGTCCCTGCGCGCCCACGTTGCAGGCCGCGATGTTGCAGTAGATGTCGCCGAGTACGTAATCGACGGTACGCACGTTGTTCTTGATGAACTCGATCACGAAGCGATTCTCCACGCCCGCCTCGTACAACTTGACCGGCGGAAGCGAGAAGCCTTCCTCGTAGACGTCGCGCGCGACCGAACCCATCCCCACGCCGCCGACATCCGCGAGATGCGACACGGTCAGGCAGTACCCGATGAGCGCGCCCTCATGGAACACCGGCTTCATCACGTTGATGTCGAAGGTATGCCCGGTGCCGATCCACGGATCGTTGGTCACGATGATGTCGCCGTCGCGCAACGTGGCTGCATCGAACGCGGCGAGCATGTGGCCGAGTGTGCTCGGACCCGTGCCGGTGAACGACGGCACGCTGGTCGCGCCCTGCGCGATCAGACGGCCGCGCGCGTCGAACAGCATGCAGGAGAAGTCGCCGCTGGCCCGCACCATCGTCGAGAAGGCGGTGCGTTCCATGGCCGAGACCATTTCGTCGGCGACGGAAACGAAGCGCGACCAGATGATGCCGGCATCCACCGGATCCATGTTGATTGGGGTTGTCACTGCATGATCTCCGCGATGAGGTCCAGCGTCGGCGCCACACGAGCGTGCGCGTAAGCGGGAATGTAGAGGGTCGTGTCGTTCTCCTCGATCAGCGCGGGACCCGTCCGCGTCCAGCCGACCGGCAATGCATAGCGGTTGAACACGGGCACGTCGGTCCAGGTATCGCGCTCGCCGTCGCTGATGTAGCAGGCGCGCGGCGCCTTCTCCTGGTGCGCGGCGGGCGTCAGCGCGTCGTAGGTGAAGCGGCGCACGGACTTGAGTTGCTCCGGCATCGACACCTCGACCTCCCAGGTGCTGATCTCGATACCGTAGTCGGCGAAGTTCAGGCCGAAAATCTCCTTGTACGCGGCAAGAAAGCGCGTGCGGATCGCGGCCGCATCGAGATAACGTCCGTCAGCGGATATCTCGACCGTCATCTCGGAATCCTGCCCCTCGTAGCGCATGCCGAGTTTCACGCTGGTCTGCGCGCCGCCCGACACGAGTTGGCGCGCATACGGCTCGGCGGCAATGAGCGCATCGACGGCGCGGCGGATCACTTCATCGTCCACGTCCGCGAGGTTCATCTTGCGCGTCTGTTGCAGCACGATGCCTTCGCTGCTCGCGAACTGGCCCATCGCCGATGCCACGCCCGCCGCGAACGGAAAGATCACACGGAGGATCGACAGCAGACGGGCAATGGGCAGCGCATGTACCGGCGACGAACCGCCGGTGCAGACCAGCGTAGCCCGCCGGTAATCGAGACCCCGTTCCGCCGCATGCACGCGAAAGGCACGCGCCACGTTCTCGTTGATCGTGCGGTGGATGCCGAGCGCCGCGCGCTCCACGGCGATCCCGAGCGGGCGCGCGATCCGTTCTTCGATGACCCGCTGCGCCTCAGTCCGCGTCGCTTCGATGCCGCTGTTGCGAAAGTTCGCTTCGCCCAGAAAGCCGAGGAACAGATTCGCGTCCGTGACGGTGGCTTCGGTGCCGCCGCGCGCGTAACACGCCGGTCCCGGCGCCGCGCCCGCGCTGCGCGGTCCGACCGAGAGCGCGCCGCGTTCGTCGATCTCCGCGATACTGCCGCCGCCCGCGCCGATCTCGATCAGATCCAGCGCCGGGATCATCAGCGGGAAGCCGCTGCCCGCTTCGAACGCGCCTTCGCGCGCCACTTCGAGCCCGGCCTGCACATCGACCTTCCCGCCGATCAGGAACGCGCCCTTGGCAGTCGTGCCGCCCATGTCGTAGGCGAGCACGGTGTGCGCGTCCGGCGCGGCATCGTCGGGCGCGTTGCGTGCGGCAATCTCGCGCGCCGCCAGCACGCCTGCCGCCGGTCCGGATTCGATCAGCCGCACCGGCGCGCGCACGCAGTGATCGATCGGCAAGGGCAAGCCGGAGGACGTCATCATCAGCAGGCGGCCGTCGAAGCCCTTCTCGCGCGCGCCGGCATCCAGACGGGTTACGTATTGCGCCAGCAACGGCATGGTGAACGCATTCACCGCGCAGGTCATCCAGCGTTCGTATTCGCCGGAGCGCGGCGCGAGCGCGCTGGACACCGAGACGACCGCATCCGGAAACGCTTCGAGCAGCCATGTTTCAACGAGCCGTTCGTTGGCGGGATTCTGGAACGCGTGCAGGAAACAGATGGCGAAGTTGCGGATACCGGTGGCCTCAACCAGCTGCTGCACGTCCGCCAGCAGCGCGTCCTTGTCCAGCTGCCGCACGACTTCGCCGTCATAGGCCACGCGCTCCTGCACCGCCACCTTCAGCCGATGTTTCGTCAGCGGCTTCGGAAACGCGAGCCGCAGGTTGGACACGTTGTAACGATGCTCGCGGCCGGTCTCCAGCGTCGTGCCGAAGCCTTCGGTATGCAGCAGGATGAAGTCGTGACCGCGCCGCTCGATCACGGCATTGGTAATGACCGTGGTGGCGTGCAGGAACACGTCGCAAGCGGCGAGATCGAGGTGCGCGTCGTCACGCAGATGGTCGAAACCCGAGAAGATCGCCTCTTCCGGGCGCGGCGGCGTGCTCAGCACCTTCGCGGTGGTCACGCGTTGTGTCTCGTGGTCGAGCACGACGAAGTCGGTGAACGTGCCACCGATATCCACTGAAACAGCAAACCTGGACGTCATGGTGTTTTTCATTTGACGATGCAATGGGCGGAGGGTCGTTGCGTTCATTTCATGCCGAGGTGTTCGGGCAGCCACAGCGCGATCTGCGGAAACGCAATCAGCGCGATGCCGAACAGGATGAGCAGCGCGAGGTACGGCAGCGTGGCCTTCGTGATGACGGACAGCTTCTCGCCCGTGATGCCCTGGATCACGAACAGGTTGAAGCCGATAGGCGGATGCACTTGCACGATCTCGACGGCAATCACCAGGAAGATGCCGAACCAGATCGCGTTGAAGCCGGCGGCGAGCACCATCGGCAGGACGATCGGCAAGGTGATGACGATGATGGAAAAGCCTTCCAGGAAGGAGCCGAGCAGGATGTAGCCGATGAACAGCACGAACAGCAGCGCGAACGGCGACAGATGCAGCTGATGCACGAAGGACGCCGCCGCCTGCCCGACGCCGAGGAACGCCGAGGCGCTGCCGAGGATCGATGCGCCCAGAATGATGAGCGCGATCATCGAGCAGGTTTTCACCGCGCCGAGGCCCACTTCCTTGAGCTTGGCGATGCTCAGGTCGCGCTGGAACCCGGCAATCGCCAGCGCGCCCACTACCCCGGCCGCCGCGGCTTCGGACGGCGTGACCAGCCCGCCGTACATGCTGCCGAGCACCGCGCCGATGAGCAGCGAGACCGGCGCGAGATGCCTGAGCGAAGCCCAGCGCTCGCTCCACGGCAGCGTCGTCATGCTCTCTTCCTCGGGGATCAGTTTCTTGTTCCACGTCGTGTGAATCATGATCCACGCCATGAAGCAGGACGCGAGCAGGATCGCGGGCACGAGTCCGGCCGCGAACAGCTTCAGCACCGACACCTGCGCGAGCACGCCGTACACGATCATGATGTTGGAAGGCGGCACCAGGAAGCCCAGCGTGCCTGCGCCCGCGAGGCTGCCCATCGAAATGCGGCGGTCATAGTGACGCCGGTCGAGTTCGGCGAGCGTCACGCGCCCGACGATCTGCGTCGTCGCGGCCGAGGATCCGGAGATCGCCGCGAAGAGCGAGCAGCCGATCACGTTCGAATGCAGCAGCTTGCCGGGCAACAGACTGGCCCATGGCGCGAGTCCCTTGAACAGCGACGTGGAAATGCGCGTGCGGAACAGGATCTCGCCCATCACGATGAAGAGCGGCAGCGCCAGCAGTTCCTGCGTGGTCATCACGTTCCACGCATACTGCGCGACGAGGCGGTCGACCGGTATCGACTTGAAGATGAAGAGCGCGAGCGAGCCGGTGATCGCCAGCGTCAGTCCGACCCAGATACCGATGGACAGTCCGCCGAACAGCAGCACGCCCATCGTGGCCAGTACGGTTCCCATATGCGTTACCTCCGTGTGATCGCCGCTGCGCTCAGCGGATCAGGTTCTTGTCTTCGACCGGCTCGCCGAGCATCAGCTGGCCGAGACGCGCGAGCAGTTGCAACGCGAGCAGCATCGCGCCGAAAGCGACCAGCGCTTCCGGTATCCACAGCGGCGTATTGCTGGCAAGCGAGCGTTCGTCGAGCGTGTAGGCCTGATACGAGAAGTGCGTCATCGCGATGGAGAAGAACGTGGCGAAGGCCAGGCCCGCCGCGCTCGAGATGCATTCGAGCGCCGTCACTACAGCGGGCGACGCGTTCGACAGGAATATCCGCACGCGAATATGGCCGCCGGCACGCAAGGTGAGCGCCGCGCCGAAGGTGAAGGTCACGGCCATCAGGTAGGAGCTGTATTCCCACGCGATCGGAATGTCCTTCGGCAGCCAGCTGACCATGCTCGACAGCGTCCGCACGACGATGCCCGCGATCATCAGCAGACACAGCAGGAACAGACACAGCGCGCCGAGCCAGCCGTCGAGCCGCGCGAGCGTGTCGATCGCGAGCAACGCCTTCTGCGCGAACGCACGGCCGCGGGAGCCCGTGACGTGGGCTCCTGATTCGATGTTTTCCATGATTGATTCGCTCCGCTTCGGTCCGTGGCCGGTGCGAGAAAGAGGATGCGGCTGCTTACTTGCCGGCCGCCTTCAGGTATTGATCCAGCAGCGGCCGGGCGGAAGGAACGGCCTGTTCGAAGGCGGTCCAGCTCGCCTTGCCCTTCGCCGCCATGGCATTGCGCACGTCGGCGGGCGGCGTATAGATCGCCATGCCCTTGTCCTTGAGCATCGTGAAGTTGCGCGTGTCTTCTTCTCTCGCCGCTTCCCAGAACTCAGGCTCGAGCTTCGCCGCGACTTCCTCGATCGCCTTCTGGTCTTTCGGGCTGAGCCTGTTCCATGCGTCGAGATTGACCGTGACACCTTCGAAGTTCGACTGCCAGTTGACGACGTTGCAGAACTTCTGGAAGTCCCAGAACTGTCCGTCCACCGCCGACGAAGTGGACGTCGACACACTGTTGATCACGCCCGTCGACAGCGCCGGCACCACTTCGCCCCATGGAATCTGCGCAGGCGAGGCGCCCAGGCTGCGGAAGAAATCGCTGCCGTTGCGGTCGGTGGTGCGGATCTTCATCGAGCGAAAGGTGTCCGCGTTCGCCAGTTCCGCCTTCGAAAAGATGTTCTGACCAGGCCACGGAATCGTGAACAGCAGCTTCTGGTTGAACTTCTTGAATTCGGCGTCGTAGTAGGGCTTCGAGACGGTGCGGAAGGTCTTCATCTCGTCGAAGCCGGACACCAGGTACGGCACGGAGGACGCGCCGAGAACGGGCGAGACGCCCACTTGCTGCGCGAACTGGAACGAGCCGATCGGCACCAGTCCGTCGCGGATCACGCCGAGCATTTCGGGGCCCTTGAAGCCCAGCTGTCCGCCGGCGTGAACGGAAATCTGCACGTCGTTCTGCGTGGCCGCGGCGACGGCCGCCGCGAATTTCTCGTCCAGTTTCGTCTGGTAATTGCCGGGCGCGTTGGCGGTCGCGAAGTCCCAGTTCACGGCATGCGCGGGCATCGCCGCAAGCGATGCAACGGCGCACGCGCACGCCGCGCCCAGCATTTTCAATCCGTTCATGTCTCACCTGTTCGAAGGGGTTCATCGGCGAGATCGGGCTTCGCCTGACTCGACTTCGATCAGGTTAATCAGCCGGTATGGGACCGGCCAGTTCAAAAAAGAAATGACTTGTTGAATGAAATTCAACGGCGCGGAGGGCGGACTTCGAGCGGCTTCAGCCGCCCTCCATCGGGGCGTTTGGCTCTCACGCCTTGCTCACCCGCACGCTGCGCGCACCCGGCGTACGCGCCGGCGCGGTCTTGTAGTGCGTGCTATACAGCGTCGCGCCGACGAACGTCAAACCGCCGACGAGATTCCCGACGACCGTGGGAATCTCGTTCCACAGCAAATAGTCCATCAGCGTGAAGTGACCGCCGAGCATCAGGCCCGACGGAAACAGGAACATGTTGACGACCGAGTGTTCGAAGCCCATGTAAAAGAACACGAGAATCGGCATCCACATGGCGACGACCTTGCCGGTCACCGACGTCGACAGCATCGCCGCCACCACGCCGGTCGACACCATCCAGTTGCACATCACGCCGCGAATGAAGAGCGTCAGCATGCCCGCCGCGCCGTGCGCCGCATAACCCAGCGTGCGCGCCTCGCCAATCCCGCCGATCTTGTGTCCGATGGCGTTCGGCGCTTCCGAGAAGCCGAACGTGAAGATGATGGCCATGAACAGGGCCACGGTCAGTGCGCCCGCGAAGTTGCCGATGAACACCAGCGACCAGTTGCGCATCACGCCGCCCCACGTTGCGCCGGGACGGCCATCGAGCACGGCGAGCGGCGCGAGCGTGAACACGCCGGTGAGCAGGTCGAAGCCCAGCAGATACAGCATGCAGAAGCCCACTGGAAACAGCAGCGAGCCGACCAGCGCATTGCCCGTGTTGATGGTGATGCTGACCGCGAACGCCGCCGCCAGCGCAAGGATGGCGCCGGCCATGTAGGCGCGGATCAACGTATCGCGGGTGGACATCAGCAGCTTGGACTCGCCTGCATCGATCATCTTCGGAACGAACTCGGCGGGAGACAGGTAGGCCATGGGGGTACTCGCTTTGAAATGCCAAAAAAAAACCGCGCACGGGCAACGCATTCACATGCGTGACCTGGTGCGCGGACTTCGTTATCCACGGGTTGACGCGCAGCGTGATGCCTGCACGACGATCAAACCACCGTTAGCTTGATGCCCTCTAAAAGCACCTTCCATACCATGCAGCGTTCACACCGGTATGACGGGGCGTGCGTACCGATCGTGCATTTGCGGCTGCACTGCGGAAGTGCTTCGGCGCATTGGCGGGACCAATGTAGTGCAGGCGTGCTCAGGAAGAGCGCTTGTCCGCCCGCGCATGACCCGGCGAGAAACTCACCGTCTCCGGCGAAATCAGGATCTCTTCAGCAAGCTCGACGAGCGAGCGGTTGCGGTCCATCGAGGTCTTCTGCAACAGCCTGAAGGCGACGTCCTCGCTGAGACCATGACGCGCCATCAACGCGTGCTTCGCCCGCTGCACGAGCTTGCGTTCATGCAGTGCGCGGCGTGCTTCGTCGAGTTCGACTTCCATGCGCGCGAGCCGTGCCGACTGCGCCTCCAGCACCGACTTCAGGCTGCTGATCGTGGCGCGGTCCGCGCCGATCAGCGTGTCCGACGGGACCGGCGCGCCATCGCCTGCAAAGAAATGATCGAGCGCCTGCGCGTGCGTGGGCGGCGTGTCGCGCAACGCCTGCAACAGCGCTTCGGAGTCGCGCAGCGCCTGTTGCGCGAGCGCGATGGACGCATCGCACGCCGCGCGGCCGAGCGCCGTCAGCGCGAGTTGCAGATGCCACAGGTCGGTGATGCGCGCACTGCTGGCATCGAACCAGGATTCGGTCAGCGATGCATCGAGCGCCTCGCCCGCCTGCGCGCCGCACAGGATGCGCCGCAGCCGCATCAGCGCGCCCGCGTGCGGCGTGAGCGCACGGCGGGTCCACCAGTCGGCCTGCGCGGCATCGGCGAAATTCTCGAAGACGTCGAGACTGCTGTCCTGTGCGTGGATCAGATGCAGCAAGCGTTGCTGCTGGTCCGCCGGGAAGCCGCCCGACGCGAACATATGCGCGCCTACCGCGCGTTCCTGTCCCGCTTCTTCCTTGCCCTGCACCACATGCACCAGCGCGACGAGCAGCCGCGAAATGGCCGGCTCGGGCGCGCCGTCGGCCAACTGGAACACGAGCTCCATCAAGCCGCCGATCACCTTGCTGAAGGCCAATACGGAAGCCGGCGCGGACATCCCGCGACGGTCGATCCGTCCACGCAATGCATCGAGCGAGTCGAGGTCGAGCAACACCCATGCGATCAGCGCGAGCATGCGTGACGACGCATCGCGCTCCGGCGCGAGCTGGAGTTCGAGATGCGCCTGCAATTGTGCAGCGAGCGGCGCAAGCTCGCCGCGCGCCGTCATGCGCTCTTCGCTGAAGCGCTTGCCGCCGGACGCGAGAAAGATGCTCGTGATGCCGCGTTCGCGTTGCAGGACGTGAATGGTGCGGCCGATGAGATCGACGAGTTTGATACGGTCAGCCAGCAGCTGCAACGAGGCGATCTCTCGTTGCTTGGCGCGCAGCGCGAACTGCGATGCGGGTGCGAACATCGTTGTTGAAAAAACTGGATGCGAGTTGTGCGGATTGTAGTCCGGACAATATTCACCGCGACACCAGCGTGACTTCAAAGCACGGACGCCGGATTTTTGAAGTGTTCAACTGTGCTTCCCGCTGTTCGAATCGACAGGAGGAAACATCATGCAATCGCAGATCTCGCCGTTGTCGCGTGCCACGCTGAGCGAGGCGCTCGTCGCAGCCAAGGCGCGCCTGGGCCTGACCTATGCCGAACTCGCGGAAGGCACCGGCCTGAGCGTGCCCTACGTCACGGCGGCGATTCTCGGCCAGCATCCGCTGCCGGAACAGGCCGCACAGCGCGTCGCCGGGAAGCTCGGCATGGACGGCGACGCCGCCGCGCTGCTGCAAACGATTCCCCTGCGCGGCAGCATCCCCGGCAATGTGCCGACTGACCCGACCATCTATCGCTTCTACGAAATGGTCCAGGTCTACGGCACGACGCTGAAGGCGCTCGTGCACGAAGAGTTCGGCGACGGCATCATCAGCGCGATCAACTTCCGCATCGACATCAAGAAGGTGGACGACCCGGAAGGCGGATCGCGTGCGGTCATCACGCTGGACGGCAAGTTCCTGCCGTACAAGCCCTTCTGAGCGGACGCGCGATGGCGCGACGACGAGCTTGCTCGTCGCGCTGCCGTCACTCGGCCAGAAGCGACCCGATCACCCGATCCACACTTTTAGCTTGTCTGGTTAGTTCATTCTAAACGATAATAATTCTCATTGATGCAGAAATCCATGTGCGTGACCTTCACCCGTCCCCTGGATCGAGCCCGGACAAACCAACTCTCTTCCAGTGGTCGAACGCTATTACCGCGAGCTGTTGCGCTTTCTTTCACGGCGAGTGAAGGACACGGACACGGCATCGGACATCGCTCAGGAAAGCTACGCCCGCGTGCTGGCGCTACATGCGTCGGGCACGGCGATCCATGATGCGCGCGGCCTCCTGTATCGCACGGCGCGCAACCTCGTCATCGACACGTTCAGGCGCGCGAGCGTGCGCACGCAGCATGTCGTGGAGCTTGACGACGACCATGAACCGCTCGCCGACCCCTGCACCCAGCCCGAACATGCGTGGGAAGCGACGCAGCGCACGCGGATGCTGATCGGGGCTATCGAGGCATTGCCGCCGCGCTGCCGTGAAGCGTTCATGCTGCATCGGTTCGATGGCCTGAGCCATCTCGAGATCGCCGCGCGCATGGGGATTACGCGCAACATGGTCGAGAAGCACATCATTCGCGCCGTGCTGGCCTGCCGGAGGGAACTGGCGGCCTGGGATGGTACAGTCCGCACCGACGATTGATCGCACCCCCGCCCCCACGATGTCAGGTATTCGCCTCGTCATGCGTCTTCATCCTCATGCGCGCTGACGACAAGACCATGAGACGACCCACTCTTCCCACCGACGCTTCCTCACACGACGACGACGTCGTACAGCAGGCCGCGACCTGGTTCGTCCAGCGCCGGGAGCGAACCGATGCAGCCGGCGACGCCGCGTTCGCCGCGTGGCTCGCGAAACGCGCGGCGCATCGCGAGGCTTACGACAGGATCGCGGCGACCTGGGCGGCGCTCGGCGCTCTGCGTGAAGAAGACATTGCGCGCCTGACGCCCAGGCCCGCATCGCCGGGCCGCCGTTTCTTCGTGCCGCGCTTCGCGCTGGCGGGCACGGCGGTCGCCATGGCGGGCGGCGCGCTCGGCTGGAAGCTGCTGCGCGACGAATGGCTGCGCACGCCCACCTACGCACAGCGCTTCGAGACGCGCCGTGGCGAGCTTCAGACCGTGTCGCTCCCCGACGGCAGCACCGTGCAACTCGATACCGCCACGCAACTCGAAGCGCGCTTCTTCCCGGACCGCCGCGAGGTGCGGTTGACGCATGGACAAGCGATGTTCACGGTGGCATCGGATGCACGGGCGCCGTTCAACGTGTTCGCGCGCTCCGTGACAGTCACGGTGATCGGCACCCGCTTCGCCGTGCGCTGCACGGACACGGGCCTCGAACGCGGCAATGTGCGGATCGACGTGGAGGAAGGACGCGTGCGCGTGGCAGCGGCGTCGCCGCCCTTGGTCGAACTGGTTGCAGGGCAGACCGTTGTCACCGATGCCGCGGGCCGCCTCGAACCGGTTGCGTCCGTTTCTCCCGCCGACGTCGGCGCATGGCGCGAAGGCCGCGTCAGTTTCGACGACACCACGCTCGCACACGCGCTTCAGGAATTCGAGCGCTATACGGCGCTGCATGTGGTCATCGCCGATCCCTCGGTGGCCGCGATGCATCTGACCGGCAGCTTCGACGTCAGGCAGGCCGCGAGCTTCATTCGTGCGTTGCCGCGCGTGCTGCCGGTGCGCGTGCGCAGCCATGGCGACATGACCGAGATCGTGCGCGCCGTCTGAGCGTGCCATCCGCGAAAAAAATGTCGATATCGATGTCAGGGTCCGCGGCAGCGCTGCGTCTTCTCCGGTAGTGCCTTTAATTCATTACCGTTGGAGATGTCGTTGATGCCGCACCCTCGCCTTCCGCGGACCGCCATGACGGCGGCCGTCGTTCTTGCCGTCGCGTCGTTCAATGCGTCCGACGCACGCGCTCAAACACCGTCCGCCGCAACCGCTGCCGCGAGCTTCGACTTCGCGATTCCGGCGCAACCGCTCGGCGGCGCCTTGAACCAGCTTGCACGCACCGCCCGCGTGCAGATGCTGGTCGAGCCTTCGCTGGTGGCGAACCGCACCGCGCCTGCCGTGACAGGACGCATGACCGTGTCGCAGGCGCTTGGACGCGTGCTTGACGGCAGCCCGCTCGTCGCGGACACGGAAGGCAGCACGGTGACCATTCGCCATGCAGCGCCCGCCGCGACGACTCAAGCCAGCAGCACGGATGCAACCTTGCCTGCCGTGAGCGTGACGGCAAACGCGGACAACGTGCAGCCGCCCACCGAAAAGACCGGCGCTTATACCATCCGCTCGACCACGGCAGGCAGCAAGATTGCGCTGGCACCGAAGGAAACGCCGCAATCGGTATCCGTGCTCACGCGCGCCGAGATGAACGACTTCCAGCTGAACAGCGTGAACGATGCATTGCGTCACGTGACGGGCGTGACCGTGGAGCCGTACGACTCGTATGCGACCGACTTCATGTCGCGCGGCTTTCACATCACGAACCTGCAATTCGACGGCGTCGGCACGCCGCTCGAATACACGTCGCAGTATGGCGACATCGACACGGCACTGTATGACCGCATCGAGGTATTGCGGGGCGCGGACGGACTGAATGCGGAGACGGGCAACCCGTCGGCGACGGTGAACTTCGTCCGCAAGCGGCCGACTTACCAGTTCCAGGCATCGGGCAACGTGTCGTATGGATCGTGGGACACGAAACGAGTGGACGTCGATATTTCCGGTCCGCTCAATCAGGCCGGCACCGTGGCCGGCCGTCTGGTCGCGGTGCATCAGGACGGCAATTCCTGGACCGACCGCCTGCAGCCGAGCAAGGATATCGTCTACGGCGTCGTCGAGGCGAACCTCACGCCGAGCACGCTGGCCACCGTGGGCTTCAGCTACGAATCGAACCGTCTGAAGGGCGCGAGCTGGGGCGGCCTGCCCTTGCTCGATGCAGCGGGCAATCAACTCAGCTACGGCGTCGGCGCGAGCATGGCGCCGAAATGGGCCTACTTCAACACGCAGGAACAGCGGGCCTTCGCCGAACTGAGCCAGCAACTCGGTTCGCGCTGGACCTGGAAGACGACCGTCAATTACAACGACATCTACAACAACGCCAAATTCTTCTATCCGTACGGTTCGCTGAATGCCGACGGCTCCGGCGTCAATTCGTACACGTCGTCGTATGTGTCGTCGAACCACCAGCTGGTGCTGGATTCGAACGTCACCGGCAAGATCGATCTGTTCGGCCGCACGCATGACCTCGTGTTCGGCGCCAATTTCTCGCGCTCGCAGTTCTCGAATCCGTCCGCTGAAGGCGACGGCGACGGCGTGCCCGTCGCCTACGCCGACCTCCTGGCGGGCACCTATCCGGAGCCGTCCTTTGGCGCCGCGACGTCGCACGTCAACTATCTCGACGTGCGCCGCTCGCTCTATGCATCGTCGCGCTGGAGCCTGACGGACCGCGCGCATCTTCTTCTCGGGATCAACTATACGCAGGCCGCCAGCAGCGGCAGTTCGGACGGCGCGGGCTACAACCAGCAATCGGCAGGTTCGGCGCCCTATATCGGCCTGACCTACGATCTGACGCGGCAAATCACTGCCTACGCCAGCTTCACGAAGATCTTCAATCCGCAAACCGATCTCGACGTCAACAACCAGTTGCTCGGTCCGGCGCGCGGACGCAGCGTGGAAGCCGGCATCAAGGGCGCGTTCCTCGACAACCGCCTGAATACCTCGCTGACGGTGTATCGGATTCACCAGTCGAACGTCGCGACGCAGGCCGGCTTCAATCCGGACACGGCGAACTACTATTACTCGGCGGGCGACGCGACCTCGCAAGGCATCGAAGCGGAGATTGCCGGGCAACTGACGCATGACTGGAACGTCAGCGCGGGCGCGACCATCCTGCGGGTCTACGACAACACCGGGCAATCCACGCAGTTGTTCGTGCCGCGCAAGTCGGCGCATCTCTCGACCACATATCGGCTGCCCTGGCTCGATCACAAGCTCATGCTCGGCAGCAGCGTGCGCTGGCAAAGCGCCACACGTTACGTGGAGGAAGGTTTGGGAACGGCGTATCAGGGCTCGTATGTCGAACTCGACCTGATGGCCCGCTACGATGTGAACCGCCACTTCAGCATCACCGGCACGTTGAACAACGCGCTCAACCGGAAGTACTGGGCCACGACGGAATACAGCTATGGCACGTATGGCGCGCCGATCAATGGCAGCGTCAATCTGACCTGGCGGTACTGAGCGCAGCAAGCGGCGCTTCGTGGTTCGCAGCGCCCTGCGCAGGCGCGAGACCCATCAGCCGCGCGAGCGTCGTCCAGCGTCGCAGCGCCGCGCGGTATTCATCATCGGCTTGGGCATCGAAATAACGTGCGGCGTCGAGCCCTTCCAGCTTGTGCGCCAGCGCCGCAACGTCATGCTGTCCGCGTGGCGGCTTCGCGCCCTGCAACGCATCGCTCATTTCTGCTCCAGCCATACGCCGTCCGGCGTCTTCACGACATAGCCGTTTGCCGTCTTCATCGTGACGGTGCCTTCGTTCTCGCCGATCATCGGCGTTTGCGGGAGATTGGCCGCATATTGCGAGAGCGTCACGCCCGGCTTGAACGGGCTGTTCGACACCAGGTTCGACAACAACTGCGCGACCGCGAGGAAGCTGGTCGGCTGATCGACGACGGTGGTCGGCCCATGATTGCCCGTGAAGCCGACCAGACGCACGCCCACCGGTCCATGCACGACGGAAGGCGTCGGAATCTCGCGCAGGCCGGCGACCTGATTGTTGTCGCCGCGCAGGGCCGCGCCGTGTTCGGGCACGAACAGGATCACTGCGCGCCGGCCCGATTGCTGGATCAGATCGGCGAAACGGTCGAAGTCGCTCATCAGCTTGTTGACGCGCACCGGATACGACTCCAGGCTCGTGAGCTTGCTGTTGGGAAGCTTGTTGCCGTCGTGCAGGCTGATGGTGTTGTAGTAGAGCGCGACCGGACCCGGCACCTGCGCGCGTTGCGCATACCAGTTCGCCAGCGTGCCGTAGTCGTCCATGATCGGCGAGCCGTCGAACGCATGCATGCCGACCTGCGCGCCGGTGTTGGGCACCATCGTCACGTTCGGCACGCCGAGATTGTCCTTCACCACCTGCGTGAAATTGTCGAAGTGACCATCGTGATTGAAGGTCACTTGCGGCGTATAGCCCGCTTGCGCAAGGTCGGCCATCAGGTGGCATTGCGCGGGTGCGTCCTTGTACAGGTCCGCATGCGCTTCCTGTCCGCACGCCGCGCGCAATACGCGGATCGCGGCGGGACCGCTATAGCTCGCCGCCGTGCTGAAGTTCGTGAACAGATAGTCGAAGTGCGAGAGGAACGGATGATTGCGCTCCTTCGATACATCGAGGTCGTCCCACGAGAGCGAGCAGATATGCAGAACGATGACATCGAACTGTTCCTTCTGATCCGCCGACAGATGCCCGAAGCTCACCTGCCGCTGCGATTCCTTCGCGCGGAAAGCGGCGAGCGTCGCGTTATAGTCCAGCGGGCCGCTCGACGGCCCAGTGCCCGCCGCAGCCACGGCCGTGTCTTGCGGCGCGGCATGCAGGCGCGCGAGCACGGCGTTCGCGCCTTGCCACATCGGCAGCGCGAGCAACGCAATGATCACGAAGGTCGCCACGCGCAGCCAGCGGTTGACGACGAGATACGCGACCAGCCCGCACAACGCGACGACGATCAGCATCGGCGGAAGAAAGCGCGGCAGCAGTTCGAGCCAATAGTCGAAGCTGAAGGTGCGCAGATTGCCGAACTCCTCGACGATGCGCGCAAACGGCGGCACGTTCGCCTCGCGATACATGAGCGGCAGGCCAATCGCCAGTCCGGCGACGAGCCGCACCGCGCGCCACAGTCGCGCGCGCAGCGGCGAACTCATCGCGAGCGCCAGCGCGAACGCAATGTTCGCCCACCACAGCGGTTGCAGATGGCCCGTGGAGAACAGCGCCAGCTTGATGATGAAATACAGGTTCCAGAATGTCATTGTCGTGCTCGTGTTTGGCGCGCCCTTTCCTGAACGGCGCGCCGTGCAAATCTTTTGAACGCCGCGTTCAATAGCGCGCCCGGTCCAGCGACAGCCATGCGAGCAACGTGCGCCGCGCGCCGTCGAACAGACGCGCATAGCCTTCGAAGCCCATCAGCAACACTTCCTTCAGGCCCTTGAGCGGCGCATCTTTCTCGCTGTGATCTTCCCAGTCGAGCCACGCATCGGCACGGCCGAACGTGCATTGCACGAGCCGGCGTTCCTGTTCCAGCGTGAGCGCATCGAACTGCACGCCCAGATGCGCGCCCGCATGCCGCGACACGCGCACCGGAAAATGGAACGGCCGCTCGCCGCGCGTCACCACGACGCCGAGCGTATCGCCCGCGCGCAGGTCCAGCGCGCCCGCTTCCACGACGAGACCGAGACCGCCCGTCGAGTAGTCGCTCGTGCGGCACGCAACCGTGCTGCCGTCGTTGAGCACGAGCGTGGCGGGCATGTTCATCGCAATGCGGTGCGTGACGCGCACCTGCCGCGCCTCGCGCGCGACGCTCACCGCCGCGCCCAGCATCACGAGGTTGTAGAGCGTCCAGAAAACGTTCATCAGGATGGTCGCGGCTTCGTCGCCGGCATTAAAGGCGAGGCGGTAGAGACCGAAGGCCATCGCCGCCGCGTTCAGGCCGAGCAGGATCAGATACGGCTTGCTCATCGCCCAGTCGAGATAGGTCTGGTCGATGCGGCCGCCCTTGTCCGTCACATTGAACTTGCCGTGCTTCGGGCTGAAGAACGCGATGGTGGTCGGCAGCGCGATGTACCACGCCAGCACGGACTCATACACTTCGGCCCAGAACGAGTGGCGGTACTTGCCCTGCATGCGCGAGTTCGCGATGTTCGCAATCACGATGTACGGCAGCACGAAGCCCGCAATCGTGGTCGCCGCCGCGTTGATGAAGTACATCTGGAAAAACAGGTACCACATCGGCATGGTGAGGAACACCAGGCGCGGGATGCCGTAGAAGAAGTGCAGCATCGCGTTGCCGTAGCACAGGCGCTGGAAGAAGCCGAGGCCCCGGCCAATGAACGGATTGTCGATGCGGAAGATCTGCGCCATGCCGCGCGCCCAGCGCGTGCGCTGCTTGATGTGGCTCGCGAGCGATTCGGTGGCGAGACCCGCAGCCTGCACGGTCGGCAGATACGCCGTCGTATAGCCGCGCCGATGCAGCTTGAGCGCCGTATGCGCATCTTCCGTCACGGTTTCCACGGCGATGCCGCCCACCTCTTCCAGCGGCGCGCGCTTGATGACCGCGCACGAGCCGCAGAAGAAGGTGGCGTTCCACAGGTCGTTGCCGGCCTGCACGAGACCATAGAACAGGCTGCCTTCGTTCGGGACGCGGCGGAAGGTGCCGAGATTGCGTTCGAACGGGTCGGGCGAGAAGAAATGATGCGGCGTCTGCACCATCGCGCATGCTGGATCGGCGAAGAAGGTGCCCATCGTCGCTTGCAGGAAGGAGCGTGTGGGCACGTGATCGCAATCGAAGATCGCGATGTAGTCGCCCTGCGTCTTCGCCAGCGCGCGGTTGATGTTGCCCGCCTTCGCGTGCTGGTTGTCATCGCGCGTGATGTAGCCGATGCCCGCCTCGCGCGCGAGCGCCTCGAACTCGGGCCGGTGGCCGTCGTCGAGCAGATAGATGCGCAGTTTGTCCGCCGGCCAGTCGATGCCCTGCGCCGCGAACAGCGTCGGCTTCACGACCGCGAGCGGTTCGTTGTAGGTCGGAATATAGACGTCGACGCTCGGCCACAGGGCGGGATCGGCGGGCAGCATCGATACCTTGCGGTCGAGCGGCCAGGCCGTCTGGATGAAGCCGAACAGCAGGATCATCCACGTATAGGCTTCGGCGGCGAAGAGCGCGTAACCCACCACCGCTTCTCCCGGCGTGCGGAAGTCGAGCGTCTGCGTGGTGCGCCACCAGACATAGCGCGCGGTGACGAGCAGCGCGATGGCCGCGAGAATCAGCACCGGCATGCGTCCGGGAATGCGGCGGATGACCAGCGCCACGCCGATCAGCACGGCAAAGAAGCCGAACTGCCCATGGCCCGCGAGCGGCGAGGTGCCGACCAGCGCCCACAGCAGCAGCCCGATGGCGGCCAGCACAGGCAGCAGGAAACGCACGCGGCCGAGGCCGTTCGCGCCGCCTTCGAGATGCGCGCCCCAGCGAGACCATGGCAGCTTGTCGATCTGTGCCTCGATCGCGCGTTTCGCCCACGCCAGCGCGTGTCCAATGGGCGCCGACACCCTTCCAAGCACGCGCGACATGGCGGCGAGACGCACGCGCGCGCGCTTCGCGTCGGCACGCGGCGGCCGCACGAACGCGCGCAGCAGCCACGCCCACGGATTGCGCACGTCCATGACACCCCACTCGCGCGCCCACGTCAGCACGAAGGCCCGCAGCAGTTCACGCGCGATGTCGCGACGGCCCGCGCGCGGCGGCTTGAAAAATATCCGGATCCACCAGTCGATCGCCGAACGCGTGTCCGGCACGCCGAGTCCGCGCGCGATCCAGTCGATAGCGTGCTTGCGAAAGGGCTTCATGCCGTCACGTCCGCTGTTTTCGCGGGCAGCCACGCATCGAGTTCATGCGCGAGCCCATGCAGGTCGTGCGATGCCTGCGAATGCGGCGCTTCGTCGAACAGCCAGGCGCCGCGCGAGAAGGCTTCGGGCAGCGCGGCATCGACATGGATGCGCTGTGCGAGCAACGCGCCGTGCGAGGCGACCCGCAGCATCGCCAGCAGATCGCGCTGCATCTCGCGCGCGGGGTTCAGCCGGTTCACGACCAGCCGCACGTCGGCACAGGTTTCGCGCAGCGCGGCCAGACGCGCGACCAGCGTCGCGCAGGCGGCGGGTTCGGGCGGCGTCACGCACAGGACGAGATCGGCGGCGCGCACGGCGTGATCCGCCTGGGGTGACGGATAGCGCGGCGTATCGAGCAGCACCACGCCCGTTTCCGGCAAGCCAATCTCGCCCAGCGCGCGTTCGAGCCAGCGCGGCTGCGCCGCGAGCTGGGCATCGCACGCGGCGGCTTCGGCGAGCGTCACCTGGCCATGCGGCACGAACAGCACGCCGTCTTCGTTGCGGAAGGTGTGATCGTGCCAGTGACGCGCCGCGCCGGTCAGCGCCTGAGCGATACCGGACGGCGGCAATTCGTCGAGACCGAGATGCGCGCCCAGCATGTTCTGCGGATCCAGATCGAGCGCGACCACCTCGCGTCCCGCGCGGGCCAGCAAGGTTGCGAGCGCGGCGGCAAGCGTCGTGCGGCCCGCGCCGCCCGCCGTGGAAATCAGGGCGATGGTTTTCATGAGCGAGCCTCGTCGCTGCGCTCGGGCAGCAGGCGCGCGTTGAGCGCGACCGGTTCGATCATGCATGACACCGCATCGCGCGGATCGAAGCCGCGCAGATCGGCCAGGCCGCGCCGCGCGCTCGCGCGTTGCCAGATCATCCACGCGGGCACGCCCGCGAGCGCGCCGATCATCACGGAGAACAACAGGATGTCCATGGTTCAATTCCTCGGTTCGGCGAGCGGCATGCGCGCAGGCACCGCGCGGCGCACGCGTTGCTTGCCGTGCAGTTCGTCGAGCGCCGCGTGCCGGCGGGTGTCCTCGTGCAGCGCGTGTTCGATTGCCGCGAGTTCAGCGCGGGCGCGCTCGATGGAATCGGCTGCTTGCGGTTCTTGCTCAACGTGTGCGATCTGGGGTCGTGAAGACGCTGCGAACAAATCCGTATAGTCCGCAGCGGGCGCGCGCCGGTTCGCGGCTTCGAGCACCTGCAACGCTGCTTCGATCTGCTCGTTCGCCAGATAGGTCACGTCCTTCGCGATGCTCTCCACCGGCGCCGTGAAGATGCGCGCCAGCGCGGCGCCTGCATCGGCTTGACGGCAACCGAACAGGAACACATAGAGATGCGTGGCGTCCGCCGTGAAGACATCGCCCGCGCGGCGCGGATGGCACTGCCCCAGCGCCTCGACGTGCGCGAGCGCGGGCGGCAGCGTGAGCCGGGCCAGCACGTGCGGCAGACGCAGCAGCGCGCCGCGCGCCAGCGCGCCATGGGTGTGCGCGCAGAAGGCGGCGAGGTTGAGATAACCGAGCGCGGCATCCGCGAGCGACGCGGCCAGCGCCGTGCGATAGTCCGGCACCAGCGCGCGCGTATAGAGCTGTCCTTGCAACGACTGCAACAGCGATTCGAGCCGTGAGAACGGCACGTCGCGTCCGACAACCAGATTCGCGCCCAGGCTCAGCATCAGCAGTTCGTATTGATGACGCAGCACTTCGCCGCGCTCCACCACCGCGATTTTCAGCGCGCGGCCGCAGCGGCGGCGCAGCGTATGCACGGCGGCGCACAGCGCGTCCAGTTCCGCGCGGTTGCGATACGCCAGCACGATGGTCGCGCCGCGCGCGCCCTCGCATTCGGCGACCACGGCATCGCGATCCGCCAGTACCTCCCAGTCGTGCGGCACGCCGGCCTGAGCGCCGGTGACGGCATGGCAGGTCACGACGCGCTGTTCATCGCGAGCGAGACGCGACTGCTGCCCGGCCTGATCCGTCGCGACGCGCTCCTGCGGTGCGACGGTCAGGCGGCCATCGCCGGTGAAGCGCAGCGCGCGCACGTCGCCGGTGACGAGCGCCTTGCCCGCGCGCCAGAAATCCACTTGCCACAGCAGTTCGCCATGCGAGCGGCGCACCCGCGCGACGCCCGCGCACGCGCCGTTCAGTTCGCTGCGGCCGGCGTAAGGCGGGGCGTCGTCGAGGTCGTCTTCCTCCTCGCCGGCGTTCGGGCCGAGCAGCAGCACCATCGTGATGCCGCGCGAAGCGCACCAGCCCGACAACAGACGTCCTTCCCGCGCCAGCGCGGCCTGATCGTTCCAGCTGAACCAGCGCCCGGCGCCTTCGACAAACACCAGCGCGCCGCGCCGCAAGCCAAAACGCTTCAGCGCGCGCAGTCCGCCGAACAGCCGCGCGAACGCGGGCGGCTCGGTTACGGGGCCTTCTGCGCCGGCTTCGGTGGGCGCATCGGCCGGCATCGCCAGCACGTTCAGATGACGCGGCCAGCCCTGCGCCGCCGCGCCGGAGAAACCGAGTTCGCGCAGGCGAGCAGCCGCTTGCGCCCGCTCGCGCGCCAGCACGACCGTCACGTGGCGCGTGTTCGCGGCGCGCGCGCTGGACCAGATCAGCGCGTCGCATTCCGGCGATCCCGGCGTAACGTGCACGGCATGCAGCGCGCCTGGCGCGAGCGTCGCGAGATCGTCGGGCAAAGCCTCGATGGCGAGCCGGCTCGCCGTGTGCTCGCCTTCGGTCAGGCGTCCGCGCAACCACTGCGCGAGCGCGGCGAACACGCCGCTTCCGCCGTGGCGGTCAGTCTCGTTGCTCACGTCGGTCTGTCCTGCTTTCGATGACGCGTCGCGCGCGTCGCTCAGGGGGGTCGGATGCATGTCAATAGCTCGAATAGAGACGCACCGGCTGCGGCCCGATGCGGTATTCGTCCTTGCGTGCCGAGAACGCGAAGCGTGCATAGATCATCCCGGAACTCGGCGCATAGTCATGCGAGTGATCGATGCTCACGCGCCCGCCCACGACCAGATGCGGATTCACGCGATACTCGAGCGTCGCGCCGAGCCCGTACGAGAAGCCGACGCCGCGCGTCGAGCTGCCGCCGAACACGAGGTTGCCGAGGTTCGTCTGGCTCAGTCCGGGTGTATTCGGCAGGCCGTTCGGGAAGTACGGCGAATCCTTTTCGTAGGTGTTGGAGACGCCGACCGTCGCCGTGATGTCCCAGCGGAAGTCATGGCGCTTGCCCATCCATTCGATCGGCACGCCCAGCGACAGATAGCGCTGCGGGCTGTAATAGCCGCCCTGTCCGAAGGTGTAATAGCGCAGGTTGTCGGTGTAGTGCCAGGCATTGCCGACGAGGCCTGTCAGCACGCGCATCGCGCCGCGTTCGTAGACCGGCACCGTGAAGCCCGTGCGCAGGATGAACTCCTGATTGCTCGCGACGTTGCGTCCGCTCAGCACACCCGCGCCGAGATCCGCGAAGGCGCTGACGCGGCCGAAGTCGACGCCCATGTGCAGGTCGATGCCGTCACGCCGCACGCCGCCCCAGGTGACGTGCGTGAGCGGATCGGTGAGGCCCGCGTATGACAGCTCGCTGCTCGTGACCGCGCGGCGCGAGGCCGATACCGAAAAACTCGCCGGACCCGCATCGAACTTGTAGCGCGCGCCGCCGACCAGGTAATGCACCGGGAAGCCGACCGGCGACGAGCCCAGATCGAGACGCCATGCGTCGGACTGATAGCCCACGCCGCCGCCCAGTCCGTTGGCGTGCTGATGCAGGTCGCCCGTCGTGACCGGCGAGGTCTTCAGGTACTGGGCCACCTGCGCCGCCGACTGCGCGGTGCCGTCGTAGAAGCCGGCGTTCGTGCCGAAGGTCTGCACCACGTAAGGCAGGCTTGGCGTGGCCGAAGTCCGGTCGATGCCGCTGATGTCGAGCGTGCCGGCATCGAGATGCACGGCGTCGGCGTGGACGAAGAAATGCCCGTCGTAGCGATACGGAATCTGCGCGTAGATCGGCACCTGCTGCGCGCGATACGCCGAGACGCCCGCATCGCCGGACTTGTACGCGGGAATCCATGCCGTTTCCACTTCGGGATCGCGCCGCTGGTCGAGGTCGTCGAGAGCGGTTTGCGCGGGCGTCGGGCGGGCCCGAGCGTAGCCGCTTGCAAAACCCGACGCGCCCGCCGGCGTGCTGAAGCCCGGCGTGATGCCCGCTGCGCGCTCCTGATCCAGCGAGAGGCGATACAGCGACGCCGCTTCCTCATAGGCGCCGAGGTCTTCCGCGACGCGCCCGGCCTGTACGGTCACGTCCGGCCGCGCCGGATACGTGACGCGCAACGGCTGCGTGATGGCCTGCGCCGCCAGCGGACGATGCAGCGCCGAATAACGGCGCGCCGCCGACAGGCGTGTGTCGATATCGCCGGGCGCGGCGGCATCCACCACCCGTTGCACGAGCGCGAGCGCGTCGCGGCGCTGGCCATCGTCGCCGAGCACGCGCGCGAGGGCGAGCTGCGTTTCGGCATCGTCGGGCGCGGCGGCGAGCACCGGTGCGAGCGCGGCGCGCGCCTGCGCATAGTCGCCCTGCACGCGCGCCAGATCCGCCACTTCGAAGGCATAGCGCTTGTCGCGGCGGCCCGCTGCGCTCACGCCGGCAAGCAGCGTCTGCGCGCGCGCATAGTCGCCTGCGTCGATGGCGTCGTCGGTCTGACGCAACGTCATGCGCAGCGCCTGGTCTTCCAGACGTTCAGCCTGACGCGGCGTGAGCGCGGGGTCGCGGCGCACCGTGGCGAGGGTCGCTGCCAGCGCGTCCTCGCGGCGCGCGCTGCCGAGCAGGTCGCCGTAGCGCAGGCGCACGTCGGCATCGGTGGCTTCCGGATGGGCATCCATCCAGTCACGCATCAGCGCAAGACCGCGCTGCGTGTCGCCATGATCGATATACAGCGAACCCACCGACGCAAGCAGGTTCGGATCGTCCTGCGCCAGCGTTTCAGCGCGCAACAGCGCATGCTCCGCGGCGTCAATGTCGTTGCGCGCGTAGGCCGCGCGGGCATCGAGCAAGGCTTGCTGGGCGTCGAGGTTGCGGGACAGCGCGCGCATCGCGTCGCTGCGCGCGGACTCCGGAACGCCCGCGAGCGCGGCTTGCGCGCCCGCCAGATCGTCGAGCGAATTGCGATAGAGCGCGCTTGCGTAATGCATCTGCGCCGCGTTTTCGCCTTGCTTCTCGCCTTGTCCCGCGCGTGCCAGACCGTCATCCATCACGGCGCGGCCGAGTTGCGGCAGACCCAGGTTCTGATAGAGACGCGCCAGCGCGAAACGCGTCCACGGCTGATCCGGCTCGATGCGCAACGACGCCTCGTAGCGCTGCGCAGCCGGGCCATTGCGGCCCTGATCGGCGAGTTGCTTCGCGTCGGACGCGACCTTGTCCGCGCGCATCTCCACCAGGCTCTGGCGATCTTCGGCGGACGTGAAGCGCATCTGCAATGCCGCGATCAACGGCTCCACTTCGTCGGCGCGTCCCGTGCTCTCCAGCAGCGTGCGCGTGCTGCGCAACGCCGGCATGCTCGGCGCGCGGCCGGCGAGCTGCGCGCGCAGCAGCGGCTCGGCGTGCTTGAAGTCGCCCTGCGCGAGCAAGGCATCGGCGAGCAGCACGCTGGCGTCGGCGTTGCCCGGATCGAGCGTGAGCGCCTGACGTGCATAGCGCTCGGCATCGGCGGGCCGGCCGGCGGCGGCCGCATCGCGGCCATGCGCAAGCGTGCCCCAGAACAGCGCCGTGCGCGCGAGGCTCTGCCATTTCGAACGATCGTCGCCGCCCAGCGAGGCGGCACGTTCGAACAACACGCGCGCTTCGTCGCGATTGCCCTCGCGCATGCGCACCATGCCCAGGCCGCCGACAGCGTCCGCATCGTTCGGCCGCGCTGCCGCCGCGCGCGCGAGCAAGGGCGCCGCAGCGGCGAGATCGCCGCGCGTCAGCGCCGCGAGGCCGCGTTGTTGCGCGATATAGTCCGGATCGCGTTCGAGCGCATGCTGCGCCTCGACGCGCGCGTCGAGCAGCGCGGCGCGGTCCTTGAATTCGGTGTCGTCGGGCACGAGCGCGAGATAGGCGCGCAAGGACGGCAAATACGCGACATCCGCACCCGCCGATTGCAGCACGTGACGCCAGACATCGAGCGCGGCATTGCGGTCGGTGTCGTCGCGGGTCGCGAGATTCCACGCGATGCGGTTCGCTTCCGCGCGCGTCGCGTCGCTGCTGTTGAGCAGGCGCGCCAGGGTCTGCGCGGCATCGACGTCGGCGGGATCGGCAGCGACGCGGCGTCGTAATGCATCGAGTGCTTCCTGGCGTCGCGCAGGCGTCGCCGCGATGATCTGGTAGTACTCGGCGCCGAGCGCACCGGAAGGCGCGCCGTGCGGGAACAACGCGCCGAGCCGGCGCGCCGCTTCGTCGGACTGGCCGCTGCGCGACAACAGCCGGATGGTCGCCATTTCCTGACGGCCGCTCACGGCGACGCGATACTCGTCGTCCAGCTGGCGCGTGAGCAGCGCGTCCGGCGCGAGCGTCTTCATGCGGGTGAGCGTGGCGAGCGCTTGCTGCGCCCGGCCGAGCCGCAACTGGATGCGCACGCGTTCAGCCAACAAGCGCGGATCGTTCGGAGCGATCAGCAAGGCCTTGTCGATGGCCTGCAGCGCGAGGTCGTCCCGATGCTTGTTGCCCCACGCCCGCGCGGTGCCGTAGAGACGCTCGGCGAGCACGGGCATGACGGGCTCGTGCGCCGTCTGAACCGGCGCGCGAGAGTCAGCGGCATGCGCCGGCATCACGGCACACGGCAACGCGCACACCGCGCTCAGCGAAACCAGCGCCATGCGCAGGCGTTTGAATGAGATCGGGCGCGTCTGCTTCACTTCGCACCCTCGCAAACGCGTGTATCGAGCGAGGCGACGTGCAGGCGGCCGTCGGCGTCGAAGCGATAGCGGCCTTCGCGCCAGCCCAGGCCGAACAGCGTCAGCACGCTCGTGTAATAGCCCGGCGCGGCGGCGTTCGCGGCACGTGCCGCCTGTGTGTCGGCGAGTGCGGTCTCGCCGCGTGCTGCGAGGAAAGGCACGGCGGCGGCGGAGAAGCCCGCGTTGCCGTCGTTCGCGCCGGCTTGTGCATTGCGTGTATCGATACGCTCGGGCGGCGCTCCGTGTTCCGCGATATAGGCGGCGAACGGCGCGAAGCGGTCAAGCAGCGCTGCGCGCGCCGGATCGGCGGCGTCGAGCAGACCTGCCCACAGATACACGCGAATCGCGTTGTAGGCGCTCTCGGCCTGCGTGTCCTCGTCCGGAGCGAAGCCCCCTTGCACGCGATACAGCGCCCAGTCGGGCGAGAAGCCATGCGGCGCCGTGTCGGTCAGCATGCGCGCGCTCGTCGCGGCGAGACGCTGCCAGCGCGGATCGTCAGGCAGCGACCCGCCGATGCCGCGCAGCACCTGCAACGGCACATAACTTGGATTGACGCGCCAGGTATCGGCCGCCGGATGAAAGCCCACCGGCCCCGGCAGCAAAGTGAGACCGAGACCCGGCAACTGCGCGGCTTCGGTGTCGAGCACGCGCCGGGCAAGCGCCGCGCCGCGCGCCGTATAACTGCGTTCACCCCACGCGCGGCCCGCTTCGATGAGCGCGTAGGCAATCCAGAGATCGGCGTCCGATGCGGCGTTCGTGTCGAGCACGCGGAAGCTGCCCGTGTCGTCGCGTCCCCACAGCCAGGCGGGCAGATGCGACGTGAGATCGCCTTGCGCCAGTTCGTCTTCAGTCCAGTGGAGGATCGTGTCGAAGCTCACGCGGTCGTTCGCCACCAGCGCGAAGAACAGCGCGTAGGACTGGCCTTCGGAGACGGTGCGCGCATCGGCGGAACCCACGTCGATTACCCGGCCTTCCTTCGAGACGAAGTCGCGCTTGAAGACTTCCCAGCGCGGCCAAGTTGAGAGAGGTGCGGTGTTGGTGGCTGGGAGGCAAGTGCGAGACGCGGCGGGGGGCGCCATGCGGGTTGCGGTGGTTGTGGTGGTTGCGGTGGTTGCGGTGGTTGCGGTGGTTGCGTTGGTTGCGTTGGTTGCGGTGGTTGCGTTGGTTGCGTTGGTTGCGTTGGTTGCGTTGGTTGCGTTGGTTGTGCCGCGTGCACCCGCCACACCAGCACACGCGAACATCATCGCCACAGCGGCGCACCCGCGCCTCACAAACAGAGCCTTCATCTACCTGCTCCGTCGCGCCAGTGCGAGCCGCCATCCGCCGCTGCGCACGGCGGCTGCCGCGAATACCGCAAACAAGACCGCAGACGCGGCCAGGGCCAGCATCGGCTCAAGTCCGGGGATGCGCTTCATCGTTCAGATGCCCCGGCGGCGTGCAGCCAGTTCCTGCAGCGCGGCGAATGCGCCGACCGCGATCAGCAGCCCCGCAAGCGCGCCCAGCAAACCAAGCAGCACCGGATGCAGCATCAGACGGCTCCACAGCTTCGCGTACCACGGCACATAGCCGACGAGATAGGTATCGCCGACACGCATGCTGTCGACGCCGCCGCGCCGCACCAGCGACACATCGCCCTGCACCTGCGCCACGCGGTCGGGCCGTTCCAGCACGTCGAGCAGATCGGTGAGACGGCCGGCGCCCGTCGCGGCCAGCGCGACGACGCTGCGTCCCTTCGTGCCCGGCGATTCGAAGCCCATCAGCGCGGCAATCGGCCCGCTCTGGTCGAGCGACGCGCCGCCGTGCGTGACGAGCTTGCCGTCGCGCCAGCGCTCGCCGATCGAGAACGACGCGCGCGTCATGCCGCCTTGCGCGGCCTGATCGGGCGTGGCCGCCGTGCTCGCGATGGAAAGCGGCAACGCATCGCGCCAGCGCGCGAACACCGGCGACGAAGGCGCTCCGCCGATCACCAGCAGATCCTTCTGTGCAAGCCCCGGCACATCGCCCGGACGCGCGATGCTCACGCGCAGCGCCGGAAAACCGGTCCACTGGCCCATGTGGCCCATCATCGTCAGCAAGGCTTCGAGTTCGTTCGCGGCGGGCCGGTCCGGAATCACGACAGCCGTCTGCGCGAGATCCGCATAGCGCGTGAACGGAAAGCCGCTATTGGCGAAGAACGCGAGATTCGGCAGTTGCGCGTAATGCACGAAACCAGAGAAGTCGATGGTCGAGTCCGGATCGACGGCCGCGCGCGCCGGATTCGACGCCACGCCCGCACACAAGCCCTGTTTCTGCGATTCAAGCGTAAAGCGCAACTGCAATTGATTGGAACTGCCGACGCGGAACGCCGGAATGTCGAGCGCATTGTTCGCGCCGTTGTTGGCGCTCGCGAGGATCGGCAGGCTGAAGCGGCCCTGGCTGTCGTCGCTCTTGGCCGCCGGCAGGCGGAACGATTTGACGAGCTGCTCGTTGATATCGACGGCCAGCGCCGAATTGTTCTGCACCGTCGGCGCCGTATAGCGGTAACGGAGATTGAGCGGCACGCCCGCGCTGTTCCACGAGAACAGGTCGGCGGGCACGCGCAGGTTCAGGCGGATGGCGTCGGGCGCGCCGCCCGTCACTTGCAGTTGCGACGGATCGTCGACGAGTTCCTTGAAGCTCACGGGCCGGTCGGTCGGCATCCAGCGCGGCGCATCGTAAGGCTCGCGCGGCTTGCCGATATCCACGTGCGCAACCTTCACCGACGCACCGGACATCGCCGTGCGGCCGAGCACCAGTGCAGCGGTGGCGTCGTCGACTTGCGCCGCGTCGTTGCCCGTCACAATGAGCAGCTTGCGGTCCGTGGACGCCGGGTTGTCGGTGACGAGGATCGTCGGGCCATCGATGGCCGGCAGCGTCAGGTTCGCGGGCAACTGCGCGCGCGTGCCGATGACCACCGCGTGCTGGTCCGTCGGCAGCGTGTTCAACGCGGGAAAGCGCGCCTGACGATAATCAGCGAGCGCGCCGAACCACGACGCGAGCACGCTGGCGCTGCGCAGCGTCGCGTTGTCGGGAGAAGCGGGCAGCACGAACGGCAGCGTGAGACGGCTCACGTCGCGGGCATCGAAGAACGGTGCGGGCAGCAGCGCGAGATCGTCGGGGAGCTTGATCGGCGCGGTGTCGAGAATGAATTCGCTGGTCGGGCTGACGTCGGCCCACAGCGCGGTGTTGGCCGGATCCTCGCAATGATCGAGCGTGTAATGACCGATGAAGCGCAGCCCGAACTGGTTATAGTCGGTCAGCAGCTTCGGATCGAGCACGATGTCCTGCGTGACCATGGAGCCGGCGTGATCCTTGTCGAAGGGCACCGTGGCGATCACCTCGTTATTGAGCGAGACCTTCACATGCGACAGCGGAAACACCAGCGACGGCGAATAGGTATAGCGCAGACGCAGCCGCGCGCCGGTCACGACGCGGTCGAGCCGCACGCCGAGCGCAATGGAGCGCGCATCTTCGAGGCCGCGAAGATGCATCGCCTGATAGGCGCCGAGCGCCGCGAACGGCACGTGGATCGTGGAGGCGTTTGCAGACGCGGCAGGATTCAGCGCGGCCGCGGCTGGCGGTGCGAGTTGCGCGGCAGGCAGCACGGCGGCGTACAGGGCGCTGGCGGCCAGCGCGAGAGACATGCAGAACGAGACGACTGGTTTCATCGACAGATCAGCTTCCGGGTTTTACGGCCGCACGCCGCGTGCTTCAAGGCTGCGTGCTTGATGATGTGAGACGGGACGACGATCGATGCGCTGCGACCGGGACGGGCAGCGGGACGGCAATGAAAGGAAAGAGGTCGGACGATGCGCGCGGAAGGCGGCAGCGTCGCGATGGCGCGGACTGCAATGACTTTCTGAGGCACAGTGCAGAAGCAAAAGATGCATGCGGCATACGGCGGCAAGGCGCGGTCCGTTGTTGTTTTTATGCTGTCTGTCAAGCGCATTGCGCACGTTCGTTGCGAAACAGCGGGCGCAACAGTAGCATAATTTGAAACAATTTGTATCCGCATCAAATCCCTTCAACACAAACGCCACATACGCGTCATGGTTCGTCCCTCTACTTCGCAGTCATCGTCCAAGGCCATGCCTCCTTCCAAGCCGGGCAACGGCAAACGCAGCGGCCTGCTGCGCGGCTTCTTCGCGCTGCGTCATTCGCGCGACGGCATCGTCGCGACCTGGCGCGAGGAAAGCGCGTTCCGCCAGGAGGTGTGCATCGCGGTGGTGTTGTTGCCGATCGCGTTCCTCATGCCAGTCACGAGCGCCGAGCGCGTCTTGCTGGCTGCCTCGGTGCTGCTCGTGCTGCTGGTCGAGTTGATCAATTCGAGCATCGAGGCGGCTATCGACCGCATCTCGCTCGAACGCCATGAACTGTCCGGCCGCGCGAAGGACTGCGGCAGCGCGGCAGTGACGGTGGCGCTCGTGATCGGTGTCATGACCTGGAGCGTGATCTGCGGACCGCTCGCGTGGCAGTGGCTGCGTGCGCATCTGTGACGATGCGCGGCACCGTGCGGCGTTCCTTCGAACGTATGTCGGCTCACATGACTGAGACTTGATGGTCAGCGCGTGGGGACGTTGCGCTTGCCGCGCGTAAAGCCGGAAATATGTTCCCTTCGAAAGCCATGAGTAAGGATCGTCTTCCTCATGAATCGCGGAGCCGCCATGCTTGTTCGTCTTCTCACCGCAGCCGACGCATCCTCGTTCCAGGCGCTGCGGCTCGCCGGACTCAGCGAATGTCCGGCATCGTTTGCATCGAGTCATGAAGAAGAAGTGGACCGCTCCGCCGCGCATATCGAGCGCATGCTCAACACAAACGACGACCAGGGCGTGTTCGGCTGCTTTGAAGGATCGCGCCTGATCGGCATCGCAGGCGTGAAGCGCGAGGCTCTACGGAAGTTGAGTCACAAGGCCTTCGTCTGGGGTGTGTATTTGGCCCAGGACATGAGAGGCAAAGGCATCAGCCGCAGCTTGCTCGATGAAGCCATCGCCTTCGCGCAGCGCACGCCGGGCATCACGCAGTTGAACCTGACCGTGAACGCGGACAACGCAGCCGCGATACGGCTGTATGCATCGCTCGGATTCGAGCAATTCGGGCTCGAACGTAACTCAATGTTCGCCGCGGGACGGGGCGCACGATGAGCTGCTGATGCAGCTTTTCATCGACAAGCAAAGCCTTTGAAAACACGAGCGCCGGGACGCCGCCGCGACTGCGCCAGCAGACCTTCCTTTGGTCAGTAGATGAGCGGATAGCACGCGCGCGTTCCAATCGTTTCCATTCTCAAGTTTTTCTCATCGCACATCGTTTTAAATTTCGAAACGTATTCCGTTATTTATCGGCGAAAAATATTCCGTTACACGTAAAGCCGGACGGACGCGACGGTTCAAAACGCACAGCGACGTTAAAGAGCTATTACCAACGAGATTCTCGTTCGAGGTAATACGCACGATTGGCTAATGTCATGTTCACGCGCGGTTTATGCAAAGCGGCTCACTACCGTTTCAAAAAACGTGTCGCCCGGAAATGTGATTGCGCGAATCAATTTAATAACGTCCTACGAGGTTCAACCGATCATGAAAGCCACCGCCACCCTTCTTGCGCTCGCAGGCGCGCTCTATCGCTCGAACGTCCAGGCGCAGGTCATCGTGGCGCCTGTCGTGGCCGTCGCGCCGCCTCCGGCTTTCGTGGTCGCGCCGCCTCCGGCTGTTGTGATCGCGCCGCCTCCGGCTGTCGTCGTCGCGCCGCTGCCCATGGTCGCGCCGCCGGGAGTGGTCTATGCCGCGCCTGTGGGTCTGGCGCCGGCCGCGGGCTATCTGTGGCGCTATCACGCCGGGGTCGGCTGGGGATGGTGGCATCCGTATTACGGATGGCATGCGCGGGTCGCCTATTACCACGGCGGCTATCGCCGGTGGTAGACCGAATGACGGCGCAACGACAGTTCACCCCCCCATCTTTGATTTGCTATTGGAGCTGCAAATGAACAGGCTATTCAGATTATTTATCGTGTCGGGTTTATTGGCCGGGATGCTCGGCGGATGTGTGGTGGAGCCCTTGCCTGCCGCGCAATGGGTGCCGCCGCATTATGGCGCTTACGGCGCCTGGGTTCCGGGGCACTGGAGATGATTCACCCTGACCGTTCCATTACGCGCGTGCGTGCCGCCGGACCTCTCGAAGAGGCTGGCTCGACTCTTTATGGCTGGAGTGGCGAAACCATGAAAACCTTCCTTGCAATCACCGTGCTGGGTCTGGGACTCGGACTGGGCGGGTGCGCAGTGTATGACACGCCCAGTGGCCAGCTGCTCGGCCCCTTGCCGGCCACGCCCGTGGCGGCCGCGCCCGTGGCGGCAGACCCCGTTGCCGATACGGCCGTGACGTCAGCGCAGACGGCTCCTGTGGTGGCGCCTGCCGCCGTAGTGACGGCTTCGCCGCCTGTGCCCGTCGTAGTCGCGGCGCCTGCGCCCGTCGTAGTCGCGGCGCCTGCGCCCGTCGTGGTCGCGCCGCTTGCGCCCGTTGTCGTTGTGCCGCCGGTCGTAGCGCAAGCGCCATATGTATGGGTGCCTGCGCACTATGGGCCCTATGGCCGATGGATACCGGGACACTGGCGCTACTACTAAGCGCACATCATGCCGAAAGGGGTTCGCGTTCCGGCAAGGCGATGCACGCGCGAACCCTGTCTCGTCGCAACGGACCTGGAAGGGCACGAGGCAAGCCAGGTTCTTCAAACTCACGCAGGGAGGCAAAGCCGGCTCGATGCGGTCAGCGCGAAGTTCGCTCGCCTCCGGACCACAAGGCTTGAGCCACGCCTTCGTGCCCTCACCCGCAAACCATCACACTCAGTCCGAATACTTCTTGATAAGCCGATGTAGCTCGAGCACCGCCTGCCCTCCCTTCAACGCGCTTTGCCACAGCGTTCCGGTCAGATGATCGTGCTTGGCCAGCGCCTCGGGATCTTCCGTGATGGTGCCCACGCCGTAGCGCAGGTTGGTCGGCTGACCGATCCGGAACGGGCTGTTCACGAGATACCGCCGCCCTTCCGCGTGGATGATCTGATAGCCGGAGGTGGGCAAGGGCTGCGTTGTCAGGCCGATCTGCACATGGATCGGCGGCGAAGCGATCAGGTCCGCCATATGCCCGATCTCGCGCGCGGCCTCGCGCCTGAGTTCGGCGCGCTCCGCATACGGCTTGTCGGCCGTCACCGCGAGTCCGTTGGCAAGATAGCGCTCGATGCTGCTCAACGGAACGATGTTGACCATGGCCGGCTGGCGGAAACGGAAGATCGCCTTGCGCCGCTCCAGGACCTGCAACAGACGCTGGCCTTCGGCGGGCGTGAGCGGATCGAGGTCCTGCGGATCGTGCAAGCTGCGCGCAAGCGAGCGGTCGTAACCCGCGGAACTCAGCACGTAGATCAGCGGCCCGAACACGACTGACACCCGGTCCGCCTTCTCTTCCAGGCTCGCGACCCGCTCAAAAAAGCGGAACCCGTCGGTCAGATATTCGGCGCCGAGCCCGAGCAGCGTGCTCGGCGACATGCCATATACCCGCGCAAATTTTTCGAGCGTTTCCAGCTTGACGATATTGCCCGCTTCATACCGGTGCAACAGCGCGCGCGAGACGCCGATGGCCTCGGCGACTTCGTCGGCGGTCATCTTCAATTGCTGGCGATGCCATTTCAGGCGCTCCCCGATGGCGCGAAAACTCTCCATACGTTGCTTTTTTTAATGGTGGTCCGTGACTCAAAAAAGTTACATGGACCATAAATCTGCGTCAAATCATAAAAATGAACGTTGGCCCGCTGGTTTTGCCGCCCGATACTCGCTCCATCCAACCAGGAGCACTTCATGCCCATCATCCGACTCGACGGCGCCCGCGTTCATTACACCGACAGCGGTGGCGAAGGCCGCCCGGTCATCTTCCTGCACGGCGGCTTCGGCAGCTCGTCCGAACTCTGGCAACGCACCATCGACGCGCTGCCGCCCGGCTATCGCGGTCTCGCCATCGACAACTTCCTGCGCTCCGACGCGCCGCCCGATGGCTTCACCATCGAGGCGCTCGCGCGCCGCGTGGCCGCGTTCATCGACCGGCTCGAACTGGAACGTCCCGTTGTGGTCGGTCATTCAATGGGCGGCGTCGTCACGCAGATGACGGCCGTGCGCTATCAGGAAAAGCTCGGCGGCATCGTGCTGGTCTGCACAGGTCCCTCGATGACCAATCACGCGCTCGGCCGCGCACTGCTCGCGCAACTGGAAAACGAAGGCATCGACACGATGCGCGAGATCAGCGCGCACTGGTTCCGCGAACTGCCGCAGCCCTTCTTCGACGGCTACGTGGAGCGCGCCAAGGCCGCGCCGCTGACAGCGATGATCGACATCCAGTCCTCGCTGATCGAGACCGACATGCGCACGCACCTGCCCGGCGTGCAACTGCCCGCGCTGGTGGTCTGGGGCGCGCACGACAGCGGCCGCACGATGGAGCATGCGCAGCGCCTCCTGGATGGCCTGCCGAACAGCACGCTCGCCGCCATGACCGACAGCGGCCACTCGCCGATGCTGGAAACCCCCGCGGTATTCGATGAAGCCTTCCACGCTTTCCTGAAGTCCATTCCGGAGTCTGCACGATGAGTCTCACCGCTACGTTCAAGCGCCGCCTGGGTGCGGCCATGTTATCGGTTGCCTGCGCGATGACGCTGCTGAGCCACGCCCCGGCCGCGCAGGCCGACACGCTCGACACCGTGAAGAAGACCGGCGTGATCCGCGTCGCGGTGCCGCAGGATTACGCGCCGTTCGGCTCGGTGGGCAGCGACATGGAACTCCATGGCTACGATGTCGAAGTGGCGAAGCTGACCGCCGCCGCGCTGCATGTGAAGCTGCAGATCGTGCCGGTGACGATGGCCAACAAGATTCCGTTCCTCGTCACCAACAAGGTCGACCTCGTACTCAATCTCGGCAAGAATCCGCAACGCGCCGAAGTGATCGACTTCACCTCGCCGTACGCGCCGTACTACACGGCGGTGTTCGGCCCGCAAACCGACGCGCTCTCGGACGTCGGCGGCCTGAAGGGCAAGAAGATCGGCGTGGTAACAGGCTCGCAGGAAGACCTGTTCATCACGAAGAACGCCCCGGCCGGCACGCTGTTCTCGCGCTACCAGGACAACAGTTCGGCCGTGGCGGCCTTCCTGTCCGGGCAGACGGAATACCTCGCGACGGGCAACATCGTCGGCGCGAAGCTGCTGGCCGACAATCCGCAGAAGCACTTCGCACAGAAGCTGCTGCTGATCGACTCGCCGGTCTGCGCCGCCGTGCGCAAAGGCGACAGCGCCATGCTGGCCGCCGTCAACAGCGTCTTCACGGCACAGAAGGCCAGCGGCCAGCTCGACGCGTTGTCGCGCCAGTGGCTCAAGCAACCGCTCGACGCAAAACCCTGACGCGCTCCACTGCCTCATCCGCCTCCCATGCGTTGCATGAGGCAGTGAAGCGCCCTTCCGCCGCATCGGCTCCGGATAGCCTCAGACCATGTCCTATCAATTCGACTTCGGCGCGATTGCGCCGTATCTGCCCCTGCTCGCCCAGGGCGTGGCGATGACGCTTGCCGTCAGCATCGCCGGCGGCCTCGGCGGGTTCGCGCTGAGCATCGCCGGTGCGTGGATTCATGCGGAAGGCAAGCCGTGGGCCCGCGCCATCACGCGTGCCTATGTGGAAGTGTTCCGCAACACGCCGTTCCTGATTCAACTGTTCTTCATCTTCTTCGGCCTGCCACAACTGCATGTCAGGCTCGATGCCATCGAGGCCGCGCTGCTGGCCGTGATGATCAACTTCGGCGCATACGGCACCGAGATCCTGCGCAGCGCCATTGCGGCCACGCCGCGCGGCCAGCATGAAGCCGCCGCGAGCCTCGCGCTGACGCGTCTGCAAACGTTCCGTCACGTACTGCTGCGGCCCGCATTGCAGAAGGTATGGCCCGCGCTGACCAGCCAGTTCATCATCATGATGCTGACGACCTCGGTCTGCTCGCAGATCGCGCTGATGGACCTCTCGCATGTGGCGGACTTCATTCAGGGCCGCACCTTCCGCTCGTTCGAAACCTACGCCACCGCGACGCTCACGTATCTGCTGCTCGCCATCGCGCTGCGCCATGCGCTGCGCACGCTCGGCAAGCGCTTCGTGACCGCGCGCCCTGCGAGATAAGCCGCCATGGAATTCACCCTGTGGGACATCCTGCGCGTGTTGCTCGCCTCGCTGCGCTGGACCGTGGCGCTCTCGTGCGTCGCCTTCGTCTGCGGCGGCGCGCTGGCGTTCGCGATCATGTGGCTGCGTCTGACGCCCGCACGCATGCCGCGCGCTGTGGCGGCCGCCTTCATCGAACTGTTTCAGGGCACGCCGCTGTTGATGCAACTGTTCATCGTGTTCTTCGGCATTGCGCTGTGCGGCTTCGACGTGCCCGCGTGGCTCGCGGCGGGCATGGCGGTGTCGCTGTGGTCAGCGGCGTTTCTCGCTGAAATCTGGCGCGGCTGCATCGAAGCGGTGCCGCGCGGACAGTGGGAATCATCGGCTTCGCTGGCGATGACGCGCCTTCAGCAATACCGCCACATCGTGCTGCCGCAGGCCGGCCGTCTCGCCGTCGCGCCGACCGTCGGCTTCTGCGTGCAGATCGTCAAGAACACCTCGGTCACGTCGATCATCGGCTTCGTCGAACTCACGAAGGCGGGCGCGATGATCAGCAACACGACCTTCCGGCCGCTCGAAACCTTCGGGCTCGTCGCGCTGCTGTACTTCCTGCTGTGCTCGGCGCTGTCTGCGCTGAGCCGCCATCTGGAGAAGCATTTCAATGCCCCTTATCGCAATTGACCACGTCACCAAGCGCTTCGGCGGCAACGAAGTGCTCAAGGGCATCGACCTGAACATCGGCCACGGCGAAGTCATTTCGCTGATCGGCAGAAGCGGCTCGGGCAAGAGCACGCTCCTGCGCTGCATCAACGGGCTGGAGAGCATCGACGGCGGCCGCATCGATGTGGCGGGAACACCCCTGTCCGACGACGCCGCGGCACTCAAGCAGTTACGAACTCAGGTCGGCATGATCTTCCAGCAGTTCAATCTGTTTCCGCATTTGAGCATCGGCCGCAACGTGATGCTCGCCCCGATGATCGTGCTCGGCATGAAGTCCGCCGAAGCACGCATGCAAGCGGGCCTGCAACTGGAACGCGTTGGCATCAGCGACAAGTTCGATGCCTATCCCGATCAACTGTCCGGCGGACAGCAGCAACGCGTGGCGATTGCCCGTGCGCTGTGCATGTCGCCCAAGGCATTGCTATGCGACGAGATCACGTCCGCGCTCGATCCGGAACTCGTGCAGGAAGTGCTCGCGGTGATGAAGGAACTGGCGGCAGGCGGCATGACGCTCGTGATGGTCACGCACGAAATGCGCTTTGCACGCGAGGTCTGCGATCGCGTGGTGTTCCTGCATCAAGGGCGCATTCATGAAAGCGGCGCACCCGACGTGCTCTTCAACCAGCCGCGCACCGACGAACTGCGCCAGTTTCTCGCCGCGGCCCATGATGCATGAGCGCACTCGCATGACGGCATCGATTGATTACGCGCACATCGCACAGCAGCTCTTCGACACAGTGCGCGAAGCCACAGCTGAAGGCAGAGGCGTGACACGCGCATCGTATGGCGCGGGCGAAAGCCGTGCGCTCGAACTGCTGACGGCGTTCGCGCAGGCAGAAGGCTTCGCCGCACACGTCGATCGCGCGGGCAACGTCACCTTCTCGCATCCCGACGACGCATGCACGCGGCCCATCCTGTGCGGCTCGCACATGGACTCCGTGCCGGAGGGCGGCAACTTCGACGGCCTCGCGGGCGTGATCGCGGGTCTGCTGTGCCTCATGCGGCAGCGCGACGAAATGCGACGCGGCACGCATCCGCTGCGCGTGCTCGCGCTGCGCGGCGAAGAAAGCGCGTGGTTCGGCAAGGCGTATATCGGCTCCAGCGCGCTCTTCGGCCGCTTGCCGCGCGCGACGCTGGACGCGCAACAGCGCTCGACGGGCGAAACGCTTGCGGCCTGCATGCGCGAAGCAGGCGCGGACGTCGAAGCCATCGCGGCGGGCGATGTGCTGCTCGATGCGAACGACGTCGCGGGCTATATCGAGTTGCATATCGAACAGGGCGCGCTGCTCGACGATGCGCAACGCGCGGTCGCCATCGTGCCGTCCATACGTGGCAACGTGCGCTATCGCAACGTGCGCTGTATCGGCGAGCCGGGTCATTCGGGCGCGGTGCCGCGCGAACGCCGTCACGATGCGGTGTTCGCGGCAGCGCACGTGGTCAGCGCGCTCGATGCGTACTGGAAGCGCGCGCTTGCCGAGGGCGCGGACCTCGTGATCACGTGCGGCGTGTTCGGCACGCGCGCGGAACAGCACGCGATCTCGCGCATTCCAGGCGAAGTCGATTTCAGCTTTGAAGCACGCAGCGCGGACCCGCACATGCTGGCGCAGGTGCTCGACGTGTTCGAACGCACGCTCGCGGACACGGCTGCCTCCCATGGCGTGCGCTTCGAAACGGGCGCGCTGTTGCAGACCGCGCCTGCGCGCATGGATGCGGGCTGGATCGCGTTGCTCGAACAGCATGCGCAAGCACTGAACCTGCCCGCGCCGCACGTGCCGAGCGGCGCGGGTCACGACGCCGCCATGTTCGCCGCAGCCGGCATTCGCAGCGCGATGATTTTCGTGCGCAACCAGAACGGTTCGCATAATCCCGACGAGGCCATGCGTCTCGTCGATTTCATGGACGGCGTGGCGCTGCTGTATGACAGCATCAACGCCTTCGTCTGACCGGTCGCACAGCGCGACGCCTCATCTTTGGAGAAGCAACTATGAATCTGGAACTGGCAGCGGCATCGCTATCGAGACGGGGTCTGGGCTTGACCGATATTCGCGCGTTCGCGCTGCAATGCCGTGACGGCGCCCGTCAGCCCGGTGGCGATGCCGCTGCACTCATCCTGCTGGCGGAGAAGGCATCGGCGTTCTTCGAGCGGCACGAAGGCATCGCGATGACCAACGACGCGCTGCACGGCTTCGTCGCCAACCTCGCCGCCGACGTCACGCGTCTGCGCACGGCAACAAAGTCAGGCGATGCCGCGCTGATCGAGGCGTTGAATGCATTCGCGTCGGCGTTTTCCAACGACGTGGTGATCTGAGCGCGGCGGTCTTCAGCGCATCAGCACGATGTGCGTGGCGCGTTCGGTCGGAACATGCTCGACGGTCCGGTATCCCAATGCATGAAGATCCAGCCCGTCGAAGAGTGATTCTCCAGCGCCCAATGCGACGGGCGCCATCGCAAGATGGATCTCGTCGACATGGCCCGCTTGAATGTATTGCTTCACCGTCGAAACCCCGCCGCCGATCTTGACGTCCCGTGCGCCCGCTGCCTCGCGGGCCCGGTGCAGCGCTTCGTCGATCCCGCCAGTGATGAAATGAAACGTGGTGCCGCCGAGCATCTCGATGGAAGGCCGCGCGTAATGCGTCAGCACGAACGTGGGCGCGTGATAAGGCGGATCTTCGCCCCACCATCCTTTCCATTGATCGTCGGGCCATGCTCCACGCACCGGCCCGAACATGTTGCGGCCGAGAATGAAGGCGCCGAAGTTGTCCATCGCGCGGTGAGCGAAGCTATCGTCGAGGCCGGTATCGCCATCGTCCTTGCCTTGCATCGCGCGGAACGTGCGCGTCGGGAAAAACCACTGGAAGAGTTCGTGGCCCCGCACGCCGAGCGGATGTTCGAGGCTTTGAGCGAGGCCCGCAGCAAAGCCATCGAGTGAAACGCCGAAGCCGGCAACTTTTACTTTGCTCATTCACGTCTCCGTGTCAGGTCGTGCCTGGTCGTGCTTGGTCGTGCTTGGTCGTGCTTGGTCGTGCTTGGTCGTGCTTGGTCGTGCATGGTCGTGCTTGGTCGTGCTTGGTCGTGTAAGTCAGTCACGAGAGCATGAGCACGAACGAACGTGGACGCAATAGAGGTTTATCTCTTCAAGGCTGCCCTTCGAACACCTCCGCTGAGCCGAGACCCGAGAGCCAGTCGAAGCGCCGCCGCATCCACGATTGCCGTTTCGGCGCGCCGAGTTCGTAACGCTGCTTCAGCGCGCCGACTCGCAACGAATAAGAAAAAGGGTTCTCTTCCGCCGATGAATACACCGGCCCGCCGCACTCCGCGCAGAACGCGTGGATGCGGCGCGCACCGCTGTCGGCAGTCTTCAGATACCGTCTGGGCTCGCCTCTCAGGATGCGAAAGCTCTCCGCTGGCGCAGCGATATTCACGCGAAACGCCGAGCCCGTCAGCGTCTGGCAGTCCGCGCAATGACAGATGGCGACGGTTCCTGGCGTGACGTCAGCTTCATAGGCGATCGCGCCGCAATGACATTGCCCTTCGACTTTCATGGACACCCCTCCGATCAGATCTTGAAGCTCTCCAGCGTGGCCGGATGAAACAGCTCTTCCGGTTGCAGCAGCCGGCTCGACAGACCTTCGTCATGATGCCGCTTCAAAAAGCGCGACAACACATGCCGGTTGGGCGCAAAACCATACGACCAGAAGTCGTGGCCCATCAAGCGGCGCGCGTTGCTCAACTGTTCCTCGACGAAAGGCAGCGTCACCTTCGTTGCGGACGTGTCGCTCAACTTTGCAAGTGCTACTGCCTTGCTCTTCTCAAACGCCTTGGCCACTGCGCCCGGTAGCCACGGATGACGCTCGGCGAGCGTGCGCCGCACGCCCAGCAGATGCATCACCGGAAACAGCTTGGTACGCGTGTACCAGTCGGCGGCGGCTTTCTGCGGATCGTCGTAGAGATACTTCACGTTCGGATGACCGTTCGTGAAACACGAGGGCGCGCGCGGGCCGATCACCGCATCGATTTCACCGGACGCGAGCATGCCTGTGATGGTCGCATTCGACGGCGCGTTCTCCAGACGCACATCGGCGGGAAGATTCAGCGTGATCTTTTCTTCACGGCCGGTCTCTTCATAACCGCCGCGCACCCATGTTACGTCCGATGCCTTGACACCGTGATCTTCCTCGAGAAACAGACGTGCCCATACATTGGCGGTCAACTGATACTCGGGCACACCGATGCGCTTGCCCTTCAGATCGGCAGGCGTATCGATGCCGCGATCGTTGCGCACGTAGATGGACGTATGACGGAACGCGCGCGACGGAAACACCGGCACGCCGATATACGGACTCGTGCCCGCCGCTGTCTTCACGCTGTAACTGGAGAGCGACAGTTCGCAGATGTCGTAATCCGCATGACGGAAGGCGCGGAAAAAAATCTCTTCCGGGTCTTGCAACATGAACACCGGATCGACGCCGTCGATCTGCACCTCACCATCCACCAGCGGCCGCATGCGGTCGTAGTTGCCCACCGCGACCGACAAATTCAGCTTGCTCATATTCAAAGTTCCTGTGTTGTAAGCGTCTCGCGGCCGATGAGCACGTCGCGCTGCTCCGCGCTCGAACGCAGCATCGCAAGGCAGATTTCCAGCGTGCCGCGCGCCCATACGCCGTCGTGCAGCGGCGCGATATCGCCCTGCACGGCGGCGATCAGTTCGTCGATGACTTCAGTGCGCGGCACCTGCGGCGCATCGAGCGCGATGCGTTCACAGCGTTCGTCCCCATACACAACGATGGCGTCCGGCAAAGGCCGCAGGTCGCCCCGTTCACAAGAGACAATCAGCGGCCCGAAGTGCTGATGCCAACGTGCATCGGGTTGAGTGGGTGAATAAGCCGCGCCGCCATACGTGCCCGCAGCCTTCAGGCGCGCCTCTTCATCGCGCGACTGCACACGGGCCAGCTTGCGGCGTGCAGTGCCGTAATCAGAAGCATGCTTCGGCTGCCCCATCTCGCCGATCCATCCGGTCCATTCGTCGGAATCAAAGTGCGCATAGCCGTTGTACGAGAGCGTCGCGAACGCCCCGCTCTCGAACCACAGCGTCGCCGTGTACGCGCCTTCGGTCGGGCGCGCGGCGTCCCAGCGGCCGACCGCCGCACGGATGCGCGTCACGCGGCTTCCGGCGAGCATCCGCACGATATCGACCTGATGCGCCGCCTGACTGAACACCGCGCCGCCGCCCTCTTCCGTTTGCAATTCCTCGGGCCTGCGCGGCCGATACAGATAGTCGGTGAAGTTGAGCGCCTGGATCATCTTCACGTCGCCGTATGCACCCGACGAAAGCAACGCGCGCGTGCGCAGATAGGGCGTGTCGAAGCTATGGCAATGGCCGACGATCAGATGCACATGCGCCTCACGGCATGCGTCGATCATCGCGTCGCATTCGGCGAGCGAGAGCGCCATCGGCTTCTCGACCAATACGTGCTTGCCATGCCCCGCCGCCACACGCGCATGCGCCGCATGAAACTGATGCGGACTGGCGATGTACAGCGCATCGATGTCCGGTCGGCGCGCGAGCGCCTCGATATCCGCGAAGGCCGGCGCATCGAAGTCAGCTGTGAACTGCGCACGCGCCGTCTCGCGCGGGTCGCATGCCGCGACCAGCCGCACGCGCGGATCCGCGAGAAAGGTCGGCAGCATCAACGAGAACGCGCGCCCGAGGCCCACGATTCCAAGCCGCAGCGGCTCCATCAGACCTGCACCTGGTAGTTCGTTTCAAGCTCCGGCGCTGCTTCCACAGCCGGCTCGACCCACACCGGATGCGCGGGAAACTGCTTCCAATCCGTGTCCTTCGGCACCATCGCCTGGAACGAGCACACGTGGCGCGGAATCGCCTGCTCTCCCGTACCGATACCAGCCTCGCCTGCCTGAAATTCCCGCAACGCGTCGAGCATGCGGCGGCGGAACTCGACCACGGCGACATCGCTGGCACCGAGCCTTTCTTCGGTGCGATCGGCGATCGGACCCATCGTCACCCACATCGCGATGTCCTGATTCGGGAAGCCCTTGATGCCGGTGAAGTTGCCATTCTTCATCGCCTCGCGATCCTGCCAGAAGCGGTTGTCGTGATTGCGCAGCGGCCGGTACGTCGCATCCAGATCGACGCCCGCCTGTTGCCCGAGAAACTTGCGCCACGTCTCGGTTTCCGGCGTCTTGTCCGGATGCCCCCACGCCATGAAATAAAAAGCGGTGCTGGTGTCGTCGCAGGGCACGTTGATGTTGGCGACGTTGTAGAGGTTGTTCGGCGGGATCAGCGCGGTGGCCGGCGCGACGAACACGGTGGAGCGCACATAGTCATGCGTCGCGGCATTCTGGATGGGCCGGCGCAGCGCGGCATAGCGGAAGCCATAGCTCGTGCGATGCACTTGCAGGCGCGGCGCCTTGTCCGTCGACGGACGCAGCCAGTTCTTCGCGGTGGCTTCCGCGCCGCCCACGCGTGCAGGCACGAAGTCCGACGAATGCAGGCTCGAACTGTGCGCGGAATCGATCGCGCCTTCGAGTATCTGCGCCCAGTTGCACGGCACGATGACCTTGGCGATGCTTACGCGCGTCTCCTCGGTCGGCGCCCACGCGGGCGCAACGAACGCGGGGATCGCATCCTGCGGACCCATGTAGGCCCAGACGAAGCCGCCCCATTCCTTCGTTTCATAAGCCTTGTGACGGACCTTCTTCGTCATGTCGCTGCATGAGGGCTCCGAGACCATTTCGATGACGTTGCCCTTCACGTCCATCTTCCAGCCGTGATAAAGACAGCGCAGGCCACAGTCCTCATTGCGTCCATACACGAGCGACACGCGGCGGTGCGGACAGTATTCGTCCATCACGCCGACGTTGCCGTCGGTATCGCGGAACACGACGAGATCTTCGCCGAACACACGCGCCTTCACCGGCGCGCCGTCCGGCTCGCTCACTTCCTCGATGAGACAGACCGGCGTCCAGTGACGACGCATCAACTGGCCCATCGGCGCGTCGCCTTCGACGCGGCACAGCAATTCGTTTTCTTCATGCGTAAGCATTAGCGCTTCTCCTGACCTGCGTATCTGCAATCAATGCAATGGGGATGGGTTCAAAGATCCAGCACGAGTTCTTCGCTGCGGGCGCGCGACACGCAGATCATGATCTGATCGTGCTGCTCGTCGTCGCCGAGCACCATGTCTCGATGCTCCGCCACGCCCGCGCACAGCTTCGTGCGGCACGAACCGCACGTGCCGCTCTCGCAGGAGCTCGGCGCGCGGATGCCGTTGTCGCGCAGGATTTCGAGAATCGAGCGGTCGGCGGGAATGGCGAAACTGCGGCCGGTCCGTTCCAGTTTTATGTTGAACGGCGCGTTCTCCGCCGCACGCGACTGATCCACGCCGAAGCTTTCGAAATGCACGCTGCCGGTCGGCCAGTGACCTGTCATGTCGCGCACGCCATCCATCAGCGCGCGCGGGCCGCAACAGTAGACGTGTGCGCCGCTGCCGGGTTTTTCGAAAACCGGCCAGAAGTCGAAGGCACGCGCGAGGTCGCCGTGATCGTGATGAATCACCACATGCGGCTGCCATTCTTCACTCGACAGTTCGTCGAGAAACGCTGTGGTCTCCGCACTGCGCGACACGTAATACAGCTTGAAGCGCGGGCCGTCTGTGGCCTTGAGATGACGCATCATCGAGAGAATCGGCGTGATGCCGATGCCGCCCGCGACAAACACGAAGCTTCGCGCGCGCTCGCTCAGTCCGAACTCGTTGCGCGGCTCCGAGACTTCGATATGCGCGCCTTCCATCACCTCGTCCGCCATGCTCACCGAGCCGCCGCGACCGGCTGCTTCGCGCTTCACGGCAATCACATAGCGGTCGGTTCCGGTGGGATCGCTGCACAGCGAATAGTTCCGGTTGGCCCCGCTCGGCACCCGCACCGTGAGGTGCGCGCCCGCCGTAAACGGCGTCAGTTCGCGTCCGGCCTCGTCGCGCAATTCGAAACGGAAGATGCCCTGCGCCACGCATTCCTTCTTCGTCACCACGAGCGTCCTGAATGCCAGTTCGTGGCTCGCCGATTCGTTCATTGCTCCTGCTCCCTTGCTGATCTCCATGCCCTTTATGTTAGATATCTAATCATTATGGGGCAAGCGGGTTTTCCCTGAACGCGCTGTTTTTTACTGTTGCGACGTTGCAAAAAAAAAACGGCGCCTTCAACACGAAGGCGCCGCGCTGCCGCAAAAAAACGGAATGTCAGGAGAGTTTTTCCGCGTGCTCGCGCAGCGTCTTCGCAGGCACGCCGATCAGCACCGCCAGGCCGCCGAGCATCACGATCGCCGCGATGGCCGCGAGCCCGATCGCCAGGCTGCCCGTCACGGTCTTGATCCAGCCGAGCGCGATCGGCCCGCAGAACGCCCCGACCTGACCCAGACAGCTGATCGCGCCGATGCCCGCGGCGGCGCCTTCGTCGGACAGATAGGCCGGTGGAATCGACCAGATGATGGCCGCCGCGCCGAAGTAGGAAATGGAGATCATGCCGAGACAGATGATGGCCGCTGCCGTGTTGCCCGACAGCACCGGCAACAGGAAGCCGCCCAACGCGCCGATAGCCGTACACGCAAAGAAGTGCCAGCGGCGTTCGAGCGTGACATCCGAACTGCGCGCGACCGCGAACATGCCGAGCGCGCCGATGATGTACGGCAAGGCGGACAAGAGACCCACGTTGAGCACGTCCGATACGCCGGCTTGACGGATGATCGTCGGCGTCCAGTAGTTGAGGATCGTGCCGCACAGCGGGACCGTGCCCCAGCCCGCCGCGAGGATATACACGCGCGGATCTTTCAACGCGACCAGCAACGGGTGACGCGTGTGCTTTTCCGCTTTTTTCTCGGCACGGTCGGCGGCGAGCGCGTCGAGGATGATGCGCTTCTGTTCTTCGTCGAGCCAGCGCGCGTCCTGCGGACGATCGACGAGATAGAAGAACGCCACCACGCCCATCAGCAGCGCGGGCAGGCCTTCGAGGAAGAACAGCCATTGCCAGTTGCGGAAACCGAGCACATCGACGAAGTTATGCAGAATCCAGCCCGACAGGGGCCCGCCGATGATGCCTGCCGCTGCAATCGCCAGCAGGAAGCGCGACGTGATGCGCGCGCGCCGCGCCCCCGGATACCAGTAGGTCAGGTACAGGATGATGCCGGGCCAGAACCCTGCTTCCGCCGCGCCGAGCAGGATGCGCGCGATATAGAACTGCATCGGCGTGGTCATGAAGGCCATTGCGGTGGAAATGCCGCCCCACAGGATCATGATGCGCGAGACGGTCAGCCGCGCGCCGATCCGCTTGAGCCACAGCGTGCTCGGCACTTCCAGCAGGATATAGCCGATGAAAAACAGGCTCACGCCGAGGCCATAGGCGGCATCGGACAGACCGAGGTCCTGCTTGAGATGCAATTGCGCGAAGCTCACGTTCACGCGGTCCAGGTAGTTCAATACCCAGCAGACGAAGATGAACGACATCAACCGCCAGGTGACCTTGTGATACGTCGCCTCGACGCGCGCCGCCGCTGCGTCCGATTCCGACATGAATTGCGTGACTGTGGATTTGGCCACCAGGCGTCTCCGTTTCCCGTACCAATGAGGATGATGCGCGAGCCGGCCCGAGTGCCTGGATCACGCATTGGTTTTTATTCGATATCTAATCATAATGGTAAGGAGGCGACGCGGTACGAACAAGTTCGGGTTTGCACGGAGAGCGTCGCGCGCGGGGCTATGACGGTTGATTGCAGGGGCCAGCGGCTATCATGTCGGGAGAAACTCGCTCTCATGAAAGAAGACATCGCCATGACACGAAAGAAGACTGTTGAAGGCGCGCCGCGCGAAACCGTGGAAATGCTGCGCCACTGGCACGAGTCCGTGCCGAACGACCGTCTCGCGCACCTCGTCAAGGACGCCGCGCGATCGATGGTCCGCGGGTTGCAAATGCGGCTCGCGGAACACGCGGTATCGTTCGGGCACTGGACCTTCCTGCGCATCCTGTGGGAGACGGACGGGCTCACGCAGCGCGAACTGAGCGAGCAGGCCGGCGTCATGGCGCCCACGACGTTCGCGGCCGTCACGGCGATGGAGAAGCTCGGACTGGTCGAGCGCCAGCAGCGTCCCGAGAACAAGAAGAACACGCACGTCTATCTCACGGCCGAGGGCCGCGCGCTCAAGGACAAGCTCGTGCCGCTCGCGGAAGAAGTGAACGACATCAGCGTGACCGGACTGAGCGAGCGCGAGATCAAGGTCGCGCGCAAGGTGCTGTTGACGATCATCGAAAATCTGGCGGATGACGAGTCGGGTTCCACCGATCCGCGACGGCGTGTGCTGTCCACGCGCGAACTTGGAAAGCTGATCGCCGAGCGCGGCGAGAGTCTGGAAGACGCTTGAGTCGTTCGTTTTTTTTGGAACGATCCCGTCCGCATGGCGCGGCATGCGCGCGCCCTCACCGCACAATCACACGACATGCACCAATGGATCACCACGCCTCTCGATGCCTCGCTTCTGCGCGGCGCCATCGAACTCGAATACACGGCCGATGGCGTGCGACCGCATCGCTTGCCGGCCTGGGCACGCAAGCAATGTCCCGATCCGCAACTGATGCTTGCAGAGGCCAAGCCTTCCGGCGTGCGGCTCGTCTTCTATAGCGCCGCCACCGACATCGAACTCGACGTCCTGCCGACGCGCTATGTCCATGCCGGTGCGCCGGCCCGTCCTTCGGGCCTTTACGATCTCATCGTCGATGGTCGCCTCGCTCAGCAACTACGTGCGAAAGGCGGCGACACGGTAGCGGTCGATGCAGCGACGAACACCCCCTCCGTGCAATCGGATGGTCCCGTTACGCTCGCGTTCTCCGGCCTTCCCGAGCGCAACAAGCGCATCGAGATCTGGCTACCGCACGACGAACTCAGCGTGCTTGCCGCGCTGCGCACGAATGCACGCGTCGAAGCAGTCGGCACGGAGGGCAGGAAGACATGGATGCACCATGGCAGTTCGATTAGTCAGGGCTCGAACGGCGACAGTCCCACGTCGATATGGACCGCGCTCGCGGCCCGGCTCGCCGAGGTCGAGTTGATCAATCTCGGCTTCAGCGGCAGCGCGCTGCTCGACCCGTTCACGGCGCGCGTCATGCGCGACACGCCGGCTGACTTCATCAGCGTCAAGATGGGCATCAATCTGGTCAACTTCGATCTGATGCGCGTGCGCGCCTTCGGCCCGGCAATGCACGGCTTCATCGATACGATCCGCGACGGTCATCCGCACACGCCGCTGCTGATCGTTTCACCGCTCTTCTGTCCGATCCACGAAGCCACGCCCGGTCCAGGCGCATTCGATTTCGCCGCGCTGGCCGAAGGCAGGATAGCGTTTCGAGCGACCGGCAACCCGGACGATGTTCAGGCCGGCAAGCTGACCTTGCAGGTGATTCGCGACGAACTGCGCCGCATTATCGAACAGCGCGCCGCCGACGATCCAAACCTGCATTATCTCGACGGCATGTGTCTGTATGGTCCTGAAGACCATACCGCGTATCCGCTGCCCGATGCGTTGCATCCGGATGGAGCGACGCATCGTTTTATCGGCGAACGGTTCGCGCGCTGTGCTTTTGCCGATAACGGTCCTTTCTCGCGGCGCGACGCCCGCTGACGGTCACGCGCTACGCCCTTATTCCGGCATCTGCGCCCCACGCCATATCCGGCACTGCTGGCGCACGACCTCATGCAGCGAATCATGCGCGCCATACACGCGACGCAGCCACGCGGCGTCGCTAGCGCCTTGCGTCAAGGCGCGTCGGATGTCCGCCAGTCCTTCTTCCGCGCCCAATGCCCGCGCATGAGGCGCAAGGACGTCGAGCGTGGCGAGGATGCGATCGCGGATCGGCGCGCGCTGTCCGGTCTCGGGATCGACGCAAGCGCCGTCCAGTCCAAAACGGCACGCCATGAAGCGGTTCGTCCGATACACCTCGTAGTCGCGCTCGCTGAGACGCAACGGCTTATCGACCAGCAGATAACGTGAAAGCGCCTGGATATAGGCGGCAATGCTGGCGGCCCATTCGACGCGCAACGGCGTATCCATGACACGCACTTCCACGGTGCCATAACCCGGACTCGGGCGAATGTCCCAGTAGAAATCCTTGAGGCTATGCACCAGCCCGGTATTCGTCATGCGCTCGAAGTAGGCTTCGAAGTCGGACCAGCTCGTCATGAACGGCGCCTGGCCCGACAGCGGAAACGGTGCGACCGAGTTCAGCCGCGCGCACTGGAACTGCGTGTCGCTGCCTTGCACGAAGGGCGAAGCAGCGGCCAGCGCGATGAAATCCGGAACGTAGCGCGACAGCGAATGCAGCAGAACGAGCGCCGAATCGGCATCGGGACAGCCCACATGCACGTGCTGGCCGAAGATCGTGAATTGCTGATAGAGCGCGCCGTACAGGCCCATCAGATATTCGGAACGCTCGCGGCCGTCGGAACGCTGGTCGTACCAGTTCTGGAAGAAGTTGGTGCCGCCGCCGCATACGCCCACGTTCAGGAAATCTGCCGCGCGCACCAGCGTGTCGCGCAGCGTCTGCAACTCGTTTCGCGCCTGATCGAAGTTGCGGCAAACGCCGGTCGACACCTCGATCATGCCTTCGGTCGTCTCGGGACTGATCGCGCCCGCGAAGCGCTCTTCGCGCACGCGGGTCAGGAGCTCGGTGGTGGCCTTCGTCAGATTGTAGTCGTGTGTGTTGACGACCTGGATCTCGAGTTCGACGCCGATCGTGAACGGATCTGATGACGCAAAGGCTTGCAGCATGGAATGTCCTGTGCGGTCGGGAAGCGCGTGTTTTCATTCTACGCGCGCCGTCTCTACGCCATGGTTATCCGCGGCGCACGTCCGTGCCATTCGGATTCACGTTTGAAGCCATGCATCCGCGAGCGTCGAATAGAACAGCATCGGTCCCTTGCGCAATCCCTTGAGCCGGTTCGAATAGAAGCCGAAGAACTTCAGTTCGAGCAGGTTGATCGAGGGCACGTCGGTCTGCACGAGCAACTGCATCTCGTCGATGAGCGCCTTGCGCTTCGCGACATCGCCTTCTTCCTGAATGCCTTCGATGATCCGGTCCATCTGCGGATTCGCATAACTCGATGCATTGCTCGATGGCACGCCTTGCTTGATGTTCTTGCTCCAGAAGCGGCGCGTGACGCCGATCTGCGGATCCGGGTATGCGGAATACCACATCGAGGCCGTGTCGAAATCGCGTTCCGTGTACAGCTTGCGGATCACGCCCGGCAGGTCGAGATTGACCAGCGTCATCTCGACGCCCACGTTGCGCAACTGCTGACGCATCAGTTCCGCCGCACGCAGGTACACCTGTCCATAGGCCACCTCGGTCACATGATCGATACGCAAGCGCACGCCGTCCGCACCGCGTTTCAATCCTGCTTCATCGAGGAGGCGCTCGGCTTCCTTGGGATCGAACGCATGCTGCGGCAGTCCCGGCTTGAAGAACTGCTTTTGATAGCTCGGCACACAACTTTGCGCGACATCGGCGAGACCGAACCAGACGATGCGCGCCAGCGCGGCCCGGTCGATGGCATGCGCGAACGCACGCCGCACGCGGATATCGTCAAAGGTCTTGCGGCGGTAATTGAAGTCGAAGAAGAACATCGGTGCGGGCGCCTGCCAGCCGACCGTATCGAGCACGAGCTTCGGGTTCTTCTGCAAACGCGCGACATCCACTTCCGGCACCGGGTTGTTCGCCGCGAACGTCAGTTCGCCCGTCTCCAGCGCAACCGCGCGCGCCGCGGCGTCCGGCACCATCTTGAAGATGATCTGCTCAAGATAAGGCTTGTCTTCCTTGCCGGAAACGCCCTTGTCCCAGTAGTCCGGATTGCGCTGCAAGGTCACATGACTGCCGCGCACCCACTCCTTGAACACGAACGCGCCCGTGCCGATGGGTTTCACATTCCATGGATTGGTCAACGGATCGGTGCCTTCGTACAGATGCTTCGGGACGATCTGCGTTTCAGTGCCGAACAGTACGGCCCACAGCACCGGCGAGGGACCGCTGAGCCGGAACACGACGGTATGCGGATCGGGCGCATCCACGCCGATCACCTTCGCCAGATTCGACGCGCCGCGCGGATGCGTCTTCTTGACCACGTTGAGGATCGAGTACTGGACATCGGCGGAAGTGAACGGCACGCCGTCGTGCCATTTGACGTTCTTGCGCAGGCGGAACGTTATCGACTTGCCATCGGGCGCGGTGTCCCACGATTCCGCCAGTTGCGGCCTCGGGCGATAGTCGCTGTCGTAGGTCAGGAGACCGTCGAAGATGTTCGCCGAGATCACGACAGCCGGACTGGAGATATTGATGCCCGCCACGAGGCCGCCCGGTTCGGGCGTCACATTCGCGAGCAGCGTTCCGCCCCGCACGACGGCGCCAGGCAGCGAAGCGGCCAGCGTCTGCGCCGCGTGAGCGGAGGAGACGAGGCCGGCTCCGGAGCTTGCCAGCAGCAATTGCAGCATGCGGCGGCGTGTGATGAGGGGCGAATCCGGATTCATGGGCAGATTGAGAGGCAAGGTTGCGCGCGGCTGGACGCCGAGCTTTCGAAGGACCGAAAGCGTAGGCCATGCGCGCCATCGCGCGAACCAATCTGATCTGCTATGCAAAGCTCGCGTGCGGGAAACGCGGTTTGCGCGCGTATAAGGTTGTGACGAATGCTTGGTTCGGAAAGCCGCGTGGGATTTCTAGAATGGGCTTTCCGCGGAATGCGGAATGCAAAACGCAAAATGCCAAGCGCGACCCTTCTCGAACACCGTGACCGGTAACCCACCCATGCCCTTTGCCATCGACGCTATCCGCTTCATCGACGCCGCCACCCTGCGCGCCTGGCTCAACGATGGTCGCGAACTAGCACTTCTCGACGTCCGCGAGGCCGGACAGTTCGGCGAAGGCCATCCGTTCTTTGCGATCCCGCTGCCGTTCAGCCGTCTCGAACTCGATGCGCCGCGCCTGCTGCCGCGCACCAGCGTGCGCATCGTGCTGATCGACGACGGCGCAACGCCCAACGGCGCAGGCATCGACCATGCGCCGGTTGCACAGCGGGCCGCCGCGCGTCTGCACGCGCTCGGCTACGGCAATCTCGCGGTGCTGGAAGGCGGTGCGCCGGCCTGGCAGCGCGCCGGCCGAACACTCTTTCGCGGCGTGAACGTACCGTCCAAGACTTTCGGCGAACTCGTCGAACACGCGTACGGCACGCCGCATGTCAGTGCGTCGCAACTGTCGCGCTGGCGTTCTGAGCGCGGCGGCTGTCCGCTCGCGCTGATCGACGGACGCACTCGCGAAGAGCATCGCAAGATGGCCATTCCGGGTTCGGTATGCGTGCCGAACGGCGAACTGTCCGCCTGGGTCGACGCCTTCGCGGGACCGCCGGACACCACCATCGTCGTGCATTGCGCTGGGCGCACGCGCAGCATCATCGGCGCGCAGACGCTGCGTAGTCTCGGCGTGCGCCGCGACGTATTCGCGCTGGAAAACGGCACGCAGGGCTGGGCGCTCGCGGGCCTGGCGCTCGAACACGACAGCACGCGCAGTTATGGCGACCTGCCGCCGTTGAGCGCAGCCGAACGCGACACTGCCCGCGAACGCGCCCGGGCGCTGGCGGAGCGCTTCGGTGTCAGCGCGGTGGACGCCGGCACGGCGCGGCAATGGCTCGGCGATCCTGCCCGCACCACGTATCTTTTCGATGTCCGCACCGCCGAAGAGTATCGACGCGATGGTTTCCCGTTGGCCCGGCACGCGCCCGGCGGCCAGTTGATCCAGGCAACGGACCAGAGTGTGGCCGTGCGGCATGCGCGCATCCTGCTCGTGGATCATGACGGTATCCGTGCGCCGGTCGTGGCGCACTGGCTGGTGCAGCTGGGCTACGAGACGGCCGTCGTGGAGGCTGAGGCGCTGGCGTCGGCGGCATGGCAGGTGCGTGCCGAAGCCGAGGCATCTGCCGCAGTGGATGAAGACGCGCCGGTCGATCCAGCCGCCCTCGTGCTCGATCTGCGCGCCAGCGAGGCGCATCAGATTTCGCGGCCGGCCGGGAGCGTCTGGACGAACCGCGCGCGTGTCTTCGACACACTGCGAGCCCGCGACGTGCATCGCGATGCGCCGCTGGTCGTATTCGCCGATGCCCATTCCCGCGACGCCGCGCGTCTCGTCATACAGGATCTGCGCGATGCCGGCTATACAGGTGTGACCCTCGCGGCACACGTGATCGCAGGCTGGCCCGTGGATGACACGCCGCTCCGTCTCACGCCTGAAGACCGCATCGACTTTTTGTTCTTTGTGCACGATCGCCACGAAGGCAATCTCGATGCCGCGCGCGCCTATCTCGAATGGGAAACCGGTTTGATCGCGCAATGCGCGGAAGACGAGCTTGCGGTGTTTCGCGTGGGAGAGACGGCCGTCAGCGGGGGCTAGATTCGAGGCCTGAGCGCAACGGTGCGCTGATCCGAAACTGAGCATGCCGTTGCTCCCGTATTGGCCCCCAAAATGAGCGCAACGCAAGCAGCGCCTCACGCCGCATCCGCCCCCCGCTCATACTGACTGACCGGGCGCGGCAAGCCCAGATGCTCGCGCAAGGTCGTGCCTTCATACTCACGCCGGAAGATGCCCTTGCGCTGCAACAGCGGCACGACATGATCGACGAACGCCGCCAGCCCTGACGGAAACACATCCGCGTTCAGATTAAAACCGTCCGCGCCGCGTTCATGAAACCAGCGCGCGATGTCGTCGGCGATCTGCTCCGGCGTGCCGACGATCATCCGGTGCGCGCCCGGATTGCGATCGAGCAGGTCGCGCACTGTCAGACCTTCGCTGCGCGCCAGCGCGACCGTTGAATCGATGAAACCGCGCGGCAGGTCCGAGCGCGACACCTTCGCGATCAAGTCATAAGGCAGCGGCGCATCGATCCGCAGATCATCCGGTGCGAGACCCAACGCGCCCGCAAGCCGCGCAACCTCGCGCTCCGTATCCAGCAGCGCGTCCAGTTCGGCCTTGCGTTGTCGCGCTTCGGCTTCGGTGCCGCCGATCACCGGATACAGCCCCGGCAACAACAGGAAATGATCCGGATTGCGCCCGTGACGCCGCACGCGCTCCTTCATCTCCGTATAGAACACCTGCGCGGTGGGCAGCGTTGTCTGCGCGGTGAACACGGCATCGGCGAAACGGGCAGCAAGCGCCCGCCCGCCTTCCGACGATCCCGCCTGCACCAGCACCGGCCTTCCCTGCGGACTGCGCGGCACCGTCAGCGGCCCGCGCACTGCAAAGTAAGCGCCACGATGCTCGATCGCATGCACACGTGCGGGATCGGTGTAACGCCCCGTGTGCTGCTCGGCGACGAAGGCATCGTCTTCCCAGCTGTCCCACAGCTTCGTGACCACCTCCACGAACTCTTGCGCGCGCGCATAGCGCTCTTCGGTGGAAAGCGGCACGTCGTGGCTGAAGTTCGCCGCAGCCGACGCGTCATACGTGGTTACCGCATTGAACGCCACGCGTCCGCCGCTCACGTGATCGACGGATGCGAAACGCCGCGCGAGATTGAACGGATCGTTGAACGTCGTCGATGCCGTGCCGATCAGCCCGACATGCGTCGTCGCGCCCGCGAGCGCCGTCAGCAGCACGGTCGGCTCCAGCGCCTGCGACGGCCCTTCCGCGTGATTGCGCAGCGCCAGCAGGTCGGACAGAAAGATGGCGTCGAGCTTGCCGCGCTCGGCCGTCCGCGCGATCTCCTTGTAGAAGTTCAGATCGACGATCGCGCGCGGATTCGCAAGCGTGCGCCATCCCGCCGGATGACGTCCGACGCCCGTGACATTGGTGTTCAGGTGGAGCTGGCGTGGCTGGCTCATGACGTTGCCTGAAGTGAGGAGCGAAGCGGCGCTGCGGGCACGCGCAAGCCCGCTTCCACGAGCAGCGGCAGCACGGCTTCGCCGAAAAAGCGGAGGTCTGGCTCGAAGTCGAAGAAGGTGAGCTGAACGCCGTCGCAGCCTGCGTGCTTCAGCGCGATCAGTTGCTCCACGATCTGCTCCGGCGAGCCGATCAAATGCAGGTTGCCGCCCAGCACGCGCTGCTCGCGCTTGTGCTTCGCCCAGGCCTTCGCGTCGCTGCGGCCATGCATGCCGATGAAACCATCGAGCGCGCCTTCGTCCGGATGCGCGACGATTGCATCGTGATACGCGCGGGCTTCGCGTTCGGTCGGCCGGCAGACGATGGTCGGATTGATCAGCGTGCGCACGCGCCGTCCCACACGTGCCGCGCCTTCGCGAATCTTCGCGGTATGCGCGGGCAGCGCGCCGATCGCATCCTCGAAGTTCGCGCCGGCCGGGCTCGTGATGAAGATCAGGTCCGAATGCCGCACGGCATAGTCGATGCCCGCCGCCGAGCCCGTCGCGTTCACCAGCACCGGCCGATGAAAACGCGGACGCGGGCTGACGAAGGCATCGTCGAGTTGCCAGTGCGGCGTGCGGATGGTCAGGTTGGCATCGCTGCGCCACAGCGTGTCCAAAACGCCGACGAACTCCGCCGCGCGCACATAGCGTTCGTCATGCTCGATCATCGGCTGGCCGAACATCGCCCATTCGCTCGCGACGTGACCCGTTACGAGATTGATGCCCCAGCGTCCGTTCGAGATGTGGTCGAGCGTCGCGCCGAACTTCGCCAGATGCAGCGGATGCCACGGACCATAGAGCGCATGCACCGTCGAGATGAGCAGGATGCGTTCGGTGATGGCGGCGAGCGCGCTGGTCGCGATGAACGCATCGAGCGACTGCTCGCGATACTTCAACGCCCCGCCATGCCCGTTCTTGCCGAGCCACTGCGCGAGGCCGAACACGAGATCGAAGCCGAGCGCCTCGGCCTGCTTCGTCAGGCGCGCGTTGTAGTCGAAGCGCCAGTCGGTGCCGCGCGGCAGCGTGGAGATCGACCAGCCGCCGTTCTGGATCGGCAGGAACAGGCCGAGCATCAGCGGCTGCGCGAAGGCGGCCGCGAGCGGACTGCCGGGAATGTCGGCGGGGCTCGTGGCGCCGTCGAAGGCGGGCAGGACGGTCGCGCTCATGCGGCCCGGGCCTGGTTCGCCTTCAGTTCGACCAGCCGCGCATGACTGCGCTTTGCCGTGGCCGTGCCGAAATCGAGCACGTCGATGGACGCAATGGCGTCGCGCTCCAGCTGCTCAACCAGTTGCAGTTCCCATGCGAGATACGCGTTCATCTGCTCGGCGACACGTTCCGGCGCGGCGTGATAAGGGCTGTACCAGGCGTCATCGTCGCCGGTGAGATTGCCTGTGTCGCCGGACGCTTGCGGCAGACCGAGCGCAAGCCAGCGTCGCGTGCCGCCTGCGAGCGCGGCAACGTTGGCACGATGTTCCGCCAGTTCCGCCGCGATAAGCGCCGCAAGCGTGCCGTCCTCCGAGGTCAGCACCAGATCACGATCCGCCGGGAGATCGGCGAGCTTCGCTTGTAGTTCACTCGCCGCGATGAAGCGCGCGCCCTCGATATGCGCACGCCTGAACCCGAGACTGCTGTCGATATCGATGACCTGCGCCGTACCCTGCTTCAGCGCATCCGCCAGCCGGTCCGCCTCGATCCAGCGCGTGCGCGCACCGTGTGGCCGCACATTCAGCAACTCAGGGCCGGCCGCGTAGCCACCGTTAATCAACGCAGCGCTGGCGGTGTCATCGAGGACGCGGACATCGAGATAGCCGAGCTGCTTGAGCCACGACGCGGTCATGCGCGCGCGCACGCCATCGTCGTCGCGCAGGACCACGCGTGCATGCAAAGTACCGATGTACTCATCCGTCGCCTGCACCAGTTGCCCGCCCGGCGCCGAACGCCAGCCCGCCGGGTGCCCGGCTTCGTATTCCAGCGGATCGCGCACGTCGAACCGGTACAGCGTGCGGGTGCCGCTCTCCTGCTCCAGAGCGGCGAGCGCGGCGCCATCGATGGACGGCACGTCGGCCTTGCGCGCCGCCGCGGCAGCAAGCTCGCGCGCGGCCGCGAGCGTCGCGCCTTCCGGGCGCGGCGCGGTGCGCACTTGGCCATGTTGCAGTTCCAGACCTTCGAGCAGCCACGCCATCGAGCCGCCCGTGAGCGCGGCGACCGGATTGGGCACGCCCGCGTTGACGAGCGACTGCGCGCCGAGAATGCTGCGCGTGCGGCCGGCGCAGTTCACCACGATCAGCGTCTCCGGGGAAGGCGCCGCCGCCAGCGCGCGATAGACCAGTTCCGCGCCCGCGCAGTCGATGCCGCCCGGAATGTTCATCGTGTGATATTCGCCGAAGGGACGCGAATCCAGCACGACGAGATCGTCGCCGGCATCCTGGCGCGCCTTGAGCGTGGCGGCGTCAATGTTGGGCGTATGCAGACGGTGTTCGATCAGTTCGCCGAATGCCTTGCCCGGCACGTTGGTGCCGCTGAACACTTCGAAGCCCGCCTGCTCCCAGCCGTCGATGCCGCCCGCCAGCACCGCAACATCCGTATAGCCCCAGCGCGCGAGCAACGCGGCGGCGCGGGGCGCATGTTCGCCGTGGCTGTCGACGAGCACGACCGGCGTGCCACGGCGCGGCACGAGCCGCTCGATCAGCAGGCCAAGCCGCCCCACCGGCGCGACCGACGAATAGAACAGCCGCCTGCGGGCGGACACGCCTTCCTCGCGGACGTCGAGCACGGCGAGTTCGGAGCGTTGGGCGATGAGCGTGCGCAATTGCGCGGGAGACACGGAGCGGGACATGAGCGCGAGATCCTCGGGAATGAATATGAACGAATGTTGGCCGGACACGGCGCGTCAGCGCGTTGCCACTGCCTGTGCGTCGAACACCGGGTTGAACTCGATGTCGACCTTGATGGGATGCTTGATGTCGCCCGACTTGTGAAGCGTGTCGGCGATCTTCTGCTCGCGTGCGACCAGTGCGCTATCGAGCGGATAGAACACGGAACGGCCGTTCTCCGCCGAGAACTTCGCGCGCGCCGGGGTCTGCTTCATCTTCTCCAGATAGATCTTCTCGACCGCCGGTACGTTCTGCGCCCACCAGGTCCAAGAGTTCTTCAGACGGCCGAGAAAGTCGCCGAGCGCACGGCTCTTTGCCGGATCGCGCAGCACATCGGTGCGTGCGGCGAACACCGAAAGTGCGGGGATATTCAGTTCGTCGCTCTTGATGATGACGTGCGCCTCACCCTTGTCGACGGCTTCCTTCACCGGCGCATAGCCGCCCGAATACACCGCGACCTGACCGGCATTGAAGGCCGAGGCCGACACGTTGCCGTCACCGAACTTCACGCCTTCGAAGTCCTTCGGTTTCAGATCGGCCTTGATATACGAAAGCACGTATTGCAGATAGTTGAAGCCGCCGAAGTTATAGCCCCAGGTCTTGCCGCGCAGGTCCGCAACGGTCTTCACATTGGCGTTGTTGCGCACCACCGTGACGATGGGCGGATAGCTGCTGTCCGGATTCCGCCATCCCGCGATGATCTGCAACGGCGCGGTGTCCGCAGTCCAAGGCGTGCGCGCGTTGCCTTGCTCGATGATGAGCGAGGTATCGCCCATCAGGCCCACATCGAGGCTCTTCGAATACAGCGCGGAAAGCTGCGCGGCGGGACCGGTGAGCACGGCCCACTTGACCTTGTAGGGCGCGCCGTCGAGCACGTGTGACTGCTCGACGATCAGCGGCCACGCCGCATCCTGCGTGCCGATGGTAATGGTGAGCGGTTCATCGGCGAACGCGGAAGAGGCGCTCGCGAGCAGGCTCGTGAAGAGGACAGCGGCAAGACGTGTTCTGATGCGCATGGTGCTTGAGGAAGAGGTGAGTGAGAGGTTCATGCGGCGTCGGCTTGCGCGACGCCAAGCTCGGCGAGCAGCCGTGTTCTGAGTGCGACGGCGGCCGCATCGCTGCGTGAGCGCGGACGTGGCGCGTCCACTTGCAGGTCCGCGCTGATCTCGCCTTCAGCCAGCACGACGATGCGGTCGGACAGAAGGATCGCTTCGTCGATATCGTGCGTGACGAGCACCACGGCCGGCGTATGTGCACGCCATAACCGCGCGACGAGTTCGTACATGCGGATGCGGGTGAGCGCGTCGAGCGCGGCGAACGGTTCGTCGAGCAGCAGCAGCTTCGGCTCGCGCACGAGTGCACGCGCCAGCGCGACGCGCTGCGCCTCGCCGCCCGAGAGCGTCTTGGGCCAGCCATCGGCGTGACGCGCGAGGCCGACTTCATCGAGCGCGGCGAGCGCCGCTGCCTTCGCGCTGCCCAGCCGCGCATGACCGATCACGACGTTCTCCCACACGCGCCGCGCGGGCACGAGGCGCGGTTCCTGGAACACCACGGAACGCGCGCCGGCGACGCGCACGCGGCCGCTGTCGGCCTGATCGAGACCGGCGAGGATGCGCAACAGCGTGGTCTTGCCCGCGCCAGAAGCGCCGAGCATCGAGACGAACTGGCCGCGCCGCACGTTCAGCGAGACGTCTTTCAGCACGGCGCGGCCGTCGAAGACGCGGCTGACGGCTTCGAGTGCGAGCGCGTCTTGAGCGTGGGCATGCGTGCGTTCAGACGAGTTCAAAGCGCGGCCTCCATGGCAGGGCGACATGTTCGAGCGCGCGCATGACGAGGTCCGTCACGATGCCGAGCGTCGCATAGACCAGGATGCCCGCGATGATGATGTCCGCGCGCTGGTTCTGGTTCGCATTGACGAGGATGTAGCCGATGCCGTTCTGCGCGTTGATCTGTTCGGCGACGACGAGCGCCAGCAGCGCCACCGCCGACGCATAGCGCACGCCGACGAGAATCGCGGGCAACGCGGTCGGCAGGATGATGCGCCACGCGACCTCGCGTCCCGAGAGGCCGAACACGCTGGCCGCTTCGAGCAGCTTCGGATCGACGCCGCGCACGCCGGCATAGGTGTTGAGATACATCGGGAAGATGGTGGCCGCGAGGATCACCGCGACCTTCGCGCCCTCGCCGATACCGAACCACGTGATGAACAGCGGAATCAACGCGATGAAGGGAATGGTGCGCAGCATCTGCAACGGCGCGTCAATGACTTCCTCGCCGATGCGCCAGAGTCCGGCGAACAGCCCCGCAATCAGCCCGATGCCGCCGCCGATCGCAAGGCCCGTCGCCGCACGCACCAAAGACACGCCGATGGCGCTCTGCAACTCGCCATCCGCGATCAGTTCCTTGAGCGCGGCAAGGATGACGGTGGGCGGCGGCAGGGTTTCAGGCGCGACCAGTTGCAACGACGAGGCAAGCTGCCACAGCACGACGAGCGCCACCGGCACGCCGATGCGCAGCGAGCGCGAGCGCAAGGCCGCGCGACGTTGCGTGCCGCGGCGTGCGGCGGCGCGCGTGGGGAGGTCGATCAGAGAAGCAGGCGTGCCGCGCGCGCCCGGGCGTTCGAGCGGCGTACCGGGATCGAGTCCGAGCGCGGCGGAGGGAAAGCGAGGGACGGTCATCGGTGTTCATCGGCGGATGGGTGAACAACCGATGGTACGGCTGCCCTATCCCCTGCCCAACCAACGAATCACCAGATGCTATGCGCACGAATCGTTATTTGGAATCCCGTGTGGGCGCAATGGGCGCGCACGCGTATTCCACCGTCGAGACTGCCTTCTCCGCGAGCGCCGGCTCGAACCCCGGCATGCGCACGCCGCCCAGTGCGAACAGCGCAAACGCCGCGACGAAAGCCGGCACCGCCAGCAGCATGAACACCGCGCCGAACGGCAGGCCCATGCTCATCATCACGCCGCCGGTCATCGCGCCGGCCACCGCGCCCATGCGGCCGACGCCCAGCATCCACGCGACGCCGGTCGCACGGCCCTGTGTCGGATAAAACGCCGCGGCGAGCGCCGACATCGACGTGACCGCGCTCGTGACCGCCGTCCCCGTGAGGAAGATCAGCACGGCCAGCCAGACGCGGTCCGACACCCCGCTGCCGATCACCAGCACCAGCGCCGCCGACACCACATAGGCACATGCATTGACCCGCCGCGGATTCGCGCGGTCCATCACCCAGCCGAGACACAGATTGCCGAGAATGCCGCCGAGCGGAAACAGCGACGTGGTGAGCGCGGCGCCCTGCGCGGTGAAGCCTGCGTCCTTGAAGAGCGTCGGCAGCCAGTTGGTCAGGAGGTAGTAGATCATCAAGCCCGTGAAGTACGCGAGCCACAGCATCCCCGTGCCGAAGCGGTACGGCCTCGACACGATCAGCGACACCGCCGAGGTCTTCTCCGCCGCAGCCCGCGTGTCGGCGGCAACGAAATGAAGGCTGGCGCTGTCGTCGAGACGCGGGTCGCTTGAGATGCGCCGCAACACGCGCGCGATCTGCTCGGCGGGACGCTTGCGGACCACCATGAACTGCGCGGACTCGGGCAGCAACGCGACGAGCAACGCCGCCAGCACGAGCGGTCCGATGCCGCCCGTCACCAGCACGCTCTGCCAGCCGAAGTGCGGAATCAGCCACGCGGCGCTGAGGCCACCGACCGAGAGTCCCACGGAGAAACCGCAGAACATCGCATTGATCGCGACGCCGCGCATGCGCGCGGGCGCGTACTCGGACATCAGCGTCACCGCGTTCGGCATGGCCGCGCCCAATCCGAGTCCCGTCAGGAAGCGCCACGCCGTCAGCGCTTCGATGGAGCTTGCATGCGCCGACGCCAGACTCCACACGCCGAAGAAGAACACCGACAACACCAGGACCGCCTTGCGTCCGATACGGTCCGCCGCCGGCCCGGCCGCCAGCGCGCCGATGCCGAGACCCACGAGCGCCGCGCTCATCACCGGGCCGAGCGCGGCGCGTGTGATGCCCCACTCGCCGAGCAGCGAAGGTGCGATGAAACCGACCGCCGCCGTGTCGAAGCCATCGGCGGCCACGACCAGGAAGCAGAGAATCAGGATCCTCCATTGATACGGCGAAAAGCGTTGACTATCGATGAAACTCTGGACTTCCAGATTGTGCGTCTTCATGGCGGTTCGTCTCCGTTGATCTGTTATCGTGGTTCATGCAAGCGCGGGTTCAGGCGCCATCGGCTGTCATGCCGAGCCCGATGCATGCCAGCCGCCGTCCACGCTCAGCACTGCGCCGGTGATGTAGCTGGCGGCATCGGAGGCGAGGAAGAGAATGGCCTGTGCGATCTCGTCGGGTTGCGCGAGGCGTCCCATCGGCGTGCGGCGTTCGATACGCGCCAGGTCGATCTGCCCGTTCTTCACGAGCCCCTGCGCGAGTTCGGTCGCGACATAGCCCGGCGCGACCGCATTGACGCGAAGGCCGTCGCGGGCCCATTCGCATGCCATCGAACGGGTCATCGCCGCGATGCCCGCCTTGGCCGCGCCGTAGGCATTGCGTTGCGGAATGCCCGCCAGTCCGGCGATCGAACACAGGTTCACGATGGCGCCCGAGCCTTGTTGGAGCATCGCTTTCGCGGCCTCGCGGCTGGCCAGGAAGGTGCCGCGCAGATGTGTGCCGATGAGCGCATCGAACGCGTCCACGCCTTGCTCAATGGTCGGCTTGGCCTGTTCGCCGGTGCCCGCGTTGTTGACCAGCACGTCGAGCCGTCCGCAGGCTTCGAGCGTGCCGCGCACCATGGCGGCGACCTCGGACTCCGACGACACATCCGCGCCGATCGCCACATGCCCTGCGCCGTCGAGTTGCCCGATACGCTGCCGCGCCGCCTCGCGATGCAGGTCCGCGATGACCACGCGATATCCCTGCGAGGCAAACGCGCACACCGTCGCCCAACCAATTCCGTTCGCGCCGCCGGTGACCAGCGCCACGCGTTGCCGTGCTTCGTTCATCGTCTCCTCCTTCATGCTTCAGCGCACGGCCGCCGACAGGCTCCTGAACTCGACGCGCCTGATGATGCGGCTTTCCTGCGCGGTGATGAAATGCGCCGACGCCTGCAAATAGGCGGGCCACGCGGGATCGTCGTCGCGCGCGGTGCGGCGCCGGTCGTAATCGGCGATGCTGTCGTAGCCCCACAAATGCACGACCTGGTTCAACGCGCCGATATCGCTCATGTAGAAACCCACCGGCGCGCCGAGATACTTGAGCTGAATGGGCATGGCAAGACGATCGAACACGTCGATGAACTCGGCCATGCCGCGCGGCCTGATGGTGTAGATGCGGTGGTCGATGAAAGGCTTGTGACTCATGCCGCGCTCCTCAATGAACTGACGCTGGCGCGCTCGGCGACGCGTCCGGCGAGATGCAAACCGGTGAGATAGCCGAAGGTCATGATCGGCCCGAGCGTGATGCCCGCGCCCGGATAGTTGCCGCCCATGATGCTCGCGCGGTCGTTGCCGACAGCGTACAGACCGGCAATCGGTTCCGTGCCCTTCAGCACCTGGCCATGCGTGTTGGTGGCGATGCCGTCGAAGGTGCCGAGATCGCCCATCACGAGCTTGAGCGCGTAGTACGGGCCGGCGCCAAGCGGCGCGACACAGGGGTTCGGTGCATGCGCGGCATCGCCGAGATAGCGGTTGAAGGCCGTCGTGCCGCGCCCGAAGGCCCGGTCCTGTCCCGTCGACGCATCGCGGTTGTACTCGCGCACCGTGGCTTCGAGCGCGGGGCCGTCGATGCCCGCGCGCTGCGCGAGCTCGGCGAGCGTGCGTCCCTTCACGAGATAACCGCTCGTCAGATGCGGCTTCAGCGAAAGCGGCGCAGGCTTCGCGAAACCGAGTCCGTAACGGCGGATCGTCGCGTGATCGCAGATGAGCCACATCGCGGTTTCATGCTCGTCGCGGCAGGCATCGATCATCGCCGCGCCCACGTCGTGATAGGAATTCGCTTCGTTGGTGAAACGCACGCCGCCGCGCGTCACGCCGATGACACCCGGCTTGTAGCGGTCGAGCAGATGCGGGAACACACCGACGCTGCCATCCTTCTGCGGCACGCGCGACACCGGCATCCATGCGGCGGCCTGCGGATAGCGGAGATCGACACGTCCGCCCGCGCGCTCGGCCATGCGCGCGCCATCGCCGGTATTGCCCGTGGGCACCGGCGACACGTGTTCGCCACCACGCCGCACATGCGGATACGCCGCCGACAGACGCGCGAGATCGTGTGAGAAGCCGCCGCAGGCCAGCACGACGCCGCGCCGCGCCATGATGCGTTGCTCGTTGCCGTTCGCGCTGACGATTGCGCCCACCACGCGGCCCTTCCCGGTGATGAGTTCTTTCGCGCCGGTGCGAGTGTGGATGGGAATGCCGAGATCGAGCGCGGACTTCGCGAGGCGCGCGGCGAGTGCGTTGCCGCTCGTGACCTGCACGCCGCGCCTGTAGCGCACGAGTTCACGGATGTGACTGGTCAGCCGCTTCGCGACATACCACGCTGATGCAAGCGATTTCGTCGCGTTGAAGAAGTGCTTGAGATCCGCGCTCGACGAATTGAACATCATGCCGATGAAGGTGATCGACTTCAGCGGTGGACGCAGACGCGGCAGGTCCGTGCCGAGCACACGCGCATCGAAAGGCTTCGCGACGATCGAGCGGCCGACATCCACACCGCCTGGCGCGTCGGGATGGTAGTCGGGATAGAGCGTCGGCAGGAACTCGACCGAGGTTTCGCGCTCGAAAAATTCGACCATGCGCGGACCGTGATCGAGAAACGCATCGATGGCGGCCTGATCGAACATCGCTCCGGTTTCATGACGCAGATACTCGACGGCGGCGGCGCGCGTGTCCTCGACCCCGGCATGTCGTGCATGCGGATTGCCGGGAATCCACAGCACGCCGCCCGAATACGCGGTAGTGCCGCCCAAGCAAGCTTCCTTCTCGACGACGATTACGTCGAGCCCCTGTTTTCTGGCGGTGATGGCGGTGGCAAGACCGCCGGCGCCGGAGCCGATCACGAGCACGTCGCAAGCGAGATCGGACGACCGTGTCACGGTAGTCATCATCGTGTCCTTTTTGAATGAAACGGGCGCGGCGATGCGCGCGAGTGAACGCCCTATGCAGCCCGTCTGGCTTCGTAGCCGGGGCGCGGCACGAGGTCCATGAGCATGCATTCGAAGCCGCCGTCCACGGCGATCTCGGCGCCGTTGACATAGGCCGAGCGCGGGCTGGCGAGGAAGGCCACGACCTCGGCGATGTCGGCCGGCTCGCCGATGCGCCGGCTCGCGGTCATCGCGCTGCGGCGCGCTTCGACATCGCCCTGTTCATAGAAGGCACGCGAGAGCGGTGTGCGGATCATGCCGGGGCATACGGTGTTGCTGCGAACGCCGCGCGGTCCCCACTCGGCGGCAATCTGCCGAGAGAGCATCGCGATGCCGGCCTTGCTCGCGCTATACGCGCCGCTCCAGGTCTGCGGATGATGCGCCGCCACCGAAGCAATCTGCACGATGCTGCCTCGACCCCGCGCGAGCATGCCGCGTCCGAAGGCTTGCGCGCAGAGCATGGTGCCGGTGAGATTGACGGCGAGCATCGCGTTCCACGCATCCAGCGCGATGTCTTCGATACCGCCCGCGCGCAACAGACCGGCATTGTTCACGAGCACGTCCGCCGGGCCCATTGCGCGTTCCACTTTTTCGCAAGCGTCTTGCACGCTTTTCGCATCAGCGATGTCGCAGGCCACGGCAAGCGCCTCGGTGCCGCGTGCCTGCAATGCGCGCGCCGTTTCATGACAGGCCGCTTCGTCGCGGTCCAGCAGCGCGATGCGCGCACCGGCTTCGGCCAGCGTCGCGGCAATGGCACGGCCGATGCCGCGCGCCGCGCCCGTCACCACGCACACGCGCGCTTCGAGACCGAGCCAGTGTTGCGGGTCGTCGTTCGTCTCCTTCATCCTTCTCTCCTTTTGCACTTTTCGAGCCTTCAGGGAAGGGCTTTTCCGCGTTGCCGCGTGACGCTTCCCTGTGAGAAAAGTATATTCACCGCCTCGTTCCAGAAATTGGACAAAGGCAGCAGACCGCAGGACAATTTGTGAAGGAGACGGGACGTGCTCAGGAGAATCCCTAACTACCATCTATACGGCGAATCGGCGCGGCCGCCCTGGTATGACGCGTTCAACTTCGAATGGATCGCCGAGCGCAGCGCGCCGAACGACTGGCATATCGATGCCCATCGCCATGACGCGCTCTTGCAGTTTTTGTACATTCGCGGCGGCGGCAGCGGCGGCGATGTGCTCATCGAGAACACGCGCATTCCTATCCAGCCGCCCTGCGTCATCATGCTGCCCGCGCAAACGGTGCATGGCTTCAACTTCGCACCGGACGTCGACGGGCTCGTGCTGACGGTCGCGCAACGCTCGCTCGAAGCGCTCGCCGCGCTGGCGGCGCCTCCGCTCATACCGCTGTTGCAGCGCGCGGGCGTGACGCGCGTGAATGCCCGCACGCATGCCGGCGCGCTGATGCCGCTGATCCAACTACTCGAAACGGAATATCGCGCAACGGATCGCGGACACACAGCGGCGGGGCTGCCGTTGTTGATCGCGCTCTTCGTGCATGTGGGACGTTTGTGTGAAGCGGCGCCGGCCTCGCGCACGGCGGCCGGCGCCAGCCTGTCCGCCACGCAACGGCGCGCCGGGCAGATCAGGCGCTTCAGGGAACAGGTGGTCAAGCATGCGCGCGAACATCGTCCGGTGGATTTCTATGCGCAAACGCTCGGCATGACCGTGGCGCAGCTCGGACGGATTTGTCGCGAGGAGATTTCGAGTTCGCCGCTTGCGGTGATCAACGAGCATCTCGTGCGCGAGGCGCAACGAGATCTCGTCTACTCGCATATGTCCGTCAAGCAGATCGCGCATGACCTTGGGTTTGACGACATTGCCTATTTCAGCCGCTATTTTCGCAAGCAGACCGGCGTGACGCCAACGCAGTTCCAGAAGGAAGCGATTCGCGCGCTGGCGATCGACCGGCGCGGTGCATGACGCGCCGGTCCTGCTGTTCACTGACGAGAATGACCGCTCAACGCACGCCCTGACTCATCGCCGCCGGCGGCGCCGCCTCCCGCTCCGACGCTTCGCCGTTGACGTCATTCACCTTCGGCGCCCACTTGCGCCGCATGAGCACAATCGTGCTCGCCGCGCCGACCAGCAGGAACACGAAGATCGCCATCATCGGCAGCGTGTAGCTATGCCCCACATGCAGCAGCCAGCCCGAAAGACTGGCGGACACGCCGCCCGCGAGGCTCGTCGCCACCTGCTGCAAGCCGGTGTTCAAGCCCACTGCCTGCTTCGGAATCAAAGTGAGCTTGACGAGCGCGAGGTTGTTCGTCGTGACGAGACCCACCAGCGTCAACGACAGCACGTTCCAGAACAGCGCCATCTGCACGCTCGGCGCGTAAGCCCCGAGCAGCACCGTCGTGCCGCCGATGAAACCGACCACCATGAATGACTTGCGCACCACGACGGCATCGTGACCGCGGGCAATCAGCCGGTCCGCCAGCCAGCCGCTGAGCGCGGCCGTGACGGCCACGCCGCAGAAGCTGAACGCCGTGTACATGCCCGACTGCTGCAATGAAAGGCCACGCTGCTCTACCAGATATGCGGGCATCCACGTCATGCAGTAGAACGCGAAATAGGCGTAGCAGAAGTTGGTCAGCAAGCCGCCCCACACCACCGGACTCGCCAGCAGATTGCGCAGCGGCACCGAGGCGGCGCGCTGCTTTCTGGACGCGAGTTCGGTCGCATCGGGGAAGTCGTTGCGCACCATCAGCAGCCAGGGCAGAAGCCACACCAGTCCCGCGAGGCCCGTCACGATGAACATCATCTTCCATGACGTGCCCGCGATGAGCCACGCAGCGGCCGGCGCGCCGAGCGCCGGTCCCATCTTGCCGCCGACCGAATAGATGCCGAGCGCGGTGCCCTTCTGCGTTTCCTCGAAGCGGTTGGCGATATAGCGATAGGTGGCCGGCACGACCACCGCTTCCGCCGCGCCGATCAGCACCCGCACGATGATGAGCGCCGACAGTGTGGTGACGATGCCGGTGACCGCCGCCGCGATACACCACAGCAGGAAGCAGATCGCATAGGGCCATTTGACGCCGTAGCGGTCGACGAGCCAGCCCATCGGCAGTTGCAGCAGCCCGTAGGCCCAGAACACCGATGAGCCGAGCCAGCCGCGCTGCACTGACGTGAGCGTGAAATGCTGGACGAAATGATGATCCGCGAGCGCGGCCGACATGCTCGTGCGGTCCATGAACGCGATCATCAAGCCAAAGGCGAGCAGGAATACGACGCCCCACCGGTTCTCGAGGCGTGCCGCTCTTCGAATAGTCTCCATCACTTCGTCTCCGTTTGATTTTTTATTATCACTGCGCGCCCGTGCGCGGGTCTATCCGAGGCTGCCAGTCACATCATCGAACAGTTCGTCCACGGAGAAGCGGCGCGGAATGATCTTCTGGTCGAGCGCCCAGTCGATGGCGAGCTGGATACCCTTTCGGTTCGCTTCCAGGCCGAACGGCGGGATCACGGCAGGCACACCCTCGCCCAGTGCGCGGCTCTCCACGATCATCCGGTACAGCTCGCGCACGATATCCGGCCGCTCCTTCGACAGCCCGGCATGCACGACGAACATATGGTTGATGGGCACCACGCCCTCACGCGCGAACCAGTCCTTCGCGGCGGCCTGCGCATCGGGCACCAGCGTTTTCACGCGCGGGTCCTTCGGCATGTCCTCGCCCGCCAGCACCGCCGCGAGTTCGCCGTCCAGCATCATCTGCCCGACCGACGAACCCTTCGGCAACCGCTGGCAATTGGCCGGGTCCGCGTACTCCGCGAGATGACCCTCGCCTTGCGTCATCCACGTGACCTTGTCGAGATCCACGCCGTACTCATGACGCAGGATGCCGCGAATCCACAGGCCCGTGGTCTGTGCATAGGTGCGCACGCCCACTCGCTTGCCCTCGATGTCCTTCGGGTCGAGATGACCCAGCTCACCGTTATAGCCCGCGCAATGATGCTGGAAGCGTCCCGAGATCGGGGCCGGAAGCAGCACGTAAGGCTTGCCGTAAGCCTTTGCTTGCAGATATGTCACGATCGCCAGCTCGCCGGCATCGAAGGCATTCTCGCGCAGCATCGGCTTGAAGCCGTCGTGCGCGCGCGCCGGGCCGCAGTAGTCGAGATTGACCACGCTCGACGACACGCGGCCGTCTCTCATCGCTTTCGTGGCCGCGTACTCGGCCAGGTTCACCCGCAGCGTCGGCAGGTCGGTTTGATTCGTCGCCATCTGATCGTTCCTCATGCTTCGTTCACTGGATAGCCTTCGCCACGCCGCTCAGGCCAGCGCCGGATACAAATGCTGCGCCGTCTTGCCGAAGATCCACGCGCGGTCATCGTCGTTCAGGCTGCGCAGGCCCGCCTCGGCCGTCGCGAGGATTTCGGGCAACGTACCCTTCGAACTCGGGAAGTTCGAACCCCACGCCAGACGCTTCGCGCCGAACACTTCAATCAGGCGCGGGAAGAAAGTCTCCGCATCGGCCTGGCCCTTCTGCATGTCGTCGAAGATGCGCGGCGTCAGCTTCATGTAGATGTTCGTGAGCGGCGCGAGATCGAACATGGTCTGTGCTTTTGCGTAAGGCGCGCCGTCCGTCACATCGGGGCGGCCGAGGTGATCGAGAATGATCTTCACGTTTGGGAAACGCCGCGCCAGATCGGCAACTTGCGGCAGGCCGACCGGACCAGTCTGGATGCACATCGGCAGATTCAGTTCCGCACAGGTTTCCCAGGCGGGCCACGCGCGCGGATCTTCGAGTTCGCTTGGATCGAAATCCTTCGTGCTGCCGCCCGTGAACATGCGCAGGCCCGCGAGGCCGCGCTCCACGCAGGCGCGAATGGTGCGCGGCGCATCGGGCAGCGTCACGTCGACGGAACCCACGGCGACGAGACGATCCGGATAAGCCGCGCAGGCATCGAGCACATAGCTGTTGTCGAAGCCATACGTAGTCGACGAATGCACGACGGCGGCCTTCGCCACGCCTGCTTCGTCCATTGCTGCGATCAGCGATTCGACCGTGGAAGGACGTTCCTTCGACCAGTCGGAACGCTTGCCGCCCAGCGGCGCGACCGGATAGCGCGCTGTATTGTCGGAGATGATGTGCGGATGAATATCAACGATGGATGCCATGAGTTGCTCTGTGATTCGATTGAATGGTTATGCGGTGGTGGCGTTGGATCAGGCGAGCGGATCGACGAACAAATCGGCCATCGACATCCGGCGCGGCGTGAGCCGCTGCTCGAAGGCGGTGGCTTCCAGCGCCTCGATGGTCTTCCGATTGGCCTCGATCCCGTACGGCAACGGATCGTGCCCGACGATCTTGCGCAGTTCGAGGTACTTCTTGTCGTTGGCGTTGCTCGGGTCGTTGCGGTCGAGATCGGCGAGCCATGCTTGCTTGGCCTGCTCGAATGCGTCATGGAGCGACTTCGCAATCCACGGATGCTCAGCAAGCACCGAATCCTTCACGACGATCGTGCCGTGCATCGGATACACGCCCGTGCGGCGGAAATAGTCGGCTTCGAGTTCCGCCGCGTTCGGCAGCAGGTCGGGATAGTCGGCTTCCACTTCCTGCCAGCCGCCGTTCGGATTGCCGGTGCGACCAATGCCGGCATTCGCCGCAAACCCCGCCGCGAGTTCGCCCGAGGCCATCAGGTCCGCGAGCGACTGGCCCTGCGGCGCATGAATCACGTTCGACGGAAGCTTGAGTTGCGTGACGTGTTCCTCGTCATCGACGACCCAGGTGACCTTCGACGAATCGAGGCCGAACTCGTCGATCAGCACCTGGCGCGTCCATACGCCGGTCGTGACGGAATACGCGCGCACACCGACCTTCTTGCCTTCGAGATCCTTCGGTGTAGCGATGCCCGCATCGGGACGCACGAGCAGGCCGCCATGGTGAAAGCGCCGCATGACGAAGATGGGCAGCGCGACGAACGGCGCGCCATAGGCTCGCGCGATGATGTAGGTGGTCGGGGCCAGCTCGCACACGTCGAACTCGACATCGCGCACCATGCGGCGAAACGCGCCGATCTGCGGCTTGACGGTGACGATCTCCGCATCGACGCCTTCAATGGGAATCGAGCCATTGCGAATGGCCGACGTATGCGGGTACTCGGCAATGGCGATCTTGAGCGGGACTTTTCTGGTCAACGGGGTCTCCTGTTGGATTCGAATGATGTTCGGGGACCGTCCAGCGATCCGGTCAGAAGATCATCGGATAGCGCGTGTTTCCCGTCTATTGAAATAACCCGTGGCCGCGTTAACCAACTGGTAAATGCTTTGGCATCCGTATCTGTGCGTGTCTGTGCGTGTCTGTCAGCGCAACTGCGCCACGTAGCGGGCCACGTCGCGCACGTCTTCATCGTTCAGGACATGCGGATACAGGCGCGGCATGATGCCGGAGGGTTCGCGAATGCGCGCTTCGATGTCGCTGGTTCCATAACGGCTCGCAATGCCGCGCAGCGCAGGTCCCACACCGCCCTCGCCGCCCGCGCCATGACATGCCGCGCAATTCGCCGCATAAATCGACGAGCCGTGTCCCGGCGCCACCGATGCTTGCGCCGCCGGCGTTGCGCCGTCGTTCAACAACGCGAGGCTCTCGACTGAAGGATTCGGCGGCAACGAGGCGAGATAAGCGTGAATGCGAGCGATTTCGTCGTCGGAGAGAATCCGCTTGCTGTAAACGGGCATCTCGCCCTTGGGATCGTGCACATACGCCTGCATCGCCGACAACGCGATGGGATGCGGCGCGAGCGCGGGCCCGGTCGATGCGCTGCCTTGTCCGAGCACGCCATGGCATTCGTAGCAGCCCTTCTGCATGAAGAGCGCGCGACCGGTTTCAATATCGGCATTGGTATCGGCGCGCGCTTCGGGCATGGCGAGCACGATAAACGCAAGCGCCGTGATCAGCGAACGTGAATAGAGAGTCATCGCGGCGTCAGTCATCGAGGTTGGGTCAGCACATCGAGCAAGGCGGGCTTGCCGCTTCTGACCTGCGCCATCGCGCGCGTCAGGGCCGGGCCGAGATCCGCGGGACTGGAGATCGGGCCTTCCGCCCAGACACCCATGCTCTTCGCCATCGACGCGTAATCAATCGGCGGATCCTGCAACACGGTGCCGATGCGCCCGCGCTCCGGATGACGATCACGCCGCCCCGCCATGCGCTGAATATGCATGGTCTCCTGATGCCACGCGCGGTTGTTGTGCATCACCATCAGCAAGGGCACCTGATGATGCGCCGCCGTCCATAGCACGCCGGGCAACACCATCAGATCACCGTCGGTCTGGATGCTGACCGCGATGCGCCCGGCATCGCGATGCGCGATCGCCGCGCCCACGGCAGCGGGCGCCGCATAGCCGACACCATACCCTCCGCCCGCGCCGATGAACTGATACGTCTTCGTAAAGTCCCACAGGCGATTGGGCCACTGGCTGCATGCGCCCGGCGGCGAAACGAGCGCCCAGTCGTCGTGGCGGATGACGTTCCACACTTCCTGCGCGAGACGCGCCGTGCTGACCGGCGTGCCGTCCCATGCGTGCGTTGCGGCTTCCCGGGCGGCGTGCAGCATGCTGTCATGCGAGGCCCGCAGCGTCGCCGCGCGCGCCTCGACAACCGTGCGTTGCGCGGCCGTCATCGTCGTGCGGATGGCCTGCGTCAGCGCCGGCATCGACGCCTGGGCATCCGCGCCGATGGGCAAGGCCGAAGCGTAATAGCGCTCCGCATCCTGCATGTTCGACTTGCCGTAGAGATACGACGTCGAGATGCTGATGACGCGCACGTCGGGCTTCGCACGCCGCTTCGATGCACGGCCTATCGTATCCGGCACACTCTGCGTCAGCCCCCAGACATCGCCCACTTCGAGCGCGAGGATCACGTCCGCATTGGCCAGCAGGCGCGCCTGCATCGACGAATGATTGAGGGTGTGCCGCGTGGGGAAGTTCATGCGGCCGAGCAGGTCGATCACCGGCGCATTGAGCGATTCAGCGAGCGCGACCAGCGACTCCAGGCCCGCTTGCGTGCGCACCGCACGATCCGCGACGATGACGGGCGCCTTCGCCGCGCATAGCATCGTGGCAGCGGCTTGCAAGGCATCGGCGCTCGCGGCGGGCGGCGACACTTCACGCAGCGGCGGCACCGCGATGCCATGCGGGTCCGCAATGGGTTGCTCCTGCAACTCCGCATCCGCGACAATCAGCACGGGCGCCATTGGCGGCGTGACGGACATCGTGTATGCGCGCATGAACGATTCGGCGTAATGCTGGAGCGACACGGGATAGTCGTCGTACTTGGTGTAGTCGCGCACCATCGCACCGAGGTCCTGCGCCGTGTGATACCACTCGACACCGGGCCGGCGCTTGGTTGCGTCCGCGATATTGCCGGCGATGACCGTTATCGGCACGTGATCGCACCATGCGTTGTAGAGCGCCATCGACGCATGCTGCAAGCCCACCGTGCTATGCACGAGACAGGCCATGGGTTTGCCCGCGACTTTCGCGTAGCCGTGCGCGATCGCCGCCGACGCTTCCTCGTGGGTGCAAACGATCATCTGCGGATGCTTGTCGCCCGCATAATTCACGATCGACTCGTGAAGACCGCGGAAGGTCGAGCCCGGCATCGTCGCGACATAGTCGATGCCCGCGATGCGCAGCAGATCCACCATGAAATCGGAGCCGGGATTGCCGATGTGCGCGGCATCCGTGGCAGGCGCTTCATCGAGCGAGGGCGCCAGGACATCGCCTTGCGTTTCCGCTGCTGCCAGTGCCGGCGATGGCCTGCTCACCGAAGGCCGCTGCGGCGCAGTCGATGTCGGCGTGGCCGCGGCAGGCTTGACGAGCGCCGCCGCTGTGCCGGTGATGAGCGCTTCCTTCAGAAAGGTGCGTCGGCCTGTCATGCAGGATTTCCTTTTTATCGTTTGTATCGTCGTGGCGTGGTGGCCGTGCGTACAGGCGTACAGAGGCCGGCCGCGAATGCGCGCGGCGGAGACTGAACTCTGGATGACTGGAACGAGAAGCGCCTTCGGATAGCGAAGGCTAGCGTCGCGGCTGGCTCAGATCGTCCATGCCGAAGATGTGGATCAACACCGGAAACTGTCCGGGCCAGGCACGCGCGAGTTCCCTCGTGGTGCGCGCCGCCGTGCCGTACCATGCGGCCGCGCGACGCCATACGCTCATCATGGGGATGGGCATCCGTCTGTCTCCTGTTCGGTGAAACGCCGGCGCGTCAACGCGCTCTTGATGCGAGTTCGATGAAGACATCATCGCGCCGCCTGCGTTTCCCGTCCATTGAATAAAAGGACAGACGCCTTAACCTCCCGGTTAAGCCCCTTGACCGGATCCGGCATGCTCCGCCATTGCGGCAAGGTCGGCTTCGTCCTTGACATCGTTGGGCGGACATTCACGTTCGAGGCATTGCAGGAGCAGCATCGCACTGGGCGCGAGCGGCTTGTCGGCACGCCAGATCACGCCCAGCGGCCGCGTGGCGACGTTCACGTCGAGCGGCAGCACATGGAACGGACTCGCCCCCGAATCGGGATAGATCATGTCCACGGTATGCAGCGCAATGGCATCGTTGATCTGGATATAGGCGCGGATCAGATGCGTCGAAAGGGTCTCGATGGTGTTCGACGGCATCGGCAGGCCATGGCGCGCCAGCGTGTTCTCGATCGGCTCGCGCAGCAGCGAACCCGAAGGCGGCAGGATCCACGGATAGTCTTTCAGGTCCGACCATTGCACGGTGCTTCGGCTTGCGAGTGGATGCTGCACGCCCGTCACGAGCTTGATCGGCGTGTTGATGAGCGCGCGTTCATGCAGGCCCACCGTGTCCGCGCGATTCGGCAGGCGGCCCACGATCATGTCGAGGTCGCCGCGCCGCAAGTCCTGCAACAGCGCGTTCATGCGGCCTTCGAGGATCGAGACGTTGGTCTGCGGCGCTTCCTGTTTCAGGCGCGCGAGGGCGCGGGGCATAAGGGTGGAGATGAGCGTCGGCAGTGCGCCTACGTGCACCTTGCCGGCGCTGCCGGTCTGCAGCGCCTTGATCTCCTCGGCGGTCTGGTTCAGGCTGCTCAGCACGGCGCGGGCGTGCCGCACCACGCATTCGCCATAGGCAGTGGGACGCAGGCCGTTGACGGTGCGCTCGAAGAGTTTCACGCCCAGTGCGCTCTCGATTTCGCCAAGCGCCTTCGATACCGCTGGAACCGTAATGTAAGAATTCGACGCCACTTGCCGCAAGTTGCGGAAGTCATAAATGGCGACGAGCAGGCGCAGATGACGCGCCTTCATGTTGACGCTCAAATACCAGTCCAGCTGACTCATAATGTCTCCGATGCGCCCCGCGCATCGGACGATGACACGCTTCGGCGCTAGTCGTTCTGCGTGCGGCTTTTCGATCCCGCCGCTGCGCGATCCGTATGCCACAGTTGTTCCATTGCCCGCCGCGCGAAAAACGGTTGCGCGGCGGTAAAGAATAACGCAGCAGGATAATGGAAACGACAGGGACCGTGCAGAACGAGCGCCGGAGATGCGCTGGCCGGCATATCAGAAGCCATGGTTGATCCCCACCGTGAACGCGAGTTGATGCGGCTGCTGGGTGGCGTTCAAGGTCTTGTTGGTGATGTAGGTGCCAGAGAACTTCGTGTAGTCGAACTCGGCATAGAGCACCGTCTGCTTCGACAGCGAATAGGCGATGCTCGCCAGTCCCTGACTGCGCTTGCCGCCCGTATTCGGCAAGTCCGTGATGTAGTATGCGGCGCCCAGGCGCGTGTAGGGAGTCAACTGATAGGTCAGGCCGCCCCAGTAGTTGAGCGTGCGCACGTCGCGGTTCGGCGCGGCCACGTCGACGTTATCGTTCATGTAGCCGCCCGCGAAGCGCACGTCGCCGAAGGTCAGCGCCGCGCCGAGCGTGTAATAGTTGTCCGGCTGGTAGGTCGTGCCCGAAAGCACCGATCGGTGGATATAGACACCGCCTACGTTCACCGGTCCCATTTTGTATTGCAAGCCCACGCCACGCGCCGATCCCGCGTTGAAATCTCCCGCTACGCCGCCGAAGGAATTCTCCGCGCGGAAGCGGAACGGTCCATACGTGCGGCTGTACTTCACGTCGTTGTTGAAGCGCGTGCCCGCGGTCGCGGGCGTGAGCGGGGTGATGCCGGGATACTCGAAGTTGAAGGGATCGTAGTCGTAGACCACATCATGCGCGATGGTGTACTGACGGCCGAAGTCGAGCGAACCGAACCACCCGCCCAGGCCGACATACGCGCCCCGGTTGAACGCCACGTTATTCGTGTTGTCGTAGGCGCCGTTGCCGAGATTGAAGCCGCTTTCGAGCCTGAAGTGTGCGTTGTAGCCGCCGCCGAGATCTTCCTTGCCGATGAAATCGAGCCGGTTCGAGGTGAAGAAGCCGTTCGAGTTCATCGAATACTGGCTGCCCAGTCCGGTGTGCGTATAACGAATGCCGCCGTCGACCACGCCTGCGAGCGTGACATAGGATTGCGCGTGAGCCACGCCCGCGAACTGACAGGCGGCGAGAATTATTGTTAGTTTCCTGATCATGGGATCTCTTCGATGAGGTGCGGTATTACGATCCCCACGCCGTCCATGCGACCTGGCCGGCCATGGAGCCGTCTGTCAGTCCTTCGGCGTGCTGCCCCGCTCTCTCTCTCGATGATCGTGTACAGGTCTCGTGCGCTTGCTTGCATGCATGGCTGTCTCCAATATGGCGCCTTGTTTCAGGCTTCTTTTATTGCGGGCGTGAGTGCCCCTCACCGCCTTGCCGGGCAGTGAATCCTGCGTTGATGCGTGATGGGGATGCGAAGGCCAAGCGCCTCCGCGAACGCACGCGTCAAGTTGTCAGCGTGCGATCTTGCGAAGCCCGTGCTTGTCTGCTCGTGAGGCTGTAACCGCTACATCCATGGGCTCGTGGCTCAAGACACGGACTTGCAACGCGGCTTGCAGCAAGTCGTCTGCGGCTTTCGATGCTTGCATCGTCTCATCGCGACCCGGCAGCGTCCATTGAATAAATTTCTCGACGCGTTAACCTTTGAGTAAAGGCATATGCCGGATTCAGTGCGGCAAGTGGAGTCTCACGCTCACGCGGGCAGCCCGCATTCCTCACGCAGGCACTCGATGAATGCCTGCTGGACGGCGGTGCCGAGCCAGTCGCTTCGCACCGTGTAGCCCACTGCGCGATCCGCCTCGGGCGTCTTCAGTTCGAGTGCGACCATGTCGCTGCCGGGATAGGCCTCGCGTATCTGCGAGCGCGACAGCAAGGTAATGCAATCGCTCTCGACGAGCATGGCGATCATCATCGCGAGCGAACTCGTTTCGACCACGAGCGGCGGCGTGGCAGGCAAGCGCGCGAAGAGGCGGTCGATCACCGCGCGGCGTGGCACATTGCGCTGCGGGACGACCCAGTCGTAGTCGGCGAGATGGTTGGGCATGATCGACTTCTGCCGCGCAAGCTTATGTCCCTTGCGCACCGCGACCACATACGGGTCCGCGAACAGCTCGGTTTCCTGCACCGTGCCGGTAAGGCGGGGCTCGCGCAAGCCGCCGACGATGATGTCGATGCCGCCCGCGCGCAGATCGCGCAGCAGCGGTGCATGCGAGCCCTCGTCCACGGTGATGCGGGCCGCCGGATAACGTGCGCGCAGCCGTTGAATCACGCGCGCGACGAGTTGCGGCGGCAACAACGGCAACACGCCGATGGCCACGCGCCCGGTGCGCTGCCCGCGCGCATAGGCGAGATCTTCACGGGCCTGCGCGATCTCATACAGCGCGAGACTGAGCCGCCGCGCGAACTCGACGCCCGCCGGGTTCGCCGCGACGCTGTGTACGCGCCGTCGATAGAGCGACACGCCCACGGTCTGTTCGATCTGTCGCGCCGCGCGATGCACGGCCGGCTGCGAGATGCCGAGCTGCTGCGCCGCCTCCGCCGCCGAGCCGGCCTGCGCAATGGCGATGTGACAGCGCACCTGAGCATCCGTGAGGTGCCGGCAGATCGTCGCGCTCTGCGGGGATGGCTCGTCATGGCCGGTCAGGGCCGCGACCGCGCGCTCCATCTGATCGAGCATGCGTCGCGTGCGTCTTTGCAGGATGCGCCCTTCCGCCGTCAGTTCGCTGCCGCCGAAGCCGCGTTCGAACAGTTGTCCGCCGAAGCTTGCTTCCAGTTTGGCGATAGCGAGGCTCACCGCCGGCTGGGTGCGTCCCGCGCGCGCCGCCGCCTGTCCGATACCACCCGATTCGCACACGGCATCGAACAGGAACAGGCGCCGCAAGCGCGTGAGATCGTCGCTCGACGGGTCGTCTTCGCGGTTCGCCATGGCGTTCAACCCCTATGTGTAAACCCTTAGCTTAACCAGAATTTATGCCCAAGCGCAAAGTTCATATTGAGGGATTCGCTCGCAAGCGGCTTACAGTGACGTCCATTCCATTGCAAAAAGACATCCCTGGAGCCGCTTCATGTCCGTTGTCATCGACACTCACACTCACGCCATTTCCCCGGATACACAGCGTTTTCCGCTCGCGCCGGTTGGCGGCCACCAATCGGAATGGTCCGCGAAGCGCCCCGTCAGTTTCGAAGGCCTGCTGGCCTCGCTCGACGAAGCCCGTATCGACCGTGCCGTGGTCGTGCAGGCGTCCACCGTGTACGGCAACGACAATAGTTATGTGGCGGAAGCGGTGCGCAGTCATCCGGATCGCTTCGCCGGCGTGTTCTCCATCGACGTGCTGGCGAACGACGCCGTCACGCAACTGCAACGCTGGCTCGACGCCGGCCTCTCCGGTCTGCGTCTTTTCACGACGGGCAGCACGATGCCGGGGCAAGCGGGCTGGCTCGACGACGAGCGCTCCTTTCCGGTGTGGGAATACGCGGAACGCCATGGGGTGTCGATCTGTCTGCAAATGACGGCGCAAGGCATTCCCGCGCTGCTGAACATGCTCGCGCGCTTTCCGAAGATCCGCGTGTTGCTCGATCACCTGGCGCGTCCCGACCTCGCGGGCGGAGCGCCGTATGAAGCGGCCGCGCCGCTGTTCAGCCTGGCATCGCACGAGGGTGTGTATCTGAAGCTCACGAACCGCACGATCGCGGAAGCGTCGCGCGGCGCATCGACGCCGGAGGCCTTCTTCCCGCGCGTGCTCGATGCCTTCGGTGCACACCGTATCGCGTGGGGCTCGAACTTCCCCGCAGCCGAAGGCGCGCTGCCGCAATTGCTCGCCGATGCGCGCGCCAGCCTCGCGATGCTGCCCGCCGATGCGCAGCAAGCCATCTTCGGCGGCACCGCGCTGACCGTCTATCCGGCGCTGGCCGCCTGAATACGCTGTGAGACTATGAGTCACGACATGCAACCGCTGCTGCTGAAAACCGCTCTGAAGACCTACCCGCACACGCGCGCCCTGAAGCGTGGCGAACTGACCGATCCCGCCGTGCAACTCGTGTTCGACGAGGTCGAGCCGATTCACGACGCGTTCGCGCCCATGGCGCGCCGCCAGGCGTATGACGTGAGCGAGCTGGCCATCGTCACGTATTTGCAGGCCAAGGCTTATGGCAAGCCGCTCATCTTGCTGCCCGCCGTCGTGGCCGCGCGGTTTCAGCAAGGCTGCATTATTTATAATGCGCGGCGCGGCAAGCTCGATATCGAACATTTGTCGGGCAAGAAGATCGGCGTGCGCACTTATACGCAAACAACCGGCATGTGGGTGCGCGCCATTCTCTCGGACACGTACGGCGTGCCGGTCGAAGCGAACGAATGGATCACCATCGAAGGCGCTCATCTCGAAGAGTATGCGGACCCGTCGTTCGTGCAGCGCGCCGCGCCCGGCAAAAAGCTGCTGCCGATGCTGCGCGCCGGTGAACTCGACGCGGCCATCCTCGGCAACGACTTGCCCGACGAAGCGGGTCTCGAACCGCTGATTCCGGATGCCGCGACGGCGGATCTCGCGTGGTACGCCGCGCATCGCTATGTGCCGATCAACCATGTTGTCGTCGTGACGCAAGCGCTGGCCGATGCGCATCCGCAAGCCGTGCGCGCCGTGTATGACCTGCTGTGCCGCGGCAAGGCCTCGATGGCCGCGGAGAATGCCGGCAAGCCCGACAAGCTGCTGTTCGGTTACGACGCATTGCGCGCGCCGCTCGAGGAAACGCTCGCCTTCTGCGAGGAACAGGGTCTGCTGCCACGCAAGCTGACCGTCGATGAAATCTTCGCGGACAGCGAACGCATTCTCGGCGAAGCGGGACGCTGAACCGCATCGCACGCCCCCTTTTTTACTTATTTCATTCTCAGAAGCGAATTCGAATTCGCCACCCGCACCGCAAGGAGACATTCATGAGCTTGCCCGGCAAGGCCGTCACGCAACCCAGAAAACGCCGGCCGTTCTATCGCGACCTGTCCTTCCAGGTCCTCGCCGGCATGGCGCTCGGCATCGCCACAGGCTATCTGTTCCCGAAGTTCGGCATCAACCTGCAACCGGTCGGCGACGCCTTTATCCGCATCATCCAGATGCTGATCGGCCCGATCATCTTCTGCACGGTGTGCAGCGGCATTGCGGGCGTGAAGGATTTCAAGAAGGTGGGCCGCGTCGCGATCAAGGCGCTGTTCTACTTCGAAGTGGTCACGTCGCTCGCGCTCGTGCTCGGACTGGTGGTCATCAATGTGCTGAAACCGGGCGTCGGCATGAACGTGGACATGCACAGCGTGCACTCCGCCGCCGTCGATGCCTATGTCGCGAAGGCCCATCACGTCGTCACCACGAGCGAGTTCCTGCTCAACGTGATTCCGCACACCGCGTTCAGCGCGTTCTCGGGCGGCGACGTGCTGCAGGTGCTGTTTTTCTCGGTCCTGTTCGCGTTCGGCCTTGCGGCTATCGGCGACCGCGCGAAACCCGCGCTCGATTTCATCGACTCGGTCTCGGGCGCGCTGTTCTGGGTGATCGGCCTGACGATGAAAATCGCGCCTATCGCGGCATTCGGCGCCATCGCGTTCACGGTCAGCAAGTTCGGCTTCGGCACGCTGCTCTCGCTCGGCAAGCTGATCCTCGAGTTCTACCTGACTTGCGCGCTGTTCATCGTGCTGATCCTGTGGCCCATCGCCCGGGTGAACGGCTTCAGCCTGCTGCGGCTCATGCGTTACATCGGCGCGGAACTGCTGCTCGTGATCGGCACGAGTTCCTCTGAAACCGTGTTCCCGCAACTGATCGACAAGCTGGAACGCCTGGGATGCGAGCAGTCCGTGGTCGGTCTCGTGCTGCCGACGGCCTACACCTTCAATCACGACGGCACCTGCCTGTACTTCGCCGCTGCCGCCGTGTTCCTCGCCCAGGCCACCAACACGCCAATGGGCTGGCACGAGCAACTGGTGCTGCTCGCGGTGCTGCTGCTTACCTCGAAAGGCGCAGCAGGCGTCTCCGGCGCGGCCATCGCGGTGCTCGCGGCCACGCTGGCTGCATCGAACACGATTCCTGTCGAGTCCATCGCGCTGATCCTCGGCATTCACAAGGCGATGTCGAGTGCGTTCGTGTTCACGAACATCATCGGCAACAGCGTGGCGACGATTGTCGTCGCGAACTGGGAGAAGGCCCTCGATCGCGTGGCCCTGACGCGCGAGCTGAAGTCCGGATTCCGCCCGTCCGACGTGCAGATCGGACCGATCAAGCAGGCGAGCGGCGGCTCTGCCGGTCACTGACTGCCCGCCGCCGGCATCGGCTCGATTCCGGCGGATTTTTTCGGAAAGGACGGATCCGAAAATAGTTAGTCATACCGATCGCAAAAAATTCTAATGAAGTTGGAGACACGTTGTGAAAAAGATAGCTTGGAAGAGGCTAGGACTGACCCTGTCCGCAGCCGCCGGAATGGTGTCGGCATGGTCGGTGCATGCGCAGACGAGCGTGACGCTGTATGGCACCGTGGATGGCGGCATCCGTCATCAGACCAGTGCCGCGAAGGGCGGCGGCACCGTGACCACGATGAACTCGAACGGTTACTACAGCTCGAACAAACTCGGTTTTCGCTTGAAGGAAGATCTGGGCGATGGCTGGAACGCGCATGCCCAGCTGGAAAGCGGCTTCAACCTCGATAACGGCCAGTTCGACAATACGGCCAACCGCGAATTCAACCGGCAGTCGTTCGTCGGCATCGGGCATCGGACTTACGGCTCGATCGATCTCGGCCGGCAGTACACGATCGCGCACGACATCATCAGCATTTACGATCCGTTCAGTTTTCATTTCACGCCGATCCTGCCGCTCACCACCGCCTCCGACGGCACGCGCAACGACAACGATGTGAAGTACAAAAACCGGATCGGTTCGTTGCTGTTCGAAGCGGACAACTCGTTCGGCGGTGTCGCGGGCAATTTCAGCAGCGGCGCGGCTCGTGCCGTGGGCGTGAGCTACGCGGCGGGCCCCGTCGCCGTGGGCGGCGTGTATGGGCACCGCAATGTGCTGAACGGCACGCGCTACCTGGGCGACACCTACTACATGCTCGGCACCAGCTATGCAATCGGACCAGTCAAACTGTCCGGGGGTTTCATGGCGGAAGACCTGCAAGACCCCGCCGCGCCGCATACAGTGACGAACAATGCGTTCGGTGGGCTGGCATGGACGGTGACGCCGTTTATCGTGTTTCGCGGCGGCTATTACCAGACCAACGTTTCCACCGACAAGGCCGGACGCCGCAGTCTGTCAGTCCTGTCGCTGGCGTATCTGCTGTCCAAGCGCACGACGCTCTATGCCGAAGCCGACTACACGTCCTATCGCCACGCTGTTGTCAGCACGCTGAACCCGGCCGGGGCGAACAGTCAGACTGCGTTCACCATCGGTATCGATCATCTGTTCTGAAGTGACATGCGCTGTTCATGCCGGATGCGGGACAGCGCATAAGCACCGACCGACACGGCGGCGAACCCCGACAGCGCGCCAATCCCCAATGCCCAGCGCGGCCCCAGGTGATTGGCGACCCACCCGACTACTGGCGCGCCGATGGGCGTGCCGCCCAGCGCAATGGCCAGCCGCAGCGCCATGACGCGCCCTCGCATCGCGGGTTCGGTCGAGATCTGCATCAGACTGTTCGTGGTGTTCGTAAAAGTGAGCGCCGCCACGCCGATCACGACCAGCGCACCGGCGAACAGCCAGTAGGTCGGCGCAACAGCCGCCAGCGTGCAGCCCACACCGAACATGCCCGCTCCAGCCAGAATGGCGCCGAAGCGCGGCCGGCCGCGTCCCGCCGCGAGCAAGGCGCCGGAAATCGTGCCGATCGCCATGAACGACGAAAGCAGGCCGTAGCCGCGCGCGTCGGTATGGAAAACGCCGACGGCCATCGTCGAAATGAAAATCGGAAAGTTGAGACCGAAGGTGCCGATCAGGAACAGCATGACGAGAATCGCCTTGAGATCGGGGCGTGACCATGCATAGCGGAAACCTTCGGACATGCCCTTCCGTGCGCGCCCGGCCCGCGCGCTCATGCGAAGCTCGGACGTGCGGAACCACGACATGGAAACCAGCACGGCGACGAAGCTGACGCCGTTGACAAGAAACGCCCAGCCCGTGCCCACCGAACCGATGACCAGCCCCGCCACCGCCGGTCCGATCATCCGTCCCGCGTTGAACGACGTGGAGTTGAGCGCGACCGCGTTGTGCAGGTCCGCGTCGCCCACCAGCGAGCCGACGAAAGTCTGCCGCACTGGCCCGTCGAAAGCCGATGCACATCCGAACAGCAGCGCGAACACATACACATGCCACAGCACGACGACGCCGGTCACTGTCAGCACGCCCAGCGCCAGTGCCAGCGCGCCCATGGTCGCCTGGGTGAACATCAGCAGCTTGCGCTGGTCGTAGTGATCCGCCGCATAGCCCGTCCACGGCAGCAGAACGATCTGCGGCCCGAACTGAAGCGCCATCACCGTGCCGACCGCCGACGCGTTGTGATGAGTCAACTGCGTCAGTACGAGCCAGTCCTGCGCGGTGCGCTGCATCCAGGTGCCGATGTTGGACACGAGCGCGCCGGCAGCCCACAGGCGATAGTTGAAAACCTTCAGGGAACGGAATGCCTGCACGGCTTGAAACCTCACGTCCGCGTAGTCATCCGGCCACCGTGGAAGCGCCCGAAGTGCCTGGCTAGAAACAGCCCGATGGCCAGCATGCCGAGGCCGAATGCCAGGGCGTCGAGGGGGTTGTGAAAATCGAAATGACCGACGTGACACACCAGCCCGTAACCGATGACGAGATTAAAAAAACCCCACACCACATTCAATGTCGATGAGGAAAGCCCCTGGCCGGGTGGCGTAGCAAAGGGACTTTGAAACGGTTCGCCTCGTACTCCGCTGACCAGATGCGGCAACGCGTTGCAAGAAAAAACGCCACCGAAGAACCAGGCGATGAGATCGAGCCATTCCATTTTTTTCAAACGCCTCGTGTGTAGAGAGGGGGCTTCCGGCAACGCATGAAGACAAGCAGGTTCACTCGTCCACCAGCCGCGCGAGCAAGGCGACGGCGGCGGCGACTTGCGCCTGCTCGGCGGAAGACAGCCGTGCGCGGATGGTGCGGGACAACCAGTCCTGCCGCGCGCTGCGCCCTTTGCGGATCATCGAGAGGCTGGCTTTCGTGAGCGAGAGGATGGTACGGCGTCCGTCTTCAGGGTCCGGGGTACCCACGATGTGCCCGCCCGCCACGAGCGCCGCAACTGCCGTTCCCATGGATTGCGTGCGGATGCCTTCGGCTTGTGCGAGTTCCGAGACCGAGGCCGGACCATCGCGCTCCAGACGCAGTAGCACGGCAGTCTGCGTGCCTGTCAGATCGCCATAAGCCGACTGAGCGCGCATGTTGCGCTTCAGCCTGGAAACGACGGAACGGAGCGCGGACGCGAGTTCGTCGGCGCTGTCGAGCTTTGAGTTTGCGGATTGATCTGCCATGGCGTCACTCTGACACATGAAAAGAAAACTGCCAAGTTTTCTTACCAATTGATGCCGGGTAAAAAACTGAACGCCCTTAACCAAACCCTCAACGCTCACGCCGAAAAATTCAATAGACTAGGTAATTACCCTAGGGTGAAATACGACCTGTCGCCGCTGAACAGTCACGCGGCTCTCATCAAGCAGAAAGGTCAAATCATGAAACTCGCCATCCACGCCGTACTGGTCGCCGCCGCCATCCTCGTTCCCGCCGCCGCCTTCGCTCAGTCGAGCGAGCCGCTCACGCGCGCTCAGGTCCGGGCAGAACTCGTGCAACTCGAGAAAGCCGGCTACAACCCGCTCAGCAATTGCGACGGCAATTGCCCGGACAGCCTCCAGCGCGCCGAAGCCACCCTGATGCGCAGCCGGAATGACGCGGCTGCCGCTTACGGCCCGGCGTTCGACGGCACGCAGCAAGCCGGCCGGTGAGCACCGGCGCTGCATTCAATGCAGCGCGTCGCGTGTGGCGAGCGGCTTGAACAGGCGGCTCCATGCAAGGCTCACGAGTATCGTCGCCACGCCGCCCGCGACCACTGAGCCGATCACGCCCAGCCCTGTCGCCGTGACGCCGGATTCGAATTCGCCGAGCTGATTGCTTGCACCGATGAAGAGCGTATTCACCGCCGCCACACGTCCGCGCATGCGGTCCGGCGTCTCCAGCTGGATGAGCGTCTGCCGCACGACCACGCTGATGGTGTCCGCGCCGCCTGAAACGGCCAGCAGGATGAGCGACAGCGGAAACCATTTCGACAGCCCGAAGCCGACGATGGCAACGCCATAGACGCCCACCGCAACCAGCAGCTTCTTGCCGACGCCGCTGGCAATCGACCGTCGCGACAGAAACACGCCGACACACAATGCGCCCACGGCGGGCGCCGAGCGCAGCAAGCCGAGCCCTTGCGGTCCTACATGCAGGACTTGCCGCGCATAGACGGGCAGCAACGCGGTGGCGCCGCCGAACAGCACGGCGAAGAGATCGAGCGAAATCGCGCCGAGCAGAAGCGGATGGCTCCAGATGAAGCGCAGGCCGGCGAGGATCGAATCGGCGGTGACGGGTTCACGCGGCGGCGGCGTGTAGTCATAGCGCACGAAGCAGTACAGCGCCGCGCTGAAGCAGAACAACGCCGCACTGGTCAGATACACCGTGACCACGCTGATAGCGAACAGCACGCCGCCCAGCGCTGGCCCGGCGATGACGCAGGTCTGCTGGACCACGGTGCTCAGCGCCATCGAACGAGCGAGCAGCTTGGGCGGCACGAGCATCGGCAGGAGCGCCTGCTGGCCAGCCATCTGGAACGGCCTGATGGCCCCGAGCGCAAGCGACAGCGCCAGCAGCGCGTCACGCGTGACACTGTGCGTGGCGGTGACTGCCGTCAGCAGCGCTGCCGCAACGGCTTGCAGCGCGAGACACGCGGCGACCATCCGTCCGCGATGCAGGCGATCCGCGCAATGACCGGCGACGAGCGTCGTCGCGAGGCCCGGCGCGAACTGGAACAGACCAACGAGCCCGAGATCCCACGCGCTTGATGTCAGGTCGTACATGTGCCAGCTGATCGCCAGCATTAACATCTGCTGGGCCGTGATGGAACCGATGCGCGCGATCAGGAAGCGCGTAAGCGGTGCGTGGCGCAGCAACGACGTCACGTCATCGGAACGGGTCTGCATGGCGGGTGATGGAGTCATCTCTTGTATCGCGGAGCGCAGCCGCTCACGAGCCTCGTGTCAACCAAGGCTGCCGGTCACATCGTCGAAGAGCTCGTCCACGGACAAGCGCCGCGGAATGATCTTCTGGTCGAGCGCCCAGTCCACCGCCAATTGCAGACCCTTGCGGTTCGCCTCCAGCCCGAGCGGAGGGAACGCGGCCGGAACGTTGTCCGCAGCCGCGCGGCTCTCCGCCACCATGCGATACAACTCGCGCACGATGTCCGGCCGCTCCTTCGACAAGCGCTCGTGCACCACGAACATATGATTGATCGGCACGACGCCCGTGCGCGCGAACCAGTCTTTCGCGGCGTTCTGTGCATCGGGCACGAGGGTACGCACGCGTTCGTCCTTGGGCATGTCTTCGCCCAGCAGCGCCGCCGTCAGTTCGCCGTCCATCATCATCTGCGGAATCGACGAACCGGCCGGCAGACGCTGGCAGTTCGAAGGATCGCTGTACTCGGCGAGGTGGCCGTCGCCGAGCGTCATCCACGTAACCTTGTCGAGATCGACGCCGTATTCATGGCGCAGGATGCCGCGAATCCACAGCGCGGTGGTCTGCGTGTAAGTGCGCACGCCGACCTGCTTGCCCTCGATATCCTTCGGATCGAGATGACCGAAGTCGAGGTTATAGCCCGCGCAGTGATGCTGGAAGCGGCCCGAGATCGGCGCGGGCAGCAGGACATAAGGCTTGCCATAGGCCTTCGCCTGCAGGAACGTGACGATGGCGAGTTCGCCCGCATCGAACCTGTTCTCGCGCACCATCGCCTTGAAGCCGTTGTGCGCGGGCGTCGGTCCGCAGTAGTCGAGCGTCACGAGGTCGGACTTCACGCGGCCGTCGCGCATCGCTTTCGTCACGCCGTATTCGGCGAGATTGACGCGCAGCGTCGTTGTCATGGTGTGTGCTCCTTCGTTGCTTGTATCGTGCTTGTGATGGGTTCAGAGGCGCACTTCGATCAGGCAAGGTCCGTCCGCGTGCGTCGAATCGGTCAAGGCCTTGTAGAAGCCCTCGGCCGTCTCGACCGCCACCGCCGGCACGCCCATGCTCTTCGCCATCGCGAGCCAGTCGATGCGCGGCTTGTCGATGTCGATCATCGACAACGCGCGCTCACCCGGCGCACCCGCGCCCATGTTCGCGTACTCGGCCTTGAGAATCGCGTAGCTGTTGTTGGCGAAGATGATCGTCGTGACGTTCAGGCTTTCGCGTGCCTGCGTCCACAGCGACTGGATGGTGTACATCGCGCTGCCGTCGCCGACCATGCAGAAGACACGGCGGTCGGGGCACGCCAGCGATGCGCCGGTGGCTACCGGCGTCGCATAGCCGATCGATCCGCCCAAGTTGTTGATGAGATCGTGCGGACGCGCGCCCATCGTGAGGTTCATCGACTCGCGCCCGGTCGTCAGCGATTCATCCACGACGATGCAATGCTCCGGCAAGGCCGCCGCCAGCGCATGCGCGATGCTGGCCGGGTTCAGCGCGCCCGTCGGAACCGGCGTCTCGATGCGCGCTTGCAGCAACGCCGCCGTGCCGGATGCACCGAGCGCCTGCAACAGCATGTCGAACGCGAGTTCGCTGTCTTCGTCGGCTTCGACGAGCGCATGCACCAGTGTGCCTTCGGGTTTCAGCAAGCTCGGCTTGTCCGGATACGCGAAGAACGCTACCGGTTCGCGCGTCTCCACTGTGATGATGTGCTTGAAGTCCTTGAGGAACGCCGTGGCCTGCGCGACCGCATACGGAATGCGCGCGAGCGGCACACGCCCCGCGCCCCGCTCGATGCGCGCCGTGAAGAACTGCGAGCCGAGCACCGCGCCGGTCGCGGCGGCGACACGGCCGGCCTTCTCCAGCGCCACGCCGCGCGTCGCCTTGTTCGCGAGGACGATCAGCGCGGGTTCGCCAGAACGAAGCACGCGCGCGATGTGCTCGATGCGTTCCGCAGACGGCGTCTTGCGGCCCGCCGGACGCGCTGGCAAGGCTTGCGGCGCGGCACCGGCTTGCTGCCAGGACGTGTCGCCCGGAAGAATCAGTGTTGCGATCTGCCCCGGATGTTCGCTTGCCTTCGCAACCGCCTGCGCGGCGTCCCATGCGATGGTGTCCGCGGATTCGGCACGCCGCACCCAGTGACTCAACGGCCGCGCGAGCCCTTCGATATCCGAGGTCAGCGGCGGATCGTACTTCAGATGCGACACCGAATGCTCGCCGACCACATTGACCATGCCGGACGACGCACGCTTCGCGTTGTGGATGTTCGCAAGACCATTCGCCAGGCCCGGTCCGAGATGCAGCAACGTGGACGCGGGCGTGTCCTTCATGCGATACCAGCCATCGGCGGCGCCTGTGGCCACGCCTTCGAACAGGCACAGCACGCTGCGCATGCGCGGGTTGTTGCCGAGCGCGGCAAGGAAGTGCATCTCCGACGTGCCCGGATTCGCGAAGCAGATATCGACGCCCTCTTCAACCAGCGTCGCGACGAGACTTTCGGCGCCGTTCATCAGTAGCCTGCCAGTTCGCGTGCGAGACCGACGACGCCATACGTGCGCGCCGGCGCCGACATCAGGAAGCGATAACCTTCTTCCTGCAAGCGGCGATGATTCTTCGCGGTCACATGCGGATTGCCAACGACCACGTTGTGCTTGTGACAGGTCTCGGCAATCTGACGCATCGCGGCGACCACTTCAGGATGTTCATACTGACGCGGCAGCCCAAGCTCCTGGCTCAGATCACCCTCGCCGATCAGAATGAAGCCGATGCCCGGCACGTTCGCGAGGATGTCGTCGAGGTTCTCGATAGCCTGCGTGCTTTCGCACATCAAGCCGACGAGAATCTCGCCTTGCGGCGCAAGCGGCCAGACATCGGCCTTCTCGTAGTACTGCTGCATCGACAGGCCCCAATAGCGCGCGGCATTCGCGGGACCGTCGCCGCGTACGCCCTTCGGTTCATACAGCGGCGCGTTCTTCGGGCGCGCATAGCGGCACGAGGCCACGGCGTTATAGGCCTGCTCCACCGTCGCCACGTGCGGCCAGATGACGCCATATGCGCCACGGTCCAGCACCTGCTTGGCGAAGCTTTGGTTCATTTCCACGCCGTTCGCGGGGATGCGCGCCAGCGGCGTCACCTTGGGTGCAACCGAACCGGATTCGGCAATCTGCTTGCGGCTCAACATGTACTGGAAGGCATCGCCGAGCGCGGCCACGTCGTACGGGTTGTGCTCCATCTCGAAGACGATGCCGTCATAAGGCGAATCGCTCATTTCGATGGCGGTCTGCTTGTCGAGCTTTGCAAACGCCGCGTGCGCGGCCTTGCCCGATTCAAACGCGCGGATGATGCTGTTCAGGCGGGTGTCTGACATGATGGTCTCCGTTATTGGCTCAATGCCGGATAGAGCTTCTGCGCGGTCTTGCCGAAGATCCATGCGCGATCTTCTTCGCTGAGGCACGCGAGCCCTTGCTGGGCCGTTGCAAGGATCTCGCTGAGCGTGCCGGGCGACGTCGGGAAGTTCGAGCCCCATGCGAGGCGTTGCGCGCCGAACGCCTCGACCACGCGCGGGAAGAACGTCTCCGCGCTGGCCTTCTCCTTCTTCACGTCGCCGAAGATGCGCGGCGTGAGCTTCATGTACACGTTCGACAGATCGCGCAGTTCGAACAGTCCTGCTGCGTTCGCATACGGCGGGCCGTCGAGGACATCGGGTCGCGCGAGGTGATCGAGAATGATGCTCACGCCGGGAAATTTCTCCGCGAGCATGCGCACTTGCGGCAGGCCGACCGGACCCGTCTGGATGCACATCGGCAGCTTCAGTTCGGCGAGCATCTCCCACGCCTTGAACGACTTCGGGTTATCGAGTTCGCTCGGGTCGAAGTCCTTGGTCGAGCCGCCCGTGAAGATGCGCAGGCCCGCAAGGCCCTTGTCGGCCCAGCTCTTGATGACGGCGGCTACGTCGTCGGCCAGCATGTCGACGGAACCTACCGCGATGAGCCGATCCTTGTACTGGTTGCAACCGTCCACCACGTAGCTGTTGTCGAAACCATAGGTCGTCGACGAATGCACGACCGCGGCCTTCGCAACGCCTGCCTGATCCATCGCCGCGATCAGCGCTTCGACCGTGTTCGGCCGTTCCTGCGACCAGTCCGAGCGCTTGCCGAACAGCGGCGCCGGCGGATAGCGCTTCTCGTCGTCCGAGATGATGTGCGGATGAATGTCGATGATGTTCATGTCTTCATTCCTCGTCCGGTCACAGGCCGCGCGCCTTGAGTTGCTGATCCAGGCGCGGATAGACGCGGCGTGCGTTGCCTTCGAAGATTGCGTGGCGGTCCGCGTCGCTGAGCGCTTCGCAGGCGTCGATATAGCGCTTCGTATCGTCGAAATATTCGCCAGTGTCTGGATCGCGTCCGCGCACCGCGCCGATCATCTCCGAACCGAACATGACGTTGCTCGTCGGCACGACCTTGGTCAGCAGTTCCACGCCCGGATGGTGATAGACGCAGGTATCGAAGAAGATGTTGTTCAACAGGCCTTCGAGCGGACGCTTGGCGATCTCCAGCGACATGCCGCGATAACGTCCCCAGTGATACGGCACCGCGCCGCCGCCGTGCGGAATGACCAGGCGCAGCGTCGGGAAGTCCTTGAACACATCGCCTTGCAGCAACTGCATGAACACCGAGGTATCGGCGTTCAGGTAGTGCGCGCCCGTGCCGTGATGGCACGGATTGCACGAGGCGGCGACGTGGATCATCGCGGGCACGTCGAGATCGCACAGCGCTTCATAGACCGGATACCATTCGCGGTCCGTCATCGGCTTGCCGGTCCAGTAGCCGCCGCTCGGATCCGGATTCAGATTGCAGCCGACAAAGCCCATCTCCTCGATACAACGGCGCAACTCGGGAACCGAGTTCTTCGGCGGCGCTTTCGGCGATTGCGGCAGCTGGCACACCGGCGCGAAGTTCTCCGGGTACAGGTCACAGACGCGCCGCACCAGATTGTTCGAGACTTCTGCCCATTCGAGGCTCGTGCGCTCGTTGCCGAGGTGATGGCTCATGAGGCCCGCGATGGGCGAGAACAGCGTGAGGTCGCCGCCGCGTTCCTGTTGCAAACGCAGTTGACCATTGCCGACGCCTTCGCGGATCTCGTCGTCGGACACATGCGCGCCGGAGAGCGGCGGCGCATTGGCGGGGTCGTCGGCGGCAGCGATCTGCTTGGCGCGCCAGTCGCGGAAAGAAGCGGGGACGGTCGTGAAGTGACCGTGACAGTCGATGATCATGTTCCTGGCCTTACGTGTGGTTTAGACGCGGGGATCGACGAACAGCTCGTTCATGGACATGCGGCGCGGCGTCAGGCCTTGCTTGAACGCGGTCGCTTCGAGCGCTTCGATGGTCTTGCGGTTTTCTTCCACGCCATACGGCAGCGGATCGTTCCCGACGATCTTTTGCAGCTCGATGTACTTTTTGTTCTTCTTGTCGTTCAGTTCGCCCGCGTTGAGCTTGGCGAGCCAGTCCTGCTTGGCCTTGTCGAAGGCGTCATAGAGCGACTTCGCCACCCACGGATGCTCGGCCAGCACCGAGTCCTTGACGACGATGGTGCCGTGCATCGGGTACACGCCGGTGCGGGCGTAGTACTCGGATTCCAGTTCGGCCGCATTCGGGAACATGTCCGGATAGTCCGCTTCGACTTCCTTCCAGCCGCCCGTCGGGTCGCCGGTGCGGCCAATGCCCGCGTTGCCGTGGAAGCCCGCAACCAGTTCGCCCTTGGCCATCATGTCGGCAAGCGAGGTGCCTTTCGGTGCATGGATCACGTTCGGCGGCAGCTTCAGTTGCGTGACGTGCTCTTCATCATCGACGACCCAGGTCACCTTCGAGGGATCCAGTCCGAATTCGTCGATCAGCACCTGGCGCGTCCACGCGCCGGTGGTCACCGAATACGCGCGCACGCCGACCTTCTTGCCTTCGAGATCCTTCGGCGTCTTGATGCCCGCATCCGGACGCACGAGCAGACCAGAATGATGGAAGCGCCGCACGACGAAGATCGGCAGCGCGACGAACGGCGCGCCATACGCACGAGCGATGATGTAGGTGGTCGGCGCGAGTTCGCAGACATCGAATTCGACGTCGCGCACCATGCGGCGGAAAGCGCCGATCTGCGGCTGGACCGTGATGAATTCCGCGTCCACGCCTTCGATGGGAATGGAGCCGTCGCGGATGGCCGAGGTATGCGGATGCTCGGCGATCGCGAGCTTGAGATGGACTTTCTTGGTCACTGGAGTCTCCTGGGAGGATTGATCGTGCGAGTCGAGCTCGTGTCGGTGCCGACATGATCTTTCGAGACGCCCTGCTCCGTCTATTGAATAAAGAAGCAAGGGGCTTAACCGTTTGGTAAAGAGTGAGTTTCCCGCTTCAGATACGGAACCCTAACTAATTGGCCGACACGAAACCGAAAACACGTTGCCGTGCTTTCGGCAGTCAGGCCTTGGCGCTTTGCAACTGTTTCGCGGCTTCCTCCAGACACGCGACCATGAGTTGCGCGCTCGGCGTCAGGCCGCGATTGCGGTTCCAGAGCACGCCGGAGGGGCGCAACAGCCGGGGCAAGCTCAAAGGCAGCGCATACAGGGGTTGCGCGGGATCGTTCGCGGGCGTGCCCACCATGACGGCAATGAAGTCCGAAATCTGTAGATGCGCCCGCGTCACATGAACGGACAGCGTCTCGATGTAGTTGTTCGTCAGCGGTACGTCATGCGCTCTCAGGGTGCGTTCAAGCGAATCCCGCAGGATCGAGTTCTGCGGCGGCAGGATCCACGGATAGGGCAGCAGGTCGGACCACTTCAATGTCTTCGCCCGCGCGAGTGGATGATGCCGTCCGGTCATCAGCGTCACGGGTTCTTCCAGCAGCGGTTTTTCCTCGAAACTGCCGAGCGTATCCGGCGCGGGCAGGCGCCCGACGATCAGGTCGAGGCGCCCCTGCCACAGCTCCGGCAGCAAGGCGCCACGCGTGCCTTCCACGACTCTCACGTTGGTGCCTGGCGACTTGTTCTTCAACAGGTTGAGCGCGAGCGGCAGCAGCGCGGACGCCGAAGCCGGCAACATGCCGATATGCACCTTGCCCTCCGTGCCCGCACTCAGCGCCTTCATTTCGTCGCGCGCCTGATGCAGGATGGTCAGCATTTCGCGCGCGTGACGGATGAGGCACTCGCCATGCGGCGTGGGCACGAGTCCTTGCGCCGTGCGCGCGAACAGCGTGAGGCCGAGCCCGCGTTCCAGCTCGGCCAGCGACTTCGATACCGCCGGCATCGTGACATGGGTGACTTCAGCCACCTGCGTCAGATTGCGATAGGTATCGATGGTCACGAGCAGGCGCAGATGTCGCGCCTTGAGATTCACTTGCAGATAGCCGTCGAGTTCCGACACGATCTTTCTCCTACTGCTTCATTGCTTGAGTCGTTCAGTCTTTGGGCTGCAATGCATGCAAGGTCATGCCGAGCGAGATCGACGTGAAATAACCGATCGTGACGAGGAGTTCGGCGATCACTGCCCGGCCCAACTCAGCATCGTACTTGGCAAAGCGTGCATCGTCGACCGCGCCGCCCGCGAGCAGCGCGCTCACCGCGTCGCATACGAGCGCAAGACGCCCCTCTTCCGCCTCGGGCGTGCGCCGCTCGAGGATCGCGGCGACGACCGTCTCGGGCACGCCCGCCTTCAGCGCATGCCGCCGGTGATTGGCGATCACATACGGGGCATTCCAGAACACGGCGGTGGCCAGGATCGCGACTTCGGTTTCCGCTTCGCTCAGCACGGGCGAATGATCCACATGCGTGCCGATGATCTCCATCCCTTCGGCCAGACGCGGGTTATGCAGCCAGATGTTGAACGGCGTTGGAATCCGCCCGCGTCCTGCGCCCAGTTGCGCGATGACCCGCTGCTGATGATCGGTGGCATGCTGCGCGTCGATGCGCGCCAGTCGGTCTTGCGTCATGCTTCGCTTCCTTTCGATGAAGAATCAGGCGCCGCCCAGTCCGGGCAACCAATGTCCGAGAAAGCTCTCCGGCCAGGGGATATGCAGGATCTGATCGAAGACGATATAGAGGAACACTGTGACGCACACGGCGAGGATCAGACTCAGCTTCCACGATTCGCGACCCTCGATGCGCATGTACGCAACGATCATCAACGGCACCGTGGGCAGCATGCCGATCACCGACATGCAGGCGAGAAACGCGAGAAACCAGCTGAAGAAGCGGGCCGCGCGCTTCAGCGTGGTCCTGACCGGGAGCTTTTCGTCGTGGTCGCCGGATACGTCCATGTGAACGCCGCTGCTCGCTCGCGCCACGCCATGCGCCGGAATCACGAATACCTTGTACGCGAGGCTCAACGTTCCCGCAATCACGAGGATGCTCGCGACCACCGTCGGTCCGATGCGCGCCATCAGCAGCCAGTTCTGCGAACTCGCCAGCATATAGAGCCCGACGACGATGAAGAACACATGCACCAGATCTTCGCGCTTGAAGTGAACCGAGCCGCTCGGCTTGAACTGCGCGAAGCCGCCGCCGCGCAGGGCTGTGAAGAGCGGCTTGAAGAACACCAGCGCGGCCAGCCCCAGCAGCACGATGACGACAGGACGCGCCAGCCAGTCGGTGCCGTAGCGGACGAAGGAGATCGACATGTAGCGCTCCATCAGCACGCCGAGCACGAGGCCGAGGATCAGCGGCGGACGCGCCCACCTGAGCCGCTTCATGGTCCAGCCGATCACGCCCGCGATCAACAGCACGAACAAGTCGCCCCAGCTGCGCGAGCCCTGGAACGCGCCGACATAGATGACGGGCATGATGACCGGAAGAATGAGCGTGTAACGCAGCGTCGATACCTTCGCGAACTGGCCGCTCAGCAGGAAGCACAGCCCCGCGCCGAAGATGTTGGCGAGCGCGATGGACCAGACCATCGAATACGTGAAGTCGAGATGCTTGGTCAGCATGTCGGGTCCGGGGATGAAGCCGTGCACCATCATCGCGCCGAGCAGGATGGCCTGCGCCGCGCCGCCCGGCACGCCGAAGGACAGCATCGGCACGAGGCTGCCGCCTTCGCGCGCATTGTTGGCCGCCTCAGGCGCGATCACGCCGCGCACGTCGCCTTTGGTGAACGTGTCCTTCGCACCCTTCGCTGTCTGCAATGCATGGCCGTAGGCGATCCAGTCCGTGACGGCGCCGGTGATGCCTGGAACCGCGCCGAGTACCGCGCCGAGACCACCGCAACGCAGCACCAGAAACCAGTTGCGAAAGGCGTCGCGCACGCCTTCGCGCATGCCTTGCCGCGACGTGAACTGCACGTTCTGCGCAATGGCCGTGCGACGGATGGCCAGCTCGCACAGCTCCGGCAACGCGAAGATGCCGAGGATGATGGGCACCAGCGGAATGCCGTCTTGCAGATACAGAAGATTGCCGGTCCAGCGCATCTGTCCGGTCGCGACATTGGTGCCAATCATGCCGACCAGAATGCCGAAGCAGGCCGCGACCACGCCACGCAGCGGCGCGTTGCCGGACAGCGCGGATACCATCGACACACCGAACACGGTCAACGACAACATCTCCGGCGTGCCGATGGACAACACGAACGGACGCACCAGCGGCAACGACACGGCAAGGATGAGCGCGCCGATCAAACCACCCATCAGCGAAGACATGTAGCAGGCGCTCAGCGCCCGGGAGGCTTCACCGCGTTTGGTCATCGGCAGGCCGTCGAGCACCGTGGCCTGCGACGCCGCATGGCCAGGCACGCCGAACAGCACGGCCGGAATCACATCCGAGGTGGTGATGACGGACGCCATGCCGAGCAGCATCGCGAAGGCGGAATACGGGTCCATCGTGTAGGTGAACGGCACCAGCAGCGCGAAGCCCGTGAGACCGCCGATACCCGGCAGCAGGCCGATCGCGAGACCGACCGCCACGCCGAACACGAGAAACATGATGCGGTGGAATTGCAGGAGCGTCGACAGCGCATGTCCGGCCGCCATCAACGTTGCATCGTTGAAGAACTCCATGTCTCATCCTGATGGAATGGCGAGCTGCACAGGCTCGCCTGTTATCGGTCGTGCAGGAACCGGCTTAGCCGGCCAGCATCGGATACAGCTTCTTCGCGGTGCCGCCCCAGATCCAGGCGCGCTCGTCGTCGCTCAAGTCCGCGAAGCAGGCATTGCCTTGTGCGATGAGATTCTTCAACGGGCCGGCGGACGCCGGATAGTTCGAGCCGAACGCGAGATGGTCAGCGCCGAACACCTCAACGAGCTTCGCGAAGAACGGCTGCGCGCCGCCCGGTGCGGCCTGCGCGAGATCGAAGGTGCGCGGCGTGATCTTCATGCAGACGTTGGGGAATGCCGCGAGCGCGAACAGGTCCGCGCAATTCGCATACGGCGGCCCTGCTTCGAGGTTGGGCCGGCCGCAGTGATCCAGCACGATGTTCACCGAAGGAAACCGGTCGGCCAGTTCAGCCACCATCGAAAGGCCGTCCGGCGTGGTCTGAACCGCCATCGTCATGCCGATCTTCGCGCAGCGTTCCCAGATCGGGAAGGTCGCGGGATTGACCAGCCAGCTGCCGTCGCTCTGATGCGTGGCGCCGCCCGTGAAGAGGCGAATGCCGCCCATGCCGCGCGCGAGCCAGTAGTCGAACGTCTGCAGCGTGTCGGGCGCGAGCAGGTCGAACGAATAGACGCCGGTGAAGCGGTCCGGATGTTGCGCGACGCTGTCGGCCACGTAGGCGTTGTTGGTGCCGTAGGTCGTCGATGAATGCACGATCGCGGCCTTCGACACGCCGGCCTCATCCATCTCGGCAATCAACTGCTCGAACGTGATGGGCCGCGTCGCCGACCACTTCGACCGGTGTCCGTGCTGAGGCGCGATCGGATAGCGCGCCGTGTCGGTCGAGATGATGTGAGGATGAATGTCGATGATGTCGGGCGTCATGGGAAGCTACCGTAAGGGTGTTGATGTTCTCTCAGGTTCTTGTGTGCTGCAGATCGCTCAATGCAGCCCGCTCATTGCGTGCTGAAGATGAGCTTGCGTGCATCTTCGAGCTGACGTTGGGGCGTGGCATACAGCTTCGCGATGATCTGTTCCACCGCATCGCCGCTGATGGGATCGATCGGATAGCCCGACTGCTTCATGGCGTCGATGAAATCCGGATCCGCGATGGTCTTCGCGAACGCTTCGCGCAGCGCATCGAGCCGGTCTTGCGGCACGTCCTTCGGCACGGCGATGGGACGGCCCGCCTGGAACGGCAGGATGAACAGGTTGAACAGCGCCTTGACGTCCGGCTGCGTGATGTACGAAGAGAGGTTCGGCACGTCGGTGTACCCGGCCGGGCTCTGCCAGCCCAGATGCAGCAGCACCTTCATCTTGCCGTCCTTGAGCAGCCGCACCGGTTCGCCCTGTTGCAGCCCGTCGATGGTAGAGGCCCAGCCGTCGACTTCACCGCGCTGCATCGCCAGATACACTTCGCCGCGGCCCGTATAGCCCGGCACGATGCTCATCTTCGCGCCGATGTATTCGTTCAGCAGCGCGGGCAGCGTGCGGTCCTCGTTGGCGAAGCCGGTCGCGCCGATATACATCTTCTTCTTGCTCAGGTCGTCCGCTGTGGTGACGCCGGAACGGGTCATGGAGACGAGGCAGTATTCCACTTTGTTGAGGCTGCCGAGCCATCTCACCTTGCGTGGATCGAAGCGGTTCTGCCGCTCATCGAGCAGCGGAATGTACAGGTTGTTCCGCTGCAGGAAGCCGATCACGGTGCCGTCGCTTGGCTGCCGCGATTGCAACGACGCCGCGGCCACCATGCCGCCCGCGCCCACCACGTTCATCACGATGGCTTTGGGATGACCCGGAACATACTTGACGAAGAAGCGTGAGAACTGGCGTGCGACGATGTCCGTCACCGTGCCCGCGTCCGCGCTGACCAGAAGCGTCAACGCCTTGCCGCGATAGAAGTCCGCCACCGATTGCGTGGACGCCGGGGCCGCGTGTGCTTGCACAGCGAAGCCGAACAGCGTTGCGCAGGCGCAGATCGCGGTCCTCAGATTCATCATCGTTCTCGTCTCCGTGTAGATGCGCGGAACTGTCCGTGGAAGGGCCGGGAAAGCGTGCTTCCCGGTGGCAGTTCGCGTCGTCGCCCGTGTCGTTGAGCGTGAATGAATTGTGCCAGCGCCTCGAATGGCCCGGTTTGAGAAAAACTGCGGGCCGGTTGAGGAAATGGTTAAGGGGGCGACGGGAGGACGTCAGCCGCCCTTCTGGTCTTCCTGGGACAGGCGCTGCGCGGTTTCTTCGAGGCAGGAGATCATCAGTTGCGCGCTCGGCGTCAGCGTGCGCACGCGGTTCCAGAGCACGCCGGCGGGCCGCAGCAGGCGAGGCAGCGCGAGCGGCAGCGTGTGGAGCGGCTGGGGAAGCGTGGCCTCGCGCGCGGAGGTGTCCGCCATGACGGCGATGCAGTCGGACACCTGCAAGTGCGCACGGATCACGTGCAGGGACAAGGTTTCGATGTAGTTGTTCGTCAGCGGCACGCCGTGTACTTCCAGCGCGCGCTCCAGCGGATCGCGAAGAATGGAGCCGGTGGGCGGCAAGATCCACGGATAGGGCAGCAGGTCCGCCCACTGCATGGTCTTTCTGCGCGCCAGCGGATGCTGCCGGCCCGTGACGAGCACCACGGGCTCCTCAAGCAACTCCTTCTCTTCGAAGCTGCCGAGTGCATCCGGAGGCGGCAGGCGGCCGACGACGAGGTCCAGATGGCCTTGCCACAACTCCGGCAACAGCGACTCCGCGGAGCCTTCGACGATCTTCACGTTGGTGCCCGGAGAGCGCTGCTTGAGCAGGTTCAACGCGTGGGTCAGCAGGCCGGAGGCCGAGACAGGCAGCACGCCGATCTCGATCTTGCCTTCCGTGCCGGCGCTGAGGGCCTTCAGTTCGTCGATGGTCTGATGCAGGACATGCAGCATGGCTCGCGCGTGGCGCGTCAGGCATTCGCCGTAGGGCGTCGGCACCAGCCCTCGGGTGGTGCGCGTGAAGAGCGTGAGGCCGAGGCCGCGCTCCAGCTCCGTCAACGACTTCGAGACCGCGGCCACGGTGACGTGCGAAACCTCCGCCACCTGGCTCAGATTGCGATAAGTGTCGATGGTCACCAGCAAGCGCAAGTGCCGCGCCTTGAGGTTGATTTGCAGGTACCAGTCGAGTTCCGCCGACACGTTGCCTCCTCTCCCGGTATGAGTAATTCGTTAAGTCGCCGCCCATTTTACTCAATCGACCCGGCCGCGACGGTTCGGCACAATGCGCGCTCGTGCCAGCGCTCCTCGATTAATAACGACCGGCATCCGGAGACACAAAGATGACCTGTGATTTGAACCGTCGCGGCTTCCTGCGCAAGGCGGGCGCCCTCGGCGTGGGTCTCGCCGCGGGTCCGTTTGGCGCGCCTTATGTCGCACGCGCCGCCAGCAGTGAAATCCGCATTGTCAGCAATCCCGGCCTGGAGAACGCGACGCTCAACGCGCTGATGGATGAGCTGGGCTACTTCAAGACCTATGACGTCGATGCGCGGATCATCCAGATACCCGGGCCCACCGGTCCGTTCGACGCCATCGCGCGCGGCGCCGCCGACGTCTGCATGGTGTCGGGCTACAACCTCGTGCTTACGCGCATTGAGCAGGGTGCGCCGGTGAAGATCGTCGGCGCGGGGATGAGAAAGTGTGCGCTGACGGTGTATGCAAGGCCGGGCGGCGTGCGGACGCTTGAAGGGCTGGAGGGAAAGACGGTCGCGGTCGGGCCAAGGCATGGCTTGCTGCATACCCTGATGCTTCAGCTATTGAAGGAGAAAGGCCTCGACGCTTCGCGCATCGCTTTCGCCGATCACGGCAGCAACGAGCATTGTTTCGATGCCGTCGCGAGCGGCGCGGCCGATGCCTGCCTCGCCAGCATCTCGCATCTGAACGACGATGCAGGGCCGCAGGTCATCAGCGAAGGCAACCTGTGGCAGGCGCTGCCGGATTGCGTATTCCAGACCGCCTATGCAGCCGATGCAGCGCTTGGCGCGAAGCATGAGGGACTCGTGGCGGTCATGGCTGCTTATGGCGCGCTCTATGACTATCTGATGTCGCCCGCCTCGCACGAGGCTTTCATCGATGCCCGCAAACGGGCGCAAAAGCGTTTCGATGCTGCATCGGCCGAGGCGATCTGGAGGTTCAATCAAACGCAGCGGCCGTACTCGCGCAACCTGACGTTGAGCGAGCGCGAGATCGGTTATCTGCAGGATATGGATATGGGCGTCGGCAGCCTGATGCGCAAACAGGCGTTCAGTGCGGTGGCGGATATGTCGGCGGCGCGCGCGGCGGCTGCCAAGTCTAAGTCTTAGTGCTCGCCGGGCGCTCCGCGATCTCGCGCATGATGGCCGCGAACGCGGCCGGATTTTCCGCGCAGGACGTGTGGCCCGTATCGAGGACATGCAGTGTGGCGTGCGGCATCCCCGCCGCCAGTTCCTGAGCATGGGCCAACGTGCGTGCGACGTCGGATTTCCCATGCACAATGGCAGCCGGCAAACCGCCGAGCCTGCCGAGCAAGGGCGTGAGATCCGTCTCCATCTGACTGCGGATGGCGGCCGCGACCGCTTCCTTGCGCACGCGCGACGGGTAACTGCGCACCTCATGCAGCAGCGGCTCTTCAGGAAGATGCAGGAAGCAACGCACCAGGAAAGCCTCCCAGAACGCAACGCCCCAGTCGGCCTCGATGCGCCTCACGATGGCATCGGCATCGCCATGACCGCGCGTATTGGCGCCGCTGTTCGACAACACCAGCCCGCAGACGCGCGGGTCGTCGCGTTGCATGTCCTGCAATGCGGCGAGCACCGCGAGCGCCGTGCCGAGCGAGTGACCGACGAGCACGATGCGCGGTTCATCAGCGACGCATTGCAGGATGCGCCCGGCGATGGCTTCCAGCGAGAACGGACCATCATCCTCGAGCCACGCGAGCGCCAGCGCGCGCAGGCCTGACAAGCGCGCGGCCTGCGCGAACACGGCGGGGCTGCACATGGCCCCGGGCAGGCAAACCAAGGTGGGCAGCGACCGGTCTCCGTCGTCGATAGAAACGATGCGCATGCTTTTTGGATGGAAGGTTGAGGCCGCAAGGGGCGGCGAAGGTGACCGACTTTATCAGATCGGTTTGCCGCAGACGTGCGCGCTGGCGCGAAAGCTCACCGTGCTTCACGGATATCGCATGCGGAACACAAAATGCCATCGGGCATTTTGAATGCAAACGTAATGCGCCTTCCACGACGAAGCGCAAGGCATCGGAAACCACGCTGAAAGCATTGACAGTCGTACACCCGGGCGGCGCTGAGCCGGGCCACGTTCTTGCTGGCACGCCTTGCGATTCATCATCCTTCCACTCGCCAAGGAGCCTTCGTGCGACGCTACACCTCCCTCCTCCTGATGTTTGTCACCCTGTTCTCCGGCTGCGCGGCTTACCGGACCCACGAAGCCCGCCAGGACTCGGGCGCGCTGATCGGCTCGAACGTGCTCGACCTCGTGGCCGCTGTCGGCATTCCCGACAAGACCATGAAGCTCGTGGACGCGAACTCCCCGAATGACCGCATGGTCATGCAGTGGAACTTCTCCAACTCGGATGCCGCATTCGACCTGAACGTGATCTTGCTCGATCTGAAGATCGGCGGCGCGGGCAAGTGCAGCATGACCGCCACCGCCGACCGCTGGGGTGGCAAAGTCCTTTCGGTCAACTTTCCCCAGGCACACAGCGACAGCATGAATTCCGACTACAGCGCATGCGAACCGCTCGTGGAAGAAGCGCTTCAGCATCTGGCACACACGCCGGTCGATCCGGCTTTCGACGCCTTCTCGCTGGTCGGCGCGGCGAAGTAACGCTGGCATAGCGGAGCATCGCAAGGGTGCTCCATCAAGCGATTTCCGACACCAACAGCACGAGAGAGCCGGCCTGAAGCATGCGCTTTCTTGTGCTTCCTGCATGCAGAACGTGTTGTTTTCTGCATGCAGAGGCCCGCCTGCAGCCTGTCAATACCCCGCATCCGCATCCAGCGGAAACACCGGACGCTTCAGATCGACGAACGGGAACAGCGCATAGTCCGAACTCGTCGGCCCGCGACTGTCGCACTCGACCAGCCCCCCAGCGATGGGCACGAACACCGGCCGGCAATACATGCGCGACTTGAGAATCAGAAACCGGGCGCCGCGCGGATCGATGCCCACGCTTTCGAACACGCCCAGATCCCACGGCTCATGCGTGCGTTCGGTCAGGAGGATGCGAGCTGCCGGCGTTTCGATGACGGCAGCGCGTCCCATGTAGGCGCGCTGTCCGGTATAAGTCGGGCCGCTGATGACATACTCGCCGTTCGTCAGCGCACGCACGATGCCGGTCACTTCAAACGGCGGCTTGCCCCGCGAAGTCACACTCGCCAACTTGTTGCCGATGCCGAGCGTGACTGTCGCGCCTTCGCCTGCCGCGAACAACTTCGCCACCGCGTCCGGATCGCACAGCGGCCCGACGACGATGCTTTCGAGTCCCTGCCGCAAGGCTTCCTCGAAAGCGTCGGTCGTGTCGCACGTGCCGCCGGACATGCAGTTGTCGCCATGATCGAGCAGCAGGATGGGCTTCGTCGCATCGCGCGCAAGCGCCGCCCCTTCAGCGATCGATTGCGCAAGCGGCGCGCTGCGATACACGAAGTCTTCGCGCTCGTCCCAGATCTGCCGCGCGATACGGTCCGCCACGTCCTGCGCTTTGGTCCGATCGCCGTCCGCCACCACCACCACGCTGATGCACGGCGACGCGATGTCCGCCAGCGAAAAGCCCGACAACACCGAGACAGCCAGCACGCCGTCGTGTCCTTCAGCGGCGCGCGCAGCATCGACGGCGCGCTTCATCGCGCCTGCTGCGGTCGAACTTTTGAGCGTGTGCGTCAGCAGCGGCGGCTGCGCCCATGCGATGACCGGCCTTGCCTTCGCATGAACCAGATCGAACACCAGCCGCGCCGCAAGCTCGCCGCTCTCGTACATATCCACGTGCGGATAGGTCTTGAAGCTCGTGATGACATCCGCGTTGTCGATCATCTTCTGTGTGACGTTCGCATGCAGATCCAGCGATACCGCAATCGGCGCATGCGGCAGCGCTCGCCGCACGCGTTCGAGAAGATCGCCTTCGCCATCGGGCGAATTCTCGGCGACCATCGCGCCATGCAGATCGAGCATTACGAGGTCGCAGCCTTCGGCGGCATCGACGATGGACTGCCAGATCGCATCGTAGGCCGCGGCACCCACGCGTCCACTCGGATTCGCCGAAGCCGAGATCGGCGTGACGATCTCGGCTTGCTCGCGCTCGGCGGCATCGATGAACGCGGACATCGCCGTGCGCATGCCGGCGTTCTCGCGGTAAGCCTCCGCATCAAAACATGGACCATCGCGGCCAAAGGCTTCGAGCGGCGTCGGCACCGGCGAGAACGTGTTGGTTTCGTGATTCATCCGGGCGATCAGGATCTTCATGCGCTCGCTCCTTCAACCGATGCATTCGCGGCCCGCAGCATCGCCTGAAGCAGCACGTTGCAGCCCGCTTCCAGATGATCGGCGCGCGCGTCCTCGATCTCGTTGTGACTGATACCGTCCTTGCACGGCACGAAAATCATCGCTGCAGGCGCGACGCGTGCCAGATACACGGCATCGTGGCCTGCACCGCTCACCACGTCCATCGATGTCAAACCCAGCGCTCCCGCGCCTTCACGCACCGATGCCACCAGCGATGCTTCGAAAGGCTGCGGCGCGAAGTAGACCACTTCGTCTACCGTCACCGGTAAGTCCGCCTGAGCGCACAGATCGCGCAGCGTGCGATCCATCGCGTGCAGCGTGGCATCGTCGGGTGCGCGCAGATCGACGGTCAGTTTCACCCGCCCAGGAATCACGTTACGCGAGTTCGGATGCACATCCACCCAGCCGACCGTACCGCGCGCATGCGGCTTATGCGCAAGCGCGATACCGTTGACCGCGCGAATCAGGTCTGCCGCGACGAGCAGCGCATCGCGACGCAGTTCCATCGGCGTCGGGCCGGCATGCGCTTCCATGCCCTCGATGGTCACGTCATACCAGCGCTGCCCGAGCGCGCCCTGCACGACGCCGATCACCTTGTCATTCGCTTCCAGCACCGGGCCCTGCTCGATATGCGCCTCGAAATACGCGCCCACCGCATGCGCCGCAACGCGCTCGCCCGCGTAACCGATTGCCGCGAGCGCATCGTTCACCGTCATGCCTTCGCGATCCGCCTGCGCCAGCGCATGGTCCAGCGTGAACGCGCCGGCGAACACGCCCGAGCCCATCATCACCGGCACGAAGCGCGAGCCTTCCTCGTTGGTCCATACCGCGACTTCGAGCGGCGCCTGCGTGCGCACGTCGTTGTCGTTCAGCGTGCGCAGCACTTCGAGGCCCGCGAGCACGCCATAGTTTCCGTCGAACTTGCCGCCGGTCGGTTGCGTATCGATATGACTGCCGGTCATCACGGGCGGAAGATCGTCGCGCAATCCCGCGCGGCGCGCGAAGATGTTGCCGATCGCATCGACACGCACCGTGCAGCTCATGTCCTTCGCCCAGGACACAAACAGATCGCGGCCCTGACGGTCCAGGTCCGTCAGCGCCAGACGGCACACGCCGCCCTTCTCCGTCGCGCCGATCCGCGCGAGTTCCATCAGGCTGTTCCAGAGACGCGCACCATCGATGCGCAAGCCGGCGTGCGCCGGCAGATCGTGAGCTTGCATGCCAGGTTTCCTTCGCTGTGTGCTATGTAGGCGGCGCTCAGACGACGCCGACACCGAGATAACGATCCTTGACGGATTCATCCGCGATGAAGTCCGCATTCGAGCCTTCGTAGACGATGCGTCCCTGCTCGATGATGGTGTGGCGATCCGCGAGTTGCGTGCAGACTTCGAGGTTCTGTTCGACCAGCAGGATCGTCACGCCTGCCTGACGAATCAGCTTCAGTTGCGCGACGATCTCCTCGACGATCACCGGCGCGAGCCCTTCCACAGGTTCATCGAGCATCAACAGGCGCGGATGATTCATTAGCGCCCGGCCGATCGCGAGCATCTGTTGCTCGCCGCCCGAGAGCTGACCGCCGCCGTTCGTCCTGCGCTCCTTGAGGCGCGGGAAGATGCGATAGATATCGGCGAGTTGCCACGGCGAGTCCTTGCGCGCGCCGAGCCTCAAGTTCTCTTCCACCGACAGCAGCTTGAAGATGCCGCGATGCTCCGGCACGAAGCACACCCCGCGCGCCGCGATCTTGTGCGGCGGCAGTTTTTCGAGCTGCATGCCGTTGAAACTCACGCTGCCTTGCTTCGGCATCACGACGCCCGCGATGCTCTTGAGCGTCGTCGATTTACCCGCGCCGTTGCGGCCCAGCAGCGTGACCGTCTCGCCCTCGGCAATCTTCAGCGTTACGCCTTGCAGAATATGGCTCTTGCCGTAGTAGCCGTGAAGGTTCTGGACCTCGAGCATCATGCGCGGCCTCCGGTGATCATGTTGCCGAGATAAGCGCTGCGCACGCGCGGATCGCCGCGAACCTCGGCAGGCTTGCCTTCCACCAGCACGCGGCCCTGCTGCATCACCGTGATGGTGTCCGAGATATCCATCACGATGTCCATGTTGTGCTCGATCAGCACCACCGTGTAGTTGTCACGAAGGCTGCGGATCAGATGCTTCATGTCGTCGAGATCGTCGATACCCATGCCCGAGGTCGGCTCGTCGAGGAAGATCGCCTTCGGGCGTGCCGCCAGCGCCATGCCCACTTCCAGACGACGTTGCTGACCATGCGACAGCACCCCGGCCTGCGTCTGTGCGAACCGTTGCAGCGCGAGGCGTTCGAGAATATCGTCCACCGTGTCGCGATGTTCGAGCGCGCCGCGCGGCGGCGTCCAGACATTGAGCGCGCGCTTCGAATCGACGCCTTGCGCGGCGAGCCGCAGATTCTCGCGCACCGGCAGGTTCGCGAACAGGCTCGTCACCTGGAACGAACGCGCGATGCCGCGCTTCACACGCCGATGATCCGGCTCGCGCGTCACGTCATGGCCGTCGAACACGATCTGCCCCGCGCTGCTCGGCACGGTGCCGGTGAGCACATGGAACAGCGTGGTCTTGCCTGCGCCATTCGGACCGATCACCGAATGCACGGTGTTCTTCGCGATGCGCAGGTTCACATCGGTGAGCGCCGCGAACTTGCCATAGCGCTTGCCCAGGTCTTTTGCCTCCAGTAACACGCTCATACCGGCTCTCCTCCTTCACGCTTCACCGCGCGCCAGATGCGCGCGCCCAAGCCCCACAGGCCGCGCTGCATGAACAGGCTCACGGCGATCAGCACGAGGCCCAGCAACAGCAGCCAGCGCGGCCACAGCGTGGCGAGCCAGTCGGCAAACAACACGTAGAAGGCTGCGCCCAGCACCGAAGAAAAGAGATTGCCCGTCCCGCCGATCACCGTCATCACGAGGATCATCTCGCTCGTGTGATAGTCGATGTTGGAGAGCGGTGCGATGCCGGTCATCAGCGCGTGCAGCGCGCCCGCCAGGCCCGTGACCGCACCCGACACGACGAACGCCGCGAGCTTGAAGCGCTTCACGTCGTAGCCCACGGCGGCGGCGCGCGCTTCGTTGTCGCGGATCGCGAGCAGCGTGCGGCCGAACACCGAATGCGACACGCGCAGCATGAGCCAGAACGCGATCAGAAACAGCACCGCGACGAACGCGTAGTACTGCCACGGCGAAGCGATGGACAAAAGCGGATGCCCGAAAACCGACAGCGCGGGACGCGGAATGTCGAGGAGGCCGTTGTCGCCGCCGGTGAGATCGGGCGTCGTATAGGCGAGGAAGTAGAACATCTGCCCGAACGCCAGCGTGAGCATCACGAAGTACGCGCCGCGTTGACGAATGGAGAACCATCCGACTACAGCCGCCGCCACGGCGCCCACTACGATTGCGCCAAGCAGCGCAGCGGGAACCTGGAGTCCGGCTTTCGTCAGGATCAAACCGGCGCTATAGCTGCCGAGGCCGAAGAAGATGCCCTGCCCGAACGAGAGCAGCCCGGTATGTCCCAGCAGCAGATTGCAGCCGAGCGCCGCGAGCGCGAAGACCAGCACTTCTGTAGCGAGCGATCCGGAGCGGATGGTCATCGGCAGGATGCAGACGACGACAGCCGCGAGCAGAAGAAAGCGGTAGCGGTGCAATGCATGCCGCGGGGAACGTCGTGGCTCGCTCACGTTCAACGCCTCCGATGTCGGTTTCGAATTCACGCGGCCCTCCCGAGCAGTCCGTTCGGACGCAGCAACAGCACCGCCGCCATGGCGACATAGATCATGAGCCGCGCGCCTTCGGGCCACAGCGTGCTCATCACGCTCTGCACGATGCCCACCAGCAAGCCGCCGACGAGCGCGCCGAGAAAATTGCCCATGCCCCCCACCACCACGACGACGAAAGCCACGCCGAGCGCCTCGATGCCCATGAAGGGATCGACGCCGCGAATCGGCGCCGCCAGCACGCCGGCGAGCGCCGCCGTGCCCGCGCCCAGCGCGAACACGAGACTGAAGATACGCGTCACATTGATCCCGAGCAGCGACACCATCTCGCTCGATTCACTGCCCGCGCGCACCGCGCTGCCGAGCCGCGTGCCTTCGAGCACCCACCAGAGGAGCGCCGCGAGCACGGCCGTGAAAGCGATCACGAAGAGCCGGTACTTCGGGTAGATGAAGCTGCCCCACATCACCACGCCGTTGAGGATGTCCGGCACGGCCACGTTGTCGCCGATTGGCCCCCACGTGATGATCGAGCATTCCTGGATCACGAGCGCGAGCCCGACCGTCGCGAGGATATGGAACTCATGCTGTTGCGCATAGACGTGCCGCAGCACGACCTTCTCGACAACCCACGCCAGCGCGCCCACCACCACGGGCACGATGACGAGCGCGGTCCAGAAGTTCATCGACCATTGCATGGCCTGATAACAGAAATACGCGCCCAGCAGATAGAACGCGCCGTGGGCGAAGTTCACGAAGCGCAGTAGCCCGAACACGATCGACAAGCCGACCGCGAGCAAAAAGTACAGCATGCCCACGCCGATGCCGTTCACGACCTGCAACAGATAAACGTTCATGGCCTTGCGTCAGAAGAGTGACGGAGCGAATGCGGGCCGCGCCGCATTCGCCTGGAAAACGCCAGCGCGATGCGTGTTACGCGAGCTTGCACTGCGTCTTGTCGAGCGGCAGGAACGACTGGCCGGAGCTGACGATATCCGCGTAATCGTCCTTGTCCTTCATCTTGCCCTTGGCCTTGCCCTTCAGCAGATAGTAGTTCTTCAACACCTGATGGTCGCCCGCGCGGATCTCTTCAGCACCCGTCAGCCCGGCGTACTTCATGCCTTCGAGCGCCGCGATCACCTTCTTCGGATCCGCACTGCCCGCCTTCACGATGCCGTCCAGCAGGATCTTCGTGCAGATGTACGACCCGGCGAGGCTGTAGTTCGGGTTCGACTTGTAGGCCGCGTTCACGCGCTTGACGAGGTCATGATTCAGCGGCGAGTCGATGGCATGCCAGTACTGTGCGCCGAAGTACACGCCTTCGCAGATGTCCGGCCCGAGCGCCTCGAACTGTTCGAGGCCCGATGCCCACGCCATCAGGATCGTGCAGTTGTTCTTCATGCCGAAGCTCACGGCCTGCCGCAACGTGTCCGACGATTGCGAGCCGAAGTTCAGGATCAGCAGGACATCGGGCTTGGCGGCCACGGCGTTCGTCAGATAGCCGCTGAACTCCTTTTCGTTGAGCGAGTGATAGCTGTTGCCCACATGCTCGATCCCCTTCTCCTTGAAGATGTTCTTCGCGGCGGACAAGAGGCCGTCGCCGAACACGTATTGCGGCGTGATCGTGTACCAGCGCTTCGCGTTGGGCATCGTCTGGATCAGCGGCCGCACGGTCTGTTCGATGGCGCCGAAGGTCGGCACGGACCAGCGGAACGTGGCGCTGTTGCAGTCCTTGCCGGTGAGTTCATCCGCGCCCGCCGTCGTGATGAAGATGCCGCCAGCCTTCTCGGCTTCCTTGCCCATGGCCAGCGCCTCGGACGACAGAATGCCGCCCGCAAAAAAGTGCGCGTTCTTCTGCTGCGCAATTTCCTGAACGCGCCGCACCGCGGTTGCGGGTTTTCCCTCGGTATCGAGCGTCGTGTAGGCGAGCGGCTGGCCGAGCACCTTGCCATATTGTTCGATGGCGAGCTTCATGCCGAGATCGGCGTACTTGCCGTTGGCCGCGAAGGGGCCGGACATCGGCACCGGACAGGCGAACTGGAGCGGCGACCCCTGCGCCAGCGCGCTTCTTGATACGAGCGCTTCGAACGATCCAGGAATGGCCGACAGTGCGGCCAGCTTCAACATGTTTCGGCGATTCAAAATTGACGCTCCTTGAGAGATGACCTTCGCGACCGCCGCGCTTTTTTTTCGTGATACGTTCAGGCATCGGCTGGCTTCATCCTATTTATCATGATAAATAGGATGAACCTGATGCTAGGAACAATAAATTCGGGTGTCAATAAGGCAATATTCCGGTCTGCCCGAAAGCGCATGCGAACGAAGGTGCCCGGGACAGATTGAACGGCCGGCGAATCGAGAGGAGCAAGGAATGGTGATGGAGCGTGCCAAGCGCGCCGGCGCGGGAATCGAGCTCGCGCGGCAATCGATCAAGCAGCCCAAGCGCGCGGATCTGGTCGCCGAGGAAATCAAGCGGCTGATCACGGAGAAGGACCTGAAGCCCGGCGACAAGCTGCCGCGCGAAGTCGAGTTGCAGCAGCTCTTCACGGTAAGCAAGAGCACGATTCGCGAGGCGCTCAAGTCGCTCGAAGTGCAAGGGCTCATCAAGGTGACGACCGGGCCTTCGGGCGGCGGCACGATCGTCGAGGTGCCGCTCGACCGTACCTTGCAGTTGCTGCAGAACTATTTGTTCTTCAAGGACGTGACCATCGACGACATCTATACCGTGCGCCAGTTGCTCGAACCCGAACTGGCGGCCGGTGCGGTGCCGCATCTCACCGAAGAAGACTTCGCGGCGCTCGAAAGCAATATCGCGTGTTGCGACGAGCCGTCCTCGGCGCTGGCGGGCCAGGATATCGTCAAGCAGCGTCAGGAAGACGTGAACTTTCACGACATCCTTGCCGCCGCGAATCCCAACCCGTTCCTGCGCTTCAGTTGCGAACTGATCAACGAGATGATCCGCCAGTTGATCGAATACCGGAACGATACGCCGCAGGCCGAACACGAACGCTTCGGGCGCGCCAATGTGAAGATCCATAAAGCGATCACCGAAGCGGCGCGCGCACGGGACGCCGACAAAGTGCGCGAGCTGATGGTGATTCACATGACGGAAGCGCCGCGATATGTGAAGCGCATGAAAGGCAAGCTGCGCGGGCGGCTGATTCTCGATTCCGAAATCCGCAAGCGCATGCATGCGCGCAGTGAGTGAAGCAGGGACCGACATGCGCTCACCTTTTTCCGTCATGCCATGCCCCGCGACCTGACCTCCTTCTTCTGGAGCGGCGACACGTTGCGCAGCCGCTCGGTCAGCCGCATGGTGCTGTCAGATACGCTCGACGTGCCCGTGCCTTCGGCGCGCGTGCTCGCGGACTGGCAGCGGGAGATCGCGTCGAAACTGGATCTGGAAGCAGGCGATGTCGAACCGATGTCGCTTGCACGCACGCAGGCGCGCTGGCCGGATTACCGCCGCTGCGTGCAAGCCATTACCGCGTGGACGGATGCGCTCGGATTGCCCGGCGTGCTGGCTTCGAGCGACGTGGCGCTCATGGCCTGCCGTGGCGCGCGCTATCACCATGACGGCGCGCAATACGGCGGCGCGGCGTTCTGCAATCTGTTCCTCAGCGAGGACAAAGGGCTGGACGTGCATTTCCCGCACACCGGCCAGCGCATTCCATTGGTGCGCGGGACCGCCATGATCTTCGATACGGGGCAGCCGCATGCGGTCATCCCGCGTGGTAACAGCGGCTTCCGTGAATCGGACTTCGCGCCGGATCAGGACCTCACTCAAGTGTTCCTGACCTGGGAGCTTCCCATCGAAGAGGCACAGGTCGCGCGGGCACTGAACGTGGTCTTCGATACGGCCCCCTCCACCGCCCTGCAACTCGATGATGAGCAAGTGTGGGTGGACGGTGCGCCAGCTGGCTTATGCCCGAACACCGGAAGCTGGCGACCGCTTCATTCCACGAAGTGACGCGTCATCGAACAGATCAGGCCGTCTCGGGAATCAGCAGTATCTTGCTCGACTTCGCGCGACCGGCATGCAGATCCATGAAAGCCTGCGCACCCTCCGCCAGCGGCCGATGTTCGAGCCATGACAAACTGCCGAACGCGCCTTCGTGCAGCGCGCGCACCGTCGCTCGGAGATCGGCCATCGTGTAGGTATAGGTGCCCAGCAAGGTGATCTCCGCGAGCGTCAGCTTGCGCATGTCGATCTCACTCGCCCAGTCCTGCAGGCCGATATGCATCATGACGCCGCCCGGTTTGAGCGCCGCGAGCGCGCTGTTGCGCGTCGCGCGGGCGCCGACTGCATCGATCACGCAATCGAAGCGATCCGTTGCGGCTTCTTGCTCCAGCGGGTTGTAAGTCGCGCACTTCGCCTCGTGTTCCGCCGATGCGCGCCGCGCCGCGTTGGTCTCGGCGACCGTCACCTCACGACATCCATACGACCGCAGCAGCAGCGCGCAGAACAGCCCGATCGCCCCGCCGCCGATGATGAGAACCCGGCATTCGGGAAGCGGCCGGTTCAACGCGCGCATCGTCAGGTTCACGGCGTGCAGCGCGGTGGCCGCCGGTTCAGTGGCCGCAGCCACGTGCGCGGGCATGCCGGACGGAATGGCGACCAGACTCGCTGCCGGTATCGACATGTATTCGGCGAAGGCGCCCGGACGCGTCATGCCGACCATCGTCCGGTTCGCACACAGGTTATCCCTGCCCTGCACGCAGTATTCGCACGTACCGCATGTGATGAGCGGATTGCCGGTCACGCGCATCCCTTCCGTCCAGCCTGCGGCGCGGCTGTGCGCAATGGTGCCAGCGAACTCATGCCCCAGGACGAGACCCGGCAGACGGCGTGGATCGTGTCCGTGGAAGGCATGCATGTCCGATCCGCAGATGCCGACGGCATCGATCTTCAGCACGACCTCGCCTTCTTCCGCGACGGGCTCCGGCCGATCGAGCAACTGCATCTCGTTGGGTTGTGTATAGACCAGCGCTTTCATGACAAGGGCTCCAATGACGTTAGCGGGCTTCAGCCAGCGCGCGGGCGCGCACGCGTTCGCACTGCGGCGATTTGCGATGCCGCGCGAGCCACGCGCAGCACAAGGCGCTCAGAAGGCCGCCGACCAGGACATACGCGCACAGGTACCACGGCTTGCCGGCCTGAAGACCGGTGAAGTAAGTTGCGGCCACGGGTGTCAGGCCGCCCGCGAACACGCCGGCGAACTGATAGACGAAGGAGATGCCGCTGTAGCGCACGTCGGGTTCGAATGCCTCCGAGAACAACGACGACATCGTGCCGAACACGGCCGCATGAAACACCCCGAACGGGATGATGATCGCGATCCAGACAGGCCACGCCGAGCCGTTCGCGCCCTGCATCAACATGAACGCGGGATACGCGGACAGCCCCGCCAGCAATGCGCCCATGCCGTACACGAGCGGCTGCCCCAGCTTGTCAGAAACACGGCCCCAGAAGGGAATGAAGAAGGTCATCACGGCGGCGCCGAACAGCACGCCGAGCAACGCCGTCGTGCGTGGAAAGTGCAGCGTCTCGGTGAGATAGTGAATCGAGAAGACGCCGAACACGTTGAAGAACACGCCATCGATCACGCGCGCGCCCATGCACGCCAGCACCGTGCGCGGATAGCGGCGGAACACGTCGACGATCGGCAAGGTCTCATGCCGGCTCTTCTTCGCCTTGTTGAAGTCGTCGGTCTCGGCGACATGCTTGCGCATGTAGAACGTGACGATCACCAGCACGCCGCTCGCGATGAACGCCGAACGCCAGCCCCATGCGAGGAACTGGGCGTCGTCGAGCGTGTAGGACAGCACGGCGACCACACCGGAGGCCAGCACGAGTCCGAGCGACATGCCAATCTGCGGCAGGCTCGCATAGAAACCTCGCTGCTCCACGGGCGCCGACTCGTAGGTCATCAGCACTGCGCCGCCCCACTCGCCACCCAGACCGATCCCCTGCACGATGCGGCAGGCAAGCAGCAGCAGGGGCGCCGCGATGCCGATCGAGGAATAGGTCGGTATCACGCCGATCAACATCGTCGCGCCGCCCATCAGAAGCAGCGTCAGCATCAGCATCTTCTTGCGTCCGAGTCGATCGCCGAAGTGACCGAAGATCACGCCCCCGACCGGCCTCGCCACGAACCCCAGCGCGAAAGTCGAATACGCGAGCATGGTGGCGACCACGGCATCGGCCTGCGGAAAATACAGCCGGTTCAGCACGACACCGGCGACCACGCCATAAAGAAAGAAGTCGTACCACTCGATCACGGCGCCCAGCACGCTGGAAAGCGTCACGGCCCGTAGATTGTCCGCGCCCGATGCCGCGCGGCCCTGCGGTGCGTCCTGCTCGATGGGCGTCGCCCCTGCACCACGACTGTCCTGTATCAACATGCTTGTCTCCGCCATCGTTGCTCAACGCGCGGTGTATCCGCCGTCGATCATGATTGTCTGACCACTGATATAGCCCGATGCATCGCTTGCAAGGAACACAGCAAGACCGTCCAGATCCTCCATTCGACCATTGCGGCCGAGACAGGTCTGTTCGGCATGTCTTTGGGCAAGCGCTTCGTCCGCGAACACGGATGCCGTCAGCGCGGTCGGAAAGAATCCCGGACCAATCGCATTGCAGGTGATGCCATGACGGCCCCACTCCTGTGCGATCGCACGCGTGAGCTGCACCACGCCGCCCTTGCCGGCGCCATAAGGCGCGCTGTTCGCGAACGCCCGATACGACTGCAGCGAGGCGATATTGATGATGCGCCCCCAGCCGCGCGCCTTCATCTGCGGAGCGAGCGCCTGAGTGAGAAAGAACGGCGCGCCCAGATGAAGCGCGAGCTGCGTTTGCCAGGTCTCGGGCGTGACCTCCATGAAAGACTGACGCAGATTCACGCCAGCCGCATTCACGAGAATGTCGATGCGTTCGTGTTGCGCGAGTGCGGTGTGCGCGCACTGCATCGCGGCTTCGGGCGAACTCACGTCGGCCACGACGACGCTTGCCGCGATGCCTTGGGCCGCGAGCGTGGCCGCGGCATCGCGCAGCGCGCCTTCACGCCGCGCGGCCAGCAGCACGCGCGCGCCGGCTCGACCGAGTGCGCTGCCGATCGCGAGGCCGATGCCGGCGCTGCCGCCGGTCACCAGCGCCACGCGCCCTTGCAGACTGAACATGCTTGCGAGTTCCATCGATCGCTCCATTGAGTGCGTGCAGGGCTCAGACGCGGACGGCTTCACCTTTCTCGAAAGCCTCGTCCGGAAAGTACTTCTTCAGCCGGTCGTCCGCCGTGCGCGCGTGCGCTTCCATGCCTTCGAGGCGCGAGATGCGCGCGGTGACTTCACCGATGCGCCGCGACGCCTCGCGCGTCATGCGTTGCCACGTCAGCGTCTTGACGAACTTGTGAACAGAGAGCCCGCCGGAGTAGCGCGCCGCGCCCTTGGTCGGCAGGACGTGATTCGGGCCGCTCGTCTTGTCGCCGAACGCGACGGTCGTCTCCTCGCCCAGAAACAGCGAGCCGTAGCAGGTCAGGTTGTCGAGCCACCACGACAGATCGGCGGCATGCACTTCGAGATGCTCCGACGCATAACGGTCCGACACTTCCACCACTTCCTCACGCGTATCGCAGACGATCACCTCGCCGTAATCGCGCCATGCGGCAGCGGCGGCATCGCGGGCGGTCGGCGGCAGATCGTCGATCAGGCGCGGCACGAGCGCCGTCACTTCAGCGGCCAGCGCCCGCGATGTCGTAAAGAGCCATGCCGGCGATTCGTGGCCGTGTTCCGCCTGCCCCACGAGATCGCTCGCGACAATGGCCGGATCCGCGCTGTCATCGGCGATGACCGCGACTTCCGACGGCCCCGCGAAGACATCGATGCCCACCTTGCCGAACAAGGTCCGCTTCGCCTCCGCAACGAACTTGTTGCCGGGCCCGACGACCACGTCGGCGGGCTTGCCGGTGAACAGCCCGTAGGCCATCGACGCGATGGCCTGCACGCCGCCCAGGGTCATCACCACGTCCGCGCCCGCTGCCTTGAAACCGTAGAGCACATACGGATGAATGCCGCCGCCGCGAAACGGACTCGAACACGCGATCACGGTCTTCACGCCCGCCGCCTTCGCCGTCGCGACGCCCATGTAGGCCGACGCAATATGCGCATAACGGCCCGCCGGTGCATAGCAGCCCACTACGTTGACGGGAATGACCCGCTGCCCCGCCGTGACGCCCGGATACAGTTCCACCGCGAAATCTTCAATCGAACGGCGCTGCGCGACCGCGAAGTCGTGCACCTGCTTCACCGCGAAGTCGATGTCGTCGCGCACGGCTTGCGGTACTTCCCGCGCACGGCGCTCGATCTCGTCGCGCGGCACGATGATGTCGCCCTCCCAGCGATCCAGCTTACGGGCGTACTCGCGCACGGCCGCTTCGCCGTTCGTCTCGATTTCAGCCAGCATGTCCGTGACCACGCGCTGTGCCGTGCCGGTCTCGGTTTCCGGGGTCTTGGTGGCCTTCTTCAGATAAAACACCGTCATCGCTCTGCTCCTGGATTGAAGTTCTCTCGTTCCGGCCAAAATGCAAGCGCTTGCATTTTGGTTTAAAAAATACGCCGGTCATGTCCGGCGGTGGTTTAACGTATGCAAAATTCATAATGCAAGCGCTTGCATCTATAATAGACAAGCGCTGGTTGCAAAGAATCGGTATTGATACCTAGAGGCTGCGTCGGGATGCGAATGTGATGCTGGCGTCCCGGCCCGAAGATGCAAGGCATCCTGCATGAACGACACGACTGCATTGAATCAGGAAGACCGGCCCAGGCTCTCCGACGTCGCCGCGCTCGCGGGCGTGTCCACCGCCACCGTATCGCGCGCGCTCTCGAATCCGGACAAGGTAAAAGGCGGCACGCGCGACCGGATCCTGCAGGCCATCGCGCAGCTCGGCTATGTGCCGGACGGCGCGGCGCGCGCGCTGGCGTCGGGACGGGCGCGCATGGTGGGCGCCATCGTGCCGACGCTCGACAACGCCATCTTCGCGCGCGCGGTCCAGGGACTGCAAAGCACGCTCGCGAACGCGGGCTATCAACTGCTGATCTCCGCCCACGAATACAGCCTCGCTTCCGAAACCGAAGCGACGCGCGCGCTGCTCGAACGGGCCGTGGACGCGCTCGTTCTCGTCGGAGCCGAACACGCCCATGAAACCTGGGAGATGGTGCGGGCCAGCCGCATTCCGGTGCTCATCACCTGGACCAATGCCGCTGCCGCCAGCGAGATCCTGACCACGACCGCGCCGCTCATCGGTTTCGACAACCGCTTGATCGGCACGCTCGCGGCGGAGCATCTGCTCTCGCTCGGTCATCGCACCTTCGGCATGATTTCCGGCATGACGCGTCAGAACGACCGCGCGCGTCATCGTCTGAACGGCTTTCGCACCGCGCTCGCCGATGCCGGCGTGCGCCTGCCCGAAGCCAACGTGATCGAACAGCCCTTCGGCTTCGACGGCGGCCGCGCCGGGCTCAAGCATCTGATGCAATTGCGCCCGCGCCCCACCGCCGTGTTCTGCGGCAACGACGTACTCGCGCTCGGCGCCTTGTTCGAAGCGCAGTCGCTTGAAATCAGCGTGCCGGACGCGTTGTCGATCGTCGGTTGCGACAACCTCCCGATTTCCTCGCAGATCACACCCGGCCTCTCGACAGTCTTGCTGCCCACCTATGAACTCGGCCAGCGCGCGGCGCTCGGCCTGCTCGAATGGCTGAGCACAGAGCGCCCTCCCGCCGATGTCTGCCTGCCGATCGAACTCGTCGTGCGCGGCACCAGCGGTCCCGCGCCCGCTTGAGCGCCTCTTCAACGCGTCACCACCTTCGGCCGCATGCCGAGCGTCTCGCGCATGCACACGTCATCGCGCTGACGCTCCCAGTGCGCGACCGCCACCGTCGCCACCGCATTGCCGATCATGTTGGTCGTCGCGCGGACCTCCGCGATGAAGCGATCGACGCCCAGCACGATCGCCGCGCCTTCTATCGGAATGTGCTTGAACGCGGCGAGCGTCGCGAGCAGGCAGATGAAGCTCGCGCCGGCCACGCCCGCCATGCCGCGCGAGGTCAGCATCGAGATGCCCACCAGCACCGCCTGCTCCGCCACCGAAAGCTGAATGCCGAAGGCCTGCGCAATGAATACCGCGCAGATCACCTGCGCGACGCAGGTTCCGGCGAGATTGAAGGTGTAGCCCATTGGCATGACGATGCCGACGACGCCGGTCGGACAGCCCAGCGCTTCGAGCTTCTTCACGAGCTGCGGGAACGCGGCTTCCGATGACACCGTCGCGATCACCAGCAGGATCTCGCCGCGAATGTATTTGAGCAGGCGCCAGAGACTCACGTCGCACATCAGGCAGATGCCGCCGAGAATCAGCACGATATAGGCGAGCGTCGCGACATACACCGTGACGAGCAGCATCAGCAGCGAGTTCATCGTGCCGAAGCCGAACTTGCCCACGGCATACGCCATCGCGCCGAACGCGCCAATGGGCGCAAGCCGCATGACGATGCGCACGATGCCGAACAGCGCACTGCCGACGCCTTCGAAGAACTTGTAGGCCGTCTCGCCGGTCTTGCCCGCATGCGACAGGCCGACCGCGAAGAGCGTCGAGAACAGAACGACCTGGAGCATGTCCGCGTTGGCGAACGCCGAGACCGCGCTGTCCGGAATAATGCCCAGCAGGAAGCCCATAAAGCCGCCCGATGCATGCATCGAGTGTTCATAGCCGTTGAGCACGCTCGCATCGATGGAACTGGGCGTCAGGTTCAGGCCCGCGCCGGGCTGGATCGTATTGACCGCCCAGAGCCCGAACAGCAGCGCGAGGGTGGTGGTCAGTTCGAACAGGATGATCGACTTGCCGCCGATGCGCCCGAGCGCGCCCGCGCCGCCCATCTCCTTCGCGCCGAGCACGATGGTCACGAAGATCAGCGGCGCGGTCACCATCTTCACCAGCTTGATGAACGCCGTGCTCAGCGGCGCCACGCTCTGCCCCGCATGCGGGAAGTAATGGCCGAGCAACGCGCCGGCGACGATTGCGATGAGAACCTGCACGTAAATCTGACGAAAGATCTTGCGCATGCTTGTCTCCGGGGCGTCTTGTAGGCGCCTGTTCGGGTATCGCTGGGGAAGGTGTTCGTGCGGTGTGTTGCCTTTACTGACAAGTTTTTCTTATGCGGGACGGATATCAGCGCGCGTCGCCGTTATCGTTCGCCAGTGCGCTGAGTTGCTCGAACAGCTTGCGGTTCAGCACGATGCCCGAGTGTTCGCTGGCGGCCGCAATCTCGTGCCGCCGATAACCCGGCAGGCGCACGTCGTCATCCGCGAGCATCAGGTCGATCAGCGTCTCGATGCGCGCCTGATACACCTGCGAGCCCGCGAGCGCATCCGGATCGAGCAGCCAGAACAGATGGCCGACGCCCGAGCGCGGACCGTCCTCGGTCAGAAACGAACCCGCCTCCGAACCGAACTGCGCGCCCGACAACGCCGCCGCCAGCAGTTCCACCATCAGCGCCAGCACGGCGCCCTTTGCGCCGCCGAAGGGCAGCATCATGCCGCCGAGCGCGGCGTGCGCGTCGGTGGTCGGCACGCCATCGGCGGTGGTCGCCCAGCCTTCCGGAATGGGCTTGCCGTCGCGGGCCGCCACCATGATCTTGCCGCGCGCCACGTGCGACAGCGAAAGGTCGATCATCAGCGGCTCGGCCTGCGCGCGCGGAAACACAGCGGCGATCGGATTGGTGCCCAGCAACGCGCGCTTGCCGCCCCACACGGGCATGGAACCGGGCGCATTGCTGAACGCGAGACCGACGAGGCCCGCCTGCCCCACTGCTTCGAGGTGATACGCACCCGCGCCGAAGTGATGACTGCGCGTGACGCTCGCCGCCGCCGTGCCGAAGGTGCGGGCGCGTTCGATGGCGGTCGAGATGGCAAGCGAGCAGGCGTCGAAAGCGAGGCCATCGGCGGCATCGACGAGAAACGCCGCGCCCCGGTCGCGCACGATAGACGGCACCGCCGCCGCATCCACGCGGCCGTTGCGCAGTTGCGCGAGGTACATCGGCAGGCGCGCGACGCCGTGTGACGAGAGGCCGCGCGCGTCGGCATAGACGAGCGCCTTCGCGGTGGCCTCCGCGGTCGATGCCGTCGCGCCTGCCGCCAGCAAGGCGCGGCGTGCCAGTGCGTGCAAGGTGGCGGGAGCGAGCGTGATGTCTTCTGAAGCGGTCATTTCTGCAGATCCTGCGCGGGTTCGATCAACATGCGCGTGTCCTCCTGGAGGGCCGCGCGCGGGTCTGCGAGTATCGCACGCGCGGTTTCGACATCGAACACGCCTTCCCAGCGCGCGACCACCAGCGTCGCCACCGCATTGCCGATCATGTTGACGAGCGCGCGGATCTCGTTGAGCACGCGATCGATCCCGATGATCAACGTAATGCCCGCCACCGGAATGATGTTGTGCGAGGACAGCGTGGCCGTCAGCGCGACCAGTGCCGCACCCGCCACGCCCGCGCCGCCCTTCGACGTCAGCAGCAGGATCGCCAGCAGGCCGAGTTGCTGCATCAGCGAGAGATGCGTGTTGGTGGCCTGTGCGATGAACAGCGAAGTCATCGTCAGATAGATGGCCGCGCCGTCGAGATTGAACGAATAGCCCGTGGGCAGCACGAGACCCACCACCGACTTCGGACAGCCGAGCCGTTCGAGCTTCTCCATCAACCGGGGCAGCACGGATTCCGTCGTGGACGTGCCCAGCACGATCAGCAATTCCCCGCGCAGATAGCGCAGCAACGGCCACAGGCTCACGCCTGCCCAGCGGCACGCGGTGCCGAGCACGAGCACGACGAACAGGATGCTCGTCACGTAGAAGCACAGGATCAGCAGGCCGAGTTGCTGCAAGGTGCCGATGCCGTACTTGCCCACCGTGAACGCGATTGCGCCGAATGCGCCGAGCGGCGCGAGACGCATGATCATCTCGACGATGCGCATCAACGCGTCGCCCAGTTGCTCGATGGCCTGCGCGAGGAACTTGCTGCGTTCGGCCATCAGCGAAAGCGCGACGCCGAACAACACCGAGAACAGCAGCACCTGCAACAGATCGCCGCGCGCGAACGCCCCGACCACCGAGTTCGGCACGAGCTCTTCCAGCAGACTCCTGTGCTCGGCGCTATGCACCTCGGTGACGAAGTGTGAGACCGCGCCGGGATCAAGCGTCTTCGGATCGATGTCGAGACCCGCGCCCGGATGCACCACGTTCGCGACCACCAGACCGATGACGAGCGCGATGGACGTCACCACCTCGAAGTACAGGATGGTCTTGAAGCCGACGCGTCCCACCTGCTTGAGGCTCTCCATGCGCGCAATGCCGATCGACACGGTGCAGAAGATCAGCAGCGTGATGAGCATCTTGATGAGGCGGATGAAGGTGTCGCCGAGCGGCTTGAACTGCACGCCGAGTGTCGGCGCGAAATAGCCGACGAGAATGCCGGCTGCCAGGCCGATCAGGACCTGGACATAGAGATGCTTGAGCACGCGCAAGATGGTGTCTCCTCCACTTGCTGCCAGATGACTTGCGATGCGCACCGCTGCGGTTCGCGCCGTTTCTGTGACGGCTTGCCGAACCGCAGCGCACATCGGGCGGGGACTTCTGTATGCCTCTGCAATCCTTGCTGCTGGAACTACCGTTGCGTCATGCGCTTTCGAACAGACGCGTCAGCACGAACTCGCGATGACCGAGCGTTTCAGCAGCGGTCCAGCGGCCGTTCGCGGTGGCGAGCATGCATTCGAGGAGTTTGTCGCCCGTCTGGTCGAGGTTCTGCTCGCGTTGCAAAATGCCCGAGACATCCACGTCGATGTGCTCGCCCATCGTGCGCACCGTGCGCGGGTTCGCGCAGATCTTGATGACCGGCACGATGGCATTGCCGATCACATTGCCTTGACCCGTCGGGAAGAAATGCACCGCGAAGCCCGATGCCGCGCACAGCGTCACCATCTCCGCCGCCGCCGATGACGAATCCATGAACCACAGGCCCGAGTGCGTCGGCTCTTCGGCCTTGTCGAGCACGCCGTCCACCATGCACTTCTTGCCGATCTTCTGGATGTTGCCGAGGGCCTTTTCCTCGATGGTCGTGAGCCCGCCCGCGATGTTGCCCTTGGTCGGCTGCGACTCGGACAGGTCGTCCGTCTTCCAGCGATTGATCATGTCCTGATAGCGGTCGAACATGAACTGGAAGCGCTCGCGCACGCCGTCATTCGCACAGCGCGCCGCGACGATCTGCTCGCCGCCCGTGAGCTCGGAAGTCTCACCGAACACGAGCGTGTTGCCGAGACCATAGAGCTTGTCGAAGGCATTGCCGACCGTGGGATTCGCGCCGCAGCCTGACGTCGTATCCGATTCGCCGCACTTGGTGGAGACCCACAGTTCGCTGATCGGGCATTCCTCGCGTTCGAGCGCGGTGGCGTACTGAACCATTTCCTTCGCGGCCTTCGAGGCGCGCATGATGGTGTCGTGATCGCCATGCAACTCGATACCGAAGCCCATCACCGGCTTGCCCGACTTGGCGATGCCGTCCACGACGCGTTTGGTCCAGCCTTCCTCGATGCCGATCACGATCACTGCCGCGACATTCGGATTGGAGCCCGCGCCGATCAGCGTGCGGAAGTGCAGGTCCAGATCCGCGCCGAACTGAAGGCGGCCATAAGGATGCGGAATGGCCATGGTGCCCTTGATAGCCGACTCGACCGCTTGCGCTGCGGCATTGGACAGGTCGTCCACGGGCAGGATGATGACGTGGTTGCGCACGCCGACGCGGCCGTTGTCCCGGCGATAGCCGCGGAAGATGGTATCCAGTTGAATCGCGCTCATGTTGTCTCTCTCTCGATGTGGGGTGAAGGGGCCGATGCCGCGCGGCGGCTTACCAGCGCTTCGTCTTGATGTTGTGCACGTGCGCGTGCTCGCCCGCCGTGATGGGCGCGACCACCTTGCCGATATCCACGCCGTACTTGAACACCGTGTCGCCCACTTTCATGTCCTTCAGCGCGACCTTGTGACCAATGGGAATGTCCTGCTTCGCGGGCACCGTGACGATCTCGTCCTCGTCCATGATCCACGCGTTCAGCTGCGATCCGGCCTTGATGCCTTCGACCACCGCGACGCCCACCGTGTCCTTGGCTTCGTGCAGCACGATATGAATGGTCCTGCGTTCACCCGCGTCCGCCTTGGCTGCACTGCTTGCTCCCGCTGCTGCGTGACTCATGTGCTCCTCCTGTTGGTGATGTTCCGATGGCCTGCCCGGGATGCCCCGCGCCGTTCGTTGAAATGCATGGTAGGCGTCGATATCATCCATGTCAACTAGATCATCTATATGTGTTTCATGTTTCTGGAGACGCGGGTTACAATGCGCGGACAGTTCAGGAGAAGGTCGAGGGAGGCGCGATGAGCACGGTCATGGGCATGCCGGTCGGTCCCGGCGGTACGCGATACAAGGAAGTCAAGGAAGCGATGCTGGCCGCGCTCACCGCGCAGGAATGGAAAGGCGGCGAGGTGATTCCATCGGAGAAGAAGCTGGCGGAGCGGTTTGGCGTGTCGATCGGCACCTTGCGCAAGGCGATCGACGAGTTATGCGCCGAGAACATCCTGATCCGGCATCAGGGGCTGGGCACCTTCGTCGCGCAGCATCGGCGCGACCGGCACTTCTTCCGTTATTTCCGCGTGGCGCGGCGCGATGGCGACCGCGCCTATCCCGTCGTGACGCTGGTCAACTTCAAGCGCGCGAAGACGCCACCGGCCGTGGCCGCGCGGCTTGGCATCGCCGAGGGAACGCGGTTGTTCGTCTTCACGAACGCGCTCGCGCTGCATGACAAGGTCGTGGTGGTGGATACGGTCATGCTGCCGGAAACCAAATTCCCCGGCCTGACCGAAAGCATGTTGCGCAGCCGTCCGAACACGCTCTACAACTTCTATCAGGACGCGTTCGGCATCAACGTGACCAGCACGGATGAACGTCTGCGGGTCGGGCGCGCGAGCGAACTGGAAGGCAAGCTGCTCGAACTCGAAACGGGCGCGCCCGTGCTGGAAGTGGAACGCGTGGCCTACTCGATCAACCAGAAGCCGGTCGAGTACCGGATCACGCATATCAACACGGAAGAGTACGAGTATCTGGCGGGCGGTGCGAGGAATGGGGAGAGTTGATGGACCGGCCGGCCGTCACTTCTTCTTGACGAGCGTTCCGCCCAGATCCATCTCGAGGCGCACCACGTCGCCGCGATAGACGACATCGGCGTAATAGATCACTGTGCCGTCACGATCATTGAACACGCGCTCCACGCGCGCAATGGGCGATTCAGCGGGCACGCGCAGGAGCCGCGCGGTTTCCGCGTCGGCGCTCCCGATCGTCAGGGTCTGATGCGCCTTCGCAATGGGACACGGCTTCAGATCCATCAGCAGCGGAATGACCGTTTGCGCGCGAAAGCGCTCAGGTGACTTCGAGAAGATGCGCTCGTCCAGATAGAGCGAAATGACGCAATACGGCGCCCCCTCGGTGGAATGCACGCGCTTCATGTGCGTGTATGCGGGCGCGAGCGCGCCGAGCGAAGCGCCCACCGCCGGCGCCCGGCTGTTCTCGTCCACCGTGAGCAGTTCGGGCGTGGTCGAACGGTACATCTCCGCCAGTTCCTGCAGGTTGGTCACGACCTGCACCGGCTTGATGGAAGGCGCTGCCGCCGTCACGAACGTGCCGCGTCCGCGCTGCGGCGTCAGCGCGCCTTCGGTCATCAACATCTGCACGGCCTGCCGCGCGGTCACGCGCGCGACGTCGAACTCGTCGGCGATCTGTTCGAGCGTCGGGATCAGTTGCCCCTGCTGCCAGACGCCGCGCGCGATGCGGTCGCGCAGCGCGTCGGCGATCTGAAGGTACAGCGGGATGGGGCTCGCCAGCGAGGCACGTGTCATTGTCAGCATGTCTGGACTATAGAGCCTCTACTATAGTGCCTCGGCAAGCGCGGGCGCTGCGATACGTCCCTGCACGAGCGCCGCGCCCTTCTCGCCGATCATGATCGCGGCCGCGTTCGTGTTGGTCGAGATCATGTTGGGCATCACCGATGCATCGATCACGCGCAGACGGTTCACGCCGCGCACGCGCAGTTCGGCATCGACGACTGACCGGTCGTCGGAACCCATGCGGCAGGTGCCAACCGGATGAAACACCGTGCCGCCCTTCTGCCGCGCGAACGCCTCCAGTTCCGCGTCGCCGCGCAGACCCCCGCCCGGCAGATGTTCCTCGCCGGTCACGAGCGAGCGGAAGCTCGGCTGATCGTAGATCTCGCGCAGAAGCTTCAACCCCGCCACGAGCGTCTTCACGTCCTTCGCCTCGCGCAGATAGTTTGCGTGGATGAGCGGCGGCGCAAACGGATCGCCGCTGCGCAACCCCACGGTGCCCGACGATTCCGGGCGGCATTGCGTCGCCGAAGCGGAGAAGCCCGAGAAGCCGTGCAGCGGGTCGCCGGGCTTGTCGACCGACAGCGGCATTACGTTGAACAGGACATCGGGACGGCCGCGTTCCGCATGCTCGGTCGCGACGAGCCCGCCCACCTGTCCCGCGCCGACCGTCAGCGGGCCGCGCTTGCCGAACAGCCATTGCGCGCCCATGCCCGCGAGCTTGAACGGATTGCGCACGTCGTCGTTCAGGGACATGCGGTGCTTGAGCTTGACGATGACGCGCGCCTGATAGTGATCGCGCAGATTGCGCCCGACTTCGGGCGCATGCACGCGCGCGCCGATGCCATGCTGCCGGAGCAGCGCCGCATCGCCGATACCCGACAGTTGCAGCAGTTGCGGCGATTGCAGCGCGCCCGCCGCAAGCAGCGTCTCCTGGCTGGCGCGCGCCTGATGCGCGACGCCGTCGAGCACATATTCGACGCCCACCGCATCGTCGCCTTCGAAAAGCACGCGCGTCACATGCACGCCCGTCTTCACCGTGAGATTCGGGCGCTGCCGGACCGGATGCAGGAACGCCGTCGCTGCGCTGCAGCGCCAATGCCCCGCGATGGTCAATTGATAAGGACCGAGCCCGTCGTCCTTTTCGCCGTTGAAGTCGTGCGTACGCGAGAAGCCTGCTTCCTCACCCGCGCGCATCCAAGCGTCGCAATAAGGATGATCGTTGCGCAGGTCCGAGACCCCCAGCTCGCCCGTCGCGCCGTGATACGCCGTCTCGCCGCCCGCGTACTTCTCCGAGCGCTTGAAGAACGGCAGCACGTCGCGATACGACCAGCCGTGCGCGCCGAGCGCGTCCCAGTCGTCGTAATCGGCGCGCTGGCCACGGATATACAGCAGGCCGTTGATCGCGCTGGATCCGCCGAGCACGCGCCCGCGCGGCCAGACGATGGGCCGCATGCCCGTGGTGGCTTCCGGCTCGACCGCGAATTGCCAGGAAAAGCGCGAGTCGTAGATGCTGCGGAAATAGCCGACCGGCAGCTTCAGCCAGAAGTGACGGTCATGCCCGCCGGCCTCCAGCAGCAATACCCGGCACGCCGGATCCGCGGACAGCCGGTTGGCCAATACGCATCCCGCCGATCCCGCGCCGACGATCACATAGTCATAAGCATCCTGTTTGTTCTGCATGGCGTGTCTCCTGTTCCTTTGATTGTGAACCGGTGGACCCTGCGGGAAAGCCCGCATCGATACCGATTGCAAAATTCTAAAACATGGTAGTACTATAAACCATACTTTCTAACTTGAAAAACCCCCAGGAGGCAGGCAATGACCGAAATGCGACGCGGAGCGTTTCCACGGCTGGACCCGCACGGCATTGAGCCGGTGAGTATCACGCGGGTGGAGGCGTTCGTGTTCCGCGCGCCGATAGCGACACCGGTGCGCACCTCCTTCGGCACGATGACGAATCGTCCCGCCGTGTTCGTACGCATCACGGATTCGGACGGTGTCCAGGGTTTCGGCGAAGTCTGGTGCAATTTCCCGTCGGTGGGCGCGGAGCATCGGGCGCGTCTGGTGGAGTCCGTGTTCGCGCCGATGCTCGTCGAGCATCCGGTCGTGCATCCCGTCGATACCTTCCACATGCTCACGCAACGCACCGAAGTCCTCGCGCTGCAATCCGGCGAGCCGGGACCGTTCGCGCAGGCGATTGCGGGACTCGATCTGGCGCTATGGGATCTGTGGGCGCGCAAGGCGAAGCTGCCGTTGTGGCGACTGCTTGGCGGCACATCCGGCGACATCGAGGTGTATGCGAGCGGCCTGAATCCGGTTGGCGCGGAAGCGCTGGTGCGCGAGAAGGCCGCCGAAGGTTATCGCTCGTTCAAGCTGAAGGTCGGTTTCGGGCGCGAGCGCGATCTCGGCAATCTGGCGCGCCTGCGCGAGATCATCGGCGAGCGCTGCACGCTGCAAGTCGATGCCAACCAGGCATGGGACCTGCCTGCCGCGATCGAGATGGCGCATGCCTTCGCCCCGTTCGATCTCGGCTGGCTGGAAGAGCCGCTGCGCTGCAACCGTCCGGTGGCCGAATGGCGCGCGCTGATCGAGCAATCGCCGGTGCCGATTGCGGGCGGCGAGAATCTCGCCGACGCGCAAAGCTTCGCGACGCACATCGAGCAACGCGCCTACGACGTCGTGCAGCCTGACGCCGCCAAGTGGGGCGGCGTCTCCGGCTGCTGGCCGGTGATCCAGGCGACGCGCGCGGCGGGCCTGCGCTACTGTCCGCACTATCTCGGCGGCGGCGTGGGTCTGCTGGCCTCGGCGCACCTGCTGGCGGCGGCGGGCGGCGACGGCATGCTCGAAGTCGACGCCAATCCCAACCCGCTGCGCACCTTGCTGTGCGGGCCGATTGCCCAGCCACACGACGGGCGCGTGGCGCTCGGCGAATCACCCGGCATCGGTTTCGTGCCGCCGCTCGACGAACTGGCGGCACAGCTCAAGCAAGCGTCATAAACAAACACATCAGACGTGGACAGACAGGAGACACAGGACATGGACAGGTTGGTCGTCAAATCGGCGCAGGACATCGAGCGCTTCGTGGATGCGCACCCTTCGGACAAGCGCACCCTCTTGCTCACGCTGGTCGCGCTCGGCGGCATCTTCGTGGACGCCTACGACTTCGCGAGCCTGGGCGTCGGCATCGTGCAATTGCGGCAGGCGTTCCATCTCACGCCGGCGGAAGTCGGCCTCATCACCGCGATCATGGCGCTGGGCGCGTGTCTCGGCGGGATCGTCGGCGGGCGCTACATCGACCGGATCGGGCGCTTCAAGATCCTCATCATCAACGTGGCGCTGCTGGTGGTGGCAGCCATCGGCGCAGCGCTCTCGACCAGCTTCGACATGCTGCTGGCGTTCCGTCTGCTGATGGGCATCGGCGTCGGTCTCGACTTTCCGGTCGCGCTGTCGTATGTCGCCGAGATCGTCAACAAGAAGTCGAAGACGGCGAGCGTCGGCGCATGGCAGGTCATGTGGTACGTCGCGGCATCGTGCAGCGGTCTCGTCATCCTGCCATTCGACACCGGCATGTTCGGCGATCATCTGTGGCGCTTCGCGATTGGCTTCGGCGCGATCCCGGCGCTGATCATCCTGCTGGCGCGCTACTTCTTCGCCGATGAAAGCCCGCGCTGGGCCGCGCACAATCTGCCGCTGGACCAGGCCGCGAAGATCCTCGAGAAGACCTACAACATTCGCGTCGATCTGCAGCCGTCCGGCTTCGCGGAGAAACGCGAAGCGAAGCAGAGCCTGTCGGCGCTGTTCCAGGGCAAGTACCTGCCGCGCACCATCCTCGCGTCGGCCGTGTGCATCACGCAAGCCATCGAATACTTCTCGGTGGGCTTCAACATCCCGTCGATGTCGCAGGCCATTTTCGGCAACTCCATGGAGAACGCGATACTCGGCGCCGTGTGCTTCAACGTGTTCGGCATCATTGGCGCGGCGCTCGGCGCGAAGTATTCGGGCAGAGTCGGCGTGCGGCGCATGTCGATGCTCGGCTACTGCATCGTCGCGCTGAGCCTGCTCCTGTTCGGCACGATGCACGCGCATCTGAGCCCGTACGTCATGGCGCTGTTGCTCGCCGCGATGATCTTCGGCCATTCGATCGGACCGGGCCAGGGCATGACGCTCGCGACGCTCTCCTACCCGACCGAACTGCGCGGCCTGGGTTCCGGCTGGGGCCAGGGCATGGCGCGCGGCGGCAGCATCTTCGGCTTCTTCCTGTTCCCGATCATCATGGCGTCGGCGGGCATGGCCACCACGCTGCTGTACATCTCGGTGGTGCCGGTCATCGGGCTCGTGATCGCGCTGATGATCAACTGGGATCCGATCTACGAAGACACCCATGCGGCGCCCAAGGTAGTCTCGGCGTCGCGTACTTAAGGAGACATTCAGGCAATGGCAGCACACCAATCGAATCGCGCGTATTCCGACACGCTGCTTCACATTGGCGGTGAATGGTGCACGAGCGGCCGCACGCGGCCGGTCGTCAATCCGGCGACGGAAGACATCATCGGCAGCGTCGTGCTCGCGGAGGAGCGCGAACTGGAGGACGCGGTGCGCGCGGCGCAGCGCGGCTTCGCAGTCTGGCGCAAGACCGCCGCGTTCGAGCGCAGCAAGCTGATGCGCCAGGCCGCGCAGAACGTGCGATCGCGCGCGGAAGCCATCGCCGTGGCGATGACGATGGAGCAAGGCAAGCCGCTCGCCGAAGCGCGTCTGGAGACGCTCGCTGCCGCGGACACCATCGAGTGGTTCGCGGAAGAAGCGCGCCGCACCTACGGCCGCGTGATCCCGGCGCGCGCCGGCGGCGTTACGCAGATCGTCACGCGCGAGCCGGTGGGCGTCGTCGCCGCCTTCACGCCGTGGAATTTTCCGCTCAATCAGGCAGTGCGCAAGGTGTCGGCGGCGCTGGCGGCGGGTTGCTCGATCATCCTCAAGGGCCCAGAGGAAACGCCCGCGAGCTGCGCGGCGCTGGTGCAGGCTTTCGTCGATGCCGGCTTGCCCGAGGGCGTGCTCAATCTTGTCTTCGGCGTGCCGGCGGACGTGTCGAGCTATCTGATCGCCCATCCTGCGGTCGCCAAGATTTCATTCACCGGGTCGACGCAGGTCGGCAAGCTGCTTGCGTCGATGGCCGGCCAGCACATGAAGCGCGCGACGATGGAACTGGGCGGTCATGCGCCGGCCATCGTCTTCGCCGACGCCGACCTGCCGCGCGCGGCCAAGCTGCTCGCGGCCGCCAAGTTCCGCAACGCTGGACAGGTGTGCATTTCGCCGACGCGCTTTCTAGTCGAAGAGAAGGCATGCGAGGCCTTCACGCAGCATTTCGTCGCGGCAGCGCGCGCGCTTGAAACCGGCGATGGGCTGCATGAAGGCGTGCAGATGGGACCGCTCGCGAACGCGCGGCGTGTCGATGCGATGGAACGGCTGGTGGCAGATGCCCTCGGCCACGGCTCAAAGCTCGCGCTCGGCGGGCATCGTCCGGAGCGGCGCGGCTTTTTCTTCGAGCCGACCGTGCTGACCGGCGTGCCGCTCGCGGCGCGTGTGATGAACGAGGAGCCGTTCGGGCCCGTCGCGCCGATCGTCTCGTTCCGCAGCTACGATGAAGTCATCGCGGAGGCCAATCGCCTGCCTGTGGGCCTCGCGGCGTATGCGTACAGCAGCGAGGCCGGCACGCTCGCCGCGCTGTCGCGCGATATCGAAAGCGGCATGATTTCGCTGAACCATCACGGACTGGGCCTGCCGGAAACGCCGTTCGGCGGCGTGAAGGAATCCGGTTACGGGTCGGAAGGTGGCACCGAAGCGATGGAAGCGTATCTCGTCACGAAGTTCGTATCGCAGATGGCTTAGAGAAAAGGGACGGTGCGGGCCGCGTCGCCCGGGCCAGATGTTTCGCGTGAGCCTGCCGGATCGCGGCATCGAAATCCGGCTCGGTGGCGAGGTGCCGGTGATTCACGCTGACGAGCCAGCCCTCGCTTGAACGGCACCAGCGGATGCGGCCTTCCTGATAGGCCAGACAGAACCAGCGCCATAGCTCGGCGTCGTCCCGGTTCGCGCTTCTGGCCGCTTCGGTCCGCACTTGGTCTTCACGCTGCTGCATTAAGGTCGGCACGTTCGCGCCCTCTTCGATAAACGATATTTGCGCGCTGATCGAGCGGCGAAGCGCGCCGTTTCCTTGCGGCGACACCTGGCGTGCCGAGTGTCGCCGCCCTTCATCAGAACCGCTGCCGCATCCCAATGACAAACCCCGTCTGGTCATATCCCGCCGCAACGGTCCTGTAACCGCCGACGCCGAGCGCCGAGTTGCCTTCGTTGTGCGTATACCCGGCGGTGGCGTAGATATCCGTGCGCTTGGAAAGCAGATAGTCGGCGCGCAGCACGAGCAGCCACGGATCCGCATCCGACGAATTCACGTCCTGCAGATAGCCCGCCGCGCTGACGAAGAACGCCGGTGTCACGGGGTAACGGCCGCCCAGCCAGTACATGCTCGCCGAGCTTGCATCGGAGCCGTTCGCCAGCGCAATCGGGCTTGCGGGCAGGAACTGCCGCGACGCCTGCAAGTATCGATAGCCCGCGAACGCCTTGAGTGCACCGATCTCATAGCTCAGCGCCGCCGTCGCGCGCCGCTCGCGGGCCGTATTGGTCGTCACCGTGTTGCTGTTGCGCTGCTCGTACGACACGCTGGCGGCCAGCGGCCCCGCGCCGTATGTCAGCGAACCGCCGAAGTAGCGCCCGGTCAGTTGCGCGCCTGGCACTTCGGCGCCATATCCGGTGTCGTAGCGCGTGCTATACATCGCCGCCGCCTTGAACGCGCCGAAGCTGCCGAGATACTTCACCGAGTTATCGGCGCGCGCCGACATCGCGTAGTCCACCGACAGCGCCGAATAGCGCGACGACACCGCCATCGGATCGAAGGCAATGGCCTGGTCATACAGCAGCGTGTTCTGGCGGCCCAGCGTCAGGCGCTGGCCTTTTGCGGCGATGCCCACCCACGCCTGCCGGCCGAACAGCCGCGTCGTGGTCGCGGCGTTCGCGCCGAGGCCCTTGGTGGATTGCGCCGTTGCACCATCGTTGATGTTGAAGCCGTCTTCGAGCGTGAACACGGCCTTGACGCCGCCGCCGAGATCCTCGACGCCCTTCAGCCCCCAGCGCGATCCCGACGAATTGCCGGACACCACGCGCGTCTGCGCGCCGCCCGCGGCCGTGTTGTTGACGTGTTCCACGCCTGCATCGACGATCCCGTACAGCGTAACGCTGCTCTGCGCATGCGCACCTGCGGCGCAGAGCAGCGCGCCTGTCATTGCCGTGATGCGCAGCGCCCCCGTGGGTCGTCGGTCGTTCGTGGTTGTGTGCATCCAGGTGTCTCCATTGTGGTTGTCGGAAAGAGAGCGCCTCGCGTCGGTGCGAAACCGGGCGGGCAAAGGGAAGTCATCGGGAGATGACGAGACGAGACGACGCGCACACCGGTTCAACAACCCGGCGCGCTTCGTTCGAATAGCGATGGAATGTCCGCCCCGATGCGCGATGCATCCAGCGGCACGAGCCGGCGCCGCCTCATGACGCGGCGGCGCGGCCCCGGGAGGTCAGCTCGTGGTGCGCAACTGCGCCATCTGCTGACGCTGTCTGCGTTCACGATGCATGGCACGCATGCCGAGCCATACCTGCACGAGAATCAGCACGGCGCTGATGCCCATGAACACCGCGCTGATCGGATGCTCGACGAACACCAGCAGGTCGCCGCGCGAGAGCAGCAATGCGCGGCGGAAGTTCTCTTCCACCATCGGTCCGAGCACATAGCCGAGCAGGATGGGCGCCACCGGGAACTTGAGCGACGCGAAGATCGCGCCCGCGACGCCGAACACCAGCACTTCGCCGATCTCGAACAGGCTGTTGTTGGTGCTGTACACGCCGATCGCAATGAAGAACAACGCAGCGGGATACAGGAAGCGATACGGCACGCGCAACAGTCGCACCCACACGCCGATCAGCGGCACGTTCAGGATCACCAGCAGCACGTTGCCGATCCAGAAGCTCGCGATGAGCCCCCAGAACAGGTCGGCATGTTCAGTGATGAGGCGCGGGCCCGGCTGGATGCCGTGAATCAGCAGCGCGCCGAGAATCAGCGCCATCGTTGCGTCGCCGGGAATGCCGAGACTCATGGTCGGGATGAAATCGACCTGCGTCTTCGAATGCGCGGCCGCTTCGGGACTCGCGACGCCCGCGATCATCCCCGTGCCGAACTTCTCCGGATTGCGCGATACCTTGCGCTCCAGCGTGTAGGCGATGAACGTCGTGATGGTCGGCCCGGTGCCGGGCATCGCGCCGAACAGCGTGCCGATGAACGTACCGCGCAGCAGCGGGAAGAACGCCTCGCGCAGTTCCGCGCGGCTCGGCCGCATGTCGCGCAGGCGGATGTGGGTCTTGCCGCCCACTGCCTGAATGCGGTTCACGCTGCGCAGGAACTCCGCCACGCCGAAGATGCCCAGCGCGAGCGCCACCAGCTCCACCTTGTCCGACAGCTCCACCATGCCGAACGTGAAGCGCGAGATGCCGGTGTTGACATCGGTGCCGGCCACGCCGACCAGCAGTCCGACGGACGTCATCGCCACGCCCTTGAGCGCCGAGCCGCGGCTCATCGTGGCGCCGGCCAGCAGGCCGAGCAGCATGATCGCGAAGATCTCGGTCGGGCCGAACTTGAAGGCCATCTGCACGAGCAGCGGCGAGGCGAAGATCATCACGATGATGCCGAACGACGCCGCGAAGAACGACGCCACCATCGTGATGCCAAGCGCCGTCCCGCCCCGGCCCTGCTTGGCGAGCGGATAACCGTCGAGACAGGTGACCGCATGCGGCGGATGGCACGGCAGGTTCAGCAGGATCGCGCCGATCGCGCCGCCATACTGCGAGCCGTAGAAGATGCCGGCCAGCATCAGCACGGCGGGCACGGGGCCCATCGAATAGGTGAGCGGCAGAAGAATGGAAATGGCCGACAGCGCGCCCATGCCGGGCAAAACGCCGATCAGATTGCCGACCAGCACGCCGACAAACGACCACATCAGGTTGTGCATCTCCAGCGCGACGCCGAAGCCATGCCACAGATCAGCCAGCGATTGTCCGATCATGGCTCAGCTCCACTGGAACAGCGGCAGTTGCACTTGCAGCAACCACCAGAACACCACCACCGCAACCACGCACATGGCGGCGGCTAGCAGGAAGGCATCGCGCAGGGTGTTCTTGCGGTCGCCGAGCGCGGCGATGAACACCGTCGCAAAGGTGGCGGGCACCAGGCCGCCGTGATTGCCGAGCACGATGAACGCGACGATGCCCAGCAGAATGCAGATCCAGCCGCGCCATTCGGGCTTCTGCTTGTCGGCGGCCGGTTCGACGGCCACGCTGGTCAATGCGATGCCCAGCCCCGACAGCGCCATGATCGCGCCGACCGCCACCGGGAAAAAGCCCGGACCCATTTCGCGCAGGCTGCCGATGTCGTAGCTCGAGCCTTTGAAGATCGCGCCCAGGCCGAGCAGAATCATCAGCCCGCCCGCGTAATAGTCGCGTCGCTGTGTCGACGCTGCTGGATGCTGTTCAACCACGTCTGTCTCCTTTCATGTCCGTCTGTGCCGACGGCATTGCGCGCCGTGCGCGCCCGCTGGCTGTCGATCAGGAACGCGGCTGGCGCGTCCCGATCGATGCCGGTTTCGCGCCGCTCTCAGGCAGCGTCGAAGAACTTCATGGCGAGGCCGCCGTGCGCCGCGGCCGCGCCCGCGCACAGTGCCGCCGACAGCAGGATGGCTTCGCTCATTTCTTCCTTCGTCATGCCCGCGGCCTTGCCCTTTTTCGCGTGCGATTCGATGCAGTACGGGCAGCCCGTGGCGTGCGCGACGGCAATGGCGATCAGTTCGCGGTACTTCAACGGAATCGCGCCGTCTTCGCGGCCGACGATGTTGTTCAGGTTCGCCCACGCCTTGAACTCTTCCGGCGCGGCCTTGGCCATGCCCATGCGGTGCGCGCTGTCTTCCTTGTCGTAGTAATGGGATGTCATCTCAAAACTCCTGGTTCTTATGTGAAGGGATTGTGCGATTCGCGTCACGCTGCGATGCGCCGCGATCACGAGGATTGATTATCTACAAATTAGATGAACATGCAATAGATTATTCCGATAGTGGCTAATCTTCGGAAGTTGGGATATCGTTCGGTCATCGTCGAACCAACCGAGTGGCCTTGATGCTTCGTGACCCGCACGCTGAAACTTCCTCTACTTCCACCGCGGACGCTTTCCTGAGCGGGCTGCGCGAGATCGTCGGCGTGCAGGGCGTCGTGACCGAAACCGCCGATCTCGAACGTTACGAGCGCGACTGGCGCGGCAATTTCCCGGGCCGCGCGCGCGCCGTGGTGCGTCCGTCGACGACTGAACAGGTTGCAGCGGTGGTCCGTCTGTGTGCGCAAGAGCGCGTGCCGGTGGTGCCGCAGGGCGGCAATACGGGACTCGCGGGCGGATCGTCGCCGGATGAGTCGGGCCGCGAAGTGGTGTTGAGCCTCACGCGCATGAACCGGGTGCGCAGCGTGTCGCTGGAAGATCACGCGATGATCGTCGAGGCCGGCTGCATCCTGCAGAACGTGCAGGAAGAAGCGGCGCGCCACAATCGGCTGTTCCCGCTGTCGCTCGCGGCCGAGGGCAGCGCGACCATCGGCGGGAATCTGGCGAGCAATGCCGGCGGCGAGCAAGTGCTGCGCTACGGCAACGCGCGCGATCTCACCCTGGGCCTCGAAGTCGTCCTGCCTGACGGCCGCATCTGGAACGGCCTCTCGCCGCTGCGCAAGGACAACACGGGCTACGACCTCAAGCATCTTTTCATCGGCAGCGAAGGCACGCTCGGCGTCATCACGGCCGCCTCGCTGAAGCTGTTTCCGCTGCCGCGCCAGCAAGCCACCGCATGGCTCGGGCTCGACACGCCGCAACAGGCCATCGACGTGTTGATGCTGCTGCGCGAAACGCTCGGCGATTGCGTGACTTCCTTCGAACTGATCGGCAGCAAGACGCTGGATCAGGTGCTCGCGCATATCGAGAACACGCGCGCGCCGCTTACCGAAGCGACGCCCTGGTCCGTGCTGGTCGAAGTCTCGGAAGCCGCGCGCGACGCGCAACTGGCCGAACGCTTCGAAGCCGCGCTCGGCGATGCCTTCGAACGCGGCCTCGTGCGCGACGTGATGATCGCGCAGTCGTCGGAACAGGCGCACGCGCTGTGGCATATCCGCGATCACGTGCCGGAGGCGCAGCGCCGCGACGGCCCGTCGATCAAGCACGATCTGTCCGTGCCGATCTCGCAGATTCCGCGCTTCATCGAGGAAACCGGCGCCGCGCTCGAAGCAGCGTTTCCCGGCATCCGCCTGATTACCTTCGGCCATGTCGGCGACGGCAACCTGCACTACAACCAGAGCAAGCCCGCTGCACAGAGCGACGCCGGGTTCCGCGCGCAAATCGAGCGGGTGCACGAGATCGTGCACGAGCAAGTCGCGAAGTTGAGCGGCTCGATCTCGGCGGAACACGGCATCGGCCGTCTGAAACAGAACGCGCTGATGCACTACAAAGACCCGGTCGCCCTCGACCTGATGACGCGCGTGAAGCGCGCCTTCGACCCCGACACTCTGTTCAATCCGGGCCGCATGCTGCCCGCCGACAAAAAGTAAAGGAGATATCCATGAGCGTTTCCGTATTCGACATGCTTGCGCTGCAACATCTGTGGAGCAGCGAAAGGCTGCGGCAGATCTATTCGGAGGAACAGCGCATCCAGAAGTGGCTCGATTTCGAGGCCGCGCTTGCCAACGCGCAGGCGGCGCTGGGCATCATTCCGAAGGCGGCGGCGCAGGCCATCGCGGAGAACGCGAAGGTCGAGAAGATCGACATTCCGCTGATGGCAAGCGAGATCCGCCGCATCAAGCATTCGCTCGTGCCGCTGCTCAAGCAGTTGCAGGCCCACGCCGGCAAGGAAGGCGAATGGGTGCACTACGGCGCGACCACGCAGGACGTGCTCGATACCGGCACCATCCTGCAACTGAAGGACGCGCACCAGGTGTTCATGCACGAGTTGCGCGCGATCGGCCGGGAACTGGCGCGTCTCGCGAAGCAACATCGCGATACGGTGATGGTCGGCCGCACGCACGGCGTCCAGGCGCTGCCGATCACCTTCGGACACAAATGCGCAATCTGGCTCGACGAAGTGTCGCGTCACTATCAGCGCATGGAGGAATGCGAGAAGCGCGTGTTCGTCGGCATGCTGATCGGCGCCGTGGGCACGCAGGCCTCGCTCGGACCCCAGGCGCGCGAGGTGGAAACGCGCACGCTCGAAGCACTCGGCCTCGCCGTGCCGACCATCAGCTGGGGCCCGTCGCGCGACCGCGTCACCGAATACGCGAACCTGCTGGCGATGATCGGCGCGACCATGTCGAAGATCGGCAACGAGCTGTTCAACATGCAGCGCAACGAGTTCGGCGAAGTGGAAGAGCAGTTCTCCGACGGCAAGCTGGCCTCCTCCACCATGCCGCACAAGCGCAATCCGACTGCCGCCGAGAACATCGCCGGGCTGTCGCGCGCGCTGCGCTACAACGCCGCGATGATGACCGAAGCAATGGTGCAGGAACACGAGCGCGACGGCATCGCGTGGAAGACCGAATGGAAGGCGCTGCCGGAATGCTGCCTGATCTCCGGCGCGCTGCTGGAACAAACCACGAAGCTGCTGGCCGGCCTGCGTGTCGATGCGGACGCGATGTCGCACAATCTCGACAAGATGCGCGGCTATCTGCTGACCGAGCGCGTGATGATCGAGCTGGGCGAACGCGTCGGCAAGCAGACGGCGCATCACTGGCTGTATGAAGCGTCGATGCACGGCATCGCCAACAAGCTCGATTTCGCCGATGCCATGCGCACCCACGAAGGTCTCGCGAAGGTGCTCGACGAGAACGACATCGTGCGCCTGACCGATCCGGCCGGCTATCTCGGCCAGACCGGCGCGAGCATCGACCGGACGCTCGCCGCTCAACAGGCGGCGGGCTGGATGAACGACTGACTCCTCCTTTTTTCGGCATGAAACTCGAAGACATCAATGCATTCGTGGCGGTGGTCCGCTACGAATCCGTCACCGGCGCCGCGGAGGCGCTGCTGACGCGCCAGCCGCTCATCAGCCGGCGCGTGCAGAATCTCGAACGCGATCTCGGCGTGGAACTGCTCGACCGCCATACCAAGCCGCCCCGGCCCACGCCGCTCGGCCGCCGCGTGTATGAGCGCTGCGAGGCGGTGCTGCGCGAGGTGGCGTCGATCGACGACCTGGTGCGGGGCGACTCACCGCCGGGCGGGACGCTGCGCGTCGGGGTGTCGGAAGTGATTGCCGAACTCGCGCTGCTCGACGCCATGCCCCGGCAGATGGAAGAGACGCCGGGGCTGTCCATCCAGATTTCGTCGGGCTGGAGCACCGACGTGATCGCCCGCCTCCAGGCCAATGAACTCGACGGCGCCATCGTCGTGTTGCCGGGCACGACCCAGTTCGATCCGGGCCTGAGCGCCACGCGCCTGGGCGAGCTGCACATGGTCGTGGTGGCGCGCAAGGGCGCAATGCCAGCCCATACGCTGCATCTCGCCGATCTCGGCGGCATGGGCTGGGTGCTGAACCCGGAAGGCTGCGGCTTCCGCGACGGCCTCTTCAGCGCGTTCCGCGAGCGCGGCATGCCGCTGCAGGTAAACGTGGGCGCGTTCGGCGCGGAGCAGAAACTGGGACTTGTCGCGCATGGCGTGGGCCTCGGCTTCGTGCCGGACTGCATGCTGGCCGCGAGCGCCTATGTGGACGATCTCGAAGCCGTCGATCTCGACGACTTCTCGCCGCGTCCGTGCATCTGGCGCGTCGTGCCGGCGCACGCGGAACGCTCGGCGGCGCAGGTCGAACGTTTCGGCGATGCCGTGGTGCAGGCACTCGAAAAACTGGCCGCCGATACCGCGCCGACGCTCCCGCGCCGTGCGGCACGCAATGGCGGCGCGCGCGCGCGCAGCGGCGCCGAGCCGCGCAAATAAACACCCTTGCCGTGCAGAAAAGCGGCGTGCGTGCCGGTCGTGCGCCGCTCTGACAAAACTAACCGGACGGAGACGACTCGCATGAAACTCACCCGCCTGCTCGGCGCAATCGGCCTCGCCTGTTGCGCGATCCTGCCGGTCACCAGCCACGCCGACGACGGCTATCCGACCCAAACCATCCACCTCGTGGTCGGCTTCCCGCCGGGCGGCGGCGGCGACCTGTACGGCCGCGCGCTCGCGGCGGCGCTCGCCCCGATCCTCCATCAGACCGTGATCGTCGACAACCGGCCCGGCGCGGGCGGCATCATCGCGGCTGAAACAGTCGCGCACGCGAAACCGGACGGCTACACGCTGCTGCTCGCGATGAGCGGCAATCTCGCGACCGCGCCCGCCATCCGCAAGCGGCTGCCGTACAAGGTGCCCGAGAGCTTCGCGCCCATCGCGCTGGTGGCCGAGGCGCCGCAAGGGCTGATGGTGTCGGCGAAATCGAAATATCACACGCTCGCCGATTTCATCAACGCGGCCAAGGCCGGCAAGCTGAGCTATGCGTCGACGGGCACCGGCTCTGCCGCGCAGCTCGGCATGGAGATGTTCAAGCAGGCCGCGGGGGTGGACGTGCTGCACGTGCCGTACAAAGGCTCGGGCCCGGCGATCAACGACCTGATCAGCGGCCGCGTCGACGCCTTCTTCGCCACTTATCCGCCGCTCGCCGGCCAGATCAAGGGCGGCCAGTTGCGTCTGCTGGCAAGCACGGCCGAGAAGCGCAATGCGCAGATGCCGGACGTGCCGACGATGAAGGAAGCCGGCGTGAACATGACGCTGACCCAGTGGTACGGCCTCGCCGCGCCCGCCGGCACGCCCGCGCCGGTCGTCGCGAAGCTCGAGGAGGCGACCATGCAGGCCCTCGCCGCGCCGACCGTGAAGGAACTGTTCGACCGCGAAGGCGTGGTGCCGGGCACGCTCACCGGCGACGCGTTCTCGAAGTACATCGTCGAGGATATCGGCCGCTATCGGCAGACCGTGCAGAAGGGGCACATGCAGTTGCTGCAATGACGCAGTGACGCCGCGCCCTTGCGTAGCAGGCCATCGATAACAACGGAGACAAGCATGCGTTCAACCCGAAATGCGAAGAACGAAGTTCCGGCGCGTCTGCTGCGCGCCCTGTCGGCCTGTGTGCTGGGCCTGGGTATCGGCATGGCGGCCATGCCGGCGGCGCACGCGGGCGGCTATCCGGACGGCCCGATCAAGCTGCTGGTCGGTTTTCCGCCGGGCGGCGGCGGCGATACGTATGCGCGCGTCGTCGCTACCGCGCTGTCGAAGAGTCTCGACAATCCTGTCGTGGTCGAGAACCGTCCCGGCGCGGGCGGCAACATCGCGGCGGATATCGTCGCTCACTCAAAGCCTGATGGCTACACGCTGCTGCTGGCGATGAGCGGCAACTTCTCGGTCGCGCCGGTGGTGCATCCGGACCTGCGCTACAAGGTGCCGGACAGCTTCGCGCCCATTTCAATGGTGGTCGAGACGCCGTTCGGCCTGATGGTCAGCGCGAAGTCGAAGTACAAGACGATCCAGGACTACGTGGCGGCGGCCAAGGGCGGCAAGCTCACTTACGCGTCCACCGGCACGGGCGGCGCAGCGCAATCGACGATGGAGATCTTCAAGAAGAAGGCGGGCCTCGACATCCTCAACGTGCCCTTCACCGGCTCGGGTCCGGCGACCACGGCGCTGCTCGGCGGTCAGGTGGACAGCTTCTTCGCGCCTTATACACCGCTCTCCGGGCAACTGACCGACGACGGCATGCGCCTGCTCGCGACCAGCGGTGCCCAGCGCAATCCTGCTTACCCGGACGTGCCGACCTTCCACGAACTCGGCTGGGCCGTGGGCACGACGCAGTGGTACGGCGTCGCCGCGCCGGCGGGCACGCCGCCCGACGTGGTCGCGAAGCTGAACCAGAACATCCAGCAGATCCTCAAGCAGCCCGACGTCGTCAAGCTATTGACGATGAACGGCGCGGTGCTGACCAACACCTCGGGCGACGCCTTCACGAAGTTCATCGAAAGCGATATCGCGGATTACCGCGCCGTGGTCAAGCCGCTCAATCACTGAACGCACCGCGAGCGAAACCTTCAATTCCATTCTCTCAAGCAACAGGAACCCCATGCGCTTCGACACGCTGATGTCCCCCGAACAACTCGCCTCGCTGCTCGCCGATGACTCGGCCAACGTGCTGGTCTGCGATTGCAGCTTCGACCTGACCAACCCGGACGCGGGCCTCGCGAGCTATCGCGAAGCGCACGTGCCGGGCGCGGTGCATCTGCATCTGGAATCCGAACTGAGCGGCCCGAAAACCGGCCAGAACGGCCGACATCCGCTGCCGTCCGTCGAGGCCTTCGCCGCCGCGATGGCGCGCGCCGGCGCGAGCGACGCCACACAGATCGTCTGCTACGACAGCGCGGGCGGCATGTACGCGGCGCGTCTGTGGTGGCTGGCGCGCTGGGCCGGTCATCGCGATGTCGCGGTGCTCGACGGCGGCCTGCCCGCCTGGCGCGGCGCGGGTCACGCGGTGGAAAGCGGCGAGCGCAAGACATCCGCGCCGGGCAGCTTCACGGTCCGCACGCCGCTCGTCACGACGGTCGATTTCGACGCCGTGCGCGCCAACATCGACAGCGGTGAACGCGTGGTGCTCGACGCCCGCGCGGCCGACCGTTATCGCGGCGAGAACGAAACGCTCGACGCAGTGGGCGGCCATATTCCGAAGGCACGCAACCGCTTCTTCCGCGACAACCTCGACGCCGGCGGCCGCTTCAAGCCGGCAGCAACGCTGCGAGAGGAAATCGGCGCGATTGCGGGCACGACGGACGGCGCGGCGCTGATCGGCCAGTGCGGTTCCGGCGTGACCGCCTGTCACAACCTGCTGGCGATGGAGATTGCGGGCATGCGCGGCGCGGCGCTCTATCCGGGCTCGTGGAGCGAGTGGAGTTCGCGCCAGGGCGCGCCGGTCGCCACCGGCGCACAGGCTTAACCGGCGCGCGCGGCCGCGATGAAGATCGCCATCCTCGACGACCATCAGGACGCCGTCCGCAAGCTCGACTGCTTCCGGCTGCTCGACGGTCACGATGTCCAGGTGCTGCACGACACCATCAAGGACCTCGACACGCTGGCCGCGCGCATCGCCGATGCGGAAGTGCTGGTGCTGATCCGCGAACGCACGCCGATGCCGCGCGCGCTGCTGGAGAAGCTGCCGAACCTGCGCTTCATCGCGCAGACCGGCAAGGCGAGTGCGCATATCGACCTGGATGCGGCGACGGAACTCGGCATTCCGGTAACGGAGAGCCGCTTCTCCGGCGTCGCCACGGCGGAACTCGTGTGGGGGCTGATGCTCGCGGCGGCGCGGCGCATCCCGCAATACGCGGCGAATCTGAAGGCGGGCGTGTGGCAGCGCAGCGGCCTCGAAAACGACGCGACACCCTGCGGCCACGGACTCGGCGTCGCGCTGGAGCACCGCACGCTCGGCATCTGGGGTTATGGGCGCATCGGCCGGCGTCTGGCGCACTACGCGACGGCCTTCGGCATGCGCGTTCTGGTCTGGAGCCGGCCGGAGTCGCTCGCGCTCGCGGCGAAGCACGGTCATGAACTCGCCGCCGACGCGCACGACCTCTTCGCCCGGTCCGACGTGCTGACCTTGCAGGTGCGCCAGAACGACGTCACGCGCGGCATGGTCACGCTGGATCACCTTCTGGCGATGAAGCCCGACGCGCTCTTTGTCAACACGAGCCGCGCGGGCCTGGTGCAGCCGGGCGCGCTCGCCGAAGCGCTGGCGCGCGGGCGGCCGGGCCTCGCCGCACTCGATGTCTTCGACGAGGAACCCGCGCTGCGCGATGCCTTCGTGCAGATGCCCAACGTCGTCTGCACGCCGCATCTCGGTTACGTGCAGAAAGAAAACTACGAAACGCTCTTCGATGCGGCGTTTCGCGACGTGCTCGCCTGGCAGGCCGGAACGCCGCGCAACCTCGTCAATCCGGCGGCATTCGAGCGGCGAACCTGAGCCACCCGCCGCCATCCCAGTCACAGCATTCCACGGAGACCTTTCATGAGCGAAGCTTCGAGCGCCCGCTTTCCCCTCACACGCGAACTCGCCGAGACCTGTCTCGCGCGCGCTCGCGACCCGCTGCCGGCCGAAGTCACCGAGATCGCAAAGCACTCGCTGCTCGACTGGCTGGGCACGCTGACTTCCGGGTGGGCAGACCCATCGGTAGGCATGCTCGAGGCCGAGATCCGCGCGGAAGAAGCCGCGCCGCGCGCGACGCTACTCGGCAGCGGCGCGCGGACCAGCGTGCGCAACGCGGCGCTGGTCAACGGCATGGCGTCGCACGTGCTCGATTTTGACGACGTGCATCTGGGTTCGCGCGTGCATCCGTCGGTGCCGCTGTGGTCGGCGATTCTCGCGATCTGCGAACGCGACGGCCTGAGCGGTCAACGCGCGCTCGCGGCTTTCGTCGTGGGCGTGGAGATGCAGAGCCGCATCGCGCTCGTCATGGGCGAGGAGCACTACAAGCGCGGCTGGCACAACACGGCGACCTTCGGCATGTTCGGCGCGGCGCTCGCCAGCGCCACGCTGCTCGATCTCACGCTTGCCCAGACGCAGCACGCGCTCGGCATTGCCGCGACGCAATCGGCCGGGCTGCGCGCGGCCTTCGGCACCATGTGCAAGCCGCTGCATGCGGGCCACGCGGCCGCGAGCGGCGTGCTTGCCGCGAGTCTCGCAAAGCGCGGTTTCACCAGCCAGACCGACATGCTCGAATGCGAGGCCGGTTTCATCGAGCTGTATGCCAGCGCGCGCGACAACGACGCGATTGCACGCGCGCTCGCCGCTGCGCCGGACTATCAGGCGCGCACGATTCTCTTCAAGTACAACGCGTCGTGCTATGGCACGCAGGGTTCGATCGAAGCGTCCAAGCTGTTGCGCGAGCGACTGGGCGCGCGTCTCGACGACATCGAGCGCATCGAGATCCGGGTCGAGCCGCAATATCTCTCGGTATGCTGCATTCCATCGCCGACCAACGGACTGGAAGCGAAGTTCAGCATCGCGCAGATGGTCGCGCTGACGCTCGCGGGCTGGAGCACCGTGGATGCTGCATCGTACGGCCCCGCCGCGCTCGACGACGCGCAGGTCGGACGGCTGCGTCAGCGTGTGACGATCACGCCGAATCCGCAGCAGCCGCGCGCAAGCGCCGATGTCGCGATCCTGCTGAAGGACGGCACGCGTCTCGAACAGCACATCAACACCAGCCGTCCCGAACAGGATCTCGCGCGACAGGAACGCAACCTGAGCGCGAAGGCCGGTTCGCTATTGGGCGAGCGACTGGAGGCAGCGCAAGTTGACGGCATCGTGAAGAGCGTGCTGGGCTTCGAAAAGTTCGGGAATGTCGGCGACTTCATCGCGCGCTTCGCCCAGGCGCTACAGAAGGACTGAGCACGCCATGATCTTCCGACAACTCTTCGACAGTGCCTCGTGCACCTACACCTACCTGCTCGCCTCGCGGCCGGGCGGCGAGGCGCTGATCATCGACCCCGTGAAGGAACGGCTCGACCAGTATCTGCAACTGATCGAGGAACTCGGCGTGGAACTCGTGCATGCCATCGATACGCATACGCACGCCGATCACATCACCGCGCTCGGCGATTTACGCGACGCGCTGCATTGCACGACGATCATGGGCGAACGCACGCGCGCCGAATGCGTGACGCGCCATGTGCGCGACGGCGAGCGTATCGACGTGGACGGCATCACGCTGGGCGCGCTCTATACGCCCGGCCATACCGACGAGTCGTTCAGCTTCGTGCTGGAACCCGACGCGCCGCGCGCCGTGTTCACCGGCGACGTACTGCTAATCCGCGGCAGCGGCCGCACCGACTTCCAGGGCGGCGATGCGCGCCGTTCGTGGGACTCGATCGTCAACCGGCTGTTCCGTCTGCCCGAGCCTACGATCGTCTATCCGGCGCACGACTACAAGGGCATGAGCGCGTCGAGCATCGGCGAGGAACAGCGCTGGAATCCACGCATCGCGGGCAAGACCGAGGACGAGTATGCGCACATCATGGCGTCGCTCGACCTGCCTTATCCGAAGATGATGGACGTGGCCGTGCCCGCGAACCTGACCTGCGGCCAGCCCGCGTCCACACCGCGACGGCAGGGTTGAACGCATGCCCGAACCGTCTTTCATCCAGATCCTTCTTGCTTTGCTGTGCGGTGGTTTCGTCAGTTTCATGCTCGGCATGATCGGCGGCGGCGGGTCCATCCTCGCCATCCCGCTGCTGCTCTATGTGGTCGGCCTGCACAACGCGCATGCCGCCATCGGCACGGCGGCGCTCGCCGTGGCCGCAAGCGCTTATCTCAACATGATTCCCCATGCGCGCGCCGGACGCGTGCGCTGGGACGCGGCCTTCACCTTCGCGGCGAGCGGCGTGCTGGGCGCGGCGCTGGGTTCGAGCCTGGGCAAACTCGTCGACGGTCATCGGCTGCTCGACTACTTCGCCGGTCTCATGTGCATCGTGGCCGTGCTGATGCTGCGCAGCACACCCTCTGACGCAGAAGCCTCGCGCGCCGGCGCCTCGCGACGCTATCCGCAACTGTGCGGCACGGGGCTGGGCGCGGGCGGACTGTCAGGATTCTTCGGCATCGGCGGCGGCTTTCTGATCGTGCCGGGACTGATGTTCGCCGCGCAGATGCAGATTGTCGAGGCTATCGGCACGTCACTGTTTGCGGTCGGCAGCTTTGGCCTCACCACTGCAATCAACTACTCGATTTCCGGCGACGTCGACTGGCCCGTGGCCGCGGTGTTCGTGCTGGGCGGCACGGTCGGCGGCTGGATGGGCGCGCGCGCGGCCGGACGCCTCGCGCATCGGCGCGGCACGCTCAACCGCGTATTCGCCGGCGTGATCGTGCTGGTCGCGGGCTATATGCTGATGCATGCGTCGCAGGGATGACGGCTATCTCGCGGGGTCGAAGGCGGCGGGTTGACGCTGTGCGCCATCCGCCGCGATCCGGAAGCCGATATTGCTCGCCGACGTCCCCGGCACGTTCGAACTGCGCGCAGCAACGCGATAGCGGTTGCAATACGAATCGTGACAGAGGAATGAGCCACCGCGCATCGAGCGCTTGCCCGTAGGCGTATCGAAGCGCGGATCGAATGCGCTGCTCGCGACGTGATAGCCCGGTGTGTACCAGTCTGCGCACCATTCCCAGACGTTGCCGCACATGTTGTAGAAGCCGAGGCCGTTAGGCTCGAAGGCATCGACGCGCAGCGGACCGGCGTTCCCGCCGGGCGCGGTAATGAGCGGAAAATCGCCCTGCCAGATGTTGCAGCGGGGCTGTCCGTCCGGTTCGAGTTCGTCGCCCCATGGATAGCGCTTGCCCTCGAGACCGCCGCGCGCGGCGAATTCCCATTCGGCTTCGGTCGGCAGGCGGCCACCTTTCCAGACGCAGTAGGCGTGCGCATCGTCCCACGACATATGCACCACGGGATGCCGCGCCCGGTCGCGAATGTGCGAGCCAGGCCCTTCGGGCCGTTGCCAGCAGGCGCCTTCGACATCCAGCCACCAGTGCAGGCCGGGCGCCACGCGACGCATCCCGGCGCGCCGCGCTTCCGGCACCTGGAGATAGAACACGAACGACGTGCCGAGTTGCTCGGCGGTGGTGATGTAGCCCGTCGCCCGCACGAACGCGCTGAATTCGCCGTTCGTCACGGTGGTCGCCTCGAGCGCGAAGTCACTCACACGCACGCGGCGCGCGGGGCCTTCGCCATCGTCGGCGAAACCTTCGGCGAGATCAGTGCCCATCTCGAACTCGCCGCCGCGAACTTGCACCAACGCGTCAGGCTCGCCGGTCCGCGCGATGTCCTGCGCTGGCGACTCCACATGAACAGCACGCTGCGGCGTGCAGCACGCCCGCTTCGTGCCGCCCTCGCGCAAGCCCGGCGTCTCCATCACTTGTCCTCTTCCTTTTCCCAGAATGCGGGCTCGTCCTGCTCCGCCATCAACGCCAGGATCTTCTCGCGCGGAATCACGCCGCAGCGCGCGGCCCATTCGTCATAACGCGCCGCCATGTCCTTCACGCGATCCGGATGCTGGCCCGCGAGATCGTTCAACTCCGTGCGGTCCGCGTCCATGTCGTAGAGCTCCCACGGATTCGGATAGCGCCTCACCAGCTTCCATGGTCCGATACGCACCGCCGCGTTGCCTTCGTGCTCCCAGAACATCGGCGGACGGGCTTCCACACTCTTCTCCTCGAACGACGCCCGCAACGAGTGACCTTCGAGCGGCGCAATGGCGTTGCCGCCATGCTGCTGCGGATAGTCCGTGCGAGTGATGTCGAGCACCGTCGCCATGACGTCGGGCAAATAGCCCGGCGAGTGACGGATCTCGCCCTTCGCCTCGATGCCGTCCGGCCAGTGCACGATGAACGGCGTCGAGATGCCGCCTTCATGAATCCAGTGCTTGTAGAGCCGGAACGGCGCGTTCGAGAGATTCGCCCAGGCCGTGCCGTAGCTCTGGTACGTGTCTTCGCCGCCCGGCATCAGCGCCGGGTTATTGCCGAACTGGACTTCGGCGCCCTTGCGCGTGTGCGATTTGGCGATCTTGAGATTGTTGACGAGATCATCGACCGTGACGCCTTCCGGAATGTCCTCGGCGCACGCGCCGTTGTCCGACAGAAAGATGATGACAGTGTTGTCGAGCTGCCCCGTGCGTTCGAGCGCCGCGACGATGCGCCCGATGCCCTGATCCATCCGGTCGATCTGCGCCGCATACACTTCCATGCAGCGCAGCCGCCAGGCCTTGTGATCGGCTTCGCTCCATTCGGGCTGCGTCGGGTCGCGGTCGCTGAGACGCCAGATGTCGCGCAGGATGCCGTCATCGACGAGCCGCTTCAGGCGCTCTTCGCGCAGCGCGTCCCAGCCCGCGTCGAAACGGCCCTTGTACTTGGCGATGTCTTCCTCATGCGCATGCAGCGGCCAATGCGGCGCCGTGTACGCGACGTACTGGAAGAACGGCGTGTCGGCATGTTCGGCGACATGTTGCTCGATGAACGAGACCGCTTCGTCGCTGATGGCATCGGTATAGAAGAAGTCGTCCTGCTCCTTCGCCTCGTGCTCGATATTGGTGTTGCCGCGCGTGAGCGTGTTCGGATCGTAGAAGCTGCCCGCGCCGATGATCGTGCCGTAGAACGCGTCGAAGCCACGCTGCATCGGCCAGGTATCGGTGGGTTCGTCGAGACTGCTCGCCACATGCCATTTGCCGCTCATGTAGGTGCGATAGTCGTTGGTCTTCAGCACTTCCGGAATGGTCACGCACTGCTTGTTCAGATTGCCCGCGTAACCTTCGGGACCGTAGTCGTAGGTCAGCACGCCGATGCCCGTCTGATGCGGATGCAGCCCCGTCAGCAAGGACGCGCGCGACGGGCTGCAACGTGCGGTGTTATAGAACTGCGAATAGCGCAGGCCGTTCCGGGCGAGCCGGTTGAGGTTCGGAGTATCGATTTCTCCGCCATAGCAGCCGATGTCGGAGTAGCCCATGTCGTCGTTCAGAATCAGGATGATGTTCGGTTTGCTTGCCATGCTGGTCCCGGTGCGAGAAATGAATGAAGGTGCGCGGGTTCGTCGGTCCCCGCACCGCTGTCGCGAAGCCGTTTCAGGTCTGTGAGTTCAGGTTGGTCTTCAGCGCGCCGTGCGCGTCGCGTTGCGGTTCATGCGCGAACCATACGAACACGGCAGCAACGATCAGCGAGACCGGCAGCGCGAGAATGGCGCTCTGCAAGCCGAGTTCCTGCGCGAGAATACCGCCCGACAGCGGCCCGAGCACCGCGCCCACTTCGCCGCCGAACAGCGCGACGCCGAAGGCCATGCCGGCGAGACGCGGATCGGTTGAATCCATCACCAGCGCAATGGCCGTGGAGATGTAGGCCCCGAACACGCCGCCGAGCACCATCAGCGTGAACAGCATCGGTGCGCTTTGCGCCTGCGTAAAGCCCCACAAACAGATGGCCGAAACCGGCGTGAGCAGGCTGATGGTGCGCTTGCGGCCGATGCGGTCCGCGAGGAAGCCGCTCAGCACGAGGCCGATCGAGACACCACCGAACAGCGTCGCCGACATCAGTCCGCCGCTGAGGAAGGACATGTGATGCACCTTGATCGCGTACGCCGGAACCCAGGTGGCGGCCATCCAGAAGGTGAAGTTATAGAGCCCGTGCATAACGAAGACGACCCAGACGTTGCGCATGCGGATGACGTCGCGGATGCGCGCGCCGCCCTTCTCGATGTGCAGTGCGACGGCTTCGTCGTGGCCCGGCGTCTCGGTGCGCGGACGCTCCTTGATACGGCGCATGAACAGGACGCCCGACAGCAACGTGATGACGCCGCAGATCGGCCAGACCGCGCGCCAGCCCATGTGCGCGCCGACGACGGTCGCTGCCGCGATGCCGGCCAGCGTGCCGAGGCTGTAGCCCGTTTCCCAGATGGCCAGCGCACGGCCGCGCTGCTTGTACGGGAAGCTCTCGCTGACCCAGGCGGCGGCGGCAGGATACTGGAGTCCCTCGAAGATGCCGGTCATCACGCGCACGGCGGCGAAGGACTTGACGCCGGTGACAAGACCGGTGAGGCAGGTGGCCGCGCCGAAACCGAACACGGAGAGCACGGTCATCGGCTTGCGGCCGTAGCGGTCAGCAAGCAGGCCGCCGAAGAAGGTCGAGAGATAGCCGACGAAGAAGAACGACACGAGACCGCCAGCCGTCGCATAAGAGATGCCGAACTCCGCGATGATGAGCGGCAGCAACGGCCCGATGAGCCCGCGGTCTGCGAAGTTGAGCAGCCACGTGAACCAGTTCCAGAACAGTACGCGCCGCGCATAGCCGGGCCAGTCGGGCCCTTGCCTGTACACCACCTGTCCGAGTTGCGTGCGCTCCTGCATGGCGCTGTCTCCTTTGTGCCGTGGTTTGCCTTGGCGGGCGCAGGGCGCACCCGGTTTTTAAGTACAAGCCGAACTATAAGGAACATTTTCGAAAACGGAAAGTTCACTTTCGAAAAGTTTGGTGAGGGTATACGCTGAACAGGCTTCTATTTTTTGCGCCTTCCTTGCTTCTTTCGCGTGAATGTAGCCTACAGGCAGGCCCCTTTACTTTTGACCCGATATTCGATAAATTTTCGCAAACGAACATTTCGGTTCGTTCGCATCCATTTCGTGCCGGACAACACTTGAGAGTAAAGAGACCATGCAAGCCTTGATCTACGACCTGCTCGTGGCGGGCGGCGGCATCAACGGAGTGGGAATCGCACGCGACGCTGCCGGACGCGGGCTCTCGGTCTTGCTGGTCGAACAGGACGATCTGGCGTCGCACACGTCGTCGTCGAGCACGAAGCTCATTCACGGCGGTCTGCGTTACCTTGAATACCGCGAGTTCCGCCTGGTCCGCAAGGCCTTGCAGGAGCGCGAAACCTTGCTGCGCTCGGCGCCGCACATCATCTCGCCGCTGCGCTTCGTCATGCCGCACATGCCAGAACTACGCCCGGCCTGGCTGATCCGCGCCGGGCTGTTTCTCTACGATCATCTGGCAAAACGCGAACTGCTGCAGGGGTCGAGCGGCATCGACATGCGCCGCCACCCGGCCGGGGCGCCGCTGGTCGACAGCATCGAGCGCGGGTTCATCTACTCCGATGGCTGGGTCGACGATGCCCGGCTTGTCGTGCTGAATGCCCTCGATGCACGCGAGCGCGGTGCGACTGTGCTGACGCGAACGCGCCTCGCCAGCGCGTCGCGGCAGGAAGGCGTGTGGCATGCGCGCTTAGGCGGCAACGGTCCGCAAACGACCGTGCGGGCGCGTGCGATCGTCAACGCGGCGGGTCCGTGGGTCGGCGAGCTGCTGCGCGACGGCATCCACACTCGCGAGAAGCCGCAGCATCGCGTGCGACTGGTGAAGGGAAGTCATATCGTGGTGCGCCGTCTCTTCTCTCACGCTGACGCGTACATCTTCCAGAACCCGGACAAGCGCATCATCTTCGCGATTCCCTACGAGCGCGACTTCACGCTGATCGGCACGACGGACCTGGAGTTTCATGGCGACCCGGCGCGCGTGACCATCGACGCCGAGGAAGTGCGCTATCTGTGCGACTCCATCAACCGCTATTTCAAGCAGAAGATCGCGCCAGCGGATGTTGTCTGGAGTTACTCGGGCGTGCGTCCACTGCTGGAGGACGAGCACGCGCAGAACGCTTCCGCCGTAACGCGCGACTACCGGCTCGAAGCCGATCATCCCGATAGCGAAGCGCCGTTGCTCTCGGTCTTCGGCGGCAAGATCACGACGTATCGGAAGCTGGCGGAGGAGGCCGTGGATACGCTGTGCGGCGCGCTTCGGCACGACAGCCGAACCTGGACCGCCGCTGTGCCGCTGCCGGGCGGCGACCTGCCTCATGCGGACATACACGCGTTCAGCGCGGCGCTTCGATCGCGTCATCCATGGCTGCCGGAGTCACTGGCGCTACGTTACGCGCACGCCTATGGAACGCGCGCGGACACGCTCATCGGCGTGGCGCGCAGTCTCGACGATCTCGGGCCGTCACTCGCGCCGGGCCTCGGTCTTCACGAAGCCGAATTGCGCTATCTGCGCGACGTCGAATGGGCCAGGATCTCGGAAGACGTCCTGTGGCGCCGCTCGAAACTGGGCTTGCACATCGCGCCGGATTCGCGCGATACAGTCGCCGCCCGTATCGACGCCTGGTTCGCCCAACAGGACGCAGCGGCGACCGGCGTGGCGGGACCGTCGCCGGAACACGCGGCCTAGAGCGCACGCGTGATCCAAGAACAATATACGGAGACGGACGATGAAACAGCGCTTCATCCTGAGCCTCGACCAGGGCACCACCAGTTCGCGCGCGATGCTGTTCGACGTCCAGGGGCGACTGGTGTCATCGGCGCAGAAGGAGTTCACGCAGATCTATCCGCGCCCCGGCTGGGTGGAACACGATCCGTGGGAACTCTGGTCGACCCAGTCGGGCGTCGCTGCCGAAGCGTTGTTGCGAGGCGGCGCGGAGGCCGGCGATATCGAGGCGATCGGCATCACCAACCAGCGCGAGACGACCGTCGTGTGGGATCGGGAGACCGGCAAGCCCATCCATAACGCCATCGTGTGGCAGGACCGCCGCACCGCCGACCTGTGCGACACGCTCAGGGCGGACGGTTTGTCGGCGACGGTGCGCGCGAAGACCGGCTTGCCCATCGACGCGTATTTCGCCGCGACCAAGATCCGCTGGATCCTCGACAACGTCGAGGGCGCGCGCGAGCAGGCGGCGCGCGGCAAGCTCGCATTCGGCACGGTAGACAGCTGGCTCATCTGGAATTTCACGAAGGGCGCGCTGCACGTCACGGACATCACCAACGCGTCCCGCACGATGCTCTTCAACATCCATACGCTCGACTGGGACGACGACTTGCTCGACGCCTTCGACATCCCGCGCAACATGCTGCCCGACGTGCGTGCGTCATCGGAATGCGTGGGCCGCACGGCAACCGGCGTGCTGACCGCCGAAGTGCCGCTGGCCGGAGTCGCCGGCGATCAGCATGCCGCACTGTTCGGCCAGATGTGTACACGTTCCGGGATGGCAAAGAACACTTACGGCACCGGCTGCTTCCTGATGATGAACACCGGGACACAGCCGATCGAATCGAAGAACAGTCTCGTCACGACCATTGCATGGAAGCTCGGCGACGAAGTCCATTACGCGCTGGAAGGCAGCATCTTCATCGCGGGCGCGGTGGTGCAATGGCTGCGCGACGGCCTGGGCATCATCCGCAGCGCGGCCGAAGTCGAGGCGCTCGCGCGCAGCGTTCCGGACTCCGACGGCGTCTACTTCGTGCCGGCTTTCGCGGGACTCGGTGCGCCGCACTGGAGCGCCCGCGCGCGCGGCACGCTGTTCGGCGCGACGCGCGGAACAACCTCGGCACATATCGCGCGCGCGGCGCTGGATTCGATTGCGTATCAATCGGCGGATGTCCTCAAGGCCATGGAAGCCGACTCGGGCATGCACATCGAAGAACTGCGCGTGGATGGCGGCGCCTGCGCAAATGATCTGCTGATGCAGTTTCAGTCCGACCTGCTCGGCATCGATGCAGTGCGCCCGCGCATCATCGAGACGACCGCGCTCGGCGCGGCCTGTCTGGCGGGATTGGCGACGGGATTCTGGCCTGACATTGAAACGGTGCAGCAGCAGTGGCAGCAAGACCGGCGCTTCAACCCGTCGATGCAGCCCGCATGCGTGGCGGCCAACCTGAAGGACTGGCGGCGCGCGGTGGCGGCCGCCAAGGCCTGGGGCGACGACATCGCGTCGCCTGATTCATCACGTCAGAAGGCGTGACGGCGATCGCCCCGGCAAAGCTTATTGCGCCTTCTTGTGCGAAGTGAGATAGGCCAGCAGCATATCGGTATGCATCGCGGCGATGGCTTCGTGACGCGGCTGCTCGCTGTAGTTGCGCCCGGTGAACGCACTGATCGAGAACCGGTTCGACACCACGTAGTAGCCCATGCCTACCACCGTGATGTAAAAGTCGAGCGGATCGATGCCCGGCCGGAACTCACCCGACGCCATGCCGCGCTCGAGAATCTCGCGCATGATGGCGATGACCGGGGAGATAGTTTCGCGCAGCGTGCTCGAACGCTCCAGGTATCGTCCTTCATGCAGATTTTCGTTATTGATGAGGCTCAGCCATTGGGGGTTTTCACGCAGATGATCCCAGATGGACTCCGCCAGCTTGCGCACGGCCTCGGACGGCGGCAGACCCGTCAGATCCAGACTGACTTCACGCTCTCCGAAGCGCCCGTACATTGTTTCGAGAACCGAAACGTACAAGCCTTCCTTGCTCGCAAAATAGTAATAGAGCATGCGCTCATTGGTTTCGGCCGCGGTAGCAATGGCGTCGACTCGCGCGCCGGCCAGTCCGAACCGGGTGAACTGTTCGGTGGCCGCCTCCAGAATGCGCCGCCGTGTTCCCTCCGGGTCTCGCTTTATTTTTGGTTCGCTCATGATAGCGCTCGCTCAGTTATCAATCCGGAAACGGATTATCTGCATTATGCCGCGCATCATTCGATAGTTAGTCAAAGTATGCATGCGGATTGTTGCTGCCTTGACGTCTCTATGACAAGACGTTCTCCTACGGCGAATCTTCATGGCTCATCGCTGCGCTGATTCTTCGCAACCCTGCGCTCAACCCTGCGCGACACTCGCCGCGACCGCCTCGTCCGCGCAGCGCAGCAAGCCCTGAATCAGCCGCGCGCGCGGCGAGGAACGTTGCCACACCATGCCGAAGCGGCGCGGCTCCACTTGCATCGGCAAGGTAAGCCGCGCGATGGACAGCGCGGCAGTCATCGGCGAGACGATATCCGGCACGAGCGAGACGCCCAGTCCGCGATCGACCATCATCGCGATGGCCATCAGCGAATTCAATTCGAACAGTTCGCGCGGCACGATGCGTGCAGCGCGCAGATAGTTGTCGGCCTGCTTGCCGCCGCCGAGCGTTCGGTCATAGCGGACGAACGGTTCGCGCCGCAACAATTCATGCGGGTCCTCGCGAGCCAGCCGTCCGGGCGCCAGCACGACAAGCGGTTCCTCCCGCAGCAAATGCCAGTCATACGCCTTCGGCAGCGCAAACGAAGGATGCAGACAAATGGCGACATCGAGATCGCCGCGTTGCAGCGTGTCGTACAACTCCATCGAGGTGCCCGCGCGAATCAGCACCTTGGCGCGCGGAAAGGCCCGGGCGAAGTTGGCCAGCACGTCGGGCAGCAGACTCAGCAGCGCCGTCGTGATGGTGCCGATCCGCAGCTCACCGGTCGGCTCGCCTTCCAGCGCGTGCGCCTTGAGGTCCGCGATATCGGCCACCAGGCCGCGCGCCCGCTCGATCACGCGATGCCCTGCCTCGGTCGGAATCACCGTGCGGCCCGAGCGCACGAACAGCGTGATGCCGAGTTCGCGTTCGAGCGATGCCATTTGCTGCGCAATGGCCGCCGGCGTCACGCCGACGCGCCGCGCCGCTTCCGCCATCGAGCCAGTGTCGACGACGAGCAGCAGATTTGAAAGAAAGGCGGACTCCATTGCGTAGATTTGCTTTTGTTTGAAGATAGACACGGATAGTTTATCTAAAACCTGAGCCTGCGTAGACTGTTTGGCAAAGCAAATACAGTTCAGAACAGTTGGGAGACACATGAGAAGCAAGCTCTTCGTGCCGGCATCGCGCCCGGAACTCTTTGCCAAGGCGCTGGCCAGCGCCGCCGACGCCCTCTCGTTCGACCTCGAAGACAGCGTGACGCGCGAGCGCAAGCCGCAGGCGCGCGCGGACTTGCGCGTGCTGCTCGAAAGCAGAGATGCCCTGGCGAGCGACAAGACGTTGATTGTTCGCGTCAACGCGCTGTCCACGCCGCATTTCGCCGCCGACATCGACGCCGTCGCGCGCAACGGCGTTTCCCTCGTCAACCTGCCGAAGCCCGAACAGGCCGACGACGTATTGGCCGCCGCCGCCGCGCTGGAAGCGGCCGAACGCGCCAACGGCGTGAGTACGCCGATCGGCTTGCTGCTCAACGTCGAGTCGCCGCGCGCATTGCGTCACGCCGCCGAACTGGCCGCCGCGCATCCGCGCGTCGCGGGCCTGCAATTGGGGCTCGGCGACCTGTTCGAGCCGCTCGGCATTGCGCGGCGCGAGAACGCGGCCATCGAACAGGCGATGTTCGCGCTGCGCATCGCGGCGGGCGAAGCGAATGTCTTCGCCTATGACAGCGCCTTCGCCAACATCAAGGACGCGGACGGTTTTCGCGCGGAGGCGCAACTGGCACGCGCGTTCGGCTTTATCGGCAAGAGCTGCATTCACCCGAGCCAGATCGCGATTGCGAACGATGTCTTCCGCCCTTCCGACGAAGACATCGCGCACGCGGTGCGGGTCGTCGTTGCCGCGCGCGAAGCGGATGCGAACGGTGTCGGCGCGTATGTCGTCGATGGCCGGATGATCGATCCGCCGTTCGTCGAACGCGCGCGCGTGCTGGTCAACGACGCCGCGCGGCTCGGCCTGCTCTCCGATGAGCAACGCGCCCTTGCCGGAATTTGAAAGGAGAAGGTTTATGGAACAGAACACTGGACGCGGCGGACCGCTCTCCGGCGTGCGCGTGCTCGATCTGAGCGCCTATATCGCCGGTCCCTATGGCTGCACGCTGCTGGCCGACCAGGGCGCGGAAGTCATCAAGATCGAGCCGCCCACGGGCGACAACCTGCGCAAGTATCCGTCGACGCTCGAAGCGGAAAGCCGCGCGTTTCTCGGCGTGAACCGGGGCAAGCGCGGCCTCGCGCTCGACCTGAAGCAGCCGGAAGCGCTCGACGTGTTGCTCGCGCTCGTGAAGCAGGCCGACGTGCTCGTGCATAACTTCCGCCCGAGCGTGCCGGCGCGGCTCGGCATTGCCTACGAGCAGCTGCGCGAAGTGAATCCGCGACTCGTTTATTGCGCGGTCACGGGCTATGGCGAAACCGGTCCGAACAGGGACAAGGCGGGCTACGACCAGGTCCTTCAGACGATGACCGGCATGTGCACGCTGCAAGGCCCGGCCGACGGGCCGCCCGAAGTGCTGTACGGCTCGGTGGTGGATTACTATGCGGCGGCGCTGGTGGCGTCGAGCGTGGCGTCGGCGTTGTTCGCACGCGAGAAGAGCGGTGAAGGACAGTACGTGGGCGTGTCGCTGCTGCGCAGCGCATTGACGATGCAGTCCGCGCGTCTCATCTGGGCCGACGGCGAGCCGAAGGACGTAGGCCGCGACATGCGTTCGGGCGGCATCACGGGCATTCATCCGACGCGCGAAGGCTATCTCTATCTCTCCGCGAACACGCCGCATTTCTGGAAGTCGCTGTGCGAGCTGACCGGCCTCGACGCGCTCGCCGCCGACGAACGTTACGACAGCGTGCGCAAGCGTGCGATCCATCGCGATGAGATCGTGCCGCAATTGCATGCGGCGCTCGCGCAACGTAGCGCGCTCGAATGGGAAGCGCGCTTCGGCGACGCGGTGCCGTGCGCCGCTGCGCGCAGCGTGGAAGACATGTTCGACGATCCTCAAGTCCTTGCCGAAGAAATGGTCACGCATTTCGAGCATCCGGGTCTGGGCGGCTATCGCGGCTTCAGGCATCCGGTGCGCTTCGGCGCGACGCCCCTGCCCGAGCCGTTCGCCGCGCCCGCCTTTGGCCAGCACAGCGATGCGCTGCTGCGCGAAGCCGGCCTGAGCGAAACGGACATCGAAGCATTGCGTGCGAAGCGCGCCGTGCTGTAAACGGAGACCCGCCGCGATGAAATGCGATTCCCACATCCACATCTATGACCGCGCGTTCCTGAAGCAGCCGGACGCGCAAGGTTTCGTCGCCGACGCCGATGTCGCCGCATACCGCAAGGTGCAGGCGCGCATTGGCACGGAGCGGGTCGTGATCGTGACGCCGCGCGTGTACGGCACCGACAACGCCGTCACCGTGGATGCCATCCGCCAGCTCGGCATCGAGCATGCGCGCGGCATTGCCGTGCTGCATCCGGACGTGACCGACGACGAACTCGCCGCGCTCGACCAGGGCGGCATTCGCGGCATCCGCTTCACGCTCTATACGGCGGCGAATGCGGCGGTTGGCTTCGAGATGGTCGAGCCGCTTGCGCGACGCGTCGCCGAACTCGGCTGGCACGTGCAGTTGCATTGGACCGCGGAACAGATCGTCGAGCACGAAGCGCTGTTGCGCAGCCTGCCCGCGACGATGGTGTTCGATCATCGCGCGCGTCTGCCGCTCACTGACGGCGTGCGCCACGCGGCCTTCGACATCGTGCGCGATCTCGCCGACGCGGGCCGCGCCTGGATCAAGCTGTCGGGTCCTTATCTGGATTCGGCGGCGGGCCTGGAGCAACGCTACGCCGACATCACGCCGATGGCGCGCGCCTGGGTCGATGCCTTGCCCGAACGTCTCGTATGGGGCAGCGACTGGCCGCACGTGACCGAAACGCACAAGCCCGACGACGCCATGCTGCTCGATCTGCTCGGTGAATGGGCCGAGGACGAGAGCACGCGGGAACGCATTCTCGAAACCAATCCCGCCGTGTTGTACGGCTTCGCAATCTAAAAAGAACAAGACTTACAGGAGACACCGCATGAAATCCACCGCCGCGCCGACGCCCGTGCGCAAGACCCGCTTCACCGAAGCCACCATCCGGCTTTTCGAGCGCACCATTCCCGATCCGTTCGTGCTCGCGATCCTGATCACCGCGATCGTCGCGGCGCTTTCGCTGATCTTCGCGCCGCATGCGTCCGTGCCGGGCATGATCGGCGGCTGGTACAAGGGCTTCTTCGGCATCTTCACGTTCGCGTTCCAGATCACGCTCGTGCTCGTCACGGGCCATGCGTTTGCGCACGCTCCGCCGGTGCAGCGTCTCTTCAAGGCGCTCGTGTCGGTCGCGCGCACGCCCGCGCAGGCCGCCACGCTGACCTTCGTGCTGGTGGCCGTGACCTCGTTCTTCAACTGGGGCATGGGGCTGGTCGTCGCGGCGCTGCTCGCGCGTGAAGTGGCCAAGCGCCTGCGCGTGGACTTCGCGTGGATCGTCGCGGCCGGCTTCTCCGGCTGGGTCGTGTGGGCCAGCGGCATTTCGAGTTCCATCGCGCTGGCGCAATCGACGCCGGGCAGCGCGATGAACGTTGTGCAGAAGCTGACGGGCGCGGTCCTGCCGTTCGGCGAGACGGTGTTCACGCGCTTCAACCTCGTGCCGACGCTCGTGATGCTCGTCGTCATGCCCTTCGTGCTCACGTGGCTCAAGCCGCGCGACGAGGACGCCGTCGTGCTCGACACCGACAAGCATCCCGACGCCCCGGTGCGCAAGCGCCCCGAAGGCAAGCTGAGCGTTGCGCAAACCATCGAGCATTCGTGGGTCGGCAGTGCGTTCATCGGTGCGATGGGGATTGCGCTGATCGTGCTGGCGCAGGTTCAGCACATTCCGTTCTCGGGCGTGAATGCGGTGATCTTCGTGATGTTCATCGGCGGCGTGATCTTCCATGGCTATCCGCTCGCCTATGCCGATGCCATCAAGAACGCCGCGAAACAGACCGGCTCGATGATGCTTCAATACCCGCTGTACGGCGGCATCATGGGCATGATGGACGCCACGGGCCTGCCCGACGTGATCTCACACTTCTTCATCACGATCTCGAACGCGCACACGCTGCCGTTCTGGAGCTACATCTGCTCGCTGATCGTCACCTTCTTCATTCCGAGCGGCGGCGGTCACTGGGCCGTGCAGGGTCCGTTCGTGGTGCCCGCGGCCGTGGCGCTGCATGCATCCGTACCGGCGACGACGATGGCCGTCGCGATGGGCGAGCAGGTCTCGAACATGTTGCAGCCGTTCTGGGCCGCGCCGGTGGTCGCGATGGCAGGCGTTGGCGTGCAGCGCGTGCTCGGCTTCACCGTGATGACCTTTGCCGTGGGTTTGATCGTGTATGGTGCGGCCTTGCTCATTTTCATCTGACCCACGATGAACGGAGAACCCTCGATGAAGTCCGCCTCACCCTCGGTCGCCACGCGCGAGAACCCGGGCCTGAAAGAGCGCTGGTGGCGCGTGTTCGACGTGCGCATCGGCGCGTTGCCGCTGCCGGTCTATGTGCTGCTGATCCTCGTGCTCGCCGCGATGACCGCGCACGGCAAGCTCGCCGCCGACCTGCCGACCGGCATCGCGCTCGTCACGGTGGGCGGCTTCACCTGCGCGGAGCTGGCCAAGCGCATTCCGTGGATCCGCCACATCGGCGCGACCTCGATTTTCGCGGCCTTCATCCCGTCGATGCTGGTCTACTATCACCTGATGCCGGCGCCCATCGCGAAGGCCGTCACGACCTTCACCAAGCAGTCCAACTTCCTCTATCTGTTCATTGCGGCGATCATCGTCGGCAGCGTGCTGAGCATGGACCGGCAGACGCTCGTCAAGGGCTTCGTGCGGATCTTCGTGCCGGTGGCCGCCGGGTCGGTGGCGGCGGCGCTCGTCGGCACGACCGTGGGCACGGTGCTCGGACTGGACCTGAAGCACGCACTCTTTCTCGTCGTGGTGCCGATCATGGCGGGCGGCGTGGGCGAAGGCGCGCTGCCGCTCTCGGCAGGCTATGCGCAGATTCTCGGCGTCGAGCAAGGGCCGCTGTTCGCGCAGGTGCTCTCGGCAGTGATGCTCGGCAACATCGCGGCCATCTGCTGCGCGGGTCTGTTGAGCTATCTTGGCACGCGTCGTCCGCAGCTCACCGGCAATGGCCGCCTGACACTCGCGCAAGCCGACGATGAAGTCGCCGAGGCCCGCGCGCCTTCGTTCGAGTTCGATGTCAGTTCGGTCGCGGCCGCGGGCGCGACGGCTATTGCGCTGTATCTGGTGGGCGTGCTGAGCCATCAATACTTCGACTGGCCCGCGCCCGTGGTGATGCTCGTGCTCGTGGTCGCGGCGCAGTTCTTCCAGCTCGTGTCGCCCCGCGTGCGCGGCGGCGCGCGCTTCATGTATGGCTTCTTCTCGACCGCCGTCACCTACCCGCTCATGTTCGCGATCAGCGTCGCGATGACGCCGTGGGGCGAGATCGTCGCGGCGTTCCATTGGGTCAACATCGTGACGGCCGTGTCCACGGTGCTCACGCTGACGTTGACCGGCTTCCTCGTGGCGCGCCGCATGGGCATGTATCCGGTCGAGGCGGCCATCGTCAACGCAACGCATAGCGGACTCGGCGGCACCGGTGACGTGGCCATCCTGACCGCCGCGAACCGCATGGAACTGATGCCCTTCGCGCAGATCGCCACGCGTATCGGCGGGGCGATCACGGTCATGATCGCGCTCGCCGCCTTCGCCTGGCTGCACTAGCTGTTGCAAGTCTGTTTCCCTCGCCTGGCGCTTCCCCGCGCCAGCACAACCACTGATTACCTCGTCTTTACGAAAAGTCTTTCCGCTCCTTTCACATTCCTGCAAGAAAACTCCTCTAGATTGATGGTCTGAATCAGGCGCCTGGTTCATTCGGAACGAAGCTTGTGCACAAGCGCGTTCCGTCCATCGATCAACCCGCTCCATTGACGCCAAGACCTACTACATGACCCGCTTTTTCAAGCCGGGCAGGCCACTGCTCGCGAGTGCAATCGTTTGCGCCACGCTCGTGCTGACAGCCTGCGGAGGGCATGACTCAGGCTCCGATGCGCCTGCGTCCAGCGACGCTTCCACCTGCAAGACCAGCCACTGCGCCCCCGCTCCCTGAGCCACGCCAGCACACCCATAACGAGCCCACAAGAACGCATGACTTTCAGTCCATCGAAGAGAAACTTCCTCCGCTCGTCGCTCGGCACCGTCGCATCGGCGGCCGTGCTCTCGACCTTCCCGCCCGCGATCCGCCGTGCCCTCGCGATCGATGCAAACAATGTCACCGGCACCATCAAGGACGTGCAGCACGTCGTGTTGCTGATGCTCGAGAACCGCTCGTTCGACAGCTATTTCGGCACCTTCAAGGGCGTGCGCGGCTATGGCGACCGCTTTGCGATTCCGTCGCCCACGGCATCGAACGTGTTCTATCAAAGCTATACCAATGGCGGCGCCACCAGCACGCTGCTGCCCTATCATCTCGACGAAAGCCAGGGCAACGCACAGCGCGCCGGCAGCACGCCGCATAGCTGGGCCGATGCGCAATCTGCGTGGGACAACGGCCGCATGGCAGCATGGCCCACCTCGAAGAAACCTTTGTCGATGGGTTACTACGAGACCGTCGAAGTGCCGTTCCATCGCGCGCTCGCCGATGCCTTCACGCTATGCGACGCGTATCACTGCGGCATGCATACCGGCACCATCGCCAATCGCCTGTTCTACTGGACCGGCACGAACGGACCCAACGGCGTGACGCCGGGCGGCAACGTGCCGGTCAGGGTGGCGGCGCTCAACAATGAATTCAACGGCGGCAACGACGTAGGCGCGTCCACCGACGGCTGGACCTGGACGACTTACGCGGACCGTCTGCAGTCGGCGGGTGTGAGCTGGAAGGTCTATCAGAGCCTGATCGACAACTTCGGCTGCAACGAGATGATGAGCTTCCGCCACTGGCGCGCCGCCATCGAGCAGATGCCGGCGGAACGGCGGCCGCTGTATGTCGCGAGCACGGACATCACGCAGTCCGTGACGGCAGCGGGTCCTTTCTACGATGCCTCCATCGACGACGCGCTGAGCCCGCTCGCCAAGGGCTTCGGCAACACGATGCCGCAGGGCTTCCTCGAAACCTTCCGCGACGACATCCAGAAAGGCAGCCTGCCGGCTGTCGCGTGGATCATCCCGCCTTCGGTGTATAGCGAGCATCCGGGGCCGTCCAGCCCGACGCAAGGCGGCTGGTACGTGCAGGAAGTGCTCGACGCCCTCACCGCGAATCCGGAGGTGTGGAGCAAGACAGTGTTGCTCGTCAATTACGACGAGAACGACGGCTTCTTCGATCACGTGCCGCCGCCGAGCGCGCCGGCGCATGCGGCGGATGGCTCGATGGCCGGCGCCAGCACGTTGTCGGACGCGGACATGGCGCCCGAATACCATAACTTCACGCCGGCCACGAGCAAGCAGCCCGCCATCGACGGCCGTCCGTACGGCCCCGGACCGCGCGTGCCGATGTGGGTGATCTCGCCATGGAGCCGCGGCGGCTTCGTCAACTCGCAGGTCTTCGATCACACCTCGACGCTGATGTTTCTCGAGAAGCGCTTCGGCGTGGCGGAGCCGCAGATCAGCAGCTATCGCCGGGCCGTGTGCGGGGACCTCATGTCGTGCTTCGACTTCGTGAGTCCGAACAGCGGGACGTTGGCGGCCTTGTCGGGGCGCACGACGAAAGACTCCGCCGATACGCTCGCCACCTCGCAGGCCGCGTCCGCGGCGATTGCCGTTCCTGCGGCGACGGCGGCATCGGCGGCGCCCGCGCAAGCCACGGGATCGCGTCCTTCGCGCGCCTTGCCCTATGAACTGCATACCACGGCGCACATCAGCGCGGGTTCGGCTGCCATCGCGCTGGAATTCGCCAACGGCAGCGCGAGCGGTGTCGGCGCGGTGTTCCATGTGTACGACCGCAATCATCTCGATCTCGTGCCGCGTCGCTATGTGGTCGAAGCGGGCAAGTCGTTGACGGGAACATGGACCGTGCCCGCCGCCGACAACGGCCGTTACGATCTCTGGGTGCTGGGTCCGAACGGCTATCACCGCGAGTTCGTCGGCAACCTGAACGAAGTGAGCGCGGCGGCGAATCCGGAGATCCAGGTGTGCTACCTGCCGTGCGATGCCACCTCGGTCAGCGTGAAGCTGCATAACCGCGGCAACCAGCCCGTGACCTTCACCGCCGCCGCACTCGCCTATCGCACGGATGGGCCGTGGAGCAAGACAGTGGCAGCCAACAGCATCGGCGAACTGAGCTGGCCGGTGACGGACAGCGGCAACTGGTACGACTTCACGGTCACAAGCAGCACGTCGGCTGCCTTCAGGCGGCGCTTCGCGGGACGGATCGAGAACGGCAAGGATCTCGTCTCGGATCCGGCGATGGGGATGGGAATGAAGACAGGCGTGTAATGCATGCAGGGCGCCCCGCGCGGGGCGCCCGCTTCAGTCGTCTGCGTTCAGCGCGTCGAGCAGCAGCGGCAGCCAGGGTGCGGGCTCGCCCCGGCGATAAATCAGCGCAACCGGCCAGGATGGCAGGCGCGGTGACATGTTGAGGACCTTCACCTGTTCTTCCGTCAGCTGATTCCGCAAGGCCAGCGAGGGCAATACGCTCAGGCCGACATCGTCCGCCACCATCTGGAGATTCGTAAACGGGTGCTGCGATTCGATGACGGGAACCGGCGGCGGCAAGCCATCGAGGACGAACATCTCGGCAACCGCCTTGCCGATGATGGAATCCGATGGCGGCAGGATCCAGCGTTTGTCCCTCAGCAAGTCCCACGATACTTCATCGAGATTCGTCAAGGGATCGTTTGCGGAAGCGATCACCACGAGATTCATGGTGAACAGTTTCCTGAACTGAAAAGAGCGCATGGCCGAACTGGGAAGCGCGAAGGTCGTGATGACCGCATCCAGTTCACCCTGCTCCAGCCGATAGAGCAATTCGGGCACCGGGGCTTCCTTGAGCCGCACACGCAATTGAGAATTCGAGCGAGTGAGCTCGCGAAAGACAACAGGCAGATAACCTTGAGCAATGAAAGGGGCGGCGCCGATCTTGATCAGCAGATCCGGATGATCGCTCAGGGTTTCGCGGCGCAAGCGCTCGAGATCATCCAGCAGGAGCTTGGCGCCTCTCAGCACGGTGTGGCCGTACTGCGTGGGCACGACGCCGCGGGAATCCCGCTCGAATAATGCAACGCCGAAGGTCTGCTCCATTTCCGCGAGCGTCTTGCTCAATGCCGGCTGCGTGACGTTGAGCAGCTTCGCCGCCGCATTCAGGCTGCGGCACTCCTTAAGCGTTACCAGAATTTGCAAATGGCGAAATTTGAGCCAACCGACCAATCGGTGCGATTTCTCACGACTATCTTCGCTGAATGTGCTCAACATGATTCTCAAAACTCAACTGGTTGAAATGTTATCACCATTATCTGAATAAGCGCTTTTGATTGGCTTGCAAAATGCGGAATTCATCACACCCTATACTCATTGTTCAATGAAACGTTATCGATAGCGACATCCGGTTTGCTTTGTGCAATGCCGAACCATCGATAACCCTATACCCGCCCCCGCTCAAGTTTGGCCGCGCGCTGCCGTTATCCGCCAGAACGGCGCGTCACCGCCTCCTGTCAACGCTTTGCCAAACAGGCAAAGCCACTCGATCGAAATCAGCATGAAACGTGTCGTTGCTCTCTCCGCGCTTACCTTGGTCCTGGCGGGATGTGGCGGAGGCGGCGGCGGCAGCTCGGATGCCGCGCCTGCCGCACCCGCACCGAATGCCGCGCAAGGTCTCTATTCCGGCACCGATGCATACGGCCATACGATCGGTGGCGCCGTGCTCGACAGCGGCGCCTTCTACTTCGTCTATGTCGATACGGCCAACAACACGTTCGGTCTCGTGCAAGGCACGGCCACTGCCTCTCACGGCACGTTCCAGTCCGACAACGCGCGCACCTTCGACATCACCGGCAGCCGCATGACCGACACCCCCGTGCTTGCCGGCTATAACGGCCGCAACAGCATCCAGGGCGCGCTGTACACGAGCGCGGCGAAGCAGAGCAGCAGCACGTTCAACCTGGTGTACGACTTCGCCTATGAACGTCCGATCACGCTCTCGGCAGTCGCAGGCGCTTATTCGGGCGCGGCCGGCTCCACGCGCGGCGGTGAAGCGACCAGCTTCACGATCGGCCTGGACGGCTCGATCAAGGGCGCTGGGCCGAGCGGCTGCACCTTCACCGGAACCACCCGCCCGCATGGCGACAAGAACATACTCGACGCCACCATTACGTTCGGCGCCGCACCTTGCCTGTATCCGGGCGCGACTGTGACAGGCGCCGTGTTCTTCAACAACAGCGAACTTCTGGGCGCGCTGACGCTGGCGGACCGCTCGGATGCATTCGTGGTTGCCGCCACCAGATAAAGCACAGGCAAAACGCCTGAGAACAGCCCGGATAACCCGGGCCGTCGCGCTTCCCTTCATTTTCGTTATGTGCGCGGAGCAGCGCACACGTCCATCACGCTATTGACGAACGGCGCGCGAAGAAACCATGATCGACTGGAGATTCACACAAGAAACTCACACACGCTAAAGGAATCTTCAATGCTGACACTGGCGCACCCAAGCATAAAACGAATGGAATACATGGAGTGCGGTGAAGCTTTCGTGAACTTGCAGGATATTCATGAGCGCATTGCCGTGGATATGAGCCGCCAGCTCATTACCCGCGATGGCGATTACTTCTGCTGGTCCCGGCTCGGCGTCGCAAAGCGGCTCGTCACGGCGGCGCGGAGCCTTCCGCCGCACCTCCGGCTGCTCGTGGTCGAGGCGTACCGGTCCCTCGATGTACAGCGCAGCTATTTCCGCGATTACACCCACGCGCTCAAGCGCGACTATCCCTGGCTCAAGGACGACGCGCTCTACGAAAAAGTCAGCCAATGGGTCGCGCCCCCCGAAGTGGGCGGTCATCCAACCGGCGCGGCGATCGACTTGACCTTGCAGCGCATCGACGGCGGACACGTCGATATGGGCGCCGTCCTCAACGCCAACGATGCCGAGTCATCGGGCGCCTGCTTTACCGATAGCGTCTTCATCACGCGTGCAGCAAGCCACAATCGCGCCATTCTGCGCGATGCCATGAGCGCCGCCGGCTTCGTGAACTATCCGTCGGAATGGTGGCACTGGTCTTATGGCGACCGTTACTGGGCCGTGGTTTCCGGCAAGCCGCATGCAGTCTATGGGCCGGTCGAGGAGTTCGAAGTAGAAGGCGTGCGCGTCTAGCCTTTTATGAAAGCGATCACCCCGCACCCTCGTAGAAACCCCGACGCCTCGGTTTTGGAAACTCTTTGCAAAATGCAAATTCCTTCCAATATACTGTGGGCACGCGGCCAAAGAGGCCGTCTGGCGGACCGAGCGAGAGTAAACAATGAGTGCGGTGGCGGATCGAATCCTTCGAGTACTGGAAGAGCTGGCGAACGCGCCGGAAGGCAGGACGCTTTCCGAGCTGGCCACCGCGCTCGATGTCCCGGTCAGCGCCGCGCATCGGCTGCTGGCGGACCTGATGGAACAGGACTATGTGCGCAAGGACGAACGGCGCGGCGAGTTCATGCTCACGATGAAACTGCCTTCGCTCGGATTGCGCTTCCTGAGCGCGGGCGGCGTCGTGGATGTCGCCCAGCCAATCCTTGAACGGCTCGCCTCGACGTCGGAAGAACTGGTGCGTCTCGCCATTCTCGATGGCGAGCAGCTGATCTACGTCGCCAAGGCCCAGGGCGCGCGCCAGGGCATTCGCTACGATCCCGAGATGGGCAGGCCCGTCACGCTGTCATGCAGCGCCGCCGGCATCGTGTGGATGGCCGGCATGAGCGACGAAGAAGCCATGCGGCTGGTGTCCAGACAAGGCTTCGGCGCGCCGTCGGACTTCGGCCCGCGCGCCCCGACCACCTTCAAGGCGCTGCTGCCGCTCATCGAGGCCGCGCGCGCAAACGGCTACGCCACCACGCAGGACATGTTTCTGCCGGCCATGAGCTCGATGGCGACGCCCGTGCGAACCTCGGGCGGCGAGGTGCGCGCCATCCTGATCATCGCGGGCCCGATGTCGCGCCTCACCGAAGAGCGCATGAGCGCACTCGTGCCCGCATTGATGTCCACGGCGGCTGAACTGTCCGAAGCCAGCGGCGTGTCGCCGATGCTTCGCCGCGCCATGCAGGGCCCCAATTACGCAGTGAGCATGTCGGCATAACATCAGGCGCGTTCTTCGCCTGTCGCATCTGCATTCTCATTTTAATTAGCATCCCGATGCGAAGGAATGCGCGCGTCTGCACGATCAACAACAGCACATTATCCGGGAGGAGACAAATTGGAATCAGCACACGCAACAAGCGGCAAGCATTCGATGGCGAATCGCGCCGTCAGTGCGGCGACATTCGGCACCGCACTCGAATGGTTCGACTTCACGCTATACGGTTCGGTGGCCGCCACGGTCCTGCCCAAACTGTTCTTTCCCGCGATGGAGCCCAGCTCCGCCCTGCTCGCCTCGCTGGCGACCTTCAGCGTAGGACTGGCGGCGCGGCCGCTGGGCGCGATCATCTGCGGTCACTTCGGCGACAAGATCGGCCGCCGCAACCTGATGCTCGGCACCGTCTCGGTGATGGGCATCACCTCGGTGCTGATGGGCCTCTTGCCGACCTACGCACAGATCGGCATGCTCGCGCCGATCCTGCTCGTCCTGTTGCGCATCATCCAGGGCTTCGCGCTGGGCGGTGAATCGACGGGCGGTCAGTTGATGGCGCTGGAACACGCGCCCGCCGACCGGCGCGGCAAGTATTCCGGCCTGATCGGCATGTGCGCGCCGCTCAGCCAGATCCTCGCCAATGCGGTGCTGCTGCTGTTGTCCGCAACCATGAGCGCCGATGCCTTCACGCGCTATGGCTGGCGCATTCCCTTCGTGATGAGCTTTCTGCTCGTGCTCGTGGGCATCTATATCCGGCTGCGCGTCGCCGAGACGCCCGCCTTCCTGCAGATGAAGCAGTCCGCTGTCGCGTCGGTCAGCAGTCCCCTCAAGGATGCGTTCCGCCTGCACTACAAGACCATCATCCGCATGATGCTGTTCTTCTGCGGGCCGACCGCGCTGTTCTATCTCGCGGTCGTGTTCACGCTCGGCTATCTGACCAACACGCTCGGCGTGCCGAAGCAAACCGGCTTCACGCTGCTGATGATTGCCAACGCATGCGCCGTCGCCGGCTCGATTCTCGGCGGTCTGCTGAGCGACCGCATCGGCCGCAGGCGCGCGTTGATGCTTGCCTCAGCGGCGACGCTCGTCATCATGTTGTTCTATTTCCCCGTGCTGGGCACCCGCAGCTTCGTGCCGATGGCCATTGCCATGGGCCTGTTCATGGGCTTTACGCAAGTGCAGACCGGCATTCAGCCTGTGGCGTTCGCGGAAGCCTTCCCGACCAACGTCCGTTATTCGGGCTCGGCATTGGCCTTCACCGGAGCGAGCCTGTTCGCCGGCGGCCCGATCCCGGTGGTCGCGACGTGGCTGCTGAACCTGAGCCATGGCTCGCCGTGGCCGCTCGTCGCGCTGGTCGCCGCGTTGAACGTGTTGTCCTTCTGCATGATCGCGATCGGTCCGGAAACGGCCGGCGTGGATCTGAACCGCCTCGATTCCGCCGATGACGTCCTCGGCAAACGGGACGCCGGCGCGCAGCAGGCGAGCTTTTGAGTCACACCTTATCCATCGAATCGAACGAGGAAGCCGATGAACGAATCCCATCGAGGCCTGCTGGCGATCTGGAGCACCATCGCCCCGGAAGCCGAAACCGACTATCTGCACTGGCTGACGCGCGAACATGTATTCGAGCGCGTGAGCGTGCCGGGCTTCTGCTCGGGCCGCGTCTTCAAGCGGCGCGACAGCAAGCCGTCCGAGTACCTGATGCTCTATGAACTCGACCATGCCGAAGTCATGTCGAGCGAGGGTTATCTGACGAGGCTCAACGCGCCTACGCCGTGGACCCAGCGCATCATGCCCACGTTGATGCACTTCCGCCGCGGCGGCGGTGCGTTGATCCATGAAGCCGGCCATGCGCGCGGCCATGGCGGTCACATCGCGATCGCACGCTTCGGAGATGAACTTCCCGGCGCGTTGTCCGGCGAGCGCCTGGATGTGCTCGCGCAGCTGGACGGAATCGTCGCGGTCCGCGTCATGCGCGTGCAGTCCGATTCGACGTCGATCTCCACGCGGGAGAAGTCGATGCGCCGCAGTGAGGAAGGCGCGTTTTCCGGCCTCATCGTGATCGAAGCGCTGGATCACGCTGCGCTCGACCATGCGGTCACGGCGGCGAGCCATGCCATTCCGGAACTCGACGGCGCGTTTCAACTTCACGACGCGGTCTTCGGCAGTCACCGATAAGCTCGACGCACGAGCCGCGTGATGAATCAGCGACATCACGCGGCCGATCTCCTGACGGCAACAGGGTCATGAAATTTTCATGATTGTGTGAGACGAAGCCCCTGCTTCAAAGAATATTCCAGTAATATCACCTGGTTGATTTGTAAGTTATCCCGTGAACGATTACTGCTGACGATCGATTTGCCGCAACAGAATTCAATTCAATAAAAGCGCGCACTCGTCATGCAAAACAGTGATAAGTCCATTGCTGGTTTTCAGCGTCTAGCATTCACTCCATCGAGTGTGAAGACGCAGTTCAGGTGCAGCGGATCGGCATGATCGCCGCGCAGGAATTCGAGCTGAACTAGCAAGCCAGCGGCCCGTCTGCCTGCCAGGTGCGCAAGCAGCAGTGCCGCGCGCATGCAGGATGCGCGCATCATTTCAGACGCAAATCATTCCGAAATCGAAGCCCGGTTGCCCGTCGCGCTGTCTGGCGACGTTCGTCCGTTTGCCCTTTTTATCCCACGTGCTTTTCAGTAATGCCTGACGAGGCCGTCATATTCAAGACGTCGATCGCGACATGCTTCAAATCGCATGACGCCCCTTCCAGCTCGAGTGGATTGATTCCACACCGGCTGGAAGGGAAGTCGAGACGGACGCAGACTTTTATTCGTCGAGCTCAAGATGAACAACGCGTCAGATAGCGCACCGGACACTGAAGCAGATCCGCATGACGGCTTGCTGCTCGAGCCCGTCACGGATCAGGCTCCGTGCGGCGACGAGCTGACCTACGATCAGGCGTTCATCGATCTCGAACGCCTCGCTGTCGGCAAGACCGAGCAGCAGTTCGGCTCGACGATCATTCCCGCTGAAAATCCGGACTGGCATCAGGTGGCAGTGCGAGCGAGCGGCCTGTTGAAACGCACCAAGGATCTGCGGGTCGCCACCCTGCTGACACGCGCGTGGGTCCAACTGCACGGGCTTGCCGGATACGGGCGCGGCGTTGCGCTGATCGCCGGATTGCTGGAACGCTATTGGCAGGCGCTGCATCCGCACGTCGAGACCGATGGCGAAAGCGACCCGCTGATGCGCATCAATGCGCTGCGCAATCTCGGCGATCCCGAAACCATCGGACGCGCCATCCGCAACGCCACCATCCTGCGCGTGAAGCAAGGCAGTCTGAGCCTGCGCGATGCCGCCGCCCTTCTCGACGGCCATGCTTCCCAGGCGGCCGCATCGCTGAATCTGGATGGAGCCGAACTGCGTCAGCAGCTTGCGCTTGCGGCGAATGCGCCGAACAGCCTCACCGCGCTCATCCCGGAGATTCTCGCGGCACTGAAGCGCATCGCGCAGACCGTGCAGCGCGAACTCGGCGACGCCTGGGTGCCCGACTTTCGCAGTGTTGAAGCGCCCTTGCGCCTCATCGGCGATGCGGCGCAGCCGCTTCGCGGCCATGTTGCCGACGCGCCGCTGCCGTTCGATGACCAGGACGCGCCGCATGAAGCCATCGCCGACGGCCCGTCCCACCGTCCAGCCGAGCACGCGCCGGACCGGGTCCATCACGCGTTGCGCTCGCGCTCGGACGTGATCGCGTTGCTGCAGAAGGCCTGCGTCTACATGGAGCTTCACGAGCCGGGCCACCCGGCGCCGCTCCTCATTCGTCGCGCCGTACGGCTGATGGGAATGAGCTTCTACGAGATCGTCCGGGACATGGTGCCGGCCGGCATTGCGCAGCTCGACGTACTGGCAAACAGCCAGAAAGCAGGCGAACCACCGGTTCAACCAGGCTGAACGACGCGGCAACCACGCGGCAACCCACGCACACGAGCAAGCTTACTGGAGGCAATCCGTGACGAAAGCAAAACAGACCCGATCGCGTCAGGGCGGTCAGCAATTCATCGGCAGGAATCGTGCGCCGCGCGTGCAGATCGAATATGACGTCGAGATCTACGGCAGCGAGCGGAAAGTCGAGATTCCCTTTGTCATGGGCGTGATGGCGGACCTGGCGGGCGACAGCCGCAAGCCGTTGCCCGAGATCGGCGAGCGCAAGTTCCTCGAAGTGGATATCGACAACCTGGATGAACGCATGAAGTCCATCCAGCCGCGCGCCGCGTTTCAGGTCCCGAACAAGCTGGGCGGCGAGGGCCGCCTGCAAGTGGATCTGACCTTCGAGAGCATGGACGATTTCACGCCGGGCCGGATTGCCCGCAATGTCGATTCGCTCAGTCATCTTCTGGACGCGCGGACCCAGCTCGCCAATCTGCTTTCGTATATGGACGGCAAGAACGGCGCGGAAGAACTCCTGGCAAAAGCGCTGGCCGATCCGGCACTGCTGAAGGCGCTCGCCAGGAGCGCGAAGCCGCAGGACGACGAAGCCGCGGCGCCGTCCGACGAAGCGCAGCCGGGCGAACAGGACGCGTGAGCGCGTCCCCTCCTCACGAACGCCACGACATGGACAGCGCAGACTTCACCGACGGATTAAACGCATGACGACCATCAGACACGCCGAGCACGCCGGCCACTCGCAGACGATGGAGGTGGATCACTTCAGGGATCTGCTGAACAAGGAGCTCAAGCCCGCGACGGACCAGGCGCATCAGGCCATCGAAAGCGCGGTGAAGACGCTCGCGCATCAGGCGCTCGAACACGCCGCCGTGATGTCCGCCGATGCCTATCAGGGCATCCAGGCCATCATCGCGGAAATCGACCGGAAGCTGTCCGACCAGATCAACGAGATCCTGCATCATCCGGCCTTCCAGAACATGGAGTCGGCCTGGCGCGGCTTGCACTACCTCGTCACCAACACCGAAACCGACGAGATGCTGAAGATCCGCTTCATGCCGATCTCGAAGAAGGAACTGGCGCGCACGCTCAAGCGCTACAAGGGCGTGGCCTGGGATCAGAGCCCGGTGTTCAGGAAGATCTACGAAGAAGAGTATGGACAGTTTGGCGGCGAGCCGCTGGGCGGACTCGTCGGCGACTTCTATTTCGACCACAGCCCGCCCGATGTCGAGATGCTGGGCGAGCTGTCCAAGATCGCGGCGGCGGCGCATTGCCCGTTCATCGCGGCGGGCTCGCCTTCGGTCATGCAGATGGATTCGTGGCAAGAGCTCTCGAATCCGCGCGACCTGACCAAGATCTTCCAGAACACCGAGTACGCGGCCTGGCGCGGTCTGCGCGAGTCGGACGATGCGCGCTATATCGGCCTGACCATGCCGCGCTTCCTGGGCCGCCTGCCCTACGGCATCAACACGCTGCCGGTGGATGAGTTCGACTTCGAAGAGAACACCGACGGCGTCGATCACCGCAACTACATGTGGATCAATTCGGCCTACGCGATGGCTGCAAACATCAACCGTTCGTTCAAGCACTACGGATGGTGTACGTCGATTCGCGGCGTGGAATCGGGCGGCGCGGTGGAGAACCTGCCAATGCATACCTTCCCCACCGACGACGGCGGCGTCGACGCCAAGTGCCCCACCGAGATCGCGATCAGCGACCGTCGCGAAGCCGAGCTGGCGAAGAACGGCTTCATGCCGCTCGTGCATCGCAAGAACTCCGACGTGGCCGCGTTCATCGGCGCGCAATCGCTGCAAAGTCCGAGCGAGTACTACGACAACGCCGCCACTGAAAACGCGCGTCTGGCGGCACGGCTTCCGTATCTGTTCGCCTGCTGCCGGTTTGCGCATTACTTGAAATGCATCGTCCGCGACAAGGTCGGTTCATTCAAGGAACGCCGCGACATGGAGAGCTGGCTCAACGACTGGATCATGAGCTATGTCGATGGCGACCCCGTCAATTCCTCGCAGGAAACCAAGGCCAAGAAGCCGCTTGCCGCCGCCGAGGTCATGGTCGAGGAAGTCGACGACAACCCAGGCTATTACACCGCGAAGTTCTTTTTGCGCCCGCACTATCAGCTCGAAGGGCTCACGGTTTCTCTTCGGCTGGTTTCCAAGCTGCCGTCTTTGAAGGAAGGCAGTGCTTCGTAGCAACGTTCGTCACGATCACCGTGGCGATAACCTTGTTTCATTTAATCCCGGAGAATCGAAATGGCTGTAGATATGTATATGCGGGTGGATGGCGTAACTGGCGAATCGAAGGATGCAAATCATCAGGGCTGGTCGAACGTGCAGTCCTATGCGTGGGGCGCGAACCAGCCCGGCAGCATGGCCTCTGGCAGCGGCGGCGGTCTCGGCAAGGTTAGCTATAGCGACCTGCAGGTGACGGCGCCGATCGACAAGGCATCGCCCGCCATTCTGAAGTACTGCTCGAACGGCAAGCACTTGCCGACGGTGGAAATCTCCGTCTGCAAGGCCGGCGGTTCGCAGGTCGAGTATCAGCGCATCACGCTCAGCGAAGTGCTGGTGACGTCCGTCACCCATGCCGCCGCCAGTACGGGCGATGCCGTGCTCGTGACCTACACGTTCCAGGCCGCGAACGTGCAGCAGCAGTACTGGGAGCAGACCGACCAGGGCAATCGCGGCAGCGCAAGCACGCTGTCGTGGAACATCAAGCAAAACCAGGAAGCCTGACGCACCGAGTCTGAGTGTGGTCCGCCGGGCGGGTGCATGCGCCCGGCATGCAACGTCATGACCCTGGACCCTTTGCCGGCCGCAAGGCCCCGACCCAGTCGCATCAACCACCGCGAGCAGCATGCGCAAATTGCCATCACGTCATACGCAACCGACTGGCACACCGGCCGGACGCAGGCTGACGCCCGTCTTGCTTGACCGCCTGACCGATCACGCGCCGCACGAAGCGCGCGAAGCGGACGGCGCATTCATGCTGACGCGCGCGTTGCTGCGCGAATCGGTGCTGCGCGACTTGCGCTGGCTGCTCAACACGACGAACCTCGAAGCGACCGTCGATCTCGGCCCGTATGCGGGCGTGCGCGAATCCGTCATCAACTTCGGCACGGGCGCGCTGGCGGGACTGCGGATGTCGGAGATCGAATGGACCGACATCGAACGCACCATCCGCGAGGCGATCCTCGCATTCGAGACGCGCATCGTTCCGGACAGTCTGCAAGTGAAGTGCGTCGAAAACAACAGCGACTCGCTGCTGCATCACAACCTGCTGGTCCTGGAGATACGCGGACAGATCTGGGCCGTGCCCTATCCCTTCGAGTTCGTGTTCCGCTCGGAAGTCGATCTCGAGAACGGTTACATGGTGCTGCAAGCGCCGGGGAACGAATGATGGACGGCCGCCTGCTCGACTATTACAGCCGCGAACTGAGCTACCTGCGCGAACTGGGCGCGGAATTCGCCGCCGAGTATCCGAAGATCGCGGGCCGCCTCGGCATGCGCGACACGGAAGTCGTCGATCCGTATGTCGAGCGTCTGCTCGAAGGCTTCAGCTTCCTGGCCGCGCGCATCCACCTGAAGATGGACGCCGAGTTTCCGCGCTTCTCTCAACGCTTGCTGGAACTGGTTTATCCCGGCTATCTGTCGCCGTTGCCCGCCATGGCGATCGTGCAGATTCCGCCCGACCTCGACGTCGGCAATCTCGCGAGCGGCTACACCTTGCCTCCCGGCACGGCCCTGCGCGCCAACGTCACGGCGGGCGAGCAGACGCCCTGCGAATTCAGGACCGCGCACGAGGTCACGTTGTGGCCCATCCGCATCGCAGCGGTGCGCATGGAGCCCGCGCCGGAAGACTTGCCGTCCGCACTGCTCGACCCGCAACGCACCGTGCGCAGCGTGTTGCGCATCCGCCTGGAGACCGACGGCGCGGCGCGCTTCGCCGACCTGCCGCTCGAACGGCTGAGCTTCTTCCTCGGCGGCCAGACGCAGCAGGCGCAGCATCTGCTCAGGCTTCTGGTCGGCGACCGCGTGGTGGCGGCGGCGGTCCGCGATCCGGCGAGCAAGACCCCGAGCTACCGAAGCCTGCCCGCCGATGCGATCCGTCACGAAGGACTCGACGCCGGCCAGGCCTTGCTGCCGGACGACATGCGCGCATTCAGCGGGCATCGCATCCTGCACGAGTACTTTGCGTATCCGTCGCGGCTGCTGTTCTTCAGCATCGGCGGATTGCACGACGCATTGCGCACGGCCGGCACGGCGTGCGAACTGCTGGTGCTGTTCGACGAACGCGCGGAAGAACTTTACCGCTCAGTCGATGCACGCAGCCTCGCGCTCTATTGCACGCCCGCCGCCAACCTGTTTCCGAAGCGCACGGACCGCATGCCGGTGTCGCGGCGGCAGCATGAATATCACATTGTCGTGGACCGCTCGCGGCCGCTCGACTACGAGGTCTACCGCGTCAATCGCGTCACGGGGCACGGCGGTCCCGAAGGCCGCGAGCAGACGTTCCTGCCGTTCTATTCCCCGCATGCGCATCAGCGCAACAACGCGGGCTGCTACTTCTCGACGCGCCGTGAACCGCGCCTGTCCAGCGCGCGGCAGCGCGGCCATCATCGCAGCGACTACGCGGGCAGCGAAGTGTTCGTGTCCCTGGTCGATCAGCATGAAGCGCCGTACAACGGCGAGCTGCGCCACATTTCGGTGGATGCGCTGTGTACCAATCGCGATCTCGCCATCCTGATGCCGCTCGGCGCGAAGGCGGACTTCACGCTGACGGTGTCGGCGCCGGCGGGGACCATCAAGGTGCTCAAGGGACCGAGCGTGCCGCGCGCCTCCATCGCGGAGAACGAGATTACCTGGCGTCTCATCAGCCATCTCGGCCTCAACTATCTGACGCTCACCGATCTCGACGGCACGCAGGGCGCCGCCGCCTTGCGCGAGCTGCTCGGGCTCTATGCGGACATCGCCGATCCCGCGCTGACGAAGCAGATTCAGGGCATCCGCAGCGTGCGCGTCGAACCGGTGTGCCGCGCGCTGCCGCATGCAGGTCCGATCATGTACGGCCGGGGCGTGTGCGTCACCGTGCTGATCGAGGAAGCCGTCTTTGAACCGTACGACATGCATCTGTTCGGCGCCGTGCTGGACCAGTTCTTCGCGCGCCACGTATCGCTGAACAGTTTCAGCGAACTGGTCATTGAAACCTTGCAGAGAGGAGAGATCGGACGATGGAAACCCCGGATCGGCTGCCGGCCGACAGCCTGACACAGGCGGTCTACGGCCGGACCGAAGAGGCTCCGTCCGTCAGCCCCCCCGCCCCGCCGCCACGCGAGGAGCGGCTCGACCGTCTGCTGGAGCAGGCGGCGGGCGCGCCCTACGAGTACGACCTGTTCGAGCTGATGCGCTGGATCGACGCCTGCGCGGTCAGTCCGGTGCGTCTCGGCCGGGCGTCGCATCCACGCGACGAGCCGGTGCGCTTCGGTCAGCGTCCATCGCTGGCATTCGCGCCGGCGCCGCTCGCCGAAGTGCGCCGCGATCAGCGCGAGGGCTCGCACACGCGCGCGCAGGTTTCGGTGTATGGCTTCGGCCTGTTCGGGCCCAACGGTCCGATGCCGCTGCATCTGACCGAATACGCCTACGAGCGGGCGCGCAATCACGGCGATACGTCGCTGGCCGGTTTCGCGGACCTGTTTCATCACCGGCTGATCGCGCTGGTCTACCGGGCCTGGGCGAATGCGCAGCCGTGCGCGAGTCTGGACCGCGCGGCGGATGCCCGCTTCGACGACTACATCGCGAGCCTCATCCATCTCGGCCAGCCTTCGCTCAAGGGGCGCGGCGCGGTGGCGGACCACGCGCGCTATTACATGGCCGGGCATCTCGTCAGGCAGACGCGCAACCCGGAAGGCCTGTGCCGGATCCTCGCCGACTACTTCGGCGTGAAGACGCGCGTGAACGAATATACGCCCGGCTGGATCGCCATCGAACCGGCGCGGCAGAGCGCGTTGCCGCTCAGGCTCGGCGCCAATGCGTCCGGCGCGGGCGCGATGCTGGGCCGTGCGGTGCGGGATGCGCAGCATGGCTTCGAGATCGTGATCGGGCCGTTGCCGATGGAGCGCTTCCGCCAGTTCCTGCCCGATACGGAAGCGGCGATGCAGCTGGCGGACTGGGTGCGTTTCTATGCCGGCGACGAGCTGGAATGGAACGTCAGAGTCCTGCTGGCGCGGGCCGACGTGCGCGGCGCGAGCGTCGGCATGCAGCAGCGCCTGGGCTGGGACACCTGGGTCGGCGAGCGGCTGAGTCCCACCGACGCCGGCGACCTCGTGTACGGCCCCGGAATCGTCGCCCATCATGCGCGCCAGCGGCGCGCCGAACAGACACGAAACGAATCGCCTGTGACCTGCCATGACTGACATCAATCGTCCTGCCCTGTACGGCAAGCTCAATCCATTCCTGTTCCGCTCGCTGGAGAGCGCCACGTCGCTGTGCAAGCTGCGCGGCAATCCCTATGTGGAGCTGGTGCACTGGCTGCATCAGATGCTGGCCGAAAGCGACAGCGACCTGCATCGCCTGATCGTGCGTTTCGACCTCAGGCGGGGCGGCTCGATCATGATCTGTCCGTCGCCATGGACCGCCTGCCGCGCGGCGCCAGCGCCATCGCCGACTTCTCAGCCTTCATCGACGAAGCCATCGAGCGCGCGTGGGTCTACAGCACGATCGCCTATGACCGCGCGCGCATCCGCAGCGCGTTCCTGCTGGCCGGCATCCTGAAGACGCCGTCCTTGCGCAATCAGTTGCTCGCCACCTCGCAGCAGTGGAGCAAGCTCGTCCCCGATCTCGTGATGAACGAGATTCCCGCTGTCATCGCCGGTTCCGCCGAAGACAGTGCCGGCGACAACGGCGCTGCGGCCGAGGCCGCCCCGCACGACGCCGCCGGCGAATCGGCGTTGCAGCGCTTCGCCGTGGACATGACGGCGCAGGCGCGCGCCGACCGCATCGATCCGATCACCGGCCGCGAGTCGGAGATCCGCCAGGTCATCGACGTGCTGATGCGCCGCCGTCAGAACAACCCGCTGCTGACCGGCGAAGCGGGCGTCGGCAAGACCGCCATCGCCGAAGGACTGGCGTTGCGCATCGCCGCCGGCGACGTGCCGCCCGCCCTGCGCGACGTCACGCTCTATTCGCTCGACATGGGACTGTTGCAGGCGGGCGCCAGCGTCAAGGGCGAGTTCGAGGCGCGTCTGCAGCAGATCATCAGCGAGGTGGAGCGCAGCACGCGCCCGGTCGTGCTGTTCATCGACGAGGTGCATCGGCTGATCGGCGCGGGCGGCGCGCACGGCACCGGCGATGCCGCCAACCTGCTCAAGCCGGCGCTCGCACGCGGCCAGTTGCGGACCATCGGCGCGACCACGTGGAGCGAATACAAGAAATACATCGAAAGCGATCCCGCGCTGACGCGGCGTTTCGAAGCCATTCAGGTGCGCGAGCCCTCCGAGGACGAAGCCGTCGCGATGCTGCGCGGGCTGGTCGGCCGGCTCGAACGGCACCATCGCATCGTGATTCTGGATCAGGCGGTGGATGCGGCGGTGCGTCTGTCGAACCGCTATCTGCCCGCGCGGCAACTCCCTGACAAGGCGATCAGCCTGATGGACACCGCGTGTGCGCGCGTCGTCGTGGGGCGGCATGCGCCGCCGCCGGCAGTCGAGGATCTGCAACGCCGCATCAGCGCGCTCGAAGCGGAACAGGCCGCGCTGGAACGCGAACGGCTGATCGGCCTGCCGGTCGAGATCAGGCCCGCGCTGAGCGAGGCGCTGGCCGAACGGCAGCAGGAACTCGCGGCATCCGAAGCGCGCTGGTTGCAGCAGCGCGAACAGGTGGAAGCGATCGTGGCCTTGCGCGCCGAACCTCACGACACACCGGAAGCCGGCGACCGGCGCGCCACGCTCGCGCGCTTGCGCACCGAACTGGCCGCGCTGCAGGGCGACTCGCCGCTCGTGCAGGTGGATGTGGATGTCGAGACGGTCGCGGCGGTGCTGGCTGACTGGACCGGGATTCCCGCCGGCAGGATGCTGCGCAACGAAGCGCAATCGGTGCTTGCGTTGCCGCAGACGCTGGCGCGACGCGTGATCGGGCAGCCTGCCGCGATGGATGCGATCGCGCGCCGCGTACAGAACGCGCGCGCCGCGCTGGACGATCCGCAGCGGCCGGTCGGCGTGTTCCTGCTGTGCGGTCCGTCGGGTGTCGGCAAGACGGAGACGGCGCTCGCGCTCGCCGAAGTGATGTATGGCGGCGAGCAGAACCTGATCTCCATCAACATGAACGAGTTCCAGGAATCGCACACGGTATCGACGCTGAAGGGCGCGCCGCCGGGTTATGTCGGCTATGGCGAGGGCGGCATCCTCACTGAGGCGGTGCGTCGGCGGCCATACAGCGTCGTGCTGCTCGATGAGATGGAGAAAGCCCATCCCGATGTGCAGGAAGCCTTCTACCAGATCTTCGACAAGGGCTGGATGGAGGACGGCGAGGGCCGGCGCATCGACTTCCGCAACACGATCCTGATCCTGACTACCAATGCCGGCGACGCCGAGATCATGCGGCTTGCCCAGGAAGAGCCCGCGCCCGCGAACAGTCAGGTGGAACGGCGCATCCGCGATGCCTTGCGCGAGTACTTCACGGCCGCGTTTCTCGGCCGCCTGACCGTGGTGCCGTTCTATCCGCTCTCCGGGGCCGTGTACGAGGAAATCATCGCGATGCGGCTGCGCACGATCGGGCGGCGCCTCGCTGAACAACATGAGATCGCGTTCCATCACACGCCCGAGGTGGGCCTGCTGATCCACGAACGCTGCGCCGAGGTGGAGTCCGGCGGCCGTTTGATCGACTCGATCATCACCCAGTCCCTGCTGCCCTTGATCAGCCGCGAAATCATCGCCGCACTGGCCGAGAACCGTAGCTTGAATGAAGTACGGATCTCCGTCGAGAACAATGAGTTTCAAGTCACGCTTTGCTGAAGCTTCATCCACGACTCTCAATCGATAGCGAGCCGAAAGACATGACCCAGGTTGTGACCGCTTACTGCAGTGCGTTCGATGCCGGTACTCTCAGTTTTCGTTCCGTAACCGGTAACGAAGCCCTTTCCACGCTCTTCGACTTCGAGGTGCAGCTCGTCTCCAGCGATGCCTCGCTCGATCTCAAGAGCGCCCTCGGCAAGTCGCTCACGCTGGAGATCCAGCCGCAGGTCGGCGCGTTGCGTTACCTCGATGGCCAGATCACCCGCTTCGAGTTCAATGGCCGCGAGACGCTCACCTCGCGCAGCTATATCTATACGGCCACTGTGCGGCCTTCGCTGTGGTATCTCACGCGCTCCATCAACTGCCGCATCTTCCAGGAGAAGACGGTCGTCGAGATCATCCAGGAAGTCTTCTCCGCTTATGGCTTCCCGGTCACCAATCGTCTGAGCAGCACCTACCGCACCTGGGGCTTCTGCACCCAGTTCCAGGAGTCCGATTTCGCCTTCGTCAGCCGTCTGATGGAGCAGGAAGGCATCTACTACTACTTCACGCATCAGATGGGTCAGCACACGCTCGTGCTCGCCGATGACATGAGCGCTCATGATCCCCTGCCCGAT